>NZ_JADMKC010000017.1 GCF_018780105.1 Thiobacillus sp.
CATGATCGAGATCGACACCCGCACCAACGAATTCAAGCGCCGCGCAAACTGAGCGCCGCGCGCATTCGAAAAAAGGCAGCCGCGGCTGCCTTTTTCTTTTTGTGCTGCTTGGCGGGGTGGCCCCGGCGTTAAAATACCGCCCTGCATTCTGCCGCTTTTCTATGACCGATCCGCGTTTCATCCATCTGCGCCTGCACTCCGAATACTCCGTCGCCGATGGCCTGGTGCGGGTGGACGGCGCGGTCAAGCGCGCGCGCGAGATCGCGATGCCGGCGCTGGGCCTGTCCGATCTGTCGAACACCTTCGGCTGGGTCAAGTTCTATCGCGCAGCGCGCAGCGCGGGGGTCAAACCCGTATTCGGCTGCGACGTCTGGATCAGCAATGCTGCCGATCGCAATCGGCCTTCACGGCTGCTGCTGCTGGTGCAGCACCGCGAAGGCTATCGTCGCTTGTGCGAACTGCTCTCGCGCGCGTATCAGCACAACATCCACCGCGGCCGTGCCGAGATCGACCCCGCCTGGCTGGCCGAAAGCAGTGAGGGTTTGCTGGCCTTGTCGGGCGGCGACGGCGGCAATGTGGCGCAAGCGCTGCTCGACGACAAAACCGATGCCGCACGCGCTGCCGCCGCGGCGTGGGCGAGTCTGTTTCCCGGGCGCTATTACCTGGAACTGCAACGCTTCGGCCAGCCGCACAGCGAACGCCTGATCGACGGCCTGCTGGATATTGGCGCTGCGCTCAATTTGCCGGCGGTCGCCACCCACCCGATCCAGTTCCTGTCGCCGGACGATTTCAAGGCGCACGAGGCGCGCGTGTGCATCGCCGAGGGCATGATGCTGGGCGATCCGCGGCGTCCGCGCCCGTTCACGGTCGAGCAGTATTTCAAGTCGCCGGAGGAAATGGCGGAACTGTTTGCCGACCTGCCGGAGGCCCTGCAGAACAGCGTCGAAATCGCCAAACGCTGCAATCTCACGCTGGAACTCGGCAAGAGCAAGCTGCCCGATTTTCCGACGCCGGACGGCATGAGTCTAGACGACTACATGCGGCAGCGTTCGCACGAAGGTCTGCAGGCACGTATGGCCCATCTCTATCCGGATGAAGCGGTGCGCGCCGCCAAAATGCCGGAATATGTCGAGCGGCTGGAGTTCGAGCTGGGCACCATCATCCAGATGGGCTTCCCCGGCTACTTCCTGATCGTGTCCGACTTCATCAACTGGGCCAAGCACAACGGCGTGCCGGTCGGCCCCGGGCGCGGCTCGGGCGCGGGCTCGCTGGTGGCGTACTGCCTCAGCATCACCGATCTCGATCCGCTGGCCTACGACCTGCTGTTCGAGCGCTTTCTGAATCCCGAGCGGGTATCGATGCCCGACTTCGACGTCGACTTCTGCCAGGACGGGCGCGATCGCGTCATCGACTACGTCAAGCAGCGCTACGGCGTCGAATCGGTGTCGCAGATCGCCACCTTCGGCACCATGGCGGCCAAGGCGGTGCTGCGCGACGTCGGTCGCGTGCTCGACCTGCCGTATCTGTTCGTCGATAAATTCGTCAAGCTGGTGCCCAACGAGCTGGGGATTTCGCTCGCCGAAGCGCGCGAGAAAGAACCGCAGATCGACGAGCGTGCCGCCGCCGAAGAAGAGCTCGCCGAGCTGCTGCCGCTGGCCGAAAAACTCGAAGGCATCACCCGCAACGTCGGCATGCACGCAGGCGGCGTGCTGATTGCGCCGGGCAAGCTGACCGATTTCTGCCCGCTGTACCAGGCCGAAGGCTCGGGGTCGGCGGTGTCGCAATTCGACAAGGACGACGTCGAGGCGATCGGCCTGGTCAAGTTCGACTTTCTCGGCCTGCGCACGCTGACCATCCTGGCCGAGGCGGTGCGCTTCGTGCAGCGCCACGAAGACCGCAAGGACTTCCGTCTGGAAGACCTGCCGCTGGACGACCGTGCGGTGTACAAGCTGTTCGCCGACGGCAACACCACGGCCGTGTTCCAGTCCGAATCGCGTTCGGCCAAGGATCTGGAGAAAAAGCTCAGGGGCGACTGCTTCGAGGACATCATCGCGCTGATGGCGCTGAACCGGCCGGGCCCGCTCGGCTCCGGCATGGTGGACGACTTCATCGCGCGCAAGCAGGGCAAGCAGAAGCCGGAATATTTCCATCCGGACCTCGAGCAGGTGCTGAAATCGACCTACGGCATCATCGTCTACCAGGAACAGGTGATGCTGGTGGCGCAGATCCTGGCGGGCTACAGCCTCGGTGCCGCGGACATGCTGCGGCGCGCCATGGGCAAGAAAAAGCCCGAGGAAATGGCGCAGCAGCGCACCATCTTCCTCGAAGGCGCGGCCAAGCGCGGGGCCGATACCAAGGTCGCCGAGCGGCTGTTCGACCTGATGGAAAAGTTCGCCGAGTACGGCTTCAACAAGTCGCACTCGGCTGCCTACGCGTTGATTGCGTATCACACCGCCTGGCTCAAGGCCTATTACCCCGCTGAATTCATGGCGGCGACGATGTCGTCCGAGATGTCCGACACCGACAAGGTGCGGATATTTTATGAAGACTGCCGCACCAACGGCCTGCGCATGCTGGCGCCCGATATCAACCAGTCGCTGTATCGCTTCGAGCCGGTGTCGAAAACCGACATCCGCTACGGCCTCGGCGCGATCAAGGGCAGCGGCGAGGCGGCCATCGGCGCGATCGTCGCCGAGCGCGAAGCGAATGGCCCGTTCCAGGGCCTGTTCGATTTGACGCGACGGGTGGACAAGCGCTACCTCAACCGCCGCGTGCTCGAAGCGCTGGTCAAAGCCGGCGCATTCGACACGATCAACGATCATCGCGCCAGCCTGATGGCCTCGGTCGGAGCGGCGCTCGAAACCGCCGACCGCGCGGCGAGGAGCGGCGGGCAGGTCGGCCTGTTCGGTGAAGCGCTCGAGGGTGGCGAAGACCTGGTCGATGTGCCGTACTGGAGCGATCTCGACAAGCTGATCCAGGAGAAGTCCGCGCTTGGTTATTTCTTCAGCGGCCACCCCTTCACCTCGTATCTGAGCGAGGTGTCCGGTTTTGCCAAGCGTCAGCTCAACAGCCTGGAGCCCTCGCGCGACCCGGTCATGCTGGCCGGGATCGTCGTCTCGCTGCGCGTCCAGATGACGCGGCGCGGCAAGATGCTGATCCTGCTGCTGGACGACGCGACCGCGCAGGTCGAAGTGGTGATTTTCAACGAGCTGTACGAGCAGAACCGTCATTTGCTGAAAGACGACGCGCTGCTGGTGATCGAGGGCAAGGTCAACCGCGACGAGTATTCCGGCGGGATCCGGGTCATTGCCGAAAAGATTTACGACCTGGCGGGCGCGCGCACCCGTTTTGCGCAGGGGCTGCGCCTGCTGTGCAACGGCTCGTTTCATGCCGAAGCCGGCAACGGCCGCAAGCTGGCCGCGCTGCTGGAAGCCTACAAGGCGCAGGAGGGCGGCTGCCCGGTGTGGATCGACTACCAGAACCCCCAAGCCCGCTGTCGGGTGCGGCTGGGCGAAGGATGGCGGGTGCGGCTGGATGACCGCCTGCTGGAGTCGCTCAGGGGCTGGCTCAAGCCCGAAGCGGTCAACGTGGTGTATTGAGCCGGCCTTGATTTGAACTCGGCCCGCAAATAGTTGTTGACAAGAAAAACATAATATTAGAGAATTCTAATAACGCTGATGATGCCGCAATGGCTCTCAGTGTTGTCTCCTCCAATCCTTCCTAAACGATGGATTCTCCGCCCGGCTCTTTTGAGCTGGGCATTTTTTTGCCCGCGATTTACGCCAAGGGTTTCAGTGACTGGATGGCAGGATGTCGAACGTCAGCCATTCGCCGCTGCCAGTCCCCTGATCGATATGTGTCACCTTCGCCAGCGGGGGACCGCGCCGCGCCCATTCCAGCAGTGTGTCGACGGAATCGGCGCTGCCCTGGATGATGGCTTCCACCGTGCCGTCCGCGCGGTTGCGTGCCCAGCCTTTGACGCCGAGCGAGTCCGCTTGCTGGCGCATGGATTCGCGGAAAAACACGCCCTGCACCCGACCGTGAATGACGAGATGCAGCGTGAGCGGTTTCATTGCGGGCCTTTTTACTTCACCTTCATGCCGGCTTGCGCGCCGGAATCGGGCGACAGGATGAACAGACCGGGGGCATCGCCGGAGGCGGCCAGCACCATGCCTTCGCTCATGCCGAACTTCATTTTGCGCGGGGCGAGATTGGCGACCATCACGGTGTAGCGGCCGACCAGGGTTTCCGGCGCGTAGGCCGATTTGATGCCGGCAAAGACCTGGCGTGTACCCAGATCGCCCAGATCGAGCGTCAGGCGCAACAGCTTGTCGGCACCCTCGACGTGCTCGGCGTTGGCAATGCGGGCGATGCGTAGATCAATTTTGGCGAAGTCGTCGATTGAAATCGTCGCCGTGTCAGCGGCAGCGTTTGCCCCCTCCCCCTTGAGGGGGGAGGGTTGGGGAGAGGGTGATGCGGCCTTGGCATCGCCATGTGCCTGCGCTTCGGCATGCCGTACCGGCGCAGGGGCGGGTTCGAGGTTCTGCTTGTTGGCGTCAACCATGGCTTCGATGGATTTGGGGTCGATACGGGTCATCAGGTGGCTGTACTCGTTGATGGGGTGGCGGATGAACAGGCTTTGGGAATCCTCCCAGGCCAGCGGTGCAATATTCAGGAAGGCCTCGACCTGTTCGGCCAGTTTCGGTAGCACCGGCTTGAGGTACAGGGTCAGCAGGCGGAAGCAGTTCAGCGCAACCGTGCAGACTTCATGCAGGCGATATACCGCTTCCGGTTTCTTCGCCAGTTCCCAGGGTTTCTCGTCGGCCACATACTGGTTGGCGCGGTCGGCCAGCGCCATGATCTCGCGCAATGCGCGGCCGTAGTCGCGCGCCTCGTAATGCGCGGCGATGTCGCCGGCGGCAGCCTGGAATGCGCCGATCAGTTCGATATTCGCCACGCCGTCGGCCAGTTTGCCGTCGAAATTCTTGTGGATGAAGCCGGCGGTGCGGCTGGCGATGTTGATGAACTTGCCGACCAGGTCGGAGTTCACCCGCGCGATGAAATCGTCGAGGTTGAGGTCGATGTCTTCCATCGATCCGTTGAGCTTGGCGGCGTAGTAGTAGCGCAGCCACTCGGGGTTGAGCTTCTGCGCCAGATAGCTTTCGGCAGTGATGAAGGTGCCGCGCGACTTCGACATTTTCTGGCCGTTGACGGTCAAAAAGCCGTGCGCGTACACCGCGGTCGGCAGGCGGTGGCCGGAATTCTTCAGCATCGCCGGCCAGAACAGGGCGTGGAAATACAGGATGTCCTTGCCGATGAAATGCACCAGCTCAGTCTTGGAATCGGCGCCCCACCAGGCGTTGAAGTCGAGGCCGTTGTCCGCGGCGTATTTGGCGAAGCTCGCCATGTAGCCCACCGGTGCGTCGAGCCACACATAGAAATACTTGCCCGGTGCGCCGGGGATCTCGAAGCCGAAATAGGGCGCGTCGCGGCTAATGTCCCAGTTGTTGAGGCCGGAGGCGAACCATTCCTGCATCTTGTTGGCGGCCTCGGCCTGCAGCGCGCCCGAGGTCGTCCATTCGCGCAGGAAAGCTTCGCATGCGCCAAGTTTGAAGAAGTAATGCTCGGAATCCTTGTGCACCGGCGTGGCGCCCGAGACCGCCGAAACCGGGTTCTTCAGTTCGGTAGGGCTGTAGGTCGCGCCGCAGACTTCGCAGTTGTCGCCGTACTGATCCAGCGCGCCGCACTTGGGGCATTCCCCCTTGATGAAGCGGTCCGGCAGGAACAGGTTTTTCACCGGGTCGTACAGCTGGGCGATGGTCTTGACGTCAATCAGCCCGGCGTCCTTGAGGCTCAGATAAATCTTAGAAGCCAGTGCGCGGTTTTCGTCCGAATGCGTCGAATAGTAATGGTCGAAGCCGATGTAAAAGCCCGCGAAGTCGCGCGTGTGTTCGTCCCACACCCGGCCGATCAATGTTTCCGGGGTGATGCCTTCCTTCTCCGCACGCAGCATGATCGCCGTGCCGTGGGTGTCGTCGGCGCACATGTAACGGCAGTCGTGGCCGCGCATTTTCTGGAAACGCACCCAGATGTCGGTCTGGATGTATTCGACCAAGTGACCGAGGTGAATGCTGCCGTTGGCGTAGGGCAGGGCGGAGGTGACGAGGATCTGGCGGGACATGAGAGCAGCCGGGGCACGGAAGGCCGCCATTTTAACCGCGTGAGAACTTAAAAGCGCGAGCCGGGCTGCTGCAGAAACGTGATTTCATCGGCGCTGCTGGTGCGGCCGAGCAATGCATTGCGATGCGGAAAGCGGCCGAAACGCGCGATGACTTCGCGGTGTTTGACTGCGTAATCGAGAAAGCCTTCGAACAACGGCCGCTCGGCGGCGTCAGCCCCGGCGGCCAGCTGCGCGTACAGCGCGACGGACTGGTCCTGCAACGCCAGCGATTCGGCGTGCTCCAGCGGCAGGTACGCAAACACCTGCTCGATCGGCGCGACGCGGGCGGCGTCGCCGTTTTCGATCATGGCCTGCGCGAGCACCAGCGATTGCGCGTCGTAGGCGAACGATAGTCCGTGATTGCGGTGGATGTGATGGGGAAACTGGTCGAGCACCACAATCAGCGCAAGCCGGTTGCGGGGTGTGTCGGCCCAGTGATCGAGCTGGCCTGCGCCAGCCGCGATCAACGTGCCGTCAAAGCGCTCGCTGACTTGCCGGTCGTTGTCTGCCGACTTGCCGAACCAGAGCGCACGCTGCCGGGCGGCAACTTCGGATGCCGGGCCCGGCTGGCCGAACCAGAAATCGAGTACGGCTTCCGGTGTGACGGAATGGTTCATTTCAAAACCCGCGCAGCAATCGACTTAGAAAATATCGTCGGGCAAATCGTTGTGGCTGCCGTCGCAGAAGGGCTTGTCCTTGCTGTGCTTGCAGTTGCACAACCACACCGTGGATTTTTCCTCGATGACAAAAGGCACGGGTTCGAATTCGGTGCCTTCGTGCGAACCGTCGCAAAACGGCTGGGTCATCGAGCGGCCGCACGCGCACCACCAGTATTCACCGGGTTCGAGGTCGAGTTCGGCGGGCGCGCGGTCATATACAACGGGTTCGGACATGGGGAATACCTTTTGAAAAACCGCCATTCTAGCCGTGTCGGCAAAGACAAGACCGTAGACGCTGTGGGCTCATTCGGGTGCGTCACGACGCAGGGCGGGGACGGGGCTGGCTGTGCTAAAATCCCCGCCCTTTCTGATCGGCAGGCAGTGGGGCGAACATCGCCCCATTAATTTTTGCGCCGATACTTTATTAATGGTGGCCGTCCCCGGCCACGTTTGCCGCTTCTGGTGCATACCGGAAGGGGGCTGATTTTGTAGGGTACGCCATGAGCGATCTCGCCGAATCCAGCGCCTTGTCGCTAACTTCGCCACAATTGCCAGTCTCCTGGTATTTCGACCCGGCCATCCATGCGCTGGAACTTGAGCATTTGTTCCGGCGCGGTTCCGGCTATGTCGGCCATCAGCTGATGGCGCCCGAGCCGGGCGACTATCACGCGCTGGAACTGTTCGACGGCGCGAAACTGCTGGTCAACAGCGGCGCCGGCACCGAGTTGCTGTCCAATATCTGTCGCCATCGCCAGGCCATCATGCTGGAAGGCCGCGGCAAGCTGCCGTCCGGCAATATCGTCTGCCCGATCCACCGCTGGACTTACGACAGCCAGGGCAGCCTGCTGGGCGCGCCCGAGTTTCCTGGCAATCCCTGCATGAATCTGAACCGCACCGGGCTGCAAACCTGGCAGGGCCTGCTGTTCGCCGGCGAACGCGACGTCAACGCCGATCTCGCCGGCATGCAGGCGGTGCGCGACCTCGACTTTTCCGGCTTCAGGCTCGATTCGGTGCAGGTGACGGACTACGCTTGCAACTGGAAAACCTTCATCGAGGTGTATTTGGAGGATTACCACGTCGGTCCTGCCCACCCGGGGCTCGGTCATTTCGTCACCTGCGACGATTTGAAATGGGAATACGGCGACTGGTGGTCGGTGCAGACCGTCGGCATCAACCGCGGGCTCGCCCGGGCCGGATCGCCGGTATACCAGAAGTGGCACGAGCAGGTGCTGGCGTACCAGCAGGGCAAGGTGCCGGCGCATGGTTCCATCTGGCTGACGTATTACCCCGGCCTGATGGTCGAGTGGTATCCGCATGTGCTGGTGGTGTCGTCGATCGTCCCCACCGGCATCGAGTCCTGCCGCAACATAGTCGAGTTTTATTACCCCGAGGACATTGTGCTGTTCGAGCGGGCCTTCATCGAAGCCCAGCAGGCGGCGTATCAGGAAACAGCGGTCGAAGACGACGATATCTGCAGCCGCATGCAGCGCGGCCGGCGTGCGTTGTACCAGCAGGGCATCAGCGAAACCGGGCCGTACCAGTCGCCGCTGGAAGACGGCATGATGCATTTCCATACCTTCCTGCGGCGCGAGCTCGCGCCGCATCTGTAGACGCGAATCGCGTCCGGATCAGTTCTGGCGGGCGCTGTTTGTCGGCATACATGCGCAGGTCCGCCTGTTTGATCAAGGCCTCCGGGCTGTCGCCATCATCGGGAAACAGGGCGATGCCGCTGCTGGCCAAAACCCGGATCAGCTGGCCATCCAGCTGAAAATATTCGGCCAGTTTTTGCTGGATCTTCTGCATCACGGCCTCCAGCGCATCCGTGCTTTCCACACTTTCGATCAGTACGATGAATTCGTCGAATGCCACCCGCCGAGCCGCTGCCGCTGGATGAGTTCGAGACGTTCATGCACAGGGACTTTCACTAATCCTTGCGTGCGGGCCCCCACTCTGTGAAGGTGTGGAATAGTTGCTGTTCGTTCGATCCGAGCCGTCGCAGTCTGCCCGAGATGCCTTTATTTTGAATTCCCTGTCGAGTCATCCGCATGTCCCCTGAAGCGTCCCCCTGGCATACCCGGCCGGCGGCCGAAGCCGCACACGCGCAGGGCGTTGATCCGGCGCACGGCCTGAGCGCCGTGGCGGTCGCCGAACGTTTGTCGCGCTTTGGCGAGAACCGTTTGCGCGAAGCCCGGCCGCGCCCGATGTGGCTGAAGTTTCTCGGTCAGTTCAAGAACTTTCTCGTCATCGTGCTGTTGGTCGCCGCGGTGCTGGCGTGGGCCGTGGGTGATCCGGTGGATTCCGCAGTCATTCTTGTCGTGGTCGTGTTCAATGCCGCGCTCGGGTTTTATCAGGAATACCGGGCGGAGCGGACCCTGGCGGCACTCAAGCAGATGCTGACTGCGTGCGCACGGGTGCGGCGCGCGGGTAGTGTGATGGACGTGGACGCGATCCAGCTGGTGCCGGGTGACATCGTATTGCTGGAAGCGGGCGACCGCATTCCGGCGGACGGCCGCCTGCTGGTTGCCCATGCGCTGGAAGTCAACGAAGCCGCGCTGACCGGCGAATCGCACACCGTGGGCAAGTCGACGGCGCCGCTGACGGTCGTGGACCTGCCGCTGGGCGACCGGCTCAATCTGCTCTACATGAATACCGTCGTCACGCGCGGCCGCGCCGAACTGCTGGTGACCGCGACCGGCATGGCTAGCGAAATGGGCAAGCTGGCCGGCATGATCGCCGCCGCACCGGAGGCGGAAACGCCGCTGCAAAAACAGCTCGACAGGCTGGGCAAGCATCTCGCCCTCATCGCGGGCGGCGTGGTGACGCTGATTTTCGTGCTCGACTACGTGCGCGGTCTGGCCTGGACCGAAGCGGCCTTGACCGCGGTGGCGCTGGCGGTGGCCGCCATCCCCGAAGGCCTGCCTGCCGTGGTGACGGTGACGCTCGCCATCGGCATGTGGCGAATGGCGAGGCATCGCGCCATCCTGAAAAAGCTGTCCGCGGTCGAGACCCTGGGTTCGACCACGGTGATCTGCTCCGACAAGACCGGCACCCTGACGCTCAACCAGATGACCGCGCGCGCCGGCTGGTTCGCCGGCAGCCGTTTCACGGTGAGCGGGGAGGGCTATCGGGCGGCGGGCGAAATCAGCTTGCAGCCGGATTCGCCGCTCGCTGTCGCGGGCGATGGGATTCAGGATCGGCTGCGGCCCTTGCTGTTGCCGATGACGCTGTGCACCGAATCGCGGGTGCGCGACGGCCAGCTGGTCGGCGACCCCACCGAGGGTGCCTTGTGGGTGCTGGCGCAGAAGGGCGGGCTCGATCCGGAATACGAACTGGCGGAACAACCGCGCATCGCCGAGATTCCGTTCGATTCGGCGCACAAGTTCATGGCGACGTTTCACCACGCGGGCGCGGTGGTGGAGATGTTCATCAAGGGCGCCCCCGACGTGTTGCTGGCGCGGTCCGATCATTGGCTGACTGCGGCCGGCGAAGCGGAACTGGACGCCGCCGCACGCCAGGTCATCGAATCCGAAAACGAAATCCTCGCGGGCCAGGCGCTGCGTGTTCTAGCGGTGGCGCGGCGCGTCATTCCGGCAACGGCGTTCGATCCGGCGGGCGATCTCACCGACTGGGCGCAGGGCTGGACTTTTCTGGGCCTGGCCGGCCTGATGGACCCGCCACGCGCCGAGGCCCGGCATGCCATCGCCCAGTGCCGGCACGCGGGCATCCAGGTCAAGATGATTACCGGTGACCATGCCCATACCGCTGCTGCGATCGGGCGGGAACTCGGGCTCAGGGGCGAGGTGGTGAGCGGCGCCGAACTGGATGCCATGCAAGTGGGCGAACTGGCGCGGCGCATCCATTCGATCAGCGTATTCGCCCGCGTGTCGCCGGCGCACAAGGTCAAGATCGTCGAGGCCCTGCGCGCCGGCGGCCACATCACCGCGATGACCGGCGACGGCGTGAACGATGCGCCCGCACTCAAGGCGGCCGACATCGGCGTGGCCATGGGCATCACCGGCACCGCGGTCACCCGGGAAGCGGCCACCCTGGTGCTGACCGACGACAACTTCGCCACGCTGGTGCAGGCGGTCGAGGAGGGTCGCGTGGTGTACGACAACATCGTCAAGTTCGTGCGCTTCCAGCTGTCCACCAACATCGGCGCGATGCTCACCGTGCTGGCGGCCACGCTCATGGGCATGCCCACTCCGTTCAGCGCGATTCAGCTGCTGTGGATCAACATCATCATGGACGGCCCGCCCGCAATGACGCTTGGCATCGAACCCGCTCGCCCCGGCATCATGCGCGACAAGCCGCGCAAGCCCTCGATGGGCATACTCACCGTGAAACGCATGTCGCGTCTGGTGATGTACGGCATCACCATGATGGCCGGCACACTGTTCATGTTCCAGCGCGGCCTCGCCACACAGGACGACCACTACGCGCTCACGCTCGCCTTTACCACCTTCGTACTGTTCCAGTTCTTCAATGTGTTCAACGCCCGCGCCGAGCACGGCAGCACGTTCAACGCCAACTTTTTCCGCAACCACAAGCTGTGGCTGGCGCTGGCGGGGGTGCTCGGTCTGCAGGCAGCGGTCGTGCACTGGCCCGCGGCGCAGGCGGTATTCGGCACCACCGGCCTGCAAGGGGGCGACTGGTTGCTGGCTGCGCTGGTGGCGTCCAGCGTGCTGGTGCTGGACGAGGTACGCAAGCTCTGGCTGGGAGTATGGCGGCGGATTGCCGCCCGCTGACAGGCCCTGGTTTAACGCGGCGCCTGCCAGCAGTTGTTGTTGACCTGCCAGGTCATCGAGAGTTGTTCGCTGGTGGGGTAGAGCGCGTATTTGATTCCGATGTAATCCGAGCCCTTGCGCCAGAACATCGCCAGCAGATTCTTTTCGCCGTTGGCGACCACGCTGGAATAGGGAATCACTTTCAGCGGATTGCCGTACAGGTTGGAATAGTTGGACGCGATGACCACGAACGAGCGGAAGGCCGGCTCGACTTCCTGATCGAAGGCGACCAGCTTGTCGTTGCAGAACGTGAACAGGAAGCGGCGGCCAGCCGGATTGTTGGGCAGGTCGTAGGCGAACAGACCGTCGTTGCCGACCGCCAGGGTCTTGTCGAAATTCCAGGTCTTGAGCGCCTGCTCGACGGCGTCGCGCGTCATGCCATTCTTGAATTCGCCGATCTCCCAGGCGTGAACGGGCAGGGCAAACAGCAATCCAGCAAACAGGCTGA
Organism: Thiobacillus sp.; assembly: GCF_018780105.1. GTDB lineage: Bacteria > Pseudomonadota > Gammaproteobacteria > Burkholderiales > Thiobacillaceae > Thiobacillus. The sequence continues at coordinate 12,115 of NZ_JADMKC010000017.1, forward strand.
GGGTTCGGGTCTGAAGAGTCATGGCTTTCAACGGGCAGGCAGGAAGCAGCCCCAAGCATACCGCAGGCCGTGTGGCCCTGCGTGTTCGGGTTGCTGACGGCCTGGGCAATAAAAAACGACCCGGCGGGGTCGTTTTACAAGACTGGCGGAAGCGGTGAGATTCGAACTCACGGATGGCTTGCACCATCGCCGGTTTTCAAGACCGGTGCCTTAAACCGCTCGGCCACGCTTCCGTTGCGCTCAAGCACGAAGCGCTCAAGGCAGGCGCGCATTGTAGCGGGTTCGTCCGGGTTTGTGCTGCGTGCGCGGGGAGGAATTCGGGCCGGAAAATGAACTGACGTGGTTTCAACAGCGGCTGTCAGTTTTTCGTTATCGCGTCGGCATGGGGCGGCCAGACGATTTCATAAATCCGAATTAAACCAACAGCTTGAAAACAATCTCCGACGCCGGTGCGGTGGCATAAATGGTGCTGCTTGTTGAGCATCCAACCCAAGCCGATAACCGACATGAATGAACTCTTTGAAATGCTTGGCAACATCGCCCGCCGCCGCAAAGTGGAAACGGGATCGCCTTTCGCGAGCTTGAAAGCCACCGAGAAATGGCTGAAAGTGCTACCGGCCGATTCGGATTACGACGCGCACCATGCGCTGGTGGAAGGGATGGAGCGTTTCAATGCCGAAAACGAAGTAGCCACGCTGGGGCGGATGCAGGCATTGCTGAAACTGGAGTCGGTCGGGCTGCCGCTGCAGCATCGCATCGTCGATCAGTACGTGCGCAATCAGGCGACCTTCCGTCTCGCGCGCCAGGCGCTGTGGCGCGAGACCTGGGTGTTCTGGTCGCTGCAGGCGGATGCCTGGCTGGGAATGCTGAAGCAGGCTTATCGCGGCCCGCACAGCGCGGACCTCAAACCGCATGTGGCCGAGATGGCGGTGCGCGCCTTGCGTTACGCCGCGCTGGTGATGCGCTGGGACTACCATCAGGCGCGCAATCCGGCAGCGTCCGGCTGGTGCCGCCTGCACAAGATTTACCGTCTGGTCGAGCGCGACGGGCTGGAGCGCAAAGAGGTGATGTTCAATTCACGCGCCACCCATTGCGCACGCGAATACACGCTGCCGATGCTGATGGGTCTGGTGCAGCCGGTGGGCTATCGCGCCCAGGAAATCGAATCCATCGCACAGATTTTCGAGGGCTATACGCCTTTGCCGCTGCCGGAAAAAGTGCCTTATATCGATGTGCATACCCACATGGTGGATTTGTCGCAGGACGAAAGTGCTTTTGTGGTGGAGAAGGGAATGGGGCAGGGACGCCGCCTGCGTTACTTCGCTTTCCGTCCCTTGATCGACTACCTGAAAAAACTGGATGCCAGTCCGGATGCCGAGTCCGACCAGTTCTTTACGCGGCAGATCGCCAGCCTGATCGAGCGCGGCGGCATCCGTCGCAATCGCCAGCGTACCCATCGCTTTGGACGGGTATGGGTGGCATCCGGCATGCCCAACATTCTGGCGGCGCTGCTGGGGCCGGGCGCAGTGAAACACAGCCCGGTGCTCGAGCCTTGGATGCTGCGCGATGAAAGTACGGATGGCCTGGGCTTCGCCTTGCCGGAGGAGCAAGTGCTGCCGCATGGCCGTCTGGTGGCGGTGAGCTGGGACCCGGCTGAAAACGTCTGGCAGTTGCTGGCCACGCGCTGGAATCGCGAAGAAGACGGCCAGAATCTGGTGGGCACGCAGCGCCTGTCGCGGCATCCCAAACGGGTAGAGATTTATTCCGAATCCCAGACAGCCCAGTCCGAGCAGGAAAAAGTGTGGGCGGTGTATTTGCCGATGACCCACACCGAACAGAGCACGAGCAATCTGCTGATTCCGCAGAGCCACTACAAACTGGGCGCGTCGCTGATGCTGCGCGAGGACGATGTGGTGTATCGCCTGCGTCTGGGCGAAGTGCAGGAAAGCCATGAGGAATGGCTGCGGGTCAGCATGGATGTGGTGGGGCGGGAGCAGGAACTCGCTGTCGCAGCCTGAGTCCCTTCGCCTCCGCTTGCGGGCGATTCAGCGCGAGCGGAGGTCGCCGAAATGAAAGTCGAATGCGCCCTTGCGGCGGTCTTCGAAATACTGCTCCAGCGAAAGCCGGATGGTGCGAAACGCGATTTCGTCCCAGGGAATTTCGGCTTCGCTGAACAGCCGAGTTTCCAGCGACTCGATGCCGGGCTTGAAGTCCAGGTCGAGCAGGCGGGCGCGGAACATGAGGTAGACCTGACTGATATGCGGCAGGTTGTACAGGGTATACAGACCGTGAACCTCGACCCGGGCGCCGGCTTCTTCCCAGGTTTCGCGCACTGCGCCTTCCAGCGTCGTTTCACCGTTTTCCATGAAGCCGGCGGGTAGCGTCCACAAGCCGTATTTGGGTTCGATCGCGCGGCGGCACAACAAAATCTTGTCTTCCCATTCCGGCAGGCAGCCGACGACCATTTTGGGGTTCTGGTAGTGGATCGTGCCGCAGTCAGGACATACATGGCGCGGCAGGTGGTCGCCCGTCGGTACCCGCAGCACGACGCTGCTGCCGCATTCACTGCAAAAATTCATGTTGCGTCCTATCTGTCAGGGTGGGGGCACGGTAGCAAAACGCGGCGGGTTTGTTCAAGGACCGGTGCGATCAGGTCCGGTTCCATCTCACACGCCGATTCCGAATACCGCGAGGCGATCCTTCGACGCGTCGGTGTGCCCGCGCCAGTTTTTTGCGCTGCGGGTCTGGATCCACTGGCTGGGCAGGCTGATGTCCGCCCCCACGCTGATGAGGGTGGCGGGCGCCAGGGTTTGCGCCAGAGCCTCCAGCAAGGCTGCGCTGCGGTAGGGCGTTTCGATGAAAAGCTGGGTGGCGCGGTCGCGCCGCGCGGTTTGTTCGAGGCTGCGGATGGCCTGGCTGCGTTCGGGTTCCTTGGCCGGCAGGTAGCCGTGAAAGGCGAAGCGTTGTCCGCCCAGTCCCGAGGCCATCAGCGCCAGCAGGATGGACGAGGGGCCGATCAGCGGCACGACCGGAATGCCTTCGCGATGCGCCGCGAGCACGAGCGCAGCGCCCGGGTCGGCGACGGCAGGGCAGCCGGCTTCGGACAGCAGGCCGAGGTCGTGGCCGGCCTTGAGCGGCGCCAGCAAGGTCGGTATCGAGGCGGCAGGCGTGTGCTCGTTGAGCTCTGAGAGTTGCAGCGACTGGATTGGTTGCGGGTGGCCCATGGCCTTGAGGTGGGCGCGGGCGGTCTTGGCGCGCTCGACGACGAAGTACTCGAGGCGACAGGCGATGGCGAGGGTGTCCGGCGGCAGGCAGTTGTGCGGATCGACCGGGCCGAGCGGAACCGGAATCAGGTAGAGGCTGGCCATGTCAGTACATCCACGCCCTCGTTCAGCAGCATCTCGGTCAGGGCCATCAGTGGCAGGCCGATCAGCGCGGTGGGGTCGGGGCTGTCCATGCGCGTCATCAGCGCGATGCCGAGCGCTTCGCTCTTGGCCGAGCCGGCGCAATCGTAGGGCGTTTCCTTTTTCAGATAAGCCTCAATCTGTGCGTCGGTGAGCGGGCGGATATGCACGACGGTGGGCACGTCGCGCGTCTGGATGTGGCCGGTGCGACTGTTGAGCAGGCTCAGCGCAGTGTGGAACACCATGGCCTTGCCCTGCATTGTTTTCAGCTGGGCGAAGGCCTTGTCGAAATTGCCCGGCTTGCCGAGCTGTGCGCTGTCGAGCATCAGCACCTGATCGGAACCGATGATGAGTGCGTCGGGACAGGTTGACGCAGCAGCCTGCGCCTTCAGTACCGACAGCCGCAGCGCGGTGGCCGAGGGGGACTCGTCTGGCAGCGGGGTTTCGTCGACGTCGGGCGATAGCACCTCGAACGGGAGGCCGAGGCGCGACAGCAGTTCGCGCCGGTAGCGCGAGGTGGAAGCCAGGACAAGTTTGGCGGGTCCGGATTGCGGCGGGTTCTGCTTCATTCGGGCTGGATTTCCACCAGCGCCATGTCGGGCGTCACCGCATCGCCTTTCTTGGCGAAGATGCTGATGACGACGCCGGCGATCGGCGCCTGCACTTCGTTCTCCATTTTCATCGCCTCGATCACCAGCACGCCGTCGCCGGCCTTGACCGTCTGGCCGATGCTGACCAGCACGTCGACGATGGAACCCGGCATAGCGGCAGTGACGTGGCCGGGATGGCTGGGGCGGGGCTTCTGGCCGGGCGCGGGGGCAGTGGCACTGGCTTTGCGCGTGGACTTTTCGCTGCCGCCGGATACGGCGACTTCGTTCAGCGGTTCGACCAGTACTTCTTCGGTGACGCCGTCGATCGCCACGAAGTAGGGGCGCTGGGTGGCGTCCGAGCGGCCGCTGCCCGACAGTTTGATGTGGTAGGTCTCGCCGTGCAGGGTGATCTTGAATTCGTCGGCGGCGTAGCGTGGCGCGTTGTCCTGCGTGGCCGCGCTCTGCTGGGGCAGCAGCGGCTCGGGCTTGAGGCTGCCTGCTGAGCGCTCCTGCAGCCAGGTTTTGCCGATCTCGGGAAACATGGCGTAGGTCAGCACGTCTTCGTCGGACTTGGCGAGGCCTTCGATTTCGTTGCGCAGCTTGTCGAGTTCGTCGCCCAGCAGGTCGGCGGGGCGGCACGTAGTGACGTCGAGGTCGCCGATGGCCATCTTGCGCACTTCTTCGTTGACGTGTCCCGGCGCGCGGCCGTAGCGGCCCTGCAGGTAAAGCTTCACTTCGTTGGTCACCGATTTGTAGCGTGCGCCCGTCATGACGTTCAGCGCGGCCTGGGTGCCGACGATCTGCGAGGTGGGTGTGACCAGCGGCGGGAAGCCAAGGTCTGCACGTACCCGTGGAATTTCCTCGAGCACGGCATCCATCTTGTCGAGCGAGCCTTGTTCCTTCAACTGGTTGGCCAGATTGGAAATCATCCCGCCCGGCACCTGGTTGATCAGCACGCGGGTGTCGGTGCCGGTGAAGGCGGATTCGAACTGCCAGTATTTCTTGCGTGTTTCCTTGAAATAGGCCGAGATTTCCTCGATCAGCGGCAGCGACAAGCCAGTGTCGTATTCGGTGCCGGCCAAGGCTGCGACCAGGCTTTGCGTGGTGGGGTGGCTCGCCCCTTCGGCGAACGCGCCGACGCAGGTATCGATGATGCTCGCCCCGGCTTCCACCGCCTTCAGGTGCGTCATGTGCGCAAGCCCCGAGGTGGCGTGGCTATGGGTATGGATGGGCAGATTCGTCGCGGCGCGGATGGCGCTGACCAGTTCGAACGCGGTATAGGGTGTGAGCAGGCCCGCCATGTCCTTGATCGCGATGGTGTCGCAACCCATCTCGGCCAGGCCTTTGGCGAGTTCGACGAAATGCGGAATGTTATGCACCGGGCTGGTGGTGTAGCAGACGGTGCCTTCGGCATGCTTGCCGGCAGCCTTGACGGCCTCGACCGAGACCCGGAGGTTACGCAGGTCGTTCATCGCGTCGAAAATGCGGAACACGTCGACGCCGTTGTCGGCCGATTTCTGCACGAAGGCGCGCACCACGTCGTCGGAGTAATTGCGATAGCCGAGCAGGTTCTGCCCGCGCAGCAGCATCTGGATGCGCGTGTTGGGCAGCGCTTTTCTCAATTGCCGCAGGCGTTCCCACGGATCTTCGCGCAGGAAGCGCACGCAGGCGTCGAAGGTGGCGCCGCCCCAGGCCTCCAGCGACCAGAAGCCGACCTGGTCGAGTTTGCCGCAGATCGGCAGCATGTCGGCAGTCTGCATGCGGGTGGCGATGAGCGACTGGTGGCCGTCGCGCAGGACGAGATCGGTAACGAATACTTTGGCCATGGTTACAACCCCTGATGAGCGGCGATGGCGGCGGCGATGGCGGCGGCCATCACTTCCGGCGGTTTCTTTTCGGTGTATTGCGTGAGTTCCGGATGGTCGTCGACGAAACTGGTGTTGAAGCGACCGCTCTTGAACTCAGGGTTCTTGAGGATTTCCTTGTAATACGGAATGGTCGTTTTCACGCCATACACCAGCATGTCGGACAGTGCGCGGCTGCCGCGCGCGATGGTCGATTCCCAGTTCAGATTCCACACCGTGAGTTTGGCGCACATCGAATCGAAGTAGGGCGGAATCACGTAATCGGTGTAGATCGCGGCATCCACCCGCACGCCGGGTCCGCCCGGCGAGTAATAGCGCGTGATGCGGCCGAGGCTCGGAAGAAATTCGTTTTTCGGGTCTTCGGCATTGATGCGGAATTCGATGGCAAAACCGCGGTGGCTGATCTCGTCCTGTTTGTACTGCAGCGGCAGGCCGGACGCGATGCGGATCTGTTCCTGCACGATGTCGACGCCGGTGATGGTTTCGGTGATGGGATGCTCGACCTGCAGGCGGGTGTTCATTTCCATGAAATAGAACTGGTTGTCCTGGTCGAGCAGGAATTCCACCGTGCCGGCGTTGACGTAGCCGACCGATTTGGCGGCGCGCACCGCCAGCTTGCCGATATATTGACGTTGCGCTTCGGTGAGCTGGGGCGAAGGCGCGATTTCGATCAGCTTCTGGTTGCGCCGCTGGATCGAGCAGTCACGCTCGAACAGGTGAATCACGTTGCCCTGGGTGTCGCCCAGAACCTGCACCTCGATGTGCTTGGGCCGCACCACGCATTTTTCGACGAAGACTTCGGGCTTGCCGAAGGCCTTGCTGGCTTCCGACACCACGCGGTCATAATTCTTGAGCAGTTCGGCTTCGTTGTCGCAGCGGCGGATGCCACGCCCGCCGCCGCCGTTGGTGGCTTTCAACATCACCGGATAGCCGATTTTGTTCGCCAGCGTGCGGGCTTCCTCGACATTTTCCAGGTTGTGGTCCGAGCCGGGCGTGACCGGAATGCCCGCTGCGATCATCGCGTTGCGGGCCTGGATCTTGTCGCCCATCTGGCGGATCACCTCCGGTGAGGGGCCGATGAAGCGGATGCCGCGGCGCGCGCAGATGGTCGCCAGATCGGGATTTTCGGAGAGGAAGCCGTAACCGGGATGCAACGCGTCGCAGCCCGAAGCGGCCGCCAGATTGACCAGCGTGTGTGCGTTCAGATAGCCCAGAATCGGGTCCTTGCCGATGTGGTAAGCCTCGTCGGCCTTTTTCACATGGAGTGCGTGGCGGTCGGCGTCGGTATAGATGGCGACCGACTTGATGCCGAGTTCGGCGCAGGCACGCACGATACGGACGGCGATCTCGCCCCGGTTGGCGACCAGTATTTTCTTGAGCATGGGCTGGGCGAACCTTAAATCACGGCTGGGAGGAAGGGTTGTCCGGGGTGTCTTTGACAAAAAGAACGCGAAATCATATCATTGCGGGCTAATGTTGCTGGCCATGTCTACCGGGTGCGTCATGAAAGAATCCGCCACGCTGCGTCCAATCGCGCTACACCCGGTCGAGGTCGATCCGTGGCGTTTTTGCAAGGATGCGCAGTCGTGGGAAACCCGCTCGGATGTCACTGCGTTTCCGCGGCTTGCCCATGAATTTACGCAAGGCACCCTGTTTTGTCGAGTGCAGGGGCGGGTCAACCAGCGGGGCAGTTTGTCTTTGCAGGTAATGGTCAGCGGCGATGTGGAGATGACGTGCCAGCGCTGTCTGAACCCCATGCCGTATCGGGTTGAGGTTGAGCGCACCCTGTATCTGGCGCGCAACGAGGCTGAACTGGAACGACTGGATGCTTTGCCCGACAGCGATGCGATCCAGGCTGGCGAAAGCTTGAGTCTGGTCGAGTTGATCGAAGATGAAGTGTTGCTGGGCCTGCCGGTGGCAGTGATGCATCCGGAAGGTGAATGCCCGGCTTGAAGGGCGCCACTTTGTTTGAAACGTATTTTTAACGCACCCGAATCGGGTGCGACGATTTTTAAGGAGCAAGAAATGGCTGTTCAGCAGAATAAAAAATCCCCGTCCAAGCGTGGCATGCACCGCTCGCACGATTTCCTGACCGCGCCGGCGCTGGCTGTCGAAGCAACCACGGGCGAAGCGCATCTGCGTCACCATATCAGCCCCAACGGCTTTTATCGTGGCCGCAAAGTCGTCAAGGCCAAAGGCGAATAATTTCATTTGCGCCACGCCGATTGCGCTGTGTTTGATCGCAGTCGTGTTTGATCGACCCGTGTTTGATCACATCGGTGCGGCGTGTCCTGTTCAGCCCCTCTGTCCGGCTGCATGAGAAATATCACAGTTGCCATTGATGTCATGGGGGGCGATCACGGCCCCCATGTCACGGTCCCGGCAGCGATCCGTTGTCTTGCGCGTCATCCCGACCTGAATGTGATTCTGGTCGGGCCGCAGGATATTGTCGCGGCCGAGCTCAAGGCGCGCCGAGCCAAGCCGAATCCGCGCCTGATCGTGCGCCACGCCAGCCAGGTGGTGGCGATGGACGAAGCGCCCGCGTTCGCGTTGCGCGGCAAAAAAGACTCTTCGATGCGTGTGGCGATCGACCTCGTCAAGTCCGGCGAGGCCGATGCCTGCGTGTCGGCGGGCAATACCGGCGCGTTGATGGCGACTGCCCGTTTTGTCCTGAAAACCCTGCCCGGCATCGACCGTCCAGCGATTGCGGCGGTGATGCCGACGATCAGTGGGCACGCGCTGGTACTGGACATGGGCGCCAACGTCGACTGTACCGCCGAACACCTGCTGCAGTTCGGCATCATGGGCGCGATGCTGGTAGCGGCGGTCGAGCATAATCCCAATCCGAGCGTGGGGCTGTTGAACATTGGCGAAGAAGACATCAAGGGCAACGAGATGGTGAAGCGCGCCGCAGAGTTGCTGCGCGACAGTCATCTCAACTTCTACGGCAACGTCGAAGGCAACGACATTTTCAAGGGCACGACCGATGTGGTGGTATGCGACGGCTTCGTCGGCAATGTCACGCTGAAGGCTTCCGAAGGTCTGGCCAAGATGATCGCGACTACGTTGAAGGCCGAGTTCAAGCGCAACTGGCTGACCCGCTTGTCCGGCCTGATGGCCTTGCCCGTACTCAATGCGTTCAAGAAGCGGCTCGATCCGCGGCGTTACAACGGCGCTACCTTGCTCGGACTCAAGGGCGTGGTGGTGAAAAGCCATGGCTCGGCCGACCGTTTTGCGTTCGAGCACGCGATCGATACCGCCAGCGACGAAGTCCGCAACAACGTGCTGAAACGCATCACCGACCAGATCCAGCTTTTGCATCGGGAGCCCGCTTGAGCCATTCGCGCATTCTCGGCACCGGCAGTTATCTGCCGGCGCATATCCTCACCAATGCCGACCTCGAAAAGCTGGTTGAGACGAACGATCAGTGGATCGTCGAACGGACCGGCATACGCGAACGTCACATTGCCGCCGAAGGCGAGTACACCAGCGATCTGGCGACAGCGGCAGCGCGCGCAGCGCTGGATGCGGCAGGCCTGGCAGCGGACGATATTGATCTGCTGCTGGTGGCCACCACCACGCCCGATCTGGTGTTTCCCAGTACCGCCTGCATCGTGCAGTCCAAGCTTGGCATGAGCAACGGCAAACCGGCGTTCGACCTGCAGGCAGTGTGCAGTGGGTTCGTGTATGCCATGAGCGTGGCAGACCAGTTCATCAAGACCGGCGCGGCGAAACATGTGCTGGTGATCGGTGCTGAAACCCTGTCGCGCATCACCGACTGGAACGACCGCGGCAACTGCATCCTTTGGGGCGACGGCGCTGGTGCCGTGGTGCTGGGGGCGTCTGCCGAACCGGGCATCATCGCCACCCATATTCACGCCGACGGCCGCCACAAGGAGTTGTTGCGCACCACCACCGGGGTGTCGGACGGCATGGACGCGCCTGCGTTGATGCGGATGGAGGGCAATGCCGTGTTCAAGATGGCGGTCAACACGCTCGACCGCATCGTTGACGAGACGCTGGAAGCCAACGGCCTGCAGAAGTCCGACATCGACTGGCTGGTGCCGCATCAGGCCAATATCCGCATCATCAGCGCCACCGCAAAAAAACTCGGCATGAGCATGGACAACGTAGTGACCACCGTTGCCGGTCACGGCAACACCTCGGCGGCTTCGGTGCCGCTGGCGTTCGACGTGGCGGTGCGCGACGGCCGCATCCAGCGCGGCCAGACCGTGCTGATGGAGGCCTTTGGTGGCGGCTTCACCTGGGGCTCCGTGCTCCTTAAGTATTAAGGTATTCAAATGGTTACCCACAATAAAAATCTGGCTTTTGTATTTCCCGGACAGGGCTCGCAATCGGTCGGCATGATGCAGGGTTGGGGCGAGCGTTCCGAAGTGCGCGCCACCTTCCTGGAAGCATCCGATGCGCTGGGCGAGGACCTGTGGGCTCTGGTAAGCGACGGCCCGGCCGATCTGCTCAACCAGACCATCAACACCCAGCCTGCGATGCTGGCTGCCGACGTGGCCGCCTGGCGTGTGTGGCAGGCGGCGGGCGGCGCGACCCCTGCGCTGCTGGCAGGTCACAGCCTGGGCGAATATGCGGCACTGGTTGCGGCGGGCGCCCTGAGCTTCGCCGATGCGATCAAGCTGGTGCGTTTCCGCGCCGAAGCCATGCAGTCCGCGGTGCCCGAAGGCGTCGGCGCGATGGCGGCGATTCTGGGTCTGGACGACGATGCGGTTCGTGCGGTTTGCGCGGATGCAGCCGCGGGCGAAGTGGTTGAGGCAGTCAATCTCAACTCGCCCGGTCAGGTAGTGATCGCCGGCAACAAGGCCGCGGTCGAGCGTGCCATGGCGCTGGCCAAGGAAAAGGGCGCCAAGCGCGCGCTGCCGCTGCCGGTCAGTGTGCCGTCGCATTCTTCGCTGATGCTGCCCGCTGCCGAAAAACTGCTGGCGCATCTGCAGGCTATAACGATCACAGCGCCCGCGATTCCCGTGCTGCACAACACCGATGTGCAAAGCCATGCCGACGCGGCTGCGATTCGCGTCGCGCTGGCGAAACAGCTGCACACCCCGGTGCGCTGGGTCGAGACCGTGCAGGCGCTGAAAGCGGCCGGCATCGAACGCGTGATCGAATGCGGCCCCGGCAAGGTGCTCGCCGGCCTCAACAAGCGCATCGACGATAGCCTGCCGGCTGTGGCGCTGGTGGATGAAGCCAGCCTGCAGGCTGCATTGAACAACTGATGGGAGACAACATGCTGCAAGGAAGCCCCGCGCACAGCGCGAATCTTGAAGGCCAGGTCGCCCTCGTTACGGGCGCCAGCCGGGGTATCGGCCAGGCGATTGCGCTGGCTCTGGGCCAGGCAGGCGCAACCGTGATCGGCACCGCCACCAGCGACAAGGGTGCGCAGGCGATCAGCGAATATCTGGCAGCGGCCAATATCAAGGGTTGCGGCATGAATCTCAATGTCACCGATGGCGCGGCAGTGGAGGCCGTGATGGCTGCGATCACCAAGCAGTTTGGCGATGTCGGCATTCTGGTCAACAACGCGGGCATCACGCGCGACAACCTGCTGATGCGAATGAAGGACGAGGAGTGGGACGACATCATGGCGACCAACCTGACGTCGGTTTTCCGCCTGTCGCGTGCGGTATTGCGCGCCATGATGAAAGCGCGTAGCGGGCGCATCATCAGCATCGCCTCGGTGGTCGGCGCAATGGGCAACGCCGGGCAGACCAACTACAGCGCGGCCAAGGCCGGCATCATGGGCTTCACCAAATCGCTGGCGCGCGAAGTGGGCAGCCGCAATATCACGGTCAACTGCGTCGCGCCGGGTTTTATCGACACCGATATGACGCGTGCGCTGCCCGACGCCCAGCGTCAGGCGCTGCTGGACCATATTCCGCTGGGACGTTTGGGGTCGGTAGACGACATCGCGCAAGCCGTGGTGTTTCTGGCGTCGCCGGCTGCGGGCTATGTTTCGGGCACCACTTTGCACGTCAATGGCGGGATGTACATGGCATGACATCGGCTAATTCCGGTGTTAATTTTGATAGAATTCGGGGCTGCCATTTTGCGTAGTTTCAATTTCACGGTTTCAGTTCGAATGAAGCCTGTTTTTTTCAAAGAGGGGATCAGTAATGGAAAACGTGCAGCGTGTAATTAAAGTCGTCGCCGAGCAATTGGGCGTGAACGAAGCAGACATCAAGAACGAGTCTTCATTCGTTGGCGATCTGGGCGCTGACTCGCTCGATACGGTTGAGCTGGTCATGGCGCTGGAAGAAGAATTCGGCTGCGAAATCCCTGATGAAGATGCAGAGAAAATCACGACCGTCCAGCAGGCGATTGACTACGTCAACAGCCATTCGAGCTGATCGATCGTTTATTAAGCTAGTACTGAGCTGGAAGGGCTGAGTTTGTCCAAACGTCGCGTTGTCGTCACCGGCCTGGGGATCGTTTCTCCGGTCGGCAATACCATTCCGGAAGCCTGGGATAACCTGGTGGCCGGCCGTTCCGGAATTGCCCGGATCACCCGTTTCGATCCCACGCCGTTCGCCTCGCAAATCGCCGGCGAGGTCAAGAATTTCGATGTTGATCAATACATCAACCCGAAAGAGGCGCGCCGCATGGATACGTTCATCCAGTTCGGCATGGCTGCGGGGATCCAGGCGATTCGGGATTCCGGCCTGGAAGTGAGCGAAGCGAATGCCGAGCGCATCGGCATCAACATCGGCTCAGGCATCGGCGGCTTGCCGTTGATCGAGGCGACGCACGACTTGCTGCTGGAATCGGGGCCGAGGAAGATTTCGCCCTTCTTCATTCCGGGTTCCATCATCAACATGATTTCCGGCAACCTGTCCATCCAGTTCGGCATCAAGGGCCCCAACCTCGCGGTGGTGACGGCCTGCACCACCGGTCTGCATGCGATCGGCATGTCTGCCCGCATGATTGCCTATGGCGATGTGGACGTGATGGTTGCAGGCGGTTCCGAACAGGCGACCTCGCAGCTGGGCGTCGGCGGTTTTGCCGCAGCGCGTGCGCTGTCCACCCGTAACGACGATCCGGCGACCGCCAGCCGTCCGTGGGACAAGGATCGCGATGGTTTCGTGCTGGGCGAAGGCGCCGGCGTGATGGTGCTCGAGGAATACGAACACGCCAAGGCGCGCGGCGCCAAAATCTACGCGGAAGTGGTGGGGTTCGGGATGAGCGGCGACGCTTACCACATGACCGCGCCGAGCACCGACGGGCCCCGACGCTCGATGGTGAATGCGATGCGGGACGCCGGACTCAATCCCGACCAGATTCAGTACGTCAATGCGCACGGCACCTCGACCCCGCTCGGCGACAAGAATGAAACCGACGCGATCAAGCTTGCCATGGGCGATGCAGCCTACAAGACGGTGGTCAACTCGACCAAGTCGATGACCGGCCACTTGCTGGGTGGCGCCGGCGGCGTGGAGTCGGTGTTCACCGTTCTGGCGGTGCACAATCAGATATCGCCGCCGACCATCAACATCTTTTCGCAAGATCCGGAGTGCGATCTTGATTACTGCGCCAACACCGCGCGTGACATGAAGATCGAGGCGGCGCTCAAGAACAATTTCGGGTTTGGCGGCACCAACGGTTCTCTCATTTTCAAACGCGTTTGACGCCATCGACAAGCGGGGCGCGGCAACCTATCCAGTGGCAACCCATCCTGCGGCATCCGATCCGGTTGCGCCGGCCATCCTGGCGTGGTCCGGTCATCCTGATCTGGTTGGCTTGCAAGCCTCGAATCCGCAGCGTTATCCGGGTTTGTTTTTGAGTAGTGGCGATACCGGTTGGGACGTGCTGTTTGCGTTTCCGCAGGACGTCACCCGCATCGATTCTGCTGCTGGGCTGCAGCAGTTGCAGTTGCATCCGGCGATGCAATTGCAACCTGTCCCTCTTCTACATTCGCATCATGGTTTGCCATTTACCGGCGGCTGGCTGTGCGCATTGGCCTACGAACTCGGTGGTGCGTTCGAACCGAGTGTCGGACTGGCTGACGACGCGGACTATCCGCTGGCGTGGCTGGCACGCATTCCCGCTGCGGTTCTGTTCGAGCGGAGCAGCGGGCGCTGCCTGCTGGTCGCCGAGCACGCGCACCGCGCGCTGCTGGATCAGCTGGCGCATGATCTCGCACAGTGTCCGTTCCGCGTGCCGGCTTTGCCCGAAATGCACGCACTGCATGAAGATGACCCCGCTGTTTTTCTGGCGAGGGTGGCGCAGATTCAGGATTACATCCGTGCCGGCGACGTGTTTCAGGTGAATCTGTCGCGTGGCTGGCAAGCCAGCTTCGACACGCAGGTTGCTCCGGCCGCCCTGTTTGCGCAGCTCATGTCGCGCAATCCTGCGCCCTTTTCCGCTTTGTTGCAGATGGACGATTGGGCGATCGTGAGCTCGTCGCCCGAACGGCTGGTGCGCCTGGATACGGATCGCCGGCTGGAAACCCGGCCGATTGCAGGGACTCACCCACGCAGCGAGGAGGGTGCGGAAGATGCCGCGTTGCGCGCGCGCCTGCAGGCGCACCCGAAGGAACGCGCCGAACACATCATGCTGGTCGATCTGGAACGCAACGATCTGGGCCGTGTGTGCGAAACCGGAACGGTGAAGGTGGATGCCCTGATGGAAATCGCCAGCTACCGGCATGTGCATCACATCGAATCGAGCGTGAGCGGAATTCTGCGCAAGGGCATGCGCGTATTCGACGCCCTGCGGGCGGTGTTTCCGGGCGGAACCATCACCGGCTGCCCCAAGCTGCGCACCATGCAGATCATCCACGAGCTGGAGCAAACCCCGCGCCGCAGTTACACCGGTAGTGTCGGTTACATCAATCGCGATGGCAGTTTCGACTTCAACATCCTGATCCGCAGTTTTCTGCTGCGCGGGCACGCGCTCAGCTTCCGCGCGGGTGCGGGCATTGTGGCGGACTCGGATGCGGCACGCGAACTGGACGAGACCCGCGCCAAGGCGCGTGGCCTGCTGCGCACGCTGGGGATGGCATGATCCGGGTCAATGGTCAGGCGATGGATTGCGTCAGCGCACAGGATCGTGGACTGGCCTATGGTGATGGCGTATTCCGCACGCTGCGCACCGAGGCTGGCCAGCCGCTCTGGTGGACCGACCATTACGCCAAGCTGGCGGCCGATTGCGCCGCCATGATGCTGGCTTGCCCGGACGAGGCCGCATTGCTCGCCGAGGTGCTTCAGGTGGCCGAGCCCGGGCAGGGCGTAGTCAAGATCATGCTGACGCGCGGCTTGAGTGCGCGCGGGTATGCCGTGCCGGCTGAATCCACGCCTACGTGCATTGTGATAGCGTCTGCGTTGCCGCAGCATGCCCGGAATGCTGAAGCCATTCAGGCGCGCTGGTGCCAGCTCAGGCTGGCGCGGCAGCCGAGGCTGGCAGGGATCAAGCATTTGAACCGGCTGGAAAATGTCCTGGCGCGCGCCGAGTGGAACGATCCTGCGATACTGGAAGGCCTGTTGTGCGACGACAGCGGCGCAGTCGTCAGCGGCGTGATGAGCAATGTGTTGTGGGTGAAGGACGACGCACTCTTTACCCCCGACCTGGATCAGTGCGGCGTGGCGGGCGTGGCCCGGAAGCGGGTGCTGCGCGCGGCGGCACGCCTGGGGATCCGCACCCATAGCGGCCGCTTTTTGCCGGACGAACTCCTCGCCGCCGATGAGGTCATGATCTGCAACAGCCTGCTGGGCGTGCGCCGTCTGGCGCGCCTGGAAATGAAAATCTGGTCGCCTGCGGGCTGGACCTCAACCTTGAATGCCGCCTTGTATGAAGACGTGGATTAAGCGACTGATCGTGTTGTCTGTACTGGTTGCGATGATGGGGGCAGGCGGACTCGCCTGGTATGCCAGACAGCCGCTGCAGATCGAAGTGTTGCCTACAACCGTCAATGTGACGCCGGGAACGAATTTGCGCCGCTTGAGCACGCAGCTCAAAAAGGACGGCGTGATCCGTAGCGCTTCAGCTTTCTGGCTGCTCGGACGCGTGCTGGGCAAAGGTAGCTCGCTGAAATCCGGCCTGTATACCCTGGATCAGCCGCTGACCCCGCTGGCGCTGTACGCCAAGTTCGAACAGGGCGACGTTTCACAGGCTATCGTGCAGTTCATTGAAGGCAGGAACTGGCGTGAAGTACGCGCAATACTTGCAGGCCAGACCCTGCTGAAGAACGACAGCGCGAGCCTGAGCGACGCCGAGTTGATGCGTGCGATCGGTGCAACCGAGACTTATCCGGAAGGCTTGCTGTTTCCTGACACCTATTTTTATGCACCGCACACATCCGATCTCGACGTGCTGCGCCGCGCCTATCAATTGCAGCGCGAGAAGCTCCAGGCCGCCTGGGACAAGCGTGCGCCAGGCTTGCCCTATCGCACCCCGTACGAGGCCCTGATCATGGCGTCCATCGTGGAAAAGGAAACCGGCGCGGCGTTTGAGCGGCCGCAAATTGCCGGGGTGTTCCTCAACCGGCTGCGGCTGGGTATGCGCCTGCAGACCGATCCCACCGTGATTTATGGTCTCGGCGAGCGCTTTGACGGCAACCTGCGCAAGGCCGATCTGCTGCGCGACACGCCTTACAACACCTACACTCGCGCCGGGCTACCCCCGACGCCGATCGCGATGCCGAGCGAGGCTGCCATCATGGCCGCCCTGAACCCGGCTAAAACCAGCGCGCTGTATTTCGTCGCACGGGGTAACGGCACCCATGTTTTCTCCAGCACGCTCGAAGCCCATAATCGCGCGGTAAACCGCTACCAACGATGACCATGACCGGTAAATTCATCACCCTTGATGGCGTCGATGGCGCCGGAAAAAGCACCCACCTGGGCTTTGTCGCCGACTGGCTACGCCAGCAGGGAAAGGAAGTGATCGTCACGCGCGAGCCCGGCGGCACGCCGCTGGGTGAAACCCTGCGGGAATTGCTGCTGCATCGCGAGATGGATGCGGACACTGAACTGTTGCTGATGTTCGCCGCGCGACAGGAGCACCTGGCCAAGTTGATCCTGCCCGCGTTGGCGCGCGGCGCCTGGGTGCTGTCCGACCGCTTCACTGACGCCAGCTACGCCTACCAGTGCGGTGGCCGGGGCATTGCGGTGGAACGCATCGCCGCGCTGGAGGCCTGGGTACAGCGAGGATTTGCGCCGGATCTCACCCTGTTGTTCGATGTGTCGCCGGAAGTCGCCGAGGCGCGGCGTTCCGCTGCTCGCGCAGCCGATCGCTTCGAGCGTGAGGCCGATTCGTTTTTTACCCGGGTGCGCGAGGCCTATCTGGTGCGGGCGAAAGCGGATCCCGGGCGCATCCGCGTGCTGGATGCGGGCCACAGCATTGCCGAGCTGCAAGCCGAAATCGGCCAGCTATTGCAGGGATTGATGTGAACGCACCCTATCCTTGGCTGGAGAGCGCATGGCTGCGTTTGCTGGCGACCCGGGCGCGTCCGGCGCAGGCCTTGCTGCTGGCCGGGCCGCGCGGCGTTGGCAAGGGCGCGCTGGCGCAGGCCTGGGCGCAAACCCTGCTGTGCGAAGCACCGCAGCCGGATGGTGCGGCCTGCGGTACGTGTGCAGCCTGTCACTGGTTCGAAGCGGGCACGCATCCGGATTTTCATGTGCTGACCCTGCAGGAGAAAACCACCAAGGAAGGCGAAACGCGGATGGCCACCGCGATCGAAGTCGATCAGGCGCGCGAGGCGGTCGATTTCGTTCGCCTGTCGACCTATCGGGCGGGGAATCGCGTGGTTCTGGTCGACCCGGCGGACACCCTCAATATTGCCTCGGCCAACGCCTTGTTAAAGGTACTCGAAGAGCCGCCGTTAAATACCGTATTCGTGTTGGTCTCGGACCAGCCGCGGCGTTTGTTGCCGACCATCCGCAGCCGCTGCGCCCGTTTCGACATCGGTTTGCCTTCCGAGGCGCTGGCGGCGACATGGCTGGCCAGCCAGGGTGTGGTGGACGCGGCAAGTCTGCTGGCGCTGGCCGGGGGGGCGCCGCTAGATGCACAGGGCTGGGGCGGCGCTGAGCTGGAAGAGCGGCGCGGCGTGCTGGAAGGACTGGCGCGGCTGGATCAGCTGGACCCGGTGACCCTGGGCGAGCGCTGGAAAACGCTTAGTCCGCAGACCTGGCACGCTGTGGTCTACAAGTGGCTGGGCGATTTACTGGCGGTAAAGTTGCAGGGCAAGGTGCGATTTAATCGCGATTTTTCCGGAGTGCTGGAACAGTTGGGGAAGCGGGCGGATCTGTCCGGATTGCTGGCGCTGGCCAGAACGCAGGCCGCCGAGGGCAGGACGCTGACGCATCCGCTCAATCGCAGCCTGCAGCTGCAGGCCTGGCTGATACAGTACCGACATATGTTCGATTGAAGAGTTACATTGAAAAAAAACAGCGAAGAGAAACGATCATGAGTGCAATCCCAAACGATGTGACAGGACAGGTTCGGCCCGGTGTGCTGTCCCTCTCGATCAAGGAAAAATCAGCCTTGTTCGCGGCCTTCATGCCTTTCATCAAGGGCGGCGGCTTGTTCATCCCGACCAATAAAACCTACAAGATGGGCGAAGACGTGTTCATGCTGCTGACGCTGATGGACGATCCGGCCAAGTTGCCGGTGTCCGGCAAGGTGGTGTGGGTAACACCAGTGGGTTCGCATGGCGGTCGCACCCAGGGCGTGGGCGTGCAGTTCGCACCGAACGATAGCGGCCGGGCCGCGCAAAAGAAAATTGAAGGCTTTCTCGGCGGTTCGTTAAAATCACTGCGTCCCACGCACACCATGTAGGACAGGCGCAGTTCATTTACAAGCGCGGCGCCTGTCCCTTGCATAGCCATGGCGCCTGCAAGGGGCTTGTATCTTGTAAATGAGCCTTGGTCCTGATCCATGTACATCGATTCGCACTGCCACATCAATTTCCCCGATTTTTCCGGCAAGCTGCCGCAGCTGTTCGAGCTGATGCAGGCCAACGCGGTGAGCCACGCCTTGTGCATCAGCGTGGAGCTGGAAAAGTTTCCCGAGATTCGCCAGCTTGCCGAGACCTACCCGAACGTGTATGCCTCGGTCGGCGTGCACCCCGATCACGAAGAATGTACCGAGCCCACGGTCGATGAGCTGGTCGCGCTGGCAGACCATCCCAAAGTCGTGGCGATTGGCGAAACCGGACTGGATTATTTTCGCCTGACGGGCGATCTGGAGTGGCAGCGCGAACGCTTCCGCACCCATATCCGCGCCGCACGGCTGACGCACAAACCCCTGGTGATCCATACGCGCGCCGCGGCTGACGACACGTTGCGCATCATGCGCGAGGAGCGGGCAGGCGAGGCGGGCGGGGTGATGCACTGCTTTACCGAAAGCCTGGCAGTGGCCGAAGCAGCCATCGAGCTGGGCTTTTATATTTCGTTTTCCGGCATCGTGACGTTCAAGAACGCCGTGGCCCTGCGTGAAGTCGCCGCGGCGATTCCGCTGGATCGCATGCTGATCGAGACCGACTCACCGTATCTGGCGCCGGTCCCGCATCGCGGCCAGACCAATCAGCCTGGCTATGTCAAACACGTGGCAGAAGAGATCGCGCGGGTGCGTGGCAGCACCCCCGAAGCCATAGGCGCAGCCACCAGTGAGAATTTCTTCCGCCTGTTTGCGGCCGCTGTCTGAGTCTTCAGTCGATCACGAACTGAAGAAAGACTTCACCTTGTCCATGAAGGACTGCGCGCGCGGGTTGTTGTTGCGCCCCGAGCTCAGTGTGTCGAATTCGCGCAGCAGCTCGCGCTGACGCTCCGACAGGTTCACCGGCGTTTCCACTTGCATGTGGCACATCAGGTCGCCGGGCGCCTGGCTGCGCACTCCCTTGATGCCTTTGCCGCGCAGACGGAACACCTTGCCGGTTTGCGTTTCGGGCGGAATCTTGATTTTGGCGTGGCTGTCCAGCGTCGGGATTTCAACCTCGCCGCCTAAAGCTGCCGTGGCGAAACTGATCGGCATTTCGCAATGCAGATCATCGCCATCGCGCTTGAAGACAGCGTGCTCCTTCAGCTGGATCACCACGTACAAATCGCCGGCCGGGCCGCCGTTGACGCCGGCTTCACCTTCACCGCCGAGGCGGATGCGATCGCCGTTGTCGACCCCGGCCGGGATCTTGACCGACAGGGTCTTGTGTTTTTTGACCCGGCCTTCGCCATGACACGCCGTGCAGGGATCGCTCACCATCTTGCCGCTGCCGCCGCAACGCGGGCAGGTTTGCTGCACCGAGAAAAAGCCCTGCTGGATGCGCACCTGGCCATGGCCGCCGCAGGTGGTGCAGGTGGTAGGCGTGGTGCCGGGTTTGGCGCCGCTGCCGTGGCAGACCCCGCATTCTTCCAAGGTCGGGATGCGAATCTTGGTTTCGGTGCCGCGCGCGGCTTCTTCCAGACCGATTTCCAGGTTGTAGCGCAGGTCGGCGCCGCGGTAGACGCGGTCGTGGCGGTTGCCGCCGCCCCCGCCGAAGATGTCGCCGAAAATGTCGGAAAAGGCATCGGAAAACCCGCTGCCGCCGCCAAATCCGCCGCCGCCCATGCCGGCTTGCTGGTCGACGCCGGCGTGGCCAAACTGGTCATAGGCGGCACGCTTGTCCGAGTCGGACAGGACTTCGTAGGCGAGCTTGGCCTCCTTGAATTTCTCCTCCGCGCCCTTGTCGTCCGGGTTGCGGTCAGGATGGTGTTTCATGGCCAGCTTGCGATAGGCCTTCTTGATTTCTTCGTCCGAGGCGTTTTTGGCGACGCCGAGGATTTCGTAGTAGTCGCGTTTTGACATGGTGGTGAGCGGTTAGCGGTGAGCAGTGAACGGTAAGAAGTGAGCCGGAGAAACAGCAAGCGGTGAGCGATTTTCACCGCTCACCGCTTGCTGCTCACCGTTTACCCGCTTACTTGTCCTTGACCTCTTCAAACTCGGCATCCACCACGTTGTCGTCGGCCGCTGAGGCGTCGCCATCGGCTGCGCCCGGCTGCTTGGCCTGCTCCTCCTTGTACATCTGTTCGGCGAGCTTGTGGCTGGCGGTGGCCAGCGCGTTGGTCTTGGCTTCGATGGTGTCCTTGTCGCCTTCGCGCACGGCCTCCTCGCACTCCTTCAGCGCGGCTTCGATCGCGGCCTTCTCGTCGGCCGAAACCTTGTCACCGTGCTCGGCAATTGATTTCTTGACCGAGTGGATCATGCTGTCGGCGGCGTTGCGTGCAGTCGCCAGTTCCACTGCCTTGTGGTCTTCGGCGGCATTGGCTTCGGCGTCTTTCACCATGCGCTGGATTTCCTCTTCGGAAAGGCCCGAGCTTGCCTGGATCTTGATCTTGTTTTCCTTGCCGGTGGCCTTGTCCTTGGCCGACACGTGCAGGATGCCGTTGGCGTCGATGTCGAAGGTGACTTCGATCTGCGGCATGCCGCGCGGCGCAGGCGGAATGTCGGACAGGTTGAACTGGCCGAGGCTCTTGTTGCCCGAGGCGATTTCACGCTCACCCTGCAGCACGTGCACGGTCACAGCGCTCTGATTGTCGTCGGCCGTCGAGAAGACCTGCGAAGCCTTGGTCGGGATCGTGGTGTTCTTCGGGATCAGCTTGGTCATCACGCTGCCCAGGGTTTCGATGCCCAGCGACAACGGCGTCACGTCGAGCAGCAATACATCCTTGACCTCGCCCTGCAGCACGCCGCCCTGAATCGCAGCGCCCACGGCGACCGCTTCATCCGGGTTGACGTCGCGGCGTGCTTCCTTGCCGAAGAAGTCCTTCACCGCATCCATCACTTTGGGCATGCGGGTCTGGCCACCGACCAGAATCACGTCGTCCACTTGAGACGTGGTCAGGCCGGCATCTTTCAGCGCCATCTTGCACGGATCGATGGTGCGCTTGATCAGATCTTCCACCAGCGCCTCGAACTTGGCGCGGGTGATCTTCACGGCCAGGTGTTTGGGACCGGAGGCGTCAGCGGTGATGTAGGGTAGGTTGACTTCGGTCTGCTGCGCGGACGACAGCTCGATCTTGGCCTTTTCCGCCGCTTCCTTCAGCCGTTGCAGCGCCAGCACGTCCTTCTTCAGGTCGACGCCTTGCTCTTTCTTGAATTCGTCGGCGATGTAGTCGATCAGGCGCTGGTCGAAGTCTTCGCCGCCGAGGAAGGTGTCGCCGTTGGTCGACAGCACTTCGAACTGATGCTCGCCGTCCATCTCGGCAATCTCGATGATGGAGATGTCGAAGGTGCCGCCGCCGAGGTCATACACCGCAATCTTGCGGTCGCCTTCCTTCTTGTCCATGCCGAAGGCGAGCGCGGCCGCGGTCGGCTCGTTGATGATGCGCTTGACTTCGAGGCCGGCGATGCGGCCGGCGTCTTTGGTGGCCTGGCGTTGGCTGTCGTTGAAGTAGGCCGGCACCGTGATGACGGCTTCGGTGACTTCTTCACCCAGATAATCTTCAGCGGTCTTTTTCATTTTGCGCAGGGTTTCAGCAGACACCTGCTGGGCGGCCATTTTGTTGCCGCGCACTTCCACCCAGGCGTCGCCGTTGTCTGCCTTGACGATCTTGTAAGGCATCAGGCCGATGTCCTTCTGCACTTCTTTTTCTTCGAAGCGGCGGCCGATCAGGCGCTTGACCGCGTACAGGGTGTTCTTGGGGTTGGTGACGGCCTGGCGCTTGGCCGGTGCGCCGACCAGGATTTCGCCATCTTCGGTGTAGGCGACGATGGACGGCGTGGTGCGCGCGCCTTCTACGTTTTCGATGACTTTAGGCGTGCCGTTTTCCATGACGGCCACGCAGGAGTTGGTGGTGCCGAGGTCGATACCGATGATGCGTCCCATGATGCGTTCCTTCTAAAAAGTATTTGAATGCGTTGATATGTGGGGAGAATTGCGCCCGTTTCAATAGCGGTGGCGCGTCCGATCGTTCAATCTTTGCCTTTTGCCACCATGACCAGCGCCGGGCGCAGGGTGCGCTCGTGCAGGCGATAGCCTTTTTGCAGCACGGTGACCACGGTGTTGGCGGGCTGATCGGATTCGATCATCTGGATGGCCTGATGCTGATGCGGGTCGAATTTTTCGCCGACCGGGTTGATCTCATTCAGGTTGAACTTGCCGAACGCCGCGACTAGTTGTTTCAGCGTCAGCTCGACGCCGTCCTTCATGTTTTCCACGCTGGGGGATTCGACGGTGAGTGCCGCTTCCAGGCTGTCTTTGACCGCCATGAGTTCGTTGGCGAAGTTTTCCACCGCGAACTTGCGCGCCTTGTCGACATCGTCCGCCGCGCGGCGTCGCATGTTCTCGGTTTCGGCCTTGGCGCGCAGCCAGGCATCGTGGTGTTCGGCTGCGACAAGCTCTGACGCTTTCAGCATTTCTTCCAGGCTGGGCATGGTTTCCTTGGTGTGCGCTGTCGGCGCGGCGGCAGCTTCTGCGTTGTTTTCGATGTTGTCCTGCATATGAACTCCCAGTTGATTCTGGCCAGCAAATGGGGGTGGGCGGGCGGGATTCAAGAGGCGAGTATCAACTTTTTCATGCGCCCGGAAGGGTTAATCGGGTTAACTTCAGATTGCTGTGGGGAGGCGCTTCCGGTATGATGCCGGGCTCCCGGAGAGGTGGATGAGCGGTTTAAGTCGCACGCCTGGAAAGCGTGTTTAGGATAA
>NZ_JADMKC010000036.1 GCF_018780105.1 Thiobacillus sp.
CCGGAAATCGAGCCTGCCGGGTGGGCGTCAAAGAACTCGCCCCGCTTTTGTAATGTTGATTGATTTTGTGAGCGGGGCTCAAACACCTTTGCCGCTGATCCACCCGGCAGACTCAATTTCCGGCGGGGCTGAGAGGGGATGAAGGTCAAAACCAGCGCGGTGATGACGGGGTGTTTACGATTACTATTTGTGCTCCACAGCTTGCACATTCCGCCTACAAATGCCCCTATGCGACATAACTCATAAGTTATGTGCACAGCATAAAGATGAACATGCCAGAAATTAAAGAACTCGGTGTCGTTATTGCGTCAAGGGAGATGACGTTTATCCATACGGATGGACGAAAAGAAAATGCATTACTTAAGGTTGGTATGCCATTCGCGCACGGAGAAGGACTAGATTGGTGCTGCCCCTATGAACTAAGCACCGAATCTAGCAAGAAGTTGTTTGCGATGTTTGGAATAGATGCCTTGCAGGCACTGGAACTTACAATGAAAACTCTTGGTGTGGAAGTTGAATACTGGGAAAAAACCAAGAATGGTAAGTTTTACTTCTTGGACGAAGAGGGGGCGGCAATATGAAAACCGCCATGATCCTTGCCGCCGGCCGCGGCGAGCGCATGCGCCCGCTCACCGACCACACACCCAAGCCATTGTTGCAGGTCGGCGGCAAGCCGCTGATCGTATGGCATATCGAGCGCCTGCGTGCGGCGGGCTTCACGCATATCGTCATCAACCACGCGCACCTCGGCCAGCAGATCGAGGATGCGCTGGGGAACGGTGCGGCGCTCGGCGTGTCAATCGACTATTCGCGCGAAGGCAATGCGCTGGAAACGGCGGGCGGCATCGCCACTGCACTGCCGCTGATTGAAAACGAGGTCTTCACCGTGGTGAACGGCGACATCTACTGCGAATACGATTTCAGCCGTCTCGCCGAGCCCCTGGCGCGACTGTCTGCCGGGCACGACCAGGCGCATCTGGTGCTGGTCGATAATCCATCGCACAACCTGAAGGGCGATTTTTTGCTGGAAGACGGGCGCGTGACCCCTTCACCGCTGACTGCTGACTGCTCACTGCTCACCTTCTCCGGCATCGGCGTCTATCACCGTGCGCTGTTCGCCCATACCCCGGCAGGCGAAAAAGCGCCGCTGGCGCCGCTGTTGCGGCAGGCGATCGATGCCGGCCGTGTGAGCGGCGAACATTTTGGCGGGCGCTGGGTTGACGTCGGCACGCCGGAACGCCTGAATGCACTGGACGAGGAACTGAGACAACACCATGCAGCCTGATTCCGTAATTTATCGCGCCCGCCGTCAGCGGGTACTGGACGAGATGGGCGAGGGGGTGATGGTCATCGCGACCGCGCCGGAGGTGCCGCGCAACCGCGATACGCACTATCCCTACCGGCACGACAGTTACTTCTACTGGCTGACTGGCTTCAACGAACCCGAGGCGGTGGTGGTGCTGGTGGGCGGTGCGCAGCCGCGTCACATTCTGTTCTGCCGCGAACGCAACGAAGAGCGCGAGATCTGGGACGGCTTCCGGTATGGCCCGGCGGCGGCGCGCGAGATTTTCGCCTTCGACGATGCCTTCACTTATGACGCGCTGGACGCGGAGTTGCCGAAGTTGCTGGAAAACCAGCCGGCGCTGGCCTACATCATCGGCCGCGACATGGCCTGGGACACGCAGATGATGGGCTGGCTCAACACGGTGCGCGGCAAGGCGCGCGGTGGCGTGCACGCACCGAACAAGCTGATCGACGCCCGCATCTGGCTGGACGAGATGCGGCTGATCAAGGATGGCCACGAACTGACCCTGATGCGCCGCGCCGCCGAAATATCGACCGAAGCACACCGTCGTGCGATGCGCGCCACCCGGCCGGGCGGCCACGAATACGAGATCGAAGCCGAGCTGCTCTCGGCCTTCCGTCGCGGCGGCGCCGAGGCGCCGGCGTATACGTCCATCGTCGCCAGCGGTGCCAACGCCTGTGTACTGCATTACGTGTTCAACAACAAGCCGTTGCGCGACGGCGATCTGTTGCTGATCGACGCCGCGGCCGAGTTCGGCAGCTATGCGGCCGACATCACCCGCACCTTTCCGGTCAACGGCACATTCAGCGCAGCGCAGAAGGATGCGTATGAACTCGTGCTTGCGGCACAGGCCGCCGCCATCGCCGCGGTCAGGCCCGGTGCAACCTGGATCGCGCCGCACGAGACGGCGGTACGCGTGCTGACGCAAGGCATGGTCGATCTCAAACTGCTGGCCGGCGAGGTCGACGGGCTGATCGAGTCGAACGCCTACAACCGCTTCTACATGCACCGCACCGGCCACTGGCTGGGTATGGACGTGCACGATGCCGGCGAATACAAGCTGCACGGCGAATGGCGGCCGCTGCTGCCGGGCATGACGCTGACAGTCGAGCCGGGTCTCTACATCCGCCCGGCGGACGATGTACCCGAGGCTTTCTGGAACATCGGCATCCGCATCGAGGACGACGTGGTGGTGAATGCATCCGGCTGCGAGGTGCTGACCACACCGCCCAAAACCGTGGCGGAGATCGAAGACTGGATGCGCGGTGAGTAAGGGCGTGCCCAATGAAATCAGCGCAACGCCCGACGTGCTCATCGTTGGCGCCGGGCCGGTCGGCGCGGTGTGTGCGCTGGCGCTGCGGCAGCAGGGCATCGCTGCGCAGGTGATCGAGGCACAGCCGGAAGACGCGCGCGCCGACAGCCGCACGCTGGCCTTATCGCATGGCTCGCAGCTGATCCTCGAGCGGCTCGGCGTGTGGCGCCGGCTGCAGGACGTGACGCCGATTACCCGCATCCATATTTCGCAGCGCGGCGCGCTCGGCGTGGCGCGGCTGTCGGCAGAGGACGTGAAGGTGCCGGCATTAGGCTACGTGCTGCCTTACGCAACGCTGACCGCCGCATTGAAGCAGGCGCTGGCCGAGGCCAAGATTGCGGTCGAATACGGCGTGGCCGTCACGCGTATTGAGCCGGCTGTCGCAACCGCGACGCTGCATGCCGACGACGGGCGCAGTCACGCGGCGCCGCTGGTGGTGGTGGCCGACGGCGGGCGCGGCGACGCTGCTTCAAAAATGAGTGTGGCACCCGCACCCAAACTGCAACGCGACTACGAACAGATGGCGGTGGTGTGCGAAGTGCAAACCGAGCTGCCGCACGCAAATCAGGCGTACGAACGGTTTACGCCGGAAGGCCCGGCAGCCTTGCTGCCGAAAGGGGATCGTTACGCCCTGGTGTGGACAGCCAGCCATGCCGACGCCGAACGCATCGCCGCGCTGGACGATGCGGCATTTCTCGATGCGCTGTATCGCCACTTTGGCGGACGCCAGGGGCGGTTTGTCGCTGCCAGCCCGCGCAAAACCTTTCCGCTGAAACTGGCGTATGTCGGCAGCACGGCCGCCGACCGCGTGGTGCGCATCGGCAACGCTGCGCAGACCCTGCATCCGGTATCGGGGCAGGGCTTCAACATCGGCCTGCGCGACGCTTGGGAACTGGCCAGCCTGTGCGGCGACAGCGCGCCGGATGCCTTGGGCAATGCCACCATGCTGGCGGCGTATGCACGCGGTCGTCGCGTCGACGTGCTGGGCGGCGTTGGTTTCACCGACTTTCTGGTGCGCGTGTTTTCCAACGACATCGCGCCGGTGCGCCACGCGCGCGGACTCGGCCTGCTGGCGCTGGAACTGTGTCCGCCGCTGAAAAACTTCGTCGCGCGACGGATGATATTCGGGGCGCGTGGATGAGCGGCGAACGCTATCAGGTGGTGATCGTCGGCGCCGGCCTGGTGGGCGCGGCGGCGGCGTTGGCGCTCGGTCGGCAGGGTTTGCGCGTGGCCTTGGTCGAGCGCCAGCCGCCCGCGCAACCGGATGACGCCTGGGATACCCGCATCTACGCCATCAGCCCCGCCAGCCAGCGCTTTCTCGAACGCATGCAGGCCTGGCAGCGCATGGACGCTGCCCGCCTGCAGCCGGTATTCCGCATGGATGTGATGGGCGACACGTCGGGCGCGATCCGGCTCGATGCCTATGAAGCGGGCGTGTCGCACCTGGCCACCATCGTCGAAAGCGGGCGCCTGCAACACGCGCTGTGGCAGGCCCTGCAGGCCGACGGCAATGTGGCCTTGCATTGCCCGGCCGTCATCGCAAGCATCGAGCGAGGCGAGTCGCGCACGCGACTGGCGCTGGCCGACGGCACGCAGCTGGAAACCGAATTGCTGGTCGGCGCCGACGGCGCAACTTCGCGTATCCGCGACTGGGCGGGGCTGGGTTCGACGCTGACGCCTTACGGCCAGAGCGGCGTGGTGGCGAATTTCGAATGCGAGCGGCCGCATCGCGGCACCGCGTTCCAGTGGTTTTTCGACCACGATATTTTGGCCTGGCTGCCGCTGGGCGGGCCGGGCGGGAACCAGATGTCGATGGTCTGGTCCACTCCAGCGGCGCGGGCGGATGAGCTGGTCGCACTGGATGGCGCGGCACTGGCGGAGTCGGTGCGGGCGGCTGGCCACGATACCCTGGGCGCGCTGCGTCTGTTGACGCCGGCAGCGGCGTTTCCGCTGCGGCTGAACCGGGTGGATGCGGTGGTGGCGCCCGGCGTGGCCCTGATCGGCGATGCGGCGCATGGCGTGCATCCGCTGTCGGGGCAGGGCGTGAACCTGGGCTTTGGCGACGCCGAAGCGCTGGTCGAGGTGCTGGCGGCCTATCGCAAAAGCCATTGCGGTGATCTGCGTGTGCTACAACGCTACGCGCGCATGCGTGCCGAGCCGGTGCAGCGCATGCAGGCGCTCACCCACGGCCTGCATCACCTGTTCGTCAACGAGCAGGCGGGCTGGCTGCGCAATACCGGCATGGCCTGGCTCAACCGGATGCCGCCACTGAAGGCGGCGCTGGTGCGCGAGGCGATGGCCTGATTTTTCAATTATTTTCTGGAGTTTCCATGAAGTTTGCCGTTCGCTTGACCCAACTGGCGCTGGCCGCCAGCCTGCTGTTTGCCGCAAGTGCGCAGGCCAACGAGGCCGTGATCCGCAAGGCGCTGACGCAGCAGTTCCCCGGCGCGCAGATTAGTCTGGTCAAGCCCACGCCCTACAGCGGTTTGTACGAGGTGTATCTCGACGATCAGCTGGTGTACACCGATGCCAAGGCGCAATACGTGATCACCGGCGACGTGATCGACCTGAAAAACCGCACCAACCTGACGCAGGCACGTTTGAACCAGTTGCAGGCGATCAAGTGGAGCGAGCTGCCGCTGGCCAATTCGATCAAGGTGGTGAAAGGCAATGGCGCGCGCAAGCTGGTGGTGTTCTCCGACGTCGATTGCCCGTACTGCCGCAAGTTCGAGGCCGAGCTGTCCAAGGTCGACAACATCACCGTCTATACCTTCCTCTACCCGATCGAAGGCCTGCATCCCAAGGCCGTGCAGATGTCCAAACAGATCTGGTGCGCGCCCGACCGCAACAAGGCGTGGGATGCCTACATCACGCGCGGCACGGTGCCAGTCAACGACGGCAAGTGTGACAACCCGGTCGACGAAACCATCGCGCTGGGGCAGAAGCTGAAAGTGTCCGGTACCCCCACGCTGTTCTTTACCAACGGCCAGCGCGTGCCGGGCATGGTGCCGGCCACACAACTGGAAAAGCTGCTCGCCGCCAACGCGAAATAAGACGCGCCCGGGTATGAGCCTCGACTTCTGGAATGCGCGTTATGCCACCGACGAATATATCTTCGGCACCGCGCCCAATGCCTTTCTCGCCAGCCAGGCTACCCACCTGAAAGCGGGCCAGCGTGCGCTGTCGATCGCCGACGGCGAGGGGCGCAACGGCGTATGGCTGGCGCAGCAGGGGCTGGCGGTGCATGCCATCGACTTCTCGCCGGCGGCGCTCGACAAAGCCGCCAAACTGGCGGCCGGATGCGGCGTGACGCTGGAAATCGAACAGGCCGACGTGCTCGACTGGTCCTGGCCCGAGGCGGCCTACGACGTGGTCGTCGCCATCTTCATCCAGTTCGTGCCGCCGCCCGGGCGCGAGCGGATCATCGACGGTATCCGCCGCACCCTCAAGCCGGGCGGCACGCTCATCCTGCAGGGCTACACGCCGAAGCAGATCGAATTCGGCACCGGCGGGCCGTCCAATCCCGCCAACCTGTATACCGAAGCCGACCTGCGGCGCTGGTTCGGCGACTGGGACATCCGGCATCTGGCCGAGCACGAAGCGGTCATCAGCGAGGGCATCCACCATCATGGCAGGTCGGCGTTGATCGATTTGGTGGCAATCAAAACCTAGTGCGTGTGTTCATGGCCATGGTGATGCAGGCCAGATGCGGTACGACGGCCTAATACTGGCCGCGTACGCCATTCAGCGCGGGATAGCCGCCGGGGTCGGGATCCGCACCCTTGCTCAGGATGTTCAGGCGCGCCTTCATGGCCATGATTTCCGCCTGTTGGCTGGCCATGATTTCTTCTGCTAGTTGACGCGCCAGAGGGTCTTGGCCGTGGATCAGGACCAGGCGGGCCATGTCCACCGCCCCCTGGTGGTGCGGGATCATCATGGCGAGGAAATCGACGTCCGCGTTACCGGTGTAGCCGGGGTGATGCATGTCGGTCATCATCTTTTCCATGTCTCGATCCATCTCGCGGATAAAGCGCTGGAACTGCGCAGGGTAGCGTGACACATCCTCCTGAACGGCCATGCTGTGGTGGGCGTGCGGTGCCGCACCCTTCTCGGCGAGGGCGCTCGCCGACAGCATCAAGACGAACGCGATGTACGGTAATCGTTTCATGGCCATCCTCCCCCTTCAACCCGCTTGGCTGCGCGCGCCGGGACGCACGTAGACCAGGTTGATGCTCTTCTTGTTGCGCAGCTTGCCGGACGGCAGGTCGAGATTGCCGAGCGGGATTTGCGCAATGAAACCTGGCTTGAACGGATCGCTGACGTCGAACACGCTGCACACGGTCTGGCCTTCGGCCGGCGTGCCCGGCAGTTCGTCCTGCTCGTGGGCGACGTAGAGGCGCGTGCCTTCGGGGTTGGTCCACAGGCCGTGTGACTCGCGGCCATGGGTGAAGAAGTTGCTCACTACCTTCCGGCTGCCCGCGGGCGCGCTGCGGTCGATGATGGCGATCTGGCTCGATGCGACGCCGCCGGGGCCACCGTCGTCCACTCGCGCGAGGCTGGCATAGACCGCGCGCCCATTGGCGTTTTCCACGAACTCCACATGGTTCGGCCGCGCCATTTTGCCCAGCTGGACGTGGCTGAGCACGCGGTGATCGCCCGACGCCTCCCAGGCGGAAACGCTGTCGGCCAGCTTGTGGGAGAACCACACTTCCTTGCCGTCCGGCGTGGTCTTCTGGAATGGGGTGAAGCTGAAGGGGTCCTGGGCCGTGAGGTCGAGGGTCGTTTTGAGCTTCGGCCGGCTGTAGCCGTGGCGGTTGGCGTTGACGTGGTACACGTCGACCTTGGACACCTTCTGCGAGATGACGAAGGCGAGCTTGCCGTTCGTGCTGAACCACACCTGGGCCGGGCCGTTGAGGGTGTCGAGGTACTGGCGCACTGCGCCGGCTTCCTTGCCGCCGACCTGCTTGAGCGCACGTTCCACGTCGAGAATCACAATGCGGTTCTCGCCGCGCAGGGTGACCCACAGTTCCTTGCCGTTGCGCGTGAAGGTGGGCTCGTGCGGCTCGCGTCCGATCAGGATGCCGCTGGACAGGCGCTGGGCGCTGGTCTTGTCGCCAGCCTGGGGATTGGCGGTGCTGCCGATCACCGAGCGGGTGCGGGCGTCGATGAGGTAGACGTTGCTGCTGCCGCGTCCGGTGGTGGCGATGAGGCTGGAATCGGGCGAAGGCGCCGCGCCGTGGATGGAGATGGCGCCGTGATAGAGGGGCTTGTGGATCATCGCCGCGTGGGTGGGCACTACGCCGCCGGTGACGAAACGGAAGGGCGGGCGCGGATCCTCGTCGAAGCTGGTGAGGTTGATGGTGGAATCCACGGTGTTGCTGTAGGGGTTGATGACCGTCAGCGTGTTCGAGTCCTCGTTGCAGATGAAGACACGGTCGCTTCCGGTGTCGGCGGCGACGCCACCGATGTTCGGCCCTGCCAAAGAGGGGCCTGCATCGATCAGACTGCCAACCGCCCCCAGGGCTGCCAGCTTGAGTATGTCTCTGCGGGTAAGGTTCATTTGATTCTCCTTTAATTCATGGATCGGGTTGGCGACCTGGCGGCATGCCGGATGCAGGGAATGGATCGAATTCATCCTGGTGCGGGCGTTGCGCAGAGGGTCGGACAAGCCCGCTCCTGGGTCGATGCAGAATGAACAACTGCGCGGTGAGATTTATTCCGCAGGTCTTCGCAAAAGCCGCGGTCAGGATTGGCTGATATCGCGGCCGGCCAGGTCACCAGGCACGCTAGCGATAAGGGGACCAGTCCTCCGGGAGGCGTGCGTACTTGTCGCCCCAGGGACCTTCGGATACGGCGGCAGTCGTGACTTTGGCGGGCACATCCAGCAGAACGCTGCCGTACATGTCGCCTTCGCCAGCCTCGATCGTTGCATCGGTTGTGGGTTGGATTGGATCGCAGAGTGCGTGGCCGTATGAATCGGGGCTGCACCAAGATGTGGATTCGGCTTGGGCCTGTATCGAAGACATGCAGACCAGCACAGAGAAAATTCCGACAATAAGATTGCGAGTGTTCATGAGATGACTCCTTGATAAAAATGATGTGTTGACGAATGGCGCGTATCGCACCATTCATTCTCATAAACGCCGGGGAAACAGGATTATTCCCACGATGCTTGTCAAAGAATTCTTGCCGAAACGGGAGAACGCGGCGGAATAAAATGGCGCTTCGCGCTGTGCGCCGCCAGGATGTTTTTCGGCTGTGCACGCGCCCAGACGAAACGTGTTTGATCTACGCCGTTATCACCTGACGTGTCGGCATCGAGCGGTCGCTCCGGTGTTCGGAGAGACGGAGTCAAGGCAGGCCAGATGGGGAGAAATCCAAGATTTGAATTCACCGGCCTGCGTGGGTTTTTGTGCAGGCCGGTGGAATGAAACTAATCAACGCGAGAGGGGAACGATCTCCAGCACGATGCAGCCAACGTCGGTCTTGAACGGCCCATGTAGTTCCCCAGGGGGACGGCTGGCGTAGTGCCCCGCTTCGAGCCACATGGCAAACGCACTGTCGTATAGCCGGCCGCTGACGATGAATACTTCTTCGGGATACGGATGCGACTTGCCGCCTAAGGCCGTCGTATCGGCACCCGGAAGAAAACGGGTCAACCTGGTGTACTCGCCGGTCTCTCTGTCGATACTCAGCGTAAGTTCCTCGGCCATGCCCTCCAATCCCTTGATAGGTGCCCACTCTTTTTGGGCTTCGGGGCTGAATGCATTCCAGTAGGTGACAGTGGATTTGGCCATGTCTTGCTCCAGATCAGCGTATCCATCCCTCGGTCTTCATCAGCGCCTGGGCCTCCGGGGTGACGAGAAAATCGAGGAACTGCTTGGCTTCCGGATCGGCGTCGGGCGAGAGCGCCACATTCACATCGCGCCAGATTTGCCGTTCGCGGGGCAGCGGGACTTCTTCGAGCGTGTCCGCGTAGGTGACGGGCCAATCCGGCCAGGTGATCCAGGCATCCGCGCCGAGTTCCTTGAAGGCCTTCAGGCTCGCGCCCGATCCCTTGCCGAAGGCGACGATGTTGCGGCGGAACGCACGGATGTCCTCGAGTCGGCCCAAGCGCCCGGCAACGTCCTCCCAGGTGCCGGTTCCTGAGGTGTTGGAAACGCCAGCGCCTTCGGTGACCACGATTTTGACGCCATCCTTGAGCAAGTCTTCGAAGCGTTTGATGTTTTTCGGGTTGCCGGATTTCACCGCGATGATCGTCGGGCGAATGTAGATCGGCTCGACTTGATCCGAGGAAAAGGTCTTGTAGGTTTCCAGAAATGCGGTCATCGACTGTTCCGATGTGCCCCA
Source organism: Thiobacillus sp. (assembly GCF_018780105.1). Taxonomy (GTDB): domain Bacteria; phylum Pseudomonadota; class Gammaproteobacteria; order Burkholderiales; family Thiobacillaceae; genus Thiobacillus. Next base: position 9,969 of record NZ_JADMKC010000036.1, read on the forward strand.
GAGAATATCGGCATCGGCTTGGGCCTTGGCCGACCATTTGCGTTCGGGGCCGGCAATGATTTCAACGCGTTTGCCCGTCTTCTTCTCCCAGACGTTTGCGACCTTCTTGAAGGCGGTATGCGGTCCGCCCGCGCCATAAAATTTTACGATCCCGTCCTTTGGCATATGCTTGATCGACGGGTCATAAAGACCGCTTTCCTGCGCGAATGCCGCGCCAGACAGCGCCAAGCAGGCCATGCCAGTGAAAAAACCAACCATCGAATTGTGTGCCTTCATGCGTTCACTCCTTAAATGAAAATGGGGTATTGGGTTGCAACGCGTGATGCGTGTTGCGCCACCCGCTTTCATGAACGCTGAGCAGCGCGGATTATTCCCACGGGCATGCCGGAATTCTTCGAACGTAGTGAAGGGGGCAGGGGCGCCTCATGCACCTTGCGCCCTGAAGATTTCGATTTTTCGATTGGATATTTGCAGCGCAGGCGTGTGCAGGGCTAAGCCCTGCACACCGGCTGCGGGCCGGGAACCTACGCGCCCGGTCCCAGCGGCATCGTTCAGGCACGCCGCGTGCGCGACGCCCTGAGGCCGACCAAGCCCAGGCCCGCCAATAACATGGCGAACGTCTGGGGCTCGGGCACGGCAGTCACCTGAAAGCCCAGGTTGGCGCCATCCGGGGCGAAGTCGCTGATCTGGTTGTTGCTACCCAGCCCCAGGCGCGGCCACAGGTTCCAGGTATACAGCGCGGGGTCGGCCTTGAAACCCGCCGTGTCGGGTGCAAGCAGGTCGAGTGGCAAATCCTCCACCGTGACCGTGAGGCCGCTGATCTTGATGTGGGCGGGATCCAGCGGGGTTGAGGTGCCGTTGATGAAGTCGTTGAAGGCACCCGTGCCATCCGGGCGGACCACCAGCACGGAGTCGAAGAACACGCCGGCACCGATGGAGGGCGAACCTGCCAGGAAACGCTGGGTTCCGCGGCCACGGTCGATCCCCCAGACATACAAGGCGCCCGGGGTCAGTCCGACCTTGTCGGCCAGGATGGTGCTGAAGGAAAACGTCTTGTCGGCGCCATCATAGAAGGCCGCCGCTGCGATCACATCCATGTCCCCGTCGGCGGGACCGGCCGTGTATGAGGGCAGGAAATCCTTGTAGGCATCCACAACTGCAAAGCTGTTGCTGGCCTGTGCCGGGGCGACACCCAGCGCTGACGATATGAGGGCGGCAAGCCCAAGTGCCGTGATTCGTAAGTGCGACATGCTGTTTCTCCTTTGGGGATGTGAAGTAAAAGTGCCCGAAACCAGGCATCTTCATGAACAGATGTCCAACCGGTTTATTCCCTTGGCGCCGAACCGTTACCTGGTCAGCGGTCGGGATTCAATGTGGGCAGTGGAATAAAAACCGGACTGCGCATGTTGATCCCTAGTGAGCAGAGCCATGTCTGCGCCACCTCTCGATTGATTAACGTTTATTTCACCGCCTTTGGAATAAATTGATATCGAGGCTTGTTTGTAGGTGAGGAATTTGGGTTTTTGGAATAATGGTGCAAGCCTTGAATAAAACGCTGAGCTGCATGGGACGTTTTTGCCATGACCAGAACACGTCAGCTACTGCAATGGTTGGGACGCCGGAAATCGAGGATTCGAGACAAAGGAATGCGATGACTACCGAACATCCCATCATGGCCCATGTCCCCCAGCTGCGACGATACGCGCGGGCATTGGCGAAGCACGAAGTAGAAGCGGACGACCTGGTCCAGGACACCCTGGAGCGGGCATTGAGAAAATTTTCGCTGTGGCAGCAGGGAACAAATCTGCGTGCATGGCTGTTTTCAGTCATGCATAACCTGTACGTCAACCAGGTGCGTTCGAAGCAGGAGATGGCGCCGCTGGATGACGATATGGACATACCTGTCGGAGGCCGCCAGGAAGAGGGGTTGAGGATTCGCGACCTGTCGACTTCGCTGCTTGCGTTGCCACTCGAGCAAAGGGAAGTGCTGCTTCTGGTCGGGCTGGAAAATTTCAGCTACGAAGAAGTGGCACAGACCCTGGGCATCCCGCTCGGAACGGTCATGTCCCGGCTTTCGCGAGGGCGAGAGCGATTGCGCAGATTACTGGACGGATCGGCCAAGCCGAATCTGAGCGTCGTGATATGAACCCCCCTTCGAGTTCCAACCTGTTTTCGTGACCATGCCATGAACAAATCATCTATTACCGAAGCTGACTTGCAGGCCTACGTGGACAATCGCCTGAGCGATGCAAGGCGCGGCGAAGTCGAGGCCTACCTCGCCGCCCATCCGGACGATGCGCGCAGGCTCGTGGGGTATTCGCATATCAATGACGATCTGCACGATCATTTCGACCCGATATTGAGCGAGAAAATACCCGACCGCTTGTTGGCGTGTTTCGACACCAAGGCGGAATCCGCGCCCGCGTCGTTGCGCATTCCGTTTGCCAGCGTCCGGGCAAGGCTTCGCGACTTGACCAAGCGGGGTGGCCGGGCGCTTGGCATCCTGGTGCCGGCGTCTCCCGTCGGTGGCTGGCGCCCCGCCTCCTTTGCGCTCACGGTTGCCTGGCTTTCGCTGGGGGTGGCCCTGGGATGGCAAATGCAGCTGGCGCTTCCGCACAATGACATGCCGCCGATGGTGCGGCACGCTGCCGTCGCTTACGCCACTTATGCAAGCGAAGTCGCCCATCCCGTGGAGATTCAGGCCAGCAATGAGGACCATCTGGAGGCGTGGCTTTCCAAGCGTCTGGGCATGAACCTCCAGGCGCCGAAGCTGGAAACGGTCGGCTTCGCCTTGATGGGCGGACGCTTGTTGGCCGGGACCCACGGGCCGGCAGCGCAATTCATGTACGAGGATGGCGTGGGGCGACGCTTGACGCTGTATGTCAAAACCCAGGAGATGGGATACGACAAGAGCAGGTCCTTCGAGTTTGCCCAGGAAAAGGAGGTCAATGCCTTCTACTGGATCGAGGACGGCACGGGGTATGTGTTGTCCGGCAACCTGGGCCGGGCGGATTTGCTGAAGGTGGCGGAAGCGGCCCATCGGCAAATGGACTCACTTCATGAAATGAAGGTCAATCCGAAGAAGTCCGCATCCAGCTGCCCCCGCGTCGTGGTCATCTGAGCTGTGGCAACGCGGCAATCTTGCTGATCCTGTCCATGAAGCTTCTTTCCTGAGAATCGAGCGATGCTGATACGCCATCCCTCTGACATCCTGCCGTCCGAAATCACCCCGCCCGAGGTCTATCGGGAACGCCGCCGCTTCATGCAGGGCGTCGTTGCGCTGGCAGCCGGCGCCGTCCTCGGCGCTGCGGGCGATGCCGCAGCCGGCCCCCGGTTGCCCGGCGTGCGCGCCAGCGCCTACCGCCTGGACGAGGAGAGGACGCCCTACAAGGACGTCACCACCTACAACAACTTCTATGAATTTGGCACCGGCAAGGGCGACCCGGCGCAGAACGCGGGCAGCCTCAGGACCCAGTCGTGGACCGTCGCGGTCGAGGGTGAGGTGCGTCGCCCCGCAACCTGGGACATCGACACCCTGCTGAAGCTTGCCCCGCTGGAAGAGCGCGTCTACCGCTTGCGCTGCGTCGAGGGCTGGTCGATGGTGATCCCCTGGGTGGGGTTTCCCCTGCGTGAACTCATCCGCCGCGCCGAGCCGACCGGCAAGGCGAAATACGTCGAATTCGTCACCCTGCACGATCCCGCGCAGATGCCGGGGCAGCGTACGCGTCTGCTCGACTGGCCCTACGTCGAGGGCCTGCGGCTGGACGAGGCGATGCATCCTTTGACGCTCTTGGCGGTCGGGCTTTACGGCGAAGTCCTGCCCAAGCAGAACGGCGCGCCGGTGCGGCTGGTGGTGCCGTGGAAATACGGCTTCAAGAGCGCCAAGTCCATCGCCAGGATCCGCTTCGTCGAGAAGCCGCCGCTCACCGCCTGGATGAAGGCGGCGCCGCGGGAGTACGGCTTCTATTCCAACGTCAACCCGCACGTCGACCACCCGCGCTGGAGCCAGGCGAAGGAGCGGCGCATCGGCGAATTCTTCAAGCGCGACACGCTGATGTTCAACGGCTACGGCGACCAGGTCGCCCAGCTGTATCGCGGCATGGACCTGAAGCGCTTCTTCTGATGGGGACCGTGCTGCGCAATCCGAAGGTCTGGATTTTTGGCCTGTGCCTGCTGCCGCTGCTGCGCCTGATCGCGCTGGGCCTGGACGGCGGGCTGGGCGCGAATCCGATCGAATTCGTCACGCGCTCGACCGGCACCTGGACCTTGGTCGGGCTGCTGGCGACGCTCGCCGTCACGCCGCTGCGCCGGCTCACCGGCCGGGCCGGTCTGGTGCGCTACCGGCGCATGCTGGGGCTGTTCGCCTTCTTCTACGCCAGCCTGCATGTCGTCACCTATCTGTGGCTCGACCAGTTTTTCGAGCTGGCGGCGATCGCCGGGGATATCGTCAAGCGGCCGTTCATCAGCGTCGGCTTCGCCGCCTTCGTCCTGCTCATTCCGCTGGCTGCGACCTCGACCCAGGCCATGATGCGGCGTCTGGGACGGCGCTGGCAGGCGCTGCACAGGCTGGTCTATGCGATCGCGGTGCTGGGCGTGATCCATTACGTCTGGCTGGTGAAGCAGGACATGACGCAGCCCTTGATCTATGGCGCGCTGCTCGCTGTGCTGCTCGCCGCGCGGCTGCCGTGGGGCGTACGCCTGCTGCAGGCCGTACGCGAGGCGGGTGTGCCGCTCCGTTCCCCCAGGAATGGCGGCAAGCGAACCGGACCCATGGTCCTGCTGGATGATTGTTAAGGAGAGGTCGTGGCGGGCGCTTTTTCATGCGCCCTTTTATCAACCATCCGAGAGGCATCGATGGTCACCATCAGCATCCTGTACCCGAACGGCAAGGGCACCCGGTTCGATGTTCAGTACTACAGCGAAACCCACATGCCCCTGTCCATCAAGCTTCTGAGTGCGCATCCCGGCTTCAAGGGGGTATCGGTCGAGCATGGCCTGGGCGGCGCGGTTCCCGGCTCGGCGCCGGCCTACGTTGCCATGTGCCACTATCTTTTCGATACCGTGGAAGACTTTCTCGCCGCATTCATGCCACTCGCGGAGAGCTTGCAGGGTGACATGGCGAACTACACGGATATCGAGCCCGTCATCCAGTTCAACGAAGTGCTCCTGAACGTCAACGTTCGGTGTCCATAACGCGAAACGACCAACCCGCCTGCGCCCGCTCGCGCAACCCATCCCGCACCTGCCTCAGCGTGGCGTTGTCGCTGTTGCACGGGTACACCATCCCGGCGGGCGGCTGTGTTCATGACGGGATTGTAGGATGCTCATTTCAGCGCAGCGTGCTCCTTGCGGGCAAGCCCGCTCCGGTATCAACCGATCCCCAGCGCTGCGTCGTCGTCCATTGCCGCAACGCCGCCGATGCCGAGCCCGACCCGGCTCAACACAAGCATCATCGCGTGGCGCACGGGATGGGCGGGAACCGGGTAGACCGGCGCGCTGGCGCGCTGGTCGCGGCGGTATTCGTCGTAGGTGCTGAGCATGCTCATGGCAATCATGGTGTTCTCCTTTTATCGAAGTTTCATTCCACGGCGGAATGCGTTCATTAAAAACGATGGGAAAATATTTGTCTCATGAATAATATTAAACATATCGATTGATAAAATAGAACAGCCGTTCAGGGTTAATTTGCGCTGAGCAGATGCGAGCCCGAAAAAAAAACGGCGTTACGGATAGACCGTAACGCCGTTCCCATTTTTGCCCGGGCTTTATCGCTGAGCCCGGAACGGTTGCGTGCGATCAGCCGAGATCGAAGCGATCCAGGTTCATCACCTTGGTCCAGGCCGCGACGAAATCCTTGACGAATTTCGCCTGCCCATCGTTTTGCCCGTAGACCTCGGCGTTGGCGCGCAACTGCGAGTTCGAGCCGAACACCAGATCGGCGCGCGTGGCAGTCCACCTGGCCTTGCCGGTCTTGCGGTCGCGCACCTCGAACACGTTCTTCTCCGCATCGATCGGCTTCCACTCGTTGTTCATGTCGAGCAGGTTGACGAAGAAGTCGTTCGTCAGCGCACCCGGCCGCTCGGTGAACACGCCGTGCTTGCTGCCACCGTGGTTGGCGTCAAGCGCGCGCAAGCCGCCGACGAGCACCGTCATCTCCGGCGCGGTCAGCGTGAGCAGTTGCGCCTTGTCCACCAGCAGCGCTTCGGCGGGTACCTCGGGGAAGCGACTGCTGCGGTAGTTGCGGAAGCCGTCGGCAATCGGTTCGAGCGGCGCGAAGGAGTCGGCGTCGGTCTGCTCCTGCGAGGCGTCCATGCGGCCCGGGGTAAATGGAACAGTGGCCTCGACCCCCGCCGCCTTGGCGGCGGCTTCAACGCCTGCGCAACCGGCCAGCACGATGAGGTCGGCGAGCGAAATCTTCTTGCCGCCGCTGGCCGCACCGTTGAACTCGGCCTGGATCGCTTCGAGCTTGCCGAGCACCTTGGCGAGCTGCGCCGGCTGGTTGACTTCCCAGTCTTTCATCGGCGCGAGACGGATGCGCGCGCCGTTGGCGCCGCCGCGCTTGTCGGAACCACGGAAGGTGGACGCCGAGGCCCAAGCGGTGGAAACCAGATCGGACACCGTGAGCCCGGAGGCCAGCACCTTGGCCTTGAACGCGGCCATGTCCTGGTCGTCGACCAGCGGATGATTCACCGCAGGGATCGGGTCTTGCCAGATCAGCTCTTCCTGCGGCACTTCGGGGCCGTGGTAGCGGGCCTTGGGACCCATGTCGCGGTGGGTGAGCTTGAACCAGGCGCGCGCGAAGGCGTCGGCGAATTCTTCCGGATGCGTGTGGAAGTGGCGCGCGATCTTTTCGTACTCGGGGTCGTAGCGCATCGCCATGTCGGCGTCGGTCATGATGATCGGCACCTTCTTCGACGCGTTGTCCGCGGCCGGCGCCATGTTGGCGTCGGTGTGTTTGACGGGCGTCCACTGCGAGGCGCCGGCGGGGCTCTTCGTCGGCAGCCATTCATTGCCGAACAGCATGTCGAGATAGCTCATGTCCCACTTCGTCGGCGTGGGCGTCCACGAGCCTTCCAGGCCGCTGCCGATCTGGTCGCCGCCTTTTCCACTGCCGTGGGAACTGATCCAGCCGAAGCCCTGGTTCTCGATGCCGGCCGCTTCGGGGGCGGGGCCGACCTTCGCCGCGTCACCTGCGCCGTGGCATTTGCCGAAGGTATGGCCGCCAGCGGTGAGCGCCACGGTCTCGTAGTCGTTCATCGCCATGCGGGCGAAGGTTTCGCGTACCAGGCGTCCGGACTGCAGCGGGTCGGACTTGCCGCCGGGGCCTTCGGGGTTGACGTAGATCAGGCCCATCTGCACGGCGGCCAGCGGATTCTCGAAATCCTGCTGCGTACCGTGGCGCGTGTCGCCCAGCCAATCGGATTCGGAGCCCCAGTACACCGACTCGTCGGGTTCGTACACGTCGGCACGTCCGCCGCCGAAGCCGAAGGTCTTGAAGCCCATCGATTCCAGCGCGCAGTTGCCGGCCAGCACAATGAGGTCGGCCCAGGAAATCTGGTTGCCGTATTTCTGCTTGACCGGCCACAGCAGGCGGCGCGCCTTGTCGAGGTTGACGTTGTCGGGCCAGGAATTGGTCGGCGCGAAACGCTGCTGGCCCATGCCTGCGCCGCCACGGCCGTCGCCGACGCGGTAGGTGCCCGCCGCGTGCCAGGCCATGCGGATGAACAGCGGGCCATAGTGGCCGTAGTCGGACGGCCACCAGCCCTGGGAGTGGGTCATCAGCGCGTACAGGTCTTTCTTGACCGCAGCGAGGTCGAGTTTTTCGAATGCCTCGACATAATCGAACGACGCTTCCATCGGGCTCGTCTCGGGAGCGAATTGGCTCAAGACTTTCAAATTCAACTGGTTCGGCCACCAGTCGTGGTTGGTTGGTGTGCCACCGCCGGTGGCGGTGAGGTGGAAGGGACATTTACTTTCAGACATGGCGCTCACTCCTGTTGTTTGGTTGGTCGGCTCCTCGATGGAGTGCCTGCATTTAAGACCATGACTGGGAATTTGTCTCATGAATACTCTAGAATGATTCCATTGACAAAATCGAACGGTGCCGCATGACGCTCCAGGAACTGAAATACCTCGTCGCACTGGCCGATCACGGCCATTTTGGGCGTGCCGCCGAGGCTTGTTTCATCACCCAGTCCACGCTCTCCACGCAGATCAAGAAGCTGGAAGACTTCCTCGGCGTGACCCTGTTCGACCGCAGCCTCAAGCGGGTGACGCCGACACCCACCGGGCGCGAAATTCTCGCCGCCGCACGCAATATCGTCGAAGAATCCGAGCGCATCCGCGAGCTCGCCAAACACGCGCAGGACCCGATGGCGCGCACGATTCATCTCGGCGTGATCCCCACGCTCGGGCCGTATTACCTGCCGCATGCGCTGACCCTGGCGCACAAGAAGCATCCTGGCCTGCGTCTGTTGCTGCGTGAGGAAATGACGCCGCAGATCCTCGAGCATCTGAACGACGGCAAACTTGATGCGGGCTTGCTGGCGCTGCCAGTGAACGATGACAGCCTGCGCGTCGAAGCGCTGTTCTACGAACCTTTTTTTGCCGCGCTGCCGGCAGGGCATGCGCTGACCAAACAGCGCGAACTCAAGGCGGCGGACATCATGGCCGAGAAACTGCTGCTGCTCGACGAAGGCCATTGCCTGCGCGACCAGGCGCTCGATGTCTGCGGCACGGGATCGCGCGGTCGCGAGGAAGTGCGCGCCACCAGCCTGGAAACCCTGCGCCAGATGGTGGGCATGGGCTTGGGGCTGACATTGCTGCCGGCGCTGGCAGTCGACGCAGGGCCGCGCACCAGCAAGAAAATGATCGAGATTCGGCCCTTCAAATCACCGCCGCCCGGCCGCACCATCGGCCTCGCATGGCGCAAACGCGCGCCGTTTCCCGAAACCTTCGAGCGCCTGGCGGCTACGCTCAAAGCCAGCCTGCCGCCTGAAGTGGAGCCTGTATAAGAATGTCCGACCTCAACGATCCGCGCGTATTTTTTGCCGCCGAACGTACGCTGATGGCGTGGAACCGCACCGGCCTCACCTTGATGGCATTCGGTTTCGTGCTCGAACGCTTCGGCCTGTTTCTGCACATGCTGAGGCAGGATGCCGGTGGCGCGGGACGCGACCTGTCGTTCTGGATCGGCGTCGCCTTCATCGTGCTGGCGCTGGTGGTGATGAGTTTTTCCATCGTGCAGTTCCGCCGCGTGCTGCGTACCTTGAAGCCGATCGAAATTCCCGAGCGCTACTGCACCTGGATGGGGATGGCGATGAATCTGTCGGTGGTGGTGCTGGGGTTTGCGTTGCTGGCTTATTTGTTTTCCGAGATTTGAACGCGGCCACAGCCATTACCCGTTTTGCTTCGGGCTAAGGCTTGCACTTTACCGGTCGGTCAACTAGTATGCAGCCCATGATACCCGCAACCGATACCCGCTCCCGCATCGTGACCGCTGCAAAAACCCGTTTTCATTCGCGCAGTTATGCCAATGTCGGCATCCAGGAAATCTGCGAAAGCGCGGGCGTTCAAAAAGGCAGCTTCTATCACTTCTTCGCTTCCAAGCGCGATCTGGCGCTGGCGGTGATCGACGAATTCGCCGACGACTGGGCCAACGGCTTCGTCGCCGAGGCGTTTGATCCCGCGCTGCCGCCGCTGGAACGCATCGATTATCTGATCGATGCGGCCTATTTCTGGCAGAAGTCGATCAAGGAAGTGCATGGCCGCATGCTCGGCTGTATCTTCGGCAATCTCACCCTCGAAGTCAGTACCCAGGACGATATTCTGCGCGCCAAGCTACTGGCCATTTTCAGCGCTGCGCAATCGCGCTTCAAGGACGCGCTCGATCAGGCCGTGGCCGATGGCACGCTGGCGCCGCTGGATACCGCGCTCACGGCTGAAGCCATGCTGGCGTATCTGGAGGGCGTTATCCTGCTTGCCAAGTCGCAGAACGACCCGGAACTGCTTTACCGGCTTGGCCCTGCCATCAAGACCCTGCGAATCGAGCAGGCGAGCGCCTGAAGCCATGCACGCCAGACGCAATTTTTCGCCCCTCGAATTAACCGACCGGTCTAGCGATGCGTTGTGCGCTGGACCCGCGCCATGTCATTCCGGCTGTTTCGCCCGGCAATTTTTTTGCCGATTTTCTTGACCGAACGGTCATCTACTCACCACAAAGGAGTCGCATCATGAATCAAACTGCAACGCATACCCTCGACGCGCGCGGCCTCAATTGCCCGCTGCCCATCCTGCGTACCAAAAAAGCGCTGTCCGAACTGGGGTCCGGCGAGATCCTGGCGATCACGTCCACCGATCCCGGCTCGCTCAAAGACATGCAGGCATTTTGCAAGCAGACCGGCAACGAACTGGTCGAGTCCCGTTCGGACCAGGGCGAGTTTGTCTTCGTCGTCCGCAAGGCTTAAGGAGCATGTCATGAGCGCCAATACCCAACTCAAATCCATACAGTCCCCGCCTTCGACGCTGTTGCGCGAGCACGGCGCGGATCTCGACGCCTGGTTCGATGCGCGCTACGAAGCCAAACGCCGCGAGGAAATCGCCAACCACACCCCATCGCTCGCCATCATCGCCACCAAGGGCACGATGGACTGGGCCTACCCGCCGTTCATCCTGGCGTCCACCGCTTCGGCGCTGGGCTGGGATGTCTCGGTGTTTTTCACGTTCTACGGGCTGGAGCTGCTGAAAAAAGACCTGCACCTGGAGGTCAGCCCATTGGGCAACCCGAGCATGCCGATGAAAATGCCGTTCGGGCCGCAATGGTTCAAGGAGATCAACTGGAACATGCCGAATGCGGTGATGGCCGGGGTGCCGGGCTTCGAGAAAATGGCGACGGCGCTGATGAAGCAGACGGTCAAGAACAACGGCGTGGCCAGCATCAAGGAATTGCGCGATCTCTGCGTCGAGGCCGACGTCAAGCTGGTGGCTTGCCAGATGACGGTGGAACTGTTCGGCCACCGGCACGAGGATTTCATTCCGGAGATCAAGGACTGGATCGGTGCGGCAAGCTTTCTGCCGGTGGCGCAGCAGTCCGACGTGTGCCTGTTCATCTAGCAGGCGCGTTCGTCTCCATCGTTCCGGCGACCAGCGGGCGGATGCCGGGCAGGCGCGCAAAGCTGTCGCGTTTGACGGTGTCGATGAAGTCGGCCACGTACGCCCGTGCGGCGTCGGCCGCACGCACGGCCACGTGGAGTTCCGCCCACAGGCCGTGCCTGCCGACCGGACGTGCGGCGACGTAGCCGCGTTCGATATAGGGCGCGACGGTCCAGGCCGGCAGCGCAGCGAGGCCGCGCCGGCTGGCGACCAGTTGCAGGATGGCGACGGTCAGTTGCGCCTCGCGGCGCGGCGGTTTGATTCCGGCCGGCGCAAGCACGCGGCGGATCAGGTCGAGCCGGTCTTCCGGTACCGGGTAGGTGATCAGGGTGTGCCCGGCGAAATCGGCGGGCAGCAGCCATTTCCGGCTGGCGAGCGGATGATCCGGCGGCAGCAGCGCGAGCATTTCAAATCCGAATAGCGGCGCATAGACGATGCCGGGGCGCGGCGCGGTGTCGGAGGTGATGACGAGGTCGGCGCGCTTGTCCAGCAGCAATCCGATCGGATCGGCCTGGAATCCGCCCAGCAAGTCGAGTTCCACCCCAGGCCACACATCGCGATAGCGATCCATCGCGGGCATCAGCCAGTCGTAGCAGGTGTGGCATTCCACCGCGATGCGCAGTTCGCCCGCGTCGCCGTCGCGCAGCTTGGCCAGGTCGCGCAGTGCGGCATCCACCTGCGGCAGCGCGCTGTGCGCCAGCGCCAGCAGGCGGCGGCCGGCCGCGGTGAGGCCGAGCGGACGCGCGGCGCGCTCGACCAGCGCCAGCCCGAGGGCATCTTCCAGCGCTTTCAGTTGATGCGACACCGCCGATTGCGTGAGGTGCAGACGCTCGGCGGCGGCCGTCAGTCCCCCGGCTTCGCTCACCGCCTGCAGCAAGCGCAGGTGACGCAGTTCGATATGAGATGGATTCATGAATTTGATGAAAACTATTCGTTTGTCTCATGTTACGCGTGCCCGCATCATGCCGTCCATCACTTGATGAAGGAGCTGGACATGGCATTGGCACACGTATTGGGGGTTCCGCGCATCGGCCCGAACCGCGAACTCAAACAGGCGCAGGAAGCCTTCTGGCGCGGCGCTATCGACGAAGCGGCCTTGCAGGCAGTGGCGAGCGGCATCCGCCAGGCCAACTGGCAGCGCCAGCATGCGGCGGGGCTGGACTGGGTGACGGTGGGCGACTTTGCGTTTTACGACCAGATGCTCAACCAGGTGGCCTTGCTGGGCTGCGCGCCGCAGCGATTCGGCTTCGGTAGGAAGCTGGATCTTTCGCAGTATTTCCAGTTGGCGCGCGGCAATGCAGCGTGCCACGCGATGGAAATGACCAAGTGGTTCGACACCAACTACCATTACCTGGTCCCCGAGCTGAAACCCGACACGCCGTTTGCGCTGGGCTCGGAATGGCTGTTCGACGAAGTGGCCGAAGCGCAAACCGCGGGCTTCAAGCCCAAGCCGGTGCTGATCGGACCGTTGAGCTTTCTCTATCTGGCCAAGGAAAAAACGCCCGGCTTCAACCGGCTCGATTTGCTTGAACGCCTGCTGCCGGTGTACGCGCAGATTCTGGCGCGGCTGAAAGCCATGGGGGTGGAATGGGTGCAGATCGACGAGCCGATTCTGGCGCTCGATCTGTCGGCCGAATGGCGCAGCGCGTTCGAGCGTGTCTATCACAGCCTCAACGCGGCGGGCGTCAAATTGTTGCTGGCCAGCTATTTTGGCCCGTTGCGCGAGAACCTGCTGGTGGCGCTGAAACTGCCGGTAGCCGGGATACATGTCGATTGCGTGCGCGGCGCCGACGAACTGGCGCAGGTGATCGACTGGCTGCCCGCCCCCCGGGTGCTGTCGGTGGGCGTGATCGACGGCCGCAATATCTGGAAAACCGATCTGGCCGCGGTGCTGGACCGTTTCGAAGGCCTGCATGCGCGTCTGGGCGATCGCCTGTGGCTGGCGCCGTCGTGCTCGCTGCTGCATGTGCCGGTGAGTCTGGCGCATGAAAACCGCCTCGACCCGGAACTGAAAAACTGGCTGGCCGGCGCCGATGAAAAAATTGCCGCACTGAGCACGCTCAAAACGGCTTTCAACGCCGGGCGCCCTTCCGTCGCCGCAGCACTGGCCGACAACGCGGCGGCGCTGGCCGCACGCCGCCACTCGAACAAGGTGCATGACGCGGCAGTGGCGGCACGCCTGCATGCGCTGACGGCCACGCACGATACGCGCAACAGCGGATTTGCCGTGCGCCAAGCCGCACAGCGTGCCCGCTTCCGGCTACCCGCCTTTCCCACCACCACCATCGGATCGTTTCCACAAACGGCGGATATCCGCAGCGCGCGTGCCCGTTTCAAGCAGGGCGAACTGAGCGAAGCCGACTACACCGCGGCGATGCAGCAGGCGATCCGCTTCGCGGTCGAGCGGCAGGACGCGCTGGGCCTCGACGTGCTGGTGCATGGCGAGGCCGAGCGCAACGACATGGTCGAGTATTTCGGCGAACAGCTGGCCGGGTTTGCGTTCTCGCAGAACGGTTGGGTGCAGAGCTACGGCAGCCGCTGCGTCAAGCCGCCGATCATTTATGGCGACGTGTCGCGGCCGCACGCGATGACGGTGGCGTGGACGCGCTACGCGCAATCGCTCACCGGCAAGCCGATGAAAGGCATGCTCACCGGGCCGGTCACTCTTCTGCAATGGTCCTTCGTGCGCGACGACCAGCCGCGTGCGACCACGGCGCTGCAGATTGCGCTGGCGATCCGCGACGAGGTGGTCGACCTCGAAACCGCCGGCATCGGCATCATCCAGATCGACGAGCCGGCCTACCGTGAAGGCCTGCCGTTGCGGCAGGCCGACTGGGCGCATTACCTAGACTGGGCGAGCCGCGCCTTCCGCATCAGCGCCAGCGGCGTGGCGGATGCCACGCAGATCCACACCCATATGTGCTATTCGGAATTCAACGACATCCTGCCCGCCATCGCGGCGATGGACGCCGACGTCATCACCATCGAAACCAGTCGTTCCGACATGGAACTGCTGCGCGGCTTTGGCGCATTTCATTACCCCAACGAAATCGGGCCCGGCGTCTACGACATCCACAGCCCGCGCGTGCCGCCGGTGAGCGAAATGACGCGTCTGCTGGAAAAGGCCGCGCGGGTGATCGCGCCGGAAAACCTCTGGGTCAATCCCGACTGCGGACTGAAAACGCGCGGCTGGCCTGAGACCGAGGCCGCGCTGGAAAACATGGTGGCGGCGGCGCGTGCATTGCGGCAGCGAAATGGCAATGGGGGAGGAGGCCAGGCAGTAATTGCTGTCTGAATACCGCTGGTGATGGTGAAACCGGGTTAACAGCCCCCAAGGTGTAGGGGCGGGGGCGAGTCCGGCGAGGCCCTGACGGATCATGCTTCATGAAACTGTCGGCCGGCCGCATGCAACATCGCGGCGCCGAATCCCCCTCGTCCTATGAACCGTCTCCCTCGGGCGAAGGGGATGAAACAGGTGCGGCAGCACTTGAGGCTGCCTGGCCTTTGCCCAGGCGGAAAACCGGGGCGTTCACGCACATCTTTGACCTGTGTATCCGGGTCTTGTCTGGAAGTTACCTGCAGGCGGCGGTGTGCGCCATACAACTTTAGTCGTAGTCCGCCGCAAGCCCCTGATTGCTTGACGGTTTTATGCTCCCCTTGCCGGAAGGTAATCCTGTTTTGGCAGAAGGGTTTATCCTGCATGCAGGGCGCTGCTGTTTATGTCTGGTTTACGCCCCGTTTTGTTCCAGAGACGGCCCGATTTGCACCAAAGCGATCGGTCTGGCGGGCTCGGCGGCAGCAGGGAGGAAGCTTAAGCATTTGATTGTTAATCAATAAATCATCTGGCACGCTGCATGCTTTTATAAATTTGAGCACGCTTACCGCAAGGCCAGTTTGCTCAGGCAGTCTCCTCCGAACTTGCGGCCTCTCCGGAGGCCGCCCTTTTTCAGGGGGTAAGGTAGACCGAATATGCGAGTCCTGATTATTGAAGACCAGCCCGACCGGCTGGCGATGCTGGTGCCGGCGCTCGAAGCCGCCGGCTGCGTGGTGATGGCCACGCTCAATTCTGCACGCAGTCTCGATGTGCAGATCCAGGCACTGCGCCCCGATGTGGTGATCATTGCGCAGGACTCTCCCGACCGCGACACGCTGGAACACATCTGCGTGGTGAACCAGGATTGCCCGCGCCCGATCGTGATGTTCACCGATGACGGCAGCACGGAGTCCATCCGCGCAGCCACCCAAGCCGGGGTGACTTCCTATGTGGTGGACGGCCTCGATCCCGCACGCCTTCGACCCATCCTCGATGTGGCGGTGTCGCGCTTCGAAGCGCACCAGGCGCTGCACGACCAGCTCGAACAAACCCGGCTCGAACTGTCCGAGCGCAAGCTCATCGATCAGGCCAAGGCGCACTTGATCAAGCAGACCGGTGCGACGGAATCAGAGGTCTATCGCGAGATGCGTAAGACCGCGATGGACCGCGGCATGAAGCTGGCCGACGTTGCGCGGCAGGTGTTGCAAAGGCCGCTTGCCTGAATGGTGCATGATCAAAAAAATCCGCACTAAATGGGTGCGCGGCAAGGTGCGGACAGCTGGGCACAAACCAGGAATATCAGACAAACCCCAATAAATTCAATGCTCCATAAAGGCTGGCACAGCCGTTGCTAAACCTGAACTGAACAGCTGCAATGGCGTGGCTTTCAGGATCACCGAGCAAACTTGATATCAATGGACAAAGGCGTCCGCCCCCATGGGGCGACGCCTTTTTTAATTTGGAGAACACTGTGAGCGACAGCAAAAAAATCGTACTGGTAAACGAACCTGTGGTGCAGGACACGAGCAAGCGGGATTTCATGAAGAAAACCGTCGGCATGTCGGCTGCGGCCGCACTGATGACGCTGGTCTCGCCGGGCGTGCGCCAGGGCGCCTGGGCGGCAGGTTCCGACGCACCGGAAAAGCCCAACCTCAATATCGGCTTCATTCCGCTGACCGACTGCGCGTCGGTGGTCATGGCCTCGGTCAAGGGCTTCGATAAGAAATACGGCCTGACCATCACGCCGTCGAAAGAGGCCTCGTGGGCTGCGGTGCGCGACAAGCTGGTGAACGGCGAGCTCGACGCCGCGCATGTGCTGTATGGCCTGATCTACGGCGTGCAACTCGGCATCGGCGGGCCGAAGAAGGACATGGCGGTGCTCGCCACGATCAACAACAACGGCCAGGCGATCACCCTGTCGAACCAGTTGAAGGATAAAGGCGCAGTCGATGGCGCCAGCCTTGCCAAACTGGTGAAGGCCGAGCCGCGCGAATATACCTTCGCCCAGACCTTCCCCACCGGCACCCACGCGATGTGGCTGTATTACTGGCTGGCCGCCTACGGCATCGATCCGTTCCGCGACGTCAAGAACATCGTGGTGCCGCCGCCGCAGATGGTCGCCAACATGCGCGTCGGCAACATGGACGGCTTCTGCGTGGGCGAACCTTGGGGCGCACGCGCGATCCGCGACAACATCGGCTTCACCGCGGTGACGACGCAGGATATCTGGAAGGACCATCCGGAGAAGGTGCTCGGCACCACCGCGGCATTCGTCGAGCAATACCCCAATACCGCACGCGCCATGGTGGCGGCGATTATCGATGCGTCGAAGTACATCGACGACATGAAGAACCGTTCCGAAGTCGCCAAGGTCATTTCGGCCAAGTCCTACGTCAACACCGACTTCGACTCGATCGAAGACCGCATGCTGGGCCAGTACAACAACGGTATCGGCAAGAAGTGGGCCGACCCCAACTACATGAAGTTCTACAACGGCGGTCAGGTCGGCTTCCCCTACCTGTCGGACGGCATGTGGTTCCTCACCCAGCACAAGCGCTGGGGCTTGCTGAAGGATCACCCCGACTATCTGGCGGTGGCGAAGAAGGTCAATCGAATCGACATCTACAAGCAGGCCGCCGCGATGACCAAGACCCCGCTGCCGAAGTCCGACATGCGTACCTCGAAGCTGATCGACGGCGTGGTGTGGGATGGCAAGAACCCGAAGGCGTACGCCGACGGCTTCAAGATCAAGGCCTAAATTAATTCAAGCCAAGGAGAGGCCATGAACCCCGAGAAAATTGCACTGGTACGCAGCAGCTGGCAACAGGTTCTCCCCATCAAGGAGACAGCGGCGCAGTTGTTCTATGACCAGCTGTTCGAGCTCGATCCCTCGCTGCGCAGCATGTTCAAGGGTGACATGGTCGAGCAGGGCCGCAAGCTGATGACGATCATCAATACCGCCGTCAACAGCCTGGATGATCTCAGCCCGATTCTGGGTGCGGTCAAGGAGATGGGACGTCGCCATGTTGACTATGGCGTAACGGAAGCACATTACGACACGGTGGGTAGCGCGCTGATCTGGACCTTGGGCAAGGGTCTTGGCGAGCAGTTCACCCCGGCGGTCAAGGAGGCCTGGGTGGAAACCTATACCACGCTGGCATCCGCCATGAAACAGGCGGCTTACGCCTCGGCGTAAAAGTTCGGCTGCCTGGCGGGTCATTGTGGGCAGGCAGCCGGAAAACGTCGTCAATATTCAGGAGTGCGATATGAGCGCAATCAATGCAACAACCGAAAGTTTAAGTGAAATCCTGTCAGGCGATGATGTCGTTCTGGCTTCCAAGGAATCGCCGGCTGCAGCTTCTCGTGCCCGGCGCACGCCCTTGCTCGAAACCGAGTCGGGCAAGCGTGTGATCGAAGGCGCGGTGAACCTGGTCAAGGCGGCTTTTCCCCCCTTGCTCGGCATCCTGTTTTTCGTTGCGCTGTGGGCGCTGGTCGCCAACACCAACAAATCCATTCCCGGCCCGGTCGAAACCTGGGGCGCGGCGGTGGTGCTGTTTTCCGACCCGTTCTACAACAACGGCCCCAACGACATGGGCATCGGCTGGAACATCCTCAACTCGCTGTATCGCGTCGGCCTCGGCTTTGGCGCGGCCGCGATCATCGGGATTCCGCTCGGTTTCATGATCGGCCGCTTCCAGTTCCTCAACCAGATGATGTCGCCCATCATCAGCATCCTGCGCCCGGTGTCGCCGCTGGCCTGGCTGCCGATCGGTCTGCTGGTGCTGCAAAAAGCCGAACCGGCGTCGATCTGGGTGATCTTCATCTCCAGCATCTGGCCGATGGTGCTCAACACCGCCGCCGGCGTGCAGCGGATTCCGCAGGATTATCTGAACGTCGCACGGGTTCTGAACCTGTCGGAGTTCAAGGTGTTCACCAAGATCCTGTTCCCCGCGGTGTTGCCCTATGTGCTGACGGGCGTTCGACTGGCGATCGGCGTGGCCTGGCTGGTGATTGTCGCCGCCGAAATGCTCACCGGCGGCGTCGGCATCGGCTTCTGGGTGTGGGACGAGTGGAACAACCTCAACGTCGCCCACATCATCATCGCCATCTTCGTCGTCGGCATCGTCGGCTTGCTGCTCGAGCAGTTGCTGATGCTGATCGCAAAACGCTTTAGCTACGACTGACAGTAACTGCGTAGGTTGGGCTGACAAGCCCAACAGCACCTCGTTGGGCTTCGCAAGCTCAACCCAACCTACGCCCAGCCCGGCTCTCGACTCGAAAGGATTCCACATGCAAAGCTACGTCCAGATCGAAAACGCTTCGATGGTGTTTTCTACCAAAAAAGGCAAATTCACTGCGCTCACCGACATCAACCTCAACGTCGACCAGGGCGAATTCATTGCGCTGATCGGCCACTCGGGCTGCGGCAAGTCCACCCTGCTCAACCTGGTGGCGGGCCTGCTCGACGCCACCGACGGCGTGCTGCTGCTCGCCAACAAGGAAATCAAGGGGCCGGGGCCGGAGCGCTCGGTGGTGTTCCAGAACCACTCCCTGCTGCCCTGGCTGACCGCGTTCGAGAACGTGTATCTCGCGGTGGAAAAGGTATTCGGCGACAAGGAAACCAAAGCGCAGCTCAAGGCGCGCACCCATGCCGCGCTGGAGCTGGTGGGACTGACCCACGCGTCGGCCAAGCTGCCGGGAGAAATCTCCGGCGGCATGAAGCAGCGCGTCGGCATTGCCCGCGCGCTGGCGATGGAGCCGAAAGTGCTGTTGATGGACGAGCCCTTCGGCGCGCTCGATGCACTGACCCGCGCCCACCTGCAGGACGAGCTGATGAAGATCGTCGCCGCGACCAAGAGCACGGTCATCATGGTGACGCACGACGTCGACGAAGCCGTGCTGCTGTCCGACCGCATCGTGATGATGACCAACGGCCCGGCCGCCACCATCGGCGAGATTCTCAGCGTCGATCTGCCGCGTCCGCGCGAGCGGCTGGCGTTGGCGCATGATCCGCAGTACCACGAGCTGCGCAGCCAGGTGCTGGAATTCCTCTACAGCCGTCAGATGCGACCGAAGGAGGCCGCTTAAAGCACTTTCATGCCGCCGGAGCATTTCACACCCTGGAAGCAGTATCGCGGCGATCCGGCCATTCGGGGCGGGTTGTTCGAGCAGTGTCGCGCTCGTTCGGCGATGGACGACCAGTTCAACGAGACCTTTGCCCGGATCGAAAGCCTGATGTGTCAGCACGGCGTGTTTCACGCCAAGCTGCATTTCTCCAGCAGTCGTGCCACGCTTTGGCGCTACAGCGACCCCTGCCGCTATCGCGTGCTTTTGCTGGATGAGCTGCTGACTGCAGCGCCCGCACACGATTGCCCGCCGACCGGTTATCCCGGCGACGCGATCGTTCCACCGCAGCATATCCGGCCGATTCTGGAAATGTTTCGCACCCTGCGATTCTCCGATGAGCAGTTTTACTTGCGCTCGGGCTCGCTCAACGTCATCAATGGCCTGGTTGGGCTTAATTTCTCCTGTGACGGCAGTCACTACCTGCCGGCCGACGAATTTCTGGCCTCGCCGCTGGCACGCTGGTTCAGCAAATAATCGCGCTCCGGCGCGTGTGCCGAGCAGTTGCTCTTGAGCCAGAAGCCAAAAACAGGCACGATGAAACCTCTCTGAAAGAAAGCCCGGCCCCATGACTTATTGCGTCGCCATCAAGACCGACGACGGACTCGTTTTCGCGTCCGACTCGCTGACCAATGCGGGGATCGACCATGTCAGCACCTACTCCAAGATGCACACCTTCGTGCAGCCCGGAGAGCGCATGTTCGTGCTGCTGGCGGCGGGCAATCTCGCCACCACCCAGGCCGTAGTGAAGCGACTGCGCGACGATTGTCGTCTGAGCAATCCGACCTGCCTGTCGAGCGTCTATTCGATCAGCGACGCCGTCGATTACATCGGCACCATTTCCACCGAAGTGCAGCGCACCCAGGCCGCGCGCGACGCCAATACCAACTTCGAAGCCACCTTCATTTTTGGCGGACAGATCGCCGGTCAGGCGCCCGAAACCTTCATGATCTACCCGCAGGGCAACCACATCCACGAATCGGCCGCCCACCCCTTCCTGCAGATCGGCGAAACCAAATACGGCAAGCCCATTCTCGACCGCGTCATTCGTCCCGACACCCCGCTGGAACAGGCCGCGCGCTGCGCGCTGGTGTCAATCAATTCGACCATCCGCTCGAATCTGACGGTGGGTCCACCAGTCGAACTGCTGATCTACAACACGGATGCGCTTAACGGCGGCCGCCGCCTGCTGTTTTCGGAAGACCATCCCTACTACCGTTCGCTGGCCAACGCCTGGAACGAGGGCCTGCGCCAGGCGCTCAACAACCTGCCGCCGTTCGAATGGGAAAACCAGCCGCAGCCGCTGCAGGTGGTGGCTACCAGCGGCAGCGGGCAGATGCAGGGATAAGCAGTAAGCCCGACCTGATTTGAGTGTCGTTCGGCCAACTGCCGATGCTCACGGTTCGCTGAAATCACCGGAATGAACGGCAGCAGCGCCCAGACTGCGGACATTCAAAGCAGCGCATCCAATGAGTGTTCGTCGACCGAAACGGACAAACGGTTGACCAATTTATGGATGACTGCAATTGGCGATAAGCGGTCGGCCAAACCATGCTTAAAACAGACGTTCGATCGGCTGCTCAGCGACGCACCGAGACCCAACCAGCAAAGCACACCGCGCTGGACCGCGCCGCCTGTGACGAACTCCGTACTATCCTACCGCCATGGACTCCCTCATCGCTTCGGCCGCGCGCGCGCTGGCAGCCGGTGATCCGCTCGGTGCGCTCAAGCGCGTTGCGCTGCGCGATGACCCGCCAGCGCTCGCTCTGCGCGGCATTGCAATGGCCCAACTCGGCGACTACGAGCAGGCGCGCAAGCTTCTGCGCCGCGCCGCGCGCGGCTTCGGCGCTCACGAGCGTCTTGCCCAGGCCCGCTGCCAGCTTGCCGAGGCCGAGGTCGCACTTGCCGCGCGCGACCTGCGCCAGCCGGTGCACTCGCTTGACGCTGCCGCGCAGGCGCTCGATGCGCTCGGCGATTGCACCAACGCGCTCCACGCCTGCTTGGTCGCGGCGCGCCGCCACTTGCTCGTTGGCGATCTTGTGGCTGCCGGGGCGGCGCTCGACGCAATCGAAGTGGCCGACGATACGCCGCCTGCCTTGGCGGCCCGAACCGAACTCACTCGCGCCGAGGTCGCGCTCCGCCGCGTTCGGGCCGTCAGCGCCGCAGCCGCGATCGAACGCGCCCACCTTGCCGCCGTCGAGGCCGGCATTCCAGCCCTGATTGCGGAAGTTGGTCGCGTCCGTCGAGTACTGTCGGTACCGTCGGCGCGGATGATCAGTGCGGGCTCGGCGCGGCCGGTGCGCCTCGGCGAAATAGAGGCGCTGTTCGCGTCGCACAATCTCGTCGTCGATGCCTGCCGGCGCGTGGTGCGCAGCCCCCTGCATTGCACGACGCTCGCGGGACGTCCCGTCCTATTTGCCCTGATCGCGGCCCTCGCCGAGGCTTGGCCGGCAGACGTTTCGCGCGACCATCTGATCGAACGCGTCTTCCGCACGCGCGTTGCCGACGAATCGCATCGCGCGCGGCTGCGCGTCGAACTCAGTCGCTTACGCACCACGCTGCGTCCGCTCGCCCGCATCGAAGCGACCCGGCAGGGCTTCATGCTCACGCCGATCGATGCGTCGGCGGTGGTGCTGCTGGCACCGCCAGTCGACGGTCCCGCCGGCACCCTCCTCGCCCTGCTGGAAGGAGGCGAGTCGTGGTCGACATCGGCGCTTGCGCATGCGCTCGGTACAAGTCAACGCAGCGTCCAGCGCACGCTGCGCGAACTCGAGCAGGCGGCCGTGATACGCGCGATCGGGCAGGGTCGCGCGCGCCGATGGCTCGCGCCAACGCTCAGTGGATTCGCGACAAACTTGTTACTCCCGGGTGCGCTGCCAGTTGACTAATCTTGCGTCATTGCGATGCACGCGAGATTTTTTAACCCGTCAGGAGGAACCCGGAATGGCAGACATACTGCATCAAATCGGCATTCAATCGTCCTCGGACAAGGTGTATCAGGCCTTGACCACACGCGAGGGACTGGCTGCCTGGTGGACACGCGACACCCAGGGCAACAGCGATATCGGTGAAACAATCAGATTCCGCTTCCACCGCCCGGACGGCAGTGAGATAGGCGGCTTCGACATGCGAGTACGTGAACTCGATCCCGCAAGACTCGTACGCTGGCAGGTGGTCGACGGTCCCGAAGAATGGATCGGCACCACGATCCGTTGGGAGCTGAGGCAAGCGGGTGACTACACCAATGTGTTGTTCAAGCACCAGGATTGGCGGGAACCGGTGGAGTTCATGCACCATTGCAGCACCAAGTGGGCGATTTTTCTAATGAGCCTGAAATCGTTTGTGGAAACGGGGAAAGGGGCCCCTAGCCCCGACGACGTCAAGATTGACGAATGGAACTAGCGCAGGGGGTTGTCATGGCAAAGACTGAAAAGATCAGAACCGGGCAGGCGGAGATCGTCCGCGAATACGGCCCCTATCCCGACACGGACCAGGTCGGCGGCGTGACCTTCGACGGCGCGCACGTCTGGTTCGCCCGCGGCGAGAGCATCGCCGCGCTCGATCCCGAGAGTGGCGTACTGGTGCGCGAACTCGCCGTCCCCGCCGACGCCGGCACAGCCTTCGACGGCACGCATCTCTACCAGATCGCCGAAGCGCGCATCGACAAGATCGATCCTGCCAGCGGCAAGGTCGTGGCGTCGATTCCCGCACCTGGCCACGGCGGCGACTCGGGTCTGACTTGGGCCGAGGGAACGCTCTGGGTCGGCGAGTATCGTGCCCGCAAGATCCACCAGATCGACCCGGAGACCGGGTCCATCCTCCGCACGATTGATTCGGATCGCTTCGTCACCGGCGTGACCTGGGTCGACGGCGAGCTGTGGCACGGCACTTGGGAAGGCGACGAAAGCGGGCTCCGCCGCATCGATCCGGAAAGTGGCGCCGTACTCGATCAACTGGAGATGCCGCATGGAATCGGCGTCAGCGGGCTTGAGTCCGACGGGGCCGACCTGTTCTATTGCGGCGGCGGACCGAGCGGCAAGGTACGCGCCGTGCGCAAGCCCAAGCCCGAGAAGGCGGCTCGGCGCGGCGGTGGAGGAGAGTCCACATGAGAATCGGGATCATCGGCGCCGGCAGCATGGGCAGCACACTTGCGCACCATCTCGCCAAGCTCGGCCATCACGTTTCGATCGCG
This sequence comes from Thiobacillus sp., assembly GCF_018780105.1. Classification (GTDB taxonomy): domain Bacteria; phylum Pseudomonadota; class Gammaproteobacteria; order Burkholderiales; family Thiobacillaceae; genus Thiobacillus. The sequence goes on from NZ_JADMKC010000036.1 coordinate 33,749, forward strand.
AACTCGCGCGGGCCCGAGAGCCTGACCACGTTGGCGGCCGGGATCGGTGCGGCACCCGTTTCCATTGTCGACGCAGTCCAAACCGCAGAAATCGTCATCCTTGCGATCCCGACGAAGGCCGTAGCCGATCTTCCACAGGGACTGTTTGCCAACGTACCGAGCAGCCTCGTCGTCATCGATATCGGCAACTACCATCCCGAACTTCGCGACGGCCGCATCGACGCAATCGAACGGGGCATGCTCGACAGTCAGTGGGTCGCACAGCGGATCGGGCATCCCGTTATCAAGGCATTCAACAACATCTTCGCCAAGAGCCTTCTTGAAAGAGGTGTTCCGAAGGGAGTGCCGGGGCGGATAGCACTCCCGGTCGCCGGCGATTCGCCGGACGCCAGGGCAACTGTGCTTCGCCTTGTCGATGATCTAGGCTTCGATCCAGTCGACGATGGAAACCTCGACAACTCCTGGCGGCAGCAGACCGGAACGCCGGCCTACTGCCACGATCTTGACGCTGCTGCCCTCCAGCGCGCACTCGCCGGAGCCGACCAGAACCGAATCGCCGAATATCGCGCCGAACAGGAAGCTCGCATCAGGCAGTCGTTGTAAGAATTTGCGAATCGCCCCAGGCTTCGTGGAGGCTATTTGGTTTAAGTACAGGCCGGTGATCGGCCAGAGCCGCCGTTGGCGTGCTGCACCACCTAGGTCAGCTATGCACCTGCGAATTCAACCGGTGGATGCAACACACTAGAAACTGCGCAAGCAGAAGGAGT
>NZ_JADMKC010000039.1 GCF_018780105.1 Thiobacillus sp.
AAACGCCCGCCGAACGATTTCACCAATCCGTTGCATCCACCGGTTGAATTCGCAGGCCAAGAGCAGCCAGTGAAATTGGCCCCAAGCGACATGGAGGACACCATTCCACTATGAGATTCGCTCTTGATGGTTGAGGTAAAAAATCAGGCGCATAATCCGGCAGACCCAGTCTCCTATGCATAACGTAATAAAGAGATAACCGGGCCAACATCCATAGAAAAATCAATACGGTAGACCGAGAAAATGCCTGTCTCTTTATTATAAAGTCGTCCGGACCCATGGGTCTCCCTATTAACTGTTCGGCGTCTTAGAAGCAGAGGGTCAAATGATGACAGCAAGTGAATTTCTGACCGATGCAAAGAAGCTGATTCTGATGTCTTGCGGAGACATCGGTGAGCAAATGAATGAGTTGGAGGTAATTCACGCAACGACATTCTTTTCGATCGGCATTGAGCGCCTATTGAAGTTCGTCTTAGCCGATATAAACCCCGTATTCGCTTTAACGAACGGGGATTTCAAGAATGCTGCCCCATGTCTCTACAAGCACAAGTTCGTAAATGGCGATCAGCATGGCGTTACTTCGAGCAAGCCAGATACAGACGTTGTGTCCTTTAGGGTTGCCATGCAGCGTGCGTTGATTTTCTCTACCGGGGTTAAGGAAAACAGCCAGCTATTATTTTCACTTGCAAACTATCGAGACATACTCGCCCATCGCCCACTGTCCGAGCTAGACATCGTCAAGGCCAATCGCCTATTAGCCAAGGATGGTTACAAGTTGGTAAATGACATTTGCTCTGAGCGCTCGCTTTCGGTTCAGGAGTTCTTTGGCACGAATCATGACCGTCTCCGTGGCCTAAGTCGCAAAATACAAAGCGAAGAAGATTTTTCGAGAGAGATGGCAACTCGAATTGAGCAGCATAGGGCTCTTTGGCTTAGTAGGGCGTCGCAACTAGAGTTCATAAAGCAAGCGACCGACATCACCGAGTCTTTACTTGCCAGTTCCGGCCACGATTTCAGTTACGTTCCATTTACATGCCCAGCATGCGCTCAAGAGGCTGTCGCCAGGATTGAGCCAGACTACGATTACGATCCTGCGGAGAAGACGTCGTACGTCACTGGTGTTTTTGTGGATAGCATCACCTGCTATTTCTGCGGCCTCAAACTGCAAGACTATGAGGAGTTGAATTACGTTGATGCAAATTCAATTTTCGAGGATGGCCATGACCTCGTCTAGTAGTCATAGACGCCGAACCCATCATTCCACCGGACCTGCGCGAAAAGCCGCGCAGGTCAGTGAATTCAAACGTTATGCCTCAGGAGCACGCTTGACATGAAGCTCATCATTACGAATGCCGACCTAAGAACCAACCTTTCTCGGCTTACGAAGAAGTACGAAAATATTTCGTTTGCAGTCGCATGGGCATCTGCGGGAACTGAGATATTCGGAGAGTTAAGCGCAAATCGGAATCGCATACACAAAGCAGTCATCGGCACGCATTTCTATCAGACACATCCAGACGTTTTAGATGCATTCGCGGAGTCGAATGACGTCCGCTTCATACTTCAACCGAGAGGCGTGTTTCACCCAAAGATTTACATTTTCTGGAATCAGAAACACTGGGAAGTATTAATGGGCAGCGCAAATTTGACCGCTGGCGCTTTGACCAATAACGCTGAGGCGATGGTCTTGATTTCCGATAGTGATCAAGCCGCCTCGTCGCTAAAGGAAGATGTCGTAACGCTAATAGATAGCTACTGGGATGAAGCTCGTTCAGTTAGCAAAGCTGCAGCACTCAGCTACCGCGCGCTTTGGGCGAAACAGCAGCCCGCTTTACGGCGACTGTCAGGCCAGTATGGTCAAACCTCCAAAAGCAAAGCCCCGGCTGACTCGGCAGTGATGGCCATGTCGTGGCCGCAGTTTTTTTCTCACGTTCAAAAGGACGCGCATCACGGATTTGAAAAGCGTTGTGACCTGCTAAAGCTAGTACGTACGGCATTTGAGACTACCAACCACTTCCAAGAAATGGAGCTTGGGTTACGAAAAACCATTGCCGGGCTACCCACCGACTTTAATGAACACTGGGGTTGGTTCGGAAGTATGAGTGGCGCTGGCTACTATCATCAGGCGGTGAACGATAACAATCCTCATATTTCGGCGGCGTTAGATGAAATTCCGCTAAATGGCCCAGTGTCCCGGGAGCACTACGAAGCCTATCTTGCAGAATTTGTTCAAGCATTCCCAAATGGGAGGCATGGCGTTGGAATTGCCAGTCGCTTACTGGCGTTAAAGCGGCCGGACTACTTCGTCTGCTTTGATTCAAAGAACAAAAAGGAACTTTGCCAAGACTTTGAGATAAAGCAGACCGGCATGGACTACGAGCGCTATTGGGAAGAGATCATCGAGCGCATTACAGATTCAGCATGGTGGAATGAACCTCGCCCCAGAAACGCGCTGGCTGGCACGGTGTGGGATGGTAGAGCCGCGATGTTGGATGCCATCTTTTATAGGCCATGAGGCATAACGCTTCATTCCAGGGGACGCTGAATGGCGCTTTGACCGTTAAGTGGCGATACCGGTCATATGGAGCGATCAGCCTGACAGGCCGCTTCGGCCGAACAAGAGCCGGTCGGACTTCGCAACCTGAACTTCCGCTTCTGGCTAATTTCAGCCACCAACACCCCACCCATCAAGCCGCCTGCAACATCCCCTCCCGCTCGATGAAGGCAATGATGTCCGCCAGCCCCTGCCCGGTCTTGAGGTTGGAAAACACGAACGGGCGTTCGCCGCGCATGCGTTTGGTGTCCTGATCCATCACTTCCAGCGAGGCGCCGACCATGGGGGCGAGATCGATTTTGTTGATTACGAGCAGGTCGGACTTGGTGATGCCGGGGCCGCCCTTGCGCGGGATTTTTTCGCCGGCAGCGACGTCGATGACGTAGATCGTGAGGTCGGACAGTTCGGGGCTGAAGGTGGCGGCGAGGTTGTCGCCGCCGCTTTCGACGAAGATGACGTCGAGGCCGGGGAAGCGCGTGTTGAGGCGGTCGACGGCTTCGAGGTTGATGCTGGCGTCTTCGCGGATGGCGGTGTGCGGGCAGCCGCCGGTTTCGACGCCGATGATGCGGTCGGCGGCCAGCGCTTCGTTGCGCACCAGGAACTGCGCGTCTTCTTCGGTGTAGATGTCGTTGGTGACGACGGCGAGGTTGTAGCGCGTGCGCAGGGATTGGCACAGGGCGAGCGTCAGCGCGGTTTTGCCGGAGCCGACGGGGCCACCGATGCCGACGCGCAGGGGCTGGGAACGATGAGTCATGAGCGGAACAGTCTCGTGTATTGGGTTTCGTGGCGACTGCTGGCGATGGAAAAAGCCGGCAGGAAGTTGGCGGTGGCGTCGAGCGGGCAGCACGCAGCGGCGGTGGCGAATTGCGGGATGCGTTCGCCCAGCGCCATCAGCATGCGCTGGCCGGCGGTTTGCCCGAGCGGAACGGCTTTGACGGCGGCCATGACCTGGTTTTCGGCCCAGGCCCACAGGTAGCCGCCGATGGCGTCGTGAGCGGGCACCGACCACGCGGCAGCGGCGCAACTCCAGGCCAGCGGAAAGCTCGGCTGGCTGAAGCCGGCCTGGGTGGGCGCGGTAAAACAGCCCAGGTCGGTGAGCAGGCGCGCCAGCGAGTAGCCCATTTGCAGGGTTTCTGCGCGCAGCTCCGCGCTTTCGCGGCTGGCGACGAATTCGGCGTCGAGTTCGGCCAGCCGTTTCATGTCCTTGTGTTCCCAAGCCGCCAGCATGTGCGCGAGGTAGACGGCCTCGAACCGCGCCAGGCCGAATTGCAGGCAATCGCTGATCCAGTTGAGCGCGCCGGCTTCGTTTTTGATCGTGCCGGTTTCCACGGCCCATTCCAGTCCTTGCGAATAGGTATACGCGCCCACCGGCAGGGTCGGGCTCACCAGATGCAGCAGGCGGATCAGGGCGGGGCTCATTTGCGGCCGAGCAGCATCATGTCGTGGATGCGCGGGCCGCGTCCTTCGCCGTCGGCGCTGTGCCCGTGCGGGTGGGCATGGCCGCCGTGGCCGCCATAGGCGCCGCTCTCGGGCTCGAACGGCGCTTCGGTCTCGACCACGTCCAGCCCCAGCCCGCGCACCATTTCGCCCAGCACATGGTCGCGCGAAAAGCGCACCAAGCCGGGCTGCAGCTCCACCGCCACGTGGCGGTTGCCCAGGTGATAGGCGGCGCGCGCCAACAGATGCGCGTCGTCGCTGCGCACGTCCATTACCTGTTCGGGTGCGGCCACCACTTCAACCACGCGGCCATCGTTGGCCAGCAGGCGGTCGCCGGCGCGCAGCACGGCACCGCGTTCGAGAAACAGGCCGGCTTCTTCGCCGCTGGCCAGCCGGGTGCGCAGCCGCGACTTGCAGCGCAGTTCGAACGGCAGTTGCAGTTGCTCGGTGGCGGCGGCGTTTTCGGGGGCGCGGTGTTCGATCAGGATCATGTTCAAAATAAGAAGTAGCGTTGCGCCATCGGCAGTTCGGTGGCCGGTTCGCATACCAGCAGCTCGCCGTCGGCGCGCACTGCGTAGGTTTCGGGGTCGACCTCAATCACCGGCGTGGCACTGTTGTGCAGCATGTCCCGCTTGCTCAGGGTGCGCGTGTTTTTCACTGCGATCAGCGGCTTGGCGAGATTGAGCGCGGCAACTTCGGGGTTGTCCAGCGCCGCCTGCGAGACGAAGGTGACGGAGGTTTTGAGCCCGCCGCCAAAGCTGCCGAACATGGGCCGGTAATGCACCGGCTGCGGCGTGGGAATGGAGGCATTGGGGTCGCCCATCGCCGCCGCTGCGATCATGCCGCCTTTGAGAATCAGGCTCGGCTTGACGCCGAAGAAGGCCGGCTTCCATAGCACCAGATCGGCCAGTTTGCCGGGCTCGATCGAGCCCACCACATGGCCGATGCCGTGGGTGATGGCGGGGTTGATGGTGTATTTGGCGATGTAGCGCTTGACGCGGAAATTGTCGTTGCGCGGGTTGGACTGAACTTCGCCCTCTCCTCCGTTCCCTGGGGCGGGAGGCAAAAAGCCGCGCTGCAGTTTCATCTTGTGCGCCGCCTGCCAGGTGCGGATGATTACCTCGCCCACCCGGCCCATCGCCTGCGAGTCGGACGACATCATGGAGAACGCGCCGAGGTCGTGCAGGATGTCCTCGGCGGCGATGGTCTCGCGGCGGATGCGGCTCTCGGCGAAGGCGATGTCCTCGGCAATCGCGGCATCGAGGTGGTGGCACACCATCAGCATGTCGAGATGCTCGTCGATGGTGTTGACGGTGAACGGCATGGTCGGATTGGTGGAACTCGGCAACACGTTGGGCATCGACGCCGCGCGGATGATGTCGGGCGCATGGCCGCCGCCCGCGCCTTCGGTGTGGAAGGTGTGGATGGTGCGTCCCTTGAACGCGGCCAGCGTGGTTTCGACGAAGCCCGATTCGTTGAGCGTGTCGCTGTGGATCGCCACCTGCACGTCCATCTCGTCGGCCACCGCGAGGCAGGTGTCGATCGCCGCCGGGGTGGTGCCCCAGTCCTCGTGCAACTTCAAGCCCATCGCGCCGGCGCGCACCTGTTCGCGCAGCGGTTCCGGCTGGCTGGCATTGCCCTTGCCGAGAAAGCCGAGGTTCATCGGGAACGCATCGGCCGCCTGCAGCATGCGGTGGATATGCCACGGCCCCGGCGTGCAGGTGGTGGCGAAGGTGCCGGTGGCCGGGCCGGTGCCGCCGCCGAGCATGGTGGTCACCCCGCTCATCAGCGCTTCCTCGATCTGCTGCGGGCAGATGAAATGGATGTGACTGTCGATGCCGCCCGCGGTGACGATCATGCCCTCGCCGGCGATGATCTCGGTGCCCGCGCCGATGGCGATGTCGACGCCCGGCTGCACGTCGGGATTGCCGGCCTTGCCGATGGCGGAGATGGTGCCGCCCTTGAGCCCGATGTCGGCCTTGATGATGCCCGCCACGGCATCGACGATGAGCGCGTTGGTGATGACGGTGTCGGCCACGTCGGCCGCCACGCGCTGGCCCTGTCCCATGCCGTCGCGGATCACTTTGCCGCCGCCGAATTTCACTTCCTCGCCGTAGATCGTATGGTCGTGTTCCACCTCGATCCACAGTTCGGTGTCGGCCAGGCGCACCCGGTCGCCCACGGTGGGGCCGAACATTTCCGCATAGGCTTGCCGGCTGATGCTAACGGGCATGACGGTCTCCTGTTGGCCGGGTTAGCGGCGCTTGGCCAGAATTCTGGCCGCAGTGCGGCGGCGGAAAAACCGTGCCCCCGCAACACCAACCACCACGGCAATGAGCGCCATGGCCAGATGATCCGGCTCGCTCAGCAGATGCGCGATGGCGTCTAGCATGCCGCCGTGGTGTTCACCCGGATGAGCGTAGGCAAACGAGGTAAACAACATCATGAGCAGTGCGGAAAATGTGTGTTTCATATCGATCTTTCCTGTTGTTAAAGAGAACCCATGATCCTGCCCTGAAAGCCGTACACCTTGCGCTCGCCCGCATAGGCCACGAGTTCCACCGTGCGCGTCTGGCCCGGCTCAAAGCGCACTGCGGTGCCTGCCGCGATGTTCAGGCGCATGCCGCGCGCCCGTTCACGATCGAATGCCAGCGCGGTGTTGGTTTCATGAAAGTGGTAGTGGGAGCCGACCTGGATTGGACGATCGCCCGTATTGGCCACTTCCAGCACATGTGTAGCGCGACCGACATTGAGTTCGATCTCGCCTGGCTGAGTCTGCATTTCACCTGGGATCATGCGCCGCTCCTAAATGATGGGGTGATGAACGGTGACGAGCTTGGTGCCGTCGGGGAAGGTGGCTTCGACCTGGATCTCCGGAATCATTTCCGCCACGCCCTCCATCACGTCCGCGCGCGACAGCAGCGTGGTGCCGTAGCTCATCAACTCGGCCACGCTGCGGCCGTCGCGCGCGCCTTCGAGAATGCCGGCGGTGATGAAGGCCACCGCTTCCGGGTAATTGAGCTTGAGGCCGCGCGCACGGCGGCGTTCAGCCAGCAGCGCGGCGGTAAAAATCAGCAGCTTGTCTTTTTCGCGCGGGGTCAGTTCCATCGTGTTTGTCTCAAGTGTTCCAGATGCGCGGCATCTGCGCGTCGCGCCCGATCAGCGCGGGACGCAGCAGCTGCCACAAGGCAAAAAACCAGTGCCGCGCGGCTTCCGACGCATGCCCCAGATAGCGCGCCACCAGCAGATCGGGCAGCAGCGTGATGCCGCACTGCGCGCCGCCTTCCAGCAGCGGCACCGCCCGGCAGGCGGCCAGCAATCCGGGTTCGATGCGCGGCGCGGCGACCAGCAGCGTGCCGCTGACGCTGAAGCCCGCCAGCCCGGCTGCGGACGTCTGCAGACCGCAACCGCCATCGAGCCGCCCGCGTTCCAGCCACAGCGGTTGCCCGCCGCGCTGCACCCGGGTATCGAGCTGCAGCGCGCCCTGTGCAAAAGTCTCGCCGGAAGCGCGGCGGCCCAGGCACAGCACTTCCATGCCGATGAAGCGTGCTGCCGCATCGAGTTCGATCCGGCTCTGCATGTCCGCGCGCGCCGCGTCGAACACGATGCCCTCCTGCGGCAGCCATTCCAGCGTGGCGTCCGCGCCCACGGCAAAATCCAGCCGCTGCTTCGCCCAAGGGCCGGCGCTGCGATACCACTTGCCTGCGCCCGGCGTGGTGAGCAGGGCATGTGCGCCGGCGTCCACCTTCACGGCGATGTGAAGGTCGTCGCCCCCGGCGATGCCGGACGGCGGATGCAGCACGATCGCATGGCAGACGCCCTCGCCTTCCGGGTAGAGCGCTTTCTGCACCCGCAGCGGACCGACATGCTCGCGCCGCGCCAGGATCGTGGCAGCGTCGCGCCGCTGGAAATCCAGCGCCAGGCGGGCATGCCAGGTAGGGTCAGGCGCTACGTCAAGGGAGGGTGCGGCAAGATTCATCGCCGCATCATACCGACAGCAAATCCCTCACTCCATCCGTCTCCCTGTCGGCGCCGTGTTTGCTGATCACGCGGCATTCCATCAGCAGATACGGATTGAGTGTGCCTGCACGGAACGGGCTTTAACGCCCTCAATCGACTTCGATCACGCGCGGCGCGGCCCGCACCGTGGCAAGGTTGCCTTCGGCTCGCGCAGCGCTTGCGTGCAGCAGATTCACCCGATTAAAAAGGGACGGTAGTCTATTTTTCATTACGTGCTCAAGGCCTAATGACTAATCATCCAGGGCCGCTTGCCCGGAAAACTTTTCTCTCCGCTTGGCGCGGTAAACGTGGCTTTCGACTTACCGCTACCGCACCCGCAGCCAGGACCATGAACATGCTTGGTCTCGCTTTGCGAAGCGAGGCGAGGTTCGTGCCGCGCACGTTCATTGGTGGCGTGGGCAAGTCGGCGGTCGGCCGACATACCGGAGAAGGCCGGCGGCGTGATCCACGCGCGAGCGGAGAGCGCGGCGCAGCCGGGACAGGGCGCAGGCGTCGCCGACTCGCTCATGGGCCGCATGGCGCTGAACGGGCCGCATTCGGGACAGAGGTATTCGTAGATCGCCATCGCCGTGATCTCAAAGATCGGGGGAAAGGGGCATGTCGATGCCACCCATGTCATGGATGACCGGACCGCTGGCGTTGGGCATGATGTCGAACTCGAAGATGTCGGTTGGCAACCACAGCGTCGCGCAGGCATTGGGGATGTCAACGACGCCGCTGATATGACCCTGAACCGGGGCGGTGCCGAGAATCGAATACGCTTGCGCCTTGCTGTAGCCGAACTTGGTCAGATATTCGATGGCGTTCAGACACGCCTGGCGATAGGCGACATGGACGTCGAGGTAATGCTGCTTGCCCCACTCGTCAACCGAGATGCCTTCGAAGATCAGGAAGTCGTCGTACTTGGGCGTAATCGGGCTCGGTTTGAAGATCGGATTCTTGATCCCGTATTTCGCCATGCCGCCCTTGATCAGGCTCACCCGCAGGTGCAGCCAACCGGCCATTTCGATCGCACCGCAGAAGGTGATTTCGCCGTCGCCCTGGGAGAAATGCAGGTCACCCATCGACAGGCCGCCGCCCTTCACATAGGTCGGGAAAAAAATCCGCGAGCCGCGCGACAAATCCTTGATGTCGCAGTTGCCGCCGTGTTCGCGCGGCGGCACCGTGCGCGCGCCCTCGGCGGCGGCCTTGTCGCGCGCCTCGCCCTTCATCTTGCCCATGTGCGCGCTCTTGGTGGTGGGCGGCGCGCCGAGCGGCGGGACGCGGTCGGGCTGGGTATTGATGAAGTCGACTTCGCGGGTGTTCCAGGTGTCGAGCATCGCCCGGTCGGGCAGGCAGCCGATGAGGCCAGGGTGGATCAATCCGGCGTATTTAACGCCCGGCACGTGGCGTGATTCGGTGAACATGCCCTTGATGTCCCAGACCGATTTTTGCGCGAGCGGGAAGTGGTCGGTCAGGAAACCGCCGCCGTTCTTCTTCGAGAAGAAGCCGTTGAAACCCCACAGGCTGTCGGGCTTGGCGCCGATATCAAGGATGTCGACGACCAGCAGGTCGCCCGGTTCGCAGCCTTCGATACCGATCGGCCCGGACAGGAAATGCACAGTAGTGAGATCGATATCACGCACGTCGTCGGCGGAATCGTTGTTCTGGATGTAGCCGCCGGTCCAGTCGTAGGTTTCGATGACGAAGTCGTCACCCGGCTTGACCCACGCGACAATGGGGATGTCGGGGTGCCAGCGGTTGTGGACCAGTTCGTTGTCGTAGGGCGACTGCTTGAGGTCGACTTTGATGAGGGTTTCAGGCACGGCGGGTCTCCTTGGGTTGAGCGGTTGGAACGAACTTAGACGGACAGGAACTGCTTGATGTGGGCGGCGTCGGTATCGGCACGCGAGGTTTCATGCACCAGCCGTCCGCCTTCGATGACGAGCAGCCGGTCGGCAACGTCCATCGCGAACGACAGCACCTGCTCCGAGACGACGATGGTGATTTCACGCATCTTGCGGATCTCGTTCAAGGCTTTCGCGATGTCCTTGATGATCGACGGCTGGATGCCTTCGGTCGGTTCGTCGAGCAGCAAAACCTTGGGATTGGTCACCAGCGCGCGGGCAATGGCGAGTTGCTGCTGCTGCCCGCCGGAAAGGTTGCCGCCCTTGCGGCGACGCATGTCCCACAGCACGGGAAACAGCGCGTAGATTTCTTCCGGCACCAGTTTGTTCTTGGTGTGCGTCATCCCGGTCTCGATGTTCTCCTCGACCGTCAGCGTCGGAAAGATCATCCGCCCCTGCGGCACATAGGCGATGCCCTTGGCGACACGCCGGTAACTCTCGTCCCCGGAGACATCATTGCCGTCGATGGCAATGCTGCCGGATTTCAGGCCGAGAATGCCGATCAGCGACTTGAACAGCGTCGTCTTGCCCATGCCGTTGCGGCCCATGATGGCGACGGTCTCATTCCTGTTTGCGGCAAACGAGATGCCATGCAGCGCCTCGCTTTGCCCGTAGCTCACCACCAGATCGTTAACTTCCAGCATGACGATTTCCTTTCAATGGCCCAGATAAACGTCGATGACGCGTTCGTCCTTCTGCACCTGTTCCATGGAGCCTTCGGCGAGGATTTTTCCCTGGTGCATGACGGTTACCTTGTGCGCGATGCGCTTGACGAACTCCATGTCGTGTTCGATCACGATCACCGAGCGGTTCTGGCAGATACGTTTCAACAATTCGGCAGTGAGGTCGCGTTCGCGTGCGCTCATCCCGGCGATCGGTTCGTCGAGCATCAGCAACTCGGGATCCTGCATCAGCAACATGCCGATTTCGAGCCACTGCTTTTCGCCGTGCGAGAGCAGGCCGGCTTCCATGTCGAGCTTGTCGGCCAGGCCGATTTCAGTCGCCACTTCCTGCACGCGGCTACTGACGTCATCCGTGCATTTGAATGCCAACGCACCGAACACACCGCGTCCGCGCGGAAACGACACTTCCAGGTTCTTGAACACCGGCAGGTTTTCGTAGATCGACGGCGTCTGGAATTTGCGGCCGATGCCCGCACGCACAATCTTGTGTTCAGCCTGCCCGAGCATTTCCTCGTTCTTGAACTTGATGCTGCCGCCCGTCGCGCGGGTCTTGCCGCAGATCAGATCAAGCAGCGTCGTCTTGCCCGCGCCATTGGGGCCGATGATGACGCGCAGCTCGCCGCGGTCAAGGTAGAGGGTCAGTGTGTCGATTGCTTTGAAGCCATCGAACGAAACCGAAAGGTCTTCGATCGCAAGGACAAAATCGGTATTGCTCATGCAAGTTCTCCTTGGCCGCGTTCAGCATTCTTCACTGTGAGGCCGGGCGGCAGTGCGTCAAGCGTAGTGGGTGCCGGATGCTGCGCGGGCGCATCGACAGGTGCCGCAGCTACGGTCGATTTGCGTTTGCCGATACGCGGCTTGACGTAGGTTTCGTAGAGGCCGGCAAGACCGTTGGGAAACGCCAACACGACGCCGATGAAGAGCGCGGCCATCAGGTACAGCCACAATTCGGGGAAACTTTCCGAGAAATAGGTCTTTCCTGCGTTGACCAGCAGGGCTCCATACACCGCACCGATCAGGCTCATGCGGCCGCCGACGGCAGCGAAGATGACCATTTCGATACTCGGCACAATACCGACCAGCGACGGCGACATGAAGCCTACCTGGAGCGTAAACAGCGCCCCCCCGATACCGGCCAGCATCGCCGACAAACAGAACACGAAAACCTTGAACATCGATACGTCGTAACCGGAAAAACGCACCCGGTCTTCCTTGTCGCGCATCGCCAGCAGCAGGGTGCCGAGTTTGGAGCGCTGTATCCAGCCGCAGACGAGGATCGCCGCCAGCAGCAAGCCTGCGTTCACGAAATAGAGAATGACCTTGGCGCTGTCGGTGCGGATGTCCCAGCCATTGAGTGTTTTCAGGTCGGTGATGCCATTGACGCCGCCGGTGTAACCCTGCTGGCCGATGATGAGCACCGTCAGGATGAGCGTGACCGCCTGCGTGATGATCGCGAAGTACACCCCGCCGACACGGCGCTTGAACATGGCATAACCGATGACAAAAGCGAGAATCGCCGGTACCAGCACCACCGCGAGCAGCGCGAACGGCAGGTATTCAAACGGCACCCACCAGGCCGGCAGCGCAGTGAGCTGGTTCCAGTCCATGAAATCGGGAATACCCGGTGTCGATTGGATTTTGGTGGTGATCGGGTCGGACGCTTCGAGCTTCAGGAACATCGCCATGCAGTAACCGCCCAGCCCGAAAAACACGCCCTGCCCCAGGCTCAGGACGCCGCCGTAGCCCCACAACATCACCAGGCCGATGGCGACAAAGCCGTAAGAAAGGTACTTGCCGACGAGATTGAGACGGAAGTTATCGAACAGTAAAGGAAAGACAACGAGCAGCAGGCAGGCGAGCACGAGCCAGCTCGCAAGTCCATGTCGTTTGAACCAGGTGGTTGGGGTCATGCGTTTCTCCGGTTTAGCGACGAATCTTGGAGGCGAACAGCCCTTGCGGACGGATCATCAAAATGATGACGATCAGCAGCAGGGTGAGCACTTTGGCCATCGAGCCCGAGATAAAGAACTCGGCGATTGACTGCGTCTGCGCGATGCCGAACGCCGACGCGACTGTCCCCAGCAGACTCGCCGCGCCGCCGAAGGTGACGACGAGGAAGGCATCGACGATATAGAGCGAGCCGCTGGTCGGCCCGGTCGATCCGATCGTCGTGAACGCCGCGCCGGCGATGCCGGCGATGCCGCAGCCGATGGCGAAGGTGAGGCGGTCGGTGCGTTTGGTGTTGATGCCGACCGCGTTCGCCATCGCACGATTGGCGACGGTGGCGCGCACCTTCAGGCCCCAGCTTGAGCGGTACAGCGCGAGCAGGACGAAACCCGTCACCAGCAGCGTCACCATCATCACGAACAGGCCGTTGATCGGAATATCGAGCCCCTCGGCGGGCGACCATGAACCGAGCAGCCACTCGGGCAATGTCGGACTGACTTCGCGCGCGCCGAACACCGACCGAAAGGTCTGCTGCATCGCGAGCGACAAGCCCCAGGTGGCAAGCAGGGTGTCGAGCGGCCGTTTATATAAATGTCGGATCAGCGCCCACTCGGCGATCCAGCCGGCGATGAAGGCGAAGACGAAGGCAAGCAGAATCGCAAACGGAAAATACTCTTCCATGAACGATGGCGCGTAACGCTCGGTGAGCGTCGACGCTAAGTAAATGGTATAGGCACCGATGGTCATGAATTCGCCGTGCGCCATGTTGATGACGCCCATCTGGCCGAAGATGATCGCCAGTCCCAATCCCATCAGCAGCAGCACGGAAAACAGGCTCAAGCCTGCAAACCCCTGCATCATTGTGATATTGAAAATATCGGTCATCGACATGGTTCACTCCAGTCATTAAAAATGTGCGCCGCGGATTCGCGGCGCACGGGTGCTTACTGATAACCCTTGGGGAAAGGGTTGGGTTCGATCAATGCGGGGGACTCGGCGACGACCTTGAACTGGCCGTTGGGTTGCGCCAAGCCGATGCGCGCCTTGCTCCACAGGTGATGGTTGGGGTGTATCTTCACGTAGCCTTCCGGCGCGGTTTTCAACTCGATTCCCGCGGAGGCCGCGGCGATCTTGTCGACATCGAAGCTGCCCGCTTTTTCGACCGTGGCCTTCCATAACCACGGCCCGAGATAGGCCGCCTGCGTCACATCGCCGATCACCGCATTCGCTCCGTACTTGGCCTTGAAGGCTTTGACGAAGGCGATGTTGTTTGGGTTGTTCAGCGACTGGAAGTACTTCATGCTCGAGTAGAAGCCCTCGACGTTTTCGCCGCCGATGCCGAGCACTTCATCTTCCGTCACCGAGATCGTCAGCAGGAACTGCTTCTTGGCATTGATGCCGGCGGCTTTCAGCTGCTTGTAGAACGCGACGTTGGAACCGCCAACGACCGCGCAATAAACACAGTCGGGTTTCTTCAGCTTGATCTTGTTGATGAGGGAGTTGAAGTTGGTGTGGCCGAGCGGGTAATACTCTTCGCCGACGATGCTGCCCTTCTGGAAGTTTTCGATGTGCTTGCGCGCGATTTTCATCGAGGTGCGCGGCCAGATATAGTCCGACCCGACCAGGAAGAAAGTTTTGGCCTTCTTCTCCTTCTTCGCCCAGTCCAGCCCCCAGATAATCTGCTGGGTCGCTTCCTGTCCGGTGTAGATAACGTTCTTCGACTGCTCCAGACCTTCGTAGAAAGTCGGGTAGTAGAGCATGCCGTTTTCCTTCTCAAACACCGGCAACACCGCCTTACGCGACGCCGACGTCCAGCAACCGAAAACCGCCGCAACGTGATCGCTCACCAGCAATTTGCGCGCCTTTTCCGCGAAGGTCGGCCAGTCGGACGCACCATCTTCCTTGATGACCTTGATCTTGCGGCCGAGCACGCCGCCCATCGCATTGATCTGGTCAATCGCCAACTGCTCGGCCTGGATGGAACCGGTTTCCGAAATCGCCATGGTGCCGGTCGCCGAGTGCAACTGGCCTACCGTGACTTCGGTATCAGTAACCGCGAGATTCGTCGTATTGACCTTGGCGGTTGGAGGCGGTGCGCCAAAACCGAAACTGGGCAAGCCGACCAGCGGTAGCGCGGCCATACCTTGAAGGATTCGGCGCCGGGTTAAAAACGGATCGTGGGGTTCATCGAAATCGGACATCTGGGGCTCCTGTCAGCAGTGGATAAAGTCGTCTCGACTGGCGGTTTGAATCATGTTTTCCGCCAACGTGAAGACACCTTACTGACAATGGTGGGCGATCGAAATACGTAAAATGACGCATAGGCGAGAGGGCAGTAACGGGCATCGCAACCGCCACGAAAACAATGCCCTCAAGTCCGGTGCCGTCCCCGTCGAGCGGGGCATGAGCACGGCCTTGCCTGCGCAGAAAGACATCGACGCGCGCTGGACGAAGCAAGGCGGGCAGCAGGATGAAAGCGGGTGGAAGATCGCCTCCGCAAACCTTGCTCGCTGGATAAGGAGGCGTGGCAGGAAAAGATCGACAACCTGATCCGACCTGACAATCGGCACCGTCAAGCGGGACAATTGTCAGATCAGAACTGAATGTCTACACCCAATGCTCTGATGGCGTGCGTTGAGTACGCGCTTGCGCCCTCCACGCACCAGGCCTGTGTCACCCCGGCTTGGTGCGTGCACTCCCGCAGCGAGGCGCACCCGTTGCAGGTGACGCTTTTGCTGCGTTGACCGCTTAGCGGTGGCGTGGCGTGCTCTGGTTGGGAATGCCGTCGATCGGGCATTCATCGGTGCCGATGGTCGGGCGAGTGATCGCCTCGGCCATGGCGCGCGCGGCTTCGGGGTCGTTGACCCAAGTGCGGTAAAACGAATACGGCATCTCGGCAACGCCGCGCTCGCCATCGCCGGAGTTGATGACGCCGGTGTAGCCGCGGTGCAGGAGCTTGAACAGATGGTTCTGCGACTGACCGTTGCGGCGCGCATCGCGGATCAGCGACATGGACAACTCGGCGTACTGGATGCCGTTCTCTTCCTCGCCGCACTCGCCGAGCGTGCGGCCGTCGAAGCCGACAATGGCCGAATGGCCGAAATACGAATACACGCCGTCGAAGCCACTCGCGTTGGCGACCGCGACGTAGACGTTGTTCATCCACGCCATCGTTTTGGACACCATCACCTGCTGTTCCTTGGCCGGATACATATAGCCCTGGCAGCGCACGATCAGTTCGGCGCCCTTCATCGCGCAGTCGCGCCAGATTTCCGGATAATTTCCGTCGTCGCAGATGATGAGGCTGACCTTGAGTCCCTTGGGACCTTCAGAGACATAGGTACTGTCGCCGGGATACCAGCCCTCGATCGGGCACCACGGCATGATCTTGCGGTATTTCTGCACGATCTCGCCCTGGTCGTTCATCAATATCAGGGTGTTGTACGGAGCCTTGTCCGGGTGATTCTCGTGGCGCTCGCCGGTCAGCGAAAACACCCCCCATACCTTGGCTTTGCGGCAGGCCTCGGCAAATATCTCGGTTTCCTCGCCCGGCACGGTCGATGCGGTCGCGTACATCTCGTCGCGGTCGTACATGATGCCGTGGGTACTGTATTCGGGAAAAATCACAAGGTCCATTCCTGGAAGGCCGGACTTCATCCCGACGACCATGTCGGCGATAGCTCGGGCGTTGGCAAGCACCTCGGCGCGCGAGTGCAGGCGCGGCATTTTGTAATTTACGACTGCGACGCCGACACAATCGCGGCTGCTGGAAATATCTCCGTGTCTCATATTTTCTCCAAATAGACTCGCCGGCGTCATGCCGGGTTTCGGTTGAGCATGGTAGGGGCTAGTGCTGTCCAGGCGAATACGCAATTCGACGTAAGCCGGACCTGTCTGCCACGCAAACGATGGAACGCTTATTGCCTGATCAAGACGATCATGTTTATGGTTTTGCAGACGCCGGTGCTGATTTTGGTTTTCCGGGATCGACCTTCATTTCGCTCATACAGGCGAGTTTCACCTTCATTGTTGTGCGCGCTAATCGGTCATGATGGCGCTGGCGCGCGAACTGTATTTCGAGATTCCGCTGAGCACCCACGGCGTCAACCTGATCAGCCGCGTGCGGCCGACCACGCAGCCGGCGTGGCTGGCGCTGATGGTTTGAATGGCATGATGCCGGACAGGGAATGCAGGATGCCGACCTTGATGGGATCGGCGGCGAGGGCTGACAGGCCAGCCAAGCCCGACAATGTCAGCAGGCCTGAGGCACGGTCAATTTCATGAATTCACGACGGCTTGCGAGGTGAATTCCTGATGAAAAAGGGAAACTGCAATCTGGTTTTAAAGCCTCGACACGATGGGTGCAGCGCGGGGCCGCACCCATCCCGCGTCGTCAGAACTGGACTTGCAGCGCGACGGTGAATGCATCCACATCGCTGGCGCCGGTCACGTCCGTGTTCGAGTAAAAGCCGCTGAGCTGTGCGTTGTAGCCATCGATGACGTAGTTCACACCGAGGTCGTACTTCTTGGTGTCGATGTCGTTGTCCGGAGAAAATTTCTGGTAACGGACATACGGCTGGAACTGACCCCAACCCACTTTCTGCGTGAAGATGTAACCGACGCCAGCCGAGTAGGCCGTGCCCTGTTCGCTGAGGAAGACGTCGCTGGTGTCGTAGTCGTAACCCGCCGCTTCGATCGACAGCGCGCCGGGGCCGAGGTCCTTCTTCTCCAGCAGGAAATCGATGCTGTAGGACGCGTAATCGCCCGTTGCGGTAGCCGAATAGGCCCCGTTTTTCTGGCTCCGGCCGGCAATGCCGATCGCCAGAATGTCCTTGCTGCCCAAGTAGTTCCCGGTGCCGTAGTAGCCCGGCTCAGCGTCCCAGAAATCGACCTGAACCCGCCCGGCATACATCAGGCCATCCGAGCCGGTACGCGTACCGAGCGTGACCGGAGCAATCTGGAATGCGGTATTTCCTTCGAACATGCCAAACGAGTAGGCCAGCTTGCCATCCATCAGGCTGCCGACTACGGCGACGCCGTCGTCACGTCCGATGTGGCCACCGTTGTAGCCGTAGCGCGAAGCGACGCCCGACCAGTAGCCGCCCCCCAGCGAATAGTAAGGGCCGGCCATGTTGGCGCGGTCGCTGGGCGACAGGAAACGGCCCGCCCAGATCGTCAGCTCAGGCGCGATCGCAAACTGGACGTTCGCATCGATGACCTGGAAACCCTGGCCCGCGATATCCTTTTCGGTATTGAGCATGCCCTTGATGTTCTTGTTCAGCGAGCCCGACAGATAGATGCGGGCGCTGTCCAGGTTGAAGTCCTGCGAGCTGGACGTGCCGTTGGGCGCTGCGTTTTCGACGCTGCTGAAACTGCCGCGCATGCCGAACCCGACGCTGATGGATTTATCCTCACCAAAGGTGATCGTGCCGCCCGCGTGGGCGCTCATGGCTGGCAGCATGACCGCCGCCGCAATGGCCGTCAGTAGCTGGCTTCGTTTGAACTCAAATGTCATTTCAACTCCCCGTTGATTAAAAATACCGTCACCCGACTGCAGTGCCGGCCGCACCTTGACTGCCCGAAAATGCATTCAGCTTTTTGAACACGGTCTCAGGTTATCGAGGGCTCGCGGGGAGGGAAATAAGTCATCTTACGTATGCGGTTAAGGGACTGACTTTTAGATTGGATGTTAGATTTTCAGCATCGAAACACGACCCTGGAAGAGCCCATGAACACGACGCCGCATGTCACCCGAAACCGTTTTATTCGCAGCGGCTGCGGCCTGCTGCTGGCCGCACTGCTGTCGGGCGGCTGCGGCGAACTGGCCTACAAGCGCGGCGCCAGTGCGGGCGATCTGGAAGCTGCAAAAAAATCCTGCCAGGCGAACGCGGGCGATGCGACAGCGATCGAGAAATGCATGGCCGACAAGGGATGGGCCATCCAGAATCTGGACAAGATGGAGCCGCTGGATGAAGCCGACCCGGTGATCGAAGCCACCGCCCTGCCCAGCAACCAGAGAATCGAAAATGCAGCCAGCCTCCCGGCTGCCGTGCCGGCTGCGTCACCGGCCGCAGCAGCGGTCAAGAAAGCCCCCGACCTTCTGGACACTTTCAAGGTCAACTCGTGGTGGAAAACCGGCAGCGGCGCAGCCAGCCTGCAGGCGGATACAGACGCCTGCGTGGCCCGCCTGGGCGAAGCGCACCGGCCCGACGCTCAAACCCAGACGGTCACGCGCGGCCTGCTGCTGTGCATGAAAGAAAAAGGCTGGAGCGGCCTGCGCGAGAAATAGCGCGCCTCGTGCAAGCGGTGGTTTTCTCGTTTCATGATCGGGTTGCTGGATGACCTGAAATGAGTCGCCATCGTCCCATGCGCAGGATTCAGGTACGTCTGACGGACAGCACGCGGCCAGATGCGGGAGGTGGCAGCGCCATCGCTTTCAGCGGTACGCGACGTACCCCATCAAGGCTGCCGGAATTCGAGATTCGAGAGCCGGCGCCTAAGCGCGGCGCGCGATGAGGTCGATCTCCACGCGGGCACCTTTCGCTAGTCCGGTCACGCCAACACAGGTGCGCGCCGGTCGCCGCCCATCCGGGAAATAGCTTGCATAGACAGCGTTCATCACTTCGTAGTCATTTTCGAAGTGCGTAAGGAAAATCCTCACCGACAGCACATCATGCAAGGTGTATCCGCATCCGGTCAGGACCGTCTCCAGGTTCTTCATGACTTGGTGCGTCTGCGCTTCTATGCCCTCCGGATAGGGGGCTTCCAGCGAGGTATCGCTAAAGGGCATCTGCCCCGTCACGAATAACCAGCCCTCCCTTTCGACGGCGTGGCTGAATGGCGCGACCGGATCCGGCGCCCCGGAAATCATGTGAAAAATCGTTGTCACAGCTCAGTGCCCCTATCTCAATCACCCATAGAATTCATTAGCGCCGTCGGAAAAGCCATTCTTGCGAATGACCGCGTAGACGGCCCAGTTGCCATCGCATGCCAGCTAACGGCCGACGAAAACGTTCTTGCGGATTGAGCCGTGTACACCCCAGTTGGCATCGACGACCTGGGTCACGCCGAAGTCCGCCGCCACCGACAGCAGCGAGATCGCTTCGTCTTCACTCAGATGATGCACGGTCATCAAAAAACGTCGCAGCTTGCGGAAGGCGTCGCGCATGGCCTTGTCCAGGCTGGAGTGGTTCGCCACCTCGGTTTGGGCATTGGCGCCCAGTTCGGCCAGGTAGTTGGGGAACGTGAAGCCGTAGACGGACCATTGCGAGTCGGTTTCCAGAAGGGGGTGGGTCAAGCCCTCCAGAATCGTTCCGCCCAGATCGTTTTTCTTGTGCAGGATGAACTCGAAGTCCCCCGTGAGCGAGGTCTCGATCGCCGTGCCGCCCAACTCACTGTCGCCTTGTGCTGCATGCGGATCGCCCACAGAGAAGAAGGCGCCTGCGACTGCAACGGGGTAGTACATGCGCGCCCCCTTGCCGATGCGCCAGTCGTCGATGTTGCCGCCGGTGTAGCTCGGCGGGATTGAGCTGACGTAGTCCGACTCCGATGGCGCCAGTCCCATGGTGCCGAAATGCAGGCGCGCGGGCACCTTGACGTTGTGCAGGATGTTCTCGCGCTTGCGGATCAGTGAATGGTCTACCTTGACGCCGGGATAGTCGATCGTCGAATGAACGATGCCGTCTGGATCGGTCTGCGGCGTCCAGACGTAATTGTAGACGGCGCGGGCGAAGGGTTCTCCGGTGGTGTCGAGTTCGAAGATGGTGACGACTTCGCGCGGCTTCGGCTCCTCGATCAGGTCGTGGTAATGAAAGCCCCAGGAGGCAGCCACGTTGGATCCAAAGCAACGTCCGGCATGGCAGGCGCTGCAACTCGGACGGGGCCGCACATCCAGGATGCGAACCTCCAGCACGTCGCCAGGCTCGGCGCCTTCAATCGCCACGGGGCCGGTCAACAAATGCACGCCGACTCCCTCACCGGAACCCAGCTTGAACGGTCCTTCCGTGGGGCCGGCACCGCGACGCGGCACGGCTTTGTGTTCTCGCGTCCATTTAAATACGCTCTCTGCGCCCGGATCCCCCTCGATCATGCGTTCATGGTCGTCGTTCGCATGATGCGTCAGCGTCTCGATGGTGGCACGGTCGCCTGACTTCAGTGTCAGGGCCGGAGCAACCGCCTTGCTGAAATAGCCCCAATTTACGGTGGAGGGAGAGACGGGAAGAATGTGATGTTTCACGCTTTGACCTCGTAGATCGGCTGGTGGGTTGATTCGGTGTTGGCGCCCATGACGCTGAGGAACTTGGCTGTCAACGGATGGCGAGGTTGCGTCAGTACTTCGTGCGCGGGGCCTTCTTCGACGACAGAACCACCGCTGAGGAAGACGACGCGGTCCGCCACTTCTTCGGCGAATCGCAACTGGTGGGTGGAAATGATCATGGTCAAACCATCTTCGACAGCGAGCCGCCAGATGACATCCAGCACTTCGTTGACCAGTTCCGGGTCCAACGCAGAGGTAGGCTCGTCAAGCAGCAACACGCTGGGATTGGGCGCCAGCGCCCGGGCAATCGCCACACGCTGCTGTTGGCCACCGGACATGTGCCGAGGCAGCGCATCAACGCGATGACTCAGCCCCACGCGCTCCAGCAGTTCGCGCGCGCGCCGGTCGGCATCCTCTTGCGACATGCCATGCACCCATCGCAACGGCCCGGCAATGTTCTCCAGCGCCGTCAGATGGCTGAACAGGTTGAATTGTTGGAACACCATGCCAACGCCGACTGTGGCCCGCTCGTTTGCCAAGTCATGCTGGGTCATCAGCTGACCATTCGGGAGATAGCCGAGGCGCTTTCCTCCCACGTGGATCTGGCCCAGGTCCCAGCTCTCCAAGTGACTGATGCAGCGCAGAAGCGTGCTCTTGCCAGATCCGCTCGGACCCAGCAGCGCCACCACTTCCCCGGCGCGGACGACGAGGTCGAGCCCATCAAGCACAGATTGCTCGTCGTAGCGCTTGGACAATCCCGTGACGCGAACTGCCACCTCATGGCTGGCAAGCGAGAGGGATCGCTCCCCGGCAGACATCGCTGCTTTGGCTGGCACCGCCATCGCGTGGCCTGCTGTATCGGGCGAAGGGGGTTCCGATGGACCTTCCGGCGCGGCCCGTACCTTCGTCGCGGCCTGTTTCACGCGGCGCCACGGGAGCAGGCGAGCGAAACGGCTCTTCGATGCCGGCCGGTCCAGATCGAGCCCGTCTTCGACGAGCAGCTGGATCAAGCTGATGCCGCCGGTCAGTGCCAGATAAACCAGGCCCGAGGCAAGGAAGACGGAAAAGAAGTCGAAGGTGGAAGATGCGAGCTGTGTGCTGCGCAAGGTCAGTTCCTCGACGGCGATCACAGAGGCCAGCGAAGAGTTCTTCAATGCGCTGACCGACTCGCTGCCGAGCGCCGGCACCATGGTCCGGATCGCCTGGGGCGCGATCACGCGGCGCATCAACACCCCGGGCGTCATGCCCAGGGCCTGCCCCGCCGCGACCTGCCCCCGATCCACGCCGAGCACTCCGGATCGCAGCATCTCGGCGATGAACGGCGCCTCATTCAGGGCCAGGGCGAGGCCACCCGCAGCGATCGCCGTCAGCTTGATTCCGATGAGGGGAAGCGCGTTGTACGCAAAGACCATCTGAAGGATAAGCGGCGTGCCACGAAAAATGATCGAGTAGCCCCGCGCAACTGCAGCCAGCGGCGTAAAGCGGCTGAGCTGCATGCTGGCAAGAACCAATCCCACCACCAACCCGCCTGCCAGGCCCAGCCCGGTTACGGCCAACGTAAAGCCTATTCCCTTGAGCAGATATGGCAGAGTCAGATAGTGAAGGAAGAGGTCCATTTATTTCGCCACCACGAGGCGTGGAACTTCCAGGTTTTCGACCGGGATGGACCACTTCTGCAGCATCTTGGTTTGCAGGCCGGCCTTCTGGATTTCGACCAGCGCCGCCATGATGGCGTCACGGAACTCTTTATTGCCCTTGGGCACCGCGATGCCGACCGAGTAAGGCAGCGCCAGGGTGGCGGCCTTCTCGAGCTTGTCCGGATAGGCCTTGACCGCCTGGTCGACGGTGTTGACGTCGTTGATGTAGGTGTCGGCGCGACCTGCCATGATGGCTTGGATGCAGTTGGCATTGTTGTCGTACAGTTGAAGCACGGGCGCTGCTTTGCCGGCTGCCTTGCAAGCCGATGCGAGATTCTGGATCAGCGGCACCTCGACGTAGCCGGTGTTTTCGGCCGCCGTCGCACCGCACAAGGACTTGTCGATGCCGGTGATCTTCTTGGGGTTGCTCTTGGCCACCAGCACACCGTCGAACACCTTGGAATAGGTGATGAAGTCGGCGGCCCTGGCGCGCTCTTCGGTGGCATAGATATCGGAGATCACGATGTCAGCCTGACCGCTTCTCAGCGTGGTCAGCAAGGCCGCGAACGCGACCGGTTTATAGGCCATCTTGAAGCCGAGACAGCTGCCGATGGCCTCGCCCAGATCAATGTCGTAGCCGATGTATTTGCTCGGATCCTTGGGATCGATGGTTTCGTAACCAGGGGTGTGCGGGTTGATCGCGTTGACGAGCGTTTTGCCCTTGAACTGAGGATATTTCTTCTGCAAGGCCGTGCATGCTTCCGGCGCTGTCGGCGCCGCCTGGGCTTGCCCCGAGACTGCGAATGCCACGAGGAAAGCAGCGCTGATAGCAGCCTGGCGCAAGCTCATCCCAGCAGCTAAAACATCGGCACGTTTGTTCTTGAGCGGTCGTTCAGACATGTATTTCTCCTAAAAATTGACAGGGTGTGAAACGCGGTGCTGAAGAGCAGATAGCATGCCTTGTGCCAGACAGAAAAAAGAATGCAATGTTATGTTTTGTATGGTTAATATTCTTATGCGTACGGTTGTCGTCCAAAATATCTCCCAGGACGTGCACCCCCCTTGAGCAGCCCGCACCAAGGACGAATCGTGTCGTTTGTAAGTTGTAATGACGGTTGAGGCTTACAAATACATTTCCATGGAAATGCAAAGAGATACTGTGATGCCTACCCATCGGTTTTACGGTCGTTTGTTAGATGGGCAGCAAAAGGGTGGCACCGCACAGCGCACATGAATGGTGCGGACAAGCGATATGCCAATCAATGAAGGGGTGCTTTGGTCACTTGCTGTTTTCTGGAAGGCCGCTCCCGGTCAAAAATCAGACAGTCGCGTCTATCGCCAGGTTAGCGATCAGGTCTGGAATGGAACGCGCTCGGTGTTCCGCCTGCCCGGGCAATGCGCCGGCAGGATCAGATGGTTTCGCCGCTTGCCAGCATCAGGCCACCCCAGGGCAATACGCTGGGGAGAATGCGCTCCAGTCGGGCGGCGCAGCGGGTTGCAGCAGGCAGAAAAATGGCCGAGCGCAGCCGCATGTTTTTGACCGGCAAGCCGGCGAACAGGCTGCGGATTTCGCGTGCATCGTGCCAGCGCGCACCCCGGTACGCGCCACTGCCGCCGTGCCTGCCTTTTTGCCAGTAGAGCAGGCTGGAACGGTTGAGCCAGCCGATGGCAAAGCGCCGCCGCGCCACCCGCACACACTCGGCCACGGCCCGGCGTTCGTCGTCGATAAAGCACAGCGCCGCGATGGAGAGGACGTGATCGAAGCTGCCGTCGGCACAGGGCAACGCGCGTGCATCGCCCTCTACCCAGCTCAAGGCCGGGCTGCTGTGTGCGCGCGCAAAATCCAGCCATGCAGGATTCGGATCGAGTCCGGTGACAACGAGACCGTCGGCTGCGGCGCGGCGGCTGAACCAGCCGGTGCCGCAACCGACATCGAGCAGGCTGTCGCCCGGCTGTGCATCGAGCTGGCGCGCGGCCAGGGCGTATTCGGCCTCGCCGATCCGGCGCCCGCGTGGAGTGTCGTACCAAGCATCGTAGTCGGCGGGGTTCATGCCGGCGCCACTACCCGGTGCAAGCGCCGCTCGATGACGATGCTTGCGATCAGCGCAGCGAGCAGGATGGGGATGACTGAGAGGTTCAGCGTACTCCAGCCGAAGCGGTCATAGAGCCAGCCTGCTGACAGGGTGGCAAGCGCCGCAAAACCGAAGACGGCAAATTCGTTCACCGCCTGCACCTTCAAGCGTTCGGCGGGTTGGTATGTCCGGGTCAGCAAGGCAGTGCCGCCGATAAAGGCAAAATTCCAGCCGACGCCAAGCAACACCAGCGCCGACAGAAAATGCAGGAACTCGACCCCGGACAAGGCCAGCACGACATTACCGAGCAGCAGGACAAACCCGGCCTGCATGATGCGCGGCGCGCCATAGCGCTCGATCAGGGCGCCGGTAAAAAACGACGGCGCGAACATGCCCACCACATGCCACTGGATCACCGGCGTGACGTTCGAACCCGGCAAGCCGCAGCCCAGTATCGCCAGCGGGGTCGCCGTCATCACCATGATCATGACGGCATAGCCGGTTGCGGCGCCGAAGATCGCCACCCGCAAATCCGGTTGGCGCAGCAATACACGCAACGGTCGCGGCGTGCCGGCGTGCACTGTGGCCACCTTGGGGAGGCTCAGGCGGGTGAGCAAAAGCAAGGCGGCAAGACTCAAGCCTGCCTGCGCCAGATAGGCGCCGACAAAGAGTTCGCCCGCAATCCAGTCGCGCCCCCACAACCCGATCTGGGGGCCGAGGAAAGCTGCGACCACGCCCCCGGCCACCACCAGCGAAATGGCCTTGCCTGCATGGTCTGAACCGGCGGCTTCGACGGCGGCGAAGCGGTAGTAATTGGCAAATCCCTGATAGCTGCCGAGCAGCACATGCCCGACGACAAACACAGCAAAGTCGCTCTGATGAAGCGCGAAAGCGCACAGCAGGCTGCCGCCGATGCCGAGCAGCGCGCCGATCAAGAATCCCGGGCGACGGCCGAACCGGCGCATCAGCATGCCGGCGGGCAGCGAGGCGACGGCGGTGCCGATCACCATGGCCGCCACCGGCAACGTCGCCAGCCCCTTGTCGGGCGCGAGCATGGCGCCGAGGATGGCGGCGAGCGTCATCGACAGGACAATGGCGGACAGCATCAGGGCCTGGCCGAGCGCCAGGATCAGGACGTTGCCCCGGGAGGATGGATTCATTGGGTTCACCTCTATGCCGCGCGAAAAATGTGCGGCGCTTACGCACCGTCCATCATGCGTTCCAGCGGCGCTTCCAGCGCTTCGGCCAGCCCGGCCAGGGTCGCTTCATTCTGCCCCGCCACCGCCAGTGCCGCACACACATCCGCCGGCGTCAGGATCACCCCATCGGCCGGCTGAACGGGAAGTCCATTCAACCACAGAGACGGAAAACCCGAGCCATGCGCGCCGCGCTCGCTCGTGACCACGACCTCCGTGCGCGTATCCAGATGCGCAGCCAGCACCTCGGCAAAGCGGCATAAAGACTGCATCGCCCGCCTGGGGGATGCTGCGAAATCACCCGAACCTGCACACTCACGCTAATTCTCCCACCACGCTTTTCAGCAAAATGTAGCTGGCCACCGCCACCAGGAACCAGGCGAAAGCTTTTTTCAGGGCGTCCTGCGAAACGTATCCCGCCAATCGTGTGCCGATGAAACTGCCCACAACGGTGACGGCGGTAAACGCGCCCATCAAGGCGTAGTCGATTGGCACGCCGCCCATGTAGCCGGCGAACCCGGCGTAGGATTTGGCGGCGACGATGGCGAGCGAAGTGCCCACCGCCTGCTTCATGGGGATGCCGGAGAGCAGCACCAGCGCCGGCACGATCAGGAAACCGCCGCCCACCCCCACCAGGCCGGTGAGGATGCCGACGCCGATGCCGTGCAGCGCAATGTGTCCCATGCAGGGTGAGAAAAAGTCGTGGCAATGGCTGAGGGCAACCGTGCCGTCGGCGCCGGCAAGCATGCCGCCCGCCGGTGCCGCAACGGACGGGGCGGGATTCAACTTGACCGGTTTCAACATGCGCCAGGCGGCGGCATACATCACCAGTGCGAACAGGCCAAGCTGGATCACCACCGGCGTCAGCAGGCCTAGGCGTGCCCCGGCGAAGGTGCCCATCACGCCGAACAGGCCGAATACCAGCGCCACCCGGATGACCACGTTGCCGCGCCGCCAATGGTCAATGGCCGTGATCGTGGCGGTGACGCCCACCACGCCCAGGCTCATGGCGATGGCGGATTTCGGCGCCACGTCGAGCAGATACATCAGCGCCGGCAGGGCAATGATGGAGCCGCCGCTGCCAAACAGGCCCAACACCATACCGGTCACCATGCCGGCGAGGATTGCAAGGATGTCCATATCACTGCCCTCCATCAAAAACGCAAACCTGATTAATCGATGCGTCGTCTGGCCGGGCCTCAAGGCCCGGACGGGCGGCTGAAAATTCTGTGCCCTGGCGGGTTCAGACCTGCAATCGCGGCACGCCGCCGATCAGTGTCCGGCTGGTTTATTGGAGTTGGCGCTGGCGCGCGCGTGGGCGTCGAAGCCGCCCTTGGCCTTCCAGCCTTCGATGCCGTCCTGCAGCACCTTGACGTTGTCGTAGCCCAAGAGGCGCAGCGCGAACACCGCCTGCGCCGATAGCGAACCGGAGTTGCAGTACACCACCACCATGCGGTCTTTCGGCAGTTCGGCACGGCGCGCCACGGCCTGCCGCCAGTCGATGTTGACGGCGCCGGGGATGTGTTCCTTCGCATACTGCGCGGCGTCGCGCGCATCGACGATGAAGACTTTTTTCCAGTCCTCGGCGGGAATTTGCTCAGGCCAGATCAGGCTGCTGCCGTATTCGGCGAAGTCCATGTAGCCGGACAGCGCGTCGACCACGGCGGGGTTCTCTTCCGCCCGGGCGGGCGCGACCAGCACAACAAGGCTGGCAAACAGGACCATCAAAAGCTTGTTCATGAATATTCCCTGGAAAAGATCAGTCGGCCGGATTGAGGCGCGGGTGCGTTTCCGCGCACGCCAGCAGGACAACGAGACCGGAGACAAACATGGCACCAGCGGTGAACCAGAAGCCGGCCTCGATGCCACCGAACAGCGCCGCCACCGCGCCCAGCAGCAGCGCGCCGATGCCGTAGCCGAGGTCGCGCCAAAACCGATAAATACCTATCGCTGAACCGCGCCAGTTGGGGTGGGCGATGTCGGACACGGCGGCGGACAGCGTGGGGTACAGCAGCGCCATGCCGAAGCCCATCACTGCGGCGGAAAACGACCACCACAGTTCGCCTTCGCCCAGCAGCACCAGCGCGACGCCGGCGCCGCACAGCCACATGCCGGCGACGATCGGTTTCTTGCGGCCGACGCGATCCGACCAGTGGCCGGTGAGGAACTGCGACAGCCCCCAGACGAAGCCGTAGACGCCGACGACCCAGCCGATGCCGGCCAGACTCAGGCCGTGCTGATACAGATAAACCGGGAAGAACACCCACACCAGCGCATCGACGAATTTCTCCACCAGCCCGGCCTGGCTGATCGACGCCATGCGCGCGTCGCGCCACGACATCAGGGTGAACACGTCCCAAGTGCTGGGGCTGTTCGCGATGTTGGCCGGGTAGCGTGGTTTCGGTCCGCTCATCAGGCCGGCGGCGTGTTTTTTGCCCTCAGCATGCGCCCACGGCAGGGTGTCCTTCACCCACAGCAGCGTCAGCAGTCCGGCCAGCCCCACCACCACCAGGCCGAACAGCATCAGGCCTTCACGCGGGCTGTAAGCCGTGGCGAGATAGCCGGTGACGACGCCCGCGACGGCGACGCCGAAGTAGCCGGCGAATTCGTTGAGGCCGATGGTGAGGCCGCGCTGGTCGGCGGTGGTGAGGTCGAGCTTGGAGGTCTGCGTCATCGACCAGGTGAGGCCCTGATTGATGCCCAGCAGCACCGTCGCCGCCACGATCCAGCTCCAGCTCGGCGCGTACAGGATCATGAAGGGAATCGGCACCGCGGCCAGCCAGCCGATGAACAGCACCTTCTTGCGGCCGATACGCTCGGACAGCCGCCCGGCGACGAAGTTGAGCGTGCCCTTGACGAAGCCGAAGGCGGTGACGAACGCCATCAGCATCATGAACGAGCCCTTTGCAACGCCGAACTCGGACTCGGCGAGCGCAGGCACCACGGTGCGGAACATGCCGATGGTCAGGCCAACGAAAAACACCTGCACCAGCTGATGCGCAAACTGGGCGAGGTTGACGCGGATGCCGAACTGGAAATCCGGTAAACCGCTACGAATCGTGGTCATTACAGTTGCACTCCAAATTTACGCAGCACCGGCAACAGCGCCAGATACGCCGCCACCGTCAGCCCCGCTGAAACGGCCAGACCGAGCCAGAAATCCACGCCGTGCCGCAGCAGGAACGCGAGCGCGACGAACAACAGCAGCGAGGGAATCACCAGCCAGAAAATCTGCCCGGACAAGTCGGCGACGGCGGCATTGCTCGATCCTTCCAGATGCATCCAGACAAATGCCAGCACGGAAATCAGCGGCAAGGACGCTACCAGAGCGGCAAAGCCCGGCAGACGCTTGGCCAGCTCGGACACGGCCAGAATAATCAGCGCTGAAACGACCAGCTTGGTGGCGTAATAGAGCATGATTATTTAGCCCAGGTTCGCCTGCACCATGCGATCCATTTCAGCTGGACGCGGCGGAATGGTCTCGGTCAGCGCGGCGACAAAGCCTGCGCGATCCAGCGCCAGCATGGGATTCCAGCGCTTCTCGTAGCCGATGGTCGAGGTCGGCTTGCCCGACATGCCGGCGCCGCAGACGCTGCCCGAGGTGTGGCCGGGATACAGTTCGACCTCGGCAGGCAGCGTCAGCAACTTCTGATGCACGCTGTCGTAAATCTGCCCGGCCATTTCGGTCTCCTTGCCCGCCAGATCGGGACGCCCGGCGCTGCCGACAAACAGGGTGTCGCCGGTGAGCACGAACCACGGCGTTTCGGTGCGGCGCTTGTCGGTTACCAGCAGGCAGATCGAGTCGGGCGTGTGGCCGGGGGTGTGCAGTACATCGACGAAGACATTGCCGACCTCGATGCGCTGGCCGTCTTTCAGCGGCTCGAACGGATAGTTCACGCGGCTGCCGTTGGATTCATGCAGGCAGTAGACCGCGCCGGTTTTTTCGGCGAGCGCGCGGCCGCCGGAAAAGTGGTCGGCATGGACGTGGGTGTCGATGACGTGGGTGATTTTCACGTCCTGTTTGGCGGCTTCGTCGATGAACCACTGCTCGTCGCCGAGCACCGGGTCGATGGCGACCCCGACATGGCACGAGCCGCAGCCGAGAAAGTAGGACAGCGTGGCGTCTTTGGCCAGCAATTGACGGAAAAACATGGGGGTCTCCTTGGTATGAGTGAGTGGTGAGAGGTCAGGGCGCGGTGAGCGGTCAGGGTGTAGCGAGCGGCAGACCGGCGGCCTGCCACTCGGCTGTGCCGTCGGCGATTTTTTGCGCGCGGTAGCCGTGCTCTTGCAGCAGCGTTACGGCTTCGGCGGACATCATGCAGAACGGCCCGCGGCAGTAGGCGACGATGTCCTTGCCGGCAGGCAGTTCCTTGATGCGCTGACGGATTTCGTCGAGCGGCATCGAGCGCGCAAACGGCAGATGGCCGCTGGCGTATTCGGTCGACGGACGCACGTCGATCACCACCACGTCGCCGCGGCGCGCCTTCTCCATCAGCGATTGCCGCGTTTCGGCGTCGAGCTTTTCCGGTGCGGCAAAGATCCGCTCCATTTGCACCTTGAGTTCGACCAGATGCTCTTCCGCCACCGTGCGCAGATTGACCCACAGCGCACTGACGTCCTCGCCGCTCAATCGGTAGGCGATGTAGCGTCCCTCGCGGCGCGCCTCCACCAGCCGCGCTTCCTTGAGCACCTTGAGATGGGCGCTGGCGAGCTTGATGTCGATGCTGGCTTCGGCAGCCAGGGCGTCGACGGTCTTCTCGCCCTGCGCCAGGACTTCCAGCAGTTCCAGGCGCTTGGGGCTGGACACCGCTTTGCCGATGCGCGCGACTTGTTCGTAGAGGAGGTCTTTGGTTTGGCGTTTGTTCATGCTTCTCATAATCTAACGATTATTGGAATGTGTCAACCCGCACAAAACGACCCCGCGATTCCGGAGGCCGATGCCCTGCGAATAGCGCAGTGTTTCGCTCGTCCCCTTTCAGCAGGAGGCGCCATCAGATGCAAGCCCATTGCCCCTGTCCGGGCGGCCGCGATGCAGGCCCCGATCCCAGCGCCGAAAAACCGTGGTACGTTCCAGACTGCTCGTTGGCGTGCCCGCGCATCGCCGAACGGCCGACCTGTATGCCCCGCGCGTACGGCATGCGTCATCACCCGAGCATCGATTGGCTTCAACCGCGCCCATCCCGGTAATCCGGCGAAAGGAGAGGAATGGATCACAACATTTCCCTGATCACCACCATTGCAGCCGGCTTCGGCATGGCCTTGATCCTCGGCTTTATCGCCGAGCGGGTCAGGTTGCCGGCGCTGGCCGGCTATCTGGTGGCCGGCATCCTCATCGGCCCGGCAACGCCCGGTTTCGTGGCCGACATGCACATCGCCGCCCAGCTGTCGGAGATCGGCGTCATGCTGCTGATGTTCGGTGTCGGACTGCATTTCTCGCTGAACGACCTGCTGGCGGTCAAACGCATCGCCGTGCCCGGCGCGGTGGTGCAGATGGGGCTGGCCACTGTGCTGGGCATGTTCATGGCCTGGTGGTGGGGCTGGCACTGGGGCAGCGGCTTGATCTTCGGCTTGTCGCTGTCCTGTGCCAGTACCGTGGTGCTGCTCAAGGCGCTTGAAGCCCGAGGCGTGCTCGATTCGATGAATGGCCGGATCGCGGTCGGCTGGCTGGTGATCGAGGATCTGGTCTGTGTGCTGGTGCTGGTGTTGATGCCGCCGCTTGCCGGCGCACTCGGCGGCGCGAACGCGCCCGTCGCGGATGCCGACCCGCTATGGATGACCATCGGGATCACGCTGCTGGAAGTGTCGGCCTTTATTGCGCTGATGCTGGTGGCCGGCCGCCGCGTGTTGCCCTGGCTGCTGTGGCAGGTGGCGCGCACCGGCTCGCGCGAACTGTTCACGCTGGCCGTGATCGCATCGGCGATCGGCATTGCCTTTGGCGCAGCGCAACTGTTCAGCGTGTCGTTCGCCCTCGGCGCGTTTTTTGCCGGCATGGTGATGCGCGAATCCGAGTTCAGCCATCGGGCAGCGCAAGAATCCTTGCCGCTGCGCGATGCCTTCTCGGTGTTGTTCTTCGTGTCGGTGGGCATGCTGTTCGAACCCGCGATTCTGGTCGAGCAACCACTCCGGGTGCTCGGCGTGGTCGCCATCATCGTTCTCGGCAAGATGTTTGCGGCGCTGGCCCTGGTGCTCGCATTCCGCTACCCGCTCAATACCGCCCTGACGGTCGCGGCGAGCCTGGCGCAGATCGGCGAGTTTTCATTCATTCTGGCCGGGCTGGGCCTGTCGCTTGGCTTGCTGCCCGCCGAAGGCATGAGCCTGGTACTGGCGGGCGCGTTGATTTCGATCGCCCTCAATCCCTTCCTGTTTGCCGCCATTGCGCCGGTCCAGCGCCTGCTTCTGCTGCGCTCCGAACTGGCGCGCACGCTGGAACGGCGCGAAGACCCGTATGCCGAACTGCCCACGAGCACCGCACGCCAATACCTCGAAGGGCAAGTGGTTCTGGTGGGTTACGGCCGGGTGGGGCGTCGCATTGCCACAGCCCTGGATGCGCGCGGCATTCCCTATGTGGTTGCGGAGCAGAATCGCGAAGTGGTCGAGGAATTGCGCAAAATGGGGATCGCGGCCGTGTCCGGTGATGCCGTCGATCCAGCGGTGCTGGTGCAGGCCCATATTGCCCACGCGGCCATGCTGGTCGTCGCCACGCCCGACCTGATCAACGTGCGGCAAATGGCCGACACCGCGCGCGCGCTCAATCCCGGCATCGAGATCGTGCTGCGCACCCATAGCGAGGACGAGTCGGATTTGTTGAGCAAGGAAGGCGTCGGCACGGTTTTCTTCGGCGAGGAAGAACTGGCCAAGGGCATGACCCACCATGTTCTGCAGCGTTTTCTGCCCGGCGTGGCGATGACCGCAGACCGCCCCCCTGCCTGATCGCTAGCCGGGGAACCCCACAAGCGGGCATGGCCGATTGCCGACTACCCGCAGGAGTAATGACCGCAGCCCCTCGACGCCCCGGGCGCAGTTTCGCTCAGGGCTTTTTCGTTTCGGTCTGCGCTGGCAACTGCAGCCGCCGCATGGCCACGGCCGCCGCCGCGGTACGGGTTTCCACCCCGAGTTTTTCGAACAGGTTTTCCAGGTGCTTGTTGATGGTGCGGTGGCTGATGCCGAGGATGTCGCCGATGTCGCGGTTGGTCTTGCCGTAGATCACCCAGTACAGCACTTCCGCTTCGCGCAGGGTGAGCCGGAAAGCCTCCACCAAAACCTTGGTCATGGCGGCATCGCTTTCCTCGTGCAGCACCAGCAGGCACTCGCCCTCTTCGGTGAGGCCGTGCAGGGCGCACACCATCCGCCCCTCTTCGCCCATGATTTCCAGCGTGGCGGGTGGTGGCGGGCTGGCGACCGCAATGTGCAACCAGGCGTGGATGCGGGAAACCAGCGACTGCTGGTCCGGGCCACCGTATTTGAGCAGCAGGGTGCGCGCCAGCGGGGTTTGCCAGAGCAGTGCGCCGTCGGTCGGCCGCATCGACACGCAGGCCTGTCCGTACGCGTCCAGCACGCTGCGCGCCTGCTGCGTCTGCCGGGCGCTCTGGACATGGGCGGCGATGCGGGCCAGCACTTCGGAGGGGCGGATGGGCTTGGTGAGGTAGTCGGTGCTGCCCGCGGCAAAGGCGGCGACGACGTGCTCAGTCTCGGTCAGCCCGGTCATGAAGATGATGGGGATGCGCTGCGTGTCGGCGTCGGCCTTCAGTTGCCGGGCCACTTCGAAGCCATCCATGCCGGGCATCACGGCATCCAGCAGGATGACATCGGGCAGGCTCTGGCGCGCACGCTGCAGGGCGCTTTCGCCGTTGGTGGCCACCAGCACGGCATAGCCGGCCTCGTCGAGGGCGTCGTACAGCAGGGAAAGATTCTCGGGCACGTCGTCCACGATCAGGACGACATCCTCGTTCATGCGATCAATGGCTGGCATCGGTGCTCTTTCGTAAAACTTCCTTCATTGCCTCGAACTGGAAACGCTGGGCCAGGCTGCGCATCACGTGGACGAATTCGCCATGCACGCCGCCAGCCAGGCATTCGATCTCGTCAAGCTTGTTGAGAATGCCACGCATGTAACCAAGGTCGATCAGTTCGCCGAGCATGGCCAGTTGCGCCGGGTCGGGGGCGACGATGGCGGGTGCCGGCGCCAGCGCGGGCACGACGGCGGCGGGGCGCTCCACCCGCACCCAGTCCAGCGCCAGCCGGTTGCCGAGCCAGTCGAGCAGTTCTTCGACGCGCAGGGGTTTGGTGAAGAAATCCTCGCCTGTGATGCCTACCTCGTTTTCGGCGCCCTTCTCGAACGCGTTTGCCGAGATGATGGCCAGTGCCGCATCGGT
>NZ_JADMKC010000062.1:0-22033 GCF_018780105.1 Thiobacillus sp.
CGCCGTAGATCAGCACGCGCCGCTGGTATTCCGCCGGCACCGCGAAGAAGCTGAAAATCATCAGGAAGACGAAGATGTTGTCGACCGCGAGCGATTTCTCGATCAGGTAGCCGGTCAGAAACTCCATCGCCTTGACGTCGGCGACCTCTGCGCCATACGCGCCCTTGAGGTGCCACCACAGCACCAGGTTGAACAGCATGGCCAGCGAAAACCACACGAAGGACCACGCCGCCGCTTCCCTGAATCCGACCTTGCGCGCCTTGTTGCCGCCGACCAGGAACAGGTCGACCGCCAGCATCACCAGCACGAAGCCGATGAACGCGCCCCACATCCAGGGCTCACCAATATGCAGCGCAGCGTCCATGCTTTTTTCCGGTCCTGTTGCGGTTTATTGCACCGCGCGCAAGGCGGCGATCCGCTCTTCCAGCGGCGGATGCGTCATGAACAGGCGCTTGAGGCCGCCGGCGCCGCCACCGGCGATGCCGAACGCCGCCATTTTTTCCGGCAACGGTGCCGGGTGCAGGCTGTTCAAGCGCTCCAGCGCAGCAATCATTGCGCCCTTGCCGGCAAGCGACGCGCCGCCACGGTCAGCACGGAACTCACGCTGGCGCGAGAACCACATGACGATGATCGAGGCCAGGATGCCCAGCACCAGTTCGGCGATGATCATCGTCACCCAGAACGCCGGGCCATGGCCGTTCTCGTTCTTGAACACCACGCGGTCGACGGTGTGGCCGATGACGCGCGACAGGAACATGACGAAGGTATTCACCACGCCCTGGATCAGTGCCAGTGTCACCATGTCTCCGTTGGCGACGTGGGCGATTTCGTGACCGATCACCGCTTCGGCCTCTTCTTTCGTCATCGCGTTCAGCAGGCCCGAAGACACCGCGACCAGCGCGTTGTTCTTGTTCATGCCGGTGGCGAAGGCGTTGACGTCGGGCGAATCGAAAATGCCGACTTCGGGCATGCCGATGCCGGCATCCGCCGCGTATTTCTTCACGGTTTCGACCAGCCAGAATTCCTTGGAACTGGACGGCGACTCGATGACGCGCACGCCCATCGATTTTTTCGCCATCCACTTCGAGATTGCCAGCGAAATCAGCGAACCGCCGAAACCCATGACCGCGGCAAAGATCAGCAGCGAGGTCAGGTTGAGTCCGTTGGCGGTGAGATAGGGCTCGACGCCGAGGATGCGCATGGTGAGCGACAACACCAGCACGATGGCCATGTTGGTGGCGAGGAACAGGAAAATACGTTTCATGAAGTTCTCCTTGAATAAAGGCAAAGCCTTTTGACGAACAGGCAACAGGATACAGAGGCCGGATAAACAATAAAATTCGATTTTTATACTGCTATTGTTCGTATTTTACGATTCGAGCCCGGTACCCGGCCCGCCATGCTGAACTACAAGCACCTGCATTACTTCCGCACCGTCGCCAAAGCCGGCGCAATCAACCGCGCCGCCGAAAAGCTTCACCTGACGCCGCAAACCCTGTCCGGCCAGATCAGCGCATTTGAGACCCGGCTGGGCGTGGAGTTGTTCCGCCGCAGCGGCCGGCGGTTGGAGTTGACCGATGTCGGCCGCACCACGCTGGCCTATGCCGACGAAATTTTCCATGTCGGCGCCGAGCTCGAAGAGGCTCTGCAGAACCGCGCGACCGCGCCGGTACACCCGTTCCGCGTCGGCATCGCCGATGTGGTGCCGAAGTCGATCGCCTATCAACTGCTGGCACCGGCGCTTACCCTGGCCGAACCGGTCAAGCTGATCTGCAAGGAAGACCGGCTGCAACAGCTGGCCGCCGAGCTGTCGATCCACCGTCTCGACATGGTGCTGGCCGACCGGCCCTTGCCCTCCTCGATGGACATCAAGGGCTACAGCCACCCGCTCGGCGAATGCGGCATCGCCTTTCTCGCGGCACGCAGCGTCGCCAAAAAACTGCAGGGGGAATTTCCCGCCACGCTGCATGGCGCGCCCCTGCTGATCCCGGGCGAAGACAGCGCGCTGCGGGTGCCGCTGCTGCGCTGGCTGGAAAAGAAGGGATGGGGCGCCACCATCGTCGGCGAATTCGACGACAGCGCCCTGATGAGCGCCTTTGGCCAGGCGGGCGCGGGGGTATTCCCGGTGCCGCTGACGACGGCGCCGGCCGTGATGAAGCAATACAACGTGATCGAACTGGGGCGGACGCTGGAGATTCGCGAACGCTTCTTCGCCATTTCGGTGGAGCGGCGGTTGAGCCACCCGGCGGTGCTGGCAGTCAGCGAAGCCGCGCGACGCAGCTTCGACCCCGGCAGCGCCTAAACCTCAGCAGCCAGCCAGCTGACCGTCTCGACGGGCGTCATCACCCGGAACAGCGGTGCGCAGCGGCGGCGCAGCTTCAGCAGCGCGCGATCCTTGCTAACCAGCGCCTGCGCGCCGCATGCTACGGCCAGCTCGATGAACATCTGGTCGTCGGGATCGCTGCATTGCGGCAACCCGGCGATAGCCTGCTTGGGCGGAACCCGGCAGGACAGCGCGTGATAGCGCGCCACCAGCGCAGCCTGCCGCGAAGCATCGAGGGAAAATTCCGGGTAGGCCAGCACGCGCTGCCACTCGTCGAACGTGGCCGCATTCACCGCACAAGCCGCCTGCCCCGCCTCCAGCCGCTGCAACAACGGGCGCGTGGCGGGGTCGTCGAAATGCAGCAGATCGAGCACCACATTGGTGTCGAGCACCCACAGCGGCTTACTCAATATCGAGATGCTCGCCGATGAAATCGCGCACCCAGTGCTCGGGGTGCGCGCTGGAAAAGCGTCCGACGATTTCGCCCTTGTCGAACAGCAGCACGGTGGGGAATCCGCGCAGTTCGTAGCGGCCGGCCAGCTTCATGTTTGCGCCTTCGTCGACTTCGACCTTGGCCATCTGCAGCTTGCCGGCGTAGTGGGCGATCACACGCTCCAGCACCGGCGTCAGCGCACGGCAGGGCGGGCACCAGTCGGCCCAGAAATCGACCAGGATGGGGCGGGTGTGCGAAGCCTCGATGACATCGCGGTCGAAGTGTTCGAGGTGGGTATCAAAAATCAGCTCTGCCATCGGTCGGCCTTTCGGAAAGTGCCGCCATTTTGCCTCAAACCCGGCCTCCCCAAACCGGGCCAAGCCTGCTACCTTTGCGGCATGGAAGAACGCTTCTATCGCGAACAGGAACTCGCGCGCCTGCCCGACTTTCTGCCGGCCGCCACCTACAACCTCGCGCACACGCTGCTGGCGCGTGCGGGAAAATGCCTGTTCGTGCCGATCCGCTCGATGCAGTACATGGCTGTGCTGGACGCCGACGAATTCATTTTCGTCGACAGCCAGAACAAGGCCTGGATCGAACTGGCGTGGCAGCATTTCCGGCCGCAGGCACGCAGCGCACTCGACGAACGCGTGCCATTCGAACAGGTGTATTACCTGCCACAGGCCACAGAAACCATGAAACGTCTGCCGGGTGAATTTCACCAGGCGCTACGAGTGCTCGCCGAGCGCAACAAGTCGGACACAACGGCCACTATTCTCACCCTGCACCACAAGGCCAGATCGGAAGACGAGCCACGCTAAAGCGGGCGGTTTGGCTCCGCCCCTGCGTTGGGTCATCGGGCGTGTATGCATTAAAATGCGCGCACTATGTCCAATACTCTTGCCAAATTCGCCCAAGTTTGCCCACTCTGGGTCTACAAACTGTTTCCCTTTTTGCGCTGGTGGCCTTCGGTCGATGCCGACACCGCGCGCAACGACGCGATGGCCGGCCTCACCGGCGCGCTCATCGTGCTGCCCCAAGGAGTCGCCTTCGCGACGATCGCCGGCCTGCCGCCGGAATACGGCCTCTACGCAGCCATGGTGCCCGCCATTATCGGTGCGCTGTGGGGATCGTCCTGGCATCTGGTATCCGGTCCCACCACGGCAATTTCCATCGCCGTGTTTGCCTCGGTCAGCCCGTTTGCCACGCCCGGCTCGCCCGAATTCATCAGCATGGTGCT
Source organism: Thiobacillus sp. (assembly GCF_018780105.1). Classification (GTDB taxonomy): domain Bacteria; phylum Pseudomonadota; class Gammaproteobacteria; order Burkholderiales; family Thiobacillaceae; genus Thiobacillus. Next base: position 3,997 of record NZ_JADMKC010000062.1, read on the forward strand.
GACCCTGACCTTCATGACCGGGGTATTCCAGTTGATTCTGGGACTGGCACGCATGGGGGTGCTGGTCAACTTCATTTCCCACACCGTGGTGATTGGATTTACTGCAGGCGCGGCCATGCTCATCGCGGGCAGCCAGATCAAGAACTTCTTCGGTCTGGACATTCCGCGCGGCACCCCCTTCTTTGAAACCCTGTCGCTGTTCGCCCAGCATGTTGGCGACATCGATCCCTACGTCACGGCGGTAGCTGCCACTACGCTGGTTTCAGGCATTCTGGTCAAGCGTTTCGTCCCCAAGTTCCCTTACATGATTGCCGCCATGCTGGTGGGCAGTTTTCTGGCGCTCTTCCTGAACAATCATTTCGGCGTGGACGTCACCCACATCAAGACCGTTGGCGCGCTACCCGCCGGCCTGCCGCCCCTGTCGGCACCGGACTTCTCTTTTGGCGCGCTGCATCAGATGCTGTTCCCGGCGCTCATCATCACCATGCTGGCGCTGACCGAAGCCGTCTCCATCTCACGCGCCATTGCCACCAAATCCGGCCAGCACATCGACGGCAACCAGGAATTTGTCGGCCAGGGTCTTTCCAATTTGATCGGCAGCTTCTTCTCCAGTTACGCCTCCAGCGGCTCGTTCAACCGCAGCGGCGTCAACTACGCAGCAGGCGCACGTACGCCGCTGGCTGCCGTGTTCGCTTCGCTGTTCCTGGTGGTGATCCTGCTGATGGTGGCCCCCCTGGCCGCCTATCTGCCGAATGCGGCGATGGCCGGCATCCTGTTCCTGGTGGCCTGGGGGCTGATCGATTTCCACCACATCAGCCTGCTGCCCAAAATCAACAAGCAGGAAACCATCGTGCTGTGGGTCACCCTGATTGGCACGCTGATCGATCTGGAAAAGGGCATCTTCTTCGGCATCGCGCTGTCGCTGATCTTCTATCTGTACCGCACCTCGCGACCGATGATGGAGGCCGTCCTGCCGGACCCCGACCCGACCAACTACCACTACGGCTCTCTCGAAGGCCGGCCGGAATGTCCGCAGGTGAAGATGCTGCGTCTCAACGGCTCGATTTTCTTCGGTGCGGTCGCGCATTTGCAGCAGCAGTTGCAGCAACTGGAAGAGAACGAGCCCGAGCGTAAACACCTGGTGATCATGGCCAGCGGCATCAATTTCGTCGACCTGGCCGGTGCGGAATTTCTGGCTGAGGCAGCGCGCCAGCGTCGCAAGCTCGGTGGCAGCCTTTACTTCTACCGCATGAAGGACAGCATCAAGGAAACCTTGAAACGGGGCCACTTCATGGACGACATCGGCGAGGACAACCTGTTCCCGGCCAAGACCCGTCCGATGTCGGTCATCTACGCCAAGCTCGACAACGATATTTGCCGCAACTGCACCGTACGCGCCTTCCCCGTCTGCCAGACGCATCTGCCCAATGGGGAGGCCCGCACGTCATAAAATGCAAACGCATGTGCAATGCGTTGACCATTGCAGGACATGAAACGATCGTAGCCACGTAAGGAGCAGTGCTTTTTTTCAATCCTTCAGTAGGAGGTGGAAATGGCAGTGAATCAAACCACATGGGTCAGGACGCTCGGCTGGGGCGTCGTCACCGCAGGGCTGTACGGATTCTTGTTCCAGTATTCGGAGGTGTTCGAACGCCTGGCGCACACCACGCTGGACACCTGCCAGCTTCATACCGACACAGACACGCAGTACCACCACAAGGTTTCGCCCGAACAATGCGCGGCAGAGGGCGGAGCGTTCGTCGCGGGAACCTGGTGGTATGTGTTCGCCCCCATCGCCTTGGCTTTTGCCCTCTCCTACACGCACGGGATCTTTACCGGCCTGTTCTGGGACGCGGTCGGCCTCAGGGCCAAAAAATAGGTCATGGACCAGGAGACCGGCATGGAACTGATCAACTTCATCGACATCACGCCGACGACCGCCATCCTTCTGGTTCTCGTCGGGTTTATCGGCGGCATGGTATCGGGTTTCATAGGCTCGGGCGGCGCGTTCGTCCTCACGCCGGCGATGATGGCGCTGGGCGCACCCGGCATCGTCGCGGTGGCTTCCAACATCTGCCACAAATTTCCCAAGGCGCTGGTCGGTGCGGTCAAACGCAACAAATACGGCCAGGTGGACGTGAAACTGGGTCTGGTTCTGGGCCTGTTTGCCGAAGCCGGCGTGCTGTTCGGCAAACACGTGATGACCCACATCAAACACAGCTTCGGCGCGGTCGGTACCGATCTCTATGTATCCGGGGTATTCGTCGTGACGCTGGCCATTGTCGGCAGCTTCGTATTCAAAGACTACCGCAAGCTGAAGGCGCTGGATGACGCCGGGCAAGGCGAGGAAGCGACGCCCATCACCCGGGTGGCGCGCTGGGTACAGTCGGTGAGGATTCCCGGCACGATGATCTATTCCAAAGGCGCGCAGGCCGAAATATCGGTGCTGTTCCTCGTTCCCATCGGTTTCGCCACCGGCTTTCTGGCATCGGCGATTGCGGTGGGCGGCTTCATCGGCGTCCCTGCGATGATCTACATCCTGGGTCTGCCGGCGATCACGGCCACCGCCACCGAACTGGTGATTGCCTTCGTCATGGGCCTCGGCGGCACCCTTTTCTATGGCCTCGAAGGCGTAGTGGACATCCGTCTGGCCATGCTGATCCTGCTGGGCTCGCTGTTCGGTGTGCAGCTTGGCGCCATCGGCACCACCTACGTGAAGGACTACCAGGTCAAGTTCACCATGGCGGTCATCATGCTGACCGTGCTGTTCTCGCGCTTTTTCTACATTCCCGGCTACCTCGTCCAGCTCGACATGATGGATCCCTTGCCCACGGCCACCACGCGCATGCTCAAATGGATCGGCGACGGCGTGCTGGCGCTGGCGCTGGTATTGGGAGCCTATACGGTGTTGTCCGCCCTGTTCAAGGGAATGAAGGCGCACAAGCAAGCGCAGGCCGTACTGGCACGTGCCGACGTAGCGGATTGAACGCGAGGACACCATGGTCGCAACCACTCCTTCTGCAAGCACAATGCCGGGCTGCATCCTCATCGCCACGGACGGCTCGGACGATTGCGCCGGCGCCATTCGTACCGGCATCGCCCTCGCACACTCTCGCGGCGCACGCCTGATCGGCCTGTCGATTGCACTCGACAACCCGGAGTACAACACCCTGGTACCCAACCTGCATGAAGTGGCCGAAGCACGCGCGCGGGCGGCGCTCCAGTCCTTCATCGACGAAGCGGGCGCGAGCGCCGAAGCCACGACCCGCCGTTCAGCCGATCCCGCTGACGGTGTTGTGGCCGCCGCCGATGAACTGAGCGCCGACCTCATCGTGATGGCCGAAAGCGACAAGAACATCCTGACGCGCATGATGGTGGGCGACACCACGGCCAAAGTGATCGGCCGCACAGCCCGCCCGGTACTGGTCGTGCCTCGCTCGGCGCATATATGGGACAAGCGGATCCTGCTGGCAACCGACGGCTCGCCCCATAGCGAGGCAGCCGCCGAGCTGGCGGGGCATTTTGCCAGGCAGGCCGGACTGCCGGTCAGCGTGGTCTCCGTTGTCACCAGCAGCCACAGCGATGCGCGGCGCAAGGAAGCCGAGCGTGCCGTGGCCGCCGCGATGGAACATTTAACTGGCCAGGGACTGCAAGCCGAGGGGCAGATGGCGGAAGGCCGTCCGGACGAAGCCATCGTCAAGGCCGCCGAGTCGGCGGGCGCCGACCTGATCGTTGTGGGCAGCCACGGTCGCACCGGACTGACGAAAATCCTGCTGGGTAGCGTGGCCGAGCGGGTCATCGGGCATGCCGCCTGCCCGGTTCTGGTCGTCAAAGCCTAAGTTCAATTCCCACAAACAGGGGCCGTGCGGGATAATCCCGTACGGCCCTTTTGCATTCTGGAGTTCAAACATGATCCGCAAGAATCCCTCCGGGCATTTGCCCGTGGTACACGACAGCGCCTTTGTCGACCCCACCGCCATCCTGTGCGGAAAGATTATCGTGGAAGAGAACGTGTTTATCGGCCCCTACGCCGTCATCCGCGCCGATGAAGTGGACAAGAACGGCGAGATGGAACCAATCGTCATCGGCGCCAACTCCAACATCCAGGACGGGGTCGTCATCCACTGCAAGGCAGGCGGCGGCGTCACCATCGGGCGCGGCAGTTCGATCGCGCATCGCTCGATCGTGCATGGCCCCTGCACGGTGGGCGACAACGTGTTCGTCGGCTTCAACTCGGTGCTGTTCAACTGCACCGTCGGCGACGGCTCGGTAGTTCGCCACAACTCCGTGGTCGAAGGCTGCAGCGTGCCGCCCGGCTTTTACATCCCCTCCACCGCCAATATCCATTCCGACGCCGAGCTCGCCCAGATCGAGCGCGTGACGGCCGACGAAGCAAGTTTTTCGGAAAGCGTGGCGCAAGCCAACAAGGAACTGGTCAAAGGGTATAAACGCATCCGCAACGAATTCTGAGCGGCTGCATCAGGCCCGCCTCAGCGCCCCTCTTTCACGCCGCGCGATACCCCGGCGGTGAGCCACTTGGGCAGTTCGCGGTCGCCCGCATTGTCCAGCAAGTATTGCCGTATCAAACGCCGCATCACCTGCGATGGCGTCAGGTCCTGCTGCGCGCAGATTTCCTCGAACAGCTTCTTTTTTTCGGGATCGATCAGGACGGTCAGCCTGGCAGTACGATTTTCCATGAGGGAAGGACGCCGTGATGTTAATTTGATTAACATGGTAGCCGACTTCATTTATCACTAGAATCGTATCGAATTATTGAGACGGTCAGCTCATGTTTAAACCCCTAAGCGGTTTGTCGCGCAACGCAGAGTGGTGTGGTTCGTTGAGCCGTCTCAATAAAACGCTGTTTTTAATGCTTATTGATTCGGCCGGCTGCGCTGTCTCGCACGGCTTGGGAAAAACGAGCGTCAACATCACTTCTAACTTCATCGGGCCGAATCAATACATGCTGCCGGCGTGCAATCCATGTTCGTTTTAGCAGGTTTCGATACGCATTTCCTCGATCTGGCCTGGGCCGGCGTGCTGCTCTGGCTGCTGCTCGGCTTTTCGGCCCTGCTGGCGCAACGTTCGAAAAACGTGCTGCTGCGCCTGATTTTTCCACTCGGCGGCGGCGTCGCCTTGTGCATGGCGGCAATCGGTCTGGCGAGTCTCGCCGCGTCGCCGGCGACCCTGGCGCTCCCCATCGGCTTGCCCGATTTGCCTTTCCATTTGCGGCTGGATGCGCTGTCTGCGTTTTTCCTGTTGCTACTGGGCAGCGCATCGTTCGGCGTGACGGTGTACGCCACGGGCTACTTCCGCAGCATGAAGCCCGCCCCGCTGGCGCTGCTGGGTCTGTGGTACCACCTGTTTCTGGCGGGCATGGCGATGGTGATGCTGGCCGACGACGCCTACGCCTTCATGGTGGCGTGGGAAGTGATGGCCCTGTCGTCGTATTTTCTGGTGACGACCGACCACGACGTGCCTGAAATCCGCCGCGCCGGTTTCCTCTATCTGCTGATCGCTCACGTCGGCGCGGTGTCGCTGCTGCTGGCGTTCGGCGTGATGCAGGGCGGCAACGGAGATTTCAGCTTCGCCACCATGCGCCAGGCGGAGATGACGCCGTACTGGGCGTCGGTCACGTTCCTGCTGGCGCTGTTCGGCTTCGGCGCGAAGGCGGGACTGGTGCCGCTGCATGTGTGGTTGCCGGAAGCGCACCCGGCCGCGCCTTCGCCGGTGTCCGCGCTGATGTCGGGGATCATGCTGAAAACCGCGATCTACGGCCTGTTGCGCGTGACCTTCGATCTGCTCGACGTGCAGCTCGGCTGGTGGGGCACGCTGGCGCTGGCGCTCGGCCTCATCACCGCACTGTACGGCGTGATTTTCGCCGCCGTGCAGTCCGACATGAAACGCCTGCTGGCCTGGTCGTCGATCGAGAACATCGGCATTCTCGTCGCGGCATTCGGCCTAACGCTGATTTTTTATACCGACGGCAAGGGCGCGCTGGCAGCGCTGACGCTCACCGCGATGCTGTACCACGCCATCAATCACGCCTTCTTCAAAAGCCTGCTGTTCGTCGGCACCGGCTCGGTGCTGCACGCCACCGGCGAGCGGCGCATGGGCAAACTGGGCGGGCTGATCCGCTTCATGCCGTGGACGGCCTGGCTCACCCTGATCGGCGTGCTGGCGATTGCCGGCTTGCCGCCGCTCAACGGTTTCATTTCGGAGTGGCTGCTGTTGCAGGCTTTTCTGCTCACGCCCGGCCTGACTCAGCCGTATCTCAACATGGTGATTCCGGTGGCGGCGGCAGCGGTGGCGCTGGCGGCGGCGCTGGCTGCCTACGTCATGGTGAAGTTTTTCGGGGTGATCTTTCTCGGCCAGCCGCGCGCGCAGGCGCTCGAACACGCGCACGAGGCAAGCTGGCCGGAACGCCTGGGCATGCTGTGGCTGGCGGCCGGCTGCCTGCTACTGGGCCTATTCCCGGTTCAAATGATCGCCACAATCGCGCCGGTGGTGCGTTTGCTGACCGGCCAGGCGCTGATCAACGCCGGCAACTGGCTGCTGATTGCGCCGCTGGCGGCCGAACGCGCCAGCTATGCGCCGCTGCTGTTCCTGGCGGTGGTGCTGACGGTATTGCTGCTGAGCTTCATCTGGGTGCGCCGCGTGTATCACGGCCGCGTGCGGCGCGCCGATCCATGGGACTGCGGCTACCCGGAACAGGACGCGCGCATGCAGGACAGCGCCGAGGGCTTCGGCCAGCCGATCCGCCATATCTTTGCGGCCTTCATGCGCGTCGAACGCGAAACGCCGGATCCGTTCGACCGGCATCCGCGCTACCGCGGCGACAGCCGCGACAAGCTGTGGTTGCTGCTGTACCAGCCGATCGCCCGTCTGGCCGGCTGGCTGTCCGATCAGGCCGCACGCCTGCAGCATGGCCGCATCCAGTGGTATCTGATGTACAGCTTCGCCACGCTGGTTTTCCTGCTCGTCTTTGTCTCGCGCTGAAAAATGAGCACCGGCATTCTTCTGCAAATCGCCCAGACCCTGATCGCCATCCTGCTGGCGCCGCTGCTGATGGGCTGGGTCAACCAGTGCCGCGCCTGGCTGCAGGGCCGCAGTGCGCCGCCGCTCACCCAGCCCTATCGCACGCTGAAGAAGCTGTTCCACAAGGACGCGGTCATCGCGCACCGCGCCAGCCCGCTGTTCCGCTTCGCGCCTTACATGATCTTTTCCTGCATGGTGCTGGCGGCCGGCCTGGTGCCGACTGTCGCCAACGATCTGCCGTTTTCGCCCGCCGCCGACGTCATCGCGCTGGTCGGCGTGTTCGCGCTGGCGCGGGTGTTCCTGGCGCTGGCGGCGATGGATATCGGCACCGCCTTCGGCAGCCTCGGCGCACGGCGCGAGATGCTGGTGTCCTTTCTTGCCGAACCGGCGCTGCTGATGGTGCTGTTCACCGCGAGCTTCATTTCGCAATCGACCGAACTGCCGGTCATTGTCGATACCCTGGCGCACCGGGAGTTCGCCATCTACCCCAGTCTGGCGTTTGCGGCGGTGGCGTTCTGGATGGTGTCCACCGCCGAGAACGCGCGCATCCCGGTGGACAACCCGACCACTCACCTCGAACTGACGATGATCCATGAGGCCATGATCCTGGAATATTCCGCGCGGCATCTGGCGCTGATCGAATGGGCGGTGGCGCTGAAACTGTATGTCTATTCGGCGCTCGGCATCGCGCTATTCGTGCCCTGGGGCATCGCGCCGCAGGGCGATCTGGCCGCGCTGCCGCTGGCCATCCTGGCGCTGCTCGCCAAGCTCGCGGCGGGCGGTGCGGCGCTGTCGCTGCTGGAAGCGGTATTTGCCAAGCTGCGGTTGTTCCGCGCGCCGGAATTCCTCGGCACCGCCTTCCTGCTCGGGGTGCTCGGGATGCTGATCCATTTCCTGCTGGAGGTCTGAGATGAGCCTCTCCTATCCCCTGCAAGTCGTCAATCTGCTGGCTGCCCTGCTGCTGCTGATCTCGTTCGCCATGCTGTCGCAGCGCCGCGTGGTCGGACTGATTACGCTGTTCGCCTGGCAGGGCGCGGCGCTGGCGGCCTCGACCGCGATCATCGCCTGGTCAACCGGCCAGCATCACCTGTACTACTCCGCCGCGCTGACGCTGATCCTCAAAGTCATCGCCATGCCCTGGTTTTTCTACCGCATCGTCCGGCAGCTCGACGTCAACCGGGAGGTCGAATCGATGCTCAACATCCCCACCACCATGCTGATCGGCATCGTGCTGGTGATTTTCTCGTTCAACCTGGCGCTGCCGATTTCGCAGATGGCCGGCACCGTCATGCGCTCGACGCTGGGCATCGCCATGGCCTGCGTGCTGCTCGCCTTTCTGATGATGATCACGCGGCGCAAGGCCATCACCCAGGTGATCGGTTTTCTGGCGATGGAAAACGGCCTGTTCTTCGCCGCCACCAGCGCCACTTACGGCATGCCGCTGGTGGTCGAGCTCGGGGTGGCGCTGGACGTGCTGGTGGGGGTGTTCGTGCTGGGAATCTTCTTCTTCCAGATCCGTGAAAGCTTCGAGTCGCTCGACTTGAAGCACATGGAAAAACTCAGGGAAAAATAGGTCTTGGAAATCTACTGGGTACTCGGCATTCCCCTCGCCGGCGGCATTTTCCTCGCGCTGTGGGGCAATCGCGGCCACGCGCCGGAAATCAACGCGCTGTTTTCCCTGGCCACTCTGCTGGCCGCCGCCGCGCTCGCCGCGCGCATCGTGGCCGAGGGCCCGTTGCTGGTCGGCCAGGGCTGGTTCTTCATCGATTCGTTCAATGTGTTTCTGGTGGCGCTGACCGCATTGGTCGCTTTCACCACCGCCCTGTTCTCGCGTCCCTACATGCGCATCGAAAAAGAGCACGGCAAGCTGACCGACGCCCGCCTGCGGCTTTACCACAGCAGTTATCAGGTATTCATCGGCATGATGCTGCTGGCGCTGACCACCAACAACATGGGCATCCTGTGGGTGTCGATGGAAGGGGCGACCCTCGCCACCGTGCTGCTGGTGTCTCTCTACCGCACTCCGGCTTCGCTGGAGGCGGCGTGGAAGTATTTCATCCTGTGCGGGGTCGGCATCGCGCTGGCGCTGTTCGGCACCATCCTGCTGTATTTCGCAGCGGAAAAGGTGCTGGGCTCCGGCGGCACGGCGCTGTTGTGGACGCAATTGAACGGCGTGAAAGCGCAGCTCGAACCCACGGTCCTGCAGCTGGCCTTCGTGTTCTTGCTGGTGGGCTACGGCACGAAAGTGGGCCTGGTGCCCCTGCACAGCTGGCTGCCGGATGCCCACGCCGAGGGCCCGACGCCGGTGTCCGCCGTGCTGTCCGGTCTTTTGCTCAACGTTGCGCTGTACGCGGTGATGCGTTCCAAGGTGCTGGTCGACGGCGCGCTCGGCACCGACATGGCGGGCAATCTGATGATGGGTTTCGGGCTGCTGTCGGTGGTGGTCGCGGCTTTTCTCATCAAGCGCCAGACCGATGTGAAGCGCATGTTCGCCTATTCGTCGATCGAGCATATGGGGCTGATTACCTTCGCCTTCGGCATGGGCGGCGCGGTGGCGAGCTTCGCCGGCCTGCTGCACATGACCATGCATTCGCTGACCAAGTCGGCTATCTTTTTCGCCGTCGGCCACGCCACACAAAAAGCCGGCACGCAACTGATGGACGACATCCGCGGGCTGATCCAGACCAATCCCACGCTCGGCTGGGGCCTGATGCTCGGCACGATCGCCATCCTCGGCGTGCCGCCGTTCGGCGTGTTCGCCAGCGAGTTCCTCATCATCACCACCGCCATGCACGCGCATCCGTGGGCGACGCCCTTTCTGCTGATTGCATTGGGGGTGGCGTTTGCCTCGATCTTCGGCAAGGTGCAGCCGATGGTGTTCGGCGAGACCGAACTACCGAAACTGCCCTACCAGCCCGCGCTGACGCCGGTGTTTTTGCATCTGGGGCTGGTCCTGATGCTGGGCCTGTTCATCCCGCCGTATCTCGCTACCTGGTACCGGCAGGCGGCTGCATTGTTGGGAGGCTGACATGAAAATCGGCGAAAACGACTGGAATCTCGAGCCGTTCGGCAAGCACCTCTGGCGCGGCCGGATGGAGACCGGCCAGCTGCTCGCGCTGGCGCGCGCGGTCAAGGAGGCAGGCGGACAGCTCGTCGCCTTGTGGGGCTCGGACGACCGCCACCTGGGCGACGGCTTCGGCATCCATGGGGCCTTCCTCACCGGCTCGGGTCTGGCTTGGGTGAGTAGCGCCCTGCCGGTCGAGGCGCCAGCCTACCCCGACCTCGCGCACATCTTTCCGCAGGTCGACCGCATGCAGCGCGCGACCTTCGATCTGTTGGGAATCCGTGCCAGCGACGCGGTGGACGACCGCAAGTGGCTGCGCCACACCGCCTGGGCCGAAAACGAATTCCCGTTGCGCAAGGATTTCTCTCCGCTCTCGACTCTCGGCTCTCCCCTCCCCGAAGCCGACGCCTACCCCTTCCTCCGCGTCGACGGCGACGGCGTGCACGAAATTCCGGTCGGCCCCATCCACGCCGGCACCATCGAGCCGGGCCATTTCCGCTTCTCCATCATCGGCGACCGCATCCTCAAGCTCGAAGAGCGGCTGGGCTATACGCACAAGGGGACGGAAAAGCGTTTCGAGGGCCTGGATCTCGCGACCGGCGCGAAACTCGCCGGCCGCGTGTCGGGCGACGCGCACACGGCGTTTAGCTGGGCGTATTGCATGGCGGCGGAATCGGCTTGCGCGTGCCGCGTGCCGGATCGCGCGGCCTGGCTGCGCGCGCTGTTTCTCGAAATCGAGCGGGTGGCCAATCACCTCGGCGACCTCGGCTACCTCGGCAACGATGTTGCGCTCGCTTTCGGCTTCATGCAGTTCTGGCGCCTGAAGGAAGACTGGCTGCGGCTGTCGGCCCGGCTGTTCGGGCATCGCTACCTGTTCGACTGCATCGTCCCCGGCGGCGTCGCGACCGATATCGACAACGCCGGCCGGGCCGAACTGCGCGCGCTGGGCGAACGCATCGCGGGCGAGGTGCGCGAACTCAAGCACATCTACGACGAACACACCGGCCTGCAGGATCGATTCGCCCACACCGGCATCGTCAAACCCGAGCTGGCCGCGCGCCTCGGTCTGACCGGCCTGGCCGGGCGCGCCAGCAGCCAGGCCTGGGATGCGCGCGTGCAGTTCCCCTGCGCGCCTTACGACCAGCTCGACGTGGCCATGGCCGTGCAGAAATCGGGTGACGTGCTGGCGCGCGCCGAGGTGCGTTTTGCCGAGGTATTCGAGTCGTTGCGACTGATTGGGCAATTGCTCGCACGTCTGCCGGACGGCGAACTGCGTGCGCCCTGCGTGCCGGCGGGTACGCCATGCGAAGGCCTCGGCTGGATCGAAGGCTGGCGCGGACCGACGATCGTGGCGCTGCGCATCGCGGCCGATGGCACGCTCGACCGCGTGCATCCGCACGATCCGTCGTGGCAGAACTGGCCGCTGCTGGAGGTGGGCGTGCTCGGCAACATCGTTCCCGACTTCCCGCTCATCAACAAATCCTTCAATCTTTCCTACAGCGGGGTGGATTTATAAGATGGCGACACACCTGATACTGCAGAAGATGTTCAGGACCGGCTTCGTTTCCGAACCGGCGCCTGCTGCCGATCTGGCGCTGCGCACCCGCGAGCAGCACATTCATGCGGACCTGCTCGGGATATTCGGCCAGGCGGTGGCGATCCGCCACGTCGACGCCGGCTCGTGCAACGGCTGCGAACTCGAAATCCACGCGCTCGGCGGCGCGCATTACAACATCGAAGGCCTCGGCGTGAAGTTCGTCGCCAGTCCGCGCCATGCCGATTTGCTGCTGGTGACCGGGCCGGTTTCGCGCCACCTCGAAGTGGCGTTGAAGCGCACCTATGAGGCCACCCCGGAACCCAAGTGGGTAGTGGCGATAGGCGACTGCGGCTGTACGGGCGGGATGTTCGGCGAAAGCTACGCCTCGTGCGGCCGGGTTGCCAACGTCATCCCGGTCGACGTCGAAGTACCGGGCTGCCCGCCCACGCCGCTCGCCCTGCTTGAGGGCATCCTGGCAGCGGTCAGCGCAGGCGTTAAAACTCCGGCTGCGTCTTAGGCTTGGCTTTTCTGCCGGGACTGGCGGTCGGGATGTAACCCGCGATCCGGCACAGCAAGCCTTCGCTGGGCTTGCCCTTGATGTAGCGGGTGGAACGGCACACGATGACGTCGCCCCGGGCCGACAGTTCGGACAGTTGAATGCGCACATCCTCCAGCGGGATTCGCGTCGCTGCGGCGATTTCGGCGTCGAGTTGCTCGCCGCGCGCGCGCATGTATTTCAGTATGGTTTGCATGGCCGTGCCTTGATTATTGCTGCATGAACAGAGTAGACAGCTGACGGGCTGCCGACGGTTTGACCGCGTTGCGGCGCAAGCGTTTCACCTGCCCGGCAAAGTCGAGCGGAATCCGCTCCGCCAAGACTTCCGCCTGCTTTTTCAAACGCTTCCAGTCAGGAGGATAGTCGCCGTCGACAAAAGCGAAAGCAATATGATTATCGCCGCCCGGAATGCGTTGCATGTGCACGCGTCCCTCGAAAACCTCGTTGAGCAATGAAAAATGCCCCGCCCAGTCGCTCTCAAGGCCGGCGAAATTGGCCACGAGCAGCCCTGCTGGCCTGAGCCGGCGGCGCGCTGCCAGATAGAAATCACGATTGAGAAAGCTGGGCGCGATGCCCTCATCGTCAAAACCGTCCAGCAGCACGACGTCTGTATCGCCTGCGGCTCTGGGCAGGTATTCGGCCGCATCGGCCTCGACGATGGTCAGGCGTTCGTCGTCAGGGACCTCGAACGCGCTGCGCAGGGCAATGACGTGCGGATTGATCTCGACCACGGTGAGACGTGCATGCGGCAGGTGGCGATGGCAAAACTTGGCCAGCGAACCGCCCCCCAGCCCGACCATCAGCACATGTTCCGGTTCGGGCACGAACAGCAGGAACGCCATCATTTTCCGGGTGTAGGCAAATTCAAGCGCGCAGGGATCGTCGATGCGCATGGCGCTCTGGATGAATTCCAGACTGAACAGCAGTTTCCGGACCTTGCCGTCGTCGAGGATGAACGGTTTGGTGTAGCGGCCAGCCGCGATCTGCTGATAAAGAGACCCGAGATCGCTCTGTGCCGGTTCGAGCAGATGCACCTTGACGGGATCGCCCGACACTTTCCCGGGCAGCTCCAGTAAGGAGACGGACTGACACAAGGGCTTATTGTCCATCGGCTACTTTCCCCTCAGGCCGATTTTGTTCTGGCGCAGAGACTGAACGGTCGGCTTTTCAGCATTAGGCAAGCACATCGCACCCAGCCCCAAATAGCTACGCGAAAAATCGAGAAAATGGCGTAGCCAATCCACATGCGCGGTCTGCCGTGGGCAATCGTTCATTGGCTGGCTCCTGTGTGGATGCCAACTCCATCTGTCATGAGGCAGGGCAATACAGTTCCCCTCCAGGTTGGTGCAACTCATCGGTTCTTTGACATCCTGATTGGAGAAAACTGAGACAAGTCTTGTTCTCCCGAAAAAACACCCGGCATGGGCAACTAGACGCCCCCCAGCGCCGCGCTCGATCGCGAGGCAAGAGGATTTTCAAATTATTTGTTCATATTATATGACAATGTAATGATAATGTAATTATCATTACACACACCATTTGCTAATCGAGAGCCTTTCATGGAAAACCGTACTGCCAGATTGACGATCCTGATCGACCCGATCAAAAAACAGATCTTCGAGGAAATCTGTGCCCAGCAAGACCTCACCTCTTCACAGGTCATTCGCAAGTTGATGCGCCAATACATCTCTGAACACGCAGGGTCGCGCGAGCTGCCCGAATGGCTGGCGGGGCCTGTCGCCAAGGTGGAAAACAGGTCGTAGTGAGGCCGCGCCCGCCAACCAGGCCGAGGCGTACTTTTATCAAGGGTCGACTCCACTCGTGTTTGATTGATACGCAAGCAAAAAACACCCCATGACACAACTCAAGAACGACACTTTCCTGCGCGCGTTGCTACGCCAGCCGACTGAATACACGCCTGTATGGATGATGCGTCAGGCGGGGCGCTACCTGCCCGAATACAACCAGACACGGAGACGCGCTGGCGATTTTCTCGATCTATGCAAAAGCCCCGACCATGCTACTGAGGTCACGCTGCAACCGCTGGCGCGCTTCCCGCTCGATGCTGCCATCCTGTTTTCCGACATCCTCACCATTCCCGATGCGATGGGTCTGGGGCTCTACTTCAATGTCGGTGATGGGCCAAAATTCGAACGGCCGCTTCGTCATGAACGCGACGTTCGCGCCCTGGCAGTGCCAGATCCGAATATCGAATTGGGCTATGTCATGGCTGCCGTCAGCCAGATTCGCCGTGCGCTCGATAACAACGTGCCCCTGATCGGCTTTTCCGGCAGCCCGTTCACGCTGGCCTGCTATATGGTGGAAGGCGGCAGCAGTGTGGATTTCAGCCGGATCAAGGCCATGCTCTATCAGCGTCCCGAATTGCTGCACCACATCCTCGACGTCAACGCCCGCGCTGTCACGGCTTACCTCAATGCGCAGATCGAGGCGGGCGCGCAGGCCGTGATGATTTTCGATTCCTGGGGCGGTGCGTTGTCAGATGCGGCTTACGCTGAGTTCTCGCTGGCCTACCTGCAGCAGATCATGGATGGATTGACCCGCACGCTCGACGGCGTTGCCATCCCCAGCATCGTTTACACCAAGGGCGGCGGCCTGTGGCTGGAAGACATCGCCGCCATCGGGTGCGACGCCATTGGCCTCGACTGGGCCATCGATATCGGCAAAGCACGTCGGCGCGTTGACGGGCGGGTGGCACTGCAAGGCAATCTCGACCCCATGGTGCTGTTTGCCGAAGCCGACATCATCCGCGCCGAGGTCGGCAAGGTTCTGCACAGTTACGGTCAGGGCAGCGGCCACGTGTTCAATCTGGGACACGGCGTTTCCCAGTTCACTCCGCCGGACAACGTCGCCGCCATGGTCGCCGCAGTACACGAACTGAGCCGCCCTTATCACGCCTGACCGTCATGAGCCCAAACAGCCAGAAAATCAGGTTTTTCCGCCGCCATATCCCGGCATTCGAATGCGTCCCCGGCTGCCACGACTGCTGCGGGCCGATCACCGCATCGAGCGAAGAAATGGCGCGACTTCCGGTCAAAAGCGAGGCGGCCCATGAGGCGGCACTGGCCGAGCTGAGCTGCCCCCATCTGGGTGACAAGGGATGCCAGGTCTACGCCGAGCGCCCACTGATTTGCCGCCTGTTCGGCACCACGCCCCGACTAGCCTGTCCGCGCGGGAAGGGTCCTGCGGCGATGATTTCACCGCAGATCGAACAACAGCTTGAGCGCTACTTCGCGGCCACGCGGCAGGTGCTGGTATGACGAAAAACCCCGGCAAAAAGCCCAAGGCGCGCGCGAGCCAGACGGAACAGCCGTTCTATCACTGGGAAGGCGACATCCTGGTGCTCAACATCCTCGGCAAGCCCAGCGCCGGGCAAGATGCGATCGGCAAACCCTATGGCCACCAGCTCAAGGTCAGCGTCACCGCAGCGCCCCGCGCGGGGCGGGCCACCGATCACATGGTGCGTTTTCTGGCGGGTGAGTTCGGCGTGGCCACGAGCGACATCGAAGTCGTCTTCGGCCGCATGAACGTGAACAAGCAACTGCGCATCCAGTCGCCCAAGCGCTTGCCGGCGGTGATTGCCCAGCAGGCGCTGGTCTGAGCGCGGGGCTCGTCCAAGCGGCTTAAAACAGTGCGATCTGTCCGGGCGGCAGTGTTTCTGCAGGCGCAGGCCTGAGTTCGCGCAGCAGATCGTCCGAAGTCGGATAGCGGTATTTCAGCCGCAATTCGCGCGTGGTGCGCGTGTTCGACAGCTGGCGCGATTCGCGCAGAAACGACAACAGCGCTTCCGACAGGACTTTTTCGGCCTCTTCACGCTTCACCCGCGGCGGACGCGGTAAACCGAAGGCATCGGCGCAGCTGTCGAACCAGTCGCCCATTTTCAGCGGATGTGCGTCGACCGCATGGTAGATGCGCTGCGAGCGGCCGCGAAACAGGGCGGCCCACGCCAGCCGCGCCAGGTCGTCGGCGTGGATATGGTTGGTGTAGCTGTCATCGCTGGCCACCAAGGCAGGCGTGCCGCGCTTGATGCGTTCCAGCGGCAGGCGGTCGGCAGCGTAAATGCCCGGGGCGCGCAAGATGCTGATCTGCACGCCGAACTTTTCGCCCCAGCGGCGCAGCTGGCGTTCGGCATCGACCCGCCGCACCGCGCGGCCGTTGACCGGCGCCACTTCGCGCGTTTCGCTCACCCAGTTGCCGCCGCAGTCGCCGTAGACGCCGCTGGTGCTGATGTAAACCAGCGCGCCCGGCCTGCCGTGGCGGGAGAGCGCGTGCAGCAGATGGGTCGTGCGCGGGTCGGTCTTGCCCTCGCCAGGCGGCGGCGCCAGGTGCAGCACGCCATCGACGCGCGGCAGGCGGCGCAGGCTGGCGGGATCGTCGAGGTCACCCACATAGGGCGTTACGCCCAGCGCACGCAGTTCGGCCACACGCTCGGGGCGGCGGATCAGGCCGATGAAGCGGGCCTGCCCGGCATACTGTTGCACCAATCGCGCAGCGACATCGCCGAAACCGGCGATCAAGAGTGTTTTCATAGGCCTTTAACCATATTTTGACCAAGGACAAGGGTGAAAACCCTGCCTGCCCGGGCGATAATTCACTGCTTTCGCCACCGCATTCTAAGCGCTCACCATGCCGCATCAAGTCACCATCCAGCCCAGCGGGCACCAATTCACCGTCAACGACGACGAAACCATTCTCGATGCCGCGCTGCGCGAAGGCTTTTCGCTGCCCTACGGCTGCCGCAACGGCGCCTGCGGCGCGTGCAAGGGCAAGGTGCTGTCGGGCGAGCTCGACTACGGCAAGCATTCGCCCAATGCGCTCAAGGACGAAGAGAAAGCCCAGGGCCGTGCCCTGTTCTGCCGCGCCCAGCCGTTGACCGATATGGTGATCGAAGCCAAGGAAATCGGCGCCGCCAAGGACATCGTGATCAAGACCCTGCCGTGCCGGGTGGAAAAGCTGGAAAAACGCGCCGACGACGTAATGGTGCTCAAGCTCAAGCTGCCGGCCAACGAACGCCTGCAGTTCCTCGCCGGCCAGTACATCGACTTCCAGCTCAAAGACGGCCATGCGCGCAGCTTTTCGCTCGCCAATCCGCCGCACGACGACAGCCTGCTGGAGCTGCACATCCGCCATGTGCCGGGCGGCCTGTTCACCAGCCAGGTGTTCTCCACCATGAAAGAGCGCGACATCCTGCGCCTCAAAGGCCCGCTCGGCAGCTTCTTCATCCGCGAGGACTCCGACAAGCCGATGATTTTCATCGCCGGCGGCACCGGCTTCGCGCCGATCAAGGGCATGCTCGAACACGCCTTTGCCGAGCACACCCACCGCGAACTGGTTCTGTACTGGGGCGTGCAATCGCTGAAAGACCTGTACATGCCCGAACTGCCGCAGCAATGGCTGGCCGAAAAACCCAATTTCAGTTTCGTGCCAGTGCTGTCCAAGCCGCTGCCAGAAGACAACTGGCAGGGCCGCACCGGCTATGTCCACGATGCGGTGCTGGCCGATTTCGCCGACTTGTCGGGCTACCAGGTCTACGCCTGCGGCGCGCCGATCATGGTGGATTCGGCGCGCGAAGCCTTTGTCCGCACGCGCGGACTCGCTGAAGACGAATTCTTCGCCGACTCGTTCGTCTACGCCGCGGAATCCGAAGCGACCGTATAAAAAAAGCCCGCTGATGCGGGCTTTTTTTCGGGCTGCCACCCGGCATCGGTCGATCCGCTTTACAGGTCACCCCTGGAGCCCGCGCGGATGATGTCGTCCAGCCCGTCGCGTACTTTCTGGATGCGCGCCTTGAGGTCGGGCGACAGCTTGTTGGCCTTGGCGAACT
>NZ_JADMKC010000062.1:22133-31393 GCF_018780105.1 Thiobacillus sp.
ACTTTCTGGATGCGCGCCTTGAGGTCGGGCGACAGCTTGTTGGCCTTGGCGAACTCCTCGACGTTGATATCGATCATGATCAGCCAGCCCTGGCCTTGGGCGTCTTCCACCAGCGCAATGCGGCACGGTACGTAAATCGCGAAGTTCAGGCTCTGGTCGATCAGGTCCTTGGCGGTCACCGCATCGCAGAATTCGAAAATGGTGGTGGTGCGCTGCGGCTTGCCGGTATTCGCCTCGACCTGCTTGGACAGGGGCAACTCGGCCACCAGTTTGAGGTTCAGCGCATTGGCGCGCAGGCGCATCGACTCGGCTGCATCGGCCATGCTGACGCCGGGCTCGATCGCCACTTTGTACACGCCGGACTGCTGCTGCACCGGCTTGGCCTTGGACGCGGCAAGACTGGCCGGCGCGAACCCGACGCTGGCTAGAACGAGGCTGAGGGCGGCAAGAAATGTCGGGCGCATGGAAAATCCTTATTTAAAACATAAGCGAAGCGGCATCTTA
Source organism: Thiobacillus sp. (assembly GCF_018780105.1). Classification (GTDB taxonomy): domain Bacteria; phylum Pseudomonadota; class Gammaproteobacteria; order Burkholderiales; family Thiobacillaceae; genus Thiobacillus. The sequence continues at coordinate 22,638 of NZ_JADMKC010000062.1, forward strand.
CACGGCCGGCCATGCGGCTTGCCGACACAAACGTGCCAGCCAGCGCCGGGCAATTTGCGTCAGATCGCTACTGCGCGCGGCACAGCGCCAGGGCTTTTTGGTAGTGCTGGCAGGCTTCGCCGGTCTGCCCGCTCTGGGTCCGCAATTCGGCCATGCGGATATGCGCTTCGGTGCTGGGCGCCACCGCCAAGCTAGCTTCGAGATAGCTTTGCGCCTTGCCCCACAATTCCTGCACGCTGCACAGATGCGCCAGCGTCAATAACAGCTGGGCGTCGCGCGGCTGGGCATGCAACCACTTCTCGGCCTGCTCGATCTGGCGGGTCGGGCTGCTGCCGCGCACGTCGCCGTACAGCGTCACCAGATCTTCGTGCCAGTCGCGGTTGAGCGCGGCCTCGATCACGTCGAGCGCGGTGTCGGCGCCGCCGCGCTGCATGAAGGCGCGTGCCGCAGCGCGCGCGACAAACGCATCGGTCTTGAAGTCGGCGGGCACTTTCTTCCAGTACTCCAGCAGCGCGCGGTCGTCCTCGGCGCGTCGTCTGAGGTTTTCAGCATAGGCCATGCGGCGCAGCTGTGCGATCGTGGCGGGCTCCATCGCATTGCTGCGGGTCAGGGCATCAAGCAGCTTGTCGACCTCGTCCCACTGCCCGGTCATCTGGCGCGCCTTGAGCTCTAGCCGCAACAGGGCGGTGTGCTGCGGCGCGATGGCCCGAGCCGACTGGATTGCCACCAGGGCGCCGGTGGCATCTTTCATGTCGAGCAGGGTTTCCGCCTCGAACAGCTGGGCGGCAAGTTCGGCACCGTGCTCGGCCGCTTCGCGCACATGGCGCTCGCGCTGCGCCGAGGCCCGCATGTCCTGCGCCGCGTGCGCCGCCAGCACCCGCGCCACGCCGATGCGGGTGGCGTCGCCCTGCCATTTGCCGAGGATCTGTTCGGCGTCCTGATAACGGTGCTCGGTATAGGCCTTGAGTCCGCCGGCGAAATTCTCGTCGCGCTTTTGCGCCGCCCGCCGTTCGCGCTGTTCGCGCACGATGCGCGGCAGGTTGAGCGTGAGCAGGGTCAGACGCAACAGCAGGATGCCGCCCACCACCAGCCCCACCAGCATCAGCACAAAGCTGATGAAGGAGATTTCCATGCGCCAGGGCGGATACACCAGCACCACGTAGCCAGGGTCGTAACGCCCGGCCATCGCCAGCCCGACCGCCAGCACCACGATGATGAGCAGCGAAATCAGCCAGCGCATTTAGTGATTCCCCTTGTAGGCGTCGAGCGCAGCCAGGCTGGCATCGATGCCGGGCAGCTTGCTGGCGATCTGCAGTGACGACAGCCGCTTGATTTCCTTCAGCGCCGCGACGACACCATCGTCGCGCGTATTGAAATAGCGGTTGAGCGTGTCGGCCACCGCATTCAGATCGGCCCTGAAGGCGGCCTGGTCCTGCGACTGCAGCGCCAGCCGCGCCGACAGCAGGCGCAGGCGCAGATTCTCGCGCAGGAAATAGGCCTGGTCGGGCGGCAGCAGCACCGCTTCGTTGCGATCGACGCGGCGGATCTGCACGATGCGGGTCAGCTCGCCCCACAACTCCTGCCCGAGGCTCACATTCTGTTTTTGCGCACGCGGCGCCGGTGCGGTTTCGGACGCCTGCGCGCTGGCCAGCGGCCAGTTGGAGATGCGCGCCACCAGCGCCTCGATGCGCACGCTCGCCCCCACTTCGTCGAGCGACGGCACCGCCCGCAAGGTCGCCAGATCGGTCGCGATGGCGCGCCGCAGCGCGGTGAACTGCGGCTTGTCAAGGCGCTGCAGGCGGGTGTCGGCGCCTTCCAGCGCAATGATCGCGGCCTTCACGTTGCCGGCCAGTTGCAGTTGCTGCGCGGCGGTCAGCAGCACTTGCTCAATTTCGGCCAATGCCCACTGGTCGCGCCCCTGCGCCAGTTCCTTGTACAGGGTTTCGAGCGCCAGCTGCTGTTGCTGCGAGGTGACCATCTGGCTGTCGATGCGGGCGACTTTTTCGCTGACCTGCCGCATCGCATCGTCGGCGTTGCGCGCCAGCAGGCGGGTCTCGCTGACTTCCTTGCCGGACTCGGCCAGGCGGCGCCCCAGCTCGGTTTTCAGGTCGCGAATGCGCTCGCGGCTGTCGGACCACGACCAGGCGGCGGCGGCCAGCGCCAGCGAGGCGATCAGCAAGGCTACCAGCGGGACAGCCTGAAACCGGCTCGGAGCGGATTGGACAGCAGGGGATTCGGACGTGTTATTCATGGAGATTCCTGAACCAGTTGATCATGCCTGCGACCAGGCCGGCATCGCCGCCGGGCGTCGCGATGACCCGGGCCACGCCAAACTGGCGTGCCGCGGCAGCGATTTTCTCATGCGGGACGAAAAGCGGGGTGCGCAGCAGCAGCGGTCTGCCGGCGTCGCCCAGCAGCGCCTCCAGATTGTGCAGGGTCTCTGCGCTGGTGACGGTGACCGCATCGATGCCGCCCTCTTGCCACCGCGCCAGCAGGGGTGCGGCATCGGCCTGTGGCCGCACCCGCCGGTAAGCCTCCAGGTAATGCACCGTGGCGCCGCGCGCGCGCAGGGTGTCGGCCAGCAGCTCGCGCCCGCCCACGCCGCGCACGATCAGCACGCGCTTGCCGGCCACCGCATTGAGCTGCGGCAAAGCCAGCAAGGCTTCGCTGTCGTGGCCGTCCGGCGTGATCACGTCGCTGACGCCGCGTTCGGCCAGCGCCCGCGCGGTGCCGGGGCCGACTGCAAAACACTGCACCGCGGCCGGCAGCGCGCCGATGGCCGCCATGCCGAACTGCGCTGCGTTGGGGCTGATGAAAATCACGCTATCCGCCGTGGCCAGCTGCGCCAGTGGTTCGGCCAGTTCGCGCACCGGCACGGCTACGATCTCCAGCGCCGGAAAAACCACTGCCGAACCGCCCGCTTGCCGGACGGCCTGCGCCAGCGCGGCGGCTTGCTGCAGCGGCCGCGTCACCAGCACGGTGCGGTGCGCCAGCCCTTGCATCATCCTGCCGGCAAGGCGTCGAGTATGGCGCGCGCACCCAGCGCCAGCAGCTTGTCGGCCAGCAGCTGGCCGACCGCCTCGGGGTCGCGCGGGTCGCCTGCGGCCGCATCGTGGATGAACTGGCTGCCATCGGGGTTCGCCACGAATCCCGCAATGTGCAGGGTGTCGCCCTGCAGCGTGGCGTGCGCGCCCAGCGGCACCTGGCAGCTGCCGCCCAGCACGCGGCTGACCTGACGTTCGGCGCGCACGCAGGCGGCGGTTTCCGGATGGTTGAGCGCGACCAGCATCGCTGCCACCGCGGGCTGGTCGCTGCGGATTTCGATGCCGAGTGCGCCCTGCCCGGCAGCTGGAATACTGTCTTCCACGGAAAGCAGGCTCTTGATGCGATCGCCCAGACCAAGCCGCTTGAGCCCGGCGGCGGCGAGCAGGATCGCGTCGAACTGGCCCTCGTCGAGTTTTTTCAGCCGCGTGCCGACGTTGCCGCGCAGCGGCTTCACGGTGAGATGCGGATAGCGCGCGCGCAACTGCGCTTCGCGGCGCAGGCTGGAAGTGCCGACCACGCCGCCGGGCGGCAGGTCGGACAGGCGTTCGTATTGATTGGAGACGAAGGCATCGCGCGGGTCCTCGCGCTCGCCGATCACCGCCAGCGTAAAACCGGGCGGCAGTTCCATCGGCACGTCCTTCATCGAGTGCACCGCCAGATCGGCCTGCCCCGCCTCCAGCGCCACTTCGAGTTCCTTGACAAAAAGTCCCTTGCCGCCGATTTTGGACAGCGTGACGTCGAGGATCTGGTCGCCGCGCGTGGTCATGCCCAGGATGCTCACCGTGCAGCCGGGGTGTAGCGCACGCAGGCGGTCGCGGATATGCTCGGCCTGCCACATGGCGAGGGCGCTTTCACGGGAGGCGATGGTCAGGGTATGCATGGCGGTAGGAATAGACTGTTTGATTTGGCAAATGATGGCGCGACACTCACACTCATGGCGACTCCATCATCACGCAAAGGAACGACGGCAATGAAGCGACTGATCGCACCCTGGATGGTGATGCTCCAGGCCATGATTTTAGCATGCGGGCTGGCGCTGGCCGGCGCTGCCAGCGCTGCCGACGGGCTGGTCCAGGCGAGCAGTTTCAAGGCCGATGGCAAACTGGCGGCGCAGCGCCGCGTGCCCATCCTGGTGGTGTTCACCACCCCCGGCTGCCATTACTGCGAACGCGTCAAGAACGAATACCTGATTCCCATGCACAAGGATCCGGCCTATCGCAAACGCGCCATCATTCGCGAAGTCACCGTCGGCGCCACCACCCCGCTGACCGATTTCGACGGCACCGTCACCACCGAAGGCGCATTCGCCGCCGCCCACAAAATCTTCATGACCCCAACCGTCAAGGTGCTGACGCCGCAGGGCGCCGACACCGGCGAAGCCATCGTCGGCATGCTGACCCCGGACTATTACTTCGGCTACCTGGAAGCCGCCATCGACGAAGGCGGCCGCAAAGTGCGCGGCAAGTAAGCGCACACTGCGGGCGGCCTGCCAGTCCTCAGTAAATCGGCGCTAGAATCGCGTCCATGTCCGGATGCGCATCATGAAAACCCTGCTGGCCGACGACCACCCGCTGATGCGCGAGGGGATACGCCAGGTATTGGCGCAGCTCGAGCCCGCGCTCGAAATCATCGACGCGCACGACTACCCCAGCCTGTTTTCCCGGACGCTCGAACATCCGGACCTCGATCTCGCCCTGGTCGACCTCAACATGCCGGGCTTTGTCGGCATGCAGGGCATCACCCTGTTCCGCAACCAGTTCCCCGACATCCCGCTGGTGGTGCTGTCGGCCTCGGAGTCACCGCACGACATCCGCAGCGCGCTCGAAGCCGGCGCCCTCGGCTACATCCCCAAAGCCGCCACCACCGCCGTGATGCTGACTGCGCTGCGGCAGGTGCTGGCGGGCGACATCTACGTCCCGCCCTGTCTCGACGACAGCCAAATCGGCCTCTACTCCATCGTGCCCGACGATTTCAAGGCACTGCAAAACCGCGGCCTGACGACGCGCCAGTTCGAAGTCGCGCGCCTGCTGGTGCAAGGCTTCGCCAACAAGAACATCGGCAGCATGCTGGCGATGAGCGAAGGCACGGTCAAAGTTCACATCGCAGCGATTTTTCGCGCCCTCAATGTCAGCAACCGCACCGAGGCCGTGCTCGAAATCCAGCGGTTGATGCAGAAGCAATAAGCGCCGGTGAACTTCCTGCGCGACCTGTTCAGCCGCCTGCCTCCGCTCACCAGCATCCGCAGCCGCATGCTGGTGATCGCCCTGCTGCCGGCCCTGCTCGCCGAATTCGGCATGGTGGCGTATTTCACCTCGCAAACACTCGCCACCGCCGAGGAAGCCCTGCACGCGCGCGCCAGCAACGCGGTGCATCACTTGGCCGACGCCCTGCCGTATGCGCTGATCAGCGGCGACATCCGGCGCGTCGAGGCCCTGCTCGAGTCCGAAGCGCAGACCAGCCGGCTGTCGATGGTGCGCGTACGCGATGCCAGCGGCCAGCTGCTTGCCAGCACCGGCGACCGCCCGCGCGACACGCCGGTCGGGACGCAATTCGTCCAGCAGGCCGAAATCCTTCTGCCCGGCACCGGCTTCCACGACGACGCCCTGTTCGCCGGCCCCGCGCAGCCCGTCAAACAAGGCCTGGGGCAGGTGGAAGCCGGGGTCTCGCTGCTGGAAATCAACGCGTTCAAACGCGATGCACTGCTGCACGCTGCACTGTTGATGCTGGTGGCGCTGGCGCTCACCGGCGCGCTGGCCTGGCGCCTGTCCGACAAGCTGGCGTGGCAGCTGCAGCATATCGGCCGCGTGGTAGGCCGGCTCGCGCACAACGATCTCACGGTGCGCGCGCAGCTCCCGCCCGCCGGCGAAGTCGGCGCGCTCGCCGCCGGGGTCAACGACATGGCCGAAGCCCTGCAGGCGCATCGCGGCGAACTGGAAAAGCGCATCCGCGAAGCCACCGCCGACCTCGCCGCCAAAAAGGACATGGCCGAGCGCGCCAACCAGGCCAAGTCGCGCTTTTTTGCCTCGGCCAGCCACGACCTGCGGCAGCCGCTGCACGCCCTGTCACTGTTCATCGCCGCACTCAAGGCACGCAACAAACAGCCCGGCACGCAGACCCTGATCGACAACATCGAGGCCTCCACCGCCGCGATGGAGCTGCTGTTCAATTCCCTGCTCGACATTTCACGGCTGGACGCCGGCGCGATCGAGGCGCATCCGGTGCACTTTTCGCTGCGCAGCATGCTCGACAAGCTCGACAAGCAGTTCAGCCCACTCGCCGCCGAAAAGCAACTGCGCCTGCGCTTTCACACCGTCGAGGTCACCCTCTACAGCGACCCCCTGCTGATCGAACGCATCCTGCTCAACCTGATCGCCAACGCCATCCGCTACACCGACCACGGCGGCATCCTGGTGGCCTGCCGCCGCCGCGGCCGCATGCTGCGCCTCAGCGTGATCGACAGCGGGCGCGGCATCCCGCCCGACCAGCAGGAAAACATCTTTCACGAATTCGTCCAGCTCGATAATCCGGCGCGCGACCGCAGCAAGGGGCTTGGGCTGGGGCTCGCCATCGTGTCTCGTCTGAGCCGGCTGCTGGGACACCGCGTCGACCTGCTGTCGCGCCCCGGGCACGGCTCGGCGTTCAGCATCGACGTACCCTGCGGCGATGCTCAGCTGATCCAGTTGCCGGTGCCGCTCGCCGCCCCCGGCAAGCTCGCCGCCGACGCCCTGGTGCTGCTGGTGGACGACGAATCCGCGATCCTGCGCGGCATGGCCGAGCTGTTCGACAACTGGCATATCGACCTCGTCACCGCGCACAGCGCCGCCGAAGCCGAACAGGGACTGCTCAGCCTCGACCGCATCCCCGACGTCATCGTGTCGGACTACCGCCTGCCGGGCGACACCGACGGCATCGAAGTCATCGCCCGCCTGCGCCAGAAATTCGGCCGCGACATCCCCGCCATTCTGGTGACCGGCGACACCGCTCCCGACACGATCCTGCGCATCAGCCAGGCCGGCATTCCGCTGCTGCACAAGCCGCTGCGCCCCGCCAAACTGCGCGCCCTGCTGACCCACCTGATCCAGCAGGGGCGCGCCGCCGCTGTGGGATAATCCCGAAAACCGGCACTTGCCGCTTCCCGCTCACCTCTCACCGCTTACCAGACACCATGCACATCCACATCCTCGGCATCTGCGGCACCTTCATGGGCGGGATCGCCGCCATCGCCCGAACCGCGGGCCACACCGTCACCGGCTGCGACGCCAACGTCTACCCGCCCATGTCCGACCAGCTGCGCGCGCTCGGCATCGACCTCATCGAAGGCTACGACGCCAGCCAGGCCGACCTCAAGGCCGACATCTTCGTCGTCGGCAACGTCGTCACCCGCGGCAACCCGCTGATGGAAGCCATTCTCGAACGCGGCCTGGCGTACACCTCCGGCCCGCAGTGGCTGGCCGACAACGTGCTGAAAGACAAATGGGTCCTGGCGGTCGCCGGCACCCACGGCAAGACCACCACCTCCGCCATGCTGGCGTGGATCCTCGACGACGCGCGCATGCGCCCCGGCTTCCTCATCGGCGGCATCCCGCAGAACTTCGAAGTTTCCGCGCGCCTCACCGACAGCCCCTTCTTCGTCATCGAAGCCGACGAATACGACACCGCCTTCTTCGACAAGCGCTCCAAATTCGTCCACTACCGCCCGCGCACCGCCATCTTCAACAACCTCGAATTCGACCACGCCGACATCTTTGCCGACCTCGCCGCCATCGAAACCCAGTTTCACCACCTGGTGCGCACCATCCCCGGCAACGGCCTCATCGTTGCCAACGGCCGCGAAGAAAACATCGACCACGTATTCGAGCGCGGCCTGTGGACCCCGGTAGAACGCTTCGGCAGCGTCGGCGGCTGGACCGCCGGCGAACCCGACGCCAAGGGCAGCTTCGACGTGTTTTTCAACAGCGTCCTGCAAGGCCGCGTCAACTGGGAACTCATCGGCGAGCACAACCGCATGAACGCGCTCGCCGCCATCGCCGCCGCGCGCCACGCCGGCGTGCCCGCCGCCACCGCCATCGATGGTCTCTCCCGCTTCGAAAACGTCAAACGCCGCATGGAAGTGCGCGGCGCCGTCCACGGCATCACCGTCTACGACGACTTCGCCCACCACCCCACCGCCATCACCACCACCGTAGAAGGCCTGCGTGCGAAAGTCGGCAAAGCGCGCATCCTCGCCGTGCTCGAACCGCGCTCCAACACCATGAAACTCGGCGTCATGAAAGCCGCCCTGCCTGCCAGCCTCGCCGGCGCCGACCAGGTCTACTGCTTCGGCGCCAACCTCGGCTGGGACGCCGCCATCGCCCTGGCCCCGCTCGGCGACAAAGCCCACGTATTCGACAAACTCGACACCCTCGTCAGCCAACTCGTCGCCGACGCCCGCCCCGGCGACCACATCCTGATGATGAGCAACGGCGGATTCGGCGGCATCCACGCCAAACTGCTGGACGCGCTGCATCACCACTATCACGAGGATATTGTGCTGACGGCGATGCATCGGTATGGGGGGTATGCGTGAGGTTGGGTTGTTGTAGTTGAAGTGTTCGCCGGGCTGGGGACTGTTGGCCGGGGGTAGCCCGGCAGCTAGTCACTTTCTTTTGGTTTCGCCAAAAGAAAGTAACCAAAGAAAAGGCGACCCCGCTCATCCCCGAAACCCCGGAAAT
>NZ_JADMKC010000026.1 GCF_018780105.1 Thiobacillus sp.
GGCCACGGTGCTAAAATCTCCGATTATTTTGCGTTGGAATCAACATGGCAGGACATTCGAAATGGGCCAACATCCAGCACCGTAAAGGGCGTCAGGATGCCAAGCGCGGCAAGGTCTTCACCAAGCTTATCAAGGAAATCACCGTGGCGGCCAAGATGGGCGGCGGCGATCCGGCGATGAACCCGCGCCTGCGGCTGGCGATCGACAAGGCCAAGGCCGAGTCGATGCCGAAGGACAACATCGAAAACGCGGTCAAGCGCGGCAGCGGCCAGCTCGACGGCGTCAACTACGAAGAAGCGCGCTACGAAGGCTACGGCATCGGCGGCGTCGCGGTGATCGTCGACTGCCTCACCGACAATAAGACCCGCACCGTCGCCGACGTGCGCCACGCCTTCACCAAGCACGGCGGCAACATGGGCACCGACGGCTGCGTGGCATTCCAGTTCAAGCACTGCGGCCAGATCATCCTGGAGCCGGGCGCCAGCGAAGACACGGTGATGGAAGTCGCGCTCGATGCCGGTGCGGACGACATCATTCCCAACGAGGACGGCTCGATCGAAGTGCTGACTTCGCCCGATCCCAAGGCCTTCGAAATGGTGAAGGAGGCGCTGGAAAAAGCCGGGTTCAAACCGGCGGTGGCCGAGATCACCATGCGTGCCGAGGGCGAGACTGAACTCGCCGGTGACGACGCAGTGAAGATGCAGAAGATCCTCGACGCGCTGGAAGTGCTCGACGATGTGCAGGATGTCTACACCAACGCCGTGCTGCCGGAATAAACCGCATTTTGCGCATCCTCGGCATCGATCCTGGTTTGCGCATCACCGGCTTTGGCCTGATCGAACAGACCGGCCAGAAGCTGGCCTATGTCGCCAGCGGCGTCATCAAAAGCGGCGAGGGCGAATTGCCGCAACGGCTCGGCGTGCTGTTCGCCGGACTCAACGAGGTGATTGCCACCTGGCAGCCCGATACCTGCGCGGTGGAAATCGTCTTCGTCAACGTCAACCCGCAATCCACCTTGCTGCTTGGGCAGGCGCGCGGCGCCGCCATTTGCGCAGCGGTGTCGCAGCAGTTGCCGGTAGCGGAATACACTGCGCTGCAAATCAAGCAGGCGGTGGCCGGCCACGGAAAGGCGGCCAAGGAACAGGTGCAGGAAATGGTCAAGCGCCTGCTGAACCTGCCGGTGGCGCCCACCGCCGATGCCGCCGACGCGCTTGCTTGCGCCATCACTCACGCGCATGGGAGCCGCCTGGGGGTGCACTCGACAGCGGGTTACCGCGTGAAAGGCGGACGGTTGGTATGAACCCTGCCCTGGCATCACTCGAACCCTCGCGCGAACGCCTCGCCAACCCGTTTGTCCGCTATGTGCTGGCGACGCGTCCGGCTTTTCTCAGTATCACGCTGGCCGGCTGTCTGCTGGGCTTTGCCACGGCAGTCACGGGAGGCGCGGCGTTCGGCTGGGAACGCGCGCTGGTCACGCTGCTGCTGGCGCTGCTGGCGCACGCGGGCATCAATGTGCTCAACGATTATTGCGATCATCTGAACGGCACCGACGCGCGCAACACGCAGCGTATCTATCCCTTCACCGGCGGCAGCCGTTTCATTCAGAACGGCGTGCTGTCGCCGCGCCAGGTGCTGCTTTTTGCTGTCGCGCTGTTTGCCGCCACGATCGCCGGCGGGTTGTGGCTGCTGAGCGTAACGGGCGCGGGACTGTTCTGGATTGGGCTGGTTGGTCTCACCATTGGCTGGGCCTACTCGGCGCCGCCGCTGCAATTGAATAGCCGGGGGGTGGGCGAACTGTGCGTCGTAACCGGATTCCTGCTCGTCGTCGGTGGGGCGGATTATGCGCAGCGCGGCGCATGGGCACCGCTGCCCTGGCTGGCAGGCGCACCCTATGCGCTGCTGGTCGCCAATGTTCTCTACATCAACCAGTTTCCCGATCGTGAGGCCGACCGCGCCAGCGGCAAGCTGCATTGGGTGGCGCGGCTGCAACCGCAGGCCGCCGCCTGGGGTTATGGCCTGATTCTGCTGTTGGCAGCATGGGCGCTAGTGGGAGGTGTTCTGTCCGGCGCGCTGCCGCATGCGGCGATGGGCGTGCTGGTTGCCTGGATTCCCACCGTGCTGGCGTGGCGGCAGTTGCAGCGTTTTGCGGCGGTACCCGAACAGCTCGCCCTGGCCATCAAGCTGACCCTGCTTGCCGCGCATGCGCTGCCCTTGCTGCTTGCGGCTATCCTGTTGTTATCCGGAGATTTCCAATGATCGGTCGCACCCCATGATCGGACGTATTTGCGGCATTCTGGCCGCCAAGCAGCCGCCGCAAGTGCTGGTGGACGTGGGCGGCGTCGGCTACGAAATCGACGTGCCGATGAGCACCTTTTACAACCTACCCGCACTGGGCGAGAAAATCAGCCTGCTTACGCATCTGGCAATTCGTGAAGATGCGCATCTGCTGTATGGGTTTGCCAGTGAGATCGAGCGCACCGCGTTCCGCGAATTGCTGAAAGTCTCCGGCATCGGCGCGAAAACCGCGCTGTCGGTGTTGTCCGGCTTGAGCGTCAATGATCTGTCGGCAGCCATCGCCGCGCAGGAAATCGGCCGTATCGTCAAAGTCCCGGGCATCGGCAAGAAAACCGCCGAGCGTCTGTTGCTGGAACTCAAGGGGCGGCCGGTGTTTGCCGGTGCGATTGCCAGCGCTGCGCTGGCCGGGGTGTCGGACGACGTGCGCCAGGCTCTGCTGGCGCTGGGCTACAACGAACGCGAAACGACCGAAGCCTTGCGCGCGTTGCCGCCCGACCTGCCGGTGGGCGAGGCGATCCGCCAGGCCCTGCGCTCCTTGTCCCGGGCCTGACGTGAACGTACCCGCCATCCCGCCTTCACCACGTCCTGCTTCGCTGCGGCGCTATTTTGTCTGGCTGCTGCTGGGCGTGATCGGCCTCTTTGTCGGGGGCATGGCGCTGAGCGTGATGTTCAGCTTGCGGGCGAACGAAGCAGCCGAGATGCGTTTGCTGCGTCTGGAAGCCGAACAGGCGGCCGCCAGCGTGACCCGCGACTGGAATTATTACCAGGAAGTGGTGGACAACCTGGCACACGACCCCGAGTTGATCGATTTGATGCTGGTGGGGACGGACATGGAGAAGCAGGTATGGGCAAAGGCGCGCCAGCGTTTGCTCCCTGGTGTCCTGGGGCTGGCGCTGACGAGCCCGGCGGGCAAGATCTATGGCGATGCGGCCGCCCAGCGGGTGGGCCCCTTGTGTCTGCGTGAGTTGTCGAACACGCTCAATGGAGAACGCAATCAGGTGCTGGTCCATCGCGACAAGCCCGGTTACGAGCATGTCGACCTGCTGACGGAAGTGCGAAGCCCGGATGGCGAAATACTCGGCAAGATTTTTACGAGCGTGCGCATGGCGCAGCTGCAGCGCATCGTCGACGATTCGACCCGCCCGGGCGATGCCATCCGGCTGCTGGACTCGACCGGACAGGCCGTGGTCGGCAGTGGCGCCGTGTCAGGTGCGATGCGCGAGGTGCGGGTGCCGGTGCCGGCGATGGGCTGGAAGCTGGTGGCGCAGACGCCGATCCGTTTTGGCGGTTTTGGCGGATGGCTGCAAATTCTGGCGGGCATTCTTACCCTGGCGGGCGTGCTGGGCTTGCTCATCGTGACTGCGCTGCGGATGCGTCGTCCGGTGATGCAGGATATCGCGGCGGCGCAGGATGCACTGTCCTGCCTCACCCGCGACGAGAGCGTGCGGCCTATCGTGACGCGCTATGTGGAGTTCGCGCCGGTTGCTGAAAACATCAACCGTATCGCCCTGCATTTGAAGGAACAGCGCGATCAGCTGGAACACTTGAGCCTGACGGATTCCCTCACCGAGTTGCCCAATCGCCGTGCCTTTGAAATGGTTTTCGCGCAAGCCTTGGGCCTGGCCGAGCGGAACCAGGCGATAGCACTGGTGATGATCGATATCGATTACTTCAAGGGCGTCAACGACCACTATGGGCATGGTGTGGGCGACCAGGTATTGCTTGCGCTGGCGCAATCGCTGAAAGCACTGACCCGGCGTGCGGACATGGCTGCGCGGCTGGCGGGCGACGAATTTACCGTGCTGCTGTCCGGTCTCGATCCTGCCGGGGTGAATGCCTGGTACCAGCGTCTGGACGACCATTTCAAGGCGCGTCTGGGCGCGCTCGGCCTCGAATTGCAGACAGGCCTCAGCGCGGGCCAGACCTGGCTCGGCAGTGCCGGCGTCGATTCGATGAATGAAGCGCTGATACGCGCCGACCGCGCGCTGTATCGCGCCAAGGCGCTGGGGCGCGGACAGCTGGTACAGGAAGCCACGCTGCCCCCGGAGTAGAATCCCGCACTTGCCCGCTTTCAATTTCCCGGCGCCATGATCGAAACCGACCGTCTTATCGCTCCCGCCGCCGTCAGTCCCGTCGAAGAACAGATCGAGCGTGCGTTGCGGCCGCGCACGCTGGCCGAATACGTCGGCCAGGTGAAGGCGCGCGAGCAGCTCGAAATCTTCATCCATGCGGCGAAAAAGCGCAGCGAAGCCCTCGACCACGTGCTGCTGTTCGGCCCCCCGGGGCTGGGCAAGACCACGCTGGCGCACATCATCGCGCGCGAGATGGGCGTCAATCTGCGGCAGACCTCGGGGCCGGTGCTGGAGCGCGCCGGCGACCTCGCCGCCCTGCTGACCAATCTCGAGCCCAACGACGTGCTGTTCATCGACGAAATCCATCGCCTGAGTCCGGTGGTGGAAGAGGTGCTGTATCCGGCGCTGGAAGATTTCCAGATCGACATCATGATTGGCGAAGGCCCGGCGGCGCGCTCGGTCAAGCTCGATCTGCCGCCGTTCACCCTGGTCGGCGCCACCACCCGGGCGGGCATGCTCACCAACCCGCTGCGCGACCGCTTCGGCATCGTCGCGCGGCTGGAGTTTTATACGGCAGAAGAGCTGGGCTACATCGTCCACCGCTCGGCCGGCTTGCTGCAGATGAATCTGGAAGAAGCCGGCGCGCTGGAAATCGCGCGGCGCTCGCGCGGCACCCCGCGCATCGCCAACCGCCTGCTGCGGCGGGTGCGCGACTACGCCGAGGTCAAGGCCGACGGCCACGCCACCGGCGCGGTGGCCGATGCGGCGCTGGTGATGCTCGACGTCGACCGGGCCGGGCTCGACATGATGGACCGCAAGCTTCTGTCCGCGGTGGTCGAGAAATTCATGGGCGGCCCGGTCGGGCTGGATAACGTCGCGGCCGCCATCGGCGAGGAGCGCGACACCATCGAAGACGTGCTGGAGCCCTATCTGATCCAGCAGGGCTATCTGCAACGCACGCCGCGCGGCCGCATCGCCACGCCGCTGGCGTATCGCCATCTCGGCCTCGCGATGCCGTCCAGCGAGCCGGACCTGTTTTGAGCATGGCCGATTTGCGCCAGGTCGATTTGAGCAAGGGATTCAGCTGGCCCGTCCGCGTTTATTGGGAAGACACCGACGCCGGCGGCGTGGTGTATTACGCCAATTACCTCAGGTTCATGGAACGCGCCCGCTCGGAGTGGCTGCGTGCGCTGGGCTTCGAGCAGGACGTGTTGCGCGACACGCAGGGCGTGGCGTTCGTGGTGCGCCGGGTGGAAGTCGATTACCTGGCGCCGGCGCGCTTCAACGATGCGCTGGCGGTGTCGGTCGAGCTCAAGCGCATCGGCGGCGCCAGCCTGACTGTGGAACAAACCGTGGCGCGCGGCGTCACACCCCTGGTTGCCGCGCGGGTGACGCTGGCGTGCGTCGATGCGGCCCTTTTCAAACCCGTTAAAATTCCTGCGTCCATTCTGTCTGTCCTGGAACCTGTCACGTGAACCCCGAACTCAGTCAAGACCTGTCCTTGCTGCATCTCGTCTGGAATGCCTCGCTGCCGGTGCAGTTCGTCATGCTGCTGCTGCTCGGCGCCTCGCTGATGTCGTGGTGGGTGATTTTCATCAAGCTGTTCACGCTCAAACGTGCGCGTCAGCTGACCGACCAGTTCGAGCACGAATTCTGGGGCGGCAGCGATCTCAACGCGCTGTACCAGAGGATCTCCAGCGGGCGAGAAAGCGTGTGCGAAATGGGCCGTATCTTCGAGGCCGGATTTCGCGAGTTCCTCAAACTGCGCGGCCAGTCGGGGCAGTCGATCAATGTCATCCTCGACGGTACCCGCCGCGCCATGCGCGCCACCTATCAGCGCGAACTCGACAGCCTCGAATCGCATTTGTCGTTTCTCGCCACGGTCGGTTCGGTGTCGCCCTATGTCGGGCTGTTCGGCACCGTGTGGGGCATCATGATCGCGTTTGTGGGGCTGTCCAGCGTGGCGCAGGCGACGCTGGCGCAGGTGGCACCGGGCATCGCCGAAGCGCTGATCGCGACTGCGATGGGGCTGTTTGCCGCGATTCCGGCCGTGGTCGGCTACAACCGCTATACCCACGACATCGACCGCCTCGCAAACCGCATGGAAAGCTTCATGGAGGAGTTTTCCAACATCCTGCAACGGCAGGCGACGAAGTAACTCACCATGGCACGCGTTCGCAAGCAGGTCGCCCAGATCAACGTCGTGCCGATGATCGACGTGATGCTGGTTTTGCTGGTGATTTTCATGGTGACCGCGCCCTTCATCAACCCGGCCCAGGTCGAACTGCCGAGCGTGGGCAAGACCTCGCAGACGCCGGCGCAGCCACTCGAAGTCATCATCAAGGCATCCGGCGACTATCTGCTGAAAAACCGCGCCACCGGCGAAACCGAACGCGGCGTGACACAGCGAGAACTGGCCGCCGCCCTGGCCGAACTGCACCGCACTGCGCCGGACCAGCCGGTGGTGATCGCGGCGGACAAGAGCGTGCGCTACGAGGAAGTGATGCACACCATGACCCTGCTGCAGAAGGCGCAGATCACCCGCATCGGCCTGCTTGCGCGCCCGGCGCCATGAAGCCGGTACGGGAGGCCGCCCAGGTCCGGCGCGACAATCCGAAATGGGCTGCCGGCGCGCTGGCGTTCGGCGTGCATGCGGTGTTCGTGCTGTTGCTGGTGTTCGGCGTGTCGTGGCAAACCGAGCATCCCGCGCCGGTCATGGTGGACCTGTGGCAGAGCGTGCCCAGGGCGGAGTCACCGCCAGACGCGGTCAAACCGCCTGTTCGCACCGCGCCTGCGCCCGCGCCGAAACCTGCGCCCGCGCCCAAGCCGCAGGCAGATGAGCCGCCGCCCCCCAAAGCCCCCGATATCGCGCTGGAAAAGGAAAAGCAGCGCGCCGAGACGGCGCGGCTGAAAAAACTGAAGGCGATCCAGGCCGCCGAAGAGCAGGCGCGCAAAGAGGCCGCGCGGGCCGAGGCCGACGCATTGAAGCAGGTGCGCGACAAGCAGGCGGCCGAGCAGAAAAAGCAGGCCTTGCTGCGCCAGATGGAAGCCGACGAGCTCAAGCAAAGCATGGCGAACGAGTCCGCGGCGAATGCCGCCCGTGCGGCCAGACAAGCCGAAGCGCAGGCCGCCGGCGCGCGACAGGCTGCGCTGGCGCAAACCGTCGGCAGGTATCGCGATCTGATCAGGGCCACCGTGCGCGGCAACACCCGCCTGCCCGACAATCTGAAAGGCAATCCGCAGGTGCGTTGCCTGGTGAAACTGCTGCCCACTGGTGACGTCGTGAGCGTGCGGGTGACGCAATCGAGCGGCAATCCGGCGTATGACGCTGCGGTGGTGCGCGCGATCGAAAAGTCCTCGCCGTTGCCGCTGCCCGCCGAGCGCGAGGCGCGCGCAGCCTTCGTGCCGGAACTTTCCTTTAGCCATCGCCCTCAAGAGTGAGGCGGCCGTAGGGCCGGCCGCAGTCGGCTATACTCGGCCGACAGCTTTTTTACGTGAGATTCCTACCCCATGCTGCGTGCTGTTTTCCTGTTTCCCCTGTTTTTTCTGGCGCTGCTGAGTGCACCGTTCGCTGCGCGCGCGGCGATGGAAATCGAGGTGGTCGGTGGTGCGGCCAACCGGATTGCGATCGCGCTGCTGCCATTTTCTTCGGCACAGGGCCAGCCGGCGCCTGCGTTGCAGCAGATCGTCGGCGACGATCTCAAGCGCAGCGGCCAGTTCAGCCTGCTGGAGACGCAAGGCATGGCGCCGCCCGACCTTGCGCTTGTCAGCATCGGCGACTGGCGCAGCAAGGGCGCCGAGGCCGTCGTGGCGGGGCAGGTGACGGCTCTGCCCGGTGGCCGTTTCGAGGTGAAATTCCGCTTGCTCGACGCGGTGAAGCAGACGCAGCTGGTCGGTTACAGTTACACCATCACGGCGGGACAGTGGCGCGCCACCGCGCACCAGATCGCCGACATCATTTACGAAAAACTGACCGGCACGCGCGGTGCATTCGCCAGCCACATCGCCTACGTGCAGAAGCAGGGCAAGCGCTACGAACTGAAAGTGGCCGATGCCGACGGCCAGAATCCGCGCACCGTGGTGCGCTCTGGCGAGCCGCTGATTTCGCCGGCGTTTTCGCCCGATGGCGCGAGCCTGGTCTACGTGTCGTTCGAAGACAAAAAACCCGTCGTGTACGTGCAGTCGCTGCGCGAAGGCGGGCGCCGCAAAGCCGCTGCGTTCAAGGGCTCCAATTCGGCGCCGGCGTGGGCGCCCGACGGCAGGCGGCTGGCCGTGGTGCTGACCCGCGACCAGGCCTCGCAGATCTACCTGATCAACGTGGACGGCAGCGGCCTCACCCGGTTGACACGAGGCGGCAACATCGACACCGAGCCGGTATTTTCGCCGGACGGCCAGACCGTGTATTTCACCTCGGATCGCGGCGGCAGCCCGCAGATTTACCGGGTGGCGGCCAGCGGCGGCGAACCCAAACGCCTGAGCTTTGGCGGCAGCTACAATGTGTCCCCCACGCTCAGCCCGGATGGCCGCTATCTGGCCTATATTGGTCGGGACGGTGGACGCTTCCGGGTGGTGTTGCAGGATCTGGCGAATGGCCAGACCCGCGTACTGACCGACAGCGCGCGCGACGAGTCGCCGAGCTTCGCCCCGAATAGCCAGTCGGTGCTGTACGCAACCGTGCAGGGCGGCCGTGGCGTACTGGGTACCGTGAGCCTGGATGGAAAAACCCGTGCCCGCTTGTCCGAACCGGGTGTCGATGCGCGCGAGCCCGACTGGGGGCCGTAAATCGCATTGCATGACCGTATTTTGCTGTGCCCGCTTTTTGTTAATAGGAGAGATCGCATGAACAAGATTTTTGGTATTGCCCTGCTGGCCCTGACCCTTTCGGCGTGCAGCAGCACCGGAGATAAGGCGGCCGTCGAAGACCGAACCGGTGGCACGACCGGCACCGCGACCCAGGCCGGCGATGGCAAGTCTGCCGGCAATGGCACCGAGACCACCGGGCTGGGCGCTGAAGGAGTGAAGGGCAGCGCGATCGACGGCGGCAAGTATGCAGGAGATCCTCGCAAGGACCCGGCCAGCCCCCTGTCCAAACGCAGCGTTTACTTCGACTACGACAGCTTTGTGGTGAAAGATGAATACTCCCCGGCGCTTGAAGCGCATGCCGCCTATCTCGTGTCCAAGCGTGACGCACGTGTGGTGCTGCAGGGCAATACCGACGAGCGCGGCAGCCGTGAATACAACCTGGCGCTGGGGCAGAAACGGGCCGAAGCGGTACGCAAGGCGCTGAGCGTGCTGGGGGTGACGGAGGGGCAGCTGGAAGCGGTGAGCTTCGGCGAAGAAAAGCCGCGTGACGAGGCGGATAACGAAGCCGCCTACGCCGAGAACCGCCGTGTCGATGTGGTGTATGGCGACGAGTAAAGCGTGATGAAGCAGGTTTTTGGTTTGATTTTTGCGGCGCTGATTGGGCCGGCACAGGCGGCAGACACGGCAGAACTGGGGCGTCCGCCTGCGCTGGAAACAGCGGCGCAACCCAGCCAGAGCATGCTGGGCATGCTGAAGGAAATCGAGACGCTGAAGGCCGAGGTCGCCAAGCTGCGCGGCCTGACCGAAGTGCAGGCGCACCAGCTCGACACGCTGGACAAGCGACAAACCGATCTGTACACCGATCTTGACCAGCGGCTGAGCGAGCTAGCCAAAGCGGCCAAAGCTGCGCCGGTGGTCGCACCGGTTGCGCCGCCCGGGACGGTCGCCACGCCGGCGGCGGACACACAGGCCGAAACGGCTGCTTACGAAGCCGCGCTCAAGCTGTTCCGCGAAGACGACTACAAGGGCGCAATTGCCGATTTCAAGGCCTTCCTCAAGACCTGGCCCGACAGTGCCCTGGCGCCCAACGCGCAATACTGGATCGGGTATGCGTATTACGGCCTGAAGGATTACAAAACTTCGCTGGCCCATCAGCAAAAGCTGGTCGTGGCGTACCCCGCCAGCAACAAGGTGCCGGACGCCATGCTCAATATCGCCACCAATCAGGTCGCGCTGAACAAGCTGCCCGCCGCGCGCAAGACACTTGAGCAGCTGATCGCCAAATATCCCGGCACCCCCGCAGCGACTCAGGCGAGCAAACGGCTGGCTGCGCTCAAATAATCATGGTCGATGCGCTGACCCTTTCCCCGCAAGGGGCAGGCCGTAGTCCCCATGCCGATGGTTCCCTGAAGGACGCCGATCCGCTGCGTGCTGAGTCGCCTGCGGCCGCACTCACGCTTCGTGTCAGCGAGGTGTTCCTGTCGCTGCAGGGTGAAACCAGCCGTGCCGGTTTGCCGACGGTGTTCGTGCGCCTGACCGGGTGCCCGTTGCGCTGCCGCTGGTGCGATACGACCTACAGCTTTCAAGGCGGCGAAACCGTCACCTTGAATTCGTTGCTGGCGCGGATCGCGGAATTCGGCGTGCCGACCGTGTGCGTCACCGGCGGTGAACCGCTGGCGCAAAAGAATTGCCCTGCCTTGCTGAGCGGCCTGTGCGATGCCGGCTATTCCGTATCGCTGGAAACCAGCGGCGCGCTCGATGTGTCCGGCGTGGATCCGCGCGTGTCGCGCATCGTCGACATCAAGGCGCCAGGGTCCGGCGAAGAGGCGCGCAACCGCTGGGACAATCTGGCGCACCTGACGCCGCACGATGAAATCAAGTTTGTCCTGGCCAGCCGTGCCGATTACGACTGGGCGTGCGAGGTCCTGCACGCGCAGAAGCTGGCGCAGATCTGCCCGGTCTTGTTTTCCCCCGTGCAGGGCGAACTGCCGCCGGCAGAACTGGCCGACTGGGTGATCGCCGACCGCCTGCCGGTGCGCATGCAGGTGCAACTGCACAAAATCCTCTGGGGCAATACGCCCGGAAAATGAAACCTGTGATCACAATGAAACCTGCGGTCATTCTGTTATCGGGCGGACTGGATTCCGCCACCGTGCTGGCCATCGCGCGCGATGCCGGCTATGCCTGCCACACGCTCAGCCTCGATTACGGCCAGCGCCACAACGCCGAACTGGCCGCAGCGGCGCGTCTGGCCACGAGCCTGGGCGCGGTCGAGCACCGCGTGCTGCGGCTGGGTCTGGGCGATTTCGGCGGATCGGCGCTGACCGATGCCAGCATCGCCGTGCCCGAAACCCCCACCACCGGCATTCCGGTCACCTATGTGCCGGCGCGCAACACCGTGATGCTGTCGCTGGCCCTGGCGTGGACCGAGGTGCTGGGCGGGCGCGACATCTTCATCGGCGTCAACGCGGTGGATTATTCGGGCTACCCCGATTGCCGCCCCGAATTCATCGCCGCCTTCGAACACATGGCCAATCTCGCCACCCGGGCCGGGGTCGAAGGCGCCCAGCTACGCGTGCATGCGCCGCTGCAATATCTGTCCAAGGCCGACATCGTCCAGCGCGGCATTGCGCTGGGTGTGGACTACGCGCAAACCGTGAGCTGTTATCAGGCCGACCTTGACGGCCGGGCCTGCGGGCGTTGCGATGCCTGTCGCCTGCGGCGCGAGGGCTTCCGTGCCGCGGGCATCCCCGATCCGACGCGCTACGCGGCCGGCGCTTGAATCGCGCATTCAAGTAGGCTTGGTTGCGCCCAGCTGTTCAAATGGTATTTATTGGTCAGCCAGACTTGCGCGTAAACGCATTATGATTCGGCCACTTTACCGGGTGCCCGCAGCGGCCCTGCCTTTTCATTCCAGACGAGGAATAGACGCATGACCTATGCCGATTTCGCCAGTTCACAATCATTTTTGCTGTGGTCGACCTTCGCGATCGCCCTGGTCATGGGCGCGCTGGTCAACAAAACAAATTTCTGCACCATGGGGGCCGTGTCCGACTGGGTCAACATGGGCGACACCGGGCGCCTGCGCGCCTGGTTGCTGGCCATCGCGGTCGGCGTGCTCGGCGTGACGGGGCTCGAAGCGGCCGGCATGGTGAATCTCTCCGGCACCTTCCCGCCCTATCGCCAGACCAGCCTGCCCTGGCTGGAATACGTACTCGGGGGCCTGCTGTTCGGCATTGGCATGACGCTCGCCTCCGGTTGCGGCAACAAAACCCTGATTCGCATCGGCGGCGGCAATCTCAAATCGATCATGGTGTTGCTGGTCATCGCCGTGATCGCCTATTTCATGATCAACCCCTTCCCGGGCAGCGACAAGACCCTGTATTCCATGCTGTTCTATCCTTGGACCAACCCGACCGCCGTCGCGCTTTCCGGCAACCAGGACCTCGGCGCGATGCTGTTCGCCGACAATGTCGCCACCGGCCGCATGGTGGCCGGCGGCGTCATCGGCGGCCTGCTGTTGGTGTGGGTTTTCCTGTCGGCTGATTTCCGTGGCAGTTTCGACAACATCCTTGGCGGCCTCGTCGTCGGACTCGCAGTACTCGCCGCCTGGTATGTGAGCAGCAACGTCATGGTCGACGCCGACGGCGAAATCCTCTCGCTGCAGGCCTACGTTCAGGACTGGGAGCTCTACGCGCCCGCCGACGCCGTGCGACCCGCTGCCGCCGGCCCGCTTGCCGCGCAATCCTTCACCTTCATCAACCCCATGGGGCAAACCCTCGGCTACGCGGCCAGCGGTTTCGACCGCACCCTGCTGACCTTCGGCATCATGGCGCTGGCCGGCGTCGTCGCAGGCTCCCTGTTGTGGTCGCTGGTTTCGCGCAGCTTCCGCATCGAGTGGTTCGCCTCGGGCCGCGACTTCGTCAACCATCTGGTCGGCGCGACCCTCATGGGCTTCGGCGGCGTGCTGGCGATGGGCTGCACCATCGGCCAGGGCATTACCGGCTTTTCCACGCTGGCGCTCGGCTCCATCCTGACCTTCGTCGCGATCGTGGTCGGCAGCGCAGCCACCATGAAAGTGCAGTACATCCTGATGATGCGCGGCGAGGCTTGAGCTTGCCCGGCGGTTGACGGTCGATGCGGATGACGCCGTGCTTCAAAAAACCGTCATAAGCCTTTACCCGGACGCATCGATTCGGCTATAATTTCGCGCTTTCACGGATAGGGCTTCAGCCAGCAGGCTGCTGCAAAATCCACGGGTCGGTAGCTCAGCCGGTAGAGCAGCGGACTTTTAATCCGTTGGTCCCGAGTTCGAATCTCGGCCGACCCACCAAACAAAGTAAACGCCACGGGAGACCGTGGCGCTGTATTAAATGAAAAGCCACGGGAGACCGTGGCTTTTTGCTTTGGTGGGTAGAAAGGGCGTGCGAGTCCCGGCAGCCAAACAATCCTGACCAAATAAATAACTGACAAATTGCGGCACATCGTGACCTGAAGCGGCGGTGAAAATCCTGTTGCGCACGGCAGACTGATCGTGCGTTGCGCCAGTCTGGCAGCGCAACCCCCACGCTGCACAAGGCCTTCAGCGCGATTGGATGAATTTAATGCGGGTTTGCCTAAAGTTGGCACGGCTGCTGCACGTTAACGAGCCAGACACGGCGAACACGTGTTCATTCTCAACTTTTTAGGAGCATCAAAATGGAAATGAAAGTTATGGCACGTAAAGCTCAACAAGGCTTCACCCTGATCGAATTGATGATTGTGGTGGCGATTATTGGTATTTTGGCGGCGGTGGCGATTCCGGCATATCAGGACTATGTGGCCAAATCTAAATTTGCAGCAGCTTTGGCTGAAATAGCGCCAGGTAAGACAGGCTTCGACGTTGCTCTTAACGACAATTTGGCACCCTTACTCGTCAACCCGCCCGCAAACCCCGCAACTGATGCGTTTATTGGCGTTCAGGCAACCAATGCCAACACGACAGTTACTGTTACTGGCACAACGGAAATTGAGGGCACAATTGTTGGCGGTCCTGCTGGTGTTGCTGGAGAAACAATTACTTTGACACGTGACGCAAACACGGGAGCTTGGTCATGCGCATCGACAGTAGCGCAACGCCTTATTGGCCCAGTTAATGTTTGTGATGGTGCATAAGCAACATAGCAATAGGGGTCAGACCCGATTACGAAACGGCCACCTTTAGGTGGCCGTTTTTTTTTGGGGACTAAAGACAAAGAAAAAGAAAACCCACGCTAGCTCAAGTTGACCCTATTCACCAGAACCAACAAGGGCCGCAAATGCGGCCCTTGTTGGTTGGTGCATACGAAGGGTTACTTCTTCGCCGTCCGCCGCAGCCGGTTCAGCAGTCGCCGCGCCAGCTCGCCGAACAGTTCGGTCTGCGTGGGATGCGGGAAGATGGCCTTGGCAACCTGGTTCAGGGTCATTTCGCCGGCCACCATCATTACCGCCGTGCCGATCAGGGTGTCGGTATGGTCGGCGAGGAAGTGCACGCCGATGATGCGGCCGCTCGCTTTGTCGGCAACCAGTTTGATCATGCCGTCGGTTTCGCCGCTGATCATCGCCTTGGCGTCGATGCTCATGGGCATTTTGGCTTCCACCGCGTCGATGCCTTTGGCCTTGGCCTGCGCCACGCTCAAGCCGACGAAGCCGGCCTGCGGGCGCGAGAAGGTGACGCCGCAGTCCTTGTCCTGGTCGTAGGTGCTGGCGTGACCCAACAGGTTGCCAGCGGCAACGCGGCCCTGCGTGGCGGCGGTGTGCGCCAGCATGTAGCCGCCGATCACGTCGCCGACCGCATAGATGTGCGGCACGCTGGTCTGGCCGCGGGTGTTGACCTCGATCGCGGCGCCGTCGAGTTCGACGCCGGCCTTGTCGATGCCGAGCTTGCTGGTGTCGGGACGCTTGCCGGTGGCCATCAGCACAATGTCGCAGGCAAAGGTGTGCGCTTCGCCCGCCGCATTTTTATAAGCGACGCTCATGTTGCCCGGGGTGCCGCTCGCGCCGTCGATCGATGCACTGGTGACGACGGTGATTTCCTTTTCCAGCAGGCCGATCAGGGTTTTTCCGATCTCGTCTTCGATTTCGGCGAGGATGCGCTCGTTGCGCTCCAGCATGAGGATTTCGGTGCCGAAGTCGCGGAAGATCTGCGCCATCTCGACGCCGATGACGCCGCCGCCGATGATCGCCATTTTTCTGGGCGGAGCGGCGAGGTTCCAGATGGTGTCGGAGGTGACGACGCCGCCCGTCGCCAGGTTCTCGCGCGCGCCGGGAATCGGCGGCACGAAGGCGGGTGCGCCGGTGGCGATGACCGCTGCGCCGAAAGTGACGGTGTAGGGCTCGCCCTCGACCGGGGTGATCTTCAGGGTGTGGGCGTCGACGAACTCGCCGTAGCCTTCACGCACGTCGATCTTCATGCCCTTGTCGGCCTTGAGCGCCATTTCGCCGCGGCTGGTTTGCACCCAGCGGCGGTGCTTTTCCACCTGCGCCCAGTTGAGCGCAGGCGTCTGGGTGCCGTCGACGCCGATTTCAGCATCGTGGCTGCGGTTGCGGATGACGTCGGCCGCCGCGCGCCAGGCCTTGGAAGGAATGCAGCCGCGCCACAGGCATTCGCCGCCGGGGAAAGGCTCGTTGTTGACCATCATGACCTTGACGCCGTGGTCGGCCAGGTCGCGCGCGCAATCCTCGCCGCCGGGGCCGCCGCCGACGACGACGACCGGGAAGTCCCAGTTGCCTTCGGGGATCGGCGACACCGGTGCGCTGTGGGTGGCGGGGGCGGCCACGGACTCCGCCGCTGCGCCGCCCGCACCGAGCCAGGCGTCGGGCGCTTCGATGGTTTGCTTCAGGGCATTGAGATACAGCGCCACTTCGGCGCCGTTCAGCACGCGGTGGTCACAGGTCAGGGTGAACGGGGTGCCCTGCGGGCCATTCGCAGCAATCGCCAGAATCGCGGCGATGCCAGGCGTGGGGATGGCGGTGAAGTGCGACACGCCCATCATGCCCATGTTGGAAATGGTGAAGGTGGGGTTGGCGTATTCGGCCGGCGCGAGCTTGCGCACGCGGGCGCGTTCCACCAGTCCGGCCCAGTCGCCTTGCAGCGCGGCCAGGGATTTCTTTTCGATGCCGTGCAGGATGGGCACCACCAGGCCGCCGTCGTTCGAGGTGACGGCGACGCCGAAGTCGTGGTTGCTGCGCTCGACCAGTTTGTCGATCGGCTGGTACGCCCAGTTCATGCGGGGGAATTTCGCCATCGCTACCGAGCAGGCCTTGGCGATCGCCACCGTGACCGAGACCTTGTTGGCCTTGGCGGCCGCGGTCAGCGCGGCGGTGCTGATATTCATGGTGGCGTGGAAGGTCGGCAGCGTCAGCGAGGTGGTCATCGCGTGGCTGACGGCTTTTTCCATCGAAGTCATGGCGCGGCCCTGGCCGGGCACATCCACCTGCGGCAGCGAATGGGCGACGGCCTGCATCGACGGCCGTGCGCGGGCGACGTCGGCGGCAATGATCACGCCGGCCGGGCCACTGCCGGCCAGGCCGCTGAGGTCGACATTCAGTTGCGCCGCCACCTTGCGTGCATAGGGGCTGGCCTGACGGCCTTGCGGGCGCGCTACCGGCGCGGCGTTGCCGCTGGCGGCGATTTGCGCAGGGGTGGTTTTGGGTGTGGGAATGTGCGCCGGTTTGTCGGCTGCGTGCGGCGCGACCTGATGCGATTCCTTGACCTTGTGGTCGGCGCCGATGGTGACGCCGGTGTCGTTGGCCTTGGACGCGTCGTCGACAATGAAGCCCATCGGATGGCCGACTTCGACCACGCTGCCGACGTCGGCGATGGGGCCGGAGAGGAAGCCGTCCTGGAAGACTTCGACGTCCATGATGGCCTTGTCGGTCTCCACCGTGGCGACAATGTCACCGCGCTTGATGGCGTCGCCGGGCTGTTTTTCCCAGGTGACGACCACGCCTTCGTGCATGGTGTCCGACAGCTGCGGCATCACGATGGGCGTGCCGGCATGGTGCGGAATCATCTCGGTTTGCGCGAGTTCGGCCACCACTTCGCCGGCGGCAATCGCCATGTCGCCCGCCGTGTCGGTGATGTAGCCGAGCGCTGCGCCGACCGCAATGGTCGCGCCGATATCCGCCAGCGGGCCGGCCAGATAACCGGCCTTGAACACCTCGACATCCATGATGGCCTTGTCGGTCTCCACCGTGGCGACGATATCGCCGCGCTCGACGCGCTCGCCGGCTTGTTTTTCCCAGGTGACGACCACGCCCTCGGTCATGGTGTCCGAGAGTTGGGGCATCGTAATTGCGTAGTGTTGGGACATATTTAATTCCGTTAGGGGTTAGGGGTGAAGGGTGAGGCAGGTAACGACGCCAGCGAACTCTCCTGACGCCTTACCCCTTACTCAATCACGCCTTGCCGAACAGCTTCAGAACGGCTTTCACCACATCCTCGTGATCGGGGATCGCCGCTTTTTCCAGCGTGTGGTTGTATGGCTGGGGCACCAGCGCCGAGTGCACGCGCACCGGGGCGGCGTCGAGTTCGAAGAAGCATTCTTCGTTGATGATGGCGATAATTTCGGCGCCGACGCCCACCGGCGCTTCGTCTTCTTCGGCGATGACGGCACGGTGGGTCTTGCTGACCGACTGCTTGATGCCGGCGCGATCCAGCGGCGACAGCGAATAGAGATCGATGACTTCAGCCGAGATGCCGTACTGCTTGTCGAGGATTTCGGCGGCTTTCAGGCACCAGTGCACCGAGATGTTGTAGCCGAACAGGGTGACGTCGGTGCCGGAACGTGCGATATCGGAGCCTTCCAGCGGGTGGAAGTATTCGCTGTCGGGCACTTCGCCCTTCATGTTGTACATCAGCTCGTGTTCGTTGATGAACACCGGATCGTTGCTGCGGATCGCCGACTTCAGCAGACCGTAGGCCTGTTTGGGGTTGGACGGCGTGACCACGCGCAAGCCGGCGATGCCCATGAACACTTTTTCCATCCGTGCCGAGTGCTGCGCGCCGAGCTGGTGTGCCGCGCCGCCGGCCGAGCGGAATACGCACGGGGCTTCGAGCTGGCCGCCCGACATGTAGCGGATCTTGGCGGCGGAGTTGAACATCTGGTCCATCGCCAGCCAGGCGAAGTTGACCGACATGATTTCAACAACGGGACGTACGCCGAGGAACGATGCGCCGATTGCGAGGCCGGTGAAACCGCCCTCGGAAATCGGGGTGTCCATCACCCGCAGCGGGCCGTATTTTTCGTACAAACCTTTGGTCGCCTTGTAGGTGCCACCGGCCACGCCGATGTCTTCGCCCATACAGATGACCAGCGGGTCGCGTGCCATTTCTTCGTCGTGAGCGCGCTGGATCGCTTCCCACAGCATGATTTGAGCCATTTTGTTTCCTTTAATTCGAGTGTCGCGTCAGCGCCGGGATTGAACAGTCCGCACTCAGGCGGCTTGGCCGGTAAGCCATTGCTGCTGGCTTGCCCGGTCGGCGAGAACGTATTTTTCGAGGTCTTCGACGCGCGGTTCAGGCGATTCTTCGGAGAACTTGATGACTTCGTTTTCGATGTAGGCGTCGGTTTCCTTTTCCAGCGCCTCGTAGGCTTCCATGGTCAGCTCGCCGGCTGCAATCAGGCGGTCGCGCAGGATGAAGATGGGGTCGCGCTGCTTCCACAGCTCTTCTTCCTCGCGCGTACGGTAGCCGCGCGAATCCGACATCGAGTGGCCGCGATAGCGGTAGGTCATCAGTTCGAGGAAGTAGGGGCCCTTGCCCGAGCGGACGTGGTCGACCGCCTTGCGGGCGTGTTCGTAGACGACTTCGACATCCTGGCCGTCGCACTCGGAGGCCTCGATGTTGTAGGCCGCCACGCGCTTGTGCTGGTGGACCACGGCGGTGGAACGCTCGATCGAAGTGCCGATGCCGTAACGGTTGTTTTCGCAGACGAACAGCACCGGCAGGTTCCACAGCGCAGCCATGTTGAGCGTTTCGTGGAACACGCCCTGGTTGTTGGCCGCATCGCCGAGGAAGCAGATGGCGATTTCGTCGCCGCCCTTCAGCTGGATTGCCTTGGCGATGCCGGCGGCCAACGGGAAGGGGCCGCCGACCAGCGCATAGCCCCCCATGAAACGGTGCGCCGCATCGAAGATGTGCATCGAGCCGCCGCGGCCCTTGGAGGAACCGGTTTCCTTGCCATACAGCTCGGCCATCACTTCTTTCGGGTCGGAGCCGCACTTGATCGCGTGGACGTGATCGCGGTAGCCGGTGATCACGTAATCGTGGCCGGGACGGGCGGCTTCCATCACGCCATTGCAGCACGCTTCCTGGCCGGGATAGAGGTGGAGAAAGCCGCCAATTTTGCGTTCGATATAGGCCTGGTAGCAGCGCTCTTCAAAACGGCGATGCAATACCATTTCGCGTAAGACGCGTTTCTTGTCTTCGATCTTCATTCGGTTACCCTTGGAGGATTGGGGCGGAAAATGCGCTGGAAAAACAGCAAACTCTTAAATTATCCCGTAAAGCCCGCCTGCCATCAAGAAAATGCCACCCACAAGGAAGACTCATGCTGCCCAAACTTGCTGTTAACAAACAGGAAATCACCGAGAAATCGCTGCATGCAGCGGGCCATGCCTTGCTGTTGCTGCCGGTGTCGAAAACCTTCCCCGAGGTGCCGGGCTGGCTTGAGCTCAAGGCGGCGTTGAAACGGCGTGACCTGAAACTGGATGCCCTGGCCAAATCGCCGGTGGCGGTGCAGCTGCCCGGCGGCACGCTGGCGGTCTATGCCATGCTGAAACCGGATGCGAGCACCTTCGAGGCGCACGAACTGGTGCGCAAGGGTCTGGCACTGCTGCTGGGCGAACACCCCAAAGCGCTGACGCTGGCCGTGTTTGGCGAGGCCGAATTCAGGGCGCGCGCGGCCGATGCAGCAGTCTATGCGGCGCTGGTCAACGCGGTGCAGCTGCCGTCAAGAAAGTCCAAGTCCGACGCCACGCTGAAATCCGTGCAGGTGTTCGGTGAACAATCCGCCGACGGCTTCGCCCGCGTCAAAGCGCTGGCCGAAGGCAACAGCCTCACCCGCAGCCTCACCGTACAGGGGCCGGATGAGCTGACCCCGGGGATTTACCGCAAGCGTATCAAGGCGCTGGCCAAGGAATATGGCTGGACGGTCGAGGAATACGGTTTCGACAAGCTGAAGAAAATGGGCGCCGGCGCGTTCTGCGCCGTGGCACAAGGCTCACCTGCCAAAGATGCCGCCATTGTGCGCATCAGCTATCGGGGTAAAGCGGGCAAGACCGGCAAGGCCCAGCCGGTTGCGTTTGTGGGCAAGGGCATCTGCTTCGACACCGGCGGCCACAACCTCAAGCCCGCCAAGTACATGCAGGGCATGCACGAGGACATGAACGGCTCGGCCGTGGTGCTCGGCATCCTCGCCGCCGCTTCGCGGCTGAAATTGCCGGTCGCGCTGGATGGCTGGGTGGCGCTCGCCGAGAACCACATCAGCCCCGAGGCCTATCGCCAGAACGAAGTGGTCAAAGCGCTCAACGGCACCACCATCGAAATCGTCCACACCGATGCCGAAGGCCGCATGGTGCTGGCCGATACGCTGACCCTGGCCGCGCGCGCCAAACCGCGCCTGATCGCCGATTTCGCGACCCTGACCGGCTCGATGCATTACGCCCTCGGCAGCCGCATGTCGGGCGTGTTCGCCACTTCCAGCGCGCTGGCGCACCAGGCCTCGCGCGCCGCCATCGCCAGCGGCGAACGCATCGTCGTGTTCCCCTATCCCGAGGATTACGACAGCGCCCTCGATTCGACCGTGGCCGACGTCAAGCAATGCAGCATGGAAGGCGAGGCCGACCACATCCTCGCCACGCGTTTCCTGTCGCGCTTCGTCGGCGACACGCCGTGGCTGCACATGGACCTGTCGGGTCACAACTGCAAAGGCGGACTGGGCGCCGTGATGAGCGATGCCAACGGGTTTGGCGTGGCGTGGGGAATCGCGCTGCTGGATGGCTTGCAGCCTTAACCTCTGGCCATCAAGCGGTGCTGATGCTGATTTCTGCCATTGAGCCGCGTCAGGCCATCGAACCGCTTTACGTCGATGACACCCTGTTGATATTCGACAAACCCGGCGGCCTGCTGGCAGTGCCGGGCCGCGGCGCCGACAAGCAGGATTGCCTGAGCGCGCGGGTGCAGGTGCGTTACTCCGACGCCCTGATCGTGCATCGCCTGGACATGGCCACTTCGGGACTGATGGTGATGGCGCGCGGCGCGGCGGCCCAGCGTGCATTGAGCCAGGCGTTTGCTGCGCGCGCGGTGAGCAAGCGTTACATCGCCGTGGCCGCTGGCCGGCTGGAGGCGTCGCCCGGAGAGTGGGGGGTGATCGACCTGCCCATCATCGTCGACTGGCCGAACCGGCCCCTGCGCATCGTCGATCATCAACACGGCAAGCCGAGTCTCACACGCTGGCGTGTGCTGGGATATGAAGCAGACGGCTCTGCGACGCGCGTCGAACTCGAACCCGTCACCGGCCGTTCGCATCAGTTGCGGTTACACCTGCGCGCACTGGGGCATCCGATACTCGGTGACGCCTTGTACGCGCCGCCGGAGGTGCAGGCGAGGGCGGGCCGTTTGTTGTTGCACGCGGCAGCGCTGGAATTTGCGCATCCGCTGACGGGTGAAGCGATGCGCTTTACGTCCGCGGTGCCGTTCTGAAGGCGTCGGGCGTTTTTTGCAGCGGCAGCAGCGCCGCGCACAACATGGCAAGCAGCAGCCAGATCATGACGGACCACTGCGCGGTGTAAAAAGATGGATGGGTGTTGAGCGGGAATATCCAGGCCATGACCGCCATGGCAAACGGCAGCGCCAGCAGTCTGCGTTCCGCGTCTGCCGCGCGCCAGTATCTGACCAGAAGCGCGTAGAACAGGCCCAGTCCGAGCAGGCCGATCAGGCCGGTTTCCGAGGTGACTTCCACGACCATCTGATGGGCATAGAAAGCGCCGGTCAGCCGGCCCGATTTTTCGTCGGTGGATACAAAAATATCGCCCGGTTGGGCAAACTCGGGATAGGCATAGCGGAACGCCCGAACGCCCACGCCGTTGACGGGGTGCGCCTCGATCATGGCGAAAGCGTCTTTCCACAGCGTCCAGCGGAGCGAAAGCGCCTGGTCGATTTTGGCCTCGTCGCCGGAAAACAGCAGCAGGGTCTGGTCCAGCCGCTGTTTCGCAGCCGGGTTTTCGAATGCGGCAAATGTGCCGACGATGCCGACCACGGCGGCGACCGCGCCCATTTTCCACAGCGGCACGCCGCGTCGCCGGGTTTCCGAAAACAGCAACCACGCACAGACCAGGCCGAAGCTGACCCAACCGCCCCGGCTGCCGGCAAGGACGACAACCGCACCGGCCATGGCGGTCGCCAGCAGCATCAACACCGGTTTGCTGCGCAGTGCGAGCATGATGAAGGGCGCAAGAACGGGCATGGCGTTGCCCAGCTTGGGTTGGCCCTCGCCGAATACGCCGTTGAGGCGGGTGGGCGATAGCGCAAAACCGAGGAAATCATGTCCGGCCGCGGCCTGGAACAGCGCATCCACCACCCAAAACGCGGCCAGTCCGGCCATGAGTTTGAACAGCAGCGCCACCTGGTTCGGCTTGCTCAATGCCCAGATCACGAACAGCCCGGCGAGATAGAGCCGGATGAACGACAGGCTGGTGCCCCCGGACTTCTTCAGGTCGTAGCTGTCCGGGAAGGAAATCAGGATGGGAATCCAGATGCAGGCAAACAGCAGGGTGAAAAACCGGATGCCCGGTTCCTGAAAAAATGCTCGGCCGGCGCGGTAGGCCAGCACGCCGCCGCCTATCGTCATGAACAGTAGCGGCAACTCGACCGACCGGCCAAACGGAAACAGCAGGAAGCAGGAAAAAACCAGCCAGGTGTAGTGCTGCGCTTGAAGGGATCGTGTCATAGGCAGGGGGGCCGTGCCGGATCGGTGGCCGGGCAGTCGCTCATTCGGGTTGCAGCAAGGATTCGGGTGCCCGGCAGCTGCGCCAGGCCGCAGCATTATGCCGGATTAAATCCGCCAGCATACGGGGCCCGCCATGCCGGATCAGGCCGTCAGACCGGCAAGCGCAGCCTGCAATTGCTGACGCACCACCGATTCGGAGAAATAGTGCTGGCTGCTCATGGCTGCCGCGTCGCCGAGCAGGGGCAGTTCGCCCGGGTTCGTCGCCAGAGCAGACACGCGATCGGCCAGGGACTGGGCATTCCCCGCTGGAATCCAGACCAGCCCGCTATGTCCGGCCGCGCTCAGAACTGCAGGGTAGGCATCGGCCGAACGCGTGATTACCGGCCGGCCGCAGGCCAGCGATTGGAATACCTTGTTGGGGATGACCCGGCCCGCCTTGGGCGTGGCGCCAAATACGCCCAGCAGGATATCGGCTTGATGAATGCGCGCCGGCAGGGTTTCGTAGGGCAGCCAGTTTTCGAAGCGCACGTTCGCCAGCCCGCGCGCCTGCGTTTCGCACTCGGCGCGCAGGGGGCCTTGTCCCAGCAGCACCCAATTGACCGGCGGTCCCCGATAAAGACGGGCCGCCTCGACGACGACCTGGGGGCCCTGCAGCGGGATGAAGCTGCCGTAGAACAACAGCTCCAGCGGATCGCCCGGTTCCCGGGCGGGTTGCGGCTGCGGTTTGAACAGCGCTTCTTCGGCGCCGACATAGACCACTGCGAGCTGCTGTCTGGGGACGCCCAGCACGTCGGCGAAATAATTGGCGTGAGCAGGGGTGTCGGCGATCACGCGGCTGGCGCGTTGAAACAGGTTACGCTCCCAGCCCAGCAAATGCTTTGCACGCGCGCTGTCGGCGCTGAGTTTTGCCCGTTCGTCCACCTGCTTGTCGTACGCGGAGATGAGCGGATCGAAAACCAGGGGAACGCGATGACGCTGCGCCCAGCGAGCTGCAGCCGCCAGATCGCGCTGCCTGAAACACGGCACCCAGACCAGATCGGGCCTGGGCAGGCGGGACAGTCTCGCTTCCCAGTCGGCCACGCCGGCAAACCGGGGATGGAAGTCCCGGACCTGCCAGCCCAGGCTCGCGAACAGCTTGCGCAGGATGCGGTTGCGTGAATAGGCGGGATCGAAACGTCCCCACCAGAGAACACTCGGCACATGTACCTTTCTTGTCGGCGAATCATTCAATGTCGGTCAGCACACCTTCGCCGGGGCGATGACTTCGGGCAAACAGGCTTCGAGGTTCTGTCGATGCCGCAAACGCGATAGAGTGCTGCGGTGAATGCGGGGTTAGTCGCAGGCTTCCCGCCCCGCGTTTTTCCGGGCGGACACTTTAACCCGGATAATCCATCAGGATGCGTCGCGCAGGCTTGAAGCGCCGCCTGATGGATTATCCGGGTTTAATTTATTTTCAAAAAAATGATGAAACAGATTGTTTGCATGAAGTGGGGCACCCTGTACCCGGCCGGGTATGTGAACAAGTTGTATGGCATGGTCCGCAGAAACATCCAGGGGCCGTTGCGCTTCGTCTGTTTGACCGACGATCCGTCGGGCGTGCGCAGCGAAGTGGAATGTCTGCCTTGTCCGACGGTTGCGCTGCAGCCGCCCTACAACAATACCGGGTGGCGCAAGATTGCGCTGTGGGCCCGCGAGCTGCCGGGCATGGATGGCGACTGGCTGTTCCTCGACCTCGACGTCATCGTCACCGGCAGCCTGGATGATTTTTTCAGCTTCGCACCGGAGAAATCGTTCGTGGTCATGCAGAACTGGACCCAGCCGGGACGGGGCATCGGCAACACCTCGGTCTTCCGCTTCCGGGTCGGCCAGCATCCCTATATTTATGACCGGCTCGTTCCGGAGTTCAAAACGATCCTCGCCCAGCACAAGATCGAGCAGATCTACATTTCGCGCACGATTTCCGAAATGGCGTTCTGGCCCGACGCATGGTGCGTCCTGTTCAAGACGCATTGCGTCCCGCCCATGCCGCTGCGCTGGTGGAAGACGCCCACCCGGCCCGCAACCGCCCGCGTGATCGCCTTCCCGGGCGACCCCAATCCGCACGACGCCGTACGCGGAATCTGGCCGGTCAAGAAACCCTACAAGAAGTTTTACAAGTTCATTCGGCCTGCAACCTGGATCGCTGATTACTGGCGTGAGTGAACGGGTGGCGTCCAGCACCCTGCACGCATCGGGTTGTCCAGGCTAGCGCGCCGACAGGTAGCGCGGGAAGGCGTGTTTGTCGAGCAGGATTTCGATGAGGTTGATGCTGCCGACGAGGTCG
Organism: Thiobacillus sp.; assembly: GCF_018780105.1. Lineage (GTDB taxonomy): Bacteria > Pseudomonadota > Gammaproteobacteria > Burkholderiales > Thiobacillaceae > Thiobacillus. Next base: position 25,464 of record NZ_JADMKC010000026.1, read on the forward strand.
GCGCGGGCGAACAGCGTGTCGAGGTCGGCCTCGGTTTCGACCCGATAGTGCTTCACGCCGAACGACTGGGCGAGCAGGCCAAAGTCGGGGTTCACGAAGTCGCAGTCGATGTAGCGTTCGCCGTACAGCTGGAACTGGTTCTTGCGGATCAGGCTCAGGGTGCCGTTGTTGATGACGACGATGTTGAGCGGGATGGCGTAATTGACGGCGGTCATGATTTCCATGCAGCACATCTGGAAGCCGCCGTCGCCGAGGATGGCGAATGTGGGGCTGTCCTTGGCGAAACAGCGTGCGCCGATCGCGGCCGGGATGGCATGGCCGAGCGAGGAAATACCGGAGTTGGGAAAGTAATGATTGCGGTCCGAGACGTCGTACCCGCTCTGTGCGAACACGATGTTGTCGTCGAACACCAGTGCGTTGTGCGGGAAGCGTTGTGCCAGTTGGCGGTAGAAATCCTGCATCAGGCGAAACGCCTGGTTCGCGCTGTCTGAGCCGGCAGGCGCTGCCGCGCTGGCCTTGTGGTCGTCGAGCTGCCCGCGCGATTTGGGTGGCGTGCCGTCGGCCTGGAGCGTGGCGTAGACCTCTTCCATCACCGTGCGGATGTCGCCGCAAATCGCCACGTCGGGCTGGAACACGCGACCGAGTTGCGCGGCGTCGCAATCCACCTGGGCGATTTTCTTGCCGGCCAGCAATTGGGTGTCCCACAGATAGCTGGTGCGTTCGTTGAAGCTCGCGCCGAGAAACAGCAGCAGGTCGGCATGCTCGACCATATAGCGGTACGCCTCGCCGTTGGAGGTGACGCCGAGACAGCCCAGCGACAAGGCAGTGCCTTCGGTCACCACACCCTTGGCCTTGAGACTGGTGGCCACCGGGATGTTGAAGCGGTCGGACAAGGCCGCAACGATGTCGCGCGCGCCGGCCTGGATGCAGCCGTGACCGGCAATGATCACCGGCGACTGCGCCGCCCGCAGCAGCGCGGCAAGCCCGGCTGTCGGCGTACTGGGCGGGGCTGACACGCGACGCGGAAAATGCACGGCGTCGAGCACGCTGGCGTCGACCGTTTCCTTCTGCACGTTGTACGGGATCGACAGCAGCACCGGCCCGGGCTCGCGTCCCAGCAAGGCTTGCGTCGCCTGGTTCAGCACCTGGCCGAGATAGTCGGTGCGTTCGATCAGCTTGTGATAGCGCGTGATGCTGGCGAACAGCGCGCCCTGGTCGATGGCGCCGCCTTCCCCCGAGCTTTCCTGCAGGCCGCCTTTGCCGAAAATGTAAGTCGACGTCTCGCCGGTGATCGCCAGCACCGGCAAGCGCTCGGCGTAGGCGTTGGCGATGCCGGTGATCAGGTTGGTTGCGCCAGGGCCGGCGGTGGTGATGCAAGCGGAAGGCTGGTGCGACACCCGCGCATAGCCGCCGGCCATGAAAGCTGCGCCCTGTTCGTGCTTGACCAGCACGCTGGCGATGCCGGAATCATGCAGGCAGTCGTAGATGGGCAGGACGTGTGCGCCCGGCATGCCGAAGATCGTGTCGATCCCCAGGCGTTGCAGATAGCGGACGATTAATTCGCTGACGGTCATGTGCATTCGATGTGGACTTGGGTCTCGCTCCAGGCCGGCGGCTCTTGTGGCGCGCTCGGAAGCATGGGATTGGAGCACAAGACCGGGCGCGGGGGAACCTTGTCGCAGCGATCAATGCGTCCGGCCCGCGTGTCCGGGGTTGCATGCGCCGGGTCTCATAGCAGCGTTAGCGGGTCGCCGGGCTGCCAGGGCGCGTGCTTGGGCATGACCGAGACAAACAGCGGAGCGCGCGTCAAACCATCGAGCCAGTGGCGCAGGGTAGGGAAGGGCGCGGCAGCGAACCCGTCCGCATCGACCCCGGCAAACTGCCGGATGAAGGGCAAGATCGCCATGTCGGCCAGGCTGGGCGACTCACCCAGCAAGTAACGCGTCACGCACAGGCGCCGCTCCAGCGGCGCAATAAACAGCTCAAACGCCTCGTCGCGGCAGCGCGCAGCGACCTGTGTCTGGTCGGCGTATTTGTAGCCGTCGAGCAGGCGTTTGAACGCGCCGTCGTTGAGGGCGATCAGCGCCAGCTCGTCTGCGCATCCGGTGCGCCAGCGCGCATGATCGGGCTGCGTCGGCTCAAACCGGTCCAGCGCCCAGTGCATGATGTCGAGGCTTTCTTCCAGCACGCTGCCGTCGACCAGCTGCAAAACCGGCACCGTGGCTTTGGGTGAAATTTCGAGCAGGGCTGCGGGTTTGTATTTGAGCGCAACCTCGCGCAGCGCGATGGCAAGGCCGGCATGCTTCAGTGCCAGCCGGGCGCGGATGGCATAGGGACAGCGGCGAAAGCTGTAGAGCACCGGCAGCGAGGGGTTCATTGCCTGCGGGACATGCGTTGCTGGCTGCACAGACGCGCCAGCCGATACTTCCGGCCTTTCACCCCGGCTCAGGCGAACGCGTGCTCGACCATGACCTGGTTCGCCACCGCGCCCAGGCGATGGCCGGGGTCGCATTGCTTGATTGCGCGGCGCTGTTCAATGGCGTCAAAGGTTTGCATGAAGTGTCCGTGGTGTCAGGGCTCGCGGGGCAGACGGACGTCAAGCTGGCGCCAGGCTGGGATAGTCGGTGTAGCCGTGCGCATCGCCGCCGTAGAACGTGGCCGGGTCGGGCGTGTTGAGCGGCGCGTTCGCCAGCAGCCGTGCCGGCAGGTCGGGGTTGGCGATGAAAAGCTTGCCGAACGCCACCAGGTCGGCATGGCCATCGGCGATGGCTGTGCGCGCCTTGGCACCATCGTAGCCGTCGCAGACCAGCAGCACGCCCTCGAACAGGGGGCGGAACTCGCGGCTCGGCACGCAGATTGCGCCGTGATCCTGGTCGGCCTGGTTCGGTTCGATCAGGTGCAGATAGGCCAGCCGGTGGCGGTTGAGGCTGCTGATGATTTCGCTGAAGTGGCTGCGCGGATCGGAATCGCTCATGTCGTTGAAGGTGGTCGAAGGCGACAAGCGCAGGCCAACCTGGTTCGATGGCCATACCGTACACACCGCGTCGAGCACCTCGTGCAACAGGCGCGCGCGGTTGGCGACGCTGCCGCCGTAGGCGTCGGTGCGCAGGTTGGTGCCATCGCGCAGGAATTCATCGATCAGATAGCCGTTGGCGCCATGCACCTCGATGCCGTCGAAGCCCGCTTTGAGGGCGTTTTCGGCGGCATGTCGGTAGTCGGCGACGATGCCGGGAATCTCCTGCGTTTCCAACGCGCGCGGGGTGACGTAGCGCTGCATGCCCTGGTAGGTGACGGCTTCGCCCTTGGGCTGGATCGCGCTCGGCGCAACCGGCAGCGCGCCCTCGGGTTGCAGGCTGGGGTGCGAGATACGGCCGACGTGCCACAGCTGCAGGAAGATACGGCCGCCTGCCGCATGCACGGCGTCGGTGACGGCACGCCAGCCGGCGACCTGTTCATCACTGTGGATGCCGGGGGTCAGCGGATAACCGACGCCCTGCGGCGAAATCTGTGTTGCCTCGGTGAGAATCAATCCGGCGCTGGCGCGCTGCACGTAGTACGCAATGTTCAGCGGTCCCGGCACGTTGCCGGCACTGGCGCGGTTGCGCGTAAGCGGCGCCATGACGATGCGGCTGGGCAGCGGAAGCGGTCCCAGCTGGAAGGGTTCAAACAGATCGGGATGGGACTGGGCCATAGGGTTGCCTCGAAGCAAAAGGGATTCAGCGCTTGGACAGGGCGCTGGCATGAAACGCCAGATGCTCGCCGATGAAGGTCGCAATGAAGTGATAGCTGTGGTCGTAGCCGTCCTGCATCCGCAACTTGAGCGGAATGTCGCGCGCGGCGCAGGCCGCTTGCAGGTTGTGCGGGAACAGTTGTTCGGCGAGAAACTCGTCGCCGGTGCCGTGGTCGATCAGCGCCGGCGGCAGGGGCGCGCCGGCCTGGATCAGGCGGGTGGCGTCCCAGGCCGCCCAGCTTGTTTGGTCGTCGCCGAGATACGCGCTGAAACAGCCTTGCCCCCACGGACTGATCGCCGGGTTGCAGATGGGGGCGAAGGCCGAGACCGAAGCGTACAGGCCCGGGTTTTTCAGCGCGCAGATCAGTGCGCCGTGGCCGCCCATCGAATGGCCGCTGATGGCGCGCCGGCCGGGGATCGCGGGAAAGTGCGCTTCGACCAGCGCGGGCAGTTCGCGGGTGACGTAGTCGTACATCTGATAGTGCGTCGCCCACGGCGCTTGCGTGGCGTTGACGTAGAAGCCGGCGCCCTTGCCGAGGTCGTAGCGCTCGGGCACATCGGGTACGTCGTCGCCGCGCGGACTGGTGTCGGGCATCACCAGAATCAGCCCGAGTTCGGCCGCGTAGCGCTGTGCCCCGGCTTTGGTCCGCACATTGTCGTCGGTGCAGGTGAGGCCGGACAGCCAGTACACCACCGGACAACCCTGCGTGGCGGCCTGCGGCGGCAGGTAGACCGAGAACGTCATCGTGCAATGGCAGCTGGCTGATTCGTGCTGCCAGCGTTCGAGCCAGCCGCCGAATTCCTTGATCTTTTCGACTTGTTTCATCGCAGCCTCAGAAAATGATGACCGAGCGGATGCTCTTGCCTTCGTGCATCAGGTCGAAG
>NZ_JADMKC010000027.1 GCF_018780105.1 Thiobacillus sp.
CTACCTCGACGCCGGCAGCATCAGCGCCACCATTGCGTCTGCATCCGGCGGCAACTTCGAGAATCTGGCGATCAATCCGGCTGCGGCGACCACCGGCATCACCGACACGACTGACACCACCACCGTCAGCCTGAGCGCTTCCGCCAGCGTCGCCGAGGGCAGCAACATCGTCTATACGGCCAGCCTGAACAACGCTGCGCAGTCGCCCGTCACGGTCACACTGTCGAACGGCGCGACGATCACTATCGCCGCGGGCGCATCCACAGGAACCGTGAGCGTTGCGGCTCCCGGCGATGATGTGTATCTGGATGCCGGCAGTGTCAGTGCAACGATTGCGTCCGCCACCGGCGGCAACTTCGAAAGCCTCGCCATCAACCCGGCTGCCGCGACGACCACGATTTCCGACACGCTTGATAGCACGACGGTCAGTCTGGGCGCGAGCGCTTCGGTGGCTGAAGGCGGCAACATTGTCTACACCGCGAGTCTGAACAACGTGGCGCAGACTCCGGTCAGCGTGACCCTTTCCAACGGCGCGGTGATCAGCATCGCTGCCGGCGCCTCCAGCGGCACGATCAGTGTCGCCGCGCCTGCAGATGACGCCTATCTGGACGCCGGCAGCATCAGCGCCACCATTGCGTCCGCATCGGGCGGCAACTTCGAGAGTCTGGCGATCAACCCGGCTGCCGCCACTACGGGCATCACCGACACCTTCGATACGACCACGGTCAGCCTGGGCGCTTCCGCCAGCGTCGCCGAGGGCGGCAACATCACTTACACCGCGAGCCTCAACAATGTGGCGCAGTCGCCGGTCAGCGTGACGCTTTCCAACGGGACGACGATCACGATTGCGGCAGGCGCTTCCAGTGGCAGCGTGAGCGTTGCTGCGCCGTCCGACGATGTCTATGTCGATGCAGGTTCGGTATCGGCCACGATTGCCTCGGCCTCCGGCGGAAACTTCGAAAATCTGGCGATCAATCCGGCACCTGCGACCACTAGCATCACCGACACGACCGATATCACCACCGTCAGCCTGTCTGCCGATGCGGCAGTCGCCGAAGGCGGCAGCGTGGTCTACACGGCAACCCTGGATCACGCAGCAGAAACCCCGGTCTCCATCGTTTTGAGCAACGGCGCGACGATCAGCATCGCGGCTGGTTCGGCAACCGGCACGGTCAGCCTCCCTACTCCGACCGATGACGTGTACCTGGACTCCAGCAGCATCAGCGCGACCATTGCGTCCGCCACTGGCGGCAACTTCGAAAGCCTGGCGATCGACCCGGCACCGGCATTGACCAGCATCACCGACACGATCGATGTCACCACGGTCACGCTGACCGCCAGTGCAAGCGTGGTCGAAGGCGGCAACATCACCTACACCGCCAGTCTCAACAACGTGGCGCAGACGCCGGTCAGCGTCACGCTTTCAAACGGCGCGGTGATCAGCATCGCTGCCGGCGCATCCACTGGGACGGTCAGCGTTGCGGCTCCAAGCGACGACGTCTACCTGGATGCCGGCCCGATCTCCGCCACGATTGCCTCCGCTGCCGGCGGCAATTTCGAAAGCCTCGTGGTCAACCCGGCTGCCGCCACCACCAGCGTCACCGATACGCTCGATACGACCACAGTCAGCCTGTCCGCTTCGGCCAGTGTGGCCGAAGGCGGCAACATCACTTACACCGCCACCCTCAACAATGCGGCCCAGACGCCGGTCAGCGTGACGCTTTCCAACGGCGCGGTCATCAGCATCGCCGCCGGCGCATCCACAGGAACCGTGAGTGTTGCGGCACCCGTCGATGATGTGTATCTGGATGCCGGCAGCGTCAGTGCCACGATTGCGTCGGCCACCGGCGGCAACTTCGAAAACCTCGTCGTCAATCCCGCTGCGGCCACGACGGGCATCACCGACACGCTCGACACGACCACCGTCTCCCTGACGGCTTCAGCCAGCGTGGCCGAGGGCGGCAACATCAGCTACACGGCCAGCCTCAACAATGTCGCGCAGGCCCCAGTCACGATCACCTTGTCCAACGGGGCAACGATCAGCATCGCTGCCGGCGCTTCGAGCGGCACAGTCAGCATCGCTGCGCCGACCGACGATGCCTATGTCGACGCCGGCAACATCTCGGCCAGCATCAGCAGCGCCACCGGCGCTAATTTTGAAAATCTGGCGATCAATCCGGCGCCGGCGGTGACCAGCATTACCGACACGATCGATGTCACCACGCTCACCCTGTCCGCTTCTGCCAGCGTGGCAGAGGGTGGCAGCATCCTCTACACCGCCAGCCTGAACAACCCGGCCAGCACAGCCGTAACGGTCACCCTCTCCAACGGCGCAACGATCAGCATCGCCGCCGGCGCTTCCAGCGGCACAGTCAGTGTCGCCGCACCGGGCGATGACGCGTATCTGGATGCAGGTTCGATCTCCGCGACGATTGCGTCCGCGTCCGGCGGCAGTTTCGAGAGCCTTGCGATCAATCCCGCAGCAGCCACCACCAGCATCACCGATACGCTGGATACGACCACGCTTGATCTCACGGCTTCCGCCAGCGTGGTTGAGGGGGGCGCGGTGACCTATACTGCAAGCGTAAGCCAGCCGGTTACCGGTAGCCCGCTGACCGTCAGCCTGTCCAATGGCCTCAGCCTCACTATTCCGGTCGGCGCTTCAAGCGCCAGCGTCAGCATGGCGGCGCCGGATGACGTCTATAGCGGCGGCGCCAGCCTGTCGGTCACCGTGACCGGCACCAGCGGCGCCAACTATGAAGCGCTCGCCATCGGCAGCGGCGCTGCCGGCAGCCCGGCCGTAACCACGGTCACCGACGATGCCGACGCCACCACGGTCAGCCTGTCGGCCAGCGCCAGCGTGGCCGAAGGCGGCAACATCGTCTATACGGCCAGCCTCAACAATGTGGCGCAGTCGCCGGTCAGCATCACCCTGTCCAACGGGGCGGTCATCAGCATCGCCGCCGGCGCTTCCAGCGGCACAGTCAGCGTCGCTGCGCCGTCCGACGATGTCTATCTGGATGCCGGTAGTGTTGGCGCCACCATTACGACTGCCTCTGGCGGCAACTTCGAGAACCTGGCGATCAACCCAACAGCCGCAACGACCGCGATCAGCGACACGCTGGATACGACCACGGTTTCGCTCACGGCGACTCCGAACGTCGCCGAAGGCGGCAACATCATCTACACCGCCAGCCTCGACAACGTCGCGCAGTCGCCGGTCAGCATCGCGCTTTCCAACGGGGCGGTCATCACTATCGCTGCCGGCGCCTCCAGTGGTTCGGTCAGCGTCGCCGCACCGACCGACGATGTGTACCTCGATGCGGGCAGCGTCAGTGCCACGATTGCGTCCGCCAGTGGCGGCAATTTCGAGACGCTGACGGTGACCCCCACCGCGGCGGTGACCAGCGTCACCGATACCCTCGACAGCACGACGCTCAGCCTGAGCGCGAGCGCTTCGGTGGCCGAAGGCGGAAACATCACTTACACCGCCTCTCTCAACAATGTGGCGCAGACGCCGGTCAGCGTGACGCTTTCAAACGGCGCTGTAATCAGCATCGCTGCAGGTGCATCGAGCGGATCGGTCAGCTTCGCTGCGCCGACCGATGATGTCTATGTCGACGCGGGTTCGGTCTCGGCCACGATTGCGTCGGCTGCCGGTGGCAATTTCGAGAGCCTCGTCGTCAATCCGGCTGCAGCCACCACCAGCATCACCGACACGCTCGACACCACGACCGTTAGCCTGAGCGCAAGCGCTTCGGTGGCTGAAGGTGGCAACATCGTCTACACGGCCAGCCTCAACAACGTGGCGCAGTCGCCGGTCAGCATCACCCTGAGCAACGGTGCCGTCATCAGCATCGCTGCGGGCGCGTCTTCCGGCAGCGTGAGCGTCGCTGCGCCGTCCGATGATGTCTATGTCGATGCGGGTTCGGTCTCGGCCACGATTGCCTCGGCTGC
>NZ_JADMKC010000048.1 GCF_018780105.1 Thiobacillus sp.
GCGCGCGCACCTGGTTGTTGAGCTGGCGGAAGTTGAGCACCGACAGCCAGGTGACCACCACCATCAGCGCCAGCAGCGCGAGGGTGATGCTGAAGATTTTCAGGCTGATGGGCAATCGCATGGTGTCAGGACCGGATGCACGAAGTTTTAAACCTAGCGTACGCCATCGATCAGTCAAACAGACATGTAAACCCCGGATCGCAGTTTGGGCCGGTTGCAAGAACTGCAACACGGCCACTCTGACGCGTTTCTAGCTGTTTCCGCGAATCACCGGCGTGCCGCGCACCACGTCGCCGCACTGCGCGCGATGGCGCAAGGCATGATCCATCAGCACGATCGCCATCAGCGCTTCGGCAATCGGAGTAGCGCGGATACCGACGCAGGGGTCGTGGCGGCCGTGGGTGACGACCTCGATCGGCTGGCCGTGCAGGTCGATCGAGCGGCCCGGCAGGCGCATCGACGAGGTGGGCTTGATGGCAATGTGGGCGACGATGGACTGACCGGAGGAAATGCCGCCGAGCACGCCACCCGCATGATTGCTGAGAAAACCGTCGGGAGTGATTTCGTCGCGGTGCTCGGTGCCGAGTTGCCGGGCGGCCTCCATGCCGTCGCCGATTTCCACGCCCTTGACCGCGTTGAGCCCCATCAGCGCATGCGCCAGGTCGGCATCGAGCTTGTCGTACAGCGGTTCGCCCCAGCCCGGGGGCACGTTGTCGGCGACCACGCTGATGCGCGCGCCGACCGAGTCGCCCGATTTGCGCAACGCATCCATGTATTCCTCGAGCTTGGGCACCATGGGGGCGCTGGGCGAAAAGAAGGCGTTGTTGTCGACCTCGTCCCATGACTCGAACGGGATGTCGAGCGGCCCCAGCGCGCTCATGTAGCCGCGGATCACGATGCCATGGTGTTCGGCCAGCCATTTCTTGGCGATGGCGCCGGCGCCGACGATGGGCGCGGTCAAGCGTGCCGAAGAACGCCCGCCGCCGCGCGGGTCGCGGAAACCGTATTTCTGCGTGTAGGTGTAGTCGGCGTGGCCGGGGCGGAAGGTCTCGCCAATGTTGCCGTAATCCTTGCTGCGCTGGTCTTCGTTGCGGATCAGCAGCGCAATCGGCGTGCCGGTGGTTTTACCTTCATATAGCCCTGATAAAATTTCCACCGTGTCGGACTCGCGGCGCTGGGTGACATGGCGCGAGGTGCCGGGCTTGCGGCGGTCGAGGTCATGCTGGATATCGATTTCGCACAGCGCCATGCCCGGCGGACAGCCATCCACCACGCAGCCGATGGCGGGACCGTGCGATTCGCCGAACACGGTGACACAAAAGAGCTTGCCGAGGGTGCTGCCTGACATGGAAATAACCTGAAAGAATGAAGCCGGCAAATGAAGCCGGCCGGGCCAAAGATTGCCCTGAAGTCTAGCACAGGCGCGGCTTCGGCCTGCCGCGACGGCGGGCACTTTCCGCTGCCGGCGTTGTCGTAACCCGGCATCCGGCTTAACCGCTATGCTTACCCAATCCAGCAATCGAGGAGTCTCCATGAATGCCGCCCAACGCACCGCCGCCCTCGGCCAGAGCCTGTGGCTCGACAACCTCTCGCGCAGCCTGATTCAGGAAGGCACGCTGGCTCGCCACATCGCCGACAAGGGCGTGACCGGGGTGACCTCCAACCCCTCGATCTTCCAGAATGCGCTCGCCAGCAGCCCCTACTACGCCGACGATCTGGCCAGGCTGCGCGCCGGCGAGCCCGACACCGAACGCCGCTACGAGGCGCTGGCCATCCCCGACATCCAGGCCGCCTGCGATCTGCTGCGGCCGACATTCGATGCCAGCCACGGCCGCGATGGCTACGTCAGCCTGGAAGTCGCACCGCGCTGGGCGGACGATGCCGAACGCACCGTCGCGGAAGCGCAGCGCCTGTCGGCCGCCGTCGATCGCCGCAACCTGCTGGTCAAGGTGCCGGGCACGCCGGCGGGTGTCAGCGCCTTCGAAACCCTGACCCGGCTCGGCATCAACGTCAACGTGACCCTGCTGTTTTCGGTGGCGCAGGCCGAAGCCGTGTTCAAGGCCTATATCCGCGGACTCGAGGCGCGCGCGCAGAACGGCGCCGACCTGCGCGCCAGCCACGCGGTGGCGAGCCTGTTCCTGTCGCGCGTCGACACCCTGGTCGATACGCAGCTGGCAGCCATCGGCACGCCCGATGCCCTGGCGCTACGCGGCCAGGCGGCGGTGGCGATGGCCAAACTCGCCTACCAGCGCTATCGGGCGATTTTTCACGGCGAGGCGTTCGCCGCACTGGCGCAACGCGGCGCCATGCCGCAGTGGCTGCTGTGGGCGAGCACCGGCGTCAAGAACCCGGACTATTCCGACCTGCTGTATGTCGAGCCGCTGATCGGCGCGGAAACCATCAACACTTTGCCCGACAAGACGCTGGCCGCGCTGGCCGAACACGGCCAGCCGGCACTGCGGGTCGAGCAGGATGTCGCCGAATCCGCGGCCAAACTGGCCGAACTGGCGCGACTGGGCATCGACATGGATCAGGTCGGCCAGACCCTGCAGGACGATGGCGTCAAGCTGTTTGAGGCATCCTTCCAGAAACTGCTCCAGCAAACCGCCTGAAGCCTCCTTCCACCCCCCCATCCATTCATCAAGGACACCACCATGAAAGCACGCGCCGCCGTAGCCTGGGAACCCAAAAAACCGCTGTCGATCGAAGAGGTCGACGTAGAAGGTCCACGCGAGGGCGAGGTCCTGTTGCAGGTCGTCGCCAGCGGCGTCTGCCACACCGATGCGTTCACGCTCTCGGGCGACGACCCGGAAGGCGCCTTCCCCTGCATTCTCGGCCACGAAGGCGGCTGCGTCGTGGTGGAGTGCGGCCCCGGCGTGACAACGCTGAAGCCGGGCGACCACGTGATTCCGCTCTACATCCCCGAATGCGGTCACTGCGAGTACTGCGCCTCGCCGAAGACCAACCTGTGCCAGTCGATTGCCTCGACGGTATGGACCGGTTACATGCCCGACGGCACCCGCCGCTTCTCGAAAAACGGCAAGCCGATTTTTCACTACATGGGCTGCTCGACGTTTGCCGAATACACCGTGGTGCCGGAAATCGCGCTCGCCAAAATCAATCCCGCGGCGCCGCTGGACAAGGTCTGTCTGCTTGGCTGCGGCGTCACCACCGGCATCGGCGCAGTGCTCAACACCGCCAAGGTCGAACCCGGCTCCACCGTTGCGGTGTTCGGCCTCGGCGGCATCGGCCTGTCGTGCATCCAGGGCGCGGTGATGGCCAAGGCGGGACGCATCATCGCCATCGACCTCAACCCGGACAAGTTCGAAATGGCCAAAGCGCTCGGCGCAACGGATTTTCTGAACCCCAAAGACGTCAACGGTTCGGTTTCCGAATACATCCGCGACCACTTCAACGGCGGCGTCGACTACTCGTTCGAGTGCATCGGCAACGTCAACGTCATGCGCGATGCGCTCGAGTGCACGCACATGGGTTGGGGTGTCTCCACCGTGATCGGCGTCGCCGGCGCCGGCAAGGAAATCTGCACCCGGCCGTTCAACCTGGTAGTCGGCCGCACCTGGAAAGGCACCGCGTTCGGCGGCGTCAAGGGCCGCTCGCAACTGCCGGGCTACGTCGAGAACTACATGAACGGCAAGATCGAACTCGACAAGCTGGTGACCCACACCATGCCGCTCGAAGACATCAACCGCGCCTTCGACCTGATGCACGAAGGCAAGAGCATCCGCTCGGTCATCATTTTCTGAGGC
>NZ_JADMKC010000051.1 GCF_018780105.1 Thiobacillus sp.
CGCCGGCTGCGATGCTGATCGTCGCGCCGTTCGACAGCGTGACCGTGACGGGCGACTGCGCGACGTTGTCGAGGCTGGCGGTGTAGGTGATGTTGCCGCCTTCGGCGACGCTGGCCGAAGCAGTGAGGCTCAGCGTTGTCGTGTCGGGCGTATCGGTAATGCCGGTCGTTGCCGTAGCCGGATTGATCGCCAAACTCTCGAAGTTTCCGCCAGCAGCCGAGGTAATCGTGGCCGATACCGAACCGGCATCGACATAGACATCATCGGCTGGAGCAGAGACGCTCACGCTGCCGGAAGACGCGCCCGCGGCGATGCTGATGACCGCACCATTGCTCAGCGTCACACTGACCGGCGTTTGCGCCACATTGTTGAGGCTGGCCGTGTAAGTAATGTTGCCGCCTTCGGCCACCGAAGCGCTTGCGCTCAGGCTGACCGTAGTCAAATCAAGGGTGTCGGTGATGCTGGTGGTGGCTGCAACCGGGCTGACGACGAGGTTTTCGAAATTGCCGCCGGCAGCCGAGGCAATCGTGGCCGAGACCGAACCCGCGTCGACATACACATCGTCGGTCGGCGCAGCGACGCTGACCGATCCGCTCGATGCACCGGCAGCGATGCTGATCACCGCGCCGTTGGAAAGCGTCACGCTGACCGGAGTCAGCGCCACATTGTTCAGGCTTGCGGTGTAAGTGATGTTGCCACCTTCTGCCACCGAAGCGCTCGCGCTCAGGCTGAGCGTCGTGCTGTCGAGGGTATCGGTGACGCTGGTCACCGCCGCGGTGGGGGTCACCGTCAGCGTCTCGAAATTGCCGCCACTGGCGGACGCAATCGTGGCACTGACGCTGCCCGCATCGAGGTACACATCGTCGGTCGGTGCGGCGACGCTGACCGAACCACTGGAAGCGCCGGCAGCGATAGTGATGACCGCCCCGTTGGAAAGCGTGACGCTGACCGGCGTCTGCGCCACATTGTTGAGGCTGGCGGTGTAGGTGATGTTGCCGCCTTCGGCGACGCTGCCCGAAGCCGTGAGGCTCAGCGTTGTCGTGTCGGGCGTGTCGGTAATGCTGGTGATCGCCGATGCCGGATTGATCGCCAGGTTCTCGAAATTGCCGCCCGTGGCGGCCGTAATGGTGGCACCAACACTACCGGCATCCAGATAGACATCATCGGTCGGCGCAGCGATGCTGACCGTGCCGCTGGAAGCACCGGCGGCGATGCTGATGACCGCCCCGTTGGAAAGGGTGACGCTGACCGGCATCTGCGCCACATTGTTGAGGCTTGCCGTATAGACGATGTTGCCGCCCTCGGCCACGCTGGCTGTCGCCGTAATTGAGATGGTCGTGCTGTCGATCGTGTCGGACACACTGGTGGAGGCCGGGGCCGGGTCGACGGTGAGGATGGAGAAGCCGCCGCCCGTGGTCGAAACGATGCTGGCGCTCAGGTTGCCCGCATCGACGTAGATGTCATCGGCAGGGGCGGCCACGCTGGTGCTGCCGCTGGAGGTGCCGGTAGCGATATTGATGACTGCGCCGTTGTCCAAAGTCACGCTCATCGGGCTGAGCGCAGGGCCTGTCAGGCTTGCGGTGTAGGTGATCACGCCGCCTTCGGCAACACTTGCGCTCGCGCTCAGACTCACGGTGGCCGTGGTGGTGCTGTCGGTGACGCTGGTGGTGACGCTGCCTGCCGCGCCATTGATCGTCAGGCTTTCGAAATTGCCGCCGCTCGCCGAGCTGATGCTGACGACGAGGGTTTCGGCGCCTTCCAGATCGAGGTCGCTTGCGAGCGGGATGCTGAAGCTTGCGCTGCTCGATCCTGCCGGAATGGTGACGCTCGCGACACCGGTGAAATCGACGCCATCGGTTGCCGTGCCGCTGTATGCGAAGTTGACGGTGACCGCGGTTTGTGCGGGATTCGTGAGCGATACCAGGTAAGCCGCCGTGCCGCCTTCGGCAACACTCGCGCTGCCGCTGAGACTGATAGTCGTGATGTCGGCCGTGTCGGTGATCGCGGTCGTTGCCGCCGCGGGATTGACGACCAGGCTCTCGAAATTGCCGCCGGTGGCGGACGCAATGGTGGCATTGACGCTGCCGGCATCCAGGTAGACGTCGTCGTTCGGTGCGGCGACGCTGACGCTGCCGGACGCGGCGCCGGCAGCGATGCCGATCACGGTACCATTGCTGAGGGTTACGCTGACCGGCGTCTGTGCGCTGTTGTTCAGGCTGGCCGTGTAGGTGATGTTGCCGCCCTCGGCGACGCTGGGCGTCGCCACGAGGCTGACTGTCGTCACATCGGGCGTGTCGGTGATCGCGGTTGTGGCGGCCGCTGGATTGACGGCCAGGCTTTCGAAATTGCCGCCGGACGCCGTCACAATCGTGGCGCTGACGCTGCCGGCGTCGAGATGGGCATCGTCGGAAGGCGCCGGCACCGAGACCGAGCCCAGGCTGGAGCCGGCCGCGATGCTGATCGTTGCCCCGTTGCTGAGGGTGATCGTGAGCGGCGTGCCGGCCGGCGTGCTCAGGCTGGCCGTATAGGTGATGTTGCCGCCCTCGGCAACGCTGGCATCTGCCGTCAGCGAGAGCGCCGTGACATCCGCATCGTCGCTCACGGGAGTGGTGGCGGGGCTGCCCAGGCTGAGCGTGGTGTAACCGCCTCCGGATGCGCCCACTACGGAGACGGACACCGGCGTGTCGCCTTGCGCAAGGACATCGTCCGCACGCACCGGAACGGGTGCGCTGGTGGCGCTGAATGCGCCGACCGGAATGGTGAGGGTGAGGCCGTTGGACAATGTCAGCACCAGTGGACTGCCCTGCGGCGCCACATCGACGGTGACCGAATACACGATGGTGCCGCCTTCGGTCACGCTTGCCGGTGCGTTCAGGGTGAGGGCGCCTGTAACCGCAGGCACTTCGACTGTTTCCAGGATTTCCGCGGGGGTGCCGCCGGATTCAAATACCGGAAAGTCGATGTTCGCCGTATTGCTTTCGAATCGAAACGACAGGGGATCCACGCCTTCGACAATCCGCAGCAAGCGGACGAAATTGTTTCCCCCGTTTTCACCGCCGCCCTGGAAACCGGCAGCGGTCGGATCGATCAGGTCGTCGATGTTCTCGCCACGTTCCAGCGCCTGGATGATGCGATCGGCTTCGCCTGCCGGCAGCGCGGCTTCGGCCACATCGGGACGCGTGCCCGGCGCGGTTTCGGCGCTGAACTGAAAGCCTTCGTTGGGGAGCACGGTCAGCAGTTGTCCATCGGCGAAGGCCAGCTGGACCTGTCCACCCGGCAGGGTGACGAGGGTGTCGCCTTCGAGCAGGACGTCGCCCGCCTGCAGCGGTCGCATCTGGCCAGCCGGATCGCGGGCGAATGCCTGGCCTTCTACTGCAATAACGGTGGCGACTGCCTGGGGAGTGGAAACGCGCGTGTCCATGGTGCTGACCTTTTATCGAAATGGCTTGGGTGCCCCATTCGGGCACGTCTGCAAGACATAACGGCTTGATTTCCGGTTTCCGTATTGGACCGAAGTACAGTCAGGCGGAGATTTTCTGGGGCAGGTGTGTCGAGTCTTCGACACCGTTCACGAGGAGGGAGAGCTGCATGCGGTCGCGCACGCCGAGTTTCTCGAAGGATGCGGTCAAATGGGCTTTAACCGTGCGCTCGGTGATGTGCATCACGCGCGCGATTTCCTTGTTCGTCGATCCGCGCGCAACGGCTTCTGCAACCTGACGTTCACGCTGGCTCAAGCTATCCAGCGCAGGTGGGGGCACCGTGTCGTTGCGTACCGCCAGACCCTGCATCAGCCGGCGCATCAGTTGCGGACCGACCCACAGGCCGCCGTGCTCGACGACGCTGGCCACCTGATGCAACACCGCGGGCAAGCTCAGCGCACTGCAATAGCCGGACGCGCCCGCTGCCAGTGCCGCCATCCCCTGATCGTCTTCCGGCACATTCGAGAGCACGACAATGGACGCGTTCGGCGCCGCGATCCGCAGCGTTTTCAGCCAGGCCGACAGCGCCGGATCGTCTGCCGTGGCATGCAGCCAGAGCACGGATGCGTTTTCCAGCGCGACCAGATCGGTCTTGTCCGGACCCTGATCGTGCACCAGCAAAGCGTTGGGAAACGCCTCCAGCCAGCGCGGAATCGGTTGCGGGCGTGCTGTGATGAATATCGGGCGCGTCACCGGCTAGCGCTCCGTGAAGGCGTGGGCGCGGGCGCGGATCACCGGCTTGAGCAGATAGGCGAGCACACTTTTCCGGCCGGTCATGATGTCCACTTCCGCCACCATCCCGGGGATGATCGGCATGGCCTTGCCGAGCGACGATTTGAGGGTTCGAACGCGCACCAGGTAGAAGGCGTTGCCGTCTTCATCGGTGACGGTATCTGCCGCGATCTGGTCGATCACCGCCTCCAGCCCACCGTAAATCGCGAAATCGTAGGCCGTGAAACGCACCGTCGCCTTTTGCCCCGGCGACAGGAACGCGATGTCCTTGGGGGCAATCCGCGTTTCCAGCAGCAATGCATCGTCGGTCGGCACGATTTCCACGATTTCCTTGCCCGGCTGCAGCACGCCGCCCACGGTCGTGATCATCAGGCGCTTGACGGTGCCCTTGACCGGCGATTTGACGTTGGCGTGCTGGACGCGGTCGGACAGCGCCGTGCTGCCTTCGGACAGGCTGTTCAGCTTGGCCATGGTCTCGCCCAGTTCGTTGCGCATCTCGTTGCGGAAGGTGAGTTCCTGTTCCTGTACCTTGCGTGACGCTTCCACGATCGCGGATTGCAGGCGCACCGTCTGCGCGGAAGCCTGGTCGCGCTCGCCGCGATAGCGGCCGACGTCGCGCTCGAGCCGCAGCAATTCCACATCCGAGACCGCGCCCGAGGCCGCGAGCGGTTTGGTCATCGCGAGTTCGCGGGCCGTGAGTTCGTAACTTTGCGCAGCCTGCTCACGACGCGAGCGCACTTCGATCAGCTCCTGATTGCGCTGGGCCAGCTGCTGGCGCGCGATGCTGAGCTGGGCTTCCAGTTCGTTGCGGCGCGCGTCGTACATGCTGCGTTCTTCCTGGACCAGTTTGGGGTCTTCTTTCATGATCTCGGGCGGCAGCACGAACGGCGTGTTCTCGGCCAGGGCGCGCAAGCGCGCGGCCTTCGCCAGCAGCGCCAGATATTGCACGCGGTTTTCGCGCAGCGAAGAGACAAAACGCGTTTCATCGATGCGGAACAGCGACTGTCCCACCTCGACCGACTGGCCCTCATGCACCAGGATTTCCGCGACCACGCCGCCGTCGACCGCCTGGATCACCTGCACCTGGCGCGAGGGGATGACCTTGCCCGAGCCGCGCGTGACTTCGTCCACCGTGGCGAAGGCCGCCCACAGCAAGAAGACCAGCAGAATGATCCCGATCGCGCGCAGCAGATAGCGTGCGCGCAGCGGTTCCTGATCCATCCGCGCCCAGTTGGCATCGGCTGCCCAACCCAGCGATTCGTCTGCGCCCGGTGGAATCCACCTGGCAAATGCGCGGTCCAGCAGTGGCCGCGCATGTTTGGACCAGGCCGCGGAGCGGTCGGCAAAGCGGGAAATGGAGGCGAACAGGGCGGCTTTCATGCGGCCTTCCCGATGCGGCCCTGGCGCAGGGCCTCGACCACCTGCGCTTTGGGGCCGTCTGCCACCACCTTGCCGCCATCGATCACGATGATGCGCTCGACCAAGTCCAGCAGCGAGGTTCGGTGCGTGACCACGATCAGGGTTTTGCCGGTGGCATAGGTGCGCAGGCGCTGCTTGATTTCCTCTTCGCTGGAGTGGTCCATCGAGCCGGTCGGCTCGTCCATCAGCAGGATCGGCGGATCGTTGAGGGTGGCGCGCGAGATGGCGACTGCCTGCCGCTGTCCGCCGGAAAGCGATTCGCCGCGCTCACCCACGGTCATGTCGAAGCCCTTAGGGTGGTTGTTGACGAACTCGAGAATGCCGCCGACTTCGGCCGCGCGCAGGACCGCCGCATCGTCGGCGCCGGGCGCGGCGATGGTCAGGTTGTCGCGCAGGCTGCCATAGAACAGCGTGACATCCTGCGGCACATAGCCGATGTTGCGGCGCAGCTCGGCCGGATCGAGCTGGCGCAGGTCGATGCCGTCCACCAGCACGCTGCCCGAGGTGGGCTGGTACAGGCCGAGAATGAGTTTTTCCAGTGTGGTCTTGCCGGAGCCGACGCGGCCGAGGATGGCCACGTGTTCGCCCGCGCGGATTTTCAGCGAGACATTGCGCAGGGCTGCAAGGTCTTGATTGGGGTAGCTGAAGTCGACTTCGCGGAATTCGATGTCGCCGGTGAAATGCTGGCGGGTCACGAAATTCGAATCGGCAGGCCGCTCGACCGGCTGCTGCAAAATATCGTCCAGCGATTTCAGGGACGTTGCGGCGCTGTGGTATTGGGTCAGCAGGCCGGCAATCTGGCCGATCGGCGCCATCGCCCGCGACGCCAGCATGGTGCAGGCAATGAGTCCGCCCAGCGTCAGCTGGCCGTCCGAAATCAGGTAGACGCCGACCACCACCACCACCACGTTGACGAATTGCTGGGCCCACATCGCGCCGTTGATGGTGGTCGACGACAGCAGCCGCAGCTGCGCGCCCACACGCGAGAGAAAGGCCGCGCTCGATTCCCACTTGCGCTGCATGACGCTCTCGGCCCCCAGCGCCTTGATCGCTTCCAGCCCCACCAGGCTTTCGACCAGGGTGGCGTTGCGCATGGCGCTGGCGCGGTAGGTGGTTTCCGACAGTTCGTGCATCTTGCTGTGGATGGTCAACGCAAAGGCCAGCAACAGCAGCATGCCGAACAGGATCGGCAGGATCAGTGGCCAGGAAATCCAGCCGATGACCACCAGGAAGATGAGGGCAAACGGCAGGTCGATGAAGGCCGTCACCGTGGCTGAGGTGATGAAGTCGCGGATCGTTTCGAACGAACGCAGATTGGAGGCAAAGGAACCTGCCGACAGCGGGCGGTTTTCCAGGCGCAGACCCAGCACGCGTTCCATGATGTAGGCGGACAGCCGCACATCCACCCGGCTGCTGGCCAGATCGAGGAAATAGCCGCGCATGGTACGCAGCACCAGATCCGCCACCAGCACGATGGCCATGCCTGCCGCCAGCATCCACATCGTTTCGATCGCATGGTTGGGCACCACGCGGTCGTACACGTTCATGGTGAACAGCGGCAGGGCGATGGCGAACACGTTGATCATGAACGCCGCCAGCAGCACATCCCGATACAGCGGCGTATTTTCGGCCAGCGTGCCCCAGAACCAGTGGCGGTGCTTGACCCGGCCTACTTCGGGAGTGCGTGCGTCGAAACGGAATTCGGGGCGCGCAAGGATGGCATGGCCGGAGTAACGGGCCGCGAGTTCGTCGCGCGGCAGCAAGGCTTCCGCTTTCCCCAGTTCGGGAAAGACCACGCGCGCGGTCCGGCCGTCGTCCTGCCAGCCCAGCAGCACGCAGGCTTCCTCGTCGTTGAGCAGTAGCACCGCCGGGAACAGGGCCGTATTCAAGCCTTCCAGCGGTTTGCGTACCACATTGCTGGTGAAGCCGGCGCGCTTGGCCGCACGGCGGAACAGGGAAGGGGTGAGGCGATTGTTGACCAGCGGCAATCCATCGATGGCGGCCTGGCGGCTTAGCGTACCGCCGTGCGCATGCACCACCACGAGCATGCATTCGAGCAGCGTGTCGAGCGCTTCGGTCGCGGCTGTAGTGTGGGTTTGCTGATCTCTATCGGACGTGATGACGCGAGACGCATCCTGAAATGTGGTGTCCATACTCAATGGATTGATAGCAAGCCCGGCTCGCAGCCCCGAAATAATCGATTTGATAGCGTTTTTAACGGGATTTAGCCGGGTTTCTTTAACCGGCGGCGTGTATTCGGGGCTATCGCGGGCGGACGCCCGGGGGCAAGAGGGGCATCGCAGAAACAGCGGGCCTCTCCTGATCCGGCCTCAAGCCCGCTGCGGCTGTCACGCAAAAACCAGTCAGCGGATGGTCTCGATGTCGAATTTCTTTTCCATCACGTGCGGCGTGATCAGGGCGTAACCCTGCTGCTGCCAGTGCGCCAGTTCGGTGATGGCGTTGGGCACAACTTCGATGAAGTCCTGGAAATCCTTGACCGCGTATCCGAAGTCCTCCGCAGCCTGGCCGCACACCCTGAACGACACGCCGAGGTCGGCGTAGTAGCGCATGCGTTCGACGGCATCCTGATATTTCGCTTCGTTGCGGGTGGCCACCGTCACGATTTCATTGCCGTGGATGACGACGACAACGTTCAGATCTTCGGGTGTGTAGTTGTAGGGCGCGGCTTGCAGCGGGTTCATCAGCGCGCGCACCCAGTAGAGGGCGCTGCCGATTTTTTGCGGATCATCCAGGTAGAACTCGAAGACGACCTTGGCCGGCGCATAGGGGGTGGCGACCCACTTTCCCGCTGCCAGCGCCGGCGACATCACACTCAGAATCAGCAGTACCAACAGCGTCAGCGCGCGTTTCATGATGCGCTCCTTGCGTGAAATTCAGGCTTTATTTATAGGCGCTGGGCGGCGTTTTTCTGCAGGCGTCTGAGCATCTGGAACAGCTGCAGGCGCTTGGGTTCGATTTCGCCCGCGGCAGCGGCCTCCAGCAGGCGGCAACCGGGTTCGGTTTCGTGCTTGCAGTCGCGGAAACGGCAATGTCCCAGGAAGGGACGGAAGTCGACGAACGCGTACGCCAGCGCGTTGGCGTCCAGATGCTGCAGGGCGAACTCCTGCAGGCCGGGCGAGTCGATCACCGCCGTGTCGGCATCCAGCCGGTGCAGGCGGGTGTGGGTCGTGGTGTGGCGGCCGCTGTCGAGCGCTTCGGAATACTCGGCGGTCAGCACGTCGGCATCGGGAAACAGTGCGTTGATGAGCGTCGATTTACCCATCCCGGACTGCCCGATCAACAGCGTGGTGCGGCCGTGCAGCGCCGGCCGCAGCGGCGCGACGTCGGTGAGCGCGGACAGTGTGACCAGCGGATAGCCGATGCGGGTGAGCCGCTGCAGGCGCTCGATCGCCCGCGGCGTTTCTGGCAGGTCGGTCTTGTTGAGAATGAGCAGGCTGGGGATGCCCTGGTCTTCGGCGGCGAGGATGCAGCGCTGCACCAGTTCCATCGAAAAGCTGGGGCGCGGCGCCACCACCACGGCAAGCTGGGTGACGTTGGCGGCGATGGCTTTGGTTTTGAAGGCGTCGGAACGGTACAGCAGGCTGCTGCGCGGCAGCACGGCCTCGATGACGCCGCTGTCGCCGTCGCGCTGAAGTTCGACACGGTCGCCACATACCACGCGCAGGTGGCGGCCTTTTACCTGGCAGGGAAGCAGGCCATCAGCCGTCTCGACGATGAAGCGGCGGCTGAAGGCAGCGACGACCCGGCCGGTCTCGGCGGCCATCAGATGTCAAACAGCATGTCGACTTTGGCCGCGCAGATGAAATCGTTCTCGGACAGGCCGCCGATAGCATGCGTCCAGAATTCGACCTTGACGGTGTTGTAGCCCACGAGGAGGTAGGGATGGTGGTCTTCGCGGTGCGACACCCACATCACGGCGTTGGTAAAGGCCTGTGCCTGGTAATGGTCCTTGAACTTGTATTCCTTGACGATTTTTTCGCCTTCGCGCTGCCAGCCGGCAAGGCCTTTGAGCATCGGCGCGATCTGCGCATCGGTCATCGCGGCGACGCCGCCTTCGCAGGGGGCGCACTTCTTGCGGACGAGTTCTTCAACAATAGTGGTCATGGCGGTTCCTTCGGGCGGGCTGAATCAGCCTTGAGTTCGGTGGGGTTTACTTGAATTTATAGTACTGCTGGTTCAAATATGCGGCGACGTGAGCCTCGTCTTCCGGGAACCAGCCCGCGCCGGTGTTGGCATTGCAGCCTGACACGCGGGCAGCCAGCTGCGCGGTGGATTGGGTTTTGCGGTCACTGCGCGTGTAAATCTTGCTGCCGTCGCCGCCGTACATCTTGACGTGGCAACTGGTGCAGGATTTGTCGTGCAGGGTCTTGCCGACCTTGGGATCGCCTTTTGTGGTGGCGGGCGCGGCATGAATCGCGGTGGACAGCAGGGCTGTCGCAAAAAAGACCATCAGGGCTTTCATGGCAGAACTCCGGGGTGGGTATGGCTGGATTATGGCGGCAAGCGTTCGCTTCTGCCACCCCGCGTGGGGCAGGGTCTATGCGAAAATGCGCCAATTCAATTGAGGACACCCCGATGGCACTGAATCCCACACATCTGCTCTGGCTGGACATGGAAATGACTGGCCTGTCGCCCGAAACCGACCGCATCATCGAACTGGCCATCGTCGTCACCGACGCCGATCTCAACACCGTGGCCGAAGGCCCGGTACTGGTGGTGCATCAGCCGGACGAAGTCATGAACGCGATGGACAACTGGAACAAGGGCACGCATGGCAAATCCGGTCTGATCGATCGCGTCAAGGCTTCGCAACTGGATGAGGCCGCCGCCGAAGCGCAGATGCTGGAATTCGTGAAGCAGCACGTGGCCGCGCGTACCTCGCCGATGTGCGGCAACTCGATTTGCCAGGATCGCCGTTTCATGGCGCGCTACATGCCGAAACTGGAAGAATTTTTCCATTACCGTAACCTCGACGTCAGCACGCTGAAGGAACTGGCCAAGCGCTGGCGTCCGGGTCTGGCAGAAGGCTTCAAGAAGGGCAGCAAGCACGAGGCGCTGGCCGACATTTACGAGTCGATCGAAGAAATGAAGTATTACCGCGAGCACTTCATCCGCCCGGTATGAAAAAAGCGGCCATCACGCATGGTGCTCACTTGCGATCAATCGTGTGAGCGCCGTGGTGGTGAATCAAAGCTGCTCAAGGATACGGGCACGTAGTTGCTTGTATTCCTCATCGCTGATCAGGCCTTTTTTGTGCAAGGCTTCAATCTGTTCCAGCCGTTCAATCGATTGATTCTTGGCCGGTGAAATTGCAGGCGATCCCGCAGCTGGAGCCGATGCGGCGGGGGCAGGCTGGAAATTCGGTTCGCATTTCAGCTTGGTGTTGATGTCCTTTGACAAAATATTGTCATTGACCTCGTTCGACCAGGTTTCGCAGCCGGCTTTCTTGAGGCTGAGTTTGCCAACATAGCGATAGGAAAAACCCGCAAAGCCCGAACGGAAGTGATCGCCAGGAACGATCTCCAGCGGCGTGGTGCCGATTTCTGCGCCGTCCACATAGGCCGTTGCACCGGCGGGCTCGGACGTGATTTTGATGCGTCTGCCCTGGCTTTCGTTGCTGCCCGTGCTGGCGCAAGCGGAAAGTCCTGCCGTGAAGGCTAGCAAGGCAAGCCATTTCATATTGGGAGAGCGAGATAAGCGCATGGCGTTCCTTACGTTGAAGTGTGCTGCGGGGATATTCCCTTGCCCGTATTCGGCAGTCGGTAAGGATGATCCTGGAAATAAAAAACCCACCCGTCGAGCTGGTGGGAAGGAGGAGATCATAAAAATAATGATTTCCTGGAGACAACTTAGAAAATTGCCGTCAACTGCAATCCGATCTTGTTACCGACCCCGTCCAGGTTGGTGTTCGGCCCAACGCATTGCGCCAATCCGGAGTCGCACTCAAAGTTGCGGATCTCGTAGTTGAGCGTAACCCGTGTTTTGGGGTTGAAATGGTATTGCGCCCCGAGGGTCCACTTGCTGAACGTGTGCTGGTCAACACGGTCTTCGTTGAAGATTGCAGTGTCGTAGCGCGTATCCAGTTCGAACTTGGTATTGGGGATATACCATCCGCCTTCCACATACCAGCTGTGACCCTTGGCGTCAGCACCATTGAGGTTGGGTACGCTGGTAAAGTAAAAATTCGGTTTGTCCGGACCTTCGAAGATCATGCCGTCTGCCGTGATGTACTCGGCCGTCGCGCGGAAGGGTTTCTGCAAATACTTTGTTCCCAGGCCCGCACGGTTGCGATCATAGGACTGGAGCCCGCTTGTTGCCGTGGTTGCAAGCAGGCGCGTACCCCACTGTCCCCAGGCGAAGAACTTCAGGCCTTCAGCCTTGGGGCCCTTGCCGCCGAATTTCTTCTCGCCTGACAGGTAGAGATACGTGTCGTATTTGCCATCGCTGTTGTCGAACTCGATGCCGTTGCCATTGCCGACCATCGCCGCGTAGGACACTTCCCAGTCGTTGCTGACATCAAATGCATCGAATACCTGAATGCCCACATCGCGGAATGCGCCGACAGGTCCCTGGAAGGTATTCAGGCTGGCGCCGCCCTGAAGCTGGGCTTCCGTATAGGGGCCTACGTTGCCGGTGCTTGCATTACAAGGGGCGGTGACACCGGTACAGTTCACAAAATGCTTGCTGGGGAAGCGCTCGTTGAGCAGCAAGTTACCCCCTTCGGTGAAATTGATGTAGTCGAATACATGAATAGCCTGCAAGCCTTCTTCGGAGCCTGGATACTTGAACAGGCCGACGCGAACACGTGCGCCCGGTATGTAACTCAGGGTCACGCTGGCGTCTGTCAGTTTGGCAAAGGCGTTTCCGTCATAGGTAATACCGTTGTTGCCCATTTCGAGCAGCAGGAAATAGTTGATCCGGCTGTCAAGCGGGAAGCCGGTGCCCCTTACGCCAACCCGGGCACGGTCGATGTTGAACCCATCCTGGGCATCGAGATTGGGTCCAAGCAGTTTGGGTGGCACGTAGCCGCCTGTGGCGTTGGGCTTGCTGTAGTCCTTCTGGTAGCTAGCCTGGATAAATCCCCATACTTCGGCGCGTGAAGCCGCATCAGTGGGCTCGGTGCCCTGCAGCATCAGCCAGTTTGCTGCGTGAGTCGTACCGGCCGCCGCAAAGGCCAGGGTGCAGACTGTGCTGATCAATGCACGCTTGAATTGTTTCTTGTCTCCCAATTTGTTTCTCCTCGATGAATATTTATTAATGAATAAAACAGGGAATGAGCCGTGGTGTGTGTCGTGCATAAAACGGCGTGATTGAGTACCTGGCATGGTCAGGGCTTGACATAGATGTATCCCTGCTTGACCAACTGGCCAATGCGAACGATGCCTCCGGGTACGACCGTCGCAACCGGATTCAGCTTCGGTTCTTCGCCCAGCAGTTTGGCCATGCCCTTGAGGGTGTTGTCACATGCAGAAAACCTGACGCCGCTCTGGGCAAGCGAATCCATGCGCGGGGCGTTGATGTTTTCGGCAAACATCAGGCGCAGGCCTGGCCCATAGGCAACGATCTCGATGTCCACATCGCCAGGCGGGTAGGCATCCAGCAGGTTCCTGGCGTTGTTGAGGATGAGTTCCTGCTTGGACGGATCCATGTCGTCGATGTGCAGGACGTATTTGTATTCAGGCAGGCTTTTGTCTTCTGCCATGGCTGGGGGGACGGCCGAGATGATGAGAAGCGAAGCAACAACGACTACGGCAGAACGAAAAAACTTAAGCATTACTTGTCTCCACAAGGGACTGCTGCAAATTCAAGGCAAAAGAGGGGGCAATAGCGCCAGTTTCATGGCGTTATTGACGATTCAAATTGAGTGGTTTTGCGAACTGAACTAGATGCTTGCCCGCCGTCTCAGAATGGCGGGTAGCACATGTCGCACCTCAAGGTTTCAGGTACACGTAGCCTTCTTTTGCCTGCAGTCGGCCGATTTCAGCGACGCCCGACGGGACGATGGTGGCTTCCGCAAGCACGGTGCCGGGATTAATCTTGCGGCCCTTCAGCGTGTTGTTGCAGACACGGAAATCGACCCCTTTCGTTTTCAGTTCCTGCACGGCCACTTCATATGGATTGCCGTTCTTGTCGGTTGCGCCGCTGAGCAGAAAATCGATGCCCTCGCTGTGGGTGACCACGACGATTTTGACGTCAGGCGAGGCGGCGAGGTGATTCTTGATGTTGCGCAGCGCAGCGGAGGCGTTGGCGCTGTCGTTGACGTGGTAAACCACTTTTTCCTGCATGGATGCAACGGGGGCTGCGGCCTCGGCCAGCGGGCCGGCGTGGGCCATCGGTGCCGTTGCCAGCAGCAGGGCGGTCAGTAGCGGGGTCAGGACGCGGGTCATGTTGTCTCCTTGAAGTGTTGAATAAACAGGCTTGATGAATGCCGTGCATATCTATAAGACGCGTGATATGGGACGCTTATTCCATTTCGGAGGCGGCTTTTTTATGGAATAAATGGACTACTGTCCGCGTCTTCAATTGATATGTCCCTTATCAGCCGTTTCCTGTTTGGCCCGTTTCGCCCCAGCGTGGAAGCCTTGCGTCCGGTGCTTTATCGCATTGCGTATGCCTGGTGTCACGATGCGGCGCTGGCGGATGATCTGGTGCAAGAGACCTTGTCCAAAGCCCTGACGCAGCGGGGGCAGTTGCGCGACGAGGCATCGCTGAAGGCCTGGCTCGTGGCGATCATGAATCGTTGCTGGCTCGATCATCTTCGAGCCCGGCGTGACTTTGAGGATGTTGAGGACTGGCAGGACGAGCTCGAATCAAGTGCCGATACACCGGAGGCGAGTTGTGACCGCAAACAGGTGATCGCCTGCGTGCGGTCGGCAGTGGCGAATCTACCGATAGGACAACGCCAGGTATTGACGCTGGTCGATCTGGAAGAGTTTGGTTATGCCGAGGTGGCGACCATCCTCAATATTCCGGTTGGAACGGTGATGAGTCGCTTGTCACGCGCGCGTGCAGGCCTGAAGGTTTTTCTGGATTCAGCAATGCAGCAGCCGGCGACGCAGCCGCTGCTGAGGAGAGTGAAATGAACGAAGTCGTATCGGACGAAACGCTGAATGCCTTTATCGATGGCGAGCTGGACGTGGCCGAAAGCGAGGCACTCCTTGCCCGGATTCGCGATGACAAGGAGCTGTCCCAGCGCGTCTGCATATTGCGCGGACTGCAGAGCATGGTGCGGCTGGCGTACATCGAACCGCCGGTTGCCGACAGCAGGAAGTCGCGCACGGCGCCCCATCGGAGATTGATGCAACGCTGCGCCTACGGTTGCCTCGTCCTGCTGGCAGGTTTAAGCGGCGGTTGGGCGTTGCGGGGGCAGGAACCGCAGGCCGTGGCTGCGTTGCCTGCGGCCGTTTCCAGTGGTTATCAGGTAGTGAGTCTGGCGCGTAAGGCTGATCCGAACCGGGTCATGCTGCATCTCGACAGCGCCGCGCCTGCCAAGATGCAAGCGGTACTGGATCGGGCGGAGCTTCTGCTGGATGAAGCAGACAAGCAGGGACGGGCGATGCAGCTCGAAGTGATCGCTAACAGCCATGGCCTCAATCTGCTGCGTGCGGGGCATAGCCCGTACGCAGAGCGCATGGCACGCATGAAGCAGCGCCACGCCAATTTGCACTGGGTGGCGTGCGGACAGTCGATTACCCGCCTCCGGAACGTTGGCGAACAGGTCATGCTGTTGCCCGACACCCAGACTGCGCCAACAGCCATTAACGAGATCGTTACCCGCCTCCAGCAGGGCTGGACGTATGTTCGGGTTTGAGCGCGAAGCAGCAAGCCTGTCGGTTGCGGGCATTACGTCTTGAGGCTTACAGCTGACAACCGGCATATCGCGCATGCTGCGCAACCGCGATTTAACGTGGGTTGTTTGGGGATACGCTAATTCCGGGCGCCCAGGTTTAACGCCATGCGCCTGCTGGTTTGCCGCGCTTCTTCGTCGGCATTGCGCTCGCCGTCGAGACTGACCCAGCCGCCCAGATTCTCCAGCGCAATCTGGCCCAGCGCGGCAATCCATTGCGGGTGCTCGTTGAGCGCAGGAATGTAGCGGAACTCCTGGCCGCCGGCTTCGAGGAAAGTGTCGCGGCCTTCCATCGCCAGTTCCTCCAGGGTTTCCAGGCAGTCTGCGGTAAAGCCGGGCGCCACTACGTCCACGCGTTTGACGCCTTCCTTGCCGAGCGCGGCCAGGGTCTTGTCGGTGTAGGGCTGGATCCATTCGGCGCGGCCAAAGCGCGACTGGAAGGTGAGGCGGTACTGCTGCGGCTCCAGCCCGAGCGCCGCGGCCAGCAGGCGTCCGGTTTTCTGGCATTCGCAGTGGTAGGGATCGCCCTTTTCCAGGGTGTAGCGCGGCACGCCGTGAAAACTCATGACCAGCACGTCGGGACGGCCGTTGCGCTGCCAGTCGTCGCGGATGTTGGCGGCGAGCGCCTGGATGTAGGCGGGATGGTCGTGGTAATGCTTGAGCGTGCGCAGCGCGGGCTGGTTGCGCGTCTTTTGCAGCCAGGCAAAAGCCATGTCGAAGGCGGTGGCCGTGCTGGAGGCGGCGTATTGCGGGTAGGCGGGCAGGATCAGGATGCGCTCGCAGCCTTCTGCCTTCATGCGCGCCAGGGTGGCCGGAATCGACGGCTGGCCGTAGCGCATGGCGTATTCGACCTTGAGCGGGCTGGTGATTTTTTCACCCAGCCAGCCGCGCAGCAGCGTGGCCTGTTTTTCGGTGTGGACGCGCAGCGGCGAGCTGTCGGCGGCCCAGATCGCGGCGTATTTTTCGGCGGATTTCTTCGGTCGGGTATTGAGGATGATGCCGTTGAGGATCAGCCACCAGACCAGGCGCGGGATTTCGACCACGCGCGGGTCGGACAGAAACTCTTTCAGATAAGGCCGCAGCGCCTGCGCGGTGGGCGCTGCCGGCGTGCCCAGGTTGACCAGCAGGATGCCGGTGCGGGCGGCTTGGCCGTGCACGTAGTCGGGTTCTTTGAGATAGCTCATCCGTGGTGCGACAGCGCGCTCGAGAGAAGTTTGGCGGTGATGTCGACAATCGGCACCACCCGTTCGTAGGCCATGCGGGTAGGGCCGACCACGCCGAGCGTGCCGACGACCTGGCCGTTGACGGAATAGGGCGCGCTGACCAGGCTGCATTCGTCGAGCGGCAGCAGCTCGGATTCGCCGCCAATGAAGATCTGCACGCCGGCGGCGTTGCGCGACTGATCGAGCAGCTGCAACAGCCCGGTCTTCTGCTCGAACGCGTCGAACAAGCGGCGCAGGTTGCCCATGTTGCTGGACAGTTCGTT
Organism: Thiobacillus sp.; assembly: GCF_018780105.1. Taxonomy (GTDB): domain Bacteria; phylum Pseudomonadota; class Gammaproteobacteria; order Burkholderiales; family Thiobacillaceae; genus Thiobacillus. The sequence goes on from NZ_JADMKC010000051.1 coordinate 16,985, forward strand.
GACGTTGAGCAGGTTGCGGCTGCCGGATACGACCACGTTTTCCTGGCTGGCATCCGCCGCCTGGCTGCCGGCGTCGACCGCGGCGGCCATCAGGCGGGTGATGTCGTCGCGCACGCGGCCGAGTTCGTCGCGCAGCTTGGCGCGTACCTGATCAAAACGGTGACCGGCGAAATGCTGGTTGAAATAGTTGGCCGCCTCGGTCAGCACCGACGGGCTGACCGCCTGCTCGGTCAGGATGACGCGGTTTTCGACCTCGCCTTCCATGGTGACGATGATCAGCAGAATGCGTTTTTCCGACAGGCTGATGAATTCGATCTGGCGGAATGCGGGGTTGCGCCGCGGCGTCATCACCAGCCCGGCAAACTGGCTGAGGTCGGACAGCAGGGTGGAGGCGGCGGTCATCAGGCGCTGCGGGTCGGACGACGCCAGGCTGTGTTCCAGCTGGTTCACTTCGATCTGCGCCAGCGGGCGCATGGTGAGCAGCGTGTCGACGAAGAAACGGTAGCCGCGCGGCGTGGGAATGCGCCCGGCCGAGGTATGCGGGCTGGCGACGAAGCCCATTTCCTCAAGGTCGGCCATGATGTTGCGGATGCTGGCAGGAGACAAGTCCAGCCCGGCGTGTTTCGACAGGGTGCGCGATCCGACCGGCTCGCCATCGACGATATAGCGTTCGATCAGGGTTTTCAGCAGGATGGACGCGCGCTCGGTCAGCATGCGGCAATTATAAGGGAGCAGTGGGCGGTGAACGGAATTCCCGCTTGCCGCTCACCGCTCACCGCTCACCCTTTATAATCGCCCTCCATGCAAACCCCTTTCCATACCGTCGGCCTCGTCGGCAAATACGACAAACCCGAGATGCACGATTCGGTGTGCGTGCTTGCCGAGTTCCTGCAGACGCGCGGCCACAGCGTTCTCCTGGCCAGCCAGACCGCCGAACGGCTGAAGCTGCACAATTGCCCTACCCGCAGCCTGCATGACCTGGCGACGGAAAGCGATGTGGTGGTGGTGATCGGCGGCGACGGCACCATGCTGTCGATTGCGCGCGAACTGGCGCCGCACGGCGTGCCCCTGATCGGCATCAACCAGGGCCATCTGGGATTCCTCACCGACATCACGGTCGAAGACATGTTCGATGCCGTCGCCGAAATCCTCAGCGGGCAGTACGTGGCGGAAGAACGCATCCTGCTCAACGGCCAGGTGCGGCGCGGCGGAGAGAAAGTGTTCGAGGCCACCGCGTTCAACGACGTGGTGCTCGGCAAGGGCGGCTCGGGCCGTCTGATCGACCTCGAAATCTCCATCAACAGCGAGTTCGTCTACAGCCAGCGCGCCGATGGCCTGGTGGTCACCACGCCAACCGGCACCACGGCCTATGCGCTGTCGGCGGGCGGGCCCATCGTGCACCCGACGCTGGAAGCCGTGGCGCTGGTGCCGATCTGCCCGCACACCCTGTCGGCGCGCCCAATCGTGGTCAGCAGCCATTCGCGCATCGAGTTGCACCTGACCTATGCCGACGATGCGCGCGTGCATTTCGATGGCCAGCACTATTTCGATCTGCACAGCGGTGATCATGTCTGGATCACCCGCGCCAACCGCCCGATCACCCTGCTGCACCCGCATTCCTACAGCTACTACGATACCCTGCGGCAGAAGCTGCACTGGGGCAAGAAACTCTGAGCAGTTCATGCTCGCCCATTTATCCATCCGCAATTACCTGCTGGTCGAATCGGTCGAGCTCGATTTCGCGCCGGGGCTCACCGTTCTCACTGGCGAGACTGGCGCGGGCAAATCGATACTGGTCGATGCGCTGGCGCTGGCGCTGGGCGACCGCGCCGAAGGTGGCGTGGTGCGCAGCGGCGCGGCGCGTGCCGAAATCGCCGCCGAATTCGTCATCGAAGGCCTGCCGGCCCTGGCCCGCTGGCTGGATGAAGCCGGCTTTGCCGCAGACGACGGCATGCTGATCCTGCGGCGGGTGATCGAAGCCGGGGGACGCTCGCGCGCCTTCATCAACGGCAGTGCCGCGCCGCTCGCCCAGCTCAAGGAAGCCGCCGAATTCCTGCTCGATATCCATGGCCAGCATGCGCACCACGCGCTGCTGCGTCCGCAAACCCAGCGCGAAGTGCTCGACGCCTATGCCGGCGCTCAGGCTACCGCCGCCGCCGTCGCGACCGCCTGGCACGCCTGGCAAAGTGCGCGCCAGCGGCGGCTCGACGCCGAATCCAGCGGCCAGGCGCGGCAGATCGAACGCGAAGGCCTGCAGTTGGCGGTGGAGGAACTGCGCGCGCTGGGCGACAACCTCGCGCGCTGGGACGAGATCCAGACCGAACATGCGCGACTGTCGCATGTCACCACCCTGATCGAAGGCAGCCAGGCGCTGATCGCCGGGCTGGACGAAGACGAGTCCGCCGTCTCCAGCCAGCTCGGCGAGCTGGGTGCGCGGCTCGATGCGATGCAAACGGTGGACGGCAGCCTGCAGGAGGTGGCGACGCTGCTGCATTCGGCCAGTGCCGATCTGGCCGAGGCGGTGCATGCGCTGCGCCGCTATTCCAATCACCTGAATCTCGACCCGGAACGACTCGACGAACTGGACCGTTTGTTGAGCGACATGCACCGGCTGGCGCGCAAACATCGCGTGCAGCCCGATGCGCTGGCGGGTCTGCTGGAACAGTTTCAGGCACGCCTGGCCGCGCTGGATGCCAGCGACGATCTCGATGCCCTGCAGGCCAGCGAGGCCGCCGCCATCGCGCATTACCAGCAGGCAGCCCAACAGCTCAGTGCGCAGCGTAGCAAGGCCGCTCTCGCGCTCGCCAAACAAGTCACCGCCGCGATGCACGAACTCGCGCTGGCCGGCGGCCGGCTCGACATCCAGTTGCAGCCGGTGAGCGAACCGCGCGCCCATGGACTGGAAGACGTCGGCTTCCTCGTCGCCAGCCACACCGGCCTGCCGCCGGGGCCGCTGGCCAGGGTAGCATCGGGCGGCGAGCTGTCGCGCATCAGCCTGGCGATCCAGACGGCGCTGTCCGGCGTGGCGGGTGTACCGACGCTGATTTTTGACGAAGTCGATGTCGGAATCGGCGGTAGCGTGGCCGAGGCCGTGGGGCGGCGCCTGGCCCGGCTCGGCGAAACGCGTCAGGTGCTGGTCATCACCCATCTGCCGCAGGTCGCCGCGCGCGGCACCCAGCACCTGCGTGTCGCCAAGCATGCCAATGGCGGCTTCGTGTCGTCCAACATCGAATTGCTCGACGCCGACGCGCGGGTGGAAGAACTTGCCCGCATGCTCGGCGGCATCAAGATCACCGCCACCACCCGCCAACACGCAGCGGAGATGCTCGCCGGGTGAAACACCTGATAGGCGCGCTCTGCCTGTTGCTGGTCGCCGTAGTGCCGGCGTGGGCAGGCACGATGAGCGGCGTGGTCTTTGTGGTCATCGACGGCGATACCGTCCTGTTCAAGCCGGATTCCTATAACGCTGCCTCGCGTGCCTTCCTGAAAATTCGCCTGGCCAACATCGATGCCCCTGAAAAGGATCAACCCTACGGCGAAGCGGCCACCCGTGCGTTGAGCGCTCTGGTGCTGAATCAACGGGTTGAGCTGAACACGGTCGCGATCGACGCCTACGGGCGCACGATTGCGCAGATCCAGTTGCGTGACGTGCAGGTGAATGCCGAACTGGTGCGGCGCGGGCTGGCCTGGGCATCAGCCTATCATCGCAGTGCTGAATTGAAGGCGGTGCAGCGAGATGCGCAGCAGGCTGCGCGTGGACTGTGGCGGGAGGCTGAGCCGGTACCGCCCTGGGTGTGGCGGCGGGAAAACGCAAATTGAATGCGTACCATCGAAATGGTGCCAGCGTTCCAAGTCATGACCCCCTTGACAGGCAAGACGGTATCTACGCGGGCTGATTCAGCCCGGGCGTTCTTTCTTCACAACGTTGGCGTGATCGCCGACCGGCTGCGCCATACGCAGAAACATCGCGAGTTCTTCGATCCAGCGCAGCTTGCTCTCGACCGGCAATGCGCGAAAGGCCCGCAAGCGCTCGTCGCTGACAAAATAAGTACGGTCGCCGCGATCAAATGGCATGGTCAGATTTCTCCCAGCCGCTTCAGGTGTTCGATATCGGACAGATCGATCGGACGCCCCGCTGCCTGTTTCAGCGCGATCAAGTCGTCAACGCCGATAACCACGATGGGCACCTCGCCAGCCTTGAAGATCACGGCACGCTCGCGCATCCCGGCGTAATCAACCGGCGGATACAGCAATACATCCACAGTGATGCCGGCCAGCCCCGGCGCATGCAGGGCAAATACCTCAAGATTGCGTTCGCGATGCCATTCCGCAAGCTGGTCAACATCGATCAGGGTATTCAGATCAACTGGCAAGACCGGCGTCATCCCGAGTTCGCGCGCCATCGCCACCAGCGAAGCCAGATTTTCCGGCGTCATCGCCACGGTCACGTCGATATCCATCGTCGCCCGCTCGATGCCATGCAGCGAAACCGCCAGGTCGCCGATCAGGACGTAATCGACGTGGTGGCGGGAGAGCGCGGAGAAGAGATCGAGGTAGAACATCTAATCGTGGGAGTTAGAAATCGTTGTCTGATCGGTATTCGTATTGCCCGCGCTGCTGTCGCATGAACCGGCGCCTCGACATCGAGGTCGGCGTTGCCTACGGCTCCGATCCGGCGCAGGTCGTCGCGCTGCTGAAGCGGGTGATCGCCGCCACGCCGGACGTGGCGCAGCACCCGGAACCGACTGGGCTGTTCTTGCGCCTGGGCGCCAGCTCGCTGGATTTCTCGGTGCGCGCTTGTACCCACGATTTCAGCAACTGGGCCAACGTGCGCAGCGACCTGATGACACGCATCTACGCCGCACTGAACGAAGCCGGTATCGAGATCCCGTTCCCGCAGCAGGACCTGCACCTACGCAGCGTGTCGGAGCAGGCTGCGGCGATGCTGGCCACGCCGCGGCCAACTGCGGACGAGAGCTGATCGAGCGGCCACAGATGCGGCGACGCTCGCCGGTTGGCCCTGTCCACGACTCCGGCAGCGCCATCCTTGCAGGCGCTGGGCGGTTTTCCGCGGCCCGCGCCCAACCATGCGGATCGCGTACCGCGTGCATGACGGTTACTTGATCGGTTCGGCGACGGGGAACGACCAACTGCTGTCCAGGATTTCCTGGCGCGGGCGGTACAGTCGAACCATATAGTTCCAGCCTTTGGTCACCGGCAGGCAGTTTGGGGTGTCCTTGCTGCAATCGCCGAACTGGATCGTGATGGAACCGTCCGCCGCCTTCTTGCCGGTGATGCTGTTGATCGAATAGGCGTTCAGGTCGTTGGGCTTGAAGTAACCGTCGGCGGTGTACACGGTCACCGACCAGAACCCATCCACCGGAACCTGATTGACCGCGAGTCGGTACGGTGTCTTGCCGTCGTTCTTTTGTGGGAACACGTTCAGGTACACCGCGTCCTTGTCGGGATTCAGGCCCCAGCCCGACGCCGCCGCGGCGATGCGCCGGACCGGATCGACGGAGTCCTTGTTCGGGCCGGCGGCGTAGCGCAGGTCCGGGATGGTGTCGGACAAGGCGATCAACGCTTCGCGGGCTTTCTTCTGGCTGACCGGATCCCACTGCGGAATCTCGAAGGTGCCCGGGCCACCGGGCTGGCTGACGGCGATGGCATCCTGCAGCGCGTTCGCCTGCTTCATGTCCTCCGGGTCGTTGGGATCGGCCAGGGTGCGCACGGCCACCATCGCATAGCGGGTGCCCACGCTTTCCTTACTAAGCGTATAGGCGCCGGCACCGTAGAAGACCTGCGGGTTGTAATGGTCTTCATTGATGACTAGAGCCGACTGAAACCGCCCGCCCGAGTCCGGCAGGGTGATGGTGACCGGACCAGCATCGAGATCGAACAAGCCGGCCGAATAGATCGTGTCGCGGTTGAGCCGAACGATCAGCTGCTTGTCGACCGGAGCCGGTGTACGGGTGTGCTTGAACTGGCCGAATGCCCCGTCCTTGAACTGGGCGGCGAAGTAGACGTCGGATTCTGCGCGGATGAAGTTGTCGGGCGTGACGAGGATCTTGCCGTCGGCGGTCTTTTTCCACAGATCCGGGCTGGCCAGGTCGGGGACCACCGAAGGCGTCGCGGCGACGGCGGGCGCCGCATCCGGCGCGGCGGATGCACTGGCCGCAGCCGAATCGGCCGGGGCCGCGGTCGGCTCGGCGCGGTCGGCACCGCCGCAGCCGGCCAATGCCACGATCAGCGCGGCGGAGAGGGAATTGCAGGCGATCCGAATATTTTTGTTCATGGTGTAATCTCGATGGGAATCTAGGCGAATGGACTGGAAAGACAGGTAAGGGCAGGCGGCAGTAGCCGCTGGCTACCGGCCGCGCGCGTCACTGCGCCGTGCGGACCGCCGGCGGCGCCTTCCAGAGGCCGTCCAGGGCTTCGGGCTTGGGCCAGTACTCGCGCATGACCATGAAGAACGGCCCCTTGGGTGCCGGCAGCCAGTTGGCCTCCTTGGCCTTGCCCGGCGATTCGTGCTGGATGTACAGCGTGATGCCGCCATCCGCGTCGCGGACGAGCTTCGGCTCCATCGGCGAATTGATCAGGTAACGGTTGATCGGGTTTGCAGTCAGCAGGCTGGCCGGCAGCTCGTACATGGTCAACGACCAGAACGAGTTGACCGGCGGCAGCTTGCCCGGCTCGAAACGCACTGTGTAGCGGTTGGCTACGCCATCCAGCGGCTTGCCTTCGGAATCGGTGAAGTACGCCGGATAGTTCGCCTCTTCCTTGGAGTTGCCGTAGATGCCGAGCACCGCCGACGCCATGCGCATCATGTAATCGTTGCCGAGGAACGCACGCGTACCGAATCCATCGGCGCTGCTCTTCTTGCCGGTGTCGATCACCTCGGCCTTGAACTGCGCAAAGGCCCTCCAGGCATCGGCCATGCCTTCCTCCACCGCCCGACGCTGCTCAGGCGACAGCGCGGCGACATCGAACGGCTTGCCCGCACTGATGCCGGCCTTGGCGAAGCGCTCCATCAATGCCATTTCGCTGGGATGGGTCGGAGTGAATTGGAGCAGGAAGTTGAGGATGCCGAAGAATTCCGGCGAGGTCTTCTGCGCCTCGGCCGACAGCGGTTGGATGATCTCCGCGGCCGCTGCCGGCGGTGGCAGGGTCCCGGCGAATCGCGACAAAGGCTGGACCCTGTATTGAGCCTGGATCTTCTTGACCGCCCCGAGATCAGCATCGCCGAACAGTTGGGTACGGTACAGCACGAAGGCCAGGTCTGTCTCCGAGCGGATCACCGACTTGATCCCCTCTGGCACCTGGCCCTGCCACCTGGGTCCGGCCAGCAGGTAGCTGCCCGCCTCGCGGCCGGTCGCACGACTGCCCACGTACGCAAAATTGTGGGTGTACATGTCGATGAACTGCAGCGAGTAGTAGCGGTCCGGGATCGCCGGCACGCTGATCACCAGCGGCTCGGCGCGAAGATCCGCACCGAGGAAGCTGTAGGGCGTGTCCGAGTTGGGGGTCTGGATCGCCTTGTCCTGCGGGGTGAAAACGCGGGCCACGTTATGCACCTTGTTCCACCCACCCTTGTATTCCGGGTTGGCCTGGTCGACGAAATAGGAATACTGGATACGGTAGCTGTCCACCATCGGGAAGCCATAGGTGTAGGCCTCCTTGATGATCTCCCGCAATTCCGCCGGCGTGGCCTGGGTGGCTACCGCCGGGGCCACGGTGGTAGCAGTTGGATCAGGGGCCTTGCTGCACGCTACGAGCGTCAAGGCCAATACGGCGGACGCCATCAATCCCGCAGAACTCCCGGAACTCATCATCATTAACGCATCTCCGTTCTCTGGTTGGTCGAGGAAATGAAGTACCGACGCCGTTCCTTGCAGCCCCCAGCCTCATTACCCCCCTCAAGAGGGTCCCGGGGGATTCTACTTTCAAATGGGTGATGAGTGAATACAGTGGCCTGCGGGACTGGAACCGCCAGATTCGCCACTGAAGTTCCGAGCCGAGTCCCCTTGGCTGGTGCTGGAAGGCTGTTTGGTTTGAGTCACGCAGCTTCGGCTTCCGCTGGCAGGATATTCCCGATCGACCCCAGCAACCGCTTGTGGTTGTACCAGTCCACCCAGTCCAGCGTGGCCAGTTCTTAACGTGAAAACCGGTACTGCCAAGGCGAATGGAGTCCTGCCGATGAAGGCTATGGACAGGCAAAGCGAAGCTGTCAGGTGCTGGCCGGCGAGATGAAGCCGAACTTGGTCAGCGCCTTGATCCCGCGGGGGGCGTTACGTTGGATGGAGAGCGCTTCATCGTCGGTGGTGGAATCCCGGTAATGTTCGCTCCGCCCGAGCATGAAGAAGATGGTGCGGAGAATCTTGTGGCCGATGGCGATGATGGCGCACGGGGCAAATCTCAGACAGGGCGTAGTGTCCACGCTGGGTGTCGATCCAGGCATACTTCACAGCGCATCCTTTGCAAAGTACGCCGTGGCTTTTTTTAGGATTTCAACCTTGCACCAGAGACGGCCGACCTCGGCACGCGCCCGTGTCAGTTCCATCTGTTCAGGCGTGACCTGCCGCCCACGCATCGATCACCCCACCAACTGCTCCAACACAAACGGAAGAATTCCGCCCTTGTTGTAATACTCCACTTCAATCGGCGTATCGATGCGCAGCTTGACGGCCACGCGCTCGCTGCCGCCGTTGGCGCGGTGAATCACCAGCGTCACATCCTGCTGCGGCACGATGCCGGTTTCGATGCCTTCGAGGTCGAAGGTTTCGCTGCCGTTGAGCTTCAACGTGGCGGCATCGACGCCGTCCTTGAACTGGCAGGGCAGCACGCCCATGCCGGCGAGGTTGGCGCGGTGGATGCGCTCGAAGCTCTTGGCGACGACGGCCTTGACGCCCAACAGGGTGGTGCCCTTGGCGGCCCAGTCGCGGCTGGAACCGGTGCCGTATTCTTCGCCGGCAAAAATCATCAGCGGCTTACCTTCAGCCTGATACGCCATCGCGGCGTCGTAGATGGCCTGCTGCTCACCGCCTTTCAGCGTGATGCCGCCTTCGCTGCCGGGGATCATCAGGTTCTTGATGCGGACGTTGGCGAAGGTGCCGCGCATCATCACTTCGTGGTTGCCGCGGCGGGCGCCGTAGCTGTTGAAGTCGGCTTTCTGCACGCCGTGTTCGGTGAGGTACAGGCCGGCCGGCGAGGTCGGCTTGATGCCGCCGGCGGGGCTGATGTGGTCGGTGGTGACCGAGTCGCCGAAGATCGCCAGCGCGCGGGCGGCCTTGATCGAGGTGCTGGCCACGGCCTGCTGCTGGGCGAAGAACGGCGGCTGCTGGATGTAGGTCGATTTCGCGTCCCATTCGTAGACCATGCCGGTGGGCGCGGAGACGGCATCCCACAACGGGTTGTCGGCGCCGACGTCGGCGTAGATCTTGCGGTAGGCGGCGGGGTCGGTCGCGGTATTCATCACGGCGGCGACGTCGGCGTGGCTCGGCCACAGGTCTTTGAGGAACACCGGCTTGCCGTCCTGGCTGGTGCCAAGCGGCTCGGTTTCGAAATCGATGTCCACCCGGCCCGCCAGCGCGAAGGCGACGACCAGCGGCGGCGACATCAGGAAGTTGGCCTTGACCGCCTGGTGCACGCGCGCTTCGAAGTTGCGGTTGCCCGACAGCACCGAGGCGACGACCAGATCGTGGTCGGCGATGGCCTTGTCGATTTCGGGCTTGAGCGGGCCGGAATTGCCGATACAGGTGGTGCAGCCGTAGCCGACGACACTGAAGCCGACCTGTTCCAGCGCGTCCATCAATCCGGCCTTGTTGAGGTATTCGGTGACCGCGCGCGAGCCGGGGCCGAGCGAGGTTTTGACGTGCGCGGGCGGCTTCAGACCCAGCGCGGCGGCCTTCTTGGCCAGCAGGCCGGCGGCCAGCATCACGCCAGGGTTGGAGGTGTTGGTGCACGAGGTGATCGCGGCAATCGCGATGTCGCCGTGCTTGATCGGCGTGTCGCCGGTGTGCAAAACCGCTGCGCCCTTGGCGTAGCCGCCGTCGGCCACGGCCTTGTCCATCAGGCCGGTGAACGCGGATTTCAGATTGGCCAGTGCAATGCGATCCTGCGGCCGCTTGGGTCCGGCCACGCTGGGTTCAACGGTGGACAAGTCGAGTGCCAGCGTCTGCGAGTAGTCGATGTCGCCTGCCTGCGGAATGCCGAACAGTCCCTGCGCCTGGTAGTAGGCGCGGATGGTGGCCACCTGCGCCTCGCTGCGGCCGGTCGCGGCAAAGTACTGGCAAGTGGCTTCGTCGACCGGGAAGAAGCCCATGGTCGCGCCGTATTCCGGCGCCATGTTGGCGATCGTCGCGCGGTCGGTGACCGACATCGCGGCGACGCCCTCGCCGAAGAACTCGACGAACTTGCCGACTACTTTCGCCTTGCGCAGCATTTCGGTGATGGTCAGCACGATGTCGGTGGCGGTGACGCCCGGTTTGGCCGCGCCGGTGAGGTTGACGCCGACGACGTCGGGGGTGAGGAAATACACCGGCTGGCCGAGCATCGCGGCTTCGGCTTCGATGCCGCCGACACCCCAGGCGACGATGCCGAGGCCGTTGATCATCGTGGTGTGGCTGTCGGTGCCGACCAGCGTATCCGGATAGGCGACGCCGTCCTTTTCCATCACGCCGCGCGCCAGGTATTCCATGTTGACCTGGTGCACGATGCCGACGCCGGGCG
>NZ_JADMKC010000022.1 GCF_018780105.1 Thiobacillus sp.
CCGCCGCAGTTGATTTCGCAGCAGGAGGTGGACAGCTTGACGCGGTTAGGCATCTCGCACTTGACGAAGTCGTCGTACAGCTCATCCATCAGCGCCTTGACCACGCCAGAAGCGTCGGTACCCGGAATGTCGCAGTGCAACCAACCCTGGGTGTGCGCAATCATGGACACCGAGTTAGCGGTACCGCCGATGGGGTAGCCCTTGTCGTTCAGCGCCTTGATCAGCGGCTCGACCTTGGCACCATCAGCAACCATGTATTCGATGTTGGAACGCGCGGTGAAACGCACAAAACCATCACCATACTGATCGGCGATATCAGCCAGCTCGCGAATGGTGTAGTGATCCATCTGGCGAGCCGTACCGGCCTTGACCGTCCAGACTTCGTCGCCTGATTCGGCACGGTGATACAGAACACCCGGCTTCGGATGGCTGTGGAAAGCCCACTTGCCATAGTTTTTCACCATCACGGGGTGCATGTAGGGCATCGGATCCGGTGCACCGGATTCGATAGGCGGACGCAGTTCTGCCATGTTATTTCTCCGACTAAATTAATGCATCAAGCTGATTCAATCCACAGGCCCGGCACATACCGAACCCGCGACAAGTAAAACCTTAAGCAGCGGACTGCTTGTACTCGTTCCACTTCTCGACTTGCTCATCCCAGTCATCGGAACGGAAGTAAGGATTGGAACGCGGCGCGTTGATCATGTTGGGGTCAACCGGAATATCCAGGCCTTCAAGGAAATTGGTCAGACCAATACGCTCAATCATCTCACCCGTACGCTCGTGCTCCAGCGCATTTTCGGCGAAGAAGTCGAGAATGTTGCGAGCCAGTTCGTTCAGTTTTTCGAAGTCCTCGTCGGACTCAAGCTTCATGAACGGGATCACGACGGTGCCCATGGAAGCGCCGATCTTCAGCACACCCTTGCCACCCACCAGGATCGACACACCCTTGTCGTTACCCGGCAGCAGACCACCAGGGATAACGTTCAGACAATGCATGCAACGCACGCAGTTTTTGTTGTCGATGCACATTGCGTTGCCGTCACCCAGATTGGCAACCGACACGCTTGCAGAGGCTTTGACATCACTTGCCTTGACCAGGGTAATCGCCTTGGTCGGGCATTTGCTGACCACGTCATTGACCAGATCGGTCATGCCGTGCGCCTTGTAGTAATCCTGGACCTGAGCTTCGTTGACGCGGATGTTGTCGCGCCAAGTGCCAATGGTTGCCATGTCGGAACGCTGAATTGCGTTCATGCAGTCATTCGGGCAACCCGAGAACTTGAACTTGAACTTGTAGGGCAGCGAAGGACGGTGCATGTCGTCCAGATTGTTGTTAATGACAGTACGTAGCGCCTTGGCTTCGTCATAGCAAGACATTTCGCAACGCGACGCGCCAACACAGGACATCGAGGTACGCAGCGCAGGGCCCGCACCACCCAGGTCGAAGCCCATTTCGTTGAAGGCATCGAACGCGCCCTGCACATCAGCGGTCTTGATGCCCTGGAACATGATGTCGCCGGACTGGCCATGGAACGCGATCAGACCCGAACCACCTTTTTCGGACCACACGTCACACATTTTCCGCAGCAGATCGGAGCTGTAATGCATGCCTGCCGGCGGTTGCACGCGCAGGGTATGGAACTCGGCCGCCTCGGGGAACAGCGGGTTGTGGTTTTCGTCTTTCAACTCGGTGAAACGGGGAATCACGCCACCGCCGTAGCCGAACACACCCACCGTACCGCCCTTCCAGTAGCCAAACTTGGTCTTGTACGACGTTTCCAGCTGACCCATCAGGTCAACCATCATGTCGTTGTCTTTAGCCAAACGCTTCAGGCCAGTCACGAAACTGGGCCACGGGCCGCTTTCGAGTTGGTCCAGATTGGGCGTATCAATCATTTGCTTTGCCATGGTCTTCTCTCCTAAGAAATTTCGAAATGCCCGCTCAGGCGACTGCCCAACGGTATTCCATCATCGTATTGGCTCGGCAGCCGCACCACCATCATTCTCTTGGGTAAACGAACTACTCCATGTGGGTAGGTTGACAACCACCCAAGCGAAGTAGGCAAGTTTGCCCAATTCGGTAATGCCTTATTGACGCAAAGCGTGAGACATTACTCCCCCAACGCATGTCCGCCACAAGAATCCATAAGAGTATTAAAATATTGTGGTGGATGCAAGCCCCTGTCCAAAACAGGGTTGAATTGCCGTCCTGCCCACGCAATCTGGGGCAGGCATCAATATTGATCTCGCCAGCACTATTTTCATCAATCACGCCTGAATTGAGTCCCATGCCTGAAACCACTTCAATCGACAAGTTTCGACTCCCGTTTGGCGGCCAGGAAATCGAGTTCCAGAATTTTGTCCACGAATCGGGTGGCGTTCCTTTCCTGCGCATTCGCATCCGTGAGAACAAGCGATTCACCATTTTCGAGGTCGATCCGGGCAGCGCCCAGAAATGGGCCGATATCATGCAGGCATGGGCGAAAGAACATGCCGGAGATGCACCGTGAACTGGGCGAGTTGGCCTGAAGACAAGCCAGAGGAATACATTCCCGACATGATCGATCTCCAGTTCGATCTGGTGGGCGCGACCATCCCTTCTGACAACGCACTGTTGCTGTCAGAAGCCCTGCTCACCCAGTTGCCTTGGCTGGGCGACGACGACCGCATCGGCATTCAGCACCTCAAAGGGGCTGAAACCAATACGGGCGACACGTCGCTCCACATCAACCGGCGTACCAAGCTGTTTCTGCGCGCCCCGAAATCGCGAGTGGACGATCTGCAGCAGCTGGTGGGTAAGACGCTGGATCTGGCCGGCCACGATCTGCAAATCGGCAATTTCAAAACGCGCGCTTTCAGCCCGTTCGGCAACATCTATGCCCATTTCGTTGACACGGGCAGCGCCAGTGAAGAACAATTCGTGCAGGATGTCATGCGCGAACTGGATGGTCATTTCCAGATCCGCTGCGGGTTTATCTGCGGCAAGCGGCAAACCTTGAAAAGCGCGTCCGGGCCATTATTTGGCTACAGCCTGATGCTGCACGACGTTCCCCCACACAAATCCCTGCAGCTGCAGGATGAAGGAATGGGTCGAAACCGTTTGCTGGGTTGCGGAATTTTCATCCCGCACAAATCCATTGCGGCTGTTGTTCAGGCCAATATTTAGCATTTTCATTTTGCAACCAACCGAAAAGGAGTAGGAATCATGGGTTACATGTTGAACGGCGAAGAGCTCGAAACCGGGGAAGAAAACTTCCTGCTGGAAGCCAATTTCAGCGACGAAATTGTCCCTGTCATCGCCGAGGCCGAAGGCATCAAGCTGACCGACGAGCACTGGCAAGTCGTCAACTATCTGCGTGAAAAGTATAAAGAAGACGGCCAGACCCCGAACTTCCGCAACATGGTTGCCGAACTCGATGAACTGCATGAAGGCGTGGACTGGAAGAAAAAGCTCTACGAGCTGTTCCCCAACATGCCCGCTCGCCAAGGCTGCCGCGTCGCCGGCCTGCCGAAGCCGTTTGGCAAGGGCGGCTACTAATCGATAGCAGAGCCCGGAGCCGAGAGCCGGGCGTCTGTACGCACGGCTCTCCACTCCCGACTTTCAAGGCAGCACCTCCATGTTCAGCAACACCCTCGTCACCACAGAAGATCTGGCCGCCCATCTGGACGACCCGAATTGGGTCATCCTGGATTGCCGCTTCACCCTGACCGACCCCGATGGCGGAAAGCTCGCCTACGACAAGGCCCACATTCCGGGCGCACGCTATGTGCACCTGGACAACGACCTGTCTGCCCCCGTCAACGAAACCAGCGGGCGTCATCCGCTGCCTGACCCGCGCGCGCTGGCTGAGAGACTTTGCGCGTGGGGCGTCGGGGTCAACAAGCAGGTCGTGGTGTATGACGACAGCTACGGTTCCATGGCGACCCGGCTGTGGTGGATGATGCGCTGGCTCGGCCACCCCGGCGTGGCCTTGCTGGATGGCGGCTACCCGAAATGGGTACGCGAGAAGCGCCCGGTCAATGCCGAACAGCCCGTGCCGCACCGCGCTGCGTGTGCCTGCCTGCCGGAACCCAGCCAGATAGTGACTGCGGATGAAATCCTCCAGGCGTCGCACTCCGGCGCACAACTCATCATCGATGCGCGCCCGGATCGCCGCTTCAGCGGCGAATACGAACCGCTTGATCCGGTGGCCGGCCACGTGCCTGGCGCCATCAATTATCCGTTCGACGAGAACCTGGATGTAGACGGCACCTATCTGCCGCCCGAGGCGCTGCGCGAAAACTACCAGGCGCTGCTTAAAGGCCGTCCGGCCTGGCAGGTGCTGCACATGTGCGGCTCCGGCGTAACCGCCTGCCACAACATTCTGGCGATGGAAATCGCCGGCCTTCCCGGTTCACGGCTTTACCCCGGCTCCTGGAGCGAGTGGATCACCGATCCTGCCCGCCCCGTTGCCACAGGAGAATAAATTATGGCCATGCCCATCCGCGTCAAAACCATCTGGTTCAAGAAAGACGGCGACCGCAGCGCTGAAGAAATTGCCTCGGCCGTGGCCACGACCACCTGGCGCGTAGCCGACAAGGCCATCGACAATCTGGGCCGCGAGAACTACGACATCATCACGCCCGAGCGTGGCTTCAAGCTGATTGCCGAATTTCTTGCATTTCTGGCGCATTACTGCGATCGCATGGCGTATGGTTCGCTGTCGCCGGAACGCCGCCTGGCCGTCCTGCAGGCGCTCAGCAACAAGCTCGGCGAGGTGATGGAGCAGAACGTGCGCGAAGTGGTCGGCAAGAACGATCCGCGCAACTACAAGCAGGAATTCATCGATTTCCTCAACCGTCGTTTTGCCGACTACAGCGAATTCGAGTTCCCCGACGACGAACGCGCCAGCTTCCCGGCCCTGCGTTTTCTCGGCCTGCAGATCCGCGACGAAATGGGCGACAACGACAAGACCTGGGTGATGGACCAGATCATGGATATCGAAATGCCCGAAATGATGGGCACGGTGCGCAAGAGCTTCAAGGGCTTGCTGTCCGACGCGCCGGTCAAGCGTGGCTTCGGCTCGCCCGACATGCTGCCGCCGGAATAAGGATCGCATGGCTTCGCCGTTCGACCTCGCAGACACCATGTGCTACCGCGCCTGGCGCGCAACCAAGCTCGCAACCTACCCCAGAAAAGTAGACGAGCTGATCGTGCCGCTGGCCGATCCGCGCGCCCTGACGGCTGCCGAAACTACTGCCCTTGCCGCCGCCTGCTGGCGCGCCAACATGGCGTTCTATCACGCCCCCCACCTGCCCGCAGCCGACAAATCGCTGCCCCGACTGCTCGCGCAGCAACTCGGGCTGCACCGGCTCGAAGGCAATTACCTCGCCGACGAGGATGGCCTGTCGAGCATCACGCCGAGCGACGACGAAGCCAGCCCACGCGGCGAGTTCATTCCCTACACCCACAAGCCGATCAACTGGCACACCGACGGCTACTACAACACGCTCGACCGGCGCATTCTCGGCATGACGCTGCACTGCGCGCAGGATGCCGAAACGGGTGGCGAGAACGCTCTGCTCGACCACGAAATCGCCTACATCCAGCTGCGCGACATCAACCCGGACTTCATCGCCGCGCTGATGCAACCAGACGCAATGACCATTCCCGCGCGCATGGACGAGGACAACATCGCCCGCGCCGAACAGTCCGGCCCGGTATTTGCCGTCGACCCCGAACTCGGATTTCTCTACATGCGCTACACCGCGCGCACCCGCTCGATCGTCTGGAAGGCCGATCCGGTCACACAGGCTGCCGTCAAAACGCTGAGCGAGATTCTCGCTGATTCGGAATACACACTGACCGCACGGATGACGCCCGGCATGGGGCTCATCTGCAACAACGTACTGCATACCCGCAACGGGTTTTCCGATTCGCCCGGCCACCGCAGATTGCTGTATCGCGGCCGCTATTACGACCGTTTGCGCTTTGATGCCGCCACGCAAACGCGCCCCGCCTAGCGGGAGCAGGTAAAATAGCGGCCTTTGTTTTTCGGCCGCCTGCCGTCATGCAGCTTCTCGCCCTTGGGGTCAACCATCACACCGCACCGCTCGCCATCCGCGAGCAGGTGGCATTCGGCCCCGAAAAGCTGGGGCTGGCGCTGCGCGAGCTGACGCAGAACCAGCATGCATCCGAGGCAGCGATCCTGTCGACCTGCAACCGCACCGAGTTGTACGTCAACACCCCTTCCCCCGAAAACGTGACGCAATGGCTGGCGGATTTCCACCATATCGAACGCCGCGAACTGGCCCCCTATCTGTATGCCCTGCCGCGCGAAAAGGCAGCACAGCACGCGTTCCGCGTCGCCGCCGGCCTCGATTCGATGGTGCTGGGCGAAACCCAGATCCTCGGCCAGATGAAACAGGCAGTGGCCACCGCCGAAGAAGCCGGCACCCTCGGCCTGCTGCTGCACAAGCTGTTCCAGCGCACCTTCTCGGTCGCCAAGGAAGTGCGCAGCAGCACCGAAATCGGCGCCAATTCGGTCTCGATGGCTGCCGCTGCCGTGCGCCTCGCCGAGCGCATTTTCCCCAGTGTGAAAGCGCAGGCCTGCCTGTTCATCGGCGCCGGCGAAATGATCGAGTTGTGCATGACGCACTTCGCCGCGCAGCATCCGCGCCGCATGACCGTGGCCAACCGCACTGCCGAGCGTGCGCGTCCGCTGGCCGAGCGCTTCAACGCCGGGGTGATCCCGCTCACCGCGTTGCCGGACGAAGTCGCCGCCCACGACATCATCATCACCTCCACCGCCAGCCCGTTGCCGATTCTGGGCAAGGGCATGCTGGAACGCGCCATCAAACAGCGCCGCCACCGCCCGATCTTCATCGTCGACCTGGCGGTGCCGCGCGACGTCGAAGCCGAAGTCGCCACCATGGATGACGTCTTCCTCTACAGCGTGGACGACCTCGGGGAAGTGGTGCGCGAAGGCATGGACACCCGCGTCGCGCAAGTCGCGCAGGCCGAGGCAATCATCGAAACCAGCGTCGAAAGCTTCGTCCACTGGATGGAAGGCCGCGAACTGGTGCCGGTGATCCGCGCCCTGCGCGACAACGCCGACCGCCATCGCCGTCATGAAATCGAGAAGGCCGAAAAAGCCCTGGCGCGCGGCGAAGATCCGCGCGCCGTGCTCGACGCGATGAGCCACGCGCTCGCCAACAAGCTGCTACACGCCCCGACCCACGCCTTGAACCATGCCAGCAGCGCCGAGCGCGATCAGTTCGCCCGCCTGATCAAGCAGCTTTACGGGCTGGGGCCAGACAAATAAGGGCTGCGCGGGAATGAAAGCCTCTTTACAAGACAAGCTCGCTCGCGCCGACGAGCGGCTGGCGGAACTCGACGCCCTGTTGTCGCAGCCGGAAATCGCCGGCGACATGGAGACCTACCGCAAATTCACCCGCGAACGCGCCGACCTCGATCCCGTGGTGGCGCTGTATCGCCAATACCGGCTGGCCGAAGCCGACCAGAAGACAGCGACCGAGATGCTGGCCGATCCCGACATGCGCGAGCTCGCCGAGGCCGAACTTGTCGACAGCGCAACCCGCATCGCACAACTGGAAACCGATCTGCAAACCGCGCTGTTGCCGAAAGACCCCAACGACGATCGCAACATCTTTCTGGAAATTCGCGCGGGCACCGGCGGCGACGAATCGGCGCTGTTCGCCGGCAACCTTGCGCGCCTGTACACCCGCTATGCGGAACGACAGGGCTGGAAAGTCGAAATCGTCTCGGAAAACCCCGGCGAGGTGGGTGGCTACAAGGAAATCATCCTGCGTATCGTCGGCGCGGGCGCGTATTCACGACTCAAGTTCGAATCGGGTGGCCACCGCGTACAGCGCGTGCCCGAAACCGAATCGCAGGGCCGCATCCACACGTCGGCCTGCACCGTCGCGGTGATGCCGGAAGCCGATGAAGTGGCCGAAATCAATATCAACCCGGCGGATTTGCGCATCGACACCTATCGCGCTTCCGGTGCGGGCGGCCAGCACATCAACAAAACCGATTCCGCCGTCCGCATCACCCATCTGCCAACAGGCCTCGTGGTCGAATGCCAGGACGACCGCTCGCAGCACCGCAACCGCGCGCAGGCGATGAGCGTGCTGGCCGCGCGCCTGAAAGATCGCGAACTGCAGGCCCAGCACGCGCTGGAAGCCAGCACCCGCAAAAGCCTGATCGGCACCGGCGACCGCTCCGACCGTATCCGCACCTACAATTTTCCGCAGGGGCGCATCACCGACCACCGCATCAACCTCACGCTGTACAAGATCGACGCGATGATGGATGGCGATCTCACCGAATTACTGGACGCCCTGGCGGCCGAACATCAGGCCGAGTTACTGGCGACGCTGTCGGGCGAGGGCTGAAGTGCCATGACCGAGCCTACGGTCACGGGCCTGATCGACGACGCTACGACCTGCATCGCCACCGCGCTCGATCTGCCCCGCCGCGACGCACGGCTCGATGCCCGCGTGCTGGCCGCGCATGTACTGGGGGTCGAGCCCGCCTGGCTGATTGCACACGATACCGATGCGGTGCCCAAACGGCAGATCGATGCGTTCCAGACCCTGCTGGCGCAGCGACTGCGCGGCGTCCCCATTGCCTACCTCACCGGCCGCCGCGAGTTTTATGGCCGCCCCTTCCTGGTTTCGGACGCGGTACTGATTCCGCAGCCCGACACCGAACTGCTGGTTGAGCTGGCGCTTGCGCGCATCCCGCCCGAGCAGGCCGTAGCGGTACTGGATCTCGGTACCGGCAGCGGCTGCATCGCCCTCACCCTGGCGCTGGAACGGCCGCTCGCCCGGGTGACGGCAGTCGACCGTTCCCCGGCGGCACTTGCGATGGCCCAGCGCAATGCCGAATTGCTCGACACACGTGTCGAGTTTCTGGTGAGCGACTGGTTCAGCGCAATCGGCGAGCGACGTTTCGATCTGATTGTCAGCAACCCACCCTACATCGCCGCAGCCGACCCCCATCTGGCCCGGGGCGATGTGCGTTTTGAGCCGCTTGCCGCGCTCGCTTCCGGTGCCGACGGACTCGATGACCTGCGCCGGCTGATCGCAGCCGCTTGCGCGCACCTCCAGCCCGGCGGCGCCCTGCTGCTCGAACATGGCCATGATCAGGCAACCGCCGTCAGCTCCCTGCTGCAACAGAGCGGCATCGCCTCGCCGCAAAGCTGGAACGATCTGGCGGGAATCCCGCGTGTCAGCGGTGGCCAAGTGTCGAAATAATTTACACTCGCGCGCAATGCAAACCGAATTTCAGATGCCCATGCTACGTCGCATGGGCATCTCAGCCCGGTTTACGGTAAGCTGGAGCGATTCTTGCTCTATCGTTGGATACAAAATTAAACGCCTACCGAGGTCTGCCATGTCTGATCACACACCCGATACTGCCGATATCCAGCCCGAAGCGCCCCAACCCGTTTCTGTCGATCAATCCCGCCGCAAGCTGGCTGGTGCAGCCCTCGGCGTTTCGGCCATTTTGACCCTCGCCAGCCGTCCGGTTCTGGCCGGCCAGTGCGTCACGCCGTCAGCCGCCTGCTCGGGCAATTTGAGCCAGCATGGCACGCCGACGACCTGCAGCGGCAGGTCCCCCGGCTACTGGAAACAGCATCCGGAACAATGGGCGGAGCCCTACTTGCCTGGTTCCTGTTCGGATCAATGCAATCTAGCCGACAAGTGGTCGGGCGGCACCCTGTTCCATCCAATCTTCGGCCTGGTGACCAATGGCATCGGCAGCAGCTTCCTGGCCGACTTCGACAGCAACCCGATCAGCGCGCCGACGTCACTCACCATGATGCAGGTCATGATGGCGAACGATGGCAGCAATCCCTGGGGACTGTCCGACCGGGACAATCTGGGCATGCACATTGTGGCCGCCTTGCTGAATGCCAGAAGCGGCCTCACGCCCATCCTCTCGGAATCCGACGTCATCAATATGTGGAACGAGTGGGCGACCAAGGGCTATTTTGAGCCCACCGCCAATGTGCACTGGTCGTCCGCACAAAT
The DNA here is from genome assembly GCF_018780105.1 of Thiobacillus sp. Taxonomy (GTDB): domain Bacteria; phylum Pseudomonadota; class Gammaproteobacteria; order Burkholderiales; family Thiobacillaceae; genus Thiobacillus. The sequence continues at coordinate 10,051 of NZ_JADMKC010000022.1, forward strand.
CGTGCAATATATTCAGGGCACGTTCCACTAAGGCCGTCCAGGCCACCCGGGATTTCTCAATCACCGCCCACAGCGCGCTTGGCACGCTTTCGCATCAAATCGTTCGGGGACGAGGCTGTTGTATTTGACACAGCCTCGGGCGATACGCATTTCCTTGCCCCATTCACCCTGACCCTGTTCCAGCTGGTCCAGAACAATCCCGGCCTGTCTGTCCACGAGCTCGAAGCAGTCCTGATGTCTGAAATCGAGTTGCCCGGCAGTACGCATCTCTCCGCGCTGACTCAGGAATCGCTCGCCAGCCTGCGCCAACTGGGCCTGCTGGAAATCCCATGAAACTGCTTCAGCTGTCCCCCTCCGAGCTGCAACAGCGGCTCAGCGGGCCCGGCGTGTGGCTACGCACGGGGCCATTCTCCCTCCGCGTGCAGTCCCGCATTCCCTCGGTCGCCAAGGGTCTGGTCGATCTGTACGGCCAGTTCGAGACACGCGATTCCAGACATGCATTTGCGGACTTTCACGTCGAGTTGAACGCCCCTTCAACGCTGCGACGCTGGTTGCGTCCCCAAGTGGATTTCTCGTTCGACGGCAGCCTGCCGTTCAAACCGCTGCCACTGGATCAGGCCTATCCGATGCTGGAATGGGGGTTGAACTGGTGCGTGTCCATGCATGCCCATCAGTACCTGATCATTCACGCTGCGGTCGTTGAAAAAAACGGCCTTGCGGCCATCCTGCCGGCTCCGCCCGGTTCGGGCAAAAGCACCCTGACCGCCGGTCTGGTGTTGTCCGGTTGGCGGCTGCTGTCGGACGAACTCACCCTGATCGACCGTCTCAGCGGGCTGATCCACCCGTTGCCGCGCCCGGTCAGCCTGAAAAACCAATCGATCGATGTAATCCGCGGGTTTTCGCTCGAGGCTTTCATCAACCGCGCTTCGCACGACACGGCCAAAGGTACGGTTGCGCACATGCGTCCGCCGCGGGAAAGCGTGCGACGCCAACACGAACCGGCGCGCCCCGGCTGGGTGATTTTTCCCAAATGGACCGCCGGTGCTGAAACCGTGCTGAGCCCCCGCTCAAAAGCGCAGACCTTCATGTTTCTGGCACAAAACGCGTTCAACTACAGCCATCTGGGCACCGATGGTTTCCGCGTCGGCACGACGCTGATCGAGCACGTCGACTGTTACGATTTTCAGTACAGCCAACTGCCGGAAGCCGTTGCCGCTTTTGACCGTTTGGCCGCCACGCCGCATGACGTCGATTAAGAGCGCCCGCACCGCCCGGTCGCAGGATCGGGTTTCGGCCATTCTGCGCGACCCTGAATCGCTGCGCCGCTATTCGATGGCCGACTGGGACTTGCTGATCCGGCAGGCGCGCAGTTCGGGTTTGCTGGCACGCATCCGTCATGTGCTTGCTCAGCATCATCTGCTTGAGCGCATCCCGGACGTCGCACGCTGGCACTTCGACGCGGCTGCCACGCTAGCCGACAAGCAGCAGCTGGCGGTGCGCTGGGAAGTCGCCCAGATCCAGCAGGCACTGGCAGGCATGGCAATTCCCGTCGTCGTACTGAAGGGCGGCGCCTATGTCATGGCGGACCTCCCGGCGGCGGCCGGCCGCCTGTTCAACGACATCGACATTCTGGTGCCGCGCGAACAATTGAACCAGGTTGAAGCTGCGCTGATGCTGGCGGGTTGGCACCCCACCGGCCTCTCGGCCTACGACCAGCGTTACTACCGCCGCTGGATGCATGAAATCCCACCCATGCAGCACATGCAGCGGGCCACGGTGATTGATGTCCACCACGCCATTCTCCCCGACACTGCGCGCTACCACCCCGATTCCGGCAAGCTCCGCAGCCGCGCCGTCGCCGTGGCGGGCTTGCCCGGCATTCACGTGCTAGCGGCGGAAGACCGCATCCTGCATTCCGCAACGCATTTGTTTCACGACGGGGAATTGCCGCACGGGCTGCGCGATCTCACCGACCTCGATCTGTTGTTGCGCGATGCCGCGACGGCGCCTGAATTCTGGACGCATCTGTGCGCCCGCGCCGAGGAACTGCAACTGGGACGTTCGCTGTTCTACGCCTTGCGCTATGTGCAGTATTTCCTCGACACGCCGGTTCCCGACAGCGCATTCGCTGCGCTGCAAGCCGCGGCGCCCGGTCGCTTCACGCTCGCCTTGATGGACCGCGTTTTTACCCGCGTGCTGGCGCCGTCTCACGCCAGTTGTGCGGACGCGTACACTCCGGCAGCCCGCCTGGCCGCCTACGTCCGCGCCCACTGGCTCAGGATGCCGGCGCACCTGCTGATCCCGCATTTGTTTCACAAGGCATTTATCCGCACGGAACAGGATAGCGAAGCGCCCAAACCTGCTTGACGCGCGTTTTACCGGGCGTATAATTCCCGACCATTCCACTCAGGTATTCATCAGGAGCCCGTCATGACCACCCCTCTCGACCGTATCCGTGACCAAGTCACCAACAACACCGTTGTGCTCTACATGAAAGGCACGCCCCAGTTTCCGCAGTGCGGCTTCTCCTCGCGTGCTGCACAAGTGCTGCAAGCCTGCGGCGTGAAGGATTTTCTGGCGGTGAACGTGCTGGCCGATCCGGAAATTTTTGAAAACCTGAAGTACTACGCCAACTGGCCGACCTTCCCGCAGCTGTATGTCAAAGGCGAACTGGTCGGCGGTTGCGACATCATGATCGAGATGTACCAGAAGGGCGAAATCCAGAAAGTTCTGGAAGAAGCCCAAGCTGCCTGATTGCTGTCCAGCCACAAAAAAGCCGGCGCGAAGTCGGCTTTTTTGTGGCCCTGCTGTCCTTCAGGCGGCGCTCATTTGCCTTCATCCGCACCGGCTTCGTGATCCATTCCCAGTTCGTGAATTTTCCGCGTCAGCGTATTGCGCCCCCAGCCCAACAAGTGGGCCGCCTCGATGCGTCGCCCTGCGGTATGCCTTAGCGCGACTTCGATCAAGGTCTTCTCATAAGCCTGGGTCAGGTCGTCCAGAATGGCCGCATCCCCACGCGCCAGACGCGCGCTGGCTTCGGAGGCCAGGCTTTGCAACCAGTCGCCGGTAGCCGGGCTGGCCGTGCTCAGCATCAGGTCGGCGGGCAAGTCCCCCACTTCAACGACTTGGCCTGGCGCCATCACGGTCAGGTAGTGGCTGACGTTTTCGAGCTGACGCACATTGCCGCTCCACGGTAGGCTCATCAGGGATTTAAGCGCCGCATCCGACATGCCCTTGGCTTCCATCCCCAGCTCGCGTGCACTTTTCTGCATGAAGTGACGCACCAGCAGCGGAATGTCTTCGCGCCGTTCGCGCAAAGCCGGCAAACGCAGGCGGATCACGTTGAGGCGGTGGAACAGGTCTTCGCGGAACAGGCCTTCGCGCACCCGCACTTCCAGATCCTGGTGGGTCGCGGCAATCACGCGTACGTTCACCTTGATCGGCGAATGGCCGCCTACCCGGTAGAACTGGCCATCCGACAACACCCGCAGCAAACGGGTTTGCAGTTCGGCAGGCATGTCGCCGATCTCGTCCAGAAACAGCGTGCCGCCGTCAGCCTGTTCGAACCGGCCGCGCCGTTGCGCCGCTGCGCCGGTGAACGCGCCGCGTTCATGGCCGAACAGTTCGGACTCCAGTAAATCCTTGGGAATGGCGGCGGTATTGAGTGCAATGAACGCCCCGCTGGCACGCGGGCTGTGGCGGTGCAGCGCCTGCGCCACCAGTTCCTTGCCGCTGCCGGATTCGCCCGTGATCAGCACGGTGGCATGCGAGTGTGCCAGCCGGCCGATGGCGCGGAACACCTCCTGCATGGCGGGCGCCTGACCGAGGATTTCAGGCGCTGGCACATCGCTCCCCTGCAGCACATCGCTGCTGGCGGTTTCAGCCAGCGCGCGCTGCACCAGTTCCAGCGCCTGGTCGACGTCAAACGGTTTCGGCAGATATTCGAACGCGCCGCCCTGAAATGCCGCCACCGCACTGTCGAGATCGGAATAGGCGGTCATGATGATGACCGGCACTTTGGGCAGGCGCTCCTTCAGTGCCTGCAGCAACTCCAGGCCGCTCGCCCCCGGCATGCGAATATCGGACAACACCACGGCTGGCTGACTGCGTTCCAGTTCGCGTAGCGCATCGCTCGCCGAATTGAAAACCATGCACGGAATATTCTCGCGCTGCATGGCTTTTTCGAGCACCCAACGAATGGAACGGTCGTCGTCAACAATCCAGACACAAGTAGATTTCGCCATGGGACTCAGGTGGGAAGTGGAAGAAAAATAGAAAAGACCGTGCAGCCCGGGCGACTTTCACAATCGATGGTGCCGTGGTTTTGCGCGACCAGCGTCTGCGACACGGCCAGGCCCAAACCACTGCCGCCTTCGCGCCCCGACACCAGCGGATAGAAAATCTGCCCGCGGATATCTTCCGGAATGCCGGGACCATCGTCGATGATGTCGATCCGCATGCCCAGTTGATTACGCCGGCTTTCCAGCGTGCTCTGCCGCGCCACCCGGGTTTTGAAAATGACCGTTCCCTGACCGTGCATGGCCTGGATCGCATTGCGCGCGATATTGAGCGTGGCCTGGATCAATTGCTCCACATCTGCACGAATCTCGGGCAGGCTGATGTCGTAATCGCGCCGCACAGTCATGGTGGGGGTTTCAGCCAGGACCAGACTACGCACCCTTTCAAGCACTTCGTGGATATTGACCGCACCAAAATGGGGCGTTCTGTGTGGTGTCAACAGGCGCTCCAGCAGCGACTGCAAGCGATCCGACTCCTTGATGATGACCTGGGTGTATTCGCGCAGCGACTCGCGTGGCAATTCATGTTCCAGCAATTGGGCCGCCCCACGGATACCGCCCAGCGGATTCTTGATTTCGTGCGCCAAATTGCGCAGCAGCTCGCGATTGGCCTCCTGCTGCATGCGCGCCTGCTCCAGGCGGGTAATCCGCAAATGCGGATCTACCGCGCGCATTTCGATCAGCAGCGTGTCGACGGGTTGTTCCAGCGGCGAAATGCTGCATCCGAGGCGGATAGGCGGATGCCCGCTTACGGCCACATCGATCTCGTACTCGATCACGGTTTCCTGCTGCGTACGCGCAGTCTGGGTCGCTGCCAGCAGCTCCGGACTCAGCTCGAACATCTGCCGGAATGCGCTACCGATCAAAAGCACGCCAGATATGCCGAGCAGCGTTTCGGTTGCCGGATTGACATAGCGGATATGGTCAGTCGCATCCAGCACCATCGCACCAGTCGACAGGCAATCGAGTCCTGAAAATTCACGGGGAGAGGGGGGCATCGTGCTCATGCAGTGAATCAAAGCACTGATTGTGCCAGCGTACCTGCGAAGACAGGTCGCCTCATTTTTACGGCAGAAAAGTACGCCAGCTATTTCAGGTTGGCCAGTTCCCGCTGGATGGATACCACGTTCTGCTCGTGTTGCTGCACGCTCTCGCGCAGACTCTTGACGCGATTCTGGTAGCTCGCGTCGGTCATGCGCTCACCCGGCGCCAGCCGCTCACCAAGGCTCAACTGACGACGCGCTTCGGCGGCATTCTTGCGCTCGCCATTGATCTCGTCCTGCAATACCTGGCGGCGGATATCGTCCCGGCGCTTCTGCGTGCCCGGGTCGATACGCGGGAAATCAGCCGGGCTGGGATTGGCGGAGGCCCGCTTGGACGATGCGGATTTGCCGCGCGATGGCAAGGCCTCGGGGCCGCCGGGAATGTCGATCCGCTTCGCCCCTTTTTTGTACACATCGGTGAACGTGACGTTGCCACTTTCATCGACGTATTTGTAGATTTCCGCCTGCGCGGGCGCAGCCAGAATCAGGTACAGCAAAAGGACAAAGGATGATTTCAACATGGCGGAGGAGTGTAGCGTACCCGCTTGGTAACGGCTAAAGCCATCGATTCTGAAGCAGCGGGCGCACGCGCCGCGGAATGGCGTGCCATAGAAAAGGGCAGCCGAAGCTGCCCTTTTTGCTGTTTGCACCCGACCGGAGTTATCAAGCCGCCTAAGCGTCGGCAACCCCGCTCCGAGCAGCCCTTACAGCGAGTAGTACATCGCAAATTCGACCGGGTGCGTGGTCATGCGGAACTTGGTGACTTCTTCATTTTTCAGCGTGATGTACGCGTCGATCATGTCGTTGGTGAACACGCCGCCACGGGTCAGGAACTCGCGATCCTTGTCGAGTTCGTCCAGCGCCATTTCCAGGCTGTGGCAGACCTTCGGAATCTTCGCATCCTCTTCCGGCGGCAGATCGTACAAATCCTTGTCCGACGGGTCGCCGGGATGGATCTTGTTCTGGATGCCGTCGAGGCCGGCCATCATCAGCGCAGCAAAGCACAGATACGGGTTGGCGGTCGGATCCGGGAAACGGGTCTCGATGCGGCGCGCCTTCTCGCTCGCAGCAATCGGGATGCGGATCGAGGCCGAACGGTTGCGCGCCGAGTAAGCCAGCATCACCGGCGCTTCAAAGCCGGGGACCAGACGCTTGTACGAGTTGGTCGACGGATTGGTGATGGCGTTCAGTGCCTTGGCGTGCTTGATGATGCCGCCAATGTAGTACAGGCACATCTCGGACAGGCCGGCGTAGCCATTGCCCGCGAACAGGTTTTTGCCGTCTTTCCACAGCGACTGGTGAACGTGCATGCCGGAACCGTTGTCGCCAACGATGGGCTTGGGCATGAAGGTCGCGGTCTTGCCGTAGGCGTGGGCGACGTTTTGCACGATGTATTTCAGCATCTGCGTCCAGTCGGCGCGCTTGGTCAGCGTGCTGAACACGGTGCCGATTTCGCACTGGCCAGCGGTAGCCACTTCGTGGTGGAACACTTCAACCGGGATGCCGGCTTCTTCCAGTGCCAGCACCATCGCGCCGCGGATGTCCTGCAGCGAATCAACCGGGGGCACCGGGAAGTAACCGCCCTTGATGCCGGGACGGTGGCCGGTATTGCCGTTCTCGAACTTCTCGGCGGACGACCAGGCGGCTTCTTCGGAATTGATCTGCACGCCACAGCCCGACATATTGTCGTGCCAGGTGATGGAATCAAAAATGAAGAACTCGGGTTCAGGACCAAAGTAGGCGGTGTCAGCGATGCCAGTCGACTTGAGGTAGGCCTCGGCGCGCTTGGCGACCGAACGCGGATCGCGCTCGTAGCCTTTGCCGTCGGACGGCTCGATCACATCGCACGTGAGGATCAGGGTGGATTCGTCGAAAAAAGGGTCGATCCAGGCCGAATCCGGGTCGGCGGAGAGCAGCATGTCGGAAGCCTGAATGCCTTTCCAGCCAGCGATCGACGAGCCATCGAACGGGTGGCCGTTTTCGAACCACTCGGCATCCACCAGGCGGGCGGGAATCGATACGTGCTGTTCCTTGCCACGGGTATCGGTAAAACGCAGATCAACGAATTTGACTTCATTGTCCTGAATCATTTTCATCACTTTGGCCACGGCCATGCTGAATCTCCTCAAGCTGAAAGTAAGTTGAACGACATATTTTGATATGTACGGGATGACCAATCAGCAGAAACCGTGCCACGCTTCAAAATATCTATCCGGCATTGTGCCACAAGGGCCAGCCACCACAACACACGCATCCGCACCCTGACGAGCGCACTGTTTTGTTGCGCAACGATAATAAGAGCACTATTTTGGTGCAGTGGCAGTGCGTTCAGGTTTGCATATACTGGTCGAAACAATCAGGATCTAAGCCATGGGACGCATTACCGAACTGCTCAACACGGCGCACGCACGCAGCCAGGCACAGAACTGGCCCTACATCGGCGCGTTGCTGCCACACGAAGCCCACGAGTTGTTGCAGCTGGCACCGGGTGCACGCCTCATTGACGTGCGCTCGCGCGCCGAACTGGAACTGACCGGCACGCTGCCGGGTGCCGTGCACGTGGAATGGCAATCGTGGCCCGGCTGGATGCTCAACCCGCATTTTTCCGTGCAGCTGGCGCAGGCAGTCGATCCGGAGTCGCTGCTGTTTTTCATCTGCCGCAACGGTCACCGCTCGCACCACGCCGCGATTGCCGGCACCGAGGCCGGCTTACGCCAGTGTTACAACGTGCAGGAAGGCTTCGAGGGCGATCTCGACAAAAACACGGGCCACCGCAACGCACTCAATGGCTGGAAGCAGCGCGGCCTGCCCTGGACACAAAGCTGATCCGTCTGCCCTCGACGCACTTTGGACCCGACGCGCTTTAGAATAGCGCGCCATGACTGACCGCTATGCTGTTTTCGGGCACCCCATCGCCCATTCCAAATCGCCGCTCATCCACGCCGCCTTCGCTCACCAGACCGGGCAGGACATGACGTATGAAGCCATCCTCGCGCCGCTGGATGGCTTTGCCGACAGCGTGGCGGCTTTTGTGGCGGCAGGCGGACGCGGCGCAAACGTGACGGTACCGTTCAAGGAAGCCGCGTTCAAAATGGCGCAGCGTCTGAGCCCGCGCGCCGAACGCGCCGGTGCGGTCAACACGTTGAGCTTCGCCGCCGACGGCATCTTCGGCGACAACACCGACGGTGCCGGACTGGTCGCCGATCTCACCCGCAACCTCAAGCGCACGCTCGCCGGCCAGCGCATCCTGCTGCTCGGCGCAGGCGGTGCGGCGCGCGGCGTGATCGAACCGCTGCTCGAGCAGCAGCCCGCCACACTGGTGATCGCCAACCGCACGCTCAGCCGTGCCGAGGAACTGGCAACGCTATTCGGCCACGGCATCCGCGCCGCCACGTTTGAAGCGACCGATAGGCCCTTCGATGTCGTCATCAACGCAACCGCCGCCAGTCTGGCGGGCGAACTGCCGCCGCTGTCTCCGCGCATTTTCGGTGCCGACACGCTGGCCTACGACATGATGTACGGCCACACACCCTTCCTCGATTTCGCGCGCGTCCACGGCGCCGCCACCGCCGACGGCCTCGGCATGCTGGTTGAGCAGGCAGCCGAGGCGTTTTATCTATGGCGCGGCGTGCGTCCCGATACCGCACCGGTCATCGCGAGCCTGCGCGCATGAAAACGGCATTACGCTGGCTCGGCAAAGGCGTCGCCGCGGCGATCGCACTGATCCTGCTGTACCAGTTGTGGATCTTCGCCCATGTGCTCTGGTGGATCGATCACAACCCCACTTCCACCGCCTTCATGGAAGCCGGGCTCGCGCGCCAGCAGGACAAAAATCCCGACGCCGAACTGCGCCACAAATGGGTGCCGTACGACCGCATTTCCAGCCACATGAAACGCGCCATCGTCGCTGCCGAAGATGCCAAATTCAACGAGCACGAAGGCTTCGACGTCGAGGGCATCGAAGCCGCCGTCAAAAAGAACCTGAAGAAAGGCCGGCTGGTCGCCGGCGGTTCCACCATCAGCCAGCAGCTCGCGAAGAACCTGTTCCTGTCCGGCGATCGCAGTTTCATCCGCAAGGGCCAGGAAGCCATCATCACCCTGATGATCGAAGCGACCTGGAGCAAGCGGCGGATCCTCGAGGTCTACCTCAACGTCATCGAGTGGGGCAACGGTATTTACGGCGTCGAAGCGGCGGCCCGCCGTTACTACAAAATCCCCGCCGCCAAGCTCAATCGCGACCAGGCCGCGCGCCTGGCTGCGATGGTGCCGAACCCGCGCTGGTACGAAAACCACCGCAACTCGCGAGGCTACCAGCGCCGCGTGGCGGTCATCAAGCGCTACATGGGCTACGCCCAGGTGCCGCGATAAGCCAGCGTTTTTAAAGGTTTTTTCGGGGCATATAGCCCATTTGGGTAATCCTGATAAAAACACTCGGGTATTGTCTAGACTGAAGCGTGACTTTCGAACTTGAAAGGATATCGCCATGACTACACGCACCCTGTACGACACCCCCCTGCTCGACCAGCTTGAAAGCGGCCCTTGGCCCAGCTTTGTCAGCGGCCTCAAACGTCTGGCCCGCGACAACGACATGATGGTCGATCTGATGGGCCAACTGGAAACCTCGTACGCAACCCGCAAAGGCTACTGGAAAGGCGGCACCGTCGGCGTGTTCGGTTACGGCGGCGGCATCATTCCGCGCTTCACCGAACTGAAGGACGAATCCGGCAAACCGCTGTTTCCCGAAGCCGCCGAATTCCACACCCTGCGCGTACAACCGCCGGCCGGTATGCATTACACCTCCGACCTGCTGCGCAGACTGTGCGATGTGTGGGTCAACAATGGCGGCTCCGGCCTGATCGCCTTCCACGGCCAGTCCGGCGACATCATGTTTCAGGGCGTCAGCACCGAGAACGTACAGCCGGTTTTCAACGGCCTCAACGCAATGGGCTTCGACCTCGGTGGCGCCGGGCCCGCGCTGCGCACCTCGATGTCCTGCGTCGGTTCGGCGCGTTGCGAGATGTCCTGCTTCGACGAGGCGCGCGCACTGCGTACCGTCATCAACAACAACCTCGACGACATGCACCGGCCGAGCCTGCCGTACAAGTTCAAGTTCAAGTTTTCCGGTTGCCCGAACGACTGCGTCAACGCCATCCAGCGTTCCGACATGGCCACCATCGGCACCTGGCGCGACAACATCCGCGTCAACGAAGCATTGGTACAGGACTACATGAAGGTCCACGGCATGCGCGATCTGGTCAATGACGTGGTCAAGAAGTGTCCAACCCAGGCAATCGATATCGTCCCCGAGGCGCAAGCGGACACAGCTAACCCGCACGTATCGGTGGCGCGTCTGGGGGACGGCAATGCGATGTGCATCGACAACAAGAACTGCGTGCGCTGCATGCATTGCCTCAACGTGATTCCCGGCGGCCTGCTGCCCGGCAAGGACAAAGGCGTGTCGATCCTGGTCGGTGGCAAGGGCGTGCTGAAAATCGGCGCGACCATGGGCAGCGTAATCATTCCGTTCATGAAACTGGAAAGCGACGAAGACTTCGAAGCGCTGAACGAACTGGCGCGCAACCTGCTCGATTTCTTCGCCGAAAACGCGCTCGATCACGAGCGCACCGGCGAGATGATCGAACGCATCGGGCTGGCCAATTTCCTCGAAGGCATGAACATCCCGGTCGATCCCAACATGATCAGCGCGCCGCGTTCCAACCCCTATTTCCGCGGCGACGACTGGGACGATCAGGTTGCCAAATGGGTGGAGTACAAGCAGCAGAAAGCAGCCTGATCGACGACTGGAGGGCGCAGCCCTCAAAGGAGCACACCATGCGCTTCAAGCACTTTTTCGCAGCTTTAGGTCTTGGCCTGCTGCTGGCCATTCCTGCCACCAGCCTGGGACAAGGCCGGGTCAGCATTACCGCCCCGGCAGACGGGGCCACACTCGACGCACTGGACGAAAACCGGCTGGTCTATGACGTCGACCCCGGACCGCGCGGCGATCACGTCCATGTCTATGTCGACACTCGCGAAGTGGGCATCCTGCGCAAACTCAAAGGCAGTTATCTGCTGGAAACCCCATCGACCGGCAAGCACACCTTATGCGTCAAAGTGGTGAACAAAGCGCATGTGCCCGTCGGCATCGAACAGTGCGTGCAGGTCACGGTGAAATAATTTTGGCGGAGCAGGCGCGGGAAATTCGATCATGGGCTCGGAAAACCTCGCCTATGCACTGATCCAGGTGGCGCATAACTTCGGCGCGGCCGCCGTGCTAGGAGGTGCGCTATTCACGCTATGGCCCACTTCCCGCCTGGAATACGGACGCACGTTTGCCTGGCTGATCCTGTGTGCCTGGGGTGTGCAAATCGCCAGCGGCGGATTATTCGGCGTCACCAGCCTTTACTACTACGGCGAGACTCCGGACTTGGGCCGAATCGCCCTGATCGCGCTCGCCGTCAAAGTGGTGGCGGCGATAACGGGATTCATGCTGGCCGCCATCTATCTCATGCGCGGAAAGACCTGGACCCGAGCCGGTGTCAGGCGCGGCTTCCAAAGCCTGGCCGCGCTGGCCGCCATCGCACTGACCGCGGCCGCCTTTCTGCGCTGGTTTTCGTAATCGGACACGTCGTGTGCGGCCGGAATGCCGCGAAGACGCAAGATTCAGGCGTGCGGATCATCAAGCGAATCCATAATCTGCTTGGCGTGCCCGTTTTTGTGTCTATAGTTTTTTTATGTTTTTTCTATAAATATGGATTCACAAGAACCGGAGGCGCGACATGCAAGTGACTCGGAGACAGTTTTTCAAAATCTGTGCGGCGGGAGCAGGCGGATCCAGCTTGGCAGTGCTGGGCTTCGCGCCCGATGAGGCACTGGCAGAAGTCCGCGAATTCAAGCTCGCCCGTGCCACCGAAACCCGCAATACCTGTCCCTACTGCTCGGTAGGTTGCGGCCTCCTGATGTACAGCCTGGGCGACAAGGCGAAGAACGCGCATGCCGAGATTATCCACATCGAGGGCGATCCCGACCATCCGGTGAACCGCGGCACGTTGTGCCCGAAGGGCGCCGGCCTGCTCGATTTCGTGCACAGCCCCAACCGCCTGAAATACCCGGAATACCGCGCGCCCGGCAGCAAGGAATGGCAGCGGATTTCCTGGGACGATGCGTTCAGCCGGATCGCCAAACTGATGAAGGCCGACCGCGACGCGAATTTCGAGGCCACCAACAAGGACGGCGCCACGGTCAACCGCTGGCTGACCACCGGCATGCTCGCCGCCTCGGCTTCCAGCAACGAAACCGGCTATTTGACCCACAAGGTCGCCCGCAGCCTGGGGATGCTCGCATTCGATAACCAAGCACGTGTTTGACACGGCCCCACGGTGGCAAGTCTTGCCCCGACGTTTGGCCGAGGAGCGATGACCAACCATTGGGTTGACATCAAGAACACGGACCTGGTTTTGATCATGGGCGGCAACGCCGCCGAGGCGCACCCGTGCGGCTTCAAATGGGTGACCGAAGCGAAGGCACACCGCAAGGCGCGCCTGATCGTGGTCGATCCGCGCTTTACCCGCTCGGCGGCGGTGTCGGATTTCTATGCGCCGATCCGCGCCGGATCGGACATCGCGTTCCTCGCCGGGATCATCAATTACCTGTTGTCGAACGACAAGATTCATCACGAATACGTGAACAGCTACACCGACTTCAGCTTCCTGGTGAACGACGCCTACACCTTCGAGAACGGCCTGTTCTCCGGCTACAACGCCGAGAAACGCAACTACGACAAGTCGACCTGGGGCTACCAGATCGGCGAGGACGGCTTTGCCAAAACCGACCCGACGCTGCAGCACCCGCGCTGCGTCTACCAGTTGATGAAGGCGCATTACAGCCGTTACACGCCGGACATGGTGTCCACCATCTGCGGCACGCCGAAGGAGGCTTTCCTCAAGGTGTGCCAGATGATCGCGGAAACCTCGGCGCCCAACAAGACCATGACCATCATGTATGCGCTGGGCTGGACGCAGCACTCGCAGGGCTCGCAGATGATCCGCACTGGCGCCATGGTGCAGCTGCTGCTCGGCAATATCGGCGTAGCGGGTGGCGGCATGAACGCGCTGCGCGGGCATTCCAACATCCAGGGCCTCACGGATCTGGGTCTGCTGTCCAATCTGCTGCCCGGTTACATGACGCTGCCGGGCGAGAAGGAGCTGGACTACGCGACCTATATCGACAAGCGCGCCACCAAGCCGCTGCGCCCCGGCCAGCTGAGCTACTGGCAGAACTACGGCAAGTTCCACGTCAGCACCATGAAGGCCTGGTTCGGCGACGCCGCCACCGTTGAAAACAACTGGTGTTTCGACTGGCTGCCCAAGCTCGACAAGCCGCACGACATCCTGCAGGTGTTCGAGGACATGAACAACGGTCAGGTCAACGGCTATGTCTGCCAGGGCTTCAACCCGCTGGCGTCGGCGCCGTGCAAGGTCAAGGTGTCGGGCGCCATGGCCAAGCTCAAGTTTCTTGTCACCATCGATCCGCTGGCCACCGAAACCTCCGAGTTCTGGCAGAACCACGGCGAATACAACGACGTCGATCCGGCCAAAATCCAGACCGAAGTGTTCCGCTTGCCATCGACCTGCTTCGCCGAAGAAGACGGCAGCCTGGTCAATTCCGGGCGCTGGCTGCAATGGCACTGGAAGGGCACGGAGCCGCCGGGCGATGCCAAATCGGATCAGGAAATCCTCGCCGGCATTTTCCTGAAGATTCGCGATCTGTATAAAAAGGACGGTGGCGCTTTCCCCGATCCCGTCCTCAACCTGACCTGGAAACACAAGATTCCGGCTTTCCCCTCGCCGGAAGAACTGGCGAAGGAGTTCTCCGGCAAGGCGCTGAGGGACGTGACCGATCCCAAGGACCCGACCAAGGTGCTGGTCAAGGCCGGCGAGCAGATCAACGGCTTTGCCGAACTGCGCGACGACGGCTCAACCGCCTGCGGCTGCTGGATCTTCGCCGGGGCCTGGAGCGAAAAGGGCAACCTGATGGCGCGGCGCGACAATTCCGATCCCTTCGGCATCGGCCAGACGCTCAACTGGGCCTTTGCCTGGCCGGCCAACCGCCGCATTCTGTATAACCGCGCCTCCTGCGATCCGGCCGGCAAGCCCTACGATCCGACGCGCAAGCTGATTGCCTGGGATGCCGGCGTAGGCAAGTGGACGGGCTCGGACATTCCCGACTTCAAGCCGGACTCGGCACCGGAAGAGGGCATGAACCCATTCATCATGAACCCCGAAGGCGTGGCGCGCTTCTTCGCCGTCGACAAGATGAACGACGGGCCTTTCCCGGAACACTACGAGCCTTTCGAGTCGCCGCTGGCGGCCAATCCCATGTCCCCGAACAACCCGGTGGCGCGGGCCTGTCCGGCCGCACGGGTATTCAAGGGAGACTGGGAAACCTTCGGCAAGCCGGACAAGTTCCCGTTCGTCGCGACCACCTACCGCCTCACCGAACATTTCCACTACTGGACCAAGCACGTGAAGTCCTCGGCCATCATCCAGCCGGAACAGTTCGTCGAAATCGGCGAGGAGCTGGCGAAGGAGAAAGGCATCGACTCCGGCGACCATGTGCGGGTGAAATCGAACCGCGGCTTCATCGTCGCGGTGGCCGTGGTAACCAAGCGCCTGATGAGCCTGACCGTGGGCGGCAAGAAAACCCACACGGTGGGCATTCCCATCCACTGGGGGTTTCTGGGCGTGGCGAAAAACGGCTACCTCACCAACACCCTGACCCCCTTCGTGGGCGACGCCAACACCCAGACGCCGGAGTTCAAGGCGTTCCTGGTGGACGTCGAGAAAGTCTAGGAGACGGCCATGGCACTGCAATCTCTCGACATCACGGCCCGCTCCGCCACCACCACGCCCTCCCCATCCGCACGCGGCGAAGCGGTCAAAGTGGCGAAACTCATCGACATTTCCAAATGCATCGGCTGCAAGGCCTGCCAGGTGGCGTGCATGCAGTGGAACGATCTGCGCGACGAGGTCGGCACCAATGTGGGGGTGTACGACAACCCGCGCGATCTCACCGACCAGTCGTGGACGGTCATGCGTTTTTCCGAAGTGGAAGTGGAGGCGGGCCGGCTGGAGTGGCTGATCCGCAAGGATGGCTGCATGCACTGCGCCGATCCGGGCTGTCTCAAGGCCTGCCCGGCGCCGGGCGCGATCGTGCAGTACGCGAACGGCATTGTGGATTTCCACGAGGAAAACTGCATCGGTTGCGGCTACTGCATCACCGGCTGTCCGTTCAACATCCCGCGCATCTCGAAGAAGGACAACAAGGCCTACAAGTGCACGTTGTGCTCCGACCGCGTGGCGGTGGGACTGGAGCCCGCCTGCGTGAAGATCTGTCCGACCGGAGCCATCGTGTTCGGCTCCAAGGACGACATGATTCACCACGCGGAGGGCCGCATCGAAGACCTCAAGGAGCGCGGCTACAGCAAGGCTGCGCTGTACGACCCGCCGGGTGTCGGCGGCACGCACGTGATGTATGTGCTGCAGCACGGCGACCAGCCCGAGTTGTACGCGAACCTGCCGAAGGACCCGCACATCAGCCCGCTGGTCGGATTGTGGAAAGGCATCACCAAACCCCTGATGAGTTTCGGCGTGGGTCTGGCGGTGTTCGCCGGCTTCTTCCACTACGTCACGGCGGGTCCCAAGAAAGTTGAGGATGAAGAGGAGGCGAAATCATGAACGCGCTCATTCAACGTTACACCGCCAGGGAGCGCAGCAACCACTGGGTAGTGGCCATCGCCTTCGTCCTCGCCGCGCTATCGGGGCTGGCGCTGTTCCATCCCGCCTTTTTCTTTCTGACCCACCTGTTCGGCGGCGGCACCTGGACGCGCATCCTGCATCCCTTCATCGGCGTGCTGATGTTCCTGTTCTTCATGGCGATGGCGGCGCGCTTCTGGGGGTTCAACCGCATCACGCCTGCCGACCGGCAGTGGATGAAACGCATCGGCGATGTGCTGTGCAACCGCGACCAGAACCTGCCCGAACTCGGCAAATACAACGCCGGGCAAAAACTGCTGTTCTGGGTGATGGTAGTGAGCCTTCCGCTGCTGCTGCTTTCCGGAATCGTGATCTGGCAGCCGTGGTTCGCGCCGTCCTTCCCTATCGGACTGCTGCGGCTGGCGGTGGTGATTCACGCACTGGCAGCCTGGGTCATGATTCTCGGCATCATCGTGCACGTCTACGCCGCGATCTGGGTCAAGGGCACGATCCGCGCGATGACGCGCGGCACCGTATCCGCGGCCTGGGCCAAGCACCATCACCGCGCCTGGTACCGCGAAATGACCGGCAAGTAATTCTCGGATCGCACACAAGGAATTCGCTAGCGCCCATGACCCCCACCCTCTTGCAACCCGGCCAGATCGAAGCGGCGGCCGGCCATATTCCCGAGTTGCGCTTGCCGCCCGTCGACCTTTTTCTGACGCGCGCCCGGCGGCTGGAGCAACTGTCCGAACGTCACACCCTGGACGACTACCTGCGCTTTATCGCCCGGCTCGCCCGCGCCCAGCAGGACAGACTGGACGCCTCGCCCGAGGAAGAATTGCCGAGCCCGGAACAACTGGCGCAATGCCGTGAATACCACATGCCGCCGCTGGCGCCGGCGGGCCTGACGCGGCCGCCCGGCTGGCGCGATACGGCCCGTCATCTGGCGCGTGCAATGCTGCCGGACTTGCCTGCGGCCGGTCAGGCTGCGCTGCAGCCCATTCTGGAAGGTGAAGATGCGTGGCTGGACGAGCAGGCCACCGGCCTGTTCGAAAGCGACCTGACCCGGTTGAATGCCGCCACCGCACCGCTGATCGGCGCGGCCTTGCAGGTGCATTGGGTGCGCCTTGCGCGACAGCTCGATCCCGTCCAGGTGGCGCGGCCCGAGCATCCCAATCTGTGCCCGGTATGCGGCTCGCATCCGGTCAGTTCGGTGGTGCGCATTGGCGGCGCCGAGAACGGCCTGCGCTACCTGCATTGCGCGCTATGCGCGTCGGAATGGCATGTGGTGCGTGCCAAGTGCAGCAATTGCGACAACACCCGCGGCATCGGTTACTACCATGTGGAGGGTGGCGACAACGTGGTGCGCGCCGAGAGCTGCCCGGAGTGCAAGACCTACCTGAAAATTGTCCAGCAGGACAAGGACCCGCTGGCCGATCCGGTCGCCGACGACCTCGCCACGCTGGCGCTCGACTGGCTGATGGACGATACCGGCTATGCCAAAAGCGGAATCAACTGGTATCTGGTTCAGGGCCAGCTCTAAACACGCCCGGCTGCGCCAATTGGCCGTTTTGTCCAGCGTTCACGGCATTCAGGCCCACTGCCTTCGATCCTGATTGCTTTGCCGGGCTCCTCGCGTACGGAACCGGCGCTTGTAAAAATCGCTACGGATTCAAAGCCTAATCCTGGCAATCTCGATACCTGATTGTTTTTGTCTGGTATTCACCTAAAAAAGAAATCTACCTGACAGGATTTTTGCCTGCAGCGTAGCAATCCGTTTTTCGGAGGTGACATCATGAAAAACATCCATGTCGATTATCAGGACGCAAGCCTGGACTTTCAGGGTGCGAGTTTCCTGGCCAAGAAGATCGCGTTTGAAAACGCGATACAGCAGCCCACCATCATGTCCTGGCACATACGCAGCAACGACAGCATGGCGCCTTACTACGAAGGCGCCAACCCGGATTCCTGGTGGGAAAAATACGGTGAAGGCAATGGCGGCAAGCTGGAAGTCAGTGTAGGGGACGAGTACGCATTCGTCATGATGGACACGAATGACTTCGAGACGGTGGGCCAGATGCCATTACGCAATCTGTCTGACGAGTCGGGCAACCAGTACCTGTGCTACACGCCGATATTGGGCCGGGTCACCAACAAGCCCAACGCCGAAGCGTGCATTGTGCTGGACGGCTGGCTGGCGGATCAGTACTGAGCCCGGGAATCCGGTGCTCAACCCCACCCGACGCAGACAAACCGAACGTCTGCGGGATGGGGAAATTGACACGGTTGCCACCTGGCAGCGTGAATTTGACGACCCGCGTTTCTGACACCTGACACCGGGACGGGCATTCCAGACCTGCCTCGCGCCTCGGAACAAGAAACGCGCTCGTCGCCAAAATGACAAGGCGTATCCGCCACTCCAGGGAGCCACCGGCTGGCATGGGAGCGTCATGATGATCACGGACAATCCGTTCCTCGCGGCAACAGAATTCCTGCCCCCGCATTTCTTGCAGGCTTACGTCGTTCTAATGATTCTGGCGGTGATCGCCGGGACGCTATTCGACCTGTATCACAAGCGCAGTGCGCAGTTCTTCGTGCAGCAGCGCGCGCAATCCAGCGCCGCCGCAACCCGCAGGCTCAGCGGCGCGGAGGTGGTGCGCATCGCGACACGAACGCTCGCGCACGACGTGGCGACGTTCGGCGAATTCTGCAACCCGAGCCGCAGGCGGTCGCATGTCCTGATGTTCTATGGCTTCGTGCTCTATCTCGTCACGACCGTCGTGATGGTTTTCGGCTATCCGGCGGACCCGCACACGCCGGCTGTCCTGCCGGTGCTGTGGAACATCGGCGTCGTGATGGTGCTGATCGGCGGCTACTGGTTTTTCTTCTTTCTCCGGGTCAACGTCGTGCACGACGGCCAGCCGCCCTGGCGTCTGGTGCGTGCCGACCTGTTCATCGTCTCGCTGCTGGCGAGCGTGAGCTTTGCCCTGCTGTTCGAACTGGGGGCGATGGCGGGCAACCCGACGGCAACGCGGATCCTCTTCGGCGCCTATCTCTTCTTCACCACGCTGCTGTTTGTGTCCGTGCCCTGGTCCAAGTTCGCCCACATGTTTTACAAGCCCGTGGTGGCATTCCAGCGAAGCATCGAGGAAGCCGACGGTTCATCCAGCCTGCCGGCGCCCACAGGAGACACGCGATGCCCACCTACACATACATGACGCGTTGCGACGGCTGCGGCGAGTGCGTGGACATCTGCCCGTCCGACATCATGCACATCGACCCGATACACAGGCGGTCGTACAACATCGAGCCCAATTTCTGCTGGGAGTGCTACGCATGCGTCAAGGCGTGCCCGCAGCATGCGATCGACGTGCGCGGCTACGCCGACTTCGCGCCGCTGGGCGCCCGCGTGCGGGTGCGGCGGGAAGAGGCCAGGGGAACCATTTCCTGGAAAATCCGCTACCGCGACGGCCGGCTCAAGGAATTCACCTTCCCGATCCGCACCACGCCCTGGGGGTCGATCAAGCCGCCCGCCGACTATGCACCCGCCGATGCGGACGCCCTCGTCTCGCCGCTGCTCGCGCACGAACCCGATGCGCTCATGGTGGCCGCGCTGCCCATGCTGCCGCCGTTAGAGTCCGAACAGGTGACGCCATGAGCCTGTTCTCGTCCAGAAAAACCCGCGTCGTCGACACCGACATTCTCGTCATCGGCGGCGGATTCGGCGGCTGCGGCGCCACCTACGAATCCCGCTACTGGGGACGCAACCTGAAGATCACCCTGGTCGAGAAAGCCAATATCGAGCGCAGCGGCGCGGTCGCCCACGGCCTGTCGGCGATCAATTGCTACATGGGCATGCGCTGGGGCGAAAACCAGCCGGAAGACTTCGTGCGCTACGCGCGCGGCGACCTGATGGGGCTGGTGCGCGAAGACCTGATATTCGATATCGCGCGCCATGTCGATTCCACCGTGCACAAGTTCGAGGAGTGGGGGCTGCCGATCATGCTGAACCCGGAGACCGGCCGCTACCAGCGGGAAGGCAAATGGCAGATCATGATCCACGGCGAGAGCTACAAGCCGATCATCGCCGAGGCCGCCCGCAAATCCGCCAGCGAAGTCTTCAACCGCATCATGGTGACGCACTTGCTGATGGACAAGACGCATCCCAGCCGGGTCGCCGGCGCGGTCGGCTTCAGCGTGCGCGACCGGCACTTTTACGTGTTCCGGGCAAAAGCTGTCATCGTCGCCGCCGGCGGCGCATCGCACATCTTCAGGCCCAGGTCGATCGGCGAAGGCGTCGGCCGCACCTGGTATGCCCCGTGGAGCAGCGCGTCGGCCTACGGCCTGGTGCTGCATGCCGGCGCCCGGATGATCCAGATGGAAAACCGCATCGTGCTCGCGCGCTTCAAGGACGGCTACGGCCCGGTCGGTGCCTGGTTCCTGCTGCTCAAGGCTTATGCCACCAACGCCTACGGCGTCAACTACGAAGCCGCGCGTCTCGATGAGATCAAGGCACTGGTCGGCCACTATGCGGAGACCACGCCGATCCCGACCTGCCTGCGCAATCACGCCATGCTGCAGGAAATCAAGGCCGGCAACGGCCCCATCTACATGCATACGCAGGAGGTGCTCGACAGCCGCGCGAAGGAGGAAATTGGCTGGGAGGACTTTCTCGACATGACCGTCGGCCAGGCCGTGGTGTGGGCCTCGCAGAACATTGACCCGAAGGAAAAACCGTCCGAGCTGATCACCTCCGAACCCTACGTCATGGGCTCGCACGCCACCTGTTCCGGCGCCTGGGCCAGCGGGCCGGAAGACTGCGCGCCCGCCGACTATCAGTGGGGCTACAACCGGATGACGACGGTGGAAGGCCTGTTCGGCGCCGGCGACACCATCGGCGGCTCCGCCCACAAGTTCTCGTCCGGCTCCTTCACCGAAGGCAGGCTCGCCGGCAAGGCCGCCATCCGCTATGTCATGGACTTGAAGGGCGAGCCGCCGCAGGTGGATGAAACGCAGATCAAACTGCTGGAGAAAACCATCTTCAAGCCGCTGGAAAACTACGCAGTGGGCCGCAACGAAATCGTCGCCGGCAGCGTCGCACCGAGCTACCTCACCCCGCTGCAGGGTTTGCAGCGGCTGGAAAAGCTCATGGACGAATACGCCGGCGGCATCAGCACCTTCTACGTCACCAGCGAACCGATGCTCAAGCGTGGACTCGAGCTACTGACCCTGCTGCGGGAAGACCTAGACCACCTCGGCGCCGAAGACATCCACCAGCTGCAGCGCGCCTGGGAACTCCAGCACCGGGTGTGGACCGCCGAAGCCGTGCTGCGGCACACGCTGTACCGCCAGGAGACCCGCTGGCCGGGCTATTACTATCGCGGCGACTTTCCGAAGCTGGACGATGGCGGGTGGCATGTTTTCACCGCATCGCAATACGACGCGAAAACCGGCGAGTGGCACATGAGCAAGCTGCCGGTGCACCACATCATTGCGTAGTGGGCGATGGGAAAATTGCGGCATCGCCATAACAAGGGCTGCTTGATTGGCAGCAAGTTCGTCGGGATGGCGGGGGCAATTTCACACAATCCAGATACTCACTAAGTCCGTCCAGTGCTCCAGTCTTTGCAGACGCTCAAGCTGATCTGCACCAGTCTGCTATACATGGAAAAGGGCAATAGAACTTGCAGTACCGCCAGTTTGGCGAGATATGCAGGGCTATCGGATTCCGATACACATGACTAGGGAGGGGGAATGAAAATCCTCATGCGCAAATATTTCAGGGACTTCTTGTTATCCGGTGGTCTGATTTTTCTGGCTGCTACCAGTGTCATAGCCGCAGAGCCCACCTACAAGGAGGGCGAATCGATCTTCATCGAAACTGGCGTGGAAGCACCGGATCGCAACCCGACCTGGTATGCATCCATGGTTGCCAAGCCTTATGCGCCGGTATTCGAAATGCTGGCCACTCAAGGTACACAGGGGCGTTACTACCCCTATACCTATCCGGCCACGCTGAAAGACCTGGTGCGCTTCCATGGCCACGACTGCGAGGGGACGACAACCGCCGCCAACTCCGCTTGGGTGGCATTCAAGATTCTGTTTCCAGACGGCATCATCGACCGCAGCGTACTCTGGGGTATCAGCGGCGAATCGCCCTGCTGGTCGGATGCGGTGGCTTTCCTTACCGGTGCGCGGCTGCAATACGGCAACTTGGGGTTCTTCAAGGACAAGCGCTACAGCCATGCCATCGTTCTCTATCGGGAAGACACGAAGGTTGCCGTGCTGGCGACGTGGAAGGAAGGGATCAACAACATCCCTGGCGAGCCGGTCATGCTGCCCGGCAAGGTGACCTGGCAGCCCAAGGTGACGATGAAGGACGTGGAAGCGCTCAAGGCAGTGGTGAAAAAGGCCGGGGGCAAACCGACGCCTTATCAGGTCGACCTCATGCGCTATCAGCAGTGGGCGCATATCAACGACATCCTCGAACACCCGCTTGAAGAAAGCTATCAGGCCAAGGTGATCGAGAACTTCAAATGGGAAGACTGGATTGACCCGGCCAAGACCCTCGCCAAGCCCCACGAGCGCAGCGACACGCGCCTGAAAAATTATCCTTATAGGGGCAACCCGATTGAGGCACCCGTGCAATAGCGGAATGAAAAGTATCTGGCTGAGCCAGATTTCTGCCCGAGCCCACGCTCCTACGCCGCCTTCCGCCGCCCCGCCTCGTGCTGCGAGAGCGCGCACCGGTTGCGCCCCAGTTCCAGTTCGCTGGCACGGGCTTCGTCCACCTGAAGCAGGCCGGTATTGATTCGCCGGATGTCGTCGTAGCTCGGCGGATGCTCCGGCAGGCTTGCCAAGATGTATGCGTTGAACGCGGCCTGTCCGCGGCCGAGCATGCGCAAGCCTTCGTTGTGGCTGCGCAGCGCACCGAGGCTGGCGCGGTAGCAGCCCTGCGCGTCTGCCTCGTGCATGTGGCTGAAGTGGGCGGGGAGCACGACGGTGTGATCTGGCAGGGCCAGCAGCCGTTGCAGCGAGCGGTATAGCAGCGGCGCCCAGGTTTTGGCGCGGCCACCGAGGTCGGGGCGGCCGATCGAGTTGATGAACAGCGTGTCGCCGCTCAACAGATAGCGCTCGTCCACCAGCAGGTTGACCATGCCGAGGGTATGACCGGGCAGATGCAGCACGCGCACGCTCACCTCGCCCAGCGTATGCACCGTTTCGTCTTCCAGATAGCGGAAGGGGAACGTCGCGGGCAGCAGGTCGTCGGGATGGATGCTGTCGTAGGGATGCAGCCGGTAATCCACCCGCAGTGCCTTGGCCAGCGCCACGCCGCCGCTGAGGTGGTCGGCCTGCAGATGGGTGTCGAACACGTCCGTGATGACCCAGCCCCGCTCGCCGGCGATCCGGGTGTAGAGATCGATGTGGCGCGCGGCATCGACCACCATGGCTTCGCCGCCGCTGGCCAGCATGTAGCTGAGACAGCCGCGGGCCGGACGGCTGATCTGCAGGATGGTGAGCTGCGGACTGTCTTCCACCACGCGCATGGCGTAGTGGTCGCCCCAGGCCGCCATTCCGCCTTGCAGGTTGACTGCCTGATAGCCGAGCCGACGCAGGCCTTCGGCCACGTGGCTCGAGGTGTTGCCCTCGGCGCATACCGCCAGAATAGTGGCGTCCCGGGGTAACTTGTTCTGCAATTGCAGCGGAACGGCGCGGACAACCGCTGCGGCGATGTCTTCGTCGGCTTCGTTCAGGTCCAGCAGGTCGAAGTAGGGCATGTTGAGGGTCTGGATCGGCACCTTGCCTTCGATACGCCAGACATCGAATTCGTCCCGGTTGCGTACGTCGAGGATGGCGAACCGGCTGCCCTCTTCCAGATGATGGAGCAACTCCGCCGGGCTCCAAACGGTTTGTTTGAGTGGGGTCATGTCAGCCTCCAGTTCGTGTAGGGCGCCTCAATGGATTTGATCTGCGTTTGCCGGACTTGATCCCTTCGCGATCTTGATTCACCCAGAATCTGAACTAAACAGTACCTATATAGTCCTATTTTCAGATTTCAGGAGCCGACATGTTGCGCATCGCCAAACTCACCGATTACGCCACCGTGTTGATGGTGCGGCTGGCGCGCGAACCGGCGCGCTGTTTCAGTGCAGTACAGCTGTCCGACGAGCTGGGTTTGCCCCTGCCGACCGTGTCCAAGCTATTGAAGCGTCTATTGCAAGCTGGACTGCTCACCAGCATGCGCGGTGCAGGGGGCGGCTATAGCCTGGCCCACGCGCCGCGTGCGGTGTCGGTAGCCGATGTGGTGAGCGCGATCGAGGGCCCGGTGGCGCTGACGGAATGTTCGCTCGGCAAGGGCAGCTGTTCGCTGGAGAAAAACTGCGCGACGCGCGCCAACTGGCAACTGATCAGCCGCGCAGTGCGGGTGGCGCTGGAAGCGGTCAGTCTGGCCGACATGGCGCTGCCGCGCATGCAGTCGATCCGGATGCCGGGTTTACAGGAGAAAACACGATGAACCATGCCGAAGTCCGCCGCGCTGAAACGCGCAACCCCGAGGTCGCGCAGCGCGTCACCGACGAATACCGCTGGGGCTTCGTCACCGATATCGAGCAAGAGACGGTGCCCAAGGGGCTGAACGAAGACGTCATCCGCCTGATCTCGGCGAAGAAGAACGAGCCCGAATTCATGCTGGAGTGGCGGCTGACGGCCTATCGCCACTGGCTGACGCTGCGCGAGCCAGCGTGGTCGACCGTGCACCATCCGCCGATCGACTACCAGGCCATCCACTATTACGCCGCACCGAAAACGCGCACGCAGCCGAAGAATCTGTCCGAAGTCGATCCGGAGTTGTTGCGCACCTACGAAAAGCTCGGCATCCCGCTGCAGGAACGCGAAGCGCTGGCCGGCGTGGCGGTGGACGCGGTGTTCGACTCGGTGTCGGTCGCCACCACCTTCAAGGACAAGCTGGAGAGCCTGGGCATCATTTTCTGCCCGTTCTCCGAAGCGGTGCAGAAGCATTCCGGGCTGGTGCGCGAATACCTCGGCTCGGTGGTGCCCTACACCGACAACTATTTCGCTACGCTCAACTCGGCGGTGTTCACCGATGGCTCGTTTGTCTACGTGCCCAAAGGCGTGCGTTGCCCGATGGAGCTGTCGACCTATTTCCGCATCAACGCGAAGAACTCCGGACAGTTCGAGCGCACCCTCATCATCGCCGATGAAGGCGCGAGCGTGAGCTACCTGGAAGGCTGCACTGCGCCGATGCGCGACGAGAACCAGTTGCATGCGGCAGTGGTAGAACTGGTGGCGCTAAAGGACGCCCGCATCAAGTATTCCACCGTGCAGAACTGGTATCCCGGCGACCGCGAGGGGCGTGGCGGAATCTACAACTTCGTGACCAAGCGCGGCGACTGCCGCGGCGACCGCGCGCACATTTCGTGGACCCAGGTCGAGACCGGATCGGCCATCACCTGGAAGTACCCGAGCTGCATCCTGCGCGGCGACGACAGCGTCGGCGAGTTCTATTCGGTGGCGCTGACCAACCATCGCCAGCAGGCCGACACCGGCACCAAGATGATCCACATCGGCAAGAACAGCCGCAGCACCATCGTGTCGAAAGGCATTTCAGCGGGTTTCGGCAGCAACGCCTATCGCGGCCTGGTGAAGGTGTTGCCGGGCGCGGCCAACGCGCGCAATCACACCCAGTGCGATTCGCTGCTGATGAGCGACCACTGCGCCGCCCACACCTTTCCGTATATCGAGGTGAAGAACCCGACTGCCACGGTGGAACACGAAGCCACCACCAGCAAGATCGGCGACGACCAGCTGTTCTACCTGCGCAGCCGCGGCTTGAGCGAGGAAGACGCGGTGAACCTGATCGTCAACGGCTTCTGCAAGGAAGTGTTCAAGGAGCTGCCGATGGAGTTCGCGGTGGAAGCGCAGAAGCTGCTGGCGGTGAGTCTGGAAGGGGCGATTGGCTAAGGAGAACGTCATGCTGCATATCGAAAACCTGCATGTATCCATTGGCGACAAGCCCATCCTCGCCGGCATCGATCTCGACGTGAAAGCGGGCGAGGTGCACGCCATCATGGGCCCCAACGGCTCGGGCAAGAGCACGCTCGCCCAGGTGCTGGCCGGGCGCGAGGGCTATGTTGTGACCGCCGGCTGCGTGCGCTATCTCGACCGGGATCTGCTGGCGCTGGCGCCGGAGGAACGCGCCCGCGCCGGGGTGTTCCTCGCCTTTCAGTATCCGCTGGAGATTCCCGGCGTCGCCAACGTGCAGTTGCTGCGCACCGCCTTGAACAGCGTGCGGCGCTCGCGCAATGAAACCGAACTCGACGCGATGGACTTTCTCGACACGGTGAAGGGCAAGCTGGAACTGCTCGGCATGGACGACAGTTTTCTCTACCGCGCGGTCAACGAAGGCTTCTCCGGCGGCGAGAAGAAGCGCAACGAAATCCTGCAAATGGCGGTGCTGGAACCGCGCCTCGCCATCCTCGACGAAACCGATTCCGGCCTCGACATCGACGCGCTGAAAACCGTGGCCCACGGCGTCAACGCGCTGAAGCACCCGGGGCGCGCGGTGATTCTGGTTACCCACTACCAGCGTCTGCTGAACTATATCGTCCCCGACCGGGTGCACGTGCTGGCGGGCGGACGCATCGTGCGTTCGGGCGACGCCAGTCTGGCGCTGGAGCTGGAAGAACGCGGCTACGGCTGGTTGATGCCCGAATCCAGCCCGCAAACGGAGGCACGGCCATGACCCCCACCCTCTACCGGCAGGCGCTCGAACAGACCGGCGGCTCGCCCCATCTGCTGGCGGCACGCGAGGTGGCGCTGGAGCGCTTTTTCAGCCACGGACTGCCGAGCCCGCGCGACGAAGACTGGAAATATACCCCGCTCGATTTCCTGGAGCGGGCTGAATTGCACGCCCCGCATCACACCGCGGAAGACTGGACCAGCGAGGACTATCCGGGCATCGCATTGAAGTACGGCAATGGCCGCCTGACGGATGTCTATACGCAATCGATCCACGCGCACAGCCTGGCCGACCGTGCCGATACCGCCCTGGTGGTGCGCTACCTCGGTCAGCTGGCCGACACCTTTCCCGGCAATACGGCACTGGCTGAAATCAATAGCGCGCTATGGCAGGACGGCCTGCTGCTGCACGTGCCTGCCGGCTGGAAATCGGCGCCCTTGTTCATGGTGCACCGCACCAGCGAAGCCGACGCCATGCTGCATCTGCGCCACCTCGTCGTGCTGGAAGCCGGCGCCGAGGCGGTGCTGGTGGAACAGTGTCTGGGCGCACCCGGTCTCGCCTACTGGCACAACAGCGTGACCGAGATCGTGCTGGGCGAAGGCGCCCGGCTCACCCACCTCAAGCTCGACGAAAACAGCGCGGCCGCCACCCACACCGGGCTGACTCTGGTGCAACAGGCACGCGACAGCCGCTATCGTGCCCTGTCGCTCAATGTGGGCGCACGCGTGGCGCGCCACGACACCCGGGTCCATCTGGACGAAGCCGGCGCAACCTGCCAACTCGACGGCGTGTTCATCGCCACCGGACGCCGCCACATCGACCAGCACCTGCACGTCGATCACCGCGCCCCGCACACCGGTAGTAGCCAGACCTGGCGCGGTATTGCAGACGGCCGCGGACGCGGCATTTTCGACGCGCGCGTGGTGGTTCAACCCGGCGCCCGGAAGGCCGACGCCCTGCAATCAAGCCGCAATCTGCTGCTGTCGCCGCACGCCGAAATCGACGTCAAGCCGCAGCTGGAAATCTATACCGACGACGTCAAATGCGGCCATGGTGCAACCGTCGGCCAGCTCGACCCGGCGGAAATCTTCTACCTGCGCAGTCGCGGCATCGACGCCGACACCGCGCGCGCACTGCTGCTGCGCGGCTTCGTTGAACAAGCGCTCGGCCTGCTGAAAGACAGCGGGCTGGCCGACTGGCTGGAACCGCATCTGGCCGCCGCGCTGCCCGCGCCGAACAAGGAGCACACCGCATGAACGCCGACCAGCGCACCCTCTACGAAGAGGTCATCCTCGAACACAATCGCCACCCACGGCATTACCCGAAGAATCCGCAGGGCAGCACGCACCATGCGCGCGGTTTCAATCCGCTGTGCAACGACGAAATCCAGGTGCATCTGAAAGTGGCGAACGACACCATCGAGGACATCGGCTTCGAAGGCGCCGGCTGCGCCATCTGCATGGCTTCCGCCTCGATGATGACCGAAGCGGTGCACGGCAAACCGCTGGATGAAGTCGACCGCCTGTTCCATCGGGTGCACAACATGCTGGCGGAAAACGCCCCGGCAGAAGGCGTGGGCAAGTTGCGCGTGCTTGAGGGCGTGCACGAATTCCCGATGCGGGTAAAGTGCGCGACGCTGCCCTGGCATACCCTGCAGGCCGCGCTCGAACAGCACAGCGAAACGGTATGCACCGAAGGCCCCTCGCCGTTCTGCCCGCAACCCTCGCAGCCCGCGCCACCGCCATGATCAATCTCGCCCGCCTGGTGGGCTCCGCCCTCCCTCTCCCCAACCCTCTCCCGCAGGCGGGAGAGGGGGCAAATGCCATGCCCAAACCGATTGACGAAAAACGCGCCGAACACGGCCTGAAACGGCAGGTCATCGCCGCCCTGCGCACGATTTTCGATCCCGAACTGCCGGTCAACATCTACGACCTGGGCCTGATCTACGACCTCGATGTCGATGCCGCCGGCCGCGTCGAACTCCACATGACGCTCACCGCGCCCGGCTGCCCGGTGGCGCAAAGCTTTCCCGCGCAGGTCGAGCAGACCGTGGCGGAAGTCAGCGGCGTCACCGCCGCCCACGTCGAAATCGTCTGGGATCCGCCGTGGGATCAAAGCCGCATGAGCGAAGCTGCGCGGCTGCAACTCGGGCTGGTGTGATGTCCGGCTGGGTGCGTGTCGCACGCGTCACCGACCTGCCGCCCGGCAGGCGCTGCGTGGCGGATGTCGATGGCGTAGCCGTCGCGGTATTCAACCTCGGCGGCGACTACTGCGCGATCGAGGACACCTGTACCCACGACGGCGGCGAACTGGCGAGCGGCGAATTGCAGGGCGAGGAAATCGTCTGTCCGCGCCACGGCGCCCGCTTCAATCTGCGCAGCGGCGCCGTCACTGCGCCGCCAGCCTACAGCGCGGTGGCCGTGTTCCCGGTGAGGGTGGCCGGCGGCTGGGTGGAAGTGCGCGACGATCGCTGGGACTAGCCCGCACTCTGCGCCGGCATGCCAGGCATTTATTTGCCGTAGCTGATCCGGTAAATCGCCCCCGCCTTGTCGTCCGACACCAGCAGCGCACCGTCCGGCATCACCTGTACGTCGGCGGGCCGCCCCCAGGCCGCGAGGCCTTTCAGCCAGCCCTCGGCGAACACCTCGTAGGCCGTCACCCGTCCGCCCTCGATGCGCGCCGTGGTCAGGCGATAGCCAGCCGGTGGAATACGGTTCCAGGAACCGTGCTCGGCAATGAAAACGCGGCCGCGCCAGGATTCGGGGAACAGGGTTCCGCTATAAAAACGCATGCCCAGCGCCGCGACGTGGGCGCCCAGTTCGCGCATCGGCGGTGTGAATTCGGCACAGGCGCGCTTGCCGCCATATTCGCTGTCGGCGATCGATTTTCCGTGACAGTAGGGATAGCCGAAATGCAGGCCGGCGCGCGGCGCGCGGTTCAACTCGTCGGGCGGCGCATCGTTGCCCAGCCAGTCACGGCCGTTGTCGGTGAACCACAGTTCGCCGATCTGCGGATGCCAGTCGAAGCCGACCGTGTTGCGCACGCCCCGCGCGTATTGCTCCAGCGCGCTGCCGTCCGGCTTGAGGCGGAAGATCGCCGCATAGCGGGCGGGATCCGGTTCGCAGATATTGCAGGGCGCGGCCACTGGCACGTAGAGGCGACCGTCCGGCCCAAAGCGGATGAATTTCCAGCCGTGATGGGCGTCGCGCGGAAAGGCGTCGCTCACCACCACCGGTTTCGGGGGATTGCGCAACCGCTCGACGATGCGGTCGTAGCGCAGGATGCGGCCGACCTCGGCCACGTAGAGCGCGTCGTCGCGAAAAGCCACGCCGTTGGGCGTATCCAGGCCCTTCAGCAAGGTCAGGACAGCATCGGCCCTGGGGCCGCCGCTGCGATTGGGCAAGGCGTAAACCGTGTCGCCGCGGGTGCCGACAAACAGCGTGCCGTCCGGCGCCAGCGCCATGGAGCGCGCCCCCGGCACAGCGTCGGCATAGATCGTGATGCGAAAGCCCGCCGGCAGCTTGATCGTGTCCAGCGGCAGATCGCGTCCGTATGCGGGCAGGCAGGCAAGCAGGAGTAGGGTTGGCAGCATCCTCATCGGGACACTATAGAACGCGATTGTCCCACCTGCTTCCCGCGGCGAATTCGCCAACGTCCCTAAGCCGTGGCGCGTTACAATCGCGAGGCTTTTTGCCCATACGCCCCATGACCGATTCCCTCGAAACCCAGTCGCAGGACAATCTGGAAACGCACCTGATCCAGGTGCAGTCGCTGCTCGCCCGGATGCGGCTGGTGGAAGAGCTCGTCCACAAGCAGGGCGGGCCGCGTCAGGCGCTGGTCGAGAACCTGGTGCACAAGCAGAATCTGGCCGAACTGCAGCGCAAGCTGGAAACCCTGCACCCGGCCGACATCGCCTACATCCTGGAAGCGCTGCCGCTCGTCGAACGGCGGCTGGTGTGGGATCTGGTCGGCGCGGAAAACGACGGCGAAATTCTGCTGGAAGTCTCCGATTCGGTTCGCGAGTCGCTGATCCAGACCATGGACAAGGCGGAGCTGCTGGCCGCCGCCGAATCGCTCGACACCGACGAGATCGCCGACATCGCGGCCGACCTGCCGCACGACGTGATCCAGGAACTGCTGACCACGCTGGACGCGCAGAAGCGCGCGCGCCTGCAATCGGCGCTGTCCTTCCCCGAGGACACGGTGGGTGCGCTGATGGATTACGAGATGGTGACGATCCGCGCCGACGTGACGCTGGAAGTCGCGCTGCGCTACCTGCGCCGGCTGGGCGAACTACCCGACCAGCTCGACAAGCTGTTCGTGGTCGATCAGGGCGAACTGCTGATCGGCGTGCTGCCGCTGAAGCGCCTGCTGACGACCGACCCCGAGGCCTCGGTGGCGGCGGTGATGGTCGAGGACTTCGTCAAGTTTCACGCCGAGGACGAAGCGCACGAAGCCGCGCAGGCGTTCGAACGCTACGACTTGGTGATGGCGCCGGTGGTCGATATCAATGGCCATCTGATCGGCCGACTCACCGTCGATGCGGTGGTGGACTACATCCGCGAATCGGCGGATGCCGACATGCTGTCGATGGCCGGTCTGAAAGAAGAGGAAGACCTGTTCTCCACCGTCTGGAACGCCGCGAAAAACCGCTGGATGTGGCTGGCGATCAATCTTTGCACCGCCTTCGTCGCATCGCGGGTCATTGGCGCGTTCGAGGGCAGCATCGAAAAACTCGCCGCGCTGGCGGCGCTGATGCCGATCATCGCCGGCATCGGCGGCAACTCGGGCAACCAGACCATCACCCTGATCATCCGCGGCCTAGCGCTCGGCCACATCACCCCGGCCAACGCGAAACGGCTGGTAGTGAAGGAAATCGGCGTCGCCCTGCTGAACGGCCTGATGTGGGGCTCGGCGGTCGGCCTGTTCGCCTGGCTGCTGTACGACAACCCGGCGCTCGGCGGCGTAATGGCGCTGGCGATGCTGCTCAATCTGCTGGTAGCGGCGCTGGCCGGCATCTTCATCCCGATGACGCTGGAACGCGTGAAGCGCGACCCGGCGATCGGCTCGTCGGTGCTGCTCACCTTCATCACCGACAGCATGGGCTTCTTCATCTTCCTCGGCCTGGCCACGCTGCTGCTGCTATGACGCCCGCACCGACCCGCACCGATGGCGACCAAAGCCGCGCCCTGTACGGCCGCCTGCTGGGCTACGTCAAACCGCACTGGCGCATGTTCGCGCTGTCCCTCGTCGCGCTGATCCTCACCGCGGCCACCGAGCCGATGCTGCCCGCGCTGTTCAAGCCATTGCTCGACCAGGGCTTCGTCGCCAAGGACCAGGCTTTCATCCGCTGGGTGCCGGTGCTGCTGCTGGCGCTGTTCGTGGTGCGCGGCCTCACCAGCTTCGTCAGCACCTACTGCATGGCGTGGGTGGGCAGCCGTCTGGTGATGGACCTGCGGGCGGCCATGTTCGACAAACTGATGAGCCTGCCGACGCGCTACTTCGACCAGCATCCGAGCGGCCAGCTGATCGCACAACTGGCATTCAACGTGACGCAGGTCACGCAGTCGGCCACCAGTTCGCTCACCACGCTGGTGCGCGACACGGTGACGGTGCTGGGTCTGCTCGGCTACCTGCTGTGGCTCAACTGGCGCCTGACGCTGATCGTGTTCGCACTGGTGCCGCTGACGCTGTGGGTGGTGCGCCTGGCGAGCAAGCGCCTGCGCGGGCTGTCGCGCAAGGCGCAGCAGAACATCGGCGACCTGACCCAGGTGGTGGACGAGGCGGTCGGCGGCCATCGCGTGGTCAAGCTCTACGGCGGCGAAACCTACGAACAGGAACGCTTCCGCAGCGCCGCCAACCTGGCGCGCGCCTACGAAATGAAGCGCGTCGCCGCCAACGCCGTGTACGAACCGGTAATCCAGTTCATCGCCGCCATTGCACTGGCGGTCATCGTCTACATCGCCGCCGGGCAGGCATCGAGCAACACCACCACGGTCGGCGGCTTTGTCTCGTTTTTCATGGCGATGCTGCTGCTGTTCGCGCCGCTGAAGCGCCTGACCGCGGTCAACGACCAGCTGCAGCGCGGGCTCGCCGCCGCCGAAACAATTTTTTCCATGCTCGACCAGGACGCCGAGCGCGACCACGGCACGCGAACGCTCACCCGCATCGAAGGCCGCCTCGCGTTCCACGACGTCAGCCTCAGCTATCCCGGCAAGCACGTGCCCGCGCTCGACGCCATCCGCCTCGACATTGCGCCGGGCGAAACCGTCGCGCTGGTCGGCGCTTCCGGTTCCGGCAAGACCACGCTGGCGAATCTGGTGCCGCGTTTCTACGACCCCGATGCCGGCGTCATCACGCTCGACGACCACGACATCCGCGACATTCCGCTGCAGAACCTGCGCAGCCATATCGCGCTGGTATCACAGGACGTCACGCTGTTCAACGACACGCTGGGCCACAACATCGCCTACGGCAGCAAGCGTGACGCCACGGCCGACGAGATCCGCACCGCCTGCATCGCCGCGCACGCCTGGGACTTCATCCAGGCGATGCCCGACGGCCTCGAGACCCTGATCGGCGAAAACGGCATGCGCCTGTCCGGCGGTCAGCGCCAGCGCATCGCCATCGCCCGCGCCATTCTGAAAAACGCCCCCATCCTGATCCTCGACGAAGCTACCTCGGCGCTCGACAACGAATCCGAACGCCACGTGCAGGCCGCGCTGGAAACCCTGATGGAAAACCGCACCACGC
Source organism: Thiobacillus sp. (assembly GCF_018780105.1). GTDB lineage: Bacteria > Pseudomonadota > Gammaproteobacteria > Burkholderiales > Thiobacillaceae > Thiobacillus. The sequence goes on from NZ_JADMKC010000022.1 coordinate 43,661, forward strand.
TGGTCATCGCACATCGCCTCTCCACCATCGAACGCGCCGACCGCATCGTGGTGCTGGAAGGCGGGCACATCGTCGAGATCGGCAACCACGCCGAACTGCTCGGCCGGCAAGGCCGTTACGCCCAGCTTCACGCCCTGCAATTTTCCGCATGAGTCGCGCCACATCATGAATCACGCCGCCCCATGAGCCAAGACATTCCCGCCGGCTGGGTCAAGCCGTCCCGTTCGCTTCTCACCGCCGCCGGCCGCGCCATCGGCGACTGGCGCATGATCCGCGAGGGCGACCGCATCCTGCTCGGCCTGTCGGGCGGCAAGGATTCGCTTGCGCTGCTGCATACGCTGCATCACCTGCAGCAAAAGGCGCCGGTGAAATTCGAGTTGCTGGCGTGCACCGTCGACCCGCAGTCCGACCAGTACGATCCCGCGCCGCTCGTGCCTTACATGGCGGCACTCGGCGTGCCCTACTTTCTGGAATCGCAGCCGATCATGGTCGAAGCGCAGAAGACGCTGACCAAGGATTCGGATTCCTACTGCGCCTACTGCTCGCGCATGCGGCGCGGCATTCTCTACCGCGTGGCGCGCGAACAGCGCTGCAACGTCGTCGCCATGGCTCACCATCTCGACGACCTCGCCGAGACGCTGATGATGTCGATGCTGTTCGGCGGCAAGCTCCGGACCATGTCGCCGCACTATCTGATCGACGCCGGCGACCTGCGCCTCATCCGTCCCTTCGCCTACGCGCGCGAACGCCAGACCCGCGCCTTCGCCGCCGATTCCGGCCTGCCGGTGATCTTCGAGAACTGCCCCGCCTGCTTCGCCAAGCCGCAGCAACGCTACGCGATGAAGCAGATGCTGGCCGAACAGGAAAAGTCACACCCGCGCATCTTCAACAGCATGCTGACGGCGATGAAGCCGTTGATGGGCGAGCCGCCGGCCTGAATTACAACCAGTTGTACGAAATCGCGGCGTGCAGCCGGGGTTTGCGTTGCTCTGCCTCTGCCGGGTTATCGGTCAACGGCCAGGCGACGGCGAGGCGGCCGGTCACCCGGCTTTTCCAGTCGAGCAACACGCCCACGCCGGCGCCGGTAAGGAAGTCATGCTGGGTCACGTCATCCAGCGGCGACGGCCGGTAGGGGAAGGCGCCGCCGTGATCGACGAAGGCTATCGCGCTGAACAGCGGCGCGTCGGGACCCTGCGGCAGACCGAGATCCAGATTCTGCAGCGCGTAGCGCCATTCCGCGCTCAGCAGATAACCGCTGCGGCCGGATAACAGGCCTTCCGAGTAACCGCGCACGCTGGCGCTGCCGCCGAGCTGGAACTGTTCCGACGCGGGCAGCAGGTCGGTCGGTGAATATTGCATGCCGCCGCGCAGGATCAGCTGCGAGCGGGTGCCGTAGCGGCCGAGCCAGGCCGCGTTGGCGCGCACGGCGAAAAAACTGGCTTCGCCGCCCAGATACTTCACGCCCTGGTTCAGGTTCAGGTCGTAGGTCAGGACCGAATCCAGTTGCTGGCGATCGCCTGACATACCCACGCTCAACACCATCAGGTCGAGATCCAGCTGGGTGACGTTGCCGAATTCGCTGATCGACTCTTTCGATGCCATGCGGCCATAGAGATTGAGCAATTCCTGCGCATTGACGATCAGCGGCTGGGTCAGCCCCACGGTGAGATCGGAGGAGCTGCCGCCCACGTCGAGCGGCACGAACGCGCCTTCCACCACCTCGATGCTGCCCCGGTTGTAGGACACATCGAGTTTGAGATCGTCAGCCGTCAGTGGCGTCGAATAGCCCAGGTAGTAGCTCTCGCTGCCTTCGCTAAAGAAGGCGGAAAACAGCAAGCTGTCGCCTCGCCCGGTCAAGCCCATGGCGCGCGCGACGAACCCCAGGCGTTCCTCGCCGACGGTGTAACGCCCGGCATTATCGGCAAACACCGAATACTGGTAGCGACGGGGCTCGGTAGCGGTCAACAGCAAGTCCGTCGTGCCGGCGGTTGCGCCGGGTTGCACGCTGGCGTGCAATTGCACTTCGTGCAGTCGGTTGAAGCGGACGAGGTCTTCTTCCAGCGTGTGCACCGACATCAGGTCGCCCCTCGCCAGATTCATGCGCCCGGTCACGAATTCGGGGCTGATCTGCTCGGCTTCGCCCAGCGTGATTGCCCCCACCCGCGCTTCCACCAGACGGATGTTGACCACACCGTCGCGAATTTCCTGCGGCGGCAGGAAGGCACGCGCGGTCGGCATGTTCTTGCTCTGATACAAAGCGTTCAAGGCATCCACCGCACCCATCAGATCGGCCAGGCTCAGGGTCTGGTTTTCATAGGGCGCCAGTACCGCGCGAATTTCATCTGCGCCGAGGATGGCCGATTCATCCAGCCGGAAGGTTTTGACCTGGATGTTCTTGACCGTTGAAGCCGCCTCGGCGGCGGGTGCGGCCGGCAGGCTGATGTCCGGCTTCACCGGTTGCTGGCGCAAACGGCGTTCCTGTTGCAGCCGTTCGATCTGCTGGCGTTCGAGTTGCTGCACCGCGCCAGCAGTCGGCACATCCACCGCGCGCGCAGCAGGATTGAACGCGACCAGCAACGCAGGCAATACCCAGACGGCACGACTCAGGCTGCCCTGGCAAGCTTGGGCTAATTTACTCAATGATGTTCTCCACAGGCGATAAGCGCTTTTCCCCGCCTGCACATGCAGACGGGGGCGATTCATTCTTTCAGGGCAGCGTCCTCGTCCAGCAGGCCGGGCGCCAGCGTCACCAGAGTGTCACTGGCGGATGCGCGCTCAGCCAGTCCCTCGACGCCGATGAAGAAGCTGGACAGGCTTTGCTGCGTGCGCAGGCTTTCACCGTTGATCCGGTCGACGTATCCGGCCGGGTTGCTGAACACGATGCGAAGCGGGTTCTGGTTGATCACGTAGGCCCCCACATACGCCGCGCCGGGGGTCAGCTCCAGATCGAAATCACCGTCCAGGGTGAAGCCGCGCACGTCCATTCCGGGCGGCGGACGGCGATCCAGATGGTCGATCCGCGCATTGAAATACGGGGTGCTGAATGTGACATGGTCGCCCACGTTGCCCTGCCGTATCTGCAGATTGGAACCCTCGGTGGCAATCATCCCGTTGCCCAGAATCAGGGTATGCAGGGTTGCCGTATCGGCGCCGCGGATGGCCAGATTCACGTTCTGCGCCTGCGTGCCGTTGAGTCCGCTGACATGAAGGTCGGCAGCACTGCCGGGCGTCAACGGTTGCATGGCCACGTCGATGAGGCGACCCTGCAGCCGCAGATCGCCATCCGTCTGCACTTCGAGTGCGGCCGCGCCGCCGATCGCATCGGGCGCGGCGATGAACATAACGCCCTGCGCAACCACATCCGCGCCGCCAAGGCCGTCGCCCAGCACGCTGCCCGCGCCGTCCAGCCCGGCCTGCAAATGCGCATCGCCGCCGGCGTTCACGCTACCGCCGTCGAATTCGATGTTGTCATCGGCGCCCAGATCGAGATTGCCGCCGATCTGCACCTGGCCCACCACGGTGATGCCGCCGTCGATCACGCCCAGGCTGAAATCGCCCTGCGTGTTGATGTTGCCCAGATCGCCCGATGCGCCGGTGCTGTTGAGGTACACGCCATTGGGTGCGGAAGCGTCGATACGGCCGCCTGCCTTGATCGCGACGTCCAGTGCGTTGTCGCCGCCAGGACGTCCTACGGTATCGCCTGCCGTGAGGCTGATGCTGCCGCCGCGCACGTCGAGCGCGCGGTCTTCACGTGCTTCGACAATATCGCCGGGAGCGGTGAGATTGACGATGCCTTTGGCGAATACGCTGTCGATCGTCATATCGCCGCTGGCTTCGGCGACATACAGATTGCCGCCGGCACGGGCAGTGAGCGTACCGGTATCCGGCAATTCAACGCGCAGCGGTGAGGCCGCGCTGCCGAGGTCGCCGTTGGCGGCTTCGAGCACGGCGCTGCCGGCGGTGATGTGCGTCTGCCCCGCCACGCCTTGCATCGCCGCGCCGGTCTTGATGCGCACTTCGCCGGGCGCGGCGATGCTGTCGATCAGCAGATCGGACTCGGAACCGAGCAAAGCATCGCCTTGCTGCACGGCGGCCCTGAGCTGGCCGCTCGCGCTCACGTCCACGTCTTCCAGCTGGCGGATGCGGATTTCGTTGCCGACCAGTTCCAGGTCGCTGCGTTCGGCGGTGAGCAGCGCCAGCTTCTGCTCGTCGGTCAATGCTGCACCTTTCACGACCACCACCGGCTGCGTGTTGACGCTGCCGATGCCCTGCGCGGCATTCAGCGTGACATTGCCGCCGCTGATGTTGGCCTGCTCGATGCGCACGTCGGTATCCGACACCGGACGGAACAGCCCGGCGGCCAGTGCGTTGGTCAATTGCGCCTCGGTCCACACCGCGCCGCTCGACAGGGCGGCGACTTCGGTTGCAGTAAGCTGCGGCGCGAAATTTTCCACGTAGTCGTTACCGCCGAAGCGCTGGAACGCTGCGTGGTACGCCGCGGTCTGTCCGGCCTCGTAGTTCGCCACGTCAGCGTCGTTCCAGCCATTGACCGATTTCAGCACGGTCGCCTGCACCGGCGTGGCATGGAACTGGTAGCCCGCGTGATACGCGTCGGCGGTATAGCTGCCGTCGTCCAGACGGTGCAGGTTGCGCATGCGGAAATAGGCTGCGTACTCCTGCTGCAGACGCGCGCTCTGGTTGGCCAGATTGCGGTCGCGTGCCGACTCGGCCGCGCCGCCGGTCAACGCCAGCTCATCCCACAGCGCGAGCAGTTCGGCCTGCGTGCTTTCATCGACCTGTTCGAGCGTGTTGGCATCGAGCAGGCGGCCATCGGGCACCGCAAGCGACACGTCGCCGCCCTGCGAGCTGATCTGGCGCACCCGCATGTCGCCGCTGGCTTCGGTCAGATGAATATCGCCCGCCGCGCTGGCCGACAGCGTGCTCGTGTTGCCCTGCGTATCGACGACCAGTGGCGTCAGCGCGCTGCCGATATCGGCCGACAGCGAGACCAGTTCGAGGGTGTTGCCGCTCACCACCGTGCCGCTGCCAGTGCCGACGAGATTACGCTCGGCGGTCAGCATCACGTCGCCGTTGACGGCCGCTACGCGCACCACGCGCATGTCGCCGCTGATTTCCTTGAGTGCCACGCCACTGAGCGCGGTGGCCGTCACCGTGCCGTTCATCAGACCATGGGCATCGGCATCGGTGAGGTCGATATTGATCGGCGCGCTGCTGCTACCGATGGCGCCGTTCACCGCGTTCAGGCGGATATCGTTGCCGACCAGCCGCGCGTCGTCGCCGAGCTGTTCAATTCCATTGGGCGCGGTGATGCTGAGCGGGTCGGCCAGACTCCTGACCATGTCGCCCAGCAGCACCTTGCCGGTGGGCGAGTTGACCGTGACGCCGGCATCGCCCCCCTCGTGGCCGAGGAAACTGATCTTGACCGCCTTGGATGCGTTGAGGCTGTGATGGAAAGTCTCGGTCACGTCCCAGTCGTAACGCGCGCCGCTCTTGATGTCTTCGTAGATCGCCACGTCGCAGGAAATGCCGATGCAGGTGCGGCTGATGACGTAATCGTCACCCACCTTGTATTTGCCACTGGTGACATTGGTGTAATCCAGCACGTAATCGGCCTTGCCCGCGCCATCGGTCGACAGCCAGTCGCCCTGCGCACGCGGCGTATACACCGGCGTACCGGGCGTGGTCGTGTCCGGGTCGTTGTAATCGGGATAAAAATCATCGACGCCGAACAACACGCGCGTGGTGTAGATGCGGTCCTCGCGGTTGTGCGTTTTCTGGCCGTTGACCCAGTTGAAGCGGCGGTTGGCAAGCGGCTGGAAAACCGAGGTTCGACCTGCGTTGCTGCTCGTTACTGTGGCCGGCTTGCCGTCAACCAAAGTCTCGCTGGTGCGGGTGGTGATGGTGTTGCCGACGCGGGTGATTTCGGTCAGCAAAGGCTTGTTGTCCGCGCCGCGCTGCGAGGTGTCGAAAATCCGGATCATGCCTTCGACGCCGCTGCCGGTATCGAGTCGTCCCATCGCCAGGTCGTAGCCGGTGTTGTTGGCGACGTTGATTCGGCCGTAGCCGTCGAGCACGCGCAGTTCGCCGTTGCCGGTGGAGAAGATGTCGCCGAACAGCTCCATGTGGCCGCCGCCGAAGCGCACGCCGCCCAGCTCCAACCGGTCGTTCGCAGCGTCGTAACGCACCGTGATCGATGCACTGCCCGGATCGGCGACGAACAGGTCGTAATAGCGATCCGCGCCATTCGGGTTAGCCAGGTAGGCGCTGCGCGCGTTGGCGATCTTGACCGCGTTGACGCCGCTCACCAGGCTGGGGTCGATCACCATGCTGCGGTCTTCGAGGCCGGCCTGAATAATGCCGTTGAGGTTCAAGCGCTCGGCGCTGATGAAAACGTTGTTGCCCGCGATGATCGTGCTGCACGCGCCCTGTGCGCTGCAATTCCTGGCGGGAATGCTGCCGGAATAATCCGTCTTGGCGGCTTCGCTCGCGCCCGGCAGGGTGCCGAGCTGCGCAATCGGATCGCCGCCCGAATGGTTGAAGCCGAACGTGAATCGCTGGATGAAGTCCCCGCTGGTGGCAATGTCGATGGTCTTGGCGCTGATGTTGGCAGACGACAGGATCGTGCCATGACTCTTGGCGATGAAGCTGCCGCGCAGGTTGCTGACGTTTCCGCTGATATGCAGCTCGGGCGGCGCTTTCAGCGTGCTGCTGACGTCGTGGTCGTTGGTGTTTTCGACGTGGATCACCGGGTCGGGCGAACGGCTGGCGTCGATGATGCTGTCGAACGCCGCCGCCGTGGAAGGCGGCGTAAACGGCAAGTGCGGGTTGCGCGCATTGATGTCGTCATTGGATGACACGCGCACGCCGTTGAACGTCACGTCGCCGCCGCCTTCGTCGGGAATGGTCAGCGTGTCGGTCGACAGGAAACGCAGCGACTTGTTGACGATGTCGATGCGCACATCGCCCGGCGCTTCGAGCGCGCCGCTGCCCGCGAGCGCATCGCCGGTCACGCGCACATTCCCCGCCTGTGCGTACACCGGGCCGATGCGCAGGAAATCGACCAGCGCGGTGTCGCCGCCCAGCTCGTTGAGCTTGGCTTGCAGAATATCGGCGTCGTGATCGAATGCCAGAGCAATATCCGGCTGGTCGTTGCGGTAGTCGTTGGCGATGCCACGCAGTCGGACAATTTCGTTGGTGAGCTCGCGCGACAGCGATACGCCGTCCTCCAGCGTGTAGCTCAGGCCCTCGGAGTGCTGCACGCTGCCGTCGGCGTTGAAAGTCAGATACTGGTGATGGTGGATGCCCGCCTGCGCAGCGCCGTCCACCTTGACCGACGACAATGAACGATCGGCTGTCGAGCCGCCGCTGATTTTGAGCGACGAGGTATCCGCGCCGAAAAACTCGCCGATGGCCGACAGGGTCTCGCGATAGGCATCGGTGCCCTCGCCGAAGCCGCGTGTGCGATGCTCGCCTTCGGATGCCAGCAGATACACGCTCTTGACCGCGCGCGCGGCCGCACCATCGGCAATGTCGATGCGGTTGTTCTGGTCGATTTCGCCGTGTGCAGCAGGATCGTTTTCGACCGGGAACGCGGTGTAATTCCATAGCCGGGTTTCGGCGTCGGCGTAAAGGTCGTTGACCTTGACGCCGTCGGTGCCTGCCATCAGCCGCAAATCGCCTTCGGTTTCAACTTTGGAACCGGCGGCGAGTTCGATGCGGTTGTCCGCACGAATGATGGCCTCGCTGTCGCCCTCCGCTGCGCCCGCGAGGCCATAGGTTTTGGAAGTGGCGACCGCATGGATTTCGGCATCGGTGCGCGCCGAAAGATTGGCATCGCCATCGGTCAGCAGCGTGGCATCGTCGCCGACATGCACCACCGCGTCGTTGCGGTCGGCGCGGATATCGGACTCGGCCTTGGCGATCGCAATCGCGCCGCCGGAATCCAGACGCACGCGGTCGTTCGCATCGACTTCATTCCAGGCCGCCAGGTTGAGGCTGCCCACCGGCTGCGTGCCGGTTTTTGTGGCGTTGATCTTTGCATCGTGCCCGATGTCGACTAGTGCGCTGTTGCGAATGGTCGAAGTCGAACTCGCCGCCGCGCCGTTCAACAGGCCGCCCGAACCGGAGTCGACGTTGTAGCCGGCCGACGGCTTGACGATGTCGTTCCACGCCTGCGCGCCGAAATCTTCGGCATTGACCGTCAGGTTCGGCCCGACAACGGCGCGGGTGTCGGTGTTGACCGTATTGATCGCGCGCGCGCCGGAATAGCCGACCACCGAGGCGCTGGTGGAATCGGAGTGGGTGCTGAAATTGATGTGCTGCGCCGCGTTCACATCGACCTGTGCGGCGTTGACCACGCCGCTGTTCCCAGCCGCGCCCCCAAGCCGCGCGGTGGTCTGCGAAGTCGCCTGCGTTTCCGCTTTCGATGCCACCAGCACGCCCAGTCCGCCTGCGCCCGCTACGGTTTTGGCACGCAAGGTATCGTTGCCATCAGCGTTGACTTTCACACTGGCGGCCGTGATATCCGGATCGTTTTCCACCAGCGCGCGGGTGGTGGTGTTCGTTGTCGCCTTCGAAGTGCTGCTGCCGCCCGCCAGCACGCCGATGTTGATGCCGGTGACGTCGGCATCGGTCCACGTGTCGGAGTCCGCGTCCACCTTGAATTCGCCGCTCACCACAATGCGGTTGGCGTTGCCGGTTTGCGCCAGCGTGTCGGTTTGTACGTTGGCATTGGAGTCAGATGCCGACGCACCCAGCAACAGGCCGCCTGCGCCCGCCTTGGCATCACTTTCGGCAGTCTTGCCATGCCGCAGGGTGGCGGCTTCCACCGTCATCGCGGCGGCCTCGACATCGACGTTGCTTCCGGTGCTGGCAGCGGCACGCGTCGCCACCGTGGCGTCAGCGAGCGACACGCCGATCGACACACTGGCCGACACCACGACGCCCAGCGCATTGGCGCGGGCGTTGGGATCGACGCTGGCACGCACCTGGGTCAGCCCCGCCAGCGTGCGGATCACGCTGCCGTCGCCGATATGCGCGCTGGCGGATGAGAAATCTTCGGTGTTGGCGTCTGCACCGACGCCCGCCGCCAAGCCGCCCGATGCAGCCTTGACGTCGGCGGCGGCATCGGTCTGGGCGTGGCCGTGCACGTCGAGTGCAGCGGCAGTGATCTGTGCGCCATCGCGGACTTTGGCGCTGGCGTCGCCGTCTTCGGTGACGTAGGCAATCGCCGCGCCGATGCCGACCGCGCCGATCGACAGCGTGCCGCCCTGCGAATCCAGATTGTGATCGATGCCTGCATCGACCGTGACGTTGCCGCCTGCGTTGACCATGCCGCCGAGTTCGGCGGCAGCGGTCGAGGATTTTTCATGCCAGGCGAAGCTGGCGGCCAGTCCCACCACGCCGCCGCCGCCCGCGTAGGTACGCAGCACCGAGGCGTCGGGCTGATCGTCGGTCGCCGTTACGCTGACGTTGCCGCCCGCCGTGGTATTGCCGTCGAGCGCCGCCACGGTCTTGTCCTCGACCATGGCTATCGCAATGCCGCCGCCCAGCGACAAACCCGCAGACACCGCCGCACCTACCGCAACCGCATCGGTGTCGGTGCGGGTGTGTGCATTGATTTCGATATGCCGCCCGGCGTTGAGCGTCGCGCCCGCCGCGACATTTGCAGCCGATGAAGTACTGGCCGGCGCGGTGGCGAAATCCTGCGCCACGTTCAGGCCCGCGCGTGCCGCGTTGGCGCGCTGGTTCGAGGCGGCTGCACCGCCATTGTTGCCGATCTGGTCGCCGGTGGCCGAGGCGCGCGCCAGTTCGCTCGCCTTGCTGACCGAGCCCGTGGTGTTGTCTGCTGCGTCGTCTTCCGGCCGCGCGCCGACCGAAATGACCGACACCGCACCGGCAATGCCCGCGGTCGCGCCGCCCGCGGCGGCGGTCGAGATCGAATCGACATTGCGCACGCTGCTGCCGCGCACCGCGATGTCGCGGTCGGCGCGTACCTCGGCGCCGCTGGCGATGCTGGCGGACGCGCCGTTGTGGATCAGCACCACGTCGGCGACCGCGCCGACGCCCAGGCCGCCAAGCCCGATGCCGAGGCTGCCGACCTTGTTATCGACGCGCGTGTTGTCGCTGGCGGTCACACTCACGTCCTGCGTGCCGTGGAACTGGCCGTCGTCGGCGTTGACGATCACGCCGCTGCCGACGCTCGCACCGGTACTGCCCTTCGCCACTACGACGTTGACCGTACCTGCGATGCCGACGCCGCCCGCCGCCGCCGCGGTATACGCGTAATCGTCCTGCTCGAAAGTCGAGGCGGCGTTGATCGTGGTGCGGGTGTGCGCCGCCAGATCGCTTTGCCCGCCGACACGCGCAGCGGTGTGCTGCTCGGCAACGGTGACGGCAGCGGTAATGCCCACGCCCGCCACGCCGCTGACCGCCAGCGCCCCCGCTTTCAGATCAATGTCGGCGTCCGAAGTGGCTTCGATGCTGAGGCTGCCGTGGGAATCCAGATCGGCGTCGTTCGCCAGCGCCTCGGTGGTGCCGTCGAGCAGGATCACGCCGACGGTACCTGCCAGCCCGGCGTAAACGCCGCCGCCGACTGCGATGACGGCTTGCGTGATGTCGGTGGTGGAAGCGGCGTCGAGCACCACGCCCTGCTGCGCCTGCGCCTGCGCATTGTCGATCAGTGCCGTGGTGACGTGCGACACCACGGCGGTATCGGCCGCACCACCGACCCCCGCGTCGCCGCCAATGGCGCCGCCGCCGGTGCCGGATTCGATCGTGTCGTGGTGGTACGCTGCCACGCGCGCGTCCTGCGCGGCATTGCCGTAACTGGTGTTGAGGCGCGCGCCGTCGGCGAGTTGCGCCGTGGTGCTGCCGCCCAGCATGGCGATGCTGACGGTGGCGGCCACCGCTGCGCTGCCGCCGCCGGCGGCTGAAAGCGCGTAGTTTTCCACCTGCGCGGTGGACGACGCCACCACGGCCACGCCCTTAACGCTGGCCTTTTGCTGCTGCGCGTTCAGGCTGCCGCTGCCGCCCAGCGCGCCGTTATCGACCTGCGCGGCTGCGCCGTTGCCGAGCGCCGTCACGCGTGTGTTTGCACCCGTGACTTCGGCCAGGGTGTCGGCGTGGATGTCGTTGAAGGCAATGCCGCCCGCTGCGCCGAGCGTGCCGCCGAGGCCTACCGCCCCGGCCTTCGATTTGATCAGATCATCGGCCTCGGCCGTCACCAGCGCGTTGCCGCTGGCATTGACGTTGGCGGCCTCGCCGATGCGCGCGGTGGTGTCGCCGCCTCCGTCGTTGAGCGCAATCGACCCGGCAAATCCGGCGGTGCCTGCGCCCGAACCGGAAATCGCCCAGACATCGAGCGTGCCCGCGCGGTCGGCATCGACCAGCACGTCGCCGGCATTGGTTTGCCCGCCGGAAATTTCGGCTTTGACGACACCGCCGATGTGGTTGTACGAGCCGGCTGCGCCGACCGCCGCATTGCCACCGAAAGCCGCTGCACCCGTGACCGATTCGATGGCCGAGGTGTCCGCGGCGCGCACTTTCGCCGTGCCCGCGGTGGTCAACGTCGCGCCGCTGGCCGAGGCGGTGGTGGAATTGCCAATGGTGTTGATGCCGAGCGAACCCGTCACACCTGCCTTGGCCGAGCCGCTGCCGCCTACGGCGTAGCTGCCGATGGTCGCGGTTTCGGTCCCTTCAATACCGATGCTGTTGCCGGATAGCGTGCCGCCCGTGGCGCGCGCCTCGGTTTCGTTGTCGATTTCGTTGTAGGCCGCCGCGATGCCGACCGAGGCCTGGCCGGTCGAGATCGCCACGCTGCCTGCAATGGACAAAACTTCGGCGGTGTCGTCGGCGTCAAGATTGACCGCATTGCCGCTCGCCGTGACCAGCGCATGGCTCGACGAAGCTTCAGTACGATTGGTGATGGCGTTGATTGTCACTGCACCGGATACCGCCACGCCCTGCGACGCACCCAGCGCCGCCGCCACCGAGACGATGGAATTGTCGTTGGTCGCCGTCGCCGACACGCCCGCGTCGCCGTTGACGCTGCCGCCGTCGATGCGCGCGAGCGTGTCGGAATCGACGGTCGAAATCGCCACGCCCGCACCGACGCCGGCTTTGCCGCCGTAGCTCGCCGCGCCCGCCACGCTGCGGATGTCGGAGTCGTCCTTCGCATCAAGGATGACAGTGGAGTCGGCGTCCACGTTGGCGTTTTCGATCGCCGCCTCGGTGACATTGTCGATGGTGCTGTACGACACCGAACCGGCGACGCCGACCTTGTCACCGCCCGCGCCACTGGCTGAAACAGACCACATCGCCTTGGAGTTTTCGGCGTCGAGATTCACGCCGCCGTTGTTCACCGTCACCGTCGCGTCGCTCAAGGTGGCGCGGGTGTCTTTCACCAGCTGGTTCCAGGTGAATGCGCCTGCCAGCCCCGCCGATTTATCCAGCGCCACGGTCAAACCGCCCGCTACCGCGAGTTCCAGCGTGTCGTTTTTCGCCTGCGCAGTCAGGCCGCGCGCCAGACTGATCGTGGTTTCCGCCACGCCGTCGTAATCGCGGTCCACCTCGATGCTGCTGGGCGCGCCTCCCGATACCGTCACGCTGGCGAGATCGGCAATGCCTGCTGCGGTGGTGTCGTTGACCAGATTGACCGAGGCGGCGGCGGAAATGCCGACCCCGGATTTGCCTTGCTGGCCGCTGTCCTTGGCGTTGGTTTTGCTGCCGTCGCCGCCCGTGGCGTTGGGATCGTCCGCCCCTGCGGGCCCCGAACCGGCCACCGTGAACGCGCCTTGGGTACCGCTGGCGTGGGCGTCAGCCAGCAGATTGCCGCTGGCGGTGAGCGTGCCGCCGAGGGCGGATTCGCTGGTACGGTTGCCGATGATGGCGCGCACTTCGCGATCCAGTTCGTTGATCGCCACCGAAAAACCGATGCCGACGCTGCCCGAGCGTGCAACGCCGCCCGCAACGTTGATCAACAGGCTGTCGTCGGTGGCCCGCACCAGAACGTCGCGCGCATCGAGACTGCCGCCCGCACCGATCTGCGCGACCGTGTGCAGGTCGGTATCGACCAGCGAGAACGCGCCGTTGATCGACACCTTTCCCGCCTTGCCAACGGTTTCGGCGACCACCACCTGATCGAACTGGGTATCGGCCAGCACCGCCACATCGTCGGCGCGCACGGTCGCACCGCTGGCGATGGCCGCATCGCTGCCGCCGGTGAGGTTGAACTGGTGATACGAGCCGCCAAAACCGGCGCTGCCGCTGCTGGAATTGCTGCCCGGCGCGCTGGTGGGATCGAATTCCGGAACGCCGACAAGATTGAGAATCCCGTGGCTGGAACGTGCACTCACGTTCACGTCCTGCGCGCCGGTAATGGGCGCTGCGCCTGCGTTGATGCTGGCGGCGCCGATTCTGGCGGTGGCTTTTTGATCAAGGCTGAAGAAATTGACCGCACCGGCAAAGGCGAGCTTCTCGCTTTCCACCGCCGTCTGCGTCCACGAGGTGGCGTTGACCGGGTCGCCCGCCACGTCGTATACCGCCCTGCCCAGATCAAGCCAGGCACTGGCACTGTTCCAGTCCATCACCTTGAACTTGTCGATCAGCGTGTCCCACTGCGACCAGAACGGGCTGATGACCGTTTCGGAGTTGACGTTCAGCGCGCCGCCGACGCTCAGCACCGCACCGTCGCCGATGCGCGCGTCGGCGTGGTGAACCATGTCGATCACCGCGACCGAGGCGGAGATGGCGATTTTCTTCTTGTCGGATGGCGCGTTGGGGTCGCCCGGCAACTGCGTATCGAGATCGCGCTGATCGACCGCCGCCGAGGTCTCGAAGCTCACGCTTTCTTCGGCCCGGGCCAGCACGTTCAACGCACCGGGAGTGGCGACGTGGGCGTTGTCGGCCACTTCGGCCTTGATGCTGTTGGCGTTGTCCACCCAGGCGAACGCGGCCGACAAGCCGAGCTTGCTCGACGCGCCGCTGCGCTGATCGGTCGTCGGCGCGGCGGCGACAAAATCGGACAGCTTCTCGAACAGGATTTCGTCGACCGGACGCGCGCTGGTAATCGCTTCCTGCAAATCCGGGCTGCCTGCGGTGCCGGCGGCGGCGGAGACGCTGGTCTCGGCATCGTCGGCAAGCGCTGCTTTCACCGAAACCGAACCGGCAGCGACATTGCCGCCGAGGCTGGCGTTGAGCGTGGTATCGCTGACCAGCACCGATACGCCGGACGAGGCAATACCATCCTTGAACGAGCCGCCGCTGGCGGCCACACCATGCTCTTTCTTGCCGCTGGCTTCAACTGCAAGACTGCTGGCACGGTCGATGGTGGCAGCGTCGCCCACAGTGACGTCGGCAACTTGATTGCCGATACCCACGGCGAACGAAAGGTTGGCGTATTTGCTGGCCGAAGATGCGGCATTGCTGAACGCGCCGGTGTTGACGGTATCAACGTTGACCGACAGCGTGCTGTCGGCCTGGCTTTTCAGGCTCATCGCGCCGCCCGAACCCAGCGTGGCGTTGCCGATGCTGACGCGCGCCTGCGAATCCGTTTCACCGTAGCCGAAACCGACCACCGTGCTCATCACTTTCATGCTGGCATCGGCGATCGATTGAGCCTCGATATCGAGCGTGCTGGCAGCGTCGATCTGCGTACCGTCGTCCACGTCGATGGTGGCGTGCGCGGTGGAAAACGTGAGATTGGCGCCAACGCGCAGATTGCCGAGAAAATCGAGGATGGTGTCGCCGTACTCGTTGCCCGTCCACACGTATTTGTCGTTGGCGGTGGCCTTGATGCTGACGCTGCCGCCCTTGATGACCGCGTTCCTGATGCTGACCGAGGCGATCGCATTATCCAGCGAGGCGAAGGCCGGGCTGGACTGGTTGTCAGTCGCGGCGATAGTGATGGCGCCCGCCGCGAAGCCGTTGCCGCCTTGCGCCAGCAACTGGCTGCCATTCTTGATCTCGATCTGCTTGGCGGTGACGTTGATGTTGCCGGACGCGCCCTGCGAAGCGAGGCTTTGGTGATTGGCGCGGGTGTCGGCCACCGCGCCGAGATTGCGCGACGACACCATCACATTGTCGAGCGTGACTTTCTTGTCAGCCGTGATGGTGATGTTGCTGCCATGCGAGAACACGTCCGCGCCGGCACCGCTCCAGGTGAGGTTTTCGGGATCGATGAGAATCTCGCCCGCCGCGCCGCCCGCCGCATGTGCCGACAGGCCGTTGCCTTCCAGGGCGACGTTGCGTTTGGCGGAATACTCGACGAAGCCGCCATCGCCGCTATCGCCCGCGTCAGCCGACACGTGCGCGCCGGCAGCCAGCGTCGAGTCACGTTCAGCCAGCACCACGACGCTGCCGCCGTCGGCCTGTGCACCGACGCCGTCAGCGGACACCTGCCCCGCGACGCGGATGTCTTCCGCCGCAACGATGCGGATCGTGCCGCCATCCATCTGCACCTGATTGGCGCTGGCGATGCCGTCCACGTTGACCAGATCGGCGAACGCGACCTGCGCCCGGCCGCCGGCCAGCACCTGCGCGCCCGCCGCCACATCCACCGTTCCAGCCGCCAGCGCGACCGCGTCGGCGGCATGAATGCGGCCCTTCACCCACACCAGCCCGGTCTGGCTCAGGGGAATCTGACCGGCCAGGGCCAGCGCGGTCGTCGCCGCGTCAATGCCGCCGGCGGGATCAACCAGCCGGTCCATGAACGCCGCCGTGGGCGTGGCGAGCGTGAGGCTGCCGACGTTCAGCACGCCGCCGCTGCCGACGACGATGCCGTGCGGATTGAAGAAATAGACGTTGCCGCCGATCTGGCCGTTCTTGTAGCTGTTGACCAGTCCGTTGATGTAGGACTGCTGGCCGTGCACCAGGTTGAGCAGATTGCTGGTCGCGCCCGGCAGGTGCAGGTTGACGGTATTGCCGGCGTCGACGTTGAAACGGGTAAACGAGTTGTAGGCGTTGATGCCGCGTATGGTCTGCGTAGTGATATCAGTGACGGCACCGTTGACCGACATCTGCGTCTGGGTACGGCCGTCGGTTGCGATGGACTGCGCCACTGCCGGCGCACCGAATCCGCACGCGAGGCTGGACGCCATCACGGCATTGAACCAGGCGCAGCGACGCAGCACGCACAGGTACTGGCGGCGCAAGAAGCCCAAGGCGGCATAACTCATTTTCATTTTTCTCTCTCCCGCGGGTCATGCCGACGGCACAACCCCATTCGTCGCCGGATTAAATCATCCAGCTGGGAGAAAGCGAATACGGGAAAGTGCGTAGAGACCTGCGCGATGCCGACAGGCGTTTACTGCCCGATCAGATGCTTCATCGCATAGGCAACCATTTCCGCCACGTTCCGGGTGCCCAGTTTACGACCAAGATTTTCCCGGTGTTTTTGCACCGTTGCGGTGCTGATCTCCAGACGCGTGGCGATTTCCTTGCTCGACAGACCTTCCGCGACGCAGACCAGAATTTCACGCTCGCGCAGGGTAACGCCGATGGGGGCGCCCCCCGCTTCCAGAAAGTGGCTGATAGCGGGACTGAAATAGCGCTGCCCGCTCGCCAGTGCCCGGATGGCGCTGATCAATTCGCGGCTGTCCTCGCTTTTCGGTACGTAGCCCTCCATGCCGCAGGCCACAGCGGCGTGTACGGAGACGCTGTCGATACGCGCGGTGAGGGCGAGCACGCGGCTGGGGCTGCCGCTTTGGCGCAGCGTGCGGGCGACTTCCAGACCGTCCATCACCGGCAGGCCGAGGTCGAGCACTACGACCTGCGGCATCAGCGACTGCGCAAGCCGCAACGCCGTGCCACCGTCAGCGGCATCGCCGACAAGCTCAAAATCCGCCTCGCGCCCAAGCAGCATGCGCATCCCTTCACGCACCAGTTCGTGATCGTCCGCTATCAGGATGGTAATCTTCTCTGCCATGGCAATGCCCGTGTCAACGTTGCCGCAAACTACCACGGACACTTTTGAAAAAACACTCTGCGCTGTCCATGGAAGCCTCCACATCGCCATCCCAGCCCGGCTCGCCTCTGGACACCGAAACGCGCCGCCAGCTGCTGGGACTGCTGACCCAGCACACGCCCGGCATGGCACTTGCCAATGCGAGCGTCGCCATCATTTTCGCCGGCATGCTGTGGTTTGAAAATGCAAACACGCACATTGGCTACTGGCTCATTTTTCCGCTCCTGATCAATCTTGCACGCTGGCGCTGGAACAGCCTGCTCCGTCGCCAATTGCCGGAGATGGACGCGGCACACCTGCATCGCACCGAGCGGGTAGCCACCGCCGTCATCGGACTCAACGGCTCGGCCTGGGGGGCGCTGGCGTGGATTGCCTACAACGGCAACCAGATCAACGTGGACTTCGTCACCATCTCGGTATTGGTGGGCATGACCGGAGGGGCGGTCACGCCTCTTTCCGCCCTGCGTTATGCGTTTCCTCTCTACGCGGCAGCAGCGGTGCTGCCGCTGCTGCTCAAGTCACTCTGGATTGGCGGCAGCGCCTATATTGCCGGCGGTCTCAGCCTGGCGGTCTATCTGGGGATACTGTTCAGTTATGGCCGGACCACTCACCGCACGCTGCGCAATGCGTTTAAGCTGAAGCTGGAAAAAGACCACCTGCTGCAACAACTTGAAAACATGGCACGTTCGCGCTCGCTGTTTCTGGCGGGCGTCAGCCACGACCTCAAGCAGCCCGTGCAGGCGCTCGGGATGTTCAACGCCTGCCTCGCAGGTCGCGCACGCGAGGAAAACGGCGTGCTCGGCGACGAACTCAAGCGGCTGGCGCATGGCAGCGGACTGGCACTGGCATCAATCAATGGCCAGATCGGTCGCCTGCTCGAACTGTCACGGCTGGAAGCGGGAGAGGTCGTACCCCGTCAGCGACGCATTCAACTGGCTGACATTTACGCATACACCCGCGCACAGCAAGCCGAAAAAGCACGTCAGAAAGGCTTGCTGTTGCGCTTTGCCCCCACCAGCCTGGAGGTGGTGAGCGACATCAAAATGCTGCAATCCATTTGTGACAACCTGGTCAGCAATGCTGTTCGGTATACCGAATCGGGACACATTCTGATTGGCAGCCGTCGACGCGGCCAGACAGTCGAAATGCAGATATGGGACACCGGGCCCGGTATTCCCGCCGATCGCATAGACCTGCTTTTCGAGGCCTACCGCCGCTTTGACGACACCGCAGACAATGCCGGCCATGGCGTCGGGCTGGGGCTCGCACTCGTCAAGAAGCAGGCTGATTTGTTGAACCACGCGCTTTGCGTGCGTTCGATCCCGGGTCGGGGCTCAGTCTTCAGCGTGATCCTCCCGCGCGCGTGATCGGCATGGCTGTTCGCTTCGTCCCTATGACGAAACGGTTTCAGCGCGATGGCTTGCAGCGCTTGCCCTCGTACTCGAAACGGTTCAGCGCATAAGCCTTGCCGTTCCAGCGTTGCACCGGAAAGCAGAACCCCGGGCCGCCGACCGAGAGGTCCGGCCAGCCATCCTTGCCTTTGGTTTTCAGGAACTCGGGCATGCCGTTGTTGCCGGTGATCACTTTCCAGCTGCCATTGGCTTGCTTGCTCAGCAGCTGGAATCCCGTGCCGGCGTGGCCGTAGCAATACGTCCCGCCGTCGCTGACCACTGCCTCGGGACGGCCGTCGCCATTGAGGTCGCGCACCGTATCGATGGTCGCGCCCGCGGACGCCGGTGAGCCGGAATCCGGTGGCGGATCGCAGATCACCCAGATGCCCTTGCGCTGCACCGCGCCGGCGGCCTTGAACACTGCTGCCTTGTCCACCGCGCTGAGCGTCACGTCCGCGCTGTCCGCTACGGCTTGCCCCATCGTCAACGCAAAGCCCAGCGCACCGATTCCACCCAGCGTCGCTATCCGAATCGTGTTCATCATCCGTCCCCTTCGCTGTCGAAAACCTCACCATAGACGCTCGCGCGGCGATGCGGCAGGTTTCCCGGCCCGGCATTTATCCGTAGAATCAAGCCTTTGTTTTAATTAACCATTTCCACAAAGAGAACAAGGTTTATGACTGCTTCCTTCATTCCTCCCAAGCGCGTTCTCATGGGCCCCGGCCCGTCCGACGTGCCGCAGCGCATCCTCGACGCGATGGCGCGTCCGACCATCGGCCACCTCGACCCTGCGTTCGTCGAGCTGATGGAACAGATCAAGTCCATGCTGCGGATGGCGTTCCAGACCGAAAACGCGCTGACCTTCCCGGTCTCGGCGCCGGGCTCGGCGGGGATGGAAATGTGCTTCGTCAACTTGGTGGAACCGGGCGACAAGGTCATCGTCTGCAAGAACGGCGTGTTCGGCGGGCGCATGCTGGAAAACGTCAAGCGCACCGGCGGCGTGCCGGTGGTGGTGGAAGACGCCTGGGGCGCGCCGGTCGATCCGCAGAAGGTGCGCGATGCCTTCAAGGCCAACCCCGATGCCAAGGTGCTGGCGTTTGTTCACGCCGAAACGTCGACCGGCGCGCAGTCGGATGCGGAAACGCTCGGCAAGATCGCGCAGGAATTCGGCGCGCTCACCATCATGGACTGCGTCACCAGCCTCGGCGGCACGCCGATCTACATGGACAAGTGGGGCATCGACGCAGTGTATTCCGGCAGCCAGAAGTGCCTGTCGTGCACACCGGGCCTGTCACCGGTGTCGTTCTCGGAAAAGGCCATCGCCCGCATCAAGGCGCGCACGACCACCGTGCAGAGCTGGTTCCTCGATCTCAACCTGGTACTCGGCTACTGGCAGTCCGCCGGCAAGCGCACCTACCACCACACCGCGCCGATCAATCCGATGTACGGCCTGCACGAGGCGCTGGTGATCCTCGAAGAAGAAGGTCTGGAAAACGCCTGGGCGCGCCATCGCGCGATGCACGACAAGCTCAAGGCCGGGCTCGAAGGTATGGGGCTGCGCTACGTGGTTGATGAAGCGGCGCGGCTGCCACAGCTCAACTCGATCTACGTGCCCGAAGGCGTCGACGAAGCGGCGGTTCGCGCCAAACTACTGAACGATTTCAACCTCGAAATCGGCGCCGGCCTCGGCGACATGGCGGGCAAGATCTGGCGCATCGGCCTGATGGGCTATTCGGCCAAACAGGAAAACGTCGACTACTGCCTGAAGGCATTGAAGGCCAGTCTGTAACGATTGCCATGAAAGCCTACCTGATCGACGCGAACTCCCACGCCGTCAGGGAAGTTGTCAGCGCCGGGCTCGACGGCATCAAGCAACCCATCGGCTACGACTCGGTTGATTCGGACGAAATCGACGCCAGTGGCGATCGGCTGCTTTTCGATGAAAGTTGTTTTTTACGCGACCAGACCGGCAATGGGCGCTTCAAGCTCGACAACCTCATACCGGTTGCCAACAAGGCTGTGGTCGCCAACCCCGCCGGCGACGATGGCGTTCTGAAAAGCGCCACTGTCGTGTTAGCGGCGTTACAACAACGTACCATCTAAGTATAAATAGCATGCTTGCCCCCTGCTAGTTCACGCCCAACCAGGAACAATGGGCTATTTGGTCCCATGCGTTATCGCATATGAGCAGCCGCAAAAAAGCCCGCGCGATGCGGGCTTTTTCCTGAGCTCGATCGAGCTTATTTTTTGGGCATTGCCGGAGCTTGTTTGATCTTGGCGCCATCGGTTTCACCGTTGACATTGACCACCACCAAACGGCCATTGCCCTGCTTGTAGTCATTGCGGAAATCGTACACTGCGCCGATCACCGTGAGCGTGCCCGCTTTGACTTCGGCATCGTATTTCTGCAGGGCAGACGTCACCTGATTATTCACATTGGCTTCCACGCTCGCCATGACTTCCTTGTCGTCCTTGGGGTTCTTGCCGGGGACTTGCAGGGTGTCAAGTTCCTTTTTGATTGCCGGTTCAATCCCCGCATAACCTCCCATGACAGCCTTCACCGCACCGCAGGAACTATGGCCGATAAACATCAGAACCGGCGTATTCAAATGGCGCACGCCATATTCGATCGAGCCTTCGCCCGTCGCGTGCTGATTGCCAATCTCGCGAATCATGAACAAATCGCCATCCGGCGTCTTGTCCAGCGCATGCGTGTGAACGCGGGAATCAGAACACGTTACCACCGTGGCGCGCGGCTGCTGCCCTTTGACCATCGGGTCGAAATAACTGCCCTTGTGTGCTTTTATAAAAGCAGCATTGTCGACCAGTAGATTCTTGACGACAGCGCGAACCTGGGTAATTTCATCGCCATGGGATTGATATTCGCTGCCGGCAACGGCGGGCGCGGCCAAAAGGCTGGTCAACAGGACAGGAATTAGTGTGCGTGAGATCATGGTTTTCATACGGGTTCTCTCTAGGTTTGTTTGTGATCGGATTTGAGGTGCGCTTCCTGACCTACAGACGCTCGCCCTCGTGAAGAGCGAAACATAGCAGGGCATTTTAAAACAAAGATTAAACTGGTGACCATGCGGCAAGATGCCGCATATTCTTCCCGAATGGGCACAGCAAATTTGCCACGGAAACACAGCGGAAGACCAACGCAAATGCGCTGTTTACCTGACGCCCGCAGTCAAATCCAAAGAGCGCTCCACCTCTCAACGCCCGGTCAAGCAGCGAACACCCCGCGTCGTCACAATCCCAACCGCTGCCAGAGGGTGGTGCTGGGCCCGGCCTGATTCATGGTGTAGAAATGCAGCCCCGGTGCGCCTCCGGCCAGCAGGCGCTCGCACTGGTCGGTGATGACGTCCAGCCCGAACGCCCGGATCGACGGCAGATCGTCGCCGTAGGTTTCCAGCTTTTTTCTGAGCCAGCGCGGGATTTCCGCGCCGCAGGCATCCGAAAACCGCGCCAGCTGCACGTAGTTGCCGATCGGCATGATGCCGGGAACGATGGGGATGTCGACCCCCAGCGAGCGGGCCTCGTCGACGAAACGAAAATACGCGTCGGCGTTGAAGAAATACTGGGTGATGGCGGAATCGGCCCCGGCATCGACCTTGCGCTTGAAGTTGGCCAGATCGTCCGTCCACGAACGTGCCTGCGGGTGGATTTCAGGATAGGCGGCGACTTCGATTTCGAACCAGTCGCCGGTCTCCTTGCGGATGAAGCTGACCAGTTCGTTGGCGTAGTTGAATTCGCCCGCGTCCATGGTGCCGGACGGCAGGTCGCCGCGCAGCGCAACCAGATGACGGATGCCCTGGCTTTTGTATTCGTTCAATATCTCGCGGATATTGTCCTCGGTGGAGCCGATGCACGACAGGTGCGGCGCGGCTTCGGAGCCGGAGGCCTGGATCTCGCGCACGGTTTCCAGCGTACGGTCGCGGGTGGAGCCGCCCGCGCCAAACGTCACTGAAAAGAATTTGGGCTTGAGCTGCGCCAGCTGCGCACGGGTGGCGCGCAACTTTTCTGCGCCCTCCGCGGTTTTCGGCGGAAAAAACTCGAAGCTGAAAGTACGTTCACTCATGGTTCAACCTTTTTTGCCGGGAACCAGCGCCGACAGCGCCCAAGCAATCACGCTGTACAGGATCGCGCCCAGCACGGCGGAAACGAAACCGTGGACCTCGAAGCCGTCCAGCATATGCCCCGCCCACCAGAACAGCAGGCCGTTCAGCACGAAGTAGAACAGCCCCAGGGTCAACAACGTGACCGGCAGGGTTAGCAACACCAGCACCGGGCGCACCAGCGTATTGAGCAGGCCGATCACCAGCGCGGCCAGCATGGCCGAGCCGAAACTCGTCACCTCGATGCTGGGCATCAGATAGGCCACGCCCAGCAGGGCGACGGCGTTCAGCACCCAAATCAGCAAAATACGCACGGCGCGCTCCCCGAATCAATAACGGTAATGGTCGGCCTTGTAGGGGCCGTTCTTGTCCACGCTGATGTAGTTGGCCTGGTAGTCGGTGAGCTCGGTCAGCTGGGCGTTGAGTTTCCTCAACTGCAGGCGCGCCACTTTTTCGTCCAGGTGCTTGGGCAGGGTGTAGACGCCGACGGGGTACTTGCCCGAAGCGCGTTCCTGCCACAGCTCGATCTGCGCAATGGTCTGATTGGCGAAAGAAGAGGACATCACGTACGACGGGTGGCCGGTGGCGCAGCCGAGGTTCACCAGACGACCCTTGGCCAACATGATGATGCGCTTGCCGTCCGGGAAAATGATGTGGTCGACCTGCGGCTTGATCTCTTCCCACTGGTATTTTTCCACCCCGGCGACGTCGATTTCATTGTCGAAGTGACCGATGTTGCAGACGATGGCCTGGTCTTTCATTTTGGCCATGTGGTCGTGGGTGATGACATGGAAGTTGCCGGTGGCGGTGACGAAAATGTCGGCCTTGTCGGCGGCGTAATCCATGGTCACCACGCGGTAGCCTTCCATCGCCGCCTGCAGCGCGCAGATCGGGTCGATTTCGGTGACCCACACCTGGGCCGACAGCGCGCGCAGCGCCTGCGCCGAACCCTTGCCCACGTCGCCGTAACCCGCGACGACCGCCACCTTGCCGGCGATCATCACGTCGGTCGCGCGCTTGATGCCGTCGACCAGCGACTCGCGGCAGCCGTAGAGGTTATCGAACTTGGATTTGGTCACCGAATCGTTGACGTTGATCGCGGGGAATTTGAGCTCGCCACGCGCGTGCATCTGGTACAGGCGATGCACGCCGGTGGTGGTCTCCTCGGTCACACCCTTGATCGCAGCAAGCCGCACCGAATACCAGGTCGGGTCGACTGCCACTTTGGCCTTGATCGCGGCGTACAGCACCCGCTCTTCTTCGCTGGTCGGGTTGCCGACGACGCTGAGGTCTTTTTCGGCGCGCGCGCCCAGATGCAGCAACAGCGTGGCGTCGCCGCCGTCGTCGAGGATCATATTGGAATGGATGCCATCCGCCCAATCAAAGATGCGATGGGTGTAATCCCAGTAATCTTCCAGCGACTCGCCCTTGACCGCAAACACCGGGACGCCCGTTGCGGCAATCGCCGCTGCGGCGTGGTCCTGGGTCGAAAAAATGTTGCACGACGCCCAGCGCACTTCAGCGCCCAACGCGGTCAGCGTTTCGATCAGCACGGCGGTCTGGATGGTCATGTGCAACGAACCGGTAATGCGCGCGCCTTTCAGCGGCTTGCTCGCGGCGAACTCTTCGCGAATCGCCATCAGGCCCGGCATTTCGGTTTCGGCAATACGGATTTCCTTGCGGCCCCAGTCGGCGAGCGCGAGGTCGGCAATGATGTAATCGGCGGTGGAATTGGTGGCGTTCATCACGCCCTCCTTTCTATTCACAAAAAGAAAACGTGAGCGCCGTTTGAAAGTTGCGTCCTGAGCCTGGCGGGTGAACCGTCGCAGCGCTCCTCAGAACCGAGGCGGCATTCTAACCCCGGAAGTGCCTAATGCGGAAATGTCGGCATTCTTTACATCGCCCATACCAATATCTTTGCATCCGCAGCACAACCCATTGTTTTTATTAATCGAAAAGGATTGGCGCATAAACGGGAACATAAATTGCGTGTTAGCGCCAAGGTTGCGCTTGCAGGCCAACGCGAGCCCTCCAATCATACAAATCCAGAATACAGACGAGGGGAAACATGAAACACATCACAAAAACGCTGGCGGGCATTGCTTTGGGTTGCTGCATGGCAAGCAGCGTGGCGCAAGCGGCATCTATTCAAAGCCTGACGATTGAAGAAATCAGTACGGCCTCTGGGGGATTGGGTACCTCTGCGCTTGCTGGCGGCGGAGGATGGGGAAACTGGCAAGATCAATTCGGGAATACAACTGCTGCGCCCGCTTACTTTACGAGCAATGGAATAGACAGCAGTATCAAGATGGGCTCCACCCAGGCAAGCGGTTCGATTTCTCAGACCATTGTATGGTCTGGCAAACTCGGAAACATCAATACGCTTAACGGAGCGCCTAGTGGCTCAATATCCGGTGGCGTGATGAATCTGAATTTTGCTGGGTTGGTTACTGAATATTTTGCGCCAACTAACCTGGCGTTCAATATTTCTCCGGATTCCGGTTCGCTCATCACGCACGTCGCCATAATTGATGCCAGCCGCTATTACTACACGGCAGATTGGACGCACGTAGCCAACAACGATGTCATCAATACAAGCAGCAACACGATCCATTCGGGATTCAATGGTTCGACGAGCATCATTCACTTTGAAGGCATTGCAACATTAGCCCCCGTACCCGAAGCCGAAACCTACGCCATGATGCTGTCAGGCTTGGGACTGGTCGGCTTGATGGCATATCGCCGCCGCAAACTGATTTAACCTGCAACCCGCATCAATGAAAAGAGCCGGTCAACCGGCTCTTTTCATTTCCGAATCGCGGCGAAACGAACCGCTCAAATCCCCGCCGCCACCTTCAACGCCGCCGCCTTGTCCGTCACTTCCCAGGTGAAATCGGGCTCCTCGCGGCCAAAGTGGCCATAGCTCGCGGTCTCGGTGTAGATCGGGCGCAGCAGGTTAAGCATGTTGACGATGCCCTTGGGGCGCAGGTCGAAATGCGCGGCGATGAGTTCGGCGATCTTAGCTTCGGGGATTTTACCGGTGCCGAAGGTGTCGACCATCATCGAGGTGGGCCTGGCGACGCCGATGGCGTAGCTGATCTGCACCATGCACTTGTCGGCAAGGCCAGCGGCGACGATGTTCTTCGCCACGTAGCGGCCGGCGTAGGCGGCGCTGCGGTCGACCTTGGACGGATCCTTGCCGGAAAACGCGCCGCCGCCGTGGGGCGATGCACCGCCGTAGGTGTCGACGATGATCTTGCGGCCGGTGAGGCCGGCGTCGCCCATCGGGCCGCCTACGACGAAGCGCCCAGTGGGGTTGACCAGGTAACGCGTGTCGGCGGTCAGCATGGCTTTCGGCAGCACCGGCTTGATGATTTCCTCAATCACCGCTTCGGTGATCTGCGCCTGCGAAATTTCGGGGTTGTGCTGGGTGGACAGCACCACGGTGTCGATGGAGTGCGGCTTGCCGTCGACGTAGCGGATCGACACCTGCGACTTGGCGTCGGGGCGCAGCCACGGCAGGCGGCCGTCCTTGCGCAGTTCGGACTGGCGCTGGGTCAAGCGGTGCGCGAGGTAGATCGGCATCGGCATCAACACCGGGGTTTCGTTGCAGGCGTAGCCGAACATCAGGCCCTGGTCGCCGGCACCCTGGTCGAGGTAATCGTCGTGCGCGCGATCCACGCCCTGCGCGATGTCGGGCGACTGCTTGCCGACGGTGACGAGCACCGAGCAGGTGTTGTAGTCGAAGCCGATTTCGGAAGAGTCGTAGCCGATGCGCTTGATGGTCTGGCGCGCGATCTGGTTGTAGTCGATCACCGCCGAGGTGGTGATTTCGCCGGCGATGACGCACAGGCCGGTGGTCAGCAGCGTTTCGCAGGCGACGCGTGCATGTTTGTCCTGGGTTAGAATCGCGTCGAGTACCGCATCCGACACTTGGTCCGCCATCTTGTCGGGATGCCCTTCGGACACCGACTCAGACGTAAAAATGAAATCCTTTTGCATGACAGCTCCTGTAGTCCCGGTTAACGTTTGCGTAAGCAACTCTCGGGACCTGCAGAGCGGCGACGCTTTAGCTGTATTTGTATCCCGCCCGCAAGTTGTCAAGATTAACGCGGCGGCTTCAGCTTGGGTGTTTCATCAATTGGCGCGTGCCCTCGCTGGTCTTTTATTTCGTATGGAAACTTTATTCAGTTGGGCGTATGAATCACTACGCCACGCCTTCACAAACTTCCCCTACGAAACAAAATCCGGCGCGATCATCACGCGAATTGATGAAACACCCAAGCGCCGTGCATTGTGCCGCGCAAGTTTCCGTGGCGTCAAGCCCGCGTGATACACCTGCTCAAACTGCTGGCGCGCCTGCCTTTGCCCGTGCTGCACGGCATCGGGATTGCGCTCGGCTGGCTGATCTACTGGGCCCCGGGCCGGCACTCGGCGCGCATGCGCAACAATGTGCTCGACAGCGGCCTGTGCACGCCAGGGCGCAGTTGTAATCGCCTGCTGCGCCAGAGCATCAGCGAATCCGGTAAGGCCTTCGCTGAACTGCTGCCGATGTGGCTGCGTCCGGACAAGGTCGTGCTGCAACACGTGCGCGGCAGCAGCGGCTGGGAGGCGATCGACGCCGCCCGCGCAGCGGGCCGGGGCGTGATCCTGATCGCGCCGCACATCGGCTGTTTCGAAATCATCGGCCAGTATTTCGGCGCGCGCCATCCCTTCACCATCATGTACAAACCCGCGCCCAGCCCCTTGCTGAATGCGCTGATGCTCGCCGGCCGCCAGCGCAGCCAGACGACGCTGGTGCCGACCGACATGTCGGGCGTGCGCGCCCTGCTGGCCGCGCTCAAACGCCATGAAGGCATCGGCATCCTGCCCGATCAGGTGGCCAGCAGCGGCGACGGCGTGTGGGCGCCGTTTCTCGGCCGTCCGGCCTACACGCCGACGCTGGTCGCCAGCCTGCAGCGCAAAACTGGCGCTGCAGCGTTTTTCGTCGCCGCCGAACGGCTGAGCTGGGGACGTGGTTATCACCTGCATGCGTATCCCCTGAACGACGCCCTGCCGGATGACAAGACCGCGGCCGCGCTGCGCATCAACCAGGGGGTGGAAGCGGTAGTACGGCATTTTCCGGCGCAATATCAATGGCGCTACAACCGCCACAAATGCCCGGGCGGCATCACCCGGCCGATCCATTCACCTGCCACATGAACGCTGTTGTATTGACGCTGCTCAAACTGCTGGCGCGCCTGCCCTTGCCGGTGCTGCATGGCCTTGGCATCGCGCTGGGCTGGCTGGTCTACTGGGCGCCGGGGCGGCATTCGGCGCGCATGCGCAGCAATGTGTTCGACAGCGGCCTGTGCACGCCGGGCGCAGACTGCCGTCGCCTGTTGCGACTATCCGTCTCCGAATCCGGCAAAGCCATCATCGAGCTGCTGCCGGTCTGGCTGCGCCCGTATGAGCAGGTGCTGAAACTGGTCAAGGGCCGCAGCGGCTGGGAGGCGATCGATGCCGCGCGCGCAGCGGGCAAGGGCATCATCCTGATCGGCCCGCATATCGGCTGTTTCGAACTGCTCAATCTGGATTACGCCGCGCGCCACCCGTTCACCGCCATGTACAAGCCGCCGCGCAAAGCGGTGCTGGCCGAGCTGATGCTGAACGGCCGCCAGCGCGGCCAGGCGACGCTGGTGCCGACCGACCTGTCCGGCGTGCGCGCGCAACTGGCCGCGCTCAAACGCCATGAAGCCATCGGCATCCTGCCCGACCAGGTGGCGACCGGCGGCGACGGCGTGTGGGCGCCGTTTCTGGGCCGCCCGGCCTACACGCCGACACTGGTCGCCAGCCTGCAGCGCAAGACCGGCGCTGCGGCGTTTTTTGTCGCCGCCGAACGGCTGAGCTGGGGACGCGGCTATCACCTGCACGCCTTCCCGGTGCTCGATGCGCTGCCGGAGGACAAAGCCGCGGCCGCCCTGCGGATCAACCAGGGGGTGGAAGACGTGGTGCGCCGCTTTCCCGCGCAATACCTGTGGAGCTACAACCGCCACAAACGCCCGGGCGACGCGCCGCCCCCGGACGCAATGCCGACATGAGTGCAGTACCCCGCACCCTGCTGCGCCCCGCGCTGCTGCCGGTCTGGCTCGGCGTCTTCGTACTGTGGCTGCTGCACTGGCTACCGCTGCCGCTGCAGGCGGCCATCGGCAACAGCCTCGGCTGGCTCGCCGCGCAGATTCCCTGCAAGCGACGCCGGGTCGGTGCCACCAATCTAGCGCTGTGTTTTCCCGACGTGCCCGCCGCGCAGCGCCGCCGCTGGCTGCGGCAAACCTTTCAGGCCTCGATACGCGCCGCGCTGGAATACGGCATTCTGTGGTGGGGATCGGCCGCGCGGGTGCGCCGCCTGGTACGCATCGACAACCCCGAAGCCGCACGCGGCGACGGCGTGCGGCCGGTGATCTGGCTGGCGCCGCACTTTGTCGGCCTCGACATGGGCGGCATCCGCCTGACCATGGACCAGACCATCGTCTCGATGTATGCGCGCGCGCAGAACCCGGTCGCCGACAAATACATGCGCCACGGCCGCACGCGTTTTTCGGACATCGTGCTGATCGAACGTCACGAAGGCATCAAGGCCACGCTCGCCGCGATCAAGCGCGGGCTACCGTTCTACTACCTGCCGGACCAGGACCATGGCCGCCTCAACGCGGTGTTCGCGCCCTTCTTCGGCATCCCTGCCGCCACCGTGTCGGCGCTACCACGGCTGGTCAAGCTCACCGATGCGCAGGTCATCCCGGTAATCACCCGCCAGCTGTCGTGGGGGCGCGGCTATGCGCTGCGCTTTTATCCACCGTGGGAGAATTTTCCAAGCGGCGACCTCGATGCCGATGTCGCGCGCATGAACGCCTTCATCGAAGACCGTATCCGCGAAATGCCAGCGCAATATTTGTGGCTGCATCGCCGCTTCAAGACGCGCCCGATCGGCGAAGCCAGCCTGTATGACTGACATCCGCCCACTCGCGCCGGATGAGGTCGAAGCCGTCAGCGCGCTGGCGCGCGTGGTGTGGCAGGCCACCTACCCGGCGCTGATCTCCCAGGCGCAGATCGAATTCATGCTGGCCGACCGTTACGCCGCCGAACGCATCCGCGCGCAGCTCGGCGACCCCTGCCACGCCTGGTGGGGCGCGCATGCCGGTGAAATGCTCGCCGGTTTCGCCCATGCCTCACTGAGCGATTCCAAGCTGGATGACGCCAATTCAAAGCTGGGTGGCGCCGATGCCAAGCTCGACAAACTCTATGTCCATCCGGCCAGCCAGCGCCACGGGATCGGCAGCGCGTTGCTGGCCGCGGTGCAGGACTGGGCGCGCGCGCAGCATGCCCACCG
Source organism: Thiobacillus sp. (assembly GCF_018780105.1). Classification (GTDB taxonomy): domain Bacteria; phylum Pseudomonadota; class Gammaproteobacteria; order Burkholderiales; family Thiobacillaceae; genus Thiobacillus. Next base: position 73,520 of record NZ_JADMKC010000022.1, read on the forward strand.
TCTGTGGCTACAGGTCAATCGCGGCAATGCGCCGGCGATTGCTGCGTATCGCAAGCAGGGCTTTCGCGTGGTCGAGTCGCGCGTGTTCGACATCGGCAACGGCTTCGTGATGGACGACCACGTAATGGAGAAAACCCTGTGAGCTTCAGCAATCCCGACGACGACGCCCTGCGCGCCCTGTTCGACCGCGTCCGCACCATTGCCGTAATCGGTCTTTCGCCGCAACCCGCGCGACCGAGCTTTCGCGTGGCGCAGGCGATGCAGCGCTACGGCTTTCGCATCGTGCCGGTGCGGCCGCTGGTGGACGCGGTGTTGGGCGAAAAGGCCTATGCCAGCCTGGCCGACATCCCGTTTCCGATCGATCTGGTGGATGTGTTCCGCGCTGCCGAGCATGTGCCCGCTATCGTCGAGCAATGCCTGGCGCTACACTTGCCATCCATCTGGATCCAGGAAGGCATCGTCCATGACGCCGCCGCGCATCAGGCGCAAACGGGCGGCATGACGGTGGTGATGGACCGCTGCCTGCTCAAGGAATACGTGAGACTCAAAACCGCATGAATACCCAACAGGGCAAGACTCTTCGCTTCACCAAAATGCACGGTCTCGGCAACGATTTCGTCGTGATCGACGGCATCAACCAGTCCGTCGCGCTCACGCCCGAACAATGCCGCCGCCTCGCCGACCGCCATTTCGGCGTCGGCTGCGACCAGATCCTGCTGGTCGAAAAACCCAGCCGCGCAGACGTCGACTTCCGCTATCGCATCTTCAACGCCGATGGCGGCGAAGTGGAACAGTGCGGCAACGGCGCGCGCTGCTTCGTGCGTTTCGTGCACGACAAGGGGCTCACCGACAAGACCGCGATCCGGGTGGAAACCGCGTCCGGCGTGATCGAACCGCGTCTGCTCGACAACGGCCAGGTGACGGTGAACATGGGCGCGCCGCGTTTCGCGCCGGCCGACATCCCGTTTGCCGCGACCGCCGAAGCGCTGACCTATCCGCTCAAGGTCGGCACCCACACGCTCGAAATCGCCGCGCTCTCGATGGGCAACCCGCACGCGGTACTGCGGGTGAACGATCTGGACAGCGCGCCGGTGGACATCCTCGGCGCGGCGGTCGAGGCGCACCAGCGCTTTCCGCAGCGCGTCAACGCCGGCTTCATGCAGGTGCTGACGCCGCACGACATCCGCCTGCGCGTGTTCGAGCGCGGCGCGGGCGAAACCCTGGCCTGCGGCACCGGGGCCTGCGCCGCCGCCGTGGCCGGCATCCGCCAGGACTGGCTGCAAAGCCCGGTCAGCGTCCACACCCGCGGCGGCGACCTGATCATTGAATGGGCGGGCAAAGACCAGCCGGTGTACATGACCGGCCCCGCCGTGACCGTATTCGAAGGAGCCATAGACATCCCATGACCACATCCAGCGATACCCCAGCCAGCGCGACCAGCCCCCAGGCCGTCGCCGACTACCTGATCCAGCACCCGAATTTCTTCAACGATTTCCCCACCCTGCCGGCGGAATTGAACATTCCCCATCCGCACGGCACCCACGCCATTTCGATGAGCGAACGCCAGCTCATTTCAATGCGCGACAAGGTGCGGATGCTGGAAAGCAAGCTCGCCGAGCTGATCCAGTTCGGCGAGGAAAACGACGGTATTTCCGACAAGATGCAGGCGCTGGCACTGGCGCTGATGACCACGCGCACGCCGCAGGACATCCTGGTAGCGCTGACCCTGCACCTGCGCGAAGGCTTTGCGATACCGCACCACGCGCTGCGCGTGTGGAACCTGCCTGCCGACAGCGTACCCGGCCTGAGCGACCCGGTGTCCCCGGCCGCGCGCGACCAGATCTGCGCCATGGCGCAACCGGTGTGCGGCGTGCTGGCGGTGGACGAAGCGATCGACTGGTTCGGCGAAGTGTCGCCGCATCTGCGCGCGTTTGCCTGCATCCCGCTGCGGGTCGCCCCCAACAATGTCCCCGTCGGCCTGCTGGTGCTGGCCTCCGAAGAAGAAAAACGCTTCTACGCCGGCATGGGCACGCTCTATATTGAGCGCCTGGGCCAGTTGATCAGCGCCGCACTCGTGCGGATGCAGGATTGACCCCGGTCGAAAGCTACCTGCAACACCTCGCCGCCGAACGGCGGCTGTCGCCGCATACCGTGGCAGCCTATCGGCGCGATCTGGTCCAACTCGGCCAGCTGAGCGCCGGCAAACCGCTGGCCGAGCTCAGCGTCACCGACATCCGCGGCGCCATCGTCCGGCTGCGCGGCAAAAGCCTGTCGGCCGCCAGCGTGGCGCGGCACCTCTCCAGCTGGCGCGGCTTTTACGTCTTTGCCTGCCGCCGCCTCGGCTACACCCACAACCCCTGCCTCGGCCTGCGTCCGCCCAAAGCCGCCAAGGCCTTGCCACAGGTGCTGTCGCCCGACACCTGCACGCAACTGCTGAATGGCGCGCAACCCGCCACTGAAGACGACGCCCTGCAGGCGCGCGACCGCGCCATGTTCGAACTGTTCTATTCGTCCGGACTGCGCCTGTCGGAACTGGCCGATCTGGACCTGAACGACCTCGATCTGCAGTCCGGCGAAGCGGAAGTCACCGGCAAAGGCCGCAAAACCCGCATCGTACCGGTCGGGCAACAGGCGCTGAGTGCGCTGGCCGTCTGGCTGCAGCAGCGTGCAGCGCTGGCGCGCGACAACACCCCCGCGCTGTTTCTGAACCAGCGCGGCACGCGTCTGACGCCGCGCAGCATCCAGCTGCGCCTCAAGCGCTGGGCCTTGCAGGCCGGGCTGAACCAGCACGTCCACCCGCACCTGCTGCGCCACGCCTTCGCCACCCACGTGCTGCAATCGTCCGGCGACCTGCGCGCAGTGCAGGAAATGCTCGGCCACGCCAGCATCAGCACCACCCAGGTCTACACCCACCTCGACTGGCAGCACCTCGCCAAGGTCTACGACCAGGCGCACCCGCGCGCGCGCAAGAAGTCCTGATTTTGCGGCTGGCGATCTGCGCTTGAAAGAGGGAGACAATAACGGGTGGGGGTTTGCTGGCCATGCCGTGAAATTGCGGCGTAGTCAGAGGGTGCAATTAGCGGCTTGCTGTTTGGGGCTTGAGGCAACAGGCAAGGTCTGGCCCTAGCGTTCAAGGTCAGGGGCGCTGCGCGACGCTTTATCGCGCAGCGTCCCCTGCACTGAGATGTTAGGCCTTGGCATCCCGCATCCCTGCGCGGATGTGCGTTGCTAGTTCCGTCACTCGCTCCAAGTCAAATCCTGGGTGTTCATCGCACACCCTGTCAAAGTAGGAAGCGAGCCACTCATATTTGGCGTAAACGTCCTCGGGGCATGTTGAGTCTGCCGCTTTACTAAGGATCAGTTCACGTATTGGTGTTAATCGGTTCTGCCATAGTTTTTGATCTGTAAAAAACGGATTCCCCATGAAAGGGGGCAGAAAATTAAAAAATAGGTGCCCATCGTCGCTGGGAATCCATGGGGAGCTTCCGGTTATCTCCCGGCCTCCCCACTCAAGTGACAGTTCTTTGGAAAGAATCACGCGAGGAGTTGAAGCCACTTTACTCTCGAGTTCATATGCTTCAATCAAAGCCGGTCCATATACCAGGCCAGAATCATGGAACAGGTGGCCTCGCGTGATGCCGCCGCGCAGGAGAAATCCAAATTGGATCAGGTTGGATGTAAGAATCAAAAGAGCATTTTGAAGAGTATCTCGGCCATGCGAATTGCTTTCGACACTAAAAACAAGGCAGTCCGAGAATTGCGTCATTACCGGATCCCCCGGCCATTTCTGGTCTTCAGGAAGCAGTTTTCTTAACGAGTTGAAGTGACTAGTAACGCCTTGCAATTGAGCGAGTGTCTTACCTAGCATCTTTACGACATGGTTGCCCTCGGAGAGAACCGCTTGCTTCCATCCCAAAATATCGAGGAATGCAACCACGCGGTTTTGATACTGGAGTGCGTCCTCGAATTTTCGAGCTTCATCTGCTTGTCGTTCTGCCTCAATCTCTCTCTTGGGTGCGCCGGCTTCCCACTCAGCTTTTTGTAAATCTGCTTGAGCCTCTTCTTGGTCGGTGTACTCGAGGTAGTAAGTCTCGCCCGTTTGTACATTGCTCGTGAGGCTGTACCGTCGGCCGGCGTTTCTCACTGGTAAGCGAACCAACTTATCACCGTCCCGCTTAAAGATTGGATATTCACCGGCAAGGTTTACGGTAATGCTCTGAGGCGTATTCATGGGGGCGGCCTAACGTAGAGCTAACCGGCGGCGCTTTAGCGCCGTCCAGCGACCGGAGGGAGCGAGGTTGAGCGCCGGGTTAGACATGGCGACCGAAAGCAAAAATCGGCGTTGGAGAGGCGGCATAAAAGAAGCAGTGGGCCAATGGATCATGAGTAGATAACCGTAACGGCAACTGCTGCAGCAACAATAAGCCCAAGGATTAGATACTCCCCAATTGCCTGGGCTTTCTTTGGGAGAAGATCGAATGTGCGACCCACAACCAAGCCGGCTAGATAACCAGCGAGTTCTCCAAACGAAAGGGCGATTGCTTCAAGCAAGGGCATGGTTTGTCTGTCTAACGTTAAATAGCCGTCCCGTGACGGAATAAAAGATTATTGGACATGTCCGGTAATCTCGTTTCGGGTGATCGGTTGAAGCGGTAGGGTCAGGCCTCGACTCTTGCTACTGCCTGAACAATTGGCTACCGAAACGGCTGTCTAAAGCCCAAATAGTAATCGCAAACGTCCCATCACCGCCGTCCTGGTTTTGACCTTCCTCCCCTCTCAGCCCCGCCGGAAATTGAGCCTGCCGGGTGGATCAGCGGCAAAGGTGTTTGAGCCCCGCTCACAAAAATCAATCAAGCATTACAAAAGCGGGGCGAGTTCTTTGACGCCCACCCGGCAGGCTCGATTTCCGGGGTTTCGGGGATGTCGGGGTGCGTTTTCTTTGGTTACTTTCTTTGTCGCATTGACAAAGAAAGTGACTAGCCGCCGGGCTACCCCCGGCCAACGGGCAGTGGTCAAGCAACGTCCTCAAATCCCCCTCAATCCCCCTTTTCCAAAGGGGGAGGTCTGTTCACCCAGAGTCACAAGGGCCAGGCCTTGCCTTTTGCCCCAAGCCCCTCATCCCCTTCCATCACAGTCGCTCAACCGGCGGAATCAAACTGATCCACCCCCCAAGCGCACCGCGCATCTCATCCAGCGTGAGATGCCGCATCAGCCCCCGGTTACCGGGCGCCATCTGATCCCAGGCGCAGCGCAGGCTGCGCACGTCCGGCCGGGCGGGGTCATGCAGGCGAAACGTGGTGATGTAATACAGAAAACTCGGGGTGCCATCGTCGTAGACATGGCGTGCCTTGAGTAGCGGCGATGAGGCTGCGGCCGTAATCGTGCTGATGCTGCGCGTGACCTGCGTCACCTCGAAGCGTCCCGGTTGCAGCAACTGCACCTGATCGCTCAGCGTGTTCACTTCCATGATGCAGAACGGATCCTGTTCCTGCACGCCGTTACGCGGCACGATCTGGCCGTACTGCAAACGCACCGTCGCCGCGCCGGGATTGATCGGCAGCACCTGATTGAGCTGCACCGACACGCCGGGTGGAAACGCGTAATTCGGCGACGCCGGATCGGGCGAGCCCAGGCTGCCACAGCCGCCGATTGCCACCATTCCAAACACTGCACTGACCCCTATTCCGCTTCGCATATCTGCCTCCTGTCACTCTGGCTGAATCCTGAACCATGCCGCATACAAAGCCGGCAGGAAAAACAGCGTGAGGAAAGTCGCCGCCACTAGCCCACCCATCACGGCGAACGCCATCGGCCCCCAGAAGATCGAGCGCGACAGCGGAATCATCGCCAGCGCCGCGGCCGCTGCGGTGAGCGTAATCGGCCGCATCCGCCGCACGGTGGATTCGATGATCGCATCCCACTGCGACAGACCGCGGGCGACGTCCTGCTGGATCTGGTCGACCAGGATCACCGAGTTGCGCATGATCATGCCGGCCAGCGAGATGATGCCGAGCAGGGCGACGAAGCCCATCGGCTGGCCGCTCGCGAGCAGGGCGATCGCCACGCCGATGATGCCGAGCGGCGCAGTCAGCACCACCAGCAGCGCGCGCGAGAAATTGCCGAGCTGCAGCATCAGCAGGGTGAAGGTGGTGATCAGGATCAGCGGCCACGAGGCGCCGATGGCGGTGTTGGCCTTGGCGCTGCTTTCCACCGGGCCGCCGCTTTCCAGCCGGAAGCCCGGCGGCAGCTGCGCCTTGAACGCGTCGACCTGCGGCGCCAGGGCGGCGACGATGGTGGCGGGTTGCGTCTTGCCGACGGGATCGCCGCGCACCGCGATGGTCGGCAGGCGATCGCGCCGCCAGATCACGCCGTCCTCGAACACTGGCTGGAGTTTGGCAATCTGCCCCAGCGTCACGCTCTGCCCATTGAAGTTGCCGATCGGCAGCGCGCGCAGCGCGTCGACATCGGTATGCTCGCTGCGCGGGGTGCGCAGCACCACGTCGATCAGCAGATCGTTTTCGCGAAACTGGGTGAGATTGACGCCGACCAGCTGCAAGGCCAGCACGCGCCCGACCTGTTCCGAGCTCAGGCCCAGCGCCTTGATCTTGTCCTGGTCCAGCTGCGCCTTCATGGTCAGCGACTGTTCGTTCCAGTCGAGGTTCACCGCCGTGACATCCGTTTGCGCGGCGACGATCTTGCGCAGTTTCTCCGCCTCGATCTTGAGTTGCGGGATATCGCTGCCGGAGAGCCGGTACTGCACCGGATAGCCAGCCGGCGGGCCATATTCGAAGCGCACGGCGCGGCCCCGCACATTGGGGAAATCGGTTTCGAACAGCTGGCGGATGCGGGCAATTTCGCGCTCGCGCGCCGGCACGTCCTGCGCGATCACCACCAACTGCGCGAAGTTGCGGTTGTTCAGGCGCTGGTCCAGACTCAGCACGAAGCGCGGCGCGCCCTGGCCGATGTAGTTGAGGACATGCGCCACGTCCTTGTCCTGCCGCAACAGGGATTCGAGCCGGACCGCCTCAGCGCGGGTGGCGTCGATGGAGGCGCCTTCCGGCAGCCACATCTCGATCAGGATTTCCTGGCGGTCGGACTGCGGAAAGAACTGCTTTTCCACCTTCTGCATCGCCGCCACGCCGACGACCAGCGCCAGCACCGTCAGCGCAATCACCGTGCGGCGATGCGTGACGCACCAGGTGACCACTGCGCGAAAGCGCCGGTAAAACGGCGTGTGATAGCTTGCGTCCTCGTCGGCGACCCGATGCGTCGGCTTCAACAGAACGTAGCCCAGATAGGGCGTGACCACCACCGCCACCAGCCAGGACGACAACAGCGCGATCGTCGTCACCGCGAAAATGGCGAAGGTGTATTCGCCCACCATCGACTTGGCCAGCGCGATCGGCAGGAAGGCGGTGGCGGTCAGCAGCGTGCCGGTGAGCATCGGAAACGCGGTCGACTGGAAGGCATAGGTCGCCGCCTCGAAGCGTCCCCAGCCGGCTTCGAGCTTGTGCGCCATCATTTCGACCGCGATGATGGCATCGTCCACCAAGAGGCCGAGCGAGATGATGAGCGCGCCGGTGGAGATGCGGTGCAGGTCGATGTCGAACAGCCACATCACGCTGAAGGTGATCGCCAGCACCACCGGAATGCTCAGCGTCACCACCAGGCCCGCGCGCCATTTCAGCGCCAGAAAAGTCACTGCCAGCACGATGGCGACGGCTTCCAGAAAGCTTTGCATGAACAGCTTGACCGCACGGCTGACGATGCTGGGTTGGTCGTGAATCTGGCGTATTTCAACGCCCACCGGCAGCGATTTTTGCAGTGCATCCACGGCCGCGGCGACGGCGCGGCCCATCACCACCACATCGCCGCCGTCCGCCAGCGACACCCCGAGCAGCACCGCCGCTTCGCCCTGCGAACGGATTTCGGTAGCGGGCGGATCTTCGTAGCGCCGCGTCACCTCGGCGATATCGCCCAGCCGCAGGCTGCGCCCCCCCACCTTGACGATGCCTTCGCGCAGGCGCTCGACATCGGAATACGGCCCCGACACGCGCAGCGGAATCGACAGCACGTCGTTTTCCACCCGGCCGTTGGCCACCACGCTGTTCTGTTCCTGCACCGCCTGGATCAGCTGTTGCGCGGTGATCCCGAGGGTGGCGAGTTTCTGCGTCTGCATCTCGATGTAGATTTTTTCCGGCACCACGCCGAACAGTTCGACCTTGCCGACGTTGGGCAGACGCCGCACCTCGCGCTGCGCGTCTTCGCCGATTTCTCTCAAATCGGCGCGGGTGAAACCGTCGCCGGTGATGGCGTAGATCGAGCCGAAGGTGTCGCCGAATTCGTCGTTGAAAAACGGCCCCTGCACCCCGGCCGGCAGTTGCGGCTTGAGATCGCCGATTTTCTTGCGGATCTGGTACCACACCGCCGCCACGTCGCGCCCGCGCACGGTCTCCTTGATGTTGACGAACAGCGCGGTCTCGCCCGGTTTGGCGTAGCTCGCCACGTAGTCCAGCTCGGGCAGTTCCTGCAGCTTTTTCTCGATGCGCTCGGTCAGCTGCTCCGACACTTCCTGCGCCGTCGCCCCCGGCCACTGCGCCTGGATCAGCATGGTCTTGAAGGTAAACGGCGGATCTTCGGCCTGCCCCAGCTCAAGATAGGAACGTACGCCCACCAGCAGGATCAGCACGATGAAGAAGCGCACCAGTGCCGGATGCTCGATCGCCCAGCGCGACAGGTTGCCGCGGCTGGGGGTGAACTGCGGTGCGCCGCTCATGACTGGCCGGGCGCCAGCACACGCACCTGCTGACCCGGCGCCAGCTTGTGCACGCCTGCGGTCACCACCCACTCGCCCGCGGTCAGGCCCGCCACGATCGATGCGCGGTCGCCCGTCAGTTCGCCGAGCCGGACGCTGCGCGCCGCCACCTTGCCGGTCTTGCGATCCACCACCCACACCTGCGGCTGGCCGCCGACCCTGAACAGCGCGCTCTGCGCCACCGACAGGCTCGCTGCCGCCTGCGTGTCAATCTCGACCGTCGCCGTCATGCCCAGCTTCACCACGGCATCGGGCTGCAGAATGCTGACCCGCGCGCGGTAAGTGCGGCTGGCGGCGTCGGCCATCGGCGACAGTTCGCGCAAACGGCCTGCATAGCTCACACCCGGCGTCGACCACAAGCCGATCCTGAGGGTGCGCGCCGCGCGCAACGCGTCGAGCGCATTCTCCGGCACGCTGATGCTCACCTCGCGCTCGCCGGTTCGGGCCAGTTGCGCCACCGGCTGACCGGCCGCCACCACCTGCCCGGCTTCGACGGACAAGGCGGTGATCACCCCGGCATGTGGTGCATTCAAACGGGTGTACGCCTGCTGGTTGCCCTGGCGCTCGGCCTCGGCACGCAGCTGGCGCAGCCGCGCCTGGGCGGCGTCGGCCGTGGTCTGGCGGCGGTCGAGTTCGGCCTGGGCGATAAAGTTCTTGGCGCGCAGCTCGGTATAACGCTGCAAATCCTGCTGCGCCAGACGGGCTTCCGCCTCCGCAGCCACCCGCTGCGCCTGCGCGGCGCTCGACGCCAGGGCATAGTCAGCCGGGTCGAGCGTGGCGATCAGCTGCCCGGACTCGACCAGCGACCCCACCTCGACCGCCCGCGTTTGCACCCGGCCCGCCACCCGGAATGCCAGATCGGTCTCGTAGCGTGCATGCACTTCGCCGGTATAGCGCGTGCGGTTGTGCACCGACTGCAAACCGGCCTGTTCGGCCCGCACCGAGCGGATATCCGCAGGCGGGCCGGGTGGCGCGTCCTGGCCGCACGCGCTCAACAGGAATAAAAGGGACATTAAAGGAATGAAGGTTTTCATCCGCAAATTATCCTCCAATCCATCCGGCGCCTGCCTCCCGCCGCCCTGTCGGCAATCCGGATTGCGGCTGGCAAGGTTCACCCGAGTGGGGTTATGATGGCAGACGCGCAAGACCGCAGCCGGATCCTCCGGCTGTCCGCAGGGCCGCCATCCGGCCAAGTACCTTTACCGTTTTAGATGTCTGGAGTTTTTGATGCCTGCCTCGCCCAAACTGCTTACCGAAGCCCAGCTGCTGAAAATGCCGGCCTCCGCCTACATGAACACCGAGCAACTGGCGTTTTTTCGCGCCCGCCTCGAAGCGCTGCGCGATGAAATGCTTGCCAATGCGGCCGATACCGGCGAACACCTGAAGGAAAACGAAAACTTCGCCGACCCCAACGACCGCGCTACCGTCGAAGAAGAGCACATGCTGGAACAGCGCGTGCGCGACCGTGAGCGCAAGCTGCTGAAAAAGATCCAGTCCGCGCTGGTACGCCTCGATTCCGGCGATTTCGGCTACTGCAAGGAAACCGGCGACCCCATCGGCCTGCCGCGCATGCTGGCGCGCCCCACCGCCGAGTACTCGATCGAGGCGCAGGAACGCCACGAGCGCAAGGAAAAGCTGCACGCCTGAGCCCGCGAACCCGCCCTCGACCGGCGGGTTTTTCATGCCGCTGGATGCAACTGGGTTGCACGGGCGGCCTGCCGTCACCTAGAATGCCGGCTATGCCCGCCCTCGCCGCCCTCCATGACAACTCCATCCGCCTGATCCGGGAACGCGGCGCCAGCGCGACGGCCGCCCGCGTGCAGGTGTTGCGGTTGCTGCTGGCGACACACGCCACCGTTTCGCACCAAAGCCTGACGCAAGCCGCCCTCGACGAAGGCCGGCCGCTCGACAAGGTCACGCTTTACCGCGTGCTCGACTGGCTGGTTGCGCAGGGTCTGGCGCACAGCGTGACCGGGCAGGACCGGGTGCGCCGCTTCGGCATTGCCGATGTCCACCACGGCCACGCGCATTTCGAGTGCGACGCCTGCGGCCGGCTGTTTTGCCTGCCCGAACGCGCCAGCCTGCCGATGCCGGCAGCGCCCGACGGTTTCGAAGCGTGCCGGGTCGACATCACGGTTCACGGCCGTTGCGCGGAATGCGCACAGATAGCCCGCTCAAACGTCTTGACCTGAATCGCAGACGCTTGCCATGACCGACCACCCCCTCCCCATCACCCTGCTCACCGGATTTCTCGGCAGCGGCAAAACCACGGTGCTCAACCACATCGTGCGCACGCTGCCGCGCACGGCGATCCTGATGAACGAGTTCGGCGCCGTCGCGCTCGACCATCAACTGCTGCAAAAAATGGAGGGACCGATGGCGCTGCTGTCGGGCGGCTGCGTCTGCTGCACGATATCCGGCAGCCTGTCGCCGACGCTGAAAAACCTGTGGATGGCGCGGCAGAAGGGCGACATCCCGCCGTTCGAGCGCGTCATCATCGAAACCACCGGCATCGCCGACCCGGCCCCGGTGCTCGACAACCTGCTGCACGACAACTGGGTGCGCGCGCGCTTCCGTCTCGACGGCGTGGTGACCACGGTCGATGCCGTTTTCGGCATGGGCCAGCTCGACGCACACTTCGAGGCGGTCAAGCAGGTGGCGGTGGCCGACCGGCTGCTGCTGACCAAGACCGATCTCGCGTCACCTGAAATGCTGGCCGCGCTGCGCGCGCGACTGGCCGCGCTGAACCCGGCGGCCGATCTCATCACCGTACTTAACGGCGAAGTCGACCCGGCAGCAATCCAGAACCTGGGGCTGTGGAACGCCGAGACAAAAGCGCTGGAACTGACGCGCTGGCTCAAACCGCAGCGCTACCAGCCCGCCCGCGCCGCCGCACTGGGCGGCAAGCCGACGCTGCAGGACGCGCCAGCCGAATTGCACGACACGCGCATCCAGTCCTTCTCGGTGGTGCTCGACGCGCCGCTGGATCGCTACGGCCTGCAGTCGGCGCTGTCCATGCTGACCTCGTTTCGCGCCGAAAACCTGCTGCGCTTCAAGGCGCTGGTCAATTTGCAGGGCGAAACGCAGCCGGTGGTGCTGCATGGCGTGCAGCATGTGCTGTATCCCGAGGTGAAGCTCGACGCCTGGCCGGACGACGACGCCGGGTCCAATCAAACCCGGGCAAGCCGCTTCGTCTTCATCGTGCGCGACCTCGACCCCGAATTCGTCGCCAAACTGTTGTCCGACTTCACCGGCGCAGCGCTGGGCCATGACGCTGCGGCACGCGGCCAAGGCGGAGGCGCCGCATGAATCTGGCGCAAAAAATGCTCGTCGGCACGATCCGCGTCTACCAGCTGGCGCTGTCGCCCTGGCTCGGTCGCCAGTGCCGCTACCTGCCCACCTGCTCGGAATACGGCAAGGAAGCCATCGAAAAACATGGCGCGTGGAAGGGCAGCTGGCTCGCTGCCAAGCGCATCGGCCGCTGCCGCCCGGGCTGCGATCATGGCTACGATCCGGTGCCGCCGGTCGAGCCGAAACCGTAAAATTCCGGCCATGCTGCCACGCCGCCTGCTTCCCTGGCTGTTTGCGCTGACCCTGCTGTTCGGTCAGGCGGCGGCGTTCGCGCATGCGCTGACGCACCTGCATGCCAGCGATGCCGGCTTGCCCGAGCAGAGCTGCGAACTCTGCGTCGCGCAGGCGCAGCTGGGGGCGGCGATGCCGTCCACGCCGCCCGCGTTGTGGATTCCGCCCGCAACGCATTTTCTCGCCGTCGCTGTCGCACCCTGCTGCGTCGACCTCGCGCCCCGTCCCGCCTGCGCCCGCGCGCCACCCGGTTCCGTACACGCCTGAGAAACATCTAGCCATCCCATTCGGCCTGCGCAGGTTTTGCGCAGGCGTGTGTCATTCGTTTACGGAGTTGAACCATGTTACGTCCCACCCTCCTGGTGGCCGCGCTTGCGGCTGCCTTTCCGGCTGTTGCCGATGCCGATCTCGATGCCTTGCGCGCCGAACTGAAAGAAATGAAATCCAGCTACGAGGCGCGTATCCAGTCGCTGGAAAAACGTCTGCAGCAAGCCGAGGCGCAGCCGGCCGCTACGCCCGCGCCTGCGGACACGGCCCCTGCCACCGTTGCGCCCGCGCCGCAACCGGAAACCGCCAGCAACCATTTCAACCCGGACATCTCGCTGATCCTGCAAGGCCAGTATGCCAACCTTGACGACATCGAGCACCGCCACATCACCGGCTTTTTCCCGGCCGGGCATGACCACGTCGCGGAGCGTGGCTTCTCGCTCGAACACACCGAACTGGTGATGAGTGCCAGCATCGATCCGTATTTCAGCGGCTACATGAACCTGGCCCTGCTCGACGCGGAAGTTTCAATCGAGGAGGCCTGGTTCCAGACCACCGGCCTTGGCAACGGCCTGACGCTGCGCGGCGGCCGCTTCCTGTCCGGGCTCGGCTACCAGAACACGCAGCATCCGCACGCCTGGGACTTCGCCGACAACAACCTGATGTACCGCGCGCTGTTCGGCGAAGCCTACGGCAACGACGGCCTGCAGCTGAAATGGGTGGCGCCGACCGAACTGTTCATGGAGTTCGGCGCCGAAGCCGGACGCGGTGCCAACTTCCCCGGCACCGACCGCAACAAGAACGGCGCCGGCAGCACGGTGCTGTTCGGCCACCTTGGCGGCGACGTTGGCGTATCGCACAGCTGGCGCGCAGGCGTGTCCTACCTGCAAACCCGCGCCAGCGATCGCGACAGCGAGATCGACGATCTCAACGACGTGGCAGCCGAAACCCTGTTCTCCGGCAGCAGCAAGGCCTGGATCGCGGACTTCGTGTGGAAATGGGCGCCCGAGGGCAACGCGACCGAGCAGAACTTCAAGTTCGCGACCGAGTATTTCAGCCGCAAGGAAGACGGCGATCTGCTGTGCGTGGACAACACGGCCGACGGCGGCGCGTGCACGGACGCGACGGACCGCTACAAAGCGACCCAGTCGGGCTTCTATGCGCAAGGCGTCTACCAGTTCATGCCGCGCTGGCGCACCGGCTATCGTTACGACCGTCTCGATTCCGGCTCGGTCGATTTCGGCCTCAACAACGCCTTCCTGCCGGTAACGGACTACGCGCCGACGCGCCATTCGCTGATGCTCGATTACTCGCCGTCGGAGTTCTCGCGCTTCCGTCTGCAATATTCGCAGGACAAATCGATGGAAAGCGTGAGCGAGAACCAGTGGTTCGTGCAATACATCCACAGTCTGGGCAGCCACGGCGCCCACAGCTTCTAGGGAGAACGCGATGAAACAGTTTTTTGCTGCCGTGTTGTTGTGGCTGCCCTTGAGCGTCCACGCCGCGCTCAACGTGTTTGCCTGCGAACCCGAATGGGGCGCGCTGGCGCGTGAAATTGGCGGCGACGACGTCAAGGTCTACAACGCCACCACTGCGATGCAGGACCCCCACCGCATCGAGGCGCGCCCCAGCCTGATCGCGCAGACCCGGCGCGCCGGGCTGCTGGTCTGTACCGGTGCCGATCTGGAAGTGGGCTGGCTGCCCCTGCTGCTGCGCGAATCCGGCAACGCCGCGGTGCAGCCCGGGCGCCCCGGTTATTTCGAAGCCGCGCGCCATGTGCCGATGCTGGACAAACCCGCGCGGGTCGACCGCTCGCAGGGCGATGTGCATGCAGCGGGCAATCCGCATATCCAGACCGACCCGCGCAATCTCGCGCGTGTCGGCGCAGCGCTGGCGCAACGTCTGAGTGAGGTCGACCCCGCCCACGCCGCCGCCTACCAGGCGCGCTGGAAGGATTTTTCCAGTCGCTGGGAGACCGCGATCACACGCTGGCAGCAGCAGGCCGCACCGCTCAAGGGCATGCCGGTGGCGGTGCAGCACAAATCCTTCAGCTATCTCATCAACTGGCTGGGCCTGCGCGAAGTCGCCACCCTCGAACCCAAACCCGGGGTCGAACCTTCGCTGGGCTACCTGGCCGAAGTCGCGGCGCGTCTCAAAACCAGTCCTGCCAAGATGGTGCTGCGCGCCGCTTACCAGAGTCCGCGCGCATCGGAATGGCTGGCAGAACGCGCGGACATCCCCGCCGTTGCGCTGCCGTTTACCGTAGGCGGCGCGCCGGGTACCGACGACCTGTTCGGCCTGTTCGACGTGACGCTGGCCGAGCTGCTGAAAGGCGCGAAATGAACGCCAACCTGGCCGCGCTCGAGCCTTCGCTGCTGCTGCCGCCGCTGATCGCCGGCTGGCTGGTGCTGGCCACCCACGTGCCGCTGGGGCGACGGGTGCTGGCGCGCGGCATCATTTTTCTCGATCTCGCCATCGCGCAGATCGCGGTGCTGGGGGTGATCGCAGCGCACGCGTTCGCGCTGGCCGACGACGGCTGGCCGACCCAGCTTGCCGCCGCCGCGGCGGCGCTGGCGGGCGCGGCGCTGCTGGCCGGGTGCGAGCGCCGCTGGCCGGACATTCAGGAAGCGCTGATCGGCTCGACCTTCGTGGTGGCGGCCAGCCTCGGCGTGCTACTGTTGGCGGGCGACCCGCACGGCGGCGAGCATTTGTCGGAGCTGCTGACCGGCCAGATCCTCTGGGTAGGAACTTCCCAGATCGTGCAGATTGCGCTGCTGTATGCGGTGCTGCTCGGCCTCTGGTGGCTGCGCGGCAGCCGGCTCGGTGCGCTTGGCTTCTATCTGATCTTCGCGCTGGCGATCACTGCTTCGGTGCAGCTGGTCGGCGTCTATCTGGTGTTCGCCAGCCTGATCCTGCCCGCGCTGGCGGTGCGTGCCTGGCCGGCGCGCAGCGGCGTAATCGTCGGCTGGCTACTCGGCGCGCTGGCCTACGCCGGCGGACTGATCGCCTCGGCGCTGTTCGACCTGCCCGCAGGCCCGGCCATCGTCATCGCGCTGGCTGCCGTCGCCCTGTTCGGCGGCCCGGTTTTACGATCCATTCACCGGTGCAAAAACTGAGCACATAGCCAAACGGGCGGACGAATCTGCGACACTTCCGGCCGTGCAAAAACTTCCGCAGCCCCGCCTGGCTTTCAAACTGCTCTCTGCCCTGGCCGCCTTCGTGCTGTGGGGCGGCTGGGCCTATTACATCAATGGCGGCAACACCAATCCGGCCGGCCTGACAGCCGCCGGGGTGCAGGGCAGCGCGAGTTTCATCATCACCTTGCTGATGGTGCGGGCGATCACCTGGCTGCATGGGCGCGTGCCATCCGGCACGCAGCAAGTATGGCTGCCGAGCGTCATCACCCTGAGCAGCACCGGATCCCTCCTGATCGCAGCCCACTGGCTGGCCGGCACGCCGCAGATTCTGCCGACCATCGCGCCCGCGCTGCTGGTCGGCGGGCTGTTTTGCCTGTTCACCAGCCACACACTTCTTCAATCGGAAACCCAACATGGACAAGCTGGATAACCGCCGCCCGCTCGCAGTACGCGAACGCGGCCTGGCCAAAAAAACCGCGCACTGGCTGAGCCAGCAAGCCATCACGCCGAATCAGATTTCGATCGCCAGCGTGTTCTTCGCAGCCGCGGCTGCGGCCTGCCTGCTGTGGAGCCCCCATGCCGCAGCCGGCACGGGCTGGGTCATGCCGCTGCTCGCGGCGGCTTTCATCCAGCTGCGCCTGCTGTGCAATCTGTTCGACGGCATGGTGGCGGTCGAGGGCGGCAAGAAAACCCGATCGGGCGAACTGTTCAACGATATCCCCGACCGCATCGCCGACCCGCTGATCCTGGTGGCGGCCGGCTACGCCAGCACGGCCATCGGCTGGGGCGATGCGCTGGGCTGGTGCGCCGGCCTGCTCGCCGTGCTGACCGCCTACGTCCGCACGCTGAGCGCCAGCGCCGGTGCGCCGGTCGATTTTCGCGGGCCGATGGCGAAGCAGCATCGCATGGCGCTGATGACCGGCGCCTGCATCATCGCCGCCATCGAGGCGGCCTTCGGCCAAACCGCCTATGCCCTGCCGCTGGCCCTGGCGCTGGTCATTCTCGGCGCCCTCGTCACGGTTTACCGTCGCACCATGGCGGCCTACCGCTATCTGGAAAGCACCCCGCATGTTTGATCTCCCCGCACATTCCGCTTACGCCATGGCGGCGGTACTCGGCCTGCTGGTCATCGCCAGCTTCATCCGTCTTGTCTTGCGCAAGCGCAACCCGGACAAGGACTACACCGAACTGCGCCAGCGCATCCAGTCATGGTGGTGGATGGTGGGCGTGCTGTTCGTGGTGCTGGCGGCGAACAAGAACCTCGCCATCGCATTTTTCGGATTCCTCAGCTTCCTCGCGCTCAAGGAGTTCCTGTCCATCCTCAGCGTGCGCCAGGCCGACCGGCGCGCCGTGTTCTGGGCATATGTCGCCATTCCACTCCAGTATTACTGGGTAAGCATCGGCTGGTACGGCATGTTCATCGTTTTCGTCCCGGTATTCGTGTTCCTGTTTTTGCCCATGCGCATGGTGCTGATCGGCGAAACCAAAGGCTTCATCCGCTCGGCCGGCACCTTGCACTGGGCCGTGATGCTGACCGTGTTCAGCATCAGCCATATCGCCTATCTGCTCACCCTGCCGGTCAAGAATCTGGATGCGGGCGCGCTCGGGCTGGTGCTGTTCATCCTGTTCATGACGCAATTCAATGATGTCTGCCAGTACGTATGGGGAAAAATGCTGGGCAGGCACAAGATCATTCCCAAAGTCAGCCCCAACAAGACCTGGGAAGGTTTCATCGGCGGGGTCGGCACGATTACGCTGTGCGCCGGATTCGCCGCGCCGCTGCTGACCCCCCTGACATTCAACCAGGGGCTTGGCGCCGGGCTGCTGATCGGCATCGGCGGCTTCATTGGCGACGTGGTGATTTCATCGGTCAAACGCGATTTGCAGATCAAGGACACCGGCACCCTGATCCCCGGCCATGGCGGCATCCTCGACCGCATCGACAGCCTGCTCTACACCGCACCGCTGTTTTTTCATTACCTGTATTACGTCGCCTACTGATGCAGCGCCTCGCGAAAGTGGTGTTTTTCGGCCTGCTGGTCAAACCGCTGGTGCTGATCGTGCTCGGCCTGAACGTCCGCGGACGCGAGCGCCTGCCCCGCCGCGGCCCCGCCGTCATCGCCGCCAATCACAACAGCCACCTCGATGTGCTGGTGCTGATGAGCCTGTTTCCGTTGCGCCAGCTGCACCGGGTGCGCCCGGTGGCGGCAGCGGACTACTTCCTGCGCAACCCGCTCATCAGCTGGTTTTCGCGCACCTGCATCAGCATCATCCCGATCGACCGCAGCGGCCACGCCGAGCAGGACGCGCTGTTCAGCGACTGCCAGCAGGCGCTCGACCAGAACGCGATCCTGATCATTTTTCCCGAGGGCAGCCGCGGCGATCCGGAGAAGATCGGCAAAATCCGCAAAGGCATTTTCTATCTGCTGAAAGAGCGGCTCGACACCCCCATCGTTCCGGTTGTCATGCACGGTCTCGGGCGCGCCCTGCCGCGAGGCGAGGCGCTGCTGGTGCCGTTCAATTGCGATGTCGTCGTCGGCGAACCGCTGCCGCGACCGGAAAGCGCCGCCCAGCTGACCCGGCAGCTGGGCGAGGCATTCACCGCCCAGCTGGAACAGTGCGTAACCCGCCAGGAGGTGGACTGATCCCCGGCTTCGCCCCCCAGCCGGCCTGACCGGCAGGATTACGATACGGTAACAAAGCCGTCCGGCGAGCCGCCGGGTGACACAATGGGACGCTTCCCGAATCCGGTCAGGCTGATCCAGCCATCGCCCCATGACGCCTCTCCGCGTACGTCTCGCCACCCTGCCGTTTCTGCCCTACGTCCTGTTGTTTCTCGGCGTCGCCAGCCTGACCCGCCTGGCGCTCGCGCTCCACACCGGCGTGGACAAGGTGCCGCTGATGCTGTGGCCCGGCGTACTGCTGCAGGGGATCAGCTTCGATCTGGCCACGCTCGCCTGGCTGCTCGCCCCCATGCTGATGTGGGCAGCGCTGTGGCCGGCGCGCTGGCGCAATACGCGCTGGCAGGGCGGGCTGCGGCTGGTGCTGTTCTTCCTGATGGCGCTGATGCTGCTGTTCGGCGCGCTGTCGGAATGGACCTTCTGGGAGGAATTCGCCACCCGCTTCAACTTCATCGCGGTCGACTATCTGGTCTACACCCACGAAGTGATCGGCAACATCGTCGAGTCCTACCCGGTTGTGCCCCTGCTGGGCGGCGTGGCGGCGCTCGCGGCCGGGCTGACCTGGCTGTTGCGTGCACGCCTGCGCGCAGCCGCCGCGCCGTCGACCCGCCCTGGCTGGCGGCTGCTGTATGCCGTGCTGGCGCTGGCGCTGCCGTGGAGCGCCAGTCAGCTGCGCGATATCGACCAGATGCAGTTTTCCGCCAACGCCTACGCCAATGAACTCGCCGGCAATGGCCTGATGACCTTCTTTGCCGCTTACCAGCGCAACGAGCTCGATTACGACCGCTTCTACGCCACCCTGCCGCCTGAGCAGGCCGCGCGCATCCTCGGCGAACTCGGCGTCGAACGCGAGCCGCTGTCGCACGCCCTGTACCCGGAGGAGAACGCAAGCGAAGCCTTCGACCCGGCGCGCTCGCCGTTCAAGCGACCGCCGCGCAACATCGTGCTGATTACGGTGGAAAGCCTGTCGGCCAAGTTTCTCGGCAGCTTCGGCAACCCCGACGGCCTGACGCCGCGCCTCGACGCGCTGGCCAAAGAAGGCCTGCTGTTCACCCAGCTCTACGCTACCGGAACCCGCACCGTGCGCGGCCTCGAAGCGCTGTCGCTCGGCACCCCGCCGATTCCCGGCCAGGCCATCGTGCGCCGCCCCCACAATGAACATCTGGCCACGGTCGGCGAAATCCTCAAACGCCAGGGCTATGCGACCTTCTTTCTGTATGGCGGATACGGCTATTTTGACAACATGAATGCCTACTTCGCCGGCAACGACTATCGCGTGGTCGATCGCACCGACTTCCCCCCGGCCTCGGTCGGCTTTGCTAACGTGTGGGGCGTGGCCGACGAGTTCCTGTTCGACAACAGCCTGACCCAGCTCGACAAAACCCACGCCGCCGGCAAGCCTTTTCTGGCGCAGATCATGACCACGTCCAACCACCGGCCCTTCACCTACCCGGAGGGCCGCATCGACATTGCGTCGCCGGGCAAGCGCGAAGGCGGCGTGAAATACACCGACTACGCCATCGGCCGCTTCATCGACCAGGCGCGCAGCAAACCCTGGTTCAAGGACACCCTGTTCGTCATCGTCGCCGACCATTGCGCATCGGCTGCGGGCAAGACCTCGCTGCCGCTGGAGGGCTACCGCATTCCGCTGATTCTGTATGCGCCGGCGCTGTTGAAACCAGGACGCAACGACATGCTGGCCAGCCAGATCGACATCCCCCCCACCCTGCTCGATGCGATGGGCTTGCCCGGCGACGACCATTTCTTCGGGGTATCGCTGTTCGAGGAAAAAACGCCCGGCCGCCCGCAAAACCGCCGCGCCTTCATCAGCAACTATCAGGAACTGGGTTATCTGAAAGACGGCAAGCTGGTGGTGCTGGGGCCCAAACAGCGCGTTGACACCTTCCGGATCGATGCCAACGGCGACGCCACTCCCACCGCCACGGTGCCGCGTTTGCGCGATGAAGCGATCGCTTACTATCAGAGCGCCTACCAGGCATTCAGGGATGGCGCGCTGAAACTGGGCGTCCAAGACCCCATTGGCCACCCTTAGATAAGGTCGACTTGCAGGCAAGCTGCCGCAAAACGGCAGTTGCTTGCCGCAAACGGTCGACAGCGCTAGTATCCAAGCCTAACTGTTGATTCAAGCACGTCTATTCCGTGGCTCTCTCGTTCTTCAAGAAAAACAAGGACAAACCGTCCGGCTCGGACAACCAGCCGGCGGCGACGCCTGCGCCCGCGATGGACGACATGTCCACCGAGACCTTGTTGACCATGAATATGTCCAGCAGCGGGATCGTGGTGGAAGAAACCAGCGGCGCACCGCAGTCCCCGGTTGACGAAGCCGCCATCCTGTACGCCAGCGGCCAAGCCGACATGACCGAAAGTCTTCTGAAAGGCGTGCTCGCCACCGGCGATCGCCGTGCCTGGTACATGCTGTTCGACCTGTACGACATCCAGAATCGCGAAAAAGACTTCGAGCAGCTGGCACTGGACTTTGCCGTGCGCTTTGAAACCTCGCCGCCTGTGTGGCAAAAAGCCGGCAACGGTGCCGCCGCCGCGCCCAAGCAGGATCAGGCGACCAGCCTCGAACTGCCCGGCCTGCTCGACAAGACCGCCGCCGCCGCGCTGCGCGAGTGCATCGATAACGCGGCCAAAACCGCGGTCATCCACATCGATTTTTCGCACATCGAAATGGTCGACGAAGCCGGCGCCAGTGAATGCGCCAAAATCCTCAACAGCGCGACCCGCGCCAAGCGCAAGCTGCAGGTCAGCGGCGTCGACCGCTTCATTGCGTTGCTGCAGGATCTGAACCGCGCCACCCACAGCCGCGCCGTACACTGGCTGCTGCTGCTGGAGCTGTACCAGACGCTGGGCCAGGAAGAAAACTTCGAAAACCTGGCGGTGGATTATGCGGTGCGCTTTGAAGTCTCGCCGCCCTCCTGGAGCCAGGTGCAGGCTGCCGTGGTGGTGCAGGCCGAGCCGGCCGCGCCACGCGACGACGCCCTGCAGCTGAGCGGCGAAATCACCCCGGCCAACGACAGCGCGCTGCAGGAAGTCGGTACCTATGCCGCCACGCATGAAGAAGTGCTGGTCGACCTGGCGCAAGTCACCCGCGTCGATTACGGCAGCGTCAGCCAGTTCATCAGCGTGCTGATGCAATGTCTGGGCAGCGGCAAATCCATCACCCTGCGCGGCCACAACGCGCTGATTCACGAACTCTTCCGCGTCATGGGCATCGACCAGCTGGCGCACCTCGTTCCGCTCCACCCCGCCTGAGCGCCGCCGCGCGGATACGGCCCTCGCCGCGCACGCCCGAACTGGCGCCTCCCTTATAATCGCCCGCATGGAACAATATCGCGGCACCACCATACTCTCCGTCCGTCGGGGCGCCGACGTTGCCCTCGGCGGCGACGGTCAGGTCACGCTCGGCAATATCGTCATCAAAGCCACTGCGCGCAAGGTGCGGCGTCTGTATCAGGAAAAGGTGCTGGCGGGTTTCGCTGGCGGCACCGCCGACGCCTTCACCCTGTTCGAGCGCTTCGAAGCCAAACTGGAAAAGCATCAGGGGCACCTGCTGCGCAGCGCGGTCGATCTGGCCAAGGACTGGCGCACCGACCGCATGCTGCGGCGGCTCGAAGCCATGCTGGCGGTGGCCGACCGCGAATACTCGTTGATCATCACTGGCAACGGCGACGTGCTCGAACCCGAACTGGGCATCGCCGCCATCGGCTCGGGCGGCGCTTTCGCCCAGTCCGCCGCGGTGGCGCTGTTGCAGAACACCGATCTGCCCCCGCTTGAAATCGTCAGGAAGAGCCTCACCATCGCTGGGGACATCTGCATCTATTCGAACCAGAATCACGTGATTGAGGTTTTAGGGGACAGGGATCAGGATTCAGGGGTCAGGGGATGAGCGGCCTGTGGCCGCCCTTCTTTTGAAACCGCGAAGCGACACCCCCCCCTGATCCCTGGCCCCTGAATCCTGACCCCTATGACGCCCAAAGAAATCGTCCACGAACTCGACAAGCACATCGTCGGCCAGGCCGCGGCCAAGCGCGCGGTAGCGGTCGCCCTGCGCAACCGCTGGCGGCGCCAGCAGGTGGGCGAGCCCTTGCGGCAGGAAATCACGCCGAAGAACATCCTGATGATCGGCCCTACCGGCGTCGGCAAGACCGAGATTGCGCGGCGGCTGGCGCGGCTCGCCAACGCGCCCTTCATCAAGATCGAGGCGACCAAGTTCACCGAAGTCGGCTACGTCGGACGCGACGTCGACACCATCATCCGCGACCTGATGGAAACCGCGATCAAGGACCTGCGCGCACAGGCGACGCAGAAGGTGAAATTCCGCGCCGAGGAAGCCGCCGAGGAACGCATACTCGACGTACTGCTGCCACCGCCGCGCAACGTCGGGTTCGGCGAACCCGCAGCGCCACGCGAAGAAGGCGCGGCACGCCAGCGCTTCCGCAAGATGCTGCGCGAGGGCGAACTCGACAGCAAGGAAATCGAAATCGAACTGGCGGCGCTCAGCCCCGGCATGGAAATCTTCACCCCGCCGGGGATGGAAGACCTGTCGCAGCAGCTGCAGGGCATGTTCGCCAACCTCGGGCAAAGCCGTCGCCAAACTCGCAAGCTGAACGTGCGCGAAGCCTTCAAACTGCTGACGGAGGAAGAGGCCGCCCGCCTGATCGGCGACGAGGACATCAAGCAGCAGGCGCTGGATGCGGTCGAACAGAACGGCATCGTATTCCTCGACGAGATCGACAAGATCGCCACCCGCAGCGACGCCCATGGCAGCGATGTGTCGCGCCAGGGCGTGCAGCGCGATCTGCTGCCGCTGATCGAGGGCACCACCGTGTCGACCAAGCACGGCATGGTGAAAACCGATCACATCCTGTTCATCGCCAGCGGCGCGTTCCACCTGTCCAAACCGTCCGACCTCATCCCCGAACTGCAGGGCCGGCTGCCGATCCGCGTCGAACTGCAGGCCTTGAGCGTGGAAGATTTCGAACGCATCCTGACCGGCACCGACGCCTGCCTGACGCGGCAGTACGAAGCGCTGCTGGCAACCGAGGGCGTCCAGCTCAAGTTCACTGAAGACGGCATCCGCCGCCTCGCCGAAATTGCTTTCGAGGTCAACGAGCGCACCGAAAACATCGGCGCCCGCCGTCTGCATACCGTGATGGAAAAACTGCTCGAGGATATTTCCTTCGACGCCGGGAACGTCACCGGCGAATATGTGGTCGATGCCGATGCCGTCAGCCTGCGGCTGGCTGCGCTCGCGGCACGCGAGGATCTCGCACGCTACGTCCTGTAACCCTGTCCCGATATCCTGCCCGCCGTTTTCCCCTCACCGTTCTCCGTCTACTGCTCACCCAACCATGAAACCCCCAAGCAACCATCCCATCAGCGCCAGCAACAAAGTCCTTTCCTCCGTCCTGTTCGGCAGCCGCTGGCTGCAGGTACCGCTCTACCTCGGCCTGATCATCGCCCAGCTGGTGTATGTGGTGCATTTCATGGTCGAGCTGGAACATCTGGTGTTCGGCACCTTCACGCTCACCGAAGAAAAAATCATGCTGATCGTGCTGGGTTTGATCGATGTGGTGATGATCTCCAACCTGCTCATCATGGTCATTGTCGGCGGCTACGAAACCTTCGTTTCGCGCCTCAACCTCGAAGGCCACCCCGACGAACCCGAGTGGCTGTCGCACGTCAACGCCAACGTGCTGAAGGTCAAGCTCGCCACCGCCATCATCGGTATCTCGTCGATCCATCTGCTCAAATCCTTCATCAACGCGCCCAATCTGACCAATGACGTGCTGCTGTGGCAAACTGTCATCCATACGGCTTTCATCGCATCTGCAATTTCGATTGCCTACATCGACCGGCTGATGACCTACCCTGGCAAACATTAAACCGCCATGAAGTATCCGCATAGCAAAGAGGAAAGCTCGGAATTCCTGCGTCTGGCGCTGCCCTTGATGGCGCAGCAGGATGCTGCGCTGCATCCCGTCAGCTATGCGGTCTGGTACGAGTATGTTGCGGGCATCAACCATACGCTGACGATCGCTACCGATACCCTGCTGGCCAAGGGTGCGCCGCTCGCCGAAGATGACATCAAGATGCTGTTCGAGCGGCATGTGGCCGACGTCTGCAACGAGGCCGCCAGCGCAATCGTTGCGGGATTTCAGCGGGTGCTCGGCGACATCAGCCAGTCGACCGAGGTGGCCGCGAAGGAGGCCGACGTGTTCGGCGTGACTTTGCAACGCATCGCACAGGACGGGACGAATCCGGGGGCGACGCTGGACCTGCAGGCGCTGCTTGATGGCACCCAGACCATGCAGGCTTCGGTTGCCACGCTGAAGACCCAGCTGAACGCAAGCCGGCAGGAAATCGAGCGCCTGCGCGAAGAAGTCAACCGCGCCCGCGACGCCTCGCTGACGGACAGCCTGACCGGGCTGGTCAACCGCAAGGGTTTCGATCAGGCGCTGGCCAACTGCCTGTCGGGTGTCGACGCCGAATGTACGGCCGAAGGTCCCTGCCTGCTGATGGGCGACATCGATCATTTCAAGACCATCAACGACACCTACGGCCACCTGTTCGGCGACAAGGTCATCCGCGCCGTCGCCAGCGTGATCAAGGGCCATGTCAAGGGACGCGACACGGCAGCACGCTATGGCGGCGAAGAATTTGTCATCCTGCTGCCCGACACCCCGCTGCATGGCGCGCAGGCGCTCGCTGAGCACATCCGCCATTCGATCGAGAATGGCCGCATCAAGCGCAGCGGCAGCCAGGAGGCCGTGGCCCAGGTCACGCTCTCGCTCGGCGTGGCGCATTACCACCTCGGCGAATCGGCCACCGCGTTCATCGAGCGCGCCGACCGCGCCCTGTATCTGTCGAAGCGCGACGGCCGCAACCGGGTCAGCACAGCCACCGCACACTGAAATCCCGCCGCATCCTGCCTGTTGACATGCGGACGGGCGGATGGCGTGCCACCCTGGGGTGAACGGCCTGTTGCACTGGTAAAATCCACAGATGATCGTCTATCTCCACGGCTTCAACTCTTCCCCGGCATCCGGCAAGGCCCGGCTTCTGGGCGAATACATGGCAAGCATCGGCCGCCAGGCCGACTACATTTGTCCGGCTCTGCCCAACAGCCCGCGCGCAGCGATTGCCGCGGTAGAAGCCCTCCTGGCGCAGGCCGCCCCCGCTGCGGTCACGTTGATCGGCAGTTCGCTGGGCGGGTTTTACGCCACCTGGCTGGCAGAACAGCATGGCTGCAAAGCGGTGCTGGTCAACCCGGCGGTGCATGCCCATCTTTTGCTGCGCGGTGCGCTCGGCCCCCAGACCAACTGGCACAGCGGCGAAAAATGGGTGCTGACCGAGGCGCATCTGGCAGAACTGGCCGCGCTCGATGTCGCGCGCATCAGCCGCCCCGAACGCTATCTTCTACTGGCGCAAAGCGGCGACGAGGTGCTGGATTACCGCGATGCGGTGGCCTATTACGCCGGCGCGCGGCAGATCATCGAGGATGGCGGCAATCACGGTTTTGCCGGATTCGAACGCCACTACCCTACCCTTCTGGATTTCTGAGCTTTCATGCATCTCATTTTTGAAGAAGACGGCCATTTCAAGGCCGGTTCGATCCTGTCCGAATCCGACGCCACGGCACAGGTGGAAACCGCATCGGGCAAGCGCAGCAAGATCAAGGCAGCCAATATCCTGTTGCGCTTTGCTGCGCCCGCGCCGAGCGAGGTGATGACCGAAGCGGAAACGCTGACGACCGAACTCGACGCCGATTTTTTATGGGAAGCGGCTGGCACCGACGAATTCGGCTTCGAAGCGCTGACGCAGGAATATTACGGCCACGCGCCGCGCCCGGCCGAATCGGTGGCGCTGCTGATGAAACTGCACACCTCGCCGATCTATTTCCACAAAAAGGGCAAGGGCCGCTATCGCCCCGCCCCTGCCGAGACGCTGGCTGCGGCCAAGGCCGGGCTGGAAAAGAAGCGCCTGCTGGCCGAGCGGCAGGCGCATCTGGCGGCCGAGCTGGCCGCGTTCCGCCTGCCGCCCGAATACGTCTCGCTGATTCCGCGCATTCTCATCGCGCCGGACAAGAACACACTGGAATACAAGGCGCTGGAAGACGCCGCTGCCGCCAGCGGGCTGTCGCAGTTGAGGCTGATCGAGCGTTGCGGCGCCATACCCTCCACGCTCGACTTCCATCTGGCGAGCTTCCTGCTCGAATACTTTCCGCGCGGCACCGGCTTTGCGCCGACGAGCGAACCGCTCGACCCCCCCGAGTTGCCCAAAAGCCATGTGCGCGCATTCTCGATGGACGACGAGGCGACCACCGAAATCGACGATGCGCTCTCGGTCGAATGGCGCGACGACGGCAGCATCCGCGTCGGCATCCATATCGCCGCGCCGGCGCTCGGCATCGCGCCCGGCTCGGAGCTCGACAAGCTCGCGCGCGAGCGGCTGTCGACCGTTTACTACCCCGGCGACAAAATCACCATGCTGCCGGAGGCGCTGATCCACCATTACACCCTGGGCGAAACCCACGATTGCCCCGCGCTCTCGCTCTACGTCGATGTGGCATCCGACCTGCGCGTGCTCGGCACCGAGACCCGGCTCGAAATGGTCCACATCGCAGACAACCTGCGCCACGAAACGCTGGAAGTGCTGTTCAACGACACGACCCTGCGCAACCCGGACACGCCCGATTACCCCTACCGCCGCGAACTGGAATGGCTGCGCGACTTTGCCGCCGTGCTGGAAGCGGGACGCGGCAAAGCCGACACGGTGGATCGCCTCGATTACAACTTCAAGGTCGATGGCGAGCGCATCAGCATCGTGCCGCGCAAGCGCGGCAGTCCGATCGACAAGGTGGTGTCCGAGCTGATGATTTTTGCCAACGCGCACTGGGGCGGCTGGCTGGCCGAAAACCGCGTCCCCGGCATTTACCGTGCGCAATCGGGCGGCAAAACGCGCATGACCACTTCGCCCGATCCGCACGTCGGCCTCGGCGTCGACCAATACGCGTGGTCGTCGTCGCCGCTGCGGCGCTATGTCGACCTGGTCAACCAGCGCCAGCTGATTTCGC
This sequence comes from Thiobacillus sp., assembly GCF_018780105.1. Classification (GTDB taxonomy): domain Bacteria; phylum Pseudomonadota; class Gammaproteobacteria; order Burkholderiales; family Thiobacillaceae; genus Thiobacillus. Next base: position 101,105 of record NZ_JADMKC010000022.1, read on the forward strand.
TGGTGCAGCAGACCGACCCGGTCTACCCGCCGCGTAGCGAGCAGCTGTTCTCGGTGGTGCGCGAATTCGAGCTGGCGTACGACGCCTACAATGAATTCCAGCGCAAACTCGAGCGCTACTGGATGCTGCGCTGGCTGCAGCAGGAAGCCATCAGCGAAGCCACCGCCAGCGTGATCCGCGAAGATCTGGTGCGCTTCGACTGCCTGCCGCTGGTGACGCGCGCGCCCTCGGTGATGGGCAACCCGCCCGGCACCTTGGTGCGGCTGGCGATTTCCCGCATCGACCTGCTCGACATCAGCTTCCACGCCGAACTGCTCGAAGTGCTTACGCCCGCGCCGGCCGCGCCACCTGACAGCGACGCGGCCGTCTCGTAAAATCCGGACTGCCCCCCACTTTTGACCCCGACGGTGCCCAATCCACCCCCCACTCTCGCCGAACCCTCCAGGCAAGGCACGCGCATGGCGCTGGCCATGCTGGCGTCGGCCGCGGTGCACGGTATGGTGCTGTCGACCCAGTTCGTGCAGGTCAACCCGCGCCTGTTCGAAGACCCCAACCTGCCGATGGACGTGGTGCTGGTCAACGCCAAAAGCCTGGAGTCTCCGCTCAACCCCGACGCGCTGGCGCAGGTGAACCTGGCCGGCGGCGGCAACACCGACGACGACCGGCGGCTGAAAAGCCCGCTGCCCGCCAGCCCGCAAACCCAGACCGGCGAAGAAGAAGCCGCCATGCAGACCCGCGTGACCGAGTTGGAGCAGCAGGCGCGCGCGCTGCTCAGCCAGCTGAAAACGGACGCGCCCCTGCAGCGCAACACCCCCGCCCCCGCGCCGCGCCCCGAGCAACCCGCCATCGATGCCAGCCAGCTCAACCAGCAGGCGCGCGAAATGGCGCAATTGCAGGCCAGCATCTCGCAGCAGTGGGACAGCTACCAAAAGCGCCCGAAACGTACTTTTGTCGGCGCGAACGTCAGGGAATACGCGTTTGCGCGGTATGTGGAAGACTGGGTCGCCAAGGTCGAGCGCGTCGGCAACGTCAACTATCCGGAAGCGGCACGGCGGCAGGGCGTTTACGGCAGCCTCAAGCTCACCGTATCGATCCGCGCCGATGGCACGCTCGAAGGCGTCGAAATCGACCGTTCTTCCGGCTCCAAGATTCTCGACGCCGCCGCCGTCAAGATTGTCGAACTTGCAACACCTTATGCGGCATTTCCCGATGACATGCGGAAAAAAACCGACATCCTGTCGATCACCCGTACCTGGACCTTCACCCGATCCGACCAACTGGTCGGCACCGACTAAGCCGCACGCCAAAAATATCCAATTGATTCAAATGGATGCGATCAACCCCGGTTCGCACATCCAGAGCTGAGCGTCCGCCCTCGCTTAAACCGCCGATTCGAACCCGACCCCCCCCGATCTGGAACGCGACTTGCATCTATCGATGCAGATGCCCGTAAGGCATCCCGTTTCATTTAACTGGAGTTGTCATGTCATCCACGCTGCGTTCCGTCCTGCTTGCAAGCGCCCTGCTCTCTACCCAGGCGGCTGCAACCGAGTTTTCCTTCATTTCCGGCAACCCGGCTGACGCGTTCGGCAACAGTTATTCCCAAACCGTGGGCGGCCTGACCATCACGGCGAGCGCGTGGTCCACCACCGGCCACGGCAACCGATACCAGACGGCTGAACTGGAGATTTTCAGCGGCTACGGCATGGGCGTATGCAACCGCGACGAAGGGCTCGACTGCTCGAGTTCCGGCAACAAGCACGCGCTCGACAACAGCGGGGCCGCCGATCTCATCCTGTTCAGCTTTTCCAGCGCAGTACAGCTCGGCCAGTTGAGCCTGCAGCAATTCGGCGGCGACTCCGACCTCAGCCTGTGGGCCGGCAGCGGCAGTCTGAATCTTGAAGGACAGAAAACCAACGATCTCGGCTGGGCCATGGCGGTCACCAACACCAGCCGCGTCGACAACATCAAAACCGTGAATTTATCGGGATTTTCCGGCACCTACGACTGGCTTGCGGTATCGGCCCGCGTCAGCCAACTCAACGACTTCGCCAAGCTGCGCGCATTGCAGGTCGAAGCCGTCACCTCGCCGGTGCCCGAAGCCGACAACTGGGCCATGTTACTGGCCGGTCTGGGACTGGTCGGCTTCGCAGTGCGCCGCCGTATCCGATAAGCCCGAATCGGCAACGCCGATCTGCCCGGCTCCCAAAACCCGCCCATTGGCGGGTTTTTTTGTGCCGGAAGTACCGTCTGACCGTGATGGATCGACTGTCTTTATCACGTGATAAAATATTCGATTACTTGAATATTCCTACTTACTTTATCCACTTTTTGGAGTTTGCCATGCATATCGGTACCACCCTTACCCAGTTCATTATCGAAGAACAACGCCGCACCGCTGGTGCAACCGGCGATTTCACCTCGCTGCTGAACGACGTCGTCATCGCCTGCAAGGCCATTTCCAACGCCGTCAACAAAGGCGCATTGCTGGGCGTGATGGGCTCGCTCGATTCCGAAAACGTGCAGGGCGAAACCCAGAAGAAGCTCGACGTCATCACCAACGAAATCATGATCGGCGCCAACGAATGGGCGGGCCACCTGGCCGGCATGGCGTCCGAAGAGATGGACGACTGCTACGCGATCCCCAGCCAGTACCCGCTCGGCAAATACCTGCTGGTATTCGATCCGCTCGACGGTTCCAGCAACGTCGACGTGAACATCTCCGTCGGCACCATCTTCTCGATCCTGAAAGCGCCGGTCGCCGGCCGCGCCGCCACCACCGAAGACTTCCTGCAACCGGGCGTCAAGCAGGTCTGCGCCGGCTATGCGATCTACGGTTCGTCGACCATGCTGGTGCTGACGTTCGGCCACGGCACCAACGGCTTCACGCTCGACCGCGACGTCGGCGAATTCGTGCTGACCCACCCCAGCATGAAAATCCCCACCGAAACCAAAGAGTTCGCAATCAACGCGTCGAACATGCGTTTCTGGGAAAAGCCGGTACAGCGCTACGTTGACGAGTGTCTGGCTGGCAAGACCGGCCCGCGCGGCAAGGACTTCAACATGCGCTGGGTCGCCTCGATGGTGGCCGAAGTGCACCGCATCCTCACCCGCGGCGGCATCTTCATGTACCCCAAGGACACCAAGGATCCCGCCAAAGCCGGCAAGCTGCGCCTGCTGTACGAAGCCAACCCGATGGCTTTCATCGTCGAGCAGGCCGGCGGTGCAGCCACCACCGGCCGCGAGCGCATCCTCGACCTGAGCCCGGAAGGCCTGCACCAGCGCGTGCCGGTGATTCTCGGTTCGAAGACCGAAGTGGATACCGTCACCGGTTACCACCACGAAAAGGCTGCGTAAGCAGGCCTGCACAGTCGAAAAAGCCGGGCGTTGCCCGGCTTTTTTCATTCGGCACGACAGCAGGAATCGGGTGGCCGCCACACTCCCCACGCAGTAGAGTTCCCTCATGACGAAGCTGCCTGCCGATTCCAGCCGCGACTATGCCCGCATCGCCGAGGCCATTGCCTGGCTGCACGCGCACCGCCGCGAGCAGCCAGAACTCGCCGCGCTGGCACGGCAGCTGAATCTCAGCGAGCCGCATCTGCAGCGCCTGTTCATGCGCTGGGCGGGGATCAGCCCGAAACGGTTCCTGCAAAGCCTGACGCTGGAATACGCGCGTACCCAACTTGCCGCAACGCGCGACGTACTGAGCCTGAGTCTGGCGGCCGGGCTGTCCGGGCCGGGGCGCTTGCACGATTTGTTCGTCACGCTCGACGCGGTGTCGCCGGGCGAGGCGAAATCCGGCGGTCTGGGGCTGACGATACGGTATGGCGTGCATCCGACGCCGTTCGGCGAGGCGCTCATCGCCGCCAGCGCACGCGGGATCTGCAAGCTGCATTTTCTGGCCGACGGAGACGATCCCGAATCGCTGCTGCGTGCCGACTGGCCGTTCGCCACCTTGCATGCGGATGCGGCTGCCACGGCTCCGCTGATCGCAACGATCTTCCACGCCGCCCGTCCGACTGCGCCGCTGGCGCTGTGGGTCAAGGGCAGCAATTTCCAGTTTCAGGTGTGGCGTGCGCTGCTGGCGATTCCGCCAGGCGGACTGACGACGTATCGCACGCTGGCCGAAACCATCGGTCATCCGCGCGCGGCACGCGCGGTGGGCAACGCGGTCGCCGCCAACCCGCTGGCGTATCTCATCCCCTGCCATCGCGTGATCCGCGAATCCGGTGCGCTGGGCGGCTATCGCTGGGGGCTGGTCCGAAAAAACGCGATTCAGGGCTGGGAGTCGGGCGGCGACGGATGATGCGACGGTAGATGCGCGTTCGCGTTGTGCCCCCGATGCGGATGCGCATCGATTTCTTCCGCCTTTGCCTGCAAGCGCTTGTCGCTCACCCAGTGATAGAACAACGGGATGAAGAACACGGCGAGGAAAGTGGCGGCCAGCATGCCGCCGACCACACCGGTACCGACGGCATGCCGTGCCCCGGCGCCGGCGCCCGATGAAATCGCCAGCGGGGCGACGCCGAGGATGAAGGCCAGCGAGGTCATCAGGATGGGGCGGAAGCGCAGGCGTGCCGCCTCCAGCGCAGCGGCCACGCTGGTGTAGCCCTCCTCTTTTTTCAGCACGGCATATTCGACGATCAGGATCGCGTTTTTCGCCGCCAGGCCCAGCAGCGTGACGAGACCGATCTGGAAGTACACGTCGTTGCTTTGTCCGCGCAGCCACACAGCGGCGAGCGCGCCAAAGGTACCGAAGGGCAAGGCCATCAGCACCGCAAACGGCAGCGACCATTTCTCGTACTGCGCGGCGAGGATCAGGAACACCATCAGCACCGCAAGGCCGAGCGCCAGACCCGACGCGCCGGACGAGCGCTTTTCCTGGAACGATGCGCTGGTCCATTCGTAGCTGAAATCCGGCGGCAGGGTTTTCTTCGCGATCTCGTCGACGATGGCGAGCGCCTGGCCCGAGCTGATGCCCGGTACCGCGCCGCCCATGATCTTGACCGCCTGATAATTGTTATAGCGGTCGAGCGTTTCCGGACCGGACGAGAAACTCACGCGCGCCAATGCCGACATCGGCACCATGTCGCCCTTCGCATTGGGCACGTAGAGCGCGGACACGTCCTGCGGCGTTTTGCGCGCGCCCGGCTCGGCGGACATCAACACCTGCCAGGTGCGACCGTACTTGTTGAAGTCGTTGACATAGTAGCTGCCGAGCGTGGCCGACAGCGTGTTGAACACGTCGTCGATCTTGACGCCGAGCATCTTGGCTTTTTCGCGATCGACATCGACATACAGCTGCGGCACGTGCGGCCGCCACAGCGTCAGCACCTGCGCCAGCCGCTTGTCCGCGCGCGCCGCGGCGAGGAAGGCGTCGGCCACCTGAGAGAGCTTTTCCGGCCCCGCGTCGCCCTTGTTCTGGATGTAGAACTCGAAGCCGCCCGCGTTGCCAAGGCCAAAGATCGGCGGCGGCGCGAACGCAAGCACCAGCGCTTCCTTGATGTGGCTGGTCGAGCCCATGATTTCGCCGACCATCTGGTTGATGGTTTTGTCGCGTTCGTCCCAGTGACGGGCGGCGACGAAGATGGTTGCCGCGCTGTTGCGGAAACCGCCACCGAGGAAATCGAGTCCGGCAAACGCGACGACGTGTTCGACCGCCGGGTCCTGGCGTGCGATGGCATCGATCTGCTTGACCACCGCCGTGGTGCGCGCGAGTGTCGCGCCGTCGGGCAGATAGGCGGCGCTGATGTAGTAGCCCTGGTCTTCGTCGGGCACCAGGCTGCCGGGCGTGGCTTGCCACAGCGTGAACGCGGCGGCGATCATCAGGCCGTAGATCGTGAGCGCGAGCAGCGCGCGCCGCATCAGGAATTTCACGCCGCCCTGATAGTGGCGCGTCATGCCCGCGAAGCCGCGGTTGAAGGCGCGGAAAAAACGTCCCGGTTCGTGCGGCTTTTCACCTTTGAGCAGCGCCACGCACAGGGCCGGCGTCAGCGTCAGCGCGACGATGCCGGAGATGACGACGGCAATGGAAATGGTGACGGCGAACTGGCGATACAACTCGCCGGTGAGTCCGCCCAAAAACGCGATCGGGATGAACACCGCGCACAACACCAGCACGATGGCGATCACCGGACCGGTGACTTCGCGCATCGCCAGCAGTGCCGCTTCACGCGGCGTTTTGTTCTCTTCGTGAATGATGCGCTCGATGTTTTCCAGCACCACGATGGCATCGTCGACCACGATGCCGATGGCGAGCACCATGCCGAACAGCGTGAGCGTGTTGATCGAATAGCCGAGCAGCAGCAGGCCGACGAAGGTACCGAGCAGCGACACCGGTACGGCGAGGATGGGAATGAGCGTCGCGCGCCAGTTCTGCAAAAAGACGAACACCACCAGCACCACCAGCAGGATCGCCTCGCCCAGCGTTTTCACCACTTCGCGGATCGAGACTTCGACAAAGCGCGTCGTGTCGTAAGGGATCGCGTAATCGAGACCCTGCGGGAAGGATTTTTTCATCTCCTCGACGGTGCGCTTGACTTCGTCACCCACGTCCAGCGCATTCGCCCCGGGCTGCAGAAAGATGCCGACCAGCGTCGCCGGTTTGCCGTTGTAGAGACCATTGAAGTCGTAATCCTTCGATCCCAGTTCGACGCGGGCGACATCACGCAGCTTCAGCAACGAGCCATCCGCGTTCGCCCGCACGACGATGTTCTCGAATTCCGTCGGATCGGCGAGCCGGCCTTTGGCGGTCAGTGAGTACACCAGCGACTGGCCCTGGTCGATGGGCGGCTGACCGATTTTCCCCGGCGCGGGCTGGGCGTTCTGTTCGCCGATGGCGTTGGAAATATCCGTCACCGTCACGCCGAGCTGCGCCATGCGGTCCGGCTTGAGCCAGACGCGCATCGCATAGTCCTTGGCGCCGAAAATCTGCACGTTGGTCGTGCCGGGGATGCGCTTCAAGCGATCCAGCACGTTGAGCGTGACGTAGTTACTGGTGTACAGATCGTCGAAGCGGCCGTCAGGCGAGAGAAAAGCCAGCACCTGCAGGAAGGCCGACGAGCCCTTTTCCACCGTCACGCCCTGCCGCCGCACTTCCTCCGGCAGCCGCGCTTCGGCCTGCTTGACGCGGTTGTTGACGTTGAGTGCAGCCTGGTCGACGTCCGATCCGATCTCGAACGTGACCTGGATTTCGAGCACGCCGTTGGACGCCGAGGTCGACGACATGTACATCATGTCTTCGATGCCGTTGATCGCGTTTTCCAGCGGCGCAGCGACGGTCTGTTCCAGCACCCCGGCAGACGCCCCGGGGTAGATCGCACGCACGGTGACAACCGGCGGCGCGATCTCCGGGTACTGCGCAATCGGCAGCACGCGCATCGCCAGCAGACCGGCGAGCACGACGAGGATGGACAGCACCGTTGAAAAAATCGGCCGGTCGATAAAGTAGCGCGAGAGCATGATGGCGGCCCTGGATTATTTTGTCGCCGGCGCGGCGGGCGTCTTGGGCGCCGCGCCGGCTTCGCTGGCGGCGACCGGCATGCCAGGGAAGAAAATCCGCGCCATGCCGTCGACGATCACACGGTCGCCCGCTTTCAGCCCCGTCCTGATGACCCAGCGACCCGTACGCTGGCTGGGCTCGCCACCCGTCCATGCCCCTACTTCCACGGGTCGCGGCAGCGCGAGCGTCATGCCCTTGTCGCCTGGCGTAGCCACGTATACGAACTTGCCGGTCGGACCGTCCTGCACGGCCGATTGCGGCACGGTGACCGCGTCGGGCAGCGTGCCGCCCTCGACGAGCACGCGCACGAACTGCCCCGGTTTCAGCTGGCTGTCGGCATTGGCAAATTCGGCGCGCATGTCGAACGCGCCGGTATCCGGGTTGGCCTTGTAGTCGCTGAAGTTGAGTTTGCCCGCCGTGTCCACACGGCTGCCGTCGGCCAGCACCAGGCCGATTTTCTGCGTGCCTGTTTGCAATGCGCCTTCGTCGATTTGTTTCTCCAGAGCGAGCCGTTCGTCTTCGCCGATGGAAAAACGCGCGTAGATCGGATGAATCTGCGCCAGCGTGGTGAGCGCAGGCCCAGTGGAGCTGACCAGTGCGCCTTCGACCTGCAGGGCTCGCCCCATCACGCCGCTCAGCGGCGCACGGATTTCCGCGTAGCCGCGACTGATGCGCGCGTCGGCCAGATTGGCCTCTGCCGATTTCACCCCCGCATGCGTGACGTCCACCGCCGCTTGCGTGGCATCGAGCGCGCGCTGGCTCAAAAAGCCTTGCGCCGCCAGGGACTGGTTGCGCGCAAGTTCGATCTGCGCTTCCTTGAACAGCGCCTGGCGATTGGCTACCTCGGCCTGGGCGACGCGCATTTGCGCGGCGAGACTCGCGCTATCCAGCGTGTAGAGCAATGCGCCCGCCTTCACCGGCGCACCTTCCTCGAAGTGGCGGCGTTCGATGAGCGCCGCCACGCGCGGCCGGATTTCCACCTCGCGCGAGGCCTCCAGACGGCCCACATATTCAAAGCTCACCGACACGCGGCCTGGCACGACCGTCTCGACGGTGACCGCAGCGGGTGGCGGCATGCCGCCACCCGCTGCGGTGGCCCCCTGCTTGCCGCACGCAGCGAGCAAAACGGCAAAACTCAATACGATGAACGTAGCAAAGCGATGCATGTCGCTCCCCTGGATTGCTGTTGGATAGCGGCTATGATAATCACATACATTCATGAATGTAAATTGATTCACCCACAGTTTTTATGGACAATCCCCCCATGGTCAAGAAAACCCGTGAAGACGCCCTCGCCACGCGCGATGCCCTGCTGACCGCTGCGTTGCAGGTATTCCGCGAACGCGGCGTGGCCCATACGCGGCTGTCGGACGTGGCCGAACGCGCCGGCGTGACGCGCGGCGCGATCTACTGGCATTTCAGGGACAAGGCCGAACTGTTCGCCGCCGTATGCGAGCGCGGCACGATGCCGGTGGAAGCGCTGCTTGCCGAAGCCAGCCGTAGCGCGCAGTGCGACCCGCTCGCCACGGTGAAGCAACTGGCGCTGATGGCCCTCACCCAATTAGCCGAACACGCCGACACCCAGGCGATGTTCGATGTGATTTTCCACAAATGCGAATTCACCGACGATCTCGCGTCGGTCGTCGCCAAGAACGACGCCGACCGTGCGTCCTGCCTGTCGCAGGTGCAAGGACTGTTCGATCAGGCCGTGGCCGCCGGCCAGTTGCCACCCCACGCCGATACCTATCTCGCCACGCAGGGCCTGCATGCCTACATGGTGGGCCTGATGCACGAATGGGTGCTGAACCCGGCCAGTTACGATCTCGCCGCCTGCGCCGAGCCGCTGCTCGACTGCTACCTCGCGGGGCTCACGCTGCGTCCGCCGGTGTGCGCTCCCCTCGCGACTTGAACAGCGCCAGCGCCTGCACGCGCTGCACCGCGTGGTCAACGATGGGCGCGGGATATTCACTGCCAACCCCCACACCAATTCGCTTTTGCTCGGCGGCAGCCAGCGTCCATGGCGCGTGGATGAACTTGTCCGGCAAAGCAGCCAGTTCGGGCAGGTAGCGGCGGATGAACTTGCCCTGCGGGTCGAACCGTTCGGACTGTGTCACCGGGTTGAAGATGCGGAACCACGGTTGCGCATCGCAGCCGACCGACGCCGCCCACTGCCAGCCGCCGCTGTTGGCAGCGAGGTCGAAATCGATCAGCTTGTCGGCGAAATAGCGCTCGCCGAGCCGCCAGTCGACCAGCAAATCCTTGGTCAGAAAACTCGCCGTCACCATTCTCAAGCGGTTGTGCATGTAGCCGGTCTGATTCAATTGCCGCATGGCAGCATCGACCAGCGGGTAGCCGGTGCGCGCTTCGCACCACGCTTCGAAATGCCCCGGCGGGTTGGGCCACGGCAGGGCGTCGAGTGCCGGTTTGTAGGTATGGCCCGCGGCGACATCAGGACGGTGCCACAGGATCTGGTGATAAAAGTCGCGCCAGATCAGTTCCGACAGCCAGGTCTGCGCGCCGCGGCCGCCCTGCTGCCAGGCCACCGCGGCGAGCTGGCGGATGGAGACGGTGCCAAAGCGCAGGTGCACCGACAGGTACGACACGCCCTTGACCGCCGGGAAGTCGCGCGCCTCCTGATAGTGCTCGATCCTGTGCAGAAAATCCTCGAGCAATTGCGCCCCGCCCGCCATGCCGGTGGGCAGCTTCAGCGCACCCAGGTTTGTGGGCACGAAACCCAAGGCCTGTAAATCCGGAACCGGCGTCGACACGTCTGCCAGCTGGTGGGTATACGCATCGACCGGATAGGCGCGCAGGTCATACGGCGTCAGCCGCTTGAGCCAGGCATTTTTGTAAGGCGTAAAAACGCTGAAGGGCGTCTTGCCGAGGGTGAGCACTTCCTCACGCTCGAAAATCACCGTGTCCTTGTAATGGTGGACGGCAATGGCGCGGCCACGCAACGCGGCCTCGACCGCAGCATCGCGCGCCTGCGCCGCCGGGTCGTCGTCGTGATTGAAGAAAACCGCGCCGGCCTGCAACTCGACCGCCAGTTGCACGATTTCGTCGCGCGCCACCCCATGCCGGACCACCAGTCCACCGCCCTGCGCCTGCAGGGCCTGCTGCAATTCGCCGACGCTGGCATGGATAAACTCGACGCGGCGGTCGGCGGGGTCGGGCAGCGCATCCAGGATTTCCCGATCGAAAACAAAGGCGCATACGACTTCGCGCGCCTGTTTCAACGCATGGTAAAGCGCGGCGTGGTCAAAGTTGCGCAGGTCGCGGCGAAACCAGACGAGGGCGCGGGCGTATTCAGGCATGGCTTGTGCTGGTCGCTATAGTGGGAGAACAGTGTGCAAAAAGAGGTGTTTGCCGGATTTGAGGCAGATTACAATGGAGGCGTCATGATGGATACCGTCAATCTCACCCACCACTTCCTGATCGCCATGCCCAATATGGTCGATCCGAATTTTCATGGCTCCTTGACCTACATCTGCGAGCACAACGAACAAGGTGCGCTTGGCGTGGTCGTCAACCGGCCGATCGAGCTGGATCTATCGACCCTGTTCGAGCAGATCGGCCTGTCGCTGCCCGAGCGCCTGCACAGTGACATCGTGTATTTCGGCGGACCGGTACAGACCGAGCGCGGGTTTGTCCTGCACACCCCGCCGCTGACCTTCAGTTCCACGCTGACGGTCAGCGACGCCATCAGCCTGACCACGTCGAAAGATGTGCTCGAAGCCGTCAGCAAGGGCGAGGGACCGGAAAAATTCATGGTATCGCTCGGCTACGCCGGCTGGTCGCCCGGCCAGCTGGAAGAAGAACTCAAGCAGAACGCCTGGTTGTCGGTTGCAGCCGACCCGCAGGTGATTTTCGATCTGCCGCCGGAAACCCGCCTGAATGCCGCGATGAAGCTGCTCGGCATCGATTTCGCCAGCCTGTCCGACGAAGCCGGGCACGCTTGAACGCGGACGTGGACTACGCCGATACCCACGGCACGGTGCTGGCCTTCGATCTGGGCCTGAAACGAACCGGCGTCGCCTCGGGCGAGCTGTCGATCGGCGTGGCGCATCCACTCACCGTGATCCAGGCCGAATCCACCGATGCGCGCCTCGCCGCCATCGGCAAACTGATCGCAGAATGGCAACCGGTCCTGCTGGTGCTGGGGCTGCCGACCCATGGCGACGGCAGCGAACATGAAATGACACGGGTAGCGAAAAACTTCGCACGCAAACTAGAATCCAGTTTCAAGCTGCCGGTGTTCTGGGTAGACGAGCGCCATACCAGCACCGCGGCCGAATCCGAACTCCACGCCCGCGGCATCCACGGCAAGAAAAACAAGGCGCTGGTCGACGCAGTGGCTGCCCAACTCATATTGCAAGGTTTTTTCGATGCACGCCTCATTGCCTGACGCCACCACCCTGATTGGCCGGCTCGCCGAAGCCATCGCTCCCACGCTTACCGCGGACACCTACATCGTCGGCATCCACACCGGCGGCGTGTGGGTCGCCGAACGCCTGCATGCGCTGCTGAAATGCACCCAACCGCTCGGCACGCTCGACATCTCGTTCTACCGCGACGACTTTTCGCGCATCGGCCTGCATCCCCAGGTCAAGCCGTCCAACCTACCGTTCGACCTGGAAGGCCGCAGCATCCTGCTGGTGGACGACGTGCTGCACAGCGGCCGCACGGTCCGCGCGGCGATGAACGAACTGTTCGACTACGGTCGTCCGGCGGCCATCCGGCTGGCGGTGCTGATCGACCGCGGCGGCCACGAACTGCCTATCCGTCCGGATTTCGCCGGCCATGTAGTCGATATACCCAAACACCAGAACATCATTCTTTCCCGCCTCGACGACGGCCACCTCACGCTCTCACTTGCATGAACCTACAACTTACAGAAGACGGCAAACTGCATCATCTCCTCACCCTGGATGGCCTGCCCCGCGCCATCCTGACGCAAATTCTCGACACCGCCGAATCCTTCATGGACGTGGGCGAGCGCGAAGTCAAAAAGGTGCCGTTGCTGCGCGGCAAGAGCATTTTCAACCTGTTCTTCGAGCCGTCGACGCGCACCCGCACCACCTTTGAAATCGCCGCCAAGCGCCTGTCTGCCGATGTGGTCAACCTGAACATTTCCACTTCCAGCCAGAGCAAGGGTGAAGCCATCCTCGACACCGTCGACAACCTGTCCGCGATGCATGCCGACATGTTCATCGTGCGCCACAGCCAGTCGGGGGCGGCGCACTTCATCGCGCGCCACGTGGCGCCACACATTTCGGTGGTCAACGCCGGCGACGGCCGCCATGCGCATCCGACGCAGGGCCTGCTCGACATGTTCACCATCCGCCGCTACAAGGGCGCGTTCCACAACCTGACGGTCGCCATCGTCGGCGACGTGCTGCACTCGCGGGTTGCCCGCTCGCAGATCCACGCGCTGACCACGCTGGGGGTGCCCGAGGTGCGGGTGATCGGACCGAAAACCCTGCTGCCGACCGGCATCGAACAGATGGGCGTCAAGGTGTTTCACGACATGGAAGCCGGCCTCAAGGGCTGCGACGTCGTCATCATGCTGCGCCTGCAGAACGAACGGATGAAAAGCGCACGGCTGCCTTCCTCGCAGGAATACTTCAAGTTCTTTGGCCTCACGCCGGAGAAACTGGCGCTGGCCAAGCCCGACGCGATCGTGATGCACCCCGGCCCGATGAATCGCGGCGTCGAGATCGACTCGGCCGTGGCCGACGGTCCGCAGTCGGTGATCCTGCCGCAGGTGACTTACGGCATCGCCGTGCGCATGGCGGTGATGGCGATGCTGGCAGGGGGAACGGCATGAAAATCCATATCCAGAATGGCCGCGTGATCGACCCGATGAACGCACGCGACGAAGTGACCGACCTCTTTATCGCCGCCGGCAAGATCGTCGGTATCGGCCAGCCGCCGGCCGACTTCCATGCCAACCGCACGCTCGATGCCAGCGGCCTGATCGTCTGCCCCGGCCTCATCGACCTATCGGTGCGGCTGCGCGAGCCGGGCTACGAATACAAGGCCACGCTCGAATCCGAAATGCTCGCCGCTGCGGCAGGCGGTATCACTTCGCTGGCCTGCCCGCCCGACACCGATCCGCCGCTGGACGAGCCCGGTCTGGTCGAGATGCTGAAATTCCGCGCCAAGAATCTGCCGGGCCCGCGCGTCTACCCGCTCGGCGCGCTGACGCAAAAACTCGAAGGCAAGCAGATCACGGAAATGGCCGAGCTGACCGAAGCCGGCTGCCGCGCCTTCACCCAGGCCGATGCCCCGATGACGGACACCAATGTGCTGCTGCGCGCGATGGAATACGCGGCCACCTTTGGTTTCAGCCTGTGGCTGCGGCCGCAGGATGTGTCGCTGGCGCACGGCGGCGTGGCGCACGACGGCGCGGTGGCCTCGCGCCTTGGCTTGCCCGGGATTCCCGCGCTGGCCGAAACGGTGGCGCTCGCCACCATCCTGCAACTGGCACGCGAAACCGGCGCCCGCATTCACCTGATGCGCCTGTCCACGCGCGACGGCATTGCAATGGTGCGCGCGGCCAAGGCGCAGGGGCTGGCGGTGAGCTGCGACGTCGCCGCCACCCACGTCCACCTGTCTGAAAACGATCTGGTCGGTTTCGATTCCAACCTGCATCTGTGTCCCCCGCTGCGCAGCCTGCGCGACCGCGACGCCATCCGCGAGGCACTGCGCGACGGCTCCATCGATGCGCTGTGCTCCGACCACACCCCGGTCGACGAGGACGAAAAGCAGGTGCCTTTCGGCGAATCCGCCCCGGGTGCGTCCGGCGTCGAACTGCTGCTGCCGTTGACGCTGAAATGGGCGCGCGAGATGGGCGTGCCCCTGATGCGGGCGCTCGACCTGATTTCGTGGAAACCGGCGCAGATTCTCGGCGTGGTGGGCGGCAATCTGTCGCTCGGCAGCTGCGCCGATATCTGCATCTTCGACGAGCACGCCGACTGGGTGGTGACGTCCAAATCACTCTACAGCCAGAGCGACAACACACCCTTCCTCAACCATCCGATGCAAGGCCGGGTGCGCTACACCGTGATCGACGGCCATCTCGATTTTGAGTCGGCGCGCTGATCGTCCCGGCCCCGGTTCCAGGCATGGCGGGTAAATTCTCCGCCATGCGTCGCGCGTCCTTGCTGTTACCGCTTGTCGCCCTGCTGGCCGGTGCGCTCGCCGTCGGCGGCTTCGCCCCACTCAACCTGTGGCCGCTGCCGCTGCTGAGTCTGGCGCTGCTGTTCGGCATGCTGCTGCGCGTTTCGACGCGGCGCGCCGGGTTCGTCATTGGCTTTGCCTGGGGGTTGGGACTCTTCCTCGCCGGAGTAAGCTGGATCTACATCAGCCTGTCGGTCTACGGCGGCATGGCCATGTGGCTGGCGGGGCTGGCGACGCTGTTGTTCTGCAGCGTGCTGGCGCTGTTTCCTGCGCTGGTGGGTGCGCTGCAGGCCGGCTGGGCGCTTCCCGCTACGCCCAGGCTGGTGCTTGCGCTGCCGCTGCTGTGGGGACTGTCCGAATGGCTGCGCGGTTGGGTGCTGACCGGCTTCCCCTGGCTCAGCCTCGGCTATTCGCAGGTGCCGGCCAGCCCGCTGGCCGGCTATGCGCCGGTGCTGGGGGTGTATGGCGTGTCGTTCATCCTGGCGCTGATCGCCGCCCTGCTGGCGTGGAGCGCCACTCCGCGGCGACCGCCCGCGTTGCGGATCTGGGCGCTCAGCGCAGCCTTGGCGCTCGGCGTCGGCGGTCAGGCCTTGCGCGGCGTTGTCTGGACATCGCCGGTGGGCGCACCGACCTCGGTTGCTTTGCTGCAGGGCAATATTCCGCAAGACATGAAATGGCAGGCCGACAAAACCCGCGCCACGCTCAATGATTATGCGCAGATGGCCGCCGCCGTGCCCGCGCAACTCATCGTCCTGCCGGAAACCGCCCTGCCGCTGTTCGAGTCTGCACTGCCGGAGGCCTATCGCGCGCAGCTGACCGCCATTGGAAAACAGCAGGGCGGTGACCTCCTCGCCGGCCTGCCGACTGGCTCGCCGGATGCGGCTTACTACAACAGCGTCATCAGCCTGGGCAGCGCGCCCAGCCAACGCTATAGCAAGGTTCACCTGGTGCCGTTCGGCGAATACATTCCGCTCAAATCGCTATGGGGTTGGGTGATCAGCGTGCTGCACATCCCGCTGTCGGATTTTGCGCGCGGCGCGCCGGACCAGCGCCCGCTCGCCATCGGCGGCCAGCAGGTGGCCGTCAATATTTGTTACGAGGATGTCTTTGGCGAGGAAATCATCCGCCAGCTGCCCGCCGCGACAGTGCTGGTCAATGTCAGCAATCTGGCTTGGTTCGGCAATTCGTTCGCGCCCTGGCAGCACGCGCAGATGTCGCAGATGCGCGCGCTGGAAAGTGGCCGCATGATGCTGCGCGCCACCAATACCGGGCTCACCGCCATCATCGATCCACAGGGCCGGCTGCTCGCCACCCTGCCGCCGTTCACCCGTGGCAGCCTCGGCGGATCGATCCAGGGCTACGCCGGCAGCACACCCTATGTGCGCTGGGGCAATGCCGCGATATTGGCGGTGTGGGGAATGTTGGGTCTGGGATTGTGGCGCGCCGGGTTTAAGCGGCGGCCCTGATCCGCGTCACGTTGCGGCCGCTGCGCTTGGCTTCCAGCAAGGCCGCGTCGGCGCGTGCCAGCGCCTCGTTTTCTTCCTTGTCGTCGCGACTGTATTCGGACAGGCCGCCGCTCCATGACAGCCGCTGCGTCACGCCCTTGATCAGCTCCACGCTTTCCGGCATGTTGGCACGCAGCCGTTCAGCCAGCTCCTGCGCACGCTCCAGCGGCGTGAAAGGGAACAGCACGCAAAATTCGTCGCCGCCGAGGCGCGCGATGAAGTCGCTGTTGCGCAGGGTGATTTTCAGCGCCTCGCCGAATTTGATGATCAGTTGATCGCCCGCTTCGTGACCGAAGGTGTCGTTGACCTGCTTGAAGTTATCGATATCCATGATCAGCAGGCTGTGCGACCAGCCGTCCTTCATGCTGGCGAACAACTCCTTCTGTTTCTCGTCGAAACTGCGCCGGTTGTTGACTTGCGACAGGTGGTCGAGGCGCGCCTGCGACGTCACTTCCTTTTGCTTGCCGAGCATGATCTTGCCGATTTTCAGCATGGTCTCGATCGGCGAGATGAATTCTTCCAGGCTCACCGGGTAATCCGCGCGCAGGCGCTGTTGCCGCAAATCATTGGTGAAGCGCACCAGCATGCGCAGGCTGTCGCCGACGCGATTGCGCACCGTCAGCGTAAACGCCATCACCAGCACGGCAATCAGCAGGCTGGCCAACAACCATCCCAGGAAATACGGCGCGACGCGTTCGATCACCGGCTTTTCGTAACGCCACACGGCGATCGTCCACGGCGTACCCGCCAACGCGATCCAGTTCGGCGCATTGCGCGATTTGATGGCCTGATTGCCGCGCCGCATCAGCACGCTGGCCGTACCTTCGCCCTGTTTTTGCTGCAATTCGGCGTAAGCCGCCGCATCCGGCAGCGGCAGGGTGTCAAACAAGGCCTGCAATTGCGGCATGCTCTGTTCAACGATGACGACGCCCAGACGCTTGCCCTCGGCGCTCACCACCGGATGCGAGATCGACAGGCTGAAGCTGGCGGATGCGCTCTCGCCGCCGCGTCCAGCCGTGGCGATCAGCTGCCGCGTGTCGCCGGGCAAAAAGCCGGGTAACAACTGATTCTGCCCAGCCGTGACAAACAATACGGTTGCATCCTGATTCAACGCGTGCAGGTTGGCGGCCTGCGCCTGGCACACGGCCGGAGCCGCCGTGGCAAAACATTCCAGGGTTTGCGGGTGGGTGGCGATCCGCGCTGCAGTGCGCTGCATCGCGGTGGCCAGAAACTCGATCTGCGTGGCCATCACCGGTTTGTCGAGTTCGTCCATCACCACCGAGGCCTCTGGCCGCGTCAGGTAAATCGCGGCCGTGACCAGCCCGGTCAGCAGCACGAGGGCTGCAACCAGGCTCAGGCCAAACCGCAATATGGACGAAGGACGCATAAAATTTAAAGCAACAAGCTCCAGACGTTTGAGGGTTACGTTTGTTCGCAATCACAGGCAACGCGTTTCCGGATGCCTGCAGACACACAGTTCAGCAAAATCCATGCCCCGATACGAACACACCCGGCAGGCTGGCCTGTCGGGTGTGTGGATTGTTCAATGTAAAAAATTTCGACTTTATTGCCTGCCGGTGCTGCCGAAGCCCGCTTCGCCGCGTTGACTTCCCTCAAATTCGTCCACCAGATTGAACTCGGCCTGCACCACCGGCACGATCACCAGTTGCGCCAGCCGCTCCAGCGGCGCCAGCTCGAACGGCTGCTGGCTGCGGTTCCACGCCGACACCATGAGCTGGCCTTGATAATCCGAATCGATCAGGCCCACCAGATTGCCCAGCACGATGCCGTGCTTGTGGCCCAGGCCCGAGCGCGGCAGGATCAGCGCAGCGTAGCCGGGGTCGGCCAGATGGACGGCCATGCCGGTCGGAATCAAGCGGGTTTCGCCCGGAACCAGTACGATCGTACTATCGATGCATGCCCGTAAATCGAGTCCGGCCGCCCCCGCAGTGGCGTAATGCGGCAGCTGTTCGCGCAGGCGAGCGTCGAGAATCTTCACATCCATCTTCATATTCGTCGGAATTTCGTCAGTTAAGCAGGGTTACGAGATGGCGTACCAGAAGGCGCGCCTGGGTCAATTTATCGGCATGCGGCAGCGGATGCTGCCCCTGGGCGTCGAACAGCACCAGCTCGGCGGCATCCTGACCCAGCGTGTCCTGCGCCAGATTTCCCACCAGCAGCGGCAGCTTTTTGCGCAGGCGCTTGGCCTCGGCGTATTCGGCCAGACGCTCGGTCTCGGCGGCAAAGCCCACGCAAAACGGCGCATCGGGCAGGGCCGCCACTTCGGCCAGGATGTCGGGGTTGGCGATCAGTTGCAGGGTGAACGGATCGGTGCTTTTCTTGATTTTTTGCGTGGCAGCGCCATCCACCCGGTAATCGGCCACGGCCGCCACCGCGATGAATACGTCGCCCGGTAGCTCGGCCAGCACGGCCGCGCGCATCTCGGCCGCGCTTTCCACCGCAATGCGGCGCACCCCCGCGGGCGGCGTAAGGCAGGTGGGGCCTGACACCAGGATCACTTCGGCCCCCGCCTCGGCCGCGGCTTGCGCCACCGCATAGCCCATCTTGCCGGAGCTGCGGTTGGTCAGCCCGCGCACCGGGTCGATCGCCTCGAACGTCGGTCCTGCGGTCATCACGATCCGCTTGCCTGCCAGCGGCCCGGCGGACAGCAAACCGCTCAGGGCGGCTGCAATCTCGCTGGCTTCCAGCATGCGTCCCAGTCCAGTTTCGCCACACGCCTGCTCGCCCGCAGCCGGGCCCAGCACGGTCACGTCGTCTGCGACGAGTTGTTCGAGATTGCGGCGGGTTGCCAACGCCGCCCACATTTCGCGGTTCATTGCCGGCGCCACCACCAGCCGACAGGAGCGCGCCAGACACAGGGTGGACAGCAGATCGTCTGCGCGGCCGTGGGCGAGTTTGGCCAGAAAATCCGCGGAAGCCGGTGCCACCAGCACAAGATCGGCCGTACGCGACAGATGGATATGTTCCATCCCGTCGCCACTGGCGGCATCCCACAGCGAAGTCAGCACCGGTTGACCGGACAGGGCTTGAAAGGTCAGCGGCGCGACAAACTGCTGGGCCGCAGCCGTCATCACCACCCGCACCTCGGCCCCCGCCTTGACCAGCAACCGGCACAGCTCGGCTGCCTTATAGGCAGCAATGCCGCCCGTCACGCCCAAAATGATTTTTTTATGTGTCAGTGACACGACTCCGCTTCCCAGCGCACACTTCCATGACAATACCGGCATTCTAACAGGGGTGAATATGGCGATTTGCGACTGGCCACTGGACACACGTCCGCGCGAGAAACTGCTCAAACAGGGCGCAGCTGCGCTCACCGACGCCGAGTTGGTCGCGGTATTCCTGCGCACCGGGGTGGTCGGCAAGAGCGCCGTCGATCTGGGGCGCGAACTGATCGAACGGTTTGGCGGCCTCGGCGGTTTGTGCCGCGCCGACAGGCAGGCGGCCTGCGCCGCACCCGGCGTCGGCGAAGCCAAATACGCCTTGCTGCAAGCGGTGATGGAAATGGCACGGCGCACGCTGGCCGAGGACATGCAGGCAGGCGATGCGCTGAGTTCACCCCACGCCGTACGCGACTACCTGCGGCTGATCCTGCGCGGCAAGGAATACGAGGTGTTCTGCTGCGTCTTTCTCGATGCGCAAAACCGGGTGATCGCGGTGGAAGAACTGTTTCGCGGCACGCTGACGCAAACCAGCGTCTACCCGCGCGAGATCGTCAAGCGCGCTTTGGCGCATAACGCAGCCGCGCTGATCCTGGCGCACAACCACCCAAGCGGCGTGGCCGAACCCAGCCAGGCCGACCGCATCCTCACCCGCAAACTAGCGGAAGCCCTGGCGCTGGTGGACGTCCGCGTGCTCGATCATTTCATCGTCGCAGGCGCGTCCTCATTGTCGTTCATGGAGTCGGGCCAACTTTGAACCCGGCCCGGACTTGCCTCATTGCGAAAGGCTGTGGTATAAATCGCGGTTCTCGGGTTTGCCTCTACCGGCTCACCCCAACCAGTTAACCCTCAATTTTGGAGCAGCATCATGGCTCGCGTATGTGTCGTAACGGGCAAGAAGCCCATGGTTGGAAACAACGTTTCCCACGCCAACAATAGAACCAAGCGTCGTTTCTTGCCCAACCTGCAATACCGCCGGTTCTGGGTTGAAAGCGAAAACCGCTGGATTCGCCTGCGTCTGTCCACGGCTGCCCTGCGCACCATCGACAAGAACGGCATCGAAACCGTTCTGGCTGACCTGCGCGCCAACGGCGTAGCTGTTTAAGGAGACCCACCATGGCTAAAGGCGGACGCGAAAAGATCAAGCTGGAGTCCACTGCGGGCACCGGTCACTTCTACACCACCACCAAGAACAAAAAGACCATGCCGGAGAAAATGGAGATCAGCAAGTTCGATCCCAAGGCTCGCAAGCATGTGATGTACAAGGAAACCAAGCTGAAATAAGCTGGCTTCCGCCCAACAAAAAACCCGCCAGTTGGCGGGTTTTTTGTTGGGCGGAATGTGTGTGCCTCAAACATGGGACACCCGTACGGGGGCGGATCACCGTCGGCACGGGGCCGGTTACGTCCGCGTCAGGCGTAGCAGCGCAGACGCACCGAAAAATCCTTCAACGACTCCACACCGCTTTCTTCGGCGCGCTTGCACCAGGCTTGCAACTGCTCCAGCAATTGCTCGCGGCTGGCAGTCGAACGCCCCCAAATGGCCGCCAGTTCCTGACGCATGCGGTAAACCGTTTGCAGGCGCTCGCTTTTGCCCAATAGCGTGTCAAGCTCGGCCTTGTCGGCTGCGGCCAGTTCAGTCGGATCCTTGTACAGCCAGCCGCGGAAACTATCGAGATTCCAGTTTTGCGGCAGGTTCGAGCCCGCTTTCAGTTTGGCAATTTCGGCCGCGCTGTCATCACGCACGCTTTTCACAAAGCGCGTCATCACGTCGTAACGATGCGTGATCACGGCTTGCAGCGTATCGAAATCGCACAAGGGTTTGGCGGGCAGCCACTTCACGGTTGGCGCCAGTTTGCGCACGGTGGCAAGCCCAGCATAAGTCATCAGCTTGATATACAGCCAGCCAATGTCGAATTCGTACCACTTGTTCGACAGGCGTGCCGAGGTGCCATAGGCATGGTGGTTGTTGTGCAGTTCTTCGCCACCGATCAGGATGCCCCACGGCGAAATATTGGTGCTGGCGTCTTCGCAGGCAAAGTTGCGGTAGCCCCAGTAATGGCCCGCGCCATTGATGATGCCCGCCGCCATGATCGGCATCCATGCCATCTGCACTGCCCAGATGGTCAGGCCGATCGGGCCGAACACGGCGAGGTTGATGATCATCATCAACGCAACGCCCATGGCCGAATGACGGCTGTAAACATTCCGTTCCATCCAGTCATCGGGCGAGCCGTGGCCGTATTTTTCCAGGGTTTCCGCCACTTTGGCTTCAGCGCGATACAGCTCAGCGCCTTCCAGCAGCACTTTCATGATGCCCCGCGTTTGCGGGCTGTGCGGATCTTCGACCGTTTCACATTTGGCGTGGTGCTTGCGGTGAATCGCAACCCATTCCTTGGTCACGACGCCCGAGGTGAGCCACAACCAGAAACGGAAAAAATGGCTGACGATGGGGTGCAGGTCGACCGCGCGGTGTGCCTGTGAGCGATGCAGAAAAATGGTGATGGCTGCGATGGAAACATGGGTCAGCGCCAGGGTAATCAGCACGTACTGCCACCATTGCAGGTTCCAACCCGGTAAAGCCAACAGGCTTGACAGCATAGTCTTGAACTCCAGTAATTAAGACAAATTAGTCTGATATTATACGGAGAATTTCCATAAAAATCAATGACTACTTATTGATTGCCGGGGCCAGCGCTCCGCTCAAATGGATCACGCGTTGCGGGAAAGGAATTTCGATGCCGGCAGCCTTGAATCCGCGCCAGATGGCCCAGTTGATATCCGAACGCAGATTGCCCTGGCCTTCGTTGGCGTCGCGTATCCACACCCCCAGCTCCATCTGGATGCCGTTGTCGGCAAAATCCCGCAGAAACACCTTGGGCAGATACTCGGTTTCATCCTGTATCACCCGCTCCTGCGCGCGCGCGGCATCCAGCATGAGTTCCCTGGCCAACTCCAGATCCGCGTCATAGGACACCTGCACCGGGATCCCGATCCGCACATTGGGTTTGGATAGGGAATGATTGATCACGCTCTGAGTAATCAGAGTCTCGTTCGGCACGATAGTTTCAGTGCCGTCCAGCCCTTTCAGCAGGGTATAGCGCGTGTTGATCTGGCTGACTTCGCCATATTTGTTGTCCACCGTCACCAGATCGCCGATGCGCACCGAGCGGTCGAGCAGGATGATGAACCCGGAGATGTAGTTGCTGGCCACCTTTTGCAGGCCAAAGCCGATCCCGACGCCGATCGCACCGCCCAGCACCGACAGCACGGTGAGATCGATACCCACTGTGGGCAGGGCCACCAGGACCGCCACGATCAGCAGGACCGTACGCGCCGCTTTCGACAAAGCCATCCGCAGCGACAGGTTCATGTCGGTGAGGCCCATCAGGCGACGTTCGAGCAAGCGCGCCAGCGTGAGGGCCAGAATGATCGCCACCACAATCACCACCGCCGCCTGCCCCAGCAACCACAGGGAGAAACGGTGGTTGCCCGACTGGAACGACAGCGCCTCCATGGCCGCGTGGATACGTGGCAGCAATCCCGTCAGGTGCAGGGCAAACGCGCCCCAGATCAGCCAGACCGCCAGACGCTCCCAGGTTTTCAGGGACTCACGCGGCTCGAACACATAGCGCAGCGAGAACACCACGGCACGCACCAGCACCAGCGACAACAGCAGCGGAACGGCCACGTCGAGCAGCGGCGTCGAACGCAGACCAAGCTCCGCCGCCTCGCGACCGACCAGCAAGGCCAGCAAAAACAGCAGCGGAAAACCGATGCGCTTTAACCCTTCGTGCCCGGCGGAACGGGCAAACTCAGATTCATCCAGCCACGTACGCGCCTGCCGCCGCACCCCCCACGCCGCCAGCGCGCACACCACCAGCACGCCGACCTGCCACAGCAACCGGTAATCGTGGCTGTCGGCGATCAGCCGGCTGATCAGGTTATCGAGCGGGATGGTCTGCAGCATGCTCAGAAGTTCAACGTCAATTGCGCGGACAGAATGTCGACCGAGCCTTCATAAGTTCCGCTCAACGTCGCTCCATTTTCAACTTTGTTGATGCGCGCGTCATCAATGAAGAGATGCGCATAACCGACATCAAGAATACTCGTGTCCGACAGGCGGTACTGCGCACCGAATGCCAGCCAGGTACGGCTTTCGTCGGGGATGCGCGCGGTTCGATAGGCATCGGACACCGGCGTTTCGTCATATGCCACACCGCCGCGCAGGGTCAGCTTGTCGTCAAAATGATAGTTCGCCCCGACCGAATAGCGATAGCTGTCATCCCAGTTTTCAATTGTCGGCGTTCCGAGCACAGCGCCGCTTTCTCTCACGATGCGCAATTCGTAAAAATTACTCCAGCCGGTCCAAGTAACATCTGCCAGCACGTCCCAACGTGCGCCCAGCTTGTGAAAAATGCTCAACGAAGCGGAGTCCGGCAGAGAGAGGCTTGCGCTCACCGGACCGTTGAGCGCCGGCATCCCGCTAAAAGTGGCATCGCCTTCCAGCGTCTGATCGACTTCTGAATGATAAGCAAAACCGATCCGCGTAGCTTCGCTCATCTGCCACAAGGCCCCCAAATTGAAGCCCCATCCATAGTTATCGCCCTCGACAGTCACCAGACCGGCCGGACTGCTGTTCGTAAGCGTCGCCTCGGCATACTGGATGCTGACGCCCGCACCCAGCGACAGCGTCTCGCTCGCCTGCCAGGCAATCGCAGGATTGAGGTTGATTGTCTTCAGCTCGGACTTGATCGCCTGGGTACGCCCCATCCAGCTGCTGTCGTATTCGGTTTTCAAGCCGAACGGTGCATACAGGCCCACGCCCAGCCGCACATCCGGCGACAGGCGATAAGCGAAATAGGCGTTCGGCACAAAGGCCAGATCGCCCGCATCGCCGCCATCGCCGCCGCCGATTGCGGGGCTCACCGTACCAGCGAATTCTGCATGCGGACTGATCAGGCTGCCTGCCAGCACCAGCTGGCTATCCGGCAACAGCGTCATCCCGGCCGGGTTGAAATAGATCGTGCTGGCATCCTGCGCGCTGGCAGCCTGGCCGGCATAGGCGTTGCCGAGGCCGCTGGCGTTCTGCTCGATCAGCGCAAATCCTGCTGCGTGCGCGAGGCTGCCGCAACCGGCCAAAGCCAGGCCGAGTGCGAGGCGGTTGAAACGAATCTTCATGCAATGCTCCCTTGTTGTGCTTGTTTCAGGTGCGCGCGAAATCAGCATACATGGCCTCGACCGCCGGGCGGTAACGCTCAAGGATCAGGCTGCGCTTGATTTTGAGCGTCGGGGTTAGCAAACCATTGTCGACCGTCCACGGCGTAAGCTCGGGGTGCAGGCGGCGGATCTGCGCGTAACCCGGAAAATGTTTGAGGTGCGACGCCACCCGCCGGGTCAGCGCCTTGAGCACCCGCGGGTCGCTCAGTGCGGTCGGCTGGGTGGGGTCGATGTCGAGACTGGCAGCGAAGCGTTGCCAGTGATCCTCGTTCAGCACCGTCAGCGCGGCCAGATAAGGCTTGCCTTCGCCGACCAGCATCACCTGCTCGAACAAGGGATCGAGCAGAATGGCCGACTCCATTTCGCTGGGCGGCACTTTCTCGCCGTTGTTCAGCACGATGATGTCCTTGATCCGGCCGATGATGCTGAAATGACCGTTGGCATCCAGCCGCGCCTTGTCGCCACTGTGCAGCCAGCCGTCGGCATCGATCATCGCGCGCGTGGCGGCCTCGTCTTTCCAGTAGCCGCGCATCACGCATTTGCTGCGCGTGAGCAGCTCGTCGTTGTCGCCTATCCTGACCTCGACGCCAGCCAGGGGCAGGCCGATGCTCGCCGGCACGTTGGATTCCGGACGGTTGACGCACACCACCGGACTGGTTTCGGTGAGCCCGTAGCCCTGATACAAGGGCAGGCCAAGGCCGATGAACACGCGCGCAATGTCGGGCGTCAACGCGGCGCCGCCGGACACGGCCACCGTGAGCCGGCCGCCCAGCTTGTCGGTCACGGTGCGCGCCACCAGCTTGTGCAGCAGTGGCCACAGCCATAATTCGGGATGCCAGGCCGCGCGTCCCTGCGCATGCTCGAAGCGGCGCCAACCCACGCGTACGGCGAGATTGAACAATAGCCTCGCCAGCGGGCTCTTCTTCGCCAGTCCGTCCTGAATCCGCCCATACACCCGCTCGTAAATGCGCGGCACCGAGATCAGCGCAGTCGGGCGGATCGCTTCCAGATCCTTGGCCAGCAGCGCGATCGAGCGCGCATAGGCGACTTCGGCACCCAGCAGCATCGGCAGGTAATAGCCTCCGGTCCGCTCCAGCGTGTGCGACAGCGGCAGGAAAGACAGAAACACCGGATGCTCGCCAAAATCCGCGCACTGCGCCGCAGCGTAGGCATTCCACAACATGTTCGCGTGCGTCAGCATCACGCCCTTGGGGCGACCTGTGGTGCCGGAGGTGTAGACGATACTGGCCAGCTGCTCAGCATCGAGCGGGGATTCGGGGACCGGCGTGTTGGCCGCATCGGCCAGCCAGTCTGCGGCGACGACCGGGTGCAGACTCGATCCGGCCACGCCGTTTTCCGGTGCCGCCAGACAGACGATGCGTTGCAGGCTCGCCACCGGGCCGGCGATCTCGGCAAGATTCTTGTGCTGGAATTTGCCCTCGACCAGCAACAGCCTGACGTCGGCATGATTGAGGATGTAGGCGGCGTTGTCGGGCCGGTCGTCCAGATACAGCGGCACCGTCACCAGTCCCAGCCCCAGCGCGGCCTGGTCGAAGATCACCCATTCGACGCAATTCTTCAGCATCAGGGCCACGCGATCGCCGGGAGACAGCCCTTCCCGGATCAGCGCGGCCTGCCAGCGCCTGACCTCGGCAGCAACCTGCGCCCAGGTAAAAGCAATCCACTCGCCCGTCGCCTCGTCAAACTGCCGGTAGGCGACCTGCTCCGGACTGGCCGCGACGCGTGCGCGGAACAGGCCGCACAAGGTCGCTAACGCGTCGGGATGAGGGAAAGCTGCCGCCATTGCAAGATCAACCTCGCAAACCAATGAATATCCGCATTGATAACCGTAATGCCCCGGCCGGTCAAACAGCCGTTTTGACCATGGCTGCCTTGATCAGTACCGCTGCAAAAAAACCATCAGTCCCATGCACGGCCGGTGAAAGCTTCAGCATCACGCCGGTATCCAGATCGATCTTGTTCTGCGCAAGCAAGGCATTCACCGGCTCCAGGCTAAAGCCGCCTTCCGCCAGCAAGCCTTCGACGATGGCCTCGTTCTCGTCCGGCAACAGGCTGCAGGTGGCGTACACCAGCCGGCCGCCGGGCTTCAGCAGCCTGGCGGCCGCACGCAGGATCGCGGCCTGCTTTTGCGTCAGTTCCGCCACGCTTTCGGGCGACTGGCGGAATTTCAGGTCGGGGTTGCGGCGCAGCGTGCCCAGCCCTGAACACGGCGCATCGACCAGCACGCGGTCGAGCTTGCCGGCCAAGCGCTTCACCCGCGTGTCGTTTTCCGATGCGATCAGCTGCGGCATCACGTTGGACAAACCCGATCGCGCCAGGCGCGGCTTCAGGTTGGCCAGGCGCTTTTCCGCCACGTCGAAGGCATACAGGCGCCCGGAAGACGCCATCATCGCGCCGATGGCGAGCGTCTTGCCGCCCGCGCCGGCACAGAAATCGCACACCATTTCGCCGCGCCGTGCGCCCAGCAGCAAAGCCAGCAACTGGCTGCCGTCGTCCTGCACTTCGAGGCTGCCGTCGACGAACAGCGGATGGCGGTTGATCGCCGGATGCTCCTTGAAGCGGATACCCCACGGCGAATACGGCGTCGGCTCGGCCACAAAGCCTTCCGCCTGCAGCCGCGCCAGCACGCTGTCGCGGTCGGCCTTGAAACTGTTGACCCGCACGTCCAGCGGCGCGGGCAACTGCAGGGCGCGGCCGAGCGCGAGGATGTCGGCGTCGCTCATCGACGGCTGCAGTTTCTCGATCACCCATTCGGGCAGTTCGGCGGCGGTGGCCAGCGGCAAGTCATCGGTTTTGGCGTTGCGGATATGCGCAATCAGTTCGGGTTTGGCGAACTGTTCCAGCGTCGCGCCGCTCATGCCGCGCACCTTGATCAGCCAGGCGACGATCAGCGTGCGCGGATTGGCGGCGGGCACCACGACAGACAGATAGCGGTAGCGTCGCAACACGCCGAACACCGCTTCGGCGACAAATGCGCGGTCGTGCGAGCCGAGTTTCTTGTGCTCGCGAAAGAACGCCGACAGCACCGCATCGGCCGGGCGTTTGAAATCCAGCACCAGATCGAGCGCCTGGGTGGCGAGTTGCAGCAGGGGCGGAGTCAGTTCCATCAGTGAGCGTAGGACCGGTTGGCAGGCAGCGGAGGCCTGCAATAAGACAGATAAGGCGCTGCCTGAATTTCAGGCAGCCTTGAATTCAGGGCGGCGTATCCCGGCCGTTGGGGACGTCTTGATACGGGAAGCGCACATGGCCATAACGAATCACCAGCACGGCCGCCGCCAGCAACAGCATCGAGGCGGTTACGCCCAGCATGCGCCAGACATCAAGGCTTTTCATGTCCAGCACCAGGTAACGCGCCAGCGCCACGATCGCGATATAGATGGGGAAACGTACTGGCAACTGGCCGGACCGGAAATACACCCCGACCATGGCGAAAATTTCGAGATACAAGAACAGCAACAGCAGATCGGCCAGCGTCACGGTGCCTGCGGTGACCATGGTCCTCACCTCGATCACGCCAGCCACCACCGTCGCCAGGGTGATGACGAGGAGACCGATGGTCTCGAACACGCTCAGCGCGTTAAGGGCCAGACGGGAAAACATGCGGTCTTTGGCTGGATTCATGACGCCCCCGGGCAAACGAGGCGCAAGGATACCTTAGCCCACACGCTTGTGCACCAGCCACTCGCGCCAGATGGCGACCGACACGGCAAGCAGCACCGGCCCCAGAAACAGGCCGATCAGGCCGAAGGCATTGAGCCCGCCCAGCACCCCCAGAAACACCAGCAGGAAAGGGATCCGGGTCGGCCCGCTGATGACCAACGGGCGGATCAAGTTGTCGATCCAGCTCACCACCAGCGCGCCCCACAGGAACAGGCCCAACGCAGCCTGGGTCTCACCTTGCGCCAGCAAGCCGAGCGACAGACCGAGCCACACCACCGGACCGACGAACGGAATCAGCGATATCAGCGCCGTGATCACCCCCCACAGCGCCGGTGCGGTAATGCCCGCCACCCAGTAGCCCAGTCCGGCGAGCACGCCCTGCGCGACGGCGGTCAGCACGATGCCGAACACCACCGCGCGCACGGTGACGCCCACCGCCTGGATATAGCCACGCGCCGATTCACCCAACCAACGGGTCGCCACCCGGCGAAACTGCGTCAGCACCTCGTCGCCGTGGCGATACAGAAAAAACAGGGCGAACACGGCAATGCCGAATTTGGCCGCATTGCGTCCCACGCCGCCCAGGAATGCCTTCAGCGCCGTCGCATCCAGCAAGCCCAGCGCCGTCATTTGCGCGCGCGCCCATTCGGCATCGCCCTGCACGCGACCGTATTGCGCAATCAACCAGTCGGCGGCGGGCCAGTCACGTACGCCAACCGGCAAGGGCGGCAGTCCCTCGGCAGCCAGGCGTTTGAGAATGACCGACGCCGTTGCCACGTCGCCCACCACGGTGAACATGACCCACAGCAGCGGCAGCAACAGCGTGGCCGCCACGACCAGCGTCATCAGCAGGGCAACGACATTCTCACGCCCCGGCAAACGGCGACCGACAAGCTGATGCAGCGGCCAGGTCACATAGACGAGGATGCCAGCCCATGCCAGCGAGGCAAAAAACGGCGAGAGCACCCAGAAGGTACTGCCAAAAATGAAGACCAGAAATGCAAAGGCCGCGATGCGACGTGCGAGTGGCGAGTCGATATTGGTCGGCATGGGGCCCCGTCAGGCCAGCCAGCGGGCACCGCGCATCAACGCGACGCAGGCGGCTTGCGCGTCACCCACAGGCTGGCAAACATGAAAGTCGCAATGATGAGGCCGACGATGCCCAACGACAATCCGATCGGGATTTTGTAGAAATCGACAATCAGCATCTTCGCGCCGACGAACACCAGCACCATCGCGAGACCGTATTTCAGCAAATGGAAACGGTCGGCGAGCCCCGCCAGCATGAAGTACATCGCGCGCAGGCCGAGGATGGCAAAGATGTTCGAAGTGAACACGATGAAGGGATCGGTGGTGATGGCGAAAATCGCCGGGATCGAATCGACTGCAAAAATCAGGTCGGACAGCTCGATCATGATCAGCACCAGGAACAGCGGCGTGAACATGCGTACGCCGTTCTCCCGCACCCAGAATTTTTCGCCGCGATAATCCGGCGTCAGGCGCAGATGGCGTTTGAACCAGGCCAGCAGCGGATTCTGGTTCATGTCCGGCTCGGCCTCGGCCACCATCAGCATCTTGATGCCGGTGATGACGAGGAAGGCGCCGAACAGATACAGAATCCAGTGGAACTCCTGCACCAGCCATGCGCCCGCGCCGATCACCACGGCGCGCATCACGATCGCACCGATCACGCCGTAGATCAGCACGCGCCGCTGGTATTCCGCCGGCACCGCGAAGAAGCTGAA
>NZ_JADMKC010000061.1 GCF_018780105.1 Thiobacillus sp.
ACGCCGCAATCGGGGCAACTCCAGTCGTCGGGGATCGCCTCGTAGCGGGTGCCGGGCGCGAGGCCATGCTCGGGGTCGCCGAGCGCTTCGTCATAGACGTAGTCGCAGACGGCGCAGTTCCATTTGCGGAAGGCGGGGGGTTCAGCGGTGGAAACAGCAGCGGACAGGTTCATGATGGAATTCGCCACGCGTCGAGCGCGGCCAGCAGTTGGTTGAAAATGATATCGAGTTCACCGCCCAGCCCATCGAGCCGGGGGTTGGCGTAGGGCTGGAACACGACCGACGCCGGCCGGTGCGCCACCCAAGTGCGGCCATCGGCCTCGTACAGGTGAATCCGCAGCGGGATGTCGATGCCGGCCGCCTTGTCCGCCGCCCACACCTTGACGGCGTAGTCCGGGCGGAATACTTCGAGCACCTGGTCGGCCGGCACGCTGATGCCTTTTTTGGCGCAGTTGGCCTGGCCATTGGCGTGCGCGACCAGCCCCATCGGGTAGGCGGCGATGGCGGCGATGAGCTTCTCCGCCGCTTCGTCGACGGAAAGGGAGACCGCGAAGCGGATCATGCGACCTCCAGTTCAGGCTGGGCCAGCGCGCAGGTGGCGGTGTCGAAGTCGTGCAGTTCCTTGCGCAGATGCTTGATCGCCGGGGTGACGATGGCGATGAAATACGCCTCGCGCAGGCGCCGCTGTGCCGCGTTGTTCGACAGGTAACCCTTGGCGCCCAGATGCAGCATCGCCGCGTGGGCGGCTTTCAGGCTGAGTTCGCCGCCGGCCAGACGCAGTTGCAGGGTGGCTTTCACGTGCGGCGCGCTGCCGTCGCGCTCGATTTTTTCGGCCAGGGCATACGTCGCGGCGCGGGCGGCATCGAGTTCGGCTTCCAGCGCGTCGGCCTGCACGTCGAGAAAGCGGTTGACGTGGCCGAACTGCTTGTCGGCGCGCTTCATCATCGCCACGCAGGCGTCGATCAGGCCGAGGCCCATCCCCATCTGCAGCAGGATGAAGGCCGACTTGGTGCGGTCGCGGAAGGCGTTGAATTCATCCGCATGGCACACCACTTTCGCGTCGGCGAGGAACACGTCGCGGAACTGGCAGGCGAAGGTGTTGGTGCCTTCCATGCCGATGAAATGCGCGTTCTGCAGCAGCGTGAGGCCGGGCGTGCTGCCGTGCATCAGGCCGATCACCAGTCCCGGCGTGTCGGGCAGGGTGGCGCCCATGTGGAAGTAATGATCGACACCGATGTTCGACACCCACGGCAGCACGCCGTTGATGACATAGCCGCCTTCGACCCGTTTGGCTTTGAGTCGCGCCTCCTCGATGCCGGCGCAGGATTTCATGCTGTTCGACTGCGCGGTGCCGCCGAGCACTTCGCCGCGCGCCATCAGCGGCAGCATCTCGGCCGCGAGCGCATGGTTGGAACTGTTGATTACGTACCACTGCAGCGCGTATTCCGCCCACAGCAGAAAGCCGGTCGACACGCATTCCTTGGAGACCTCTTCGATCACCTGGATCGCGTGCCTGAGGCCGTATGCGGTGCCGCCGTGCGCCACCGGCGTGAGGCTGCCGAGCCCGCCGAGTGCGCCCACTTTCTTGAGGAATGCGCCGGGGTAGATGCCCTTGAGGTCGATATCGACCACCTGGGGCGCCAGTTCGGCGGCGATCAGTTCGGCAAGGCCCGGCAGGATTTCAGCAGGCGTGTCCGGAAGGGCGGGGGCGAGGGCGGTGGCAGGCATGATGCGCTCCAGAAAAAATGACGGACGGCTTAGCCGAGTTCGACGCTGACGTTGACCGGATTGCGCAGCGTGTTGGCGACCGGCGACCAGGCGTTGGCATGCGCGACCAGTTCTTTCAGTTCGGCCTCGGAGGCATCGCCTTCCAGATGCACTTTCACCCGCACATCGGTGAAGCCCAGTTTCTTCAGCGGATCGAGATCGCCCACGCCCCACACCGCGGTGACGTTGATGTCGCCTTCGAGTTCGAGTTCGAGTCTGGTCAGGATGATGCCGCGCGCGACAGCGTTGGCATGCAGGCCGACCGACAGGCAGGAACCGAGCGTGGCGAGCACCGCTTCGGACGGGTTCGGCGCGGTGTCGTCGCCCAGCAGGTGCGGCGGCTCGTCGATCACGTGCGCGTCCAGATTGCGCACATAGGTGAGGTTGCGGAACTTGCTCTCGCACACGGTTTTGGCCTTCAGGGTGACAACCGACTGCGGATTGGCCTTGCCCTTGGTGGCGAGCGCGGCAAGGCCTTCGCCATCGATGGGTTCGAGCACGGTTTGGGTTTTCAGGGCGACGACTTCAGACATGACATGACTCCTCGGATTGGATGGGATCGGATAACCGATATGTCCTGTACTGCGATTCCCGTGCCAACTCGCGAAAAAATGTCAAGTCATTGATGTTTATGGGTTTATTTGAGGGTTGCCATGGGTTGCCAGGTCGCCACGCTAACAAATTGTCAACCATTGTCAGCCCATTTCCAGCCGCTTGATGCGGTAATTCAGCTGGCGTAGCGTCAGCCCCAGCATTTGGGCGGCGCGCGATTTGTTGCCGTGGGTTTGCGCCAGTGCCTGCTCGATCTGCTGGCGGTCGTGCGATTGCGCCGGCAGATAGGGACGCACGCTTGAGGGCGGCGGCAGATGGGGGGCTGCCGAGGCGACGGGCGCGCCGACGGCTTCGCTCTGGATCACGCGCTCGACTTCGTGCGCCGAAATCGTCGCGCCCTCGGCCAGCAGCACCAGGCGCTCCAGCACGTTGCGCAGCTGGCGGATGTTGCCCGGCCAGGCATAGTCGGCCAGCCGTTCCATGGCCTCCGGTGTCAGGCCGACGTTGCGCTGGTAGCTCTGGCTGATCAGGTTGAGCTGGTGGCGCACCAGCGGGCGGACATCCTCACGTCGTTCGCGCAGCGCCGGCAGGCGGATCGGAATGATGTTGAGGCGGTAGTAGAGATCGAGGCGGAAGCGCCCGGCTGCAACCTGTTGCTGCAGATCGAGGTTGGTGGCGGCGACGATGCGCACGTCGATCGGGGTTTCGCGCCGGCTGCCGACGCGCTGCAGCGATTTTTCCTGCAGCACCCGCAGCAATTTCACCTGCATCGCCAGCGGCAGGTCGCCGATTTCGTCGAGGAACAGGGTGCCGCCATGGGCCTGCTCGAAGTAGCCGGCGCGCGCGGTCGAGGCGCCGGTGAATGCGCCCTTTTCGTAACCGAACAGCTCCGATTCGAACAGGTTCTCCGGGATCGCGCCGCAGTTCACCTTGACGAAAGGCAGGTCGCGGCGCGGACTCGACAGATGCAGCGCGCGGGCGAACAGTTCCTTGCCGGTACCCGACTCGCCCAGCAGCAGCACCGTCACGTCGGTCGCCGATACCTGCTCGATCTGGCGCAGCGCATGACGCAACGCCGGCGATTCGCCGACAATGCCGAGCGAGGCCTGTTGCGGCGCGGCGCGTTCGAGCACCCATTTCAGTTCGC
>NZ_JADMKC010000001.1 GCF_018780105.1 Thiobacillus sp.
ACCGATGCGATCATTCCCAAGCAGTTCCTGAAATCGATCAAGCGCAGCGGTTTCGGCCCCAACCTGTTCGACGAGTGGCGTTACCTGGACCACGGCGAGCCGGGCAAGTCGAATCACGACCGCCCGCTGAACCCCGATTTCGTGTTGAACCAGCCGCGCTACCAGGGCGCCTCCGTGCTGCTGGCGCGCGACAATTTCGGTTGCGGCTCGAGTCGCGAGCATGCGCCCTGGGCGCTCGAAGATGCAGGCTTTCGCGCCATCATTGCGCCGTCGTTTGCCGATATCTTCTTCAACAACTGTTTCAAGAACGGCATCCTGCCCATCGTGCTGGATGCCGCCATTGTGGACAGCCTGTTCAAGGACTGCGAAGCCAACGAGGGTTATGCGCTGACAGTCGATCTGGATACGCAGACCGTCACCACCCCCACCGGCGCAAGGATTCCGTTCGAGGTGGATGCAGGGCGCAAGCATCGCTTGTTCAATGGTCTGGACGATATCGGCCTGACGCTGTTGCAGGGCGACAAGATCAAGGCGTACGAGGAACGGCGCAAAATCGACGCGCCGTGGTTGTTTGCTTAACGTGAATGCACCGCAGCAGGCGGTGACGAAGGTTTACTTATGAAAATTGCAGTTCTGCCCGGCGACGGGATCGGCCCGGAAATTGTCGCCCAGGCGGTCAAGGTGCTCGATGTCCTGAAAAGCGACGGCGCGAAAATCGAAATGGAAACCGCGCCCATCGGCGGCGCTGGCTATGACGCAGCGGGCGATCCACTGCCGGAAGCCACGCTGAGCCTCGCGCGTGCGGCCGATGCGGTGCTGCTCGGCGCCGTCGGCGGCCCGCAGTACGATGCGCTCGACCGTCCGCTGCGTCCCGAGCGCGGCTTGCTGCGCATCCGCAAGGAACTCAATCTGTTCGCCAACTTGCGCCCGGCACTGCTTTATCCCGAACTGGCCAGCGCCTCTTCGCTGAAGCCCGAAGTGGTGTCCGGCCTCGACCTGATGATCGTGCGCGAACTCACCGGCGATGTGTATTTCGGCCAGCCGCGCGGGATTGAAATCAGGAATGGAGAACGCGTTGGCTTCAACACCATGCTGTATTCCGAATCCGAAGTGCGCCGCGTGGCGCATGTGGCGTTCGGCATCGCGATGAAGCGCGGCAAGAAACTCTGCTCGGTCGAAAAAGCCAACGTGCTGGAATGCTCCGAGCTGTGGAAGGAAGTGATGATCGAGGTGTCGAAGGACTACCCCGAGGTCGCGCTCTCGCACATGTACGTCGACAACGCGGCGATGCAGTTGATTCGCGCACCGAAGCAGTTCGACACCATGGTCACCGGCAACATTTTCGGCGACATCCTGTCCGACGCGGCCTCGATGCTGTCGGGCTCCATCGGCATGCTGCCGTCGGCCTCGCTGGATCAAAACAACAAGGGCATGTACGAACCGATCCACGGCTCTGCCCCCGATATTTCGGGCAAGAACCTGGCGAATCCGCTGGCGACCATCCTGTCGGTGGCGATGATGTACCGCTATACCTTTGCCGATCTGGCCACCGCTGACCGCATCGAGGGCGCGGTGAAGAAAGTGATTGCGCAAGGTCTGCGTACTGGCGATATCTGGACAGAAGGCACGCAAAAGGTGTCGTGCAGCGAAATGGGCGACGCGGTGGTTAAAAGTTTGTGAGGGGTGAGGGGGTAGGGGTGAGGACGGAATCCTCACGCTTCGCCCCTTACGCCTGACCCCGATTTAATTGGAGATGAACATGATGAAGGTTGGACTGATCGGCTGGCGCGGCATGGTGGGTTCCGTGCTGATGGGACGGATGAAAGAGGAGCGCGACTTTGATCTGATCGATCCGGTGTTTTTCACCACCTCCAATGTGGGCGGCAAAGGCCCCGATATCGGCAAGGACGTGCCCGCGCTCAAGGATGCCCTATCCGTCGACGAGCTGAAACAGTGCGACGCCATCATCACCGCGCAGGGCGGCGATTACACCAAGGAAATCTACCCGAAGCTGCGTGCGGCGGGCTGGAACGGCTACTGGATCGACGCAGCGTCGACGCTGCGGATGAAGGACGATGCCATCATCATCCTCGACCCGGTCAACAAGCAGGTGATTCAGGACGGCATCGCCAACGGCACCAAAACCTATGTCGGCGGTAACTGCACGGTCTCGCTGATGCTGATGGCGATGGGTGGTCTGTTCGACGCCGGGCTGGTCGAATGGGTGTCGCCGATGACTTATCAGGCGGCGTCCGGCGCCGGCGCGCGCAACATGCGCGAGCTGATCCAGCAGATGGGCGCGATCAACAGCGAAGTGAAGACCCTGCTCGACGACCCGGCCTCGGCGATTCTCGATATCGACCGCAAGGTGGCCGATTTCATCCGCTCCGACCGCTATCCGACCGACGCGTGGCCGGTGCCGCTGGCCGGCAACCTGATTCCGTGGATCGACGTCGCGCTGGAGTCCGGCCAGTCGAAGGAAGAATGGAAAGCGCAGGTCGAAGCCAACAAGATCATGGGCCGCAGCGCGAACCCGATCCCGATCGACGGCCTCTGCGTGCGCGTCGGTGCGATGCGCTGCCACTCGCAGGCGCTCACCATCAAACTGACCAAAGACGTCCCGCTCGACGACATCCACGGCCTGCTGGCCGCGCACAACGACTGGGTGAAAGTGGTGCCGAACGACCGTGAGATCACCATGCGCGAACTCACCCCGGCGGCAGTGACCGGCACCCTGACGGTGCCGATCGGACGCATGCGCAAGCTCAATCTCGGCCCGCAATACCTGACCGCATTTACCGTGGGCGACCAGTTGCTGTGGGGCGCGGCAGAACCGTTGCGCCGCATGTTGCGTATCCTGCTGGAAGCTTGACCGTATCGGGCCGGAAACCGGCCAGTGCAGGCCTGGTGCGATTGTTGCATTAAAGATTGCGCGCGATGAGCCGTCAATAATGGCGTCAAGGATTCAACAGCCCCGCTAAGCAGGGCGAAAATGGAGAAACGGGATGAAATTGAAGCGCTTCACCACCCAACTGGTGGCCGCAGGACTGATCACCGTGCCGCTGATGGCGCATGCTGCCGGGCTCGGAAAAATGTCCGTCAGTTCGGCGCTGGGACAACCGCTGGCTGCCGAGATCGAGATTTTTGCGGCAGACAAGGCTGAGCTGGACAGTTTGACGGCCAGCCTCGCTTCGGACCAGGCTTTCCGGGATGCGAAAGTTGATTTCGCGCCGGTGCTTTCTTCCCTGCGTTTCTCCGTCGAGACCAAGTCCAACGGCAAATCGGTCTTGAAGGTGACTTCAAATCGTCCGGTGAATGATCCCTTTGTGGACATGCTGATCGAACTGAACTGGGCATCCGGCCGCCTGGTGCGCGAATACACGGTGTTGCTCGATCCACCCGGCATGTCCCCTCAGGAATCCGTGGCCCCTGTGACCGTGACGCCGACCCGGGCGCCGGCCGCCAAGCCAGCACCCGCTGCAAAAGCACCGGCACCGGTTGCCGAGCCCGCGCCCAGCAAAGCGCCGGCACCCGCCGCAGCCAAGCCGCCTGCACCCGCGCCGGCGCCCAAGACAGCAGCGCCTGCACCGCGCCCCGCTGAACCGACAGCCACGCCGGACCAAATTACGGTCAAACGCGGCGAAACGCTGAGCGGAATCGCAAAACGGGTGAGCCCGTCGGGGGTGAGCCTCGAGCAAACCCTGGTCGGGCTGTATCGCGAAAACCCCAAGGCATTCGACGGCAACATGAACCGCATGAAAGCCGGCGCGAAGCTGGCGGTGCCTTCGGCAGAAACTGTCGCCGGCATTCCGCAGCAGGAAGCCGTGCGTGAAATCAAACTGCAGTCTGACGACTGGCGTGCCTATCGCCAGAGCCTCGCCGGCGCAGTCAAGGAAGCACCGGCAGCCAAGCCTGCACCGACTCAGGCGAGCAGCGGCAAGGTCACGCCCAAGGTGGAAGACCGTGCCAAGCCCGCGCCCGAAGCACAGAAGGACGTGCTGAAACTGTCCAAGGTCACGCCGCCGGCAGTCCCGGGCAAGGCTGACGAAAAGCGCGCCCAGCAGGAAAAACAGCGCGCGCAGGAAGAAGACGCAATCGCGCGGCAGAAGGCGCTTAAAGAATCCGAACAGCGTGCAGCCATGCTGGAAAAACAGATTCAGGATGCGCAGAAACTGATCGAAATGAAAGAGAAGGCCAAGGCCGCAGCGCCTGCCCCAGCCCCCGTCGCCCCCACGGTTGCGCCCGTGGTGCCGAAGCCGGCCCCTGTGCCAGCACCTGCACCGAAGAAACCCGCTCCCGCGCCAGTGGTCGAAACGCCCGCCGAGCCTGCTGGAAACTGGTTCGACCCGCTGCTGGCCAACCCCATGTATTGGGGCGGCAGTCTGGCCGCGCTGGGCCTGGGTGGCGCGCTGTGGTGGATGATGGCGGGCGGCAGTCGCCGTCGCAAAACCGGCACGGCGCTGGACGACAGCATCATGAGCGGTGGCGATGTGCGTCCGACTTCCGTGATCGGCGGGGCGGCATCGGGCGGCAGCATCAATACCGGCGACACCTCTTTCCTCACCGACTTCAGCCAGGCCGGGCTGGGCACGATCGACACCCATGATGTCGATCCGATAGCCGAGGCCGAGGTCTACATGGCGTATGGACGTGATGCCCAGGCCGAAGAAATTCTCAAGGAAGCGATCAACAAGAACCCGGATCGCCCCGAAGTTCGCGTCAAGCTGCTCGAAGTGTATGCCGCCCGTCGCAACACCGCGGCTTTCGAATCGGTTGCCGGCGAGTTGTATGCCGCGCTGGGCAACAAGCAAAGCCCGCTGTGGGATAAAGCCTGCGAAATGGGGCGCAGCATCGACCCAACCAACCCGCTTTACGGTGGCGTGCAGTCCACGGCCCCGGCCGTGGCGCTGGGCACCGTGGCGGCGACCGATGTCATCGCAGGCGGAGCCGTGGGGAGCGAGTCTGCTCCGGCAGTCGCCGAAGCGTCGTTCGAATCGTCAGCCGTAATGGTGGCCGAGCCTGAACTGGAACCCGAGATGGAAGCCGATCCGGTGACCAACGCGCCGATGGAATTTGAATCGGCCGGGCATGTCCTGAATTTCGACGCGCCTGCTGCTGCAGCGCCTGCTTATCAGGAGCCTGACACGCAGGGCCTGGACTTCGATCTGCCCGATCTGGATTTGCCTGCCGCCGCCGCGGACGACATGAAGCTCGATCTGGATCTGGGACTGGAAGAAGACAACGGCCCCGTCAGCAAATTCGATTTCAGCGGCCTCGATCTGGATCTGGGCGATTCGGGCGGCAACGAACTCGAACTCGACGAAGTCGGTACCAAACTGGATCTGGCCCGGGCCTATGTCGAAATGGGTGACAAGGAAGGCGCGCGCGAGATCCTGACCGAAGTATTGGCCGAAGGCAGCGACAAGCAAAAAGCCGATGCGAAAGGCCTGATGAGTTCGCTTGCATAACTGTCCCCATCCGGTAGCCCGCATCCTGCTGTGGTGCGGGTGGGCAGTCGCGGTAGAACGCGCTGCCTTGCCCGAGCTGGGATTACTGGCCGTCGCGATAGCGACGGCCTTTCTGTTTGCGCCCGTCCGTTTGCAATTGCTGCGACTGCTGCGGCGCACCCGCTGGTTGCTGGCGGTATTGGTGCTGACTTACGCCTATGCGGTGCCGGGTACGGTGCTGTGGCCTGCGTTGTCCTGGGCGAGTCCCGCCATCGAAGGCCTGCAGCAGGGCGGCTTGCGCGCCGGGCGGCTGGTGCTGCTGCTGGCCGGCCTGGCGGTTATGCTGGCCTATACAACGCGGCCGCAGCTGATTTACGGCTTGTATGTTCTGGCACGGCCATTGGCCTGGCTGGGGTTTGACCGCCGCGCGTTCGCCGTGCGCCTGGGATTGACGCTGGAATATGTCGAGCAGGCGCCGAAACCGGCACGCTGGCTGGATGCATTGCGCGAGCCCATGCCGGACGAAGCAACGCCCACCACCTACACCCTGCATGCCGCACGCTGGCAAAGCTGTGACGTCGCCGTCATACTCGCGGCCTTGTTGCTTGCCGTGTTGGGTTGATCAACTTCATATGCGTATTGTTTTGGGTCTGGAATATTGCGGCGTCGGCTTTTGCGGCTGGCAGTCGCAGCAGCAGGGCTGCGGCGTGCAGGATGCACTGGAAGCCGCCATGGCGGCGATTGCCGGAGAAAAGATCCGGGTCACCACGGCTGGCCGCACCGATACTGGCGTTCATGCGGCGTTTCAGGTGGTGCATTTCGATACGGACGTGAAGCGGCCGTTGAGCGCCTGGGTGCGCGGCGTCAACAGTCACTTGCCCGCAGGCGTGGCGGTATTGTGGGCGCGCGAAGTCGGAGAGGATTTCCACGCGCGGTTCGGCGCCATGCAGCGGGGCTATCGTTATGTGCTGCTGAATCACGCGGTGCGCCCGGGCCTGAATCAGGGCCTGATCGGCTGGCACCACAACCCGCTCGATGCGGCGGCGATGAATGCAGCGGCTGCGCTACTGATCGGCCAGCACGATTTCACCGCTTTTCGCGCCGCCGAATGCCAGGCCAAGTCGCCGGTCAAGGATTTGCGGTTGCTGCAGATCGAACGGCGCGGCGACTATCTATTGTGTGATTTCCGCGCCGACGGTTTTTTGCACCACATGGTGCGCAATCTGATGGGCAGCCTGATCCAGGTGGGCGCGGGCGCCCATCCGCCTGCATGGATACGCGAAATTCTGGACGGCCGCGATCGCACGCGCGCCGCGCCCACATTTGACGCAGCCGGGCTGTATCTCACCCATATCCGCTATCCTGCGCACTTTGCCCTACCGGAAACCTCTGAGCGATGGCTGTTCGCGTAAAAATCTGCGGCATTACCCGGTTACAGGATTTGCACGCCGCCTGCGCGGCCGGGGCGGATGCGCTGGGATTCGTGTTTTACGAAAAAAGCCCGCGCAACGTATCGGCCGAGACCGCCGCCGCCCTGCTGCGCGCGCTGCCGCCCTTCGTGCAATCGGTGGGATTGTTCGTCAACGCCGAGCCCGCTTTCATTGCTGCGGTGCTCAAAGCCGTACCGCTGGATATGTTGCAGTTTCACGGCGATGAGACGCCAGCCGACTGCGAACGCCACGGCCGACCCTATATCAAGGCAGTACGGGTCAATCAGGACACGGATTTGTTAAAATGCGCGGCTGACTTCGGTTCGGCCCGAGGCTTGTTGCTCGACGCCTGGGTGGCGGGCGTGGCAGGTGGCACCGGCGAGCGCTTCGACTGGAACCTGATCCCGGCAGAACTTCCGGGCCCGGTCATTCTGTCGGGCGGTTTGACTCCGGACAACGTCGCCGCAGCGGTGCAACAGGTGCGCCCCTGGGCCGTCGACGTGTCATCCGGCGTAGAAATAAGCAAAGGCATCAAGGACGCGCAGAAGCTTGCGCAATTCATAGCGAAAGCGAAAGCATCATGAAGCTGACAGATTTTCCCGATTCCCACGGCCACTTCGGCCCTTACGGCGGCGTATTCGTCGCCGAAACCCTGATGGCGGCGCTCGACGAATTGCGCGTCGAATACGAAAAGGCGCGCAACGATCCGGCCTTCATCGCCGAGTTCGAGTATGAACTGAAACACTACGTCGGCCGCCCCAGTCCGGTCTATCACGCCAAGCGCCTGTCCGAGCAATACGGCGGCGCGCAGATCTACCTCAAGCGCGAAGACCTCAACCACACCGGTGCGCACAAGATCAACAACACCATCGGCCAGGCCTTGCTGGCGCGGCGCATGGGCAAAAAGCGCGTCATCGCCGAAACCGGCGCCGGCCAGCACGGCGTGGCCTCGGCCACCGTCGCCGCGCGCTACGGCATGGAATGCGTGGTCTACATGGGCGCCGAAGACGTCGCCCGGCAGTCGCCCAACGTCTACCGCATGAAGCTGCTTGGCGCGACCGTGGTGCCGGTGTCCTCCGGATCGAAAACCCTGAAAGATGCGCTGAACGAAGCGATGCGCGACTGGGTTACCAACGTCGAGTCGACTTTCTACATCCTCGGCACCGCGGCCGGTCCGCATCCCTATCCGATGCTGGTGCGCGACTTCCAGTGCGTCATCGGCCGCGAAGCCATCGTGCAGATGCAGGAACAGGCCAATCGCCAGCCCGATTGCGTGGTTGCCTGCGTCGGCGGCGGCTCCAATGCCATCGGCATTTTCTATCCCTATCTGGCGCATCCCGGCGTCAAGCTGATCGGCGTCGAGGCGGGCGGTTCCGGCATCGCTTCGGGCAAACACGCAGCGCCCCTGTCCGCAGGCAGCCCCGGCATTCTGCACGGCTTCCGCAGCTATCTGATGCAGGACGAAAACGGCCAGATCATCGAAACCCATTCAGTGTCG
Organism: Thiobacillus sp.; assembly: GCF_018780105.1. Taxonomy (GTDB): domain Bacteria; phylum Pseudomonadota; class Gammaproteobacteria; order Burkholderiales; family Thiobacillaceae; genus Thiobacillus. Next base: position 8,376 of record NZ_JADMKC010000001.1, read on the forward strand.
GCCGGCCTCGACTATCCCGGCGTCGGCCCCGAACACAGCTGGCTCAAAGACGAACACAAGGCCGAATACGTCGCCATCAACGACGATGAAGCCATGGCGGCATTCCACGACCTGTGCAAGTACGAAGGCATCATTCCCGCGCTGGAATCCAGCCACGCCGTGGCCCAGGCGAAGAAGCTCGCGCCGACCATGAAGAAGGACCAGATCATTCTGGTGAACCTTTCGGGTCGCGGCGACAAGGACATCAACACCGTCGCGAAGCTGTCGGGAATCACGCTCTGATGAACGCTTCACCCAAGACCGACTTTAGATTGAGTAGACCATGAGCCGTATTGGCCAGACATTTGCCGCGCTGAAAGCGCAAAACAAGAAAGCCCTGATCCCCTTCATTACCGCGGGCGACCCCGGTCGGGGGATGACGGTGCCGCTGATGCACGCGCTGGTCGAGGCCGGCGCCGACATCATCGAGCTGGGGGTGCCGTTTTCCGATCCGATGGCGGATGGCCCGGTGATCCAGCGTGCCTCGGAGCGTGCGCTGGCAAACAAGATCGGTTTGAAGGACGTGCTGGCGATGACTGCGGAATTCCGCAAAATCAATACGACGACGCCGGTGGTGTTGATGGGTTATGCCAATCCGGTCGAGCGCATGGGCTACGCAGTCTTTGCCGAAGCCGCAAAGGCGGCGGGCGTCGATGGCGTGCTGACGGTGGACATCCCGCCGGAAGAGTCGGTCGGCGTGGCAGACGTGTTCAAGGCAGCCGGGCTGGATCCGATTTTTCTGCTGTCGCCGACCACCCCGGAGTCGCGGGTGGAATTGGTCGCAGCAGCAGCAGGCGGGTTTATCTACTACGTGTCGCTCAAGGGCGTCACCGGCTCGGCCAATCTCGACATGGACGAAGTCGCGCAGAAAATCGCCACCATCCGCCGCCACTGCACCCTGCCTGTCGGCGTGGGCTTCGGTATCCGCGACGCGGCGACCGCCGAGGCGGTGGCGCGCATCGCCGATGCGGTGGTGGTGGGCAGCCGCATCGTGAACGAAATTGAAACCTCGCCCGAAAGCGAAGTGGTCAGCCGCGTCAAAACCCTGGTGCAGGATTTGCGCCGCGGGGTGGACGCAGCGTCGAAATAAAGTCAGAACAAGCAAGCGGAGAAAACTATGAGCTGGTTCCAGAAAATCCTGCCGCCGAAGATCAAGCGGCGTGTCCAGTCGGACAAAAAATCCATGCCCGAGGGTTTGTGGTCGAAATGCCCGGCATGCAACGAAGTGCTGTATCGCGCCGACCTCGAAAGCAATCTCGAAGTGTGTCCCAAGTGCGGCCACCATCACCGCGTCGGCGCCCGCGCCCGGCTGGCGATGCTGCTGGATGGCGATGGCCAGACCGAAATCGGCGCGCGCGTCACACCACTCGACCCGCTCAAATTCAAGGACAGCAAGAAATATCCGGAGCGCCTGAAAGAAGCCCAGACCGCTACCTCGGAAACCGACGCGCTGGTGGTGATGGGCGGCAGCATCAAGGCCGTGCCGGTGGTGGTGGCGGCGTTTGAATTCAAGTTCATGGGCGGTTCGATGGGTTCGGTGGTGGGCGAGCGTTTCGTGCTGGGCGTGGAAGCCGCGATCGAATCGAATTCCGCCTTCATCTGCTTTGCCGCCAGCGGCGGCGCGCGCATGCAGGAAGGCCTGTTTTCCCTGATGCAGATGGCCAAAACCTCGGCCGCGCTGACCCAGTTGTCGCGTCATCACCTGCCCTTCGTTTCGGTGTTGACCGATCCGACCATGGGCGGCGTGTCGGCCAGCTTTGCCATGCTGGGCGACCTGATCGTCGCCGAGCCGAATGCGCTAATCGGTTTTGCCGGCCCGCGCGTGATCGAGCAGACCGTGCGCGAAACTCTGCCGGAAGGTTTTCAGCGCGCCGAGTTCCTGCAGGAAAAAGGCGCGGTCGACCGCATCATCGATCGCCGCCAGATGCGCGACGAGCTCGCAACCACGCTGGCGATGATGATGGGACGCCCCGCGCTTGCTGCCTAGAAGCCTGGCGTGTCGGACTTGACGCTGGCCGGCTGGCTGGCACGGCTGGAGCAGTTGCATCCCAGCGCGATCGATCTGGGGCTGGAGCGGGTACGTCGGGTCAAGGATGCGATGGGGCTGGTGCCGGCATTTCCGATCATTACGGTCGGCGGCACCAACGGCAAAGGTTCCACCTGCGCCTATCTGGAAGCCATCCTCGGCGCGGCCGGTTACAAGACCGGTCTCTACACTTCGCCGCACCTCTTGCGCTACAACGAGCGGGTGCGCATCGCCGGCCAGGAGGCAGACGATGCCGGCCTGGTCGCCGCGTTCGAGCGCATCGAAGCCGCGCGCGGCGACATCTCCCTGACCTATTTCGAGTTCGGCACCCTCGGCGCCATGCTGCAATTCGTCGACGCCGGGGTGGACGTGGCCCTCCTCGAAGTCGGCCTCGGCGGCCGTCTCGACGCGGTGAACGTGTTCGACGCCGATGCGGCCATCGTCACCAGCGTCGACCTCGATCACATGGACTATCTCGGCGACACCCGCGAACTGATCGGGTATGAAAAAGCCGGTATTTACCGCGCGGCACGTCCCGCCATTTGTGCCGATTTGAACCCGCCCGCCAGCCTGCTCGACCATGCCCGCCAGATCGGCGCCGATCTGCGGCGTATCGGGCAGGACTTCACGGCGCAGCGCGCAGGCGACCACTGGGCCTACCGCAGCGCGGACACGTATTGGCCCGATTTGCCGCTGCCCGCGATGGCCGGCGCCTATCAATTGCGCAACGCCGCCGGCGCACTGGCGGCGCTGGACTGCTTGCAAGCCCGCCTGCCGGTCGACGCGGCGGCGATCCATGCAGGCCTCGCGCGGGCGCAGGTGTCGGGCCGCTTCCAGCGCATCGCCCGCGCACCCGAACTTATTCTGGACGTGGCGCATAACCCGGAAGCGGCGCGCGCGCTAGCGGCCACCCTGCGCGAACAGCCGGTGGCGGGGCGCACCCTGGCGGTGGTGGGCATGCTGGCCGACAAGGACGCGGCAGGCGTGTTCGACGCCTTGTCGGGCGAGATCGACGGCTGGTGGGTCTGCACGCCCAATTCGCCGCGCGCGCGCGATGCCGCCGCACTGGCCGCCGAACTGCAGAGGCACGTGCAGGGCGTGCCGGTCAGCATCGAGCCCGATGTAAAAACGGCGCTTGCCGCGGCGCGAAGCGCGGCGCGTGAAGGTGATAGAATCTTGGCCTTCGGTTCGTTTTATACCGTTGCCGCCGTGCTCGACCATGCCGCCTCCCAGCCCTGAATCTGAACTTAAACGCCGTGCCCGGCGGCGCCTGATCGGTGCAGTCGTATTGATCCTGCTGGCAGTGATCGTGCTGCCGCTGCTGCTCGAGGACGAGCCGCCACCGGCCAGTTCGCTGGCAGTGAAAATGGCTGTGGTGCCCGAGCCCAAAGTAGCCGAAACGCCCGATCCGACGGATGCAGAAGCAGCGCCCGTTGTTGCAACCGCCGCACCCGCGCAGGCCGAAGAACCCGAGCCTGAAGTCGTCAAACCGGAGCCGCCGAAGCCCGCTCCAGCCGAGACCAAGTCTGCCGCTGCGCAGCCAGCCAAGCCCGCGGCAAAGCCCGAACCCAAACCTGTCGCCAAACCCGAAGCCAAACCCACGCCCGCGCCCGTTGCGGCCGAGGCCAAACCCGCTGCCACGGGCAAAACCTACGTCGTCCAGCTGGCCGCGCTGGCCGATGCCGCCAAGGCGCAGGCCCTGCAGGCACGCGCCGCCGAAACGGGCCTGCCGACGTATACCGACACCGTGGGCAAACTGACGCGGGTGCGTGTCGGGCCTTTTCCCACGCATGACGCTGCCGTAGCCGCTGGCGTGAAACTTGCGAATAGCGGCATTCCAGGCCAGGTCGTGGCGAAATGAGCGGCCAGGCCGGTGCGGCAAACGCGTTTGATTTGAATAATCTTGTGAATAGGTGCGCAGTATGTGCGGGGTAATCGGAGTCGTTTCCAACACGCCGGCCAATCAGTTTTTGTATGACGGCCTGATGGTGCTGCAGCATCGTGGCCAGGATGCTGCCGGCATCGTGACCGCGGAAGGCAACCGCTTCCATATGCACAAGGGCCAGGGGCTGGCGCGCGACGTGTTCCGCACCCGCGACATGCGCAACCTGCTGGGGGACATGGGCGTCGCGCATGTGCGCTATCCCACCGCGGGCAGCGCGTCGTCGTCGGCCGAGTCGCAGCCGTTCTATGTGAATTCGCCCTATGGCATCGTGCTCGGGCACAACGGCAACCTCACCAACACGGACGAACTGAAAGAGTCGCTGTTCCGCTCCGACCTGCGCCACGTCAACACCAATTCGGATTCCGAAGTGCTGCTGAACGTGCTGGCGCACGAGCTGCAGGTGCGCGGCGCCGGGCAACAGCTCAGTCTGGACACCATTTTCGGTGCAGTTGCCGGCGTGCATGCGCGCTGCAAGGGTGCCTATGCTGTCGTCGCCTTCATCGCCGGCCATGGCCTGCTGGCGTTTCGCGATCCCTTCGGCATTCGCCCGCTGGTGATCGGCATCAACGAGCAGGTCACCCCGCACGAATACATCGTCGCCTCGGAAAGCGTGGCTATCGATGCGCTTGGTTTTCGCCTGCTGCGCGACGTGGCGCCGGGCGAAGCGGTCTTCATCGACTACCAGCGCCAGATGCACAGCCGCCAGTGCAGCGACAAGCCCGTGCTCAACCCCTGCATTTTCGAATACGTCTACCTCGCGCGCCCGGATTCGGTCATCGACGGCGTGTCGGTCTACAGTACGCGCCTGGCCATGGGTGTGTCGCTCGCCAAGAAGATTCTGCGCGACCATGGCGACCTCGAGATCGACGTGGTCATCCCGATCCCGGACACCAGCCGACCCTCGGCGCTGCAGCTGGCCAATCAGTTGAACGTGACGTATCGCGAAGGCTTCATCAAGAACCGCTACATCGGCCGCACCTTCATCATGCCGGGGCAGGCGTTGCGCAAGAAGTCCGTGCGTCAAAAACTCAACGCTATTGGCGAAGAATTCAAAGGCAAGAACGTGCTGCTGGTCGACGATTCCATCGTGCGCGGCACCACCAGCCGCGAAATCGTGCAAATGGCGCGCGACGCCGGGGCAACCAAGGTCTATTTCGCCTCCGCCTCGCCCCCCGTGCGCTTTTCCAACGTCTACGGCATCGACATGCCGACGCGCAACGAGCTGATCGCCAGCGACCGCAGCGACGATGAAATCGCCCGTGAAATCGGCTGCGATGCGCTGATCTACCAGGATCTGGACGCCATGGTGGAGGCGGTTCGATCGGGCAACCCGGCCATCGTCGATTTCGATACCTCGTGTTTCGACGGCCGCTACATCACCGGCGACGTGACGCCGGCCTACCTGCAGTCCGTTGAAGCCATCCGCAACGGCGAAACGCCGCCGCCTTCGGCGCTGTCCACCCAGCAACTCGACCTGAATCTGGCTTCGGGCGATTGAGTTTTGGTGCGCGCGAGGGCGGGGCAACCCGCCCGGCAGCTGGCACGCATTCTGCCTCTGTAACCAGACTGTAGGCTTGGTGTAACATTCGACCCACATAATTTCTAAAACCCGGATTTGAGGAAGACAACATGCAAGGTTTCAAAAAGCTGGTTCTGCCGTTGCTGATCGCTGCGCTGGCAGCAGGTTGCGGCGACAAGAAAGAAGAAGCTGCAAGCGAAGAAAAAGCCCCGACCCAGGTCGCGGCCAAGGTCAACGACACCGAAATCACGGTGCATCAAGTCAATTTCGCCCTGCAACGCATTCCCAATCTCGATAAAGAGAAGTCCAAGGCCGCATCGCTGCAAGTGGTGCGCAATCTGGTCGACCAGCAGGTTCTGGTGGCGAAAGCCGAAGCCGACAAGCTGGATCGCGACCCCGCTGTGGTGCAGGCCCTGGCGGCCGCGCGCATGCAGATTCTGGCCGAGGCCTACATGAGCCGCAAACTGGGCGCACCGGTTGAGCCGAGCGACACCGAAGTCAACGATTACTTCAACGCCCACCCCGAACTGTTTGCCAACCGCAAGATCTACCGCCTGCAGGAAATCTCCATCAAGGCGCCGAAAGACAAGGTGGAAGCGATTCGTACCCAGCTGGCCGCATCCAAGACCCTGAATGACTTTGGCGCCTGGCTGAAAGCCGAGAAATACGAAGTCAAGGCCGCGCAGGGCGTCAAGCCAGCCGAACAGTTGCCGCTCGAAATGCTGCCCAAGCTGGCCGCGATGCCGGACGGTCAGGCCATGCTGGTCAACACGCCGGATGGCTTGATGGTCATCGTGCTGGCCGGTTCGCAGGCACAGCCAGTAACGCTGGAGCAGGCCAAACCCGCAATCAGTCGCTTGCTGCAGCAGCAGGCGCGCCAGAAGGCTGCCAAGGCTGAAGTGGATGCGCTGAAAGCGGCCGCCAAGATCGAATATGTGGGCGAATTTGTCGATGCCGGCAAGGAGCCCGCGGCGGCCAAACCGGCTGAAGCGGCAGCGCCTGCCGCGCCCGCCGCTGCGGTGCCGGCAGCGGACGCAGCGCCTGCTGCTGACGCCGATGCGATCAGCAAAGGCGTTTCAGGTCTGAACTAATCGGGTGGGCGCGGCGACAAGCCGCGCCCATTTTCGTTATGTCCCCCATATTCGTCCGCAGCCTGCCGTTCGGGCTGTATATCGCGCTGCTTGCGCTGGAAGGGCTGCTGCCCGACTGGGCGCCCGGCTTCGACGTGCGCTGGCTGTATCCGGTGAAAGCCGTGCTGGTTGCGCTGGCGCTGGCCGTGCTGTGGCGCCACTACACCGAACTGAAATCGCGCCTGCCATTCAAGCACGTGTTGCTGTCGCTGGCCGTCGGCATCGTGGTGCTGGTGTTGTGGGTCAACCTCGACGCCGGCTGGATGCTGATGGGCGAGATGGGCAAAGGCTACAACCCCACCGATGCCAATGGCCAGATCGACTGGCTGCTGGTTGCGTTCCGCATTGCGGGCGCGGCCCTGGTGGTGCCGCTGATGGAAGAGCTGTTCTGGCGCTCGTTCCTGCAGCGCTGGGTGCAGCAGCCCGATTTCATGATCCTCAACCCGGCGCAGATCGGCCTCAAGGCTTTGTTCATCGCCAGTGCGCTGTTTGCCGTTGAGCACCTGCAATGGCTGGCCGGCCTGATTGCCGGTCTGGCCTATGGCTGGCTCTATATCCGCACGCGCAACCTGTGGGCGCCGATCATTGCGCATGCCGTCACCAACGGCATGCTGGGCGCGTACGTGGTGGCGACGGGCCACTGGAGGTTTTGGTGAAGTGGCTGCTGGCCGGCGTGATGATGATGCTGGCGCTGCCAAGCCTGGCCAAGGAGGGCGACACCTTCCGGCCGTTTGTTTCGTATACGCGGTATTACGACAGCAACCTGTTTCGCCTGTCAGAGGCCGAAATTGCTGGGGCTTCGCAAGCGTTTTCTGAGACGACAGACCAATATGGCGTGCTGAGTGCCGGGCTGAATGTGGACTGGCAGCCCGGCCGTCAGCGTGTTCTGGCCAGCGCCAGCCTGAGTCAGACACGTTATTCACGTTACAGCTCGCAGGATAACGACGGTTATGACTATCAGCTGAGATGGAACTGGCTGTTGGGTAATCACTGGTCGGGTCAGGTGGGCGCGACAAACACCCAGTCTCAAAGTAGTTACAGCGACGTTTCGGTCGGTTTTGTGCCGAACGAAGTCACGCGAAATCGTCAGTTTGCCAGTGCCAATTGGCTGTTTCATCCGCGTTGGCAGATCGGCCTGAACGTGGATCAAGCAGACGTCGCCAATAGTGCCCCGGCGCAACTTGTCTCGGATTACGAGGATCAGGGCATGGGTGCCACCATGACTTACATCACCCCCAAGGGCAGCCGTTTGTCAGGCCAGCTACGCAAGGTGGAGGCTGAGTACCCCAACCGCACGCTGGGGCTTATCGACAACAGCTACAGCCAGACCGAATACAATTTTCTGGGTGACTGGCGTTCTACGGGCAAGCTTACCGCTCGGGGCAGATTGGGATATGTGCAGCGTGACTACCCCGTTGTTTCCGCCCGGAGTTACGCGGGTTGGAATGGGCGTGTTTCGGCGGATTATTCTGCATCCGGGAAAACCCTGTTTAACCTCGCGGTATATCGCGAGATCGGAAACTCGGACGATACCAATGCCACGTATTCGCTGAATACCGGTACCTCGTTGGGCGCAGCTTGGTTGGTCACCGATAAAATCACCTTGCGTGCCAATGGCAGTTTTGAGAATCGCGATTATCAGGGCGACCCAGGCGTGGTGATCGTTGGTACCACGCGCAATGAAGATACGCTGAGCGGTACGTTGTCGGTAAGTTATATGCCAGTACGTATGGCCACGATTGATCTGGGTTTGCAGGCAGGAAGTCGGGATTCCAACATATCTGTCAACGATTACAGCTTTCATTCAGTATTTGTCAGTTTTCGGGCGGATTTTTGACGGATGGGGGCTGGTAATAATTGGGTATGAATTTTGCTGAAAAATGCAGACGTGCTGGTGTCAACCGTAATCATCCGCGGATAAGCTTGGCAAGCAGATGGAATCAACGTGACAGGCCGGGCTCAGAGGTTGTCTCGGTAAAAATCAAGCAGGAAAACGGACTGTCTTTTTGGCAGCTGTCATTGGAGAGAAGCATGAACAAAGTGTGGCGTAGTCTTTTGATGATGTGTGCGTTGCTGCTGGCAGCGCCCGCCTGGAGTGCGGACGATGATTACCGAATGGGTACGGGCGACGTGTTGCGCATCACCGTGTACGGTAACCCAGACCTCACCACCGAGGCGCGCGTGGGCGAGGATGGCGGGCTGACGTTTCCGCTGATCGGCGCGGTCAAGGCGTCTGGCTTGACGCCCTCCGCTGTCGAAAAGGATATCGCCAGCCGCCTGTCCAAAGGCGGCTTTATCGTCGACCCCAACGTCAACCTGAACATCGTCCAGTTTCGCGGCCAGCAGATTTCGGTGCTGGGACGCGTCAACCGGCCGGGCAAGTTCACGCTCGAAAAAGTCAGCCGGGTAACCGATGCACTGGCGCTCGCCAGCGGCATCAGTGCCGATGGCGCCGATGCCGTGACCCTGGTGCGCACCCAGGACGGCAAAACCGAGTATCGCGACATCGATCTGGTGGCCCTGTTCAAGCAGGGTGGCGAAGCCAGCAATGTACTGGTGCAGGACGGCGACGTGCTCAACGTCTCACGCCAGCCGATGTTCTACATCTACGGCGAAGTGCAGCGCCCCGGCTCGTTTCGCCTTGAGCAGGGCATGAGCGTGGTGCAGGCGCTGTCGATGGGGGGCGGCGTGAATTCGCGTGGCACCCAGCGCGGCATCCTGATCCTGCGCCGCGCCGCCGATGGCACGTTGCAGGAACTGGACGCCGAACTGGCCGACCTGGTCAAAAAAGACGACGTGATTTACGTCAAGGAAAGCCTGTTTTAAGAGACGCAAATCATGAACTTCACCCAATTTCTGCTCATTCTGAACGCGCGCAAGTGGATCATCCTGGGCGTACTGCTCTTCACGGTTGTTGTCACTGCAGCCGTGAGTTTGCTGCTGCCCAAGGAATACACTGCAACAGCTACATTGATCATTGATTCCAAGAGCAAGGATCCTTTCACAGGCCAGATGTTTCCGTCGCAGATGTTTCCTGGTTATATGGCTACCCAGATCGACGTCATCAACAGTAGCAAAGTGGCGAGCAGGGTCGTAGCTGATCTGAAGCTGGCTGAGAGTCCAGGTACCCGAGAACAGTTCATGCAGGCCACCGAAGGCAAAGGCAATATCAACCAATGGCTGGGTGATTTGTTGTTGCAAAAAGTGACGGCTGAACCTTCGCGCGAATCCAGCATCATTTCCATTAGTTTCAGCGGTGCTGATCCACAATTCTCTGCCATTGTGGCCAACGCGTTCGCCAAATCTTATATTGATACCAGCCTTGAACTTCGTCTGGTTCCCGCCAAACTTACCGCCGCATGGTTCGATCAACAGATTGTTCAATTACGGAGTGACCTGGATCAGGCCCAGCAAAAGCTCACTGCCTATCAACGCGAAAAAGGCATTGTTGAGTCTGAGGAGCGGCTTGACGTCGAAACCCGTCGCATGGGCGACCTCGCTGGGCAAATAGTGGCCGCGCAATCGGCATCGTTCGACGCCACTTCGCGCACGCGTGATGGTAGTAGCCAGCCTGAAGTGATCAACAATCCTGTGGTGCAAGGCCTTAAAGCGCAAGTCGCGCAAGGCGAAGGCAGACTGGCCGACCTGGCCAAACGTGTGGGAGTAAACCATCCCGAATACCTGCGCACCCAGGCTGAGGTGAATAGCTACAAAACCAAGCTGGCAACGGAACTCAATACCGCGACACGTGGTATCGGAGCCACAGCAGGCGCAGCGCGTCAACGTCTCAACGAGTTGAGCGCTGCATTTGAACAGCAAAAATCCAAAGTGCTGGCGCTGAAGCAGCAGCGTGAGGAGGCCACCTTGCTGGCACGCGACGTGGCAAACGCTCAGCAAGTTTATGATTCCGCCTTGCAGCGTTATGGTCAGAGCCGCATGGAAGCGCAATCCACGCAAAACGATATCGCCGTATTGAATCCGGCTGTGCCACCTACCCAAGCGTCCAAACCACGCGTGATCCTGAACATTCTGATGTCAGTTTTCCTCGGCGCCTTGCTGGGTGTGGGTATAGGTTTCTTGGTCGAATTGCTGGATCGCCGGGTACGTTCCGGGCAGGATATCGCCGGCCTGGATATAACAGTGTTGGCCGAGGTGACCAAAAAAGGTCGCCGCTTGGAAAAGTGGCGTCGCCTGTTAATCCGCAATCGCCCCGCCATGGCCTGAGCGTTATCCAGACATTCAGCCACCTTAACAAACAAGCCGAGATTCACATGAATTCACCCACAAATAGCAGCGAGCAGGGCAGCATCGTCGAGGCGGCGCTCAGTATTCGTGCTGAAGCCAACATGGGCAAGCTGCTGCAGGATGCCGGCAAGCTAAAACCACAAGACATGGAGCGAGTTCTCAAGCTACAGCAGGAACAAAACCTGCGTTTTGGCGAGGCCGCACTAAAACTTGGCTTGGTGACTGAGGCTGATATTCAGCAGGCACTGTCGCATCAGTTCGAATACCCAACCATGTCGGCAGCCGAGGCCAGCTTGAGCCCCGAGCTCACCGCCGCCACCGCACCCTATAGCAAGGAAGCCGAAGCACTACGTTCGGTTCGATCCGAACTGATGCTGCGCTGGTTCCGCGATGGTCGCAAAACCTTGGCCGTGGGCAGCGCCAGCGCCGACGAGGGCGCCAGCTACCTGGCCGCCAACCTGGCAGTTCTGTTTGCTCAAATGGGGCGCAAGGTCTTGCTGGTCGATGCCAATATGCGGCAGCCGCAGCAGCACACGGTTTTCAGCCTGGCCAACAATGCAGGTTTGTCCGAGGTGCTGGCCGAGCGCGTAGCTTCCGTGCAGGTGCGTGCCGTCAAGGCCTTTCCCACCCTGAGCGTGCTGACCGCCGGTTCTCCACCGCCCAACCCGGCCGAGCTGTTGGCGCGCCCCACGTTCGATACCTTGTTGTCCAGTCTGGAAGCCAGTTACGACATCATCCTAATTGATGTTGCACCGTCGAAGCTGAGCTCTGATTTCCAGCAAATCGTTGCACGCGTTGGTGGCATGCTCATCGCTACCCGCCGCAACGTCAGCCGTCTGGTGCCGCTGGCCGAGCTGAAAGAGAAAATCACCTTCACCGGCGCACAAGTGGTTGGTGCCGTCGTACTGGACTAATGCCATGACCGCAATTGCCCAACGAGCCTCAATGCTCGATGCCCTGGCCCCGCTGAAATCCTGGTGGCCGGTAGTGCTCGGTCTGCTGGTGCTGTATGTGCCCACCTACTGGATGCTGGCGCATGGCATGTGGAACGAGGACGATCATGCGCACGGCCCCATCGTGCTGGTGGTTGCCCTGTATCTGATCTGGCAGCGGCGCGATGTATTTACAGCGGCAGACAAACCCACGCGGGTTGAAGCGGCAATCGGCTGGACTGTATTGGTCATCGGTTTGCTGGCCTATGCGCTGGGGCGGTCGCAGGATATTCTGCTATTTGAAATCGGTTCGCAGATCCCGGTCATTCTGGGAGCGCTGTTGATTACGCTGGGCATGAAATCAGTCCGTGCCCTGTGGTTTGCCCTGTTTTTCCTGCTGTTCATCATTCCACTGCCCGGTTTCGTCGTCGATGCCGCCACCGGCCCGCTCAAGCAATATATCTCGGTCATCGCAGAACAGGTTTTGTACGCGGCCGGGTATCCCATCGGGCGCAGCGGCGTCACGCTCACTGTCGGCCCCTATCAGCTGCTGGTGGCCGATGCCTGCTCCGGTCTGCATTCCATGTTCAGTCTGTCGGCCATGGGCTTGCTGTATCTATATCTGATGCAGCACACCAGCACCACCCGCAACCTCATCATCATGGCCGCGATTCTGCCGATCGCATTTTTTGCGAACATTGTGCGCGTCATGGTGCTGGTGCTGGTGACTTATCACATGGGCGACGAAGCCGGACAGGGCTTCTTGCACGGCTTTGCCGGCATCATGCTGTTCATCATCGGCCTGCTGTTCCTGTTTGCACTGGACGGCATTCTTGGCTTTATTTTCCCCGACCGGCCGCGCACCCGGGCACAGGCCTGATCACCGGAATTCTAGGGGTTCGACATGAAACTCATCAGCTTTAAGCATCTCGTTATTGGCCTCTGCATGTTTGCTGCCGCGGGTATGGCGCTAGCACTCAAACCCACCGTCAAGGTTGCGGATTCCGGACCCAAGATTGATCTGGAAGTGATGATCCCCAAAGTCTTTGGCGACTGGAAAATCGACGAAACCGTCGCTCCGCTCATCGCAAACCCTGAGCAAGAAGCACTTATCAACAAAATTTACAACCAGACGCTTACGCGCACCTATATCAATTCGCGTAACGAACGCATCATGCTGTCGATCGCCTATGGCGGCGACCAAAGCGACAACATGGCCGTGCACAAGCCCGAGGTCTGTTACCCCGGGCAGGGATTCCAGATTATCAAAAACGCGATGGATACTTTTGCTACAGGCGAAGGTGTGATTCCGGTCAAGCGGTTGGTGGCCACCCAAGGGCCGCGTATTGAGCCGATCACGTACTGGACCACTGTGGGTGACGTTGTCGCCGTGAATGGCCTGAAATGGAAGCTTCAGCAACTCAAGTTTGGTCTTACCGGAAAAATTCCGGACGGCCTGCTTTTTCGTGTGTCGAGCATCCAAACCGACGATACCAAAGCTTACGTAATACAGGATAACTTTACACGCGATATGCTTAAGGCGATGTCTCCGGCAGGTCGTCAGCGCATCGTCGGCAATACTAGCGCGGACCTGTAAGCGAATTGTTAGCCTTTTTATTCCACAACCTTACTTGATAGCGAAATCACCATGACTAAAAAAGCCCTAATAACCGGCGTAACCGGCCAGGACGGCGCCTACCTCGCCGAGTTTCTGCTGGGCAAAGGCTACGAAGTCCACGGCATCAAACGCCGCACCTCATTGTTCAACACCGACCGCATCGACCACCTGTACGAAGGCCCCGAAGTCACCAAGCGCAAGTTCATCCTGCACCACGGCGACCTCACCGACAGCTCCAGCCTCATCCGCATCATCCAGCAGGTCCAGCCCGACGAAATCTACAACCTCGCCGCGCAGAGCCACGTCGCCGTCAGCTTCGAAGAGCCCGAATACACCGCCAACTCTGATGCGTTAGGCGCCCTGCGTATCCTCGAAGCCATCCGCATCCTCGGTCTCGAAAAGAAAACCCGCTTCTACCAGGCCAGCACTTCTGAACTCTTCGGCCTCGTCCAGGAAATCCCCCAAAAGGAAACCACCCCCTTCTACCCGCGCAGCCCCTACGCCTGCGCCAAGCTCTACGCCTACTGGATCACCATCAACTATCGCGAAGCCTACGGCATGTACGCCTGCAACGGCATCCTGTTCAACCACGAATCCCCCATCCGCGGCGAAACCTTCGTCACCCGCAAAATCACCCGTGCACTCGCCCGCATCAAGCTCGGCCTGCAGGACTGTTTGTTCCTCGGCAACATGGACGCCAAGCGCGACTGGGGCCACGCCAAAGACTACGTCGAAATGCAGTGGCTCATGCTGCAGCAAGACCAGGCCGAAGACTTCGTCATCGCCACCGGCGTGCAATTCTCGGTTCGTGACTTCGTCGACGCCGCCGCCAAAGAGCTCGGCATGCAGATTCGCTGGGAAGGGACGGGCATTGACGAAAAAGGCTACGACGCCAACGGCAAATGCATCGTCGCCGTCGACGCCCGCTACTTCCGCCCCACCGAAGTTGAAACCCTGCTCGGCGACCCCAGCAAAGCCAAGAACAAACTCGGCTGGACCCCGAAGATCAGCTTTGCCGAGCTGGTCGCCGAGATGGTGCGTGAAGACCTCAAGGCTGCCGAGCGCGACGAGCTGGTGAAGAAGCATGGCTACAAGGCCATGGATTACCACGAGTGATTCATGAATAAGCCAACCAGTCTTGTTCCGGAGGAGATTGCTCAACGCATTCACCTCGTACGTGGGCACAAGGTCATGCTGGATGCTGACCTGGCTTCCATGTACAACGTCGAAACTCGCGTTCTGGTACAGGCTGTCAAACGCAATTCGCAGCGCTTTCCGGCCGACTTTATGTTCCAGTTGACGGATGAAGAGTGGGCGGCTTTGAGATCACAATTTGTGACCTCAAACGGGCGTGGCGGCCGTCGTTACGCGCCCTATGCCTTTACCGAGCATGGTGCGCTCATGCTCTCCAGTGTGCTGAACTCTGAAGTGGCTGCCGAGGTTGGCATTCTCGTAGTGCGCACCTTCGTCAAGCTTCGCGAAATGCTCTCCACCCACAAGGAGCTGTCAACCAAGCTGGAAGCCCTGGAGAGAAAGATCGGCAGCCATGATCAAGCGATTGCCGGGCTTATTGATGCGATCCGTCAGCTCATGACCCCACCTGAGCAAAGCAAGCGCCCCATCGGTTTTATTACCTCGGATGCAGCCTCCGGAAAAACAAAGAAATGAACGCAAACGACAAAATCTACATCGCCGGCCACCGCGGTCTGGTCGGCACAGCCCTCATGCGCAACCTGCGTGCCAAGGGTTTTGCCAACTTCGTCACCCGCACCCACGCCGAACTCGATCTCACCAGCCAGGCCGCCGTCGAAGCCTTCTTCGCCGCCGAAAAGCCCGACTATGTCTTCCTCGCCGCGGCCAAGGTCGGCGGCATCCACGCCAACAATACCTATCCCGCCGAATTTATCCGCGACAACCTCGCCATCCAGACCAACATCATCCACGCCGCGTACAAGAATGATGTAAAGCGATTGTTGTTCCTCGGCTCCAGCTGCATCTACCCCAAACTCGCCCCGCAGCCGATGAAGGAAGAGCACCTGCTCACCAGCGAACTCGAGCCCACCAACCGCCCCTATGCCCTGGCCAAGATCGCCGGCATCGAAATGTGCTGGAGCTACAACCGTCAGTACAAGACCCAGTATCTGGCCGTCATGCCCACCAACCTCTACGGCCCTGGCGACAACTACCATCCGGAAAACTCCCACGTCATCCCCGCCCTGATCCGCCGCTTCCACGAAGCGAAGCTGGCGAATGCACCGAGCGTCACGGTGTGGGGCACCGGCACGCCAAAACGCGAATTCCTCTACAGCGAAGACATGGCCGATGCCTGCGTCTACCTGATGAACCTGTCGGATGCGCAATTCGTTCCGTTGCTGGGGCAGGACCGCAACGATGGCCTGCCGCCGCTGATGAACATCGGCGTGGGCCACGACCTCACCATCCGTGAACTCGCCGAAACCGTGGCGGCCGCAGTTGGGTATCAGGGCACGCTCGAATTCGACGCCACCAAGCCCGACGGCACCCCGCGCAAGCTGATGGATGTGGGACGGCTGAATGCGATGGGGTGGACGGCGACGACCGACATGCGTAGCGGGTTGGCGACGGCGTATCAGGATTTCATGGCGGCAATGTGATTAGTTTGTACCGCGTGTAATTTCAAGCTTGGTTTTTTGATTCTGTTTCGTCTGGTGCACACGGGTTAGACGTTCCTATTTCAATCATCGTTACTGCTCTTGCGTGGCAAACCTCACACGGGATTCACGAGAAGGCTTTTAGAAGGGTATGACATGGCACTGGATGAAAGTTTGCTCAAGGCAGTTAATAGCTATGCTGAGACAATTCGCAGCTTGGCGGGTACGGTGGCATCAAACTCCAGCATTGAAAATGATCTGAGACGTTCAGCCGCGCATCGTGTGAGTCGCCCGATCGATTACATGCGATATGCCGAATTCGGTGCGGTATTGGCACGGTTGCAGCTGCAGCCCGGAAGTTTGGTGCTTGATGCTGGAGGCCCTCAGTGGCTGACATTTGCACTGGCTGCTAAACATCCGCAGGTGCAATTCCAGTATGTCAATTTCGCGGACTATGAACTCCAGCCCTTTGAGAAAATCAGGACGCTTCTTCAGCTTGATAACCTGGTTATCAGCAAGGAGGACTTACGCCAACTTTCATTTTCGGATAATCAATTTGATGAAATTTTCAGCATATCCGTGCTTGAACATATTTTCCCGGAAGAGGGCGGCGATATTGTTGCTTTACGCGAACTCAAGCGGGTACTGAAGCAGGGCGGCAGCCTGGTTATAACGACACCGTGCAAGGACAAGCCCAACGTCGTTTATGTACAAGGAGGCGTGTACGAACGTAACAGCCCCACAAACGAAAAGCAATTTTATGCCAGGGAGTACAGCGCCCCCAGTTTAAAAGCCCTGATTGGACACGCTGATTTCACCGACACGGAGATTGCATATATTTCCGAGTCGCCCTCGTTGGCATCAATCGACTATCTGGAGTGGGGGCCGCTACGCGGGAATCCGTTTGCAGGCTTGTTGCTCAAATTTTTTCGCCGGCTTGAGAGGTTTTCAGGGATACCCGTGGAGAGGATTTTGGCTTCCAGCAAGTTGAGTGTAGTCACCACAGAGATGCCAAGACTGGTCAATGCTGTAGTGAAAATGCAGAAATCGGTTGCAGCTTGAGCACATTGATTTCAATTTCCCTCATGAAGTTTATCGATTTTTTCTCGTTATATTTGGCGTGGCGAACCGCGCTATCCAGGCGCGTCGACTATGCGAAAGCATAGTTTCAAGCAGTCACACTGGGTACATTAGAAATGTGCGTGACACCAAAGAAGCCCCG
This sequence comes from Thiobacillus sp., assembly GCF_018780105.1. Classification (GTDB taxonomy): domain Bacteria; phylum Pseudomonadota; class Gammaproteobacteria; order Burkholderiales; family Thiobacillaceae; genus Thiobacillus. Next base: position 25,682 of record NZ_JADMKC010000001.1, read on the forward strand.
AATTTTCGAAATCGATAGAGCCAAAGGACTGGCGATATTGTTAGTGGTGGTTGGCCATATCGAGGCGCGCACGCCCTTGTATGGTGCTGATTGGTACGGCGTGCTGAAGCACTGGATTTACCAATTCCATATGCCGTTCTTCATGTTCCTTAGCGGATTCGTCATGGAGTACACATTCAAGCCCATGGAGGTTTCTGGAGGCTATTTCAACTATGCGCGCGGCAAATTCATGCGCCTGATGCCAGCGTTTTTTGCAGTCGCTTTTTTAGTTGTAATCGGGAAAACAATCGCCAGCCATTTGATGCATGTCGACAATGTGCCGCAAGGGCTTGTTGAGGGGGTGGTGGATATCTTGATTCGCCCGATTTACAGCAGTGCATCTTCCCTTTGGTACATCTACGTTCTGTTTATCTTCTATCTTGTTTTCCCATTCTTGCGGCGGCTGAGCGGAAATCTTGCATGGCCGCTTCTTGCGATTGGTGTAGCTGCATACGCAGTGCATTTCGATCTGACCAGCTATTTCGCCTTGGATCGCGTTGCCGAATACGCGCTGTTTCTATTGATTGGTGTTGTCCTCGCGCGTAATTCCAATAAGCTTTTTGTTTTTCTGGATAAATTCGGTTGGATGGCACTAGGACTATTTGTTGCGTTATCACTTTCCTACCGTATGCTGCCGAACCCAAGATTAGTGCTTGGGCTGGTTTCCATCCCGGCACTAATGTTCTTGGTGCGCCTGCCTGGCCTGAATGATTCCAAGCTGCTACTGATCTTCGGAAAATATGTTTTCGTGATCTATTTGCTTAATACCTTGTTCATAGGTTTAGTGAAAGGTATTGGCCTGAAAGTGATGCCTTGGGATGGCTTGAATTTCCTGATTTATTTTCCTCTTCTGACGGCTGCGGGGGTGTTACTGCCAATCGCCTTTAAGAAATGGGTGCTGGTCAAATGGCCACCATTGGATCGAATCACTTCGTGATGAATATTATTTATCGAATGCTGAATAGGCCAGTTTACTTGCGGGTGGTGATCAGCAGGGTGCTCGGTGTCATTACACCTGTTATTGACGGATTGGCTTCTACCTACGATCAAAGCCAATGCCTATCCATGCGGGACAGAAAGGCGGGTTAAGCATGGGGAACACGATTTTTGCTTACCTGTTCGGATACGGCCTTCCGTTTGGCGTCGTCATCGGAATGGCAGTTGTCTCGATCCTGGCCTTGGGACTTTTTATCGCGTACCCAAAGTACGGCGCACTGCCTTTCTTTGCTGCGGTATTGATTTTCGTCAACACGGCTTACGGAATCAGGGTCGAGGACATTGGGGGGGGATTTAGCGTGTACTCCAAGGGGGGGCGCTACCTACCTTTTCCGATCATCCAGTTCTATCTTTACGGCCTGCTACTGGCTACATGGCTAGGAAATCAGTTCAGTGGATATCGCCCGCTCAAGCAATCGGGCGGCGTATGGATGTTGCTATTCGTCGTGATGTTCGCCGGGCACATCACGGTGGGGTTGTTCGAGGGCGAACATTGGCAAACCCTTTTATCGCAACGTGGTCTGATGAATGTTATTCACATGATCATGGTGATTTATATTGTCGCCACGGTTCTAAAGGACGATAAAGACTTGGCAGGCTTGACCAAGATATTTCTGGGTGTGGCTGTTTACCATGCCCTATATGGCTTGGGACGTTTTTTTCTGTTCGGTGGCGATCCGCAGAATGCCTACGAAAATCTCGGCGGTCTGAACATCAAGATTACCTATTGGGATATCAACGAAGGCCTGATCGCGACCGTCTCGGCGTTCTACTTTGCATGGCGACTGACGCACGAGTGGAAGCAGTTGAGCACGGGCGCAAAATGGTTGTTCCTGGTTTGTCTGGCAGCTGAAATCCTGGTGATCGTTTTTTCTTTCCGGCGTACCAACTGGTTTGGCTTGTTGTTAGCTGGCGCTTTCTTCCTGTACTGGCAACCGCCAAACAGACGCTGGATTTATTTCGTGCTGGGCGTGGCGGTCGTTTTGCCATCCTTGCTGGCAGTGGGCACGTATCGTGCCGAGGAGACCTTGAATCGAACGGACCTGACTTTCATCGAGCGGATCGCCCCGGATTCGGCTAAAGCCAAAAGCCTCACAGACAAGGAGAGCCGGTTTTTCGAGTTGTACGCAGCCTTGCAAACAGTGAAAGAGAAACCCCTCTTTGGAGTGGGTACATGGGGCTCGTTCAAAGTGGGGGCGAGCGAGCATCTGGCCCTGCTGTTTCACCAAGGGCGTTATGACTTTGTCCACTCCGGATTTGGCCATGTGCTGCTCAAGTCCGGCTTGGTGGGCTTGGTGCTGTTTACCGGCATCCTTGTGGCCGTGTGGCGCTTTGCCAGCCGGATGCGACGCTGGATACCCGAGAACCGTTTGGCAATTTTCGAAAGTTTCCGGGCGGGCTTTGTCTTCTTCATCCCGAATCTGCTGACCGGCACGCCGGTTGCCGAATTCCGTACCATGATCTGGCTCGGGCTGGTGCTGGCGGTGCCGTTGGCAATCGCCAAAATGAGCGCGCCCCGCGAACAGGCTAGTCAGCCACAGGGGGCGGCCAAGCCCACCCTCGCCAATGGGCTTTCGGCGCAGCAATGAAATTCGAAACCCTGCGTAACGGGCTGGCCAATTTCATGGGCGGCGTACTGCCCGCGCTGGTGACGCTTTTCACTACACCGTTCATCGTCAATACGCTGGGCGAATCCAGCTACGGCGTATTGACGTTGATCACCGCCATCGTCGGCTATTTCGCGTTTCTCGATCTCAACGTCACGGCCGGTTCAGTCAAGTATGTCGCCGAGCATCATGCAACCGGCAATGTATTGCGGCGCAATCAAACGCTCACCAGCGGCATGGCCTTGTATCTGATCATCGGCCTGGCAGGGTGCGGCCTGGTCTTGCTGTTCACCGATGCCTTGCTGGATAGCGTGTTCGCCATACCCGCTCACCTTAGAGGCGAGGCAGAACAGGCACTCGTCTTCGCCGCTTTTGGATTTCTGTTCGGTCAGTTGCAGATTTATCTCAACAGCGTGCCGCAGTCGATACGTCGCTACGACCAGTCTGCGTTGCTCGAGTCGATATTTGGCGTGCTTACCCCGCTGGCCATGGTGCTGACCCTGTGGCTGGGTTATGGCCTGGTCGAAATCGTCGCGGTCCGGGTGCTCATCAGTGTGGTGAACAATGCCGTGCTGCTGGGGATGATTCGCCGCTTGCTGCCGGATTTCGTCTTGGTGAAACCCGATCAGCAGACGTTGATCGTACTGGGTAAATTCAGTGGATTCGCCTATCTCAGCCGCCTGGCTACGGTGGCCTATGCGCAGGGCGACAAACTCATACTGGGTGCGCTCACCAGCATGAGCGCACTCACGCATTACGCCGTACCCTTCATGCTCGTCAACCGGGTATTCGCCTTGAGCTACCGTCTCGGCGGGGTGCTGTTTCCCGTGGCCAGCGCGTTGGCGGCCAACCGGGAAATCGACCGCCTGCGCGAGCTGTATTTATATGCCGCGCGTTACGTGTTCTTCATTAACGTGAGCCTGGCGCTGATGCTGACGACACTGGCCCACGAGATCCTGCTCTACTGGATAGGCCCCACGCTCGCGACAGGCGGCGCCGCCGTGCTGACGCTCATCACTTTTGCGTCTCTGATCGATTCCCTCACCAACGCACCCTCACTCGTCAACGACGGCTTGGGGCAGCCACATATCACCGGTGGTTTCGCAGTCAGCCGTGCCTTGCTGGGCGTGGCCTTGACGCTGCTGTTGGTCAAGGAGTTTGGCATGATGGGGGCTGCCTGGGCGCAACTCGTCGTCTCCGTTCTGATGACGGTTCTGTTTCTGGGTTATGTACATGGCCGCAGCGTGCCGGTGCGGCTTCGGGATTATGTACGCGTGGTAGTCGCGCCCAGCCTGCCCATCCTGGCCATTGCGCTGGGCATGGTCGCTATACGCCTTGGCAGTCCTCCGCTGCCCATGTCACAGACTTTCCTGGTGCTGTTGGTGGAAGGTTTGGCGCTGGCAGCTTATGCCATGATTTTTATTTTCCGCAGTGCCGACCGGCGTGCACTGCTTGGGCGCTTGCGGGCGCCTCGCCCAAGCGTTTGATTGCGCATGAAAATTCTGCTGGTCAGTGAAGATATCCCGGCGCCGATCCTCGGTGGCCTTGGCAAGCACACGGTCAGACTGGGCAATGCGCTTATTCAGGCTGGCCATCAGGTCACGCTGATGGGGACCCGGCATCATGACTATGAATCCTGCCGTGCGGAAGTCGGGTTCGATGGTCCGTTTATCGCGGGGTTCGATCTTTCCGGAACGGGGTGGAAGGAAGCTACGCTGGGCACCTTTGTCCCGTACAAGCGTCCCGCCATTGCTGGGCGCATCGCTCTCGCCATCCTGGAGCATGCCAGCGACTACGATGTAATTCACTATCACGGCCACTACCCTTTGATTGGCCGCCAGATACCCGCGTCGATCAACTTCGTACAAACCCGGCACGACCAGGGCAGCGAATGCCTGATCCATGTGCGTTTCAAGCAAGGCGCGGTGTGCACCAGCAGCGATCCGCATGATTGCGCGGCCTGTGCGCTGAATGCGCAGCCGGGCGCATGGCGTCGACAACTGGCGGCTTGGGCTGTCAAGCAATATCGGACGCAGACTGCCGATGCTTTTGCACGGCACAAGACCCTGTTTGTGTCGGACTTTTTGCGGCGGGCATTTCTGAGCCATGTGCCCAGTGCCGATATTCGCAAATGCAGCGTCATCCATAACTTCATAGATACCCGAACACTGCCAGCGCCGCAGTCGGGCGATCCGGCGCACATTCTCTTCGTCGGCCGCATCGATGCGGCCAAGGGCGTCATGGATTTGCTGGATGCCTTGCGCGTATTCGACGACCAGGCGTACCGCATTGACCTGATCGGCGACGGCCCCGACCGCGCGGCCTGCGAAGCGCGTCATGCTGCGCGGCATATCCGCTTTCATGGCTGGAAGTTGCAGTCCGATGCGCTGGCCGAAACGGCCAGGGCTGGGCGCATCGTCGTGCCGTCGATTTGTGAAGAATCATGCGGTACCACGATCTTGGAAGGCTTGGCGCTTTATAAACCCGTTTATGCGCTGGCGCGTGGCGGCACGCCCGAGCTGAAATGCTACGAACGCTGGCCGGGCCAGTTGCATTTGTTCGATGACATGACAGCGCTGGCAAAGGGGTTGATGCAGGCCGACGCGATCATGCCGAACAGAATGGAAGTCAAACCCTTCGGCGCCGACATCGAAACCTTGCTCCCTGAGTTCTTGCGGGTATATGCCTTGTGAGCACGCCGTTCTTTTCGCTTGTCACCGTGTGTTACAACGCCGAGGGCAGCATTGAAAATACCCTGCAATCGGCGCGCGAGCAGACCTGCCGCGATTTCGAGAACGTAGTCGTGGACGGCGCTTCCAGCGACGGCACGCTCGATGTGGTGCGCCTGTTCGACGACTTGCCGGTCGTGCTGTCCAGCGAACCCGACAAGGGCATTTACGACGCAATGAACAAGGGCATCGCGAAGGCATGCGGCGAAGTGCTGTATTTCCTGAACGCCGATGATCGGCTGCATAACCCTGAAGTGCTGGCGCAGGTAAAGCGGGTTTTCGCGCAGCATCCAGAGGTCGATCTGGTGTGGGGGAATGTCGTGTACGACCGGCCGGACGGTACGTCAGACCACCGCACTTTTGGCCATATCCATCCGCAAAATCTGGTGTTTCTCGACCTCAACCATCAGGGGGCGTTTGCCCGTAGACAACTGTTCGAGCGCGTTGGCGTGTTCAATACCGATTTCCGTATCAATGCCGATTACGACTGGTTTCTGCGCGTGCTGGGATCAGGGGCAGCCTGGCGGTATGAAGACATCGACATCGCTCGCTTCCACACAGGTGGTGCCCATGCCCGCAACATCCAGAAACTGCGTGACGAACGCCATGCGGTACGGATGCAATACATCCATCCGCTGCACTATCGAATCGGTGCGCTGGCCCACAATCTGCGCCACAAGGCACAGCGGTTGGGAAGAATCCTGACCGGGAAAGAAAAGCTGTAACTACACGATCCCGTTTAAAGCGTGCATTGCATGGATGGCATCTGACGATGCTGCTGCGATTTCCTTGATTGTGTCATTTCATGTCTAAAGTTAGGCATCGCACCGCCGTAATTGGGTAGTGGCTTCTTTCAAAGATGCCCACTCGGCGTCTCAACTGAGCAAAGTGCGCGCGTAACGCGTATTGCCTTCTCGTACGATTGCCTCAAATTTTTCATATCAACAACTAACAGGGAGCTCGGCTTGTTTAGCTGAAGCGGACTCGTATGGTCTCGACTCAGTGCAAGCAAATTTGAAATGACATTTTGATGGGGAAGCAGCCATGCAATATTCGAGCAAAAGAATGGGACAGGGAACGCTATGCGTCGCTCTGTTCGCTTTTTCCACAACCGTCTCCTGGGCAACGGACTACTATGTCGATGCCACACAGGGGAACGATGTTTTTACTGGAAAACTGGCCGCGCCGAGTGGCAGTAACGGCCCATTCAAGACCCTGACGCGGCTTGTTGCCCAGCTTCAAGCAGGCGACCGTGGGCTCCTTAAATGTGGTGAAGTCTGGCGCGAGCCGCTCATGCTGACGGCTGCGGGTACTGCGGCTTCCCCCATTCATGTCCTCTCGTATGGCAGTTGCACCGGGAACAATAAGCCGGAATTACGTCTTTCAAAACCACTGAGCCTGAGTTCAGTCAACACGCAATGGGTTGGCACTCATACGCAGCCGATTGCCATGGCATTCGTAAATGGCCAGAGTAAAAGCATGGCACGTTATCCGGCAAGCGATGCGTTATTAACGGGATATGTTTCCAGCAGCGCGCGCTTCGATTTGCCCGATGCGATCAAAAGTTTTACCAAGAGCCAATTGGCAGGCTCCGTGCTGACTGCCCGGGTCAATCCGCACGATGCTGAAGAGCGGAGCTTGACCGACGTTCCGCTGGTGGGGGTTGCGCAACTCGACAAGAGCTTCAAGTACCTGCCGGCGCCTGGGGTGGCTTATTATCTCGAAGGAAAGTCTTGGATGATGGCCAAGGCGGGTGACTGGGCCTGGGGCAATGATGCGCGCACCCAGCTGGTGATGCATGGCGGTACTACAGGCACGGTCGAAGTGTCGGGCGAGATAAATGGCATCACGCTTGCATCGGCGCACTACACGTCAATTTCAGATTTGAAAATTACCAATGCCGGCGGTCAGGGTGTTAGTGTCGCAGGCAGTAAATATGTCAGCCTGAACAATCTTGAAATCCGCAACGTCAGGAGTGCGTTTGTACGCGTCGCGAACAGTCCGAATATCACAATTTCGGGGGTCAATGCGGATACAACGCAGTATGACGGTGTGTATGTCACGCAATCACCCTCCGCGGTGATCCGTGGAAATGACCTGCGCAATATCGGTACCCAGCCCAATCCGAAAAAATCGATTGCAGCAATTGCTTTGCTTGATTCGCCGCAGGCAACGGTCGAGCTCAACTATATCGAGAATGCTGCCTACGTGGGCATCATGTTCGATGTCGGGTCATTGGTGGCCAACAATGTCGTTTTGAGTGCCTGTCAGGTTCTGGAGGATTGTGGGTATATCTATACATCAGGCATTAACAAGGGTGGGGCGTATTTTAGTGCGAAGGTTACGGACAATCTGCTAAGCGACAAGGGCGGCACTATCGCTGGTACCAGGCAGAAGCTGGTTGCTGGAATCTATTTAGATGATTTTGCAGCTGGAATCGGTGTTATCGGAAACTATGTCGAGGGCACAGAACGCGGTATCTACTTGCATAACACGCGTGATACATGGATACATCTCAACACGGTGTTCGATGCCAAAGTGCGAAATCTCATGTTGTCCGAACGCGGCGCGCTGTCCAGTAGTGTCACGATCAACAATATCGTCTTTGACAACACCCTTGTTGCCCCGACCAATATCCCGTCGATACTGTTGGACAGTTCACTGGGTATTGAAGGGATCGCCGATATTTCAGGCAATAATTTCGCTGCCACCGAGTATGGCCCAACGCAGGAAAACTGGTTCGGTAGCTTGATCACCCGGGTGCTGCCCGATCTGAGCTCGACGCACTGGTCTAAAGATACGCTGCTCGTGGCCAATCAGTCAGCTTGCAACACCAGTAGTCTTTACTGGACAAGTGCGATCACCAAAGTCGATCCGGCGAATCGATCGCTATGGAAACTTTGGTCAACCCAGAGCGATGCCAGGCGCTTGACCGATGGGCCGCTGCATGTACAGGCTGGCACCACGGGTGAGACGATTGTCAGTTCGCCCTTGTTTGCCGAACAGGCTGGCAAGGACCATGTGCTATCGCTGTCTGGCAACTTCAGTGGTGGGCAGACCCGTGTGCCGGTCGTGCTCCGTCAGTCAGCTTACCCGTACACAAATCGGGCCGCCGTACTTTATGTTTATCCAGATGCCCTGGGCAACTTCAATGTGTGTACGGTATTCAAGCCGCATACGTCCGAGTCATCTGCTCGCCTGGATATCCACCTGAAGCCGACCGACGACATCAAAATCAATTTTGTCGGTTTCAAGGAAGCGACGTACCAGCCGCCAACGAAACGTTTTGCCTCGTTGATCAATCCAGGCGATGAATCGGCGAACCTGGGATGCCCTTTTGCGGATACACAATCTTGCGCGGGCGCACGCCTGCTTGATCAATCACCGGCGGTATGGCCGATGTACATGCCTCCCCGGAGCGGTCAAGTCGTCTACATACCCTGACTTGTATAAGCAAGCAGCTTTGAATCAACGGGATGCTGCCGGATAGCGACAGCGTCTGAATTGATAGTTGTAAATGCTGCTGTTTGTTTTGCAATGGGCGTCTTGCGACCATGGCGGGTATTGACGCGCATAAGGCGCGTTGTCGGGAAGTTGTCACGCTGACGCTTATCCCGCTGCGTGATCGGCTAAAATCGAGCGCATGAACACCGCTAAAACCATGCCGCCTTGTTGTCATGCAACACCCATTGCGTTTGGGTGTTCCGCCAATGCCCGCGTAGTGGAACATTGTGGCGGGGAAGCGCCGTGAATCGCCCCGTGTTGCTGGTGTCGCATGGCTTTCAGCCCAATTACGAAAAAGCGTTTGCCAACGGATTGGCGCGCAATGGCGTGCCTGTCACGATGGTCACATCCCGCCGGTCGCTCGTGAAGGAACTCGACTCAGGCATCCGCACCGTTCCATTGCGCGGCTCGCAAGATCCCCAACGCTCCCGGTCTAGAAAAGCGTGGGGGTTGTTGGCCTACACGGCAAGGCTCTATGCCTTTCTCGCTATGTGCCCGCGGCGGGCGCTCCATCTGACCGGCATGTTTATCACGGCAAGCGTGCCGCTCGGGCTACTGGAAATCCTTGGATACCGCGTGCTCAGCCGTCGCCTGCTTCTGACTGTGCATAATCTGTTGCCGCACGACCAGCATACCTGGTTGAACAAACAGATCATGCGGCTTGTGTACCGGATCCCTGATCGATTGGTCGTGCACACTGAAAAGATGCGCGAAACCCTGTTAACGGAATGGGCCATACAACCTCACAAAGTGGTGGTGATGGAACATGGCGTGGATACACTTCCCGAACACCCGCAACCCTGGCAACCCGATGCCGAAGGCAGGTTACGGCTGCTGATGTTTGGCGCGGTATCCCGTTATAAAGGGATCGATATCGCACTGGAGGCGCTGGATGATTTTCCGGACTTTCCCGTTGCCCTGTCGATAGTCGGCGCCTGCAAGGATTCCAGACTGGCTGCCGAACTGGACAAACTTGTTGCGGAAGTCCCTGCGCCGCACCGTGCCGCTTGGAGTCGGGACTACGTGGAAGAATGTGCCGTGCAAGGGATTTTCGAGAGCGCAGACGCCGTTCTCCTGCCCTACCGACACATTGATCAAAGTGGCGTGTTGCTGACGGCCTATCGTTTCGGCATACCGGTTCTGGCATTTGATGTGGGTTCGTTCGCACATTACGTGACGCCCGAAACTGGCATCGTGGTCTCGGAACGCACCGCCACCGGTTTGCAACATGGAATGCGTATGCTGCGAGAGCGGCTTGGTCAGTTTGACCGGGAAAAGGTGCGCGACATCGCGCGCCACCATTTATGGGAGAACACAGTCGGTGTTTTGCTGCCGCATTATTCCTTGGGCGCTGATGCGTCTGTGTCTGCTACTCGCACTGATACCGACCTCATACGCCACTGATTATTTTGTCGACATTGTTGGGGGAAACGACGATTCATCGGGTATGCAAGGCGACGCGGGTAATGGCAATGGTCCTTGGCGCACGCTTGCACGAGTAGAGCGTGCCAACCTGGAGCCGGGTGACCGGGTGTCGCTGCGTTGTAATGGCGTATGGTTCGAGTCTCTGACGTTGCGGTTCAAGGGCACGGTGACAGCGCCTATCGTCATAGGGTCTTATGGTGAATGTGCGGGGCGCCGCCCCGAAATTCGGCCAGGTGGTATGGAGTTGTTTAAGGCTGACTTCAAACCAACAGAGTTTGGTTGGGCGGCATCGCTGGGCCAAGTGCCCGGCATGGTTTACACACGGGACGCTGTCATGCCCAGAGCCCGATTTCCGGCAACCCGCACACTTCCGCTTAACTGGGCTAATGGAAAAATTCAAGTGCAGTTGAAAACCTTGCCGGGCGCGCCTGACAGTTTGCGTGGCGCCGATTGGATCGTGCGTACAAACGATTACACCATCGAAGAGCGGCGAATCTATGGCGTTGACCCCTACGGCGCGGTTGCCTTTGCCAAACCATTCGCCATGAAACCAGCTGACGGCGCGGGATACTACCTTGAGGGGCAGCCCTGGATGCTGCCTGTGTCTGGCGGTTGGGCTTACGACCCGCAGTCGGCCATGTTGATTCTTCACAAAAAGCCCGATGCGTCCGTGTACGTTAACAACCAGCAGTTTGGCGTGAAATTGGACCAGTCAGCATATGTTCGGCTGCAAGGGCTGGCGATCCGCTTTGTCACGGGTGTGGGTGTCGAAGTGGCAGATAGCAGCAACATCGTGCTAGACAGCCTGGACGTGAGCGATGTCGGCGCTGCTTATGTTTTATCGGAGCAAGCAGACAATCTGGTTGTGAGTGGCCTGCACGGGCAGCGTTCCCAGCGTGACGGTGTGATTGTGAAGCGCGGCATGGGTGCCCAAATAACCGATTGCCTGCTCGAAGACGTGGGCGTATCAGCCAATCCGCGCAAGAGCGTTGCCGCGATACGCGTCGATGATGCCCCTGCATCCCTGATTGCACGCAACCGCATATACCGTACTGGGTATGCGGCCATCATGTTCGGCAAGGATGCAATAGTTGAAAAAAACATCATTGAGAAGTCGTGTCTGAAACTAGCGGATTGCGGTGCGATCTACACATCAGGCGCCCAAAAAAATCAGGGCTATTACAACGCGCGGGTGGAAGACAATCTGATCAGCGCTGTGCCGGGCGATCTTGAGGGGAGTACGAGTCGCAATACTTTGACTGCGGGGATTTATCTGGATGATGAATCGCGCGGCATTTATGTCAGGCGCAATTTTGTCGAGAAAGCGCAGCGGGGGATCTTCAGCAAGGCCACCGCTTCACACGTTTCCGACAATGTGCTGTTCGACAACGAATTTGGCTTAATGCTGAGTCGAACCGGTGCAATAGGAAGCGGGAAAGATGCAACGCATATCCTGAACAATCTTGTTGTGAGCAAAAATAAACAAATGCCGTTGCTGGTCAGCACGGAACATTCAGGGGCGGTGGCGGAAGTGCGGCATAACCGGGTACGGTCAGAGGCTGGGGCGCACGCATCCCAGTTCTGGATTGGCACCACCAGACAACCTGCTCCGCCAATATTGGACGTGGGTAAGATCAGACAGTCGCTTTCCTTTAGCAATACATCGGGTGCGCGCCAAACTTACACTTGTCCATTGGCGAAAGCCTTTTGCGGCAACCTGCGACAAGCTGATGGAGCGGTGGTCGGATGGCCGCTTGATTTGGCTCCCGGACAGGCTGTCGTTCTGATGGTTGGGGGCGGCGCATGAAAATTCTTCTATCTGCCTTCGCATTTGCACCCAATGTCGGCAGCGAGCCCGGCGTGGGCTGGCGTTGGGCGGCGGAACTGGCGAAGCAGCATGAAGTGACGGTGGTGACAGACGCGACCCGCCGGCCGTTAGTGGAGGCAGCCGGCGTACAACTGCCGGCCAATATGGAAGTGGTGTACTACCGGCCCACATGGCTGCGTGCCATGCCGCTGAATTCGACGACTGCCCAGGTGCTCTACACACTGTGGCAATTCGGCCTGTTGGGTCTCGCTCGGCGTCTGCATCGCAACCATGGCTTCGATTTGGCGATCCACATCACTTACGGGGTATTTCGTCATCCTTCGTTTTTGGGGTATCTCGGCATTCCGTTCATCTTCGGCCCGCTGGGTGGTGGTGAGGATGCGCCACTGGCATTAAAGCGTTCCATACGAGGCCGCGAAAAGCTCAAGGAGCTGTTGCGCTCACTACTCAACAAGGCAGCCTTGTTTGACCCGTTCTTGTGGATGGCTTTTGCCAAAACCACGTTGATCCTCACCAAGACGGAAGACACGCGCCGGGCGCTGCCGTGGCCGTTTCGAAGGCGCGCCGTTGTGTATCCGGAAATCGGTATCGATGCGCCAAAAGGCATCCATCCATGTCCTCGTCATGACGGGGAGCCCTTGCGTGTTTTGTTTGCTGGTCGCCTGCTGGGCTGGAAGGGGGCGCACCTGGCGATACGCGCGGTGGCTCATGCAATGGAGCGGGGTGTGCCGGTTGAATTCACGCTTCTGGGCCGTGGGCCATTCGAGGCTGAGCTTCGTAAGGTGGCTATGGCGGAGGGCATCCATGATCGTATTCGCTGGATAAGCCAGATGCCGCAGCAGGAGTTGTTTGCGCTGTATCGAACCATGCACTGTTTTTTGTTTCCTAGCTTGCACGACTCCAGCGGTAATGTGGTGCTGGAGGCACAGGCATTTGGTTTGCCGGTGATTTGTCTGGATATTGGTGGGCCTGTGACCTTGGTTACTTCTGAGACGGCTGTCGTTGTGTCAACCCGGAATCAGAACGAGCAGGGGGTGATACAGCATCTTGCTGATGCGGTTAAGAGACTTGCTGATAATGAACCTGGCCGTTTGGCGATGAGCCAAGCATCTTTAGATCATGTTCGAGGAGCTATGTCTTGGGGAAATCGTGCTTATGGAGTTTTTCCACTCATGGGACTGCCACAGCATGGAGATTAAAGCGTTGGTATTGGCGGCTGCTCGCAGGTTGCAAACGCGTATCAAGGCATTCACTTTCCGGAAGGTGCTGAGGCATGGCCATGGTTTGCACTTGGGGGCACGGACCAGAATTTGGGCGTCCGGCCGGGTAACCATCGGCGACAATGTATATGTCGGCAAGGATGTTCACATCGAGTGCAACGCTGATATTGGTGATTTTGTGATGATTGCCAACCGTGTGGCTTTGGTGGGTCGGCATGACCATGACTTTCGTACCGTTGGGGTGCCGGTGCGTTTTTCACCGTGGGTGGGTAGTACCAATCCGCCCAGCCCATACCGTGATGAAAAAGTGTCGATTGAGTCAGATGTCTGGCTTGGTTTTGGTGCTGTTGTGCTTTCAGGGGTGTGTGTTGGGCGCGGAGCTATTGTGGCTGCTGGTGCGGTTGTAACCAAGAGTGTGGAGCCTTATGCCATCGTGGGCGGGAACCCCGCGCGTCAGATTGGACGAAGATTTTCAGATGAGTCGCTAATAGCAGAACACGAGCAGCGTATCCGTAATGGAAAATTTGTGTTTTCCGAGAGAGGGTATGACGACTGGATTGTTCAACCTGGCAACCTGGATCAATAACTATCATGAAAAAAATACTGTTCATATTTGACCGAGTAGCGCACTACCACCAAGAGTTATTCAAGGGTTTGGAAAAGACGCTTCCAACTGTTGGGCTGGAGCTTTATCTGCTATCTGGCGAAACGAATCAATCCAATAAAGGGCGCGTTGGGTTGGGGAAATCCGTTATCGCGAAAGAATCGAAGTTCACATTCCGTGAATACAAAATTGGTAGCTTTATTTTGCGCCGCCACTTTGGAGTAATGGATAAAGTTCGTGAGATACAACCCGACATCGTCGTTGTTTTGAGCCACATAGGAAATGTATCGCACTGGCAACTAATGGGCTTGAAGAAAAAGATGGGCTTCAAGTTGGTTGCTTGGCAGTGTGGTTATGAATACAACCCCGGTACTTTGAAAGATTTTTTGCTGGGGAAATTTATTCCTCAATTTGATTATCACCTCGCCTACCACTCCAACGCGCGCGATTACGCACTAAGCCATGGCGCACGTGCGGATCAGGTTACTGTGATGCACAACACGATCAACGAGGAAAAGATTACGACCCTGCCCAAGGCCGAAGCGCGGGCGCTGGTGGTGGGCAGGCATCCCGAAATCGGTGATCGCAAGATCATTCTGTTTGTGGGCGCGGTGCTGGCGGAAAAGCGCATCGAGGTGATCTTGCAGGCGCTTGACTTGATGCACCGCAAGGATGCGGTGCTGGTGTTGGTGGGTGATGGCGAACATTTGCCTGCAGTGCGGCAGGCATGCGCGGGGCGCGACGATGTGGTGCTGACCGGCTCGATTGTGGAAGGTGTGGGCCCGTATTTCGATGCGGCCGAGCTGTATGTGCTGCCGGGTACTGGCGGGCTGGGAATCAATGAGGCGATGGCACACCGTTTGCCGATTGTCTCGGGCTTTGCCGATGGCAGCGCAGACGATCTGGTGGTGGATGGGGAAAACGGGTTTCGCTTGCGCGAGAGCACGCCGCAGGAACTGGCGGCCAAGATGGCGGCGATCCTGGATGACCCGGTACTTGCTCATCGCATGGGCGAATGCTCGCGCGAAATGATTACCGGCAAGTTTGCCTTCCGCGAATTTATCAACCGAATTGTGACTGAACTGACGAGACTGGCCCGATGAAAACGATCTACCTGGTGGCGGGTGCGCGCCCAAATTTCATGAAGATAGCGCCGATTGTGCGTGCGTTGCAGGCGCATGGCGGGTTGGAATACAAAATTGTGCATACCGGCCAGCATTACGACCGCGAAATGAACGAAGTGTTTTTCGAGGAGCTGGGGATTCCTGCGCCTGATGTATTCATGGGCGCGGGTGGTGGCTCGCATTCGGAGCAAACGGCAAAGATCATGCTGGGCTTTGAGCAGTTGTGTCAGGCTGCACCGCCGGACGTTGTGCTGGTGGTGGGCGATGTAAATTCGACCATTGCTTGTTCAATCGTGGCGAAAAAGCTGCATATCCCAGTGGCGCATGTGGAAGCCGGGTTGCGCAGCGGTGACCGGACGATGCCGGAGGAGATTAATCGTCTGGTCACCGATTCGATTTCGGACTGGTTCTTCGTGACCGAGCCTGCCGGGGTGGCGAACCTGCTGCGCGAAGGGCAGGCGCAAGAGAAGATTCACTTTGTCGGTCATGTGATGGTGGACAACCTTTTGTATCAGCATGACAAGCTTGAGCATGTGGATGCAGGTGCTTTCGCAACGGCGGCCTACAAGGCTGCGCAGCCACAATATGGCGTGGTGACGCTGCATCGGCCGTCGAATGTGGACGAGGCAGAGGCGTTCGCTGGGATCGGCGGTGCACTTCGAAAGATCAGTGAAACGCTGCCGCTTATTTTTCCAGTGCATCCGCGCACGCGCGCCAATCTGGAAAAATTCGGCATCGACCTGGGCGACCGGATTACGCTGACCGGCCCATTGGCCTATATGGAGTTTCTAAACCTGTGGAAAGACGCAGCGGTGGTGATGACTGACAGCGGCGGGCTGCAGGAGGAAACCACGGCACTGGGCGTGCCCTGCTTCACTCTGCGCGAAAATACCGAGCGACCGGTGACGGTGGATGAGGGCACCAATGTGCTGGTTGGAACGCAGCCACAAAACATTCTGGACGCTTATGCGGAGCTGGGTGAAGGCAAGGTAGGCCGCCGACCCGAGTTGTGGGATGGCAAGGCAGCAGAACGGATCGTGGCGATTTTGGCTGCCGATTTGGAAAAAAACTGAGCGATGCAGCTTGTGCGGACAACTGGCTCAGTACTCGGGGCGAATATCGATGCGTTGTCGTGGGACACCGCGATGTCTCGCCTGCTCGGCTGGGCACATGCGCACGAAAGTCGCTATGTGACGATCTGCAACGTGCACGTGGTGGTGAGCGCGTCGCGCGATGCGGCATATCGCGACATCATCAATGGCTCAGACATGGCGACGCCGGATGGCGCACCAGTGGCGTGGATGTTGCGGCGGCAGGGGTTTGCCAACCAGTCGCGTGTCAGCGGACCAGATCTGATGTGGGCGCTATGCGAGCGCGCGGCAAGTGAAGACCTGCCGATTTATTGCTACGGCAGCACCGACGCGACACTAGGATTGCTGGAGGCGCGTTTGCGGGTAGCGTTTCCGGCGTTACGTGTGACGACTGAGTCGCCGCCGTTCCGCACGCTGACTGCTGAGGAAGATGCGGCGGCAGTGGACCGGATCAACGCTAGTGATGCGGGTATCTTGTTCGTCGGCCTCGGCTGCCCCAAGCAGGAACGCTGGATGGCGGAGCATCGCGGGCGGGTGAACGCGGTGATGATCGGGGTGGGCGCGGCCTTCGATTTCCATGCCGGTACGGTGCAGCGTGCACCGGCCTGGATGCGTGACAACGGCATGGAATGGCTGCACCGCCTTGCGTCAGAACCGGGACGCTTGTGGAAGCGGTATTTGGTGACGAATACGCTGTTTATCCTTGGCGCAGCGCGGCAGTTTTTACTGGGACGTGATTGAATGTCGCACTCACGCCTTGCGTTGTTGGCAGCGCTGGTTTTGCTGGCGGCATATGTGTGGGGCAATAGCCAGCCCGAGGCGGCTGGATTGATTCCGCCACCATGGGACAAGCTCGCGCATATGGCCTGGTATGCGATTCTTGCCAGTCTGCTCTCGATGGGCCTTGGGCGTCGTGCCTGGCCATGGGTGCTGGTGGGCACGTTGTTGCTGGGTGGATGGGATGAATGGCATCAGTTCGCCCTGCCGGGACGTTTCCCCGGTGTCGATGATTGGGTGGCGGATGCACTGGGCGTGATGGTCGGGATTGCGATGAGCCACGCAATCTGGCGACACATGGATCAGACGCCATCGCGGTAGAGGCGAAATCCAGGTTTCGAGTCACAAGTTTCAAGTAGGCTGGGTAGCGTTCCTAACGAAGGTTTTTAAATGTGTTGATGGAGTGATCATGACGGTTGTTGCGGTTGTCGGCCTGGGCTACGTTGGCCTTCCCTTGGCGGTTGAATTTGGCAAAAAATTCGAGACGATCGGTTTCGATCTGTCGGATTCCAAAATCGCCAGTTACAAAAACTATTGCGATCCGACTGGAGAAGTCAGCACCGAAGACCTGAAGGCGGCGACCGGGTTGAGCGTGAGCACCGACCCCAGCACGATCTCAAAAGCGGACTTCATCATCATCGCCGTTCCTACGCCGGTTGATGAGGCTCATATCCCCGACTTCTCGCCGCTGGTCGGCTCCAGCACCACCGTCGGCAAATACATGAAGAAAGGCGCGACGGTCATCTACGAATCCACAGTCTACCCCGGCGCCACCGAAGAGGTCTGTATCCCGATCCTGGAAAAACTGTCGGGCATGAAATGGCTGCAGGACTTCCACGTTGGCTACTCGCCCGAGCGCGTCAACCCCGGCGACAAGGAACGCACCATCACCAAAATCATGAAAGTGGTGTCGGGCGACGATGCCGCCACGCTGGATAAAGTGGCCGAGTTGTACAGCAGCGTCATCACCGCGGGCGTGCATCGCGCCAGCTCGATCAAGGTGGCCGAAGCCGCCAAGGTGATCGAAAACACCCAGCGCGACCTCAACATCGCGCTGATGAACGAACTCTCGCTGATCTTTCACCGCCTCGGCATCGACACCCTCGAGGTGCTGAAAGCCGCCGGCACCAAATGGAACTTCCTGCCGTTCCGCCCGGGCCTGGTCGGCGGCCACTGCATCGGCGTCGATCCCTACTACCTCACCCACAAGGCCGACATGCTCGGCTACCACCCGCAGGTGATTTTGGCCGGGCGCCGCATCAACGACGGCATGGCGGCCTACGTGGCGCAACAGACGATCAAGGGCATGATTAACAACGGCGGCACGGTGAAGGGGGCCAAGGTCATTGTGTTGGGGCTGACTTTCAAGGAGGACTGTTCTGATTTGCGTAATTCCAAGGTCGCCGATCTGGTTAAGGAGTTGAGAGAGTTTGGTTGCGATGTTGCCGTGCATGACCCCATTGCCGAATCGGCGGAAGCCGAACACGAATACGGCATCAGCCTGACCCCTTGGGACCAGTTGCCCAGCAATGCCGATGCGATTGTTGCGGCGGTATCGCACAAGGAATATAAGGCCATGTCGCTGGCCGAGCTGACTTCCCGGCTGCGCAAGGGCGGTGTCTTCACCGATGTGAAGTCGGCCTACGACCCAGCCGCAATCAAGGCGGCTGGCTTCAACTTGTGGCGTTTATAGGCGCTGGCTTTGTGGCAGCAAACGTGGCCTGGATGTAAGCGAACGCAATTGCGAAAGAATTTCTTTTGAATAGGAAACGAGTGTGATTTTAGTCACCGGCGGCGCCGGCTTCATCGGCGCAAATTTCATTCTCGACTGGCTACGCGTCAACGATGAGGCGGTGCTCAATCTGGACAAGCTCACTTACGCGGGCAATCTGGAAAACCTGGCCAGCCTGAAAGGCGATACGCGCCATGTGTTCGTGCAGGGCGACATCGGCGACCGCGCGCTGCTGGACAAACTGCTGGCCGAGCATCGCCCGCGCGCGATCGTCAATTTTGCGGCGGAGTCGCATGTGGATCGTTCGATCCACGGGCCGGAGGATTTCATCCAGACCAACGTGGTGGGCACCTTCCATTTGCTGGAAGCGGTGCGCGGGCACTGGACGAATTTGCCTGATGACGAGAAGGCCGCGTTTCGCTTTCTGCATGTGTCTACCGACGAGGTATACGGATCGCTGGAGCCGGGCGATGCGCCGTTCACCGAGACCACGCCGTTCGCACCCAACAGCCCTTATTCGGCGAGCAAGGCGTCGTCCGATCATCTGGTGCGGGCCTATCACCACACCTACGGCCTGCCGGTGCTGACGACGAACTGCTCGAACAATTACGGGCCGTACCAGTTCCCGGAAAAGCTGATTCCGCTGATGATCCTCAACGCCACGCGCGGCAAGCCGCTGCCGATTTACGGCGACGGCATGAACGTGCGTGACTGGCTGTACGTCACCGACCATTGCTCGGCGATCCGCACCGTGCTGCAGAACGGCGCACTCGGCGAGACCTACAACATCGGCGGCTGGAACGAGATGCCGAATATCGAGATCGTGAAAATCGTGTGTGCGCTGCTCGACGAGATGCGCCCCGATTCCGCCGGGCCGTATGCGCGGCTGCTGACCTATGTGAAGGACCGCCCCGGGCACGACCGCCGCTACGCCATCGACGCCAGCAAGGTTCACCGCGAACTGGGCTGGAAGCCGGCTGAAACCTTTGAGACGGGTATTCGCAAGACGGTGCGCTGGTATCTGGACAATATGACTTGGGTGGAAAATGTGGCCAGCGGTGAATACCGCAAGTGGCTGGATACGAATTACGCCGAAAGGGGGGCGCAATGAGTCGCAAGGGAATTATTCTGGCTGGCGGTTCCGGTACCCGCCTGTATCCGGCCACGCTCGCCGTATCCAAGCAGCTGCTGCCGATTTACGACAAGCCGATGATTTACCACCCGCTCACCACGCTGATGCTGGCGGGGATCCGCGACATCCTGATCATTTCGACGCCGCAGGATACGCCGCGCTTTACGCAGCTGCTGGGCGACGGCAGCCAGTGGGGGATCAATCTGCAGTACGCGGTGCAGCCGAGTCCGGATGGGCTGGCACAGGCTTTTGTGATCGGTGCGGACTTTGTCGGCAACGGCCCGAGTGCACTGGTGCTGGGCGACAACATTTTTTACGGCCACGAGATGACCGAAGACCTGCTTGCCGCCAGCGCAGAGGAAGCAGGCGCCACCGTGTTTGCCTACCGGGTGCACGACCCGGAGCGCTACGGCGTGGTGGAGTTTGATGCCAATGGCCGCGCGATCAGCCTGGAAGAAAAACCGGCGCAGCCGAAGTCGCATTACGCCGTCACTGGCCTGTATTTCTACGACAACGAGGTGGTGGACATGGCGCGCAACCTGAAGCCGTCGCCGCGCGGCGAGCTGGAGATCACCGACATCAACCGGATGTATCTCGACGCCGGCGCGCTCAAGGTGTCGATCATGGGCCGCGGCCATGCCTGGCTCGATACTGGTACCCATGAATCGCTGCTGGAAGCCTCGATGTTCATCGAGACGATCGAAAAGCGTCAGGGCCTGAAAATTGCCTGTCCCGAAGAAATCGCCTATCGCCAGAATTACATCTCGGCTGAGCAGGTGGCCCGGCTGGCCGAGCCGTTGAAGAAGAATGCGTATGGGCAGTATCTGTTGAACATGTTGAACGAGCAGGTGTTCTGATGAAAGCGATTGAAACCCGTCTCCCCGGCGTGCTGCTGCTGGAGCCCAAGGTATTCGGCGACGCGCGCGGTTTTTTTCTGGAAAGCTGGAACCGCCAGACTTTTGCCGAGCTGGGGCTCAATCTGGATTTTGTGCAGGACAACCACTCACGTTCGAGCAAGGGCGTGCTGCGTGGCCTGCACTATCAGCTCAATGAACCGCAGGGCAAGCTCGTACGGGTGCTGAGCGGATCGGTGTTCGATGTGGCGGTGGATTTGCGCAAATCCTCGCCGCATTTCGGGCAGTGGGTGGGCTATGAACTGTCGGCCGACAACCAGCGCATGATGTGGATTCCGCCCGGCTTCGGCCATGGCTTTCAGGTGCTGTCCGACAGCGCGGACTTCCTCTACAAGACCACGGCCTACTACGCGCCGCAGTGGGATCGCGGCGTGCGCTGGGACGACCCGGCCATCGGGGTGGAATGGCAGCTCGATGGCGCGCCGACGTTGTCGGCCAAGGACCAGGTGCTGCCGCTGCTCAAGGATGCGGAAGTCTACCCATGACTACCGCTCCCCGCATACTCCTCACCGGCGCCAGGGGCCAGGTGGGCTGGGAGCTGCGCCGCACGCTCGCCAGTCTGGGCGAGGTGGTCGCGCTGGATTCCCGAACCCTGAATCTGGCCGACGCCGACGCGGTGCGTCGCACGGTGCGCGAGATCGCGCCGGCCATCATCGTCAACCCG
Organism: Thiobacillus sp.; assembly: GCF_018780105.1. Classification (GTDB taxonomy): domain Bacteria; phylum Pseudomonadota; class Gammaproteobacteria; order Burkholderiales; family Thiobacillaceae; genus Thiobacillus. The sequence continues at coordinate 47,068 of NZ_JADMKC010000001.1, forward strand.
GCCGCGCATACGGCCGTGGACAAGGCCGAGAGCGAGCAGGATCTGGCGCATGCCGTCAACGCCATCGCCCCCGGCATCCTCGCCGAGGAAGCGGCGCGGCTCGACGCACTGCTGGTGCATTACTCCACCGATTACGTGTTCAATGGCAGTGGTGCCACCGCGTGGCGTGAAGACGATGCCTGCGACCCGCTCAACGTCTACGGCGCGAGCAAGCTCGCCGGCGAGCGCGCGATTGCCGCCAGCGGCTGCCGCCATCTGATCTTCCGCACCTCGTGGGTGTATGGCGCGCGCGGCAGCAATTTCCTGCTCACCATGCGTCGCCTGATGCGCGAACGGCCCGAGCTGAAAATCGTCTCTGACCAGATTGGCGCGCCGACCTGGTGTCGCGATCTGGCCGAAGCCACCGCGCTGATCCTGAGCCAGGTTTCGGCGTGTGGCTTCGATCGATGGGGCGTGTACCACATGAGCAATGGCGGCGAGACCAGCTGGCACGGCTTTGCCGAGGCGATCCAGGCGCTTGATGAATTCGACGAAACCTGTGCGCCGGCCCGCTTGCTACCCATCCCCAGCAGCGACTACCCGACCCCGGCCCGGCGGCCACTCAATTCGCGTTTGAACAACGACCGGCTGGCGCAGGTGTTCGGCTTGCGCTTGCAGGACTGGCGGGCGGCGCTGGCGCTGTGCATGGCAAATTGATGGGCACGTCTGTTTGCGTACCTATTGCCTGAATATATCCATATCAGTATATTTGCCACATGAAGCCCATTCGATTTCTGGGTAACGCGCTCAAATGTCTGCGGGATTTTCCAGACGATGCGAGGCAGGACGCGGGCTATCAGTTGGATAAGCTGCAGCGGGGTGGGCAGCCGGATGATTTCAAGCCTATGCCATCGATAGGCAAGGGCGTTGAGGAAATCAGGATATGGGACGATGCGGGCACTTATCGAGTGATCTACACGGCGCGTATGGCTGATGCCGTAGTTGTATTGCATGCTTTTCAGAAGAAGACGCAGACGACGTCGAAGCGAGATCTGGAAACTGCCAGGGAGCGCTTCACCCAATTAGTGAAAGGCCGAAAATGAGCAAGTCAGAAACGTACGCGAGTGTATGGGATGCCATCGTCGATACCCCTGAGCAGGCAGCGAATTTGCGCGCCAGGGCCGAACTCATGCAAAAAATCGCGGCCATCGTGCAGGAAAGCGGCTGGACTCAGGTGGAGGCAGCTACGCGCTGCGGTGTGACCCAACCGCGTATGAACGATCTTTTACGCGGACGTGTGTCGCGTTTTTCGTTGGATGCGCTGGTGAATATCGCCACTGCGATTGGCCGTCGGGTGCATGTTGAACTTGAGGCGGCCTGATGTTCCCGTTCGAGTCTGGCGAATCGTGAGTCCGTCAAACGCCGGAATCAAACTGCAACGTTATGGGATCAGGATGTTTGTTTGGTGATGAATTGATCAGACACCCGCCCACAAGAAATCAGGAGAAATTGAATTGAAAGTCTTGCTGACCGGCGGCGCCGGCTATATCGGTTCGCACACTGCAGTGGAATGCCTGGCGGCGGGACACGAGGTGGTGGTGTTCGACAACCTGTCGAACAGCAGCGTGAAATCGCTCGACCGCGTGGCGCAGATCAGCGGCAAGCCGGTGGCCTTTGTGCAGGGCGATATTCGCGACCGCGCGGCTTTGCGCAAGTTGTTCGCCGAGCACGCCATTGACGCGGTGGTGCATTTCGCCGGGTTGAAGGCGGTGGGCGAGTCGGTCGAAAAACCGCTGCTGTACTACGACAACAACATCGCCGGCAGCATCGCGCTGTTCGAGGTGATGGCGGAGGCGGGCGTGAAGGCGGTGGTGTTCTCGTCGTCGGCCACGGTGTACGGCGATCCGGCGACGGTGCCGATCACCGAGGATTTCCCGCTGTCGGCCACCAATCCGTATGGCCGCTCCAAACTGTTCATCGAGGAAATCCTTGGCGATATCGCGCTGTCGGACAAGGCCTGGAATGTGGCCTTGCTGCGTTACTTCAACCCGGTGGGCGCGCATGAATCAGGCTTGATCGGCGAAGATCCGCAGGGTATCCCCAACAACCTGATGCCGTTTGTGGCGCAGGTGGCGGTGGGACGTCGCGCGCATCTGAACGTGTTCGGCGGCGACTATCCGACGCCGGACGGCACCGGGGTACGCGACTACATTCACGTGGTCGATCTGGCGCGCGGGCACGTGGCGGCGCTGAACAAGCTGCTTGGGTTGGGCGGGGTAAAAATCTGGAATCTGGGCACCGGCTGTGGCGTCAGCGTGCTCGACATGGTGCGTGCATTCGAAGCAGCCAGCGGCAAACCGGTGCCGTATCAGATCGGGGCGCGCCGCGCCGGCGACGTGGCGCAGTGCTGGGCCGACCCGGCACGTGCTGCGCAGGAACTGGGCTGGCGTGCGGAATACGATTTGCCGCGGATGTGCGCCGATGCCTGGCGCTGGCAGGCGGGTAATCCGGACGGCTACGCTTGAAAAAAGGTGAGCGGTGAGCGCTTAGCGCTTGCCGAAAATGCCGCGTCCGCGGAAATACTGTACCCCCAGCCAGCCGCCGAACAGCCCGCCCAGGTGGGCGAAATGGGCGACGCCCGCTGCGGTGTTGGTGACCCCGAGAAACAGTTCGATCAGGCCGTAGCCGAACACGAAGGTGCGCGCGGGGATCTGGATGAAGGGCAGAAAGATGATGCTGATGACGCGGTTGGGAAAGTACAGCGCGTAGGCCAGCAGCAGCCCGAACACGCCGCCGGACGCACCGATCACCGGCCCGGTCGCGTGCAGGAAAAAGCCACTGACGGCGATTTGCGTCATCGCGGCGACCGCCACGCTGAGCAGGTAGGTCAGCAGATAGCGCAGGTCGTTCCAGCGTTTTTCCAGCTCGGCGCCGAACATCCAGATCGCCGCCATGTTGAATCCCAGATGCAGCAGCGAGCCGTGCAGGAAACTGTAGGTGATCAGCTGCCAGTAATGGAACGCGCCGCCCGAGCCCGGCGGCCACAGGCCGAAGGTGCGGACGATGTCGGGGCCGGTGAAGATCCCCAATGCATAGATCAGGACATTCAGCAGGATGAGGGTGAAGGTGATCGGCGGCATGGCGGCTCGGTTGGGATTTAGCGAAATTGTAATGCGAGGCGGGACCCTGTTAGCAAGATTCAGGATTCTGTTCCATGAGCCGAACGGGTCAGCTGGCGAGCATGCTGGCGACATGATGCGACAACATGCGGCGCTTAGTCTTCGTGGATTCCTTCCACTTGATCAAGGGTTGTGCCATGCATCGTTTCAAACGTGTTCCGTTGTCTGTTGCGCTGGGAAGTCTGTTCCTGTCGGGCGCGCTGGTTTCGAATGCAGCGCTGGCGGACGTCACGCCGCAGTTGCTGCCGTATGCGCAGGACTGGTCGAATACCGGCCTGATCACCACGACCGACGACTGGAGCGGCGTGCCGGGCGTGATGGGCTATCGCGGCGATACGCTCACCGGCGCAACCGGCGCCAACCCGCAAACGATCCTGGCTGACGGCACCGGCGTGCTGGATATCAACGCCAACCAGACTGCGCCCAATACCTTCAATACTGGCGGTGTCGCCGAATTCGAGCTGGCCGATCCGAGCATTGCGCTGACGGGTTCCGGCACCGCCGATGCGCCTTTCATCCTGCTGAACCTCAACACCAGCGGCTGGCAGGCGATCCAGGTCGGCTATCTGTTGCGCGATCTGGACGGCTCGGCCGACAACGCCATCCAGCCGGTGGCACTGCAATATCGCGTCGGCGCCAGCGGCAACTTCACCGATGTGCCGGCCGCTTACGTGGCCGATGCGACCAGCGGCCCCAGCCTCGCCACGCAGACCACACCGGTCAGCGTGGTTTTGCCGGCGGCAGCTGAGAACCAGCCGCTGCTGCAGCTGCGCGTGATCACCAGCAACGCCGGCGGCAACGACGAATGGGTGGGGGTCGACAACCTGAGCGTCACCGGCACGCCCAGCGGCGGCGCGGTCAACCTGCCCATCGTGGCATCCTGCCCAGCCGGCTTGTCGGTGGTGGCAGCGGGATCGGGTAGCGTCATGCTCGCCGCCAGCGACGCCGACAGCGTGGTCGACAGCGCAAGCATCAGTGCCGGTGCGCTGGCCGGGATTTCGCTCGGCAGCTTCTCCGCCGCGACGGCGGACGGCGAAGCGGCCAGCGTGTCGCTCGACGTGTCGGGGCTGGCCGCCGGCAGCTATCCGGTGCAGATCAGCTTTGCCAACAACGAAGCGCAAACCACCACCTGCACCGTGACGGTGACCGCCACCGGCCTCACCCGCATCCCGGCGATCCAGGGTAGCGGCAGCTCCAGTCCGCTGGCCGGGCAGACCGTGACGACCGAAGGCCTGGTCACCAAACTCAACAACAACGGTTTCTACCTGCAGGACGAAACGGGCGACAGCGACGCCGCCACCTCGGACGGCGTGTTCGTGTTCACCAGCACGGCGCCGACCGTGAGCGTGGGCGACCGCGTGCGCCTGACCGCCAAAGTGGTGGAATTCAACACCGGTGCGGCCAGCAATGCGAAGACGCTGGCCAACCCGCTGACCGAACTGTCCAACGTGAGCGGGCTCACCGTGCTCGCCAGCGGCCTCGCCATTGCGCCGACGCCGATCGTGTTCCCGGAAGCGAGCGAAGGCGATCTCGAACGCGTCGAAGGCATGCTGGTGGAAATCGCCACGCCGCTCACCGCTTCGCAGAATTACTTCCAGGGCCGTTATGGCCAGATCACGCTCGCCGCCGAAGGCCGCCTGATCAAGCCGACCAATCTGTATCCGGCCGGCAGCGTCGATGCGCAGAACTTGGCTGACGACAACGCGCGCCGCCGCATCCTGCTCGACGACGGCACCAGCCTGCAGAATCCCAACCCCACGCCCTACATCGGCGACGACAACACGCTGCGCGCGGGCGACACGCTGCCCGGCCTGGTCGGCGTGGTCGACTACGGCCTGGCCACCAGCAGCAACACCGGCATCGCCGATTACCGCATCCATCCGGTGGGTGCGCTGAACTTCACCCGTTCCAATCCGCGTACCGCCACCCCGCCGGCCGTGGGCGGCAACCTGCGGGTCGCGAGCTTCAACGTGCTCAACTACTTCACCACGTTCATCGACGGCACCACCGCCGACGGCCAGAGCGGGCAGGGCTGCTCGCTCGGCGGCGCAGTGTCGGCCGGCAATTGCCGCGGCGCCAACAACGCTGCGGAATTCATCCGCCAGCGCGACAAGATCGTCGCGGCGATGGCGGCAATCAATGCCGACGCCGTGGGCCTGATCGAAATCGAGAACAACGGCGAGACAGCGGTCGCCAATCTGGTGGCGGCACTCAACGCGGTTCTGGGCGCAGGCACGTACGCCAGCGTGGGCTTGCCGACGGGCGGCACCGGCACCGACGCCATCCGCATGGCCATGATCTACAAGCCGGCAAAACTGGCTCCGGTCGGCGGCGCGCAGAGCGATACCGCGGCGATCCACAACCGTCCGCCGCTGGCGCAGACTTTTGCGGCGGCGAACGGCGAAAAGTTCACCCTCATCGTCAATCACTTCAAGTCCAAGGGCAGCTGCCCGAGCGGCGGCGGGGCCGATGCCGACCAGGGCGACGGCCAGGGTTGCTGGAACGATCTGCGCGTGCAGCAGGCGCAGGCCCTGCATGGCTTCGCCGCCAGCGTCGGCGCCAGCAGCGAGTCGCGCGTCCTGATCATGGGCGACCTCAATGCCTACGGCCGCGAAGAACCGGTGATCGAATTGCTGAACAGCGGCTACGCCGACCAGGTCTCGCGCTTCAGCGGCAACGCCGGTTATTCCTACGTATTCGATGGCGAGTCGGGCTACCTCGACCACGCGCTGGCGACGCCGAATCTGGCATTGCTGATCAGTGGCACGGCCGGCTGGCACATCAACGCCGACGAGCCCTCGATCATCGACTACAACACCGAGTACAAGCAGCCCGCGTGCCCCACCTGCGGCCCCGACTACTACACCGCCACGGCGTACCGCTCGTCCGATCACGACCCGGTGGTGGTCGGCCTCAGCTTGCTGAAATCGCTGACCGGCACCGCCGGCCGTGATGTCATCAGCGGCACGCCGGGCGACGACGTCATCAGCGGCGGCATCGGCGCCGACACGATCAGCAGCGGCGCGGGCAACGACGTGATCGTCTATGCCTCGATGCGCGATGCCGGCGACAGCGTCACCGACTTCGCTCCCAGCCTCGATCGCCTCGATCTGTCGGCCCTGCTGGCCAGCCTCGGCATCAGCCAGGCCACGGCGTTCGCTAACGGCCATGTGCGCGTGGTCAGCGTCAGCGGTGGCGCCAGCGTGCAGATCGATGCTGACGGCGCAGTCGGTACGGGTGCCTATCGTCCGCTGGCCACGCTCAGGGGCGTGAGCGCGGCGGCGGTTGATCCGGAGCGCGATCTCGGCTTGTAAGCGCGATGCGGCAGCCGGGCAGGGGCCCGGCTAGAAAGGGCGGCCGTCTGCAGACGGCCGCTTTTTTTTGTCCCAGCGTGGGGGTATGAGCCAACCGGCTTATCGGGTGCGCCATTTCAGCGCGAAGCCCTGACATATTCACCCGCTACGATGCATCACAGTCGGGCAGAGCAACCGGGCATAGATTCAGTGCCGCCACGACCATAAAAAGCCTTACAAAATAAAGCAACACATAGTGCGCGTGAAAAGCAGTCGGCCTCGGGTTCCCCGAAGCCAGAACAGCCGCAAGGCTGCTCACTCCTGTCGTCGTTGATTCGCTCAACGACATCTCACGCGCTCGCCGGAACGGTGCTGCGCGGCATTACCTATTGCAGTTTCCATTCTGGCGAGCGCGGGAATTTGTTTGCCGGGTTTTCTCCCGGCAAGCCGGTCGGACCGCAACGGTCGCCATTCGATTTCCAGTGTCGCGCCGCGTCGCAGGTGGGCGGAGCGGCAGCGTTTGTCTTGTCCACCGCCATCACAATTATTAAAGGAATCGTTCCATGAAGCGCGTGAAAGCAATCCAGTCATTCCCTCTTCGTTCCGCTTTGCTGCTGGCGGTGCTGGCTATGGCCAGCACCGGTGCGCAGGCGAGCGTGACGCTCAGAAATGATTCGGGGGTCATCCAGATTGGCGGCAATATCGTCATTCGACAGCCGAGCCTCCCGACCACGGTCACCCCGCCCGCCGCCTCGCTCGGCAATGCCTCGGCTTCGTCGCAGGTCAGCGGCAACATGAATTATTCGGTGGGTTCGAGCTACGGAAATTTCAGTGAAAGCGACCAGAGTGCGGACGGTTCGACCGTGGCGCTGGCGCTGAGCCGCAAGGGCTTTGGTTACCAGTCCGAGGCCGCATCAACCGGCACCCGGCTCAAGGCGCACGCCGAAACGCAGTGGACGCAAAACACCGACAGCAATGGCAACAGCACCGGTTACGGCAGCAGCTCGGCGTCCGCCACATCGAACTGGAGCGACTGGTTCGTGATCTCGGGCGGCACCGGCCTCGGCACCGCCAGCTTCATGGCGCAGTTGAACGGCACGCTGCAATCGACCGCGAACGGCTCAGCCAATTTCGGCCTGACCGTCGGTTATTCGACGAATACCTATTGCTACTACTGGTACAACACCTGTACCGCGGCCGATCAGAACCAGACTCTGGTCAGCCAGAGCACCAGCCTGTCGGGCAAAAGCAAGACCACGCTGTCGCAGGGCATCGAAGGCGAGTTCACTTTTGCCTATGACACGCCGTTCCGGCTGACGGCTTCGCTGAATGTCGGCGCGTCCAACGGCAGCCTGGCGGATGTCAGTTTCGATACCCTGAGCCACAGCCTGGTGTTGCCGCTGGGGGTGAGCCTGCAGAGCGCGTCGGGCCTGTATGTGCAGGCCGTTCCCGAAGCCGAGACCTACGCCATGATGCTGGCGGGCCTGGGGTTGGTGGGCTTTGCTGCTGCGCGCCGCAAGACGAATCGGTGAGCGGTAAGTCGTGAACAGTAAGAACGGGCGACCTGCGGGTCGCCCGTTTTTTCTGCGCCGAACGGCTCATGTGAATTCCATTTTGACCGGTACGAAATGTCACGCGCGATCCGTACATTGCTGGCGTGATGGCGCGACTTGTGCGTCGAATGTTTCGTCCAGCCCCGCTTGTGTGGCTGTCCTGTTGCCGGTTAATTCAATGGAGTTTCAGCAATGAAGTTCGCACTCAAGTCTCTCTCGCTCGCGGTATCGTTTTCGGTTCTGAGCTTCAACCCGGCATGGGCGGAAAGCCTGACCGTGTTGCACATCGGCGACCAGGAATCCTGGCTGATTTCGGCCCAGGGCAACCTGCGCGACAACGCCAGCCAGGGCATTTCGTTCTACGGCGGCGTCGACCGCCTGGCCAGCGTGATTGCCGCCCGCAAGGCCGCCGCGCCCGGTACCGTGATCACCCTCAACGCCGGCGATTCGTTTTTGCCGGGGCCGCGCCTCAACGCCAGCTTCGTCAATCTCGCCACGGCCCACCCCGACGGCGGCCAGGATTTCTACGACGCCATCGCCAGCCGCCAGATCGGCTTCGACGCCACGACCTTCGGCAACCACGAATTCGACCTCGACAACACCGGCCCGGTCGCCGCCCGTTTCGCCGAAGTGTCCGGCACCACCTACCTGTCGGTGAACCTGGACTTCAACGTGTCGCCCGAGCTGGCCGGTCTGGTTGCAGAGGGTGTGGTCGCACCGTCCAAGATCATCACCACTGCCGGCGGCAAGAAGGTCGGCATCGTCGGCGCTACCACGCCGCTGCTGCCCGGCATTTCTTCGCCGCCCGCCGGCATCATGAAAAACTGGAGCGCGCTCAATACCGAAGCGCAAAACCTCGCCAACATGATTCCGCTGGTGCAGGCCGAGATCGACCGCCTGCGCAACAACGAAGGCGTGAGCGTGATCGTCGTCATGAGCCACTTGCAAGGCGCTCAGAACGAAATCAACACCCTGGTGCCCGGCCTGCGCGGCGTCGATCTGGTGATTTCCGGCGGCGGCCACGAGTTGATGTCCGACCCCGACGATGCGCACATCCTGAGCTACGGCGCGCCGGTCATCGCCCCCACGTTCAATACCCACCCGGTTTACTCGACCGACCTCGACGGCAAATCCATCCCGGTCGTCACCGGCCACTTCGGCAACCGCTACGTCGGCGAAGTCAGCTTCACCCTCGACGATGCCACCGGCCTGGTGACCAGCCTCGACAATACCCGCATGATCCGCGTATCGGGCGCTGCCGCCGATGCCGACAAGGTGACGCCCGACGCCACCCTCAACGCCACTGTGGTTACCCCGGTACTGAACTATGTCACCGCGCTCAATGCACAGATCATCGGCAGCACTGCGACCAAGCTCAACGGACCGACCCATGCGTCCTGCACCCCGGTTGCACCGGCCACGACCTGCCAGTTCAGCGAAGGCGTGCGTAACGCCGAAACCGGCATGGGCAACCTGGTCGCCGACGCGATGCGCTTTGCCGGCCATACCGACGTCGCCATCCAGAACGGCGGCGGCATTCGCGCCAGCATCGGCGTGCCGGGCAACGTCACCGTAGGCGACACGTTCAACATCCTGACCTTTACCAATCTGGTCAAGCGCGCACCGGCGATGAACGCCACGCAACTGAAGGACATCCTCGAACACGCCGTCGGTGCAGCCAGTGCGACCGGCGCGGCCAATGGCAAGTTCGCGCAGATCTCCGGCATGCAGGTGATCTACGACACCAGCAAGACCGCGCGCAGCACCGTGGTGAGCAATGTCGGCACCGGCGACCGCATCCGCCGCGTGGTACTCGACGACGGTACCGTGCTGATCGACAACGGCGTCGTGGTCAACCCCAGCCGTAGCTTCTCTTTCACCACCATCGACTTCACCGCCAACGGCGGCGACAACTATCCGTTTGCCGTCAATGGCGTGGTGTTCGAAAACGACCCCTTCAGCATCACCTATCAGGAAGCACTGTCCAACTTCATCCAGGCGTCCAAATCCATTGGCGGTCTGCAGCGCGCGAGCGCAACCGATGGCGATGAAATCACGGTGAACCTGTACGGCGAAGAAAACGCTTTCGACCGCTACGGCCGCCTGATCGACCTCAACGTCAGCGCAATCGTCGCCGGCCAGAGTTTCAACGGCAATGCCGCCCGGAATGTCATCGTTGGTACCGCAGGCGACGACATCATCGGCGGCGGCTTGTCCGCCGACACGCTGACCGGCGGCGCCGGTGGCGACACCTTCGTCTACACCTCAATGCGCGATGCCGGCGACACGATTGTCGACTTCACGCCGTATGCCGACCGTATCCAGCTTGGCGGCCTGCTCGCCAGCTTGGGCTACAGCGGCAGCGACGCGGTGGCCGACGGCTACGTGCGTGTGGTCGACGTGACCGGCGGCATCAGCCTGCAGATCGACGCCGATGGCGCCTTCGGCCCGGCTGCGTACCGTCCGCTGGCCACGCTGAAAGGCCTCACCGCCAAACAGTTCGCCCCGGCGCGCGACCTCGCGCAGTAAACAGGCAAGGGCGGGGCGGCGGTCCGCCGCCCCGCTTGCCTGATTGATCAGACCACCCCAATTTTTTTATTCTAAGGAAGCATCATGACGTTCAAGAAATCTATCGCAGCCGTTTCGTTCGGCCTGTTGTTCGCAGCCTTTGCACCGGCCCAGGCCGCCGTTCAAACCTACACCTTCAGCGGCGCGATCGATGCGGGCCCGCTGCTCGGCGAAACCTATGCCGGCAGCTTCAGCTTCGACGACGCAGCCCTCACCGGCACCGGCGCCGAGTGGCTGGCCGTCGACAGCCTGGCCATGAATTTCATGGGCAGCAGCTTCACGCAGGCAGATGTCGCCTTCGGCGCGGCCGTCGAAGTCGGCTACTACGACGGCGCATTCCTCGGCCTGTCGTATTCCGTCGACTCGGCTGCCTATCCGTTCAGCTTCGTGACGGGCAGTGTCGACACCAGCGATGCCTTCTTCGCCACCGACAGCAGCTCGGGCTCGCTGACCTACGCCGCGGCCGTTCCCGAGCCGCGCGACTGGATGCTGATGCTGGCCGGTATCGGCCTGGTCGGCGTGATGGTCGAGCGCGCCAAGCGCCGCAGTATCTGAATCTGGCGCTGTCGTCCCCGAAGCGGAGGCTTGGGCCATGATGCTCGCCGGTCTGGGTCTGGTCGGTTTCATGGCGCGCCGCAAATCGCAGCGCACCTGAGCAGCCGCTGACGTTGCCTTGAGAAACCCGCCGCGAGGCGGGTTTTTTATTGCCGTTTTTTTCTGCCGAAAACAGACGTGTTGTATGACAGATCGAGTTTTCGAACCCTGCCGAACGGCTCATGTTTATTCATTCTGATTCCTTATTGCATGTCATCGACACGGAATAAAGTGAATCTAGTTGATCGAACCCGGCAGGCCCGGCAATCAACTTGATTTCCGCTATCCAATTCCAATCAGGAGCTCTTCCATGTTTGCACGCAAGCCACTCAACGTCATGCTGTCCTTCGCCCTCGTCGCGATGGCCGGTGCTGCTCACGCAGCCGTCCCCTACACCACCTCTCCTCTGCCTGTCGGCGACGCCGCCGAAATGACCAGCCCCTATGTGCTGGCCCCAGGCTGGACCCAGAAAGTCATCGCCAACCAGACCAACCAGGTTGCGCTGGGTCAGGGCAATTCGGGCAACTGGGACATGATCGATTCCAACCACACCGGCGTCGATGCCAACCGTTACCTGTTCATGCCGTTTGAAACCAGCACCGGCGGCGTGCAGCGCGTCGATCTGTGGGACACCAACTACAACACCCGCACCGTCACCATCGTGGCGCCCGGCACCCAGAGCTTCAAGTCTGGCGACGCTTCGCGCTGGACCCCGTGGGGCACCTACCTGACAGCCGAAGAATCATGGAGCGATCCGACTGTGACTGGCGGCACCGCCGGCACCAGCATTTATGGCCGTCTGTTCGAAGTCACCAACCCGACCACGGCTGCGGCAAACGGCGGCAACTTCGTGCACCGCAAGATCGGCCCAGCCGACATTCGCGCGTCGCACGAAGGCCTGGCGTTCGACAAAGCCAACAACTTCTACTTCATCGACGAGCGCAACGACAGCCACATTTTCAAGTTCACCTCGTCCAACCCCAACGCCACCAACGGCGCTGATTTCTTTGGCGCTGGCCAGACCTCCGTGCTGCGCGTAGGCGATGGCACCGTTCAGGAAGCCACCGGTGCCTATACCTGGGTTGCGCTGACTGATGCTTCCGGCAACGCATTGCCCGGTACCATTGTCGGAACCGATGGCAATGGCCTGACGATTCTGGATGGCCGTGCCACCCCGAATGTAGCCGATTTCCTGGGCACCAACTTCGATCGCCCGGAAGACATGGAAATCCGGACCCTGGCCGATGGTTCGCAGCAGCTCTTCGTCGCGACCACCACCAACAACACCGTCTTCTCGATGGATCTGGACGATGCCGTGATCAGCAAGTTTGTTGATAACAACACAAAAGACGGTGCGACCGGCGTAGCCGTGGGCTCGGTTTTCAGCAGCCCGGACAACCTGGCAATTGACGAAAACGGCACCATTTTTGTCGTCGAAGACCAGCCGGGCGGTGTCGAAAACCTCTGGATCACTGTGGATGCCGACAAGGACGGCGTGGCCGAATCCATGAGCGTGTTCGCGACGCTGGCTACCGCAGGCGCCGAATCGACCGGCATGTATTCCCTGAACGGCAAGTTCTACGTCAACGTTCAGCATCCCACCAGCGGTAACTCCCTGCTGGTTGAGATCGCCCCGGTTCCCGAAGCCGAAACCTACGCCATGATGCTGGCTGGTCTGGGTCTGGTTGGCTTTGCGGCCGCACGTCGCAAGTCGGTCAAGTAAGCAGTAAGCAGTAAGCAAAGCGGGCGGCCTACGGGTCGCCCGTTTTCATTGTGGGTGCGTGTTTGTTAAAGACCACAGCGTGGTTGCCGTTGCCATTGCAGTGCCGTCATCCGGATGGCCTCTATTCGCCGTATGAGCCAATCAGCGCATCAAACTCGCTGCGCTGACGGCGTCTCCTGAAACATTCCTCCCCCAGAATTTCCATCGTCGAAGAAGCAGACGGACATTGATCCGCATGCGTCGGCCACCCATTGTGCTGTGCTGAGAAAGGCAAAGGACAGGGGTCAAATAAAGCAACAAGCAGTGCGCGTGAAAAGCAGTCAGGCGTTGGCAGTTTCGACGCCAGGGCAGTCCAGTTCAGTGGCATGCCCGACATCCTGTCGTCGCTGGTTCGTCCAGCGATATCTCGCGCGCACGCCGAAGCGGTGCTGCGCGGCCTTGGCTTCCAGATTCCGGTTCGACGTGCGCTTGAGCGGGTGTTTCGCGGGCAATCCGTCCCGTGCAGGCAAACGCCTGCCGTCAGGGTTTGCCCTATTTCGAACTCAGTTGAACCACAAGGAAAATTTAGAAATGAACTTATCGAACGTCAATCGCAGCGTGAATCATTCAATCCGCCCTGTTTTCGCCGGCATGGTTGCTGCCCTGATCATGGGCGGCAGCGCGCAGGCCGCCGATTTCAGTCTCAACTATCTCGGTCAGCAGATCGTGCCGAGCGGCACGTCGGCTTTCTCCACCACCGTCGGAGGGCTGTCCGGCCTCGATTACGATGCCACCAACCAGCGCTTTTTCGCGATCAGCGACGACCGTTCGCAGTTCAATCCGGCGCGTTTCTACACGCTCAATCTTGATCTCAACCAGTTCACCCGTTCTGCCACGCCGGGCATGGCTGGCGTCGCTTTCACCGGTGTGACCACAATCCAGCAGCCCGCAGGCGGCGCGTTCGCGATTAACACGGTCGATCCGGAAGGCATGCGCTACAGCAGCGCGAACGGCAAACTTTACTGGAGCAACGAGGGTCAGCGCTCCAGCAGCGGATTCCAGAATCCCAGCGTGCGCGAGATGAACCTGGACGGCAGCCATGTGCGCGATTTCGCCGTGCCCGCTTACTACAATCCGGTCGGCTCGAACAACGGCCTCGCCGCGGGCGATGCGGGTATCTACAACAACCTGGCGTTCGAGAGCATGACGATTTCGACCGACGGCAATACGCTCTATACCGCCACCGAAAACGGCCTGTCGCAGGACAGCCTCCCATCCACGATTGCCAATGGTTCGCGTGCGCGCATCCTGTCGTTCGACCTCGCCACGGGTGCTGCGGGCGCGGAATACGCCTACGACGTCGAGCCGGTGGCCATTGCGCCTAACCCGGCCAATCAGTTCGCCACCAATGGGCTGACTGATCTGCTGGCGATCGGCGACCGTGAGTTCATCGCCATCGAGCGTTCGTTCGCCGTCGGCGCCGTCACCCCCGGCGCGCCGGTCACCGGCAATACCATCCGCCTGTTCCATGTCGATGCCCGCAACGCGACCAACATCGCTGGGGTGGTCGATCTGACCGGCGAGATTGTTACCCCCGCCGCCAAGACCCTGCTGCTCGATCTGTCCACGCTGACGAACGACGACGGTACGCCACTCGCGCTCGACAACATCGAAGGGCTGACGCTGGGCCCGGTGGTCAATGGCAAGCAGACCCTGATCCTGGTGTCCGACAATAACTTTGGCGCGACCCAGTTCACCCAGTTCGTCGCGCTGGAAATCGCGCCGGTGCCGGAGCCGGAAACCTGGGCGATGCTGCTCGCCGGCCTTGGGCTGGTGGGATTCGCCGCACGTCGCCGTCGCTGAAACGCGCAAACGAAGCTTCATGTCCGGCCGCCGGGAGACCGGCGGTCGGGCCATGCGGCGCGTCACTGTTCTGCCAGAAACGGGGAATAGGATTGCGCCGTCGGTCGTTCCGACGCTTCGTTTTCCCTCATCTCTGGAGTCCGTATGTTCCCCACTTTTACTTCCCGGCAGGCTATCGCTTGCACCACCTTGTTGATCGCGGCTGCCGCGCCTGCCTGTGCCAGTGAGCGGCATGATCGCGACGATATCCACGCTTATATGCATGGCGCGCATCAAACTGTTCAGCTCGGCCCGCGCCCATTCTTCCTGGTCGAGGACATGGAAGACGGCAAGCTGAAGCGCAAGCTGCAGCAGTGTTCCAACGGACCGTTCCGCAAGAGCGATTTCTCGATCGGCCATCGCGGTGCGGCGTTGCAATTTCCCGAGCACACGAAGGAATCCTATGAAGCCGCCGCGCGCATGGGCGCCGGCATCGTCGAATGCGACGTGACCTTCACCCAGGACAAACAACTGGTGTGCCGCCATGCGCAGAACGACTTGCACACCACCACCAACATCCTCGCCACGCCGCTGGCCGCCAAGTGCACCCAGCCGTTTGTGCCAGCGACCTTCGATGCCAACGGCACGCTGCTGACGCCGGCGGCGGCCGAGTGCCGCACCAGCGACATCACGCTGGCCGAATTCAAGACGCTGCGCGGCAAGATGGACGCTTCCAACCCACGTGCGCGTACCGTCGCCGAATATCTGGGCGGCACCGCCAATTTCCGCACCGATCTGTATGCCGGCCCCAGCAGTGGCACGCTGATGACGCACAAGGAAAGTATCGCGCTGTTCAAGAAACTGGGCGTGAAAATGACGCCTGAGTTGAAGAGCGCCAGCGTGTCCATGCCCTACGACAGCGACGGCGACGGCACCGGCGACTACACGCAGGCAGACTATGCGCAGCAGATGATCGACGAGTACAAGGCCATGGGCGTGCGTCCGCGCGATGTGTGGGCGCAGTCCTTCGACATCCGCGACGTGCGTTACTGGATCGCCAACGAGCCGGCTTTCGGCAAACAGGCGGTGTATCTGGATGACGCCAATGTCCCCGCCGAGCTGCCGAATGCCGCCGAGCTGGAAAGCTACAAGGCCGAAGGCATCAACATCGTTGCACCGCCGATGTATGCGCTGCTCGATGTGGACGGCAGCGGCAAGATCGTTCCCTCGACCTACGCGCAAAACGCCCGCGCCGCCGGGCTCGACATCATCACCTGGACGCTCGAACGTTCGGGCGTTCTGGCCGACGGCAACAATGGCTACTACTACCAGACCATCGACTCGGCGATTACCCGCGAAGGCGATGTGATGAACGTGCTCGACGTGCTGGCGAAGGATGTTGGCATCCTTGGCATCTTCAGCGACTGGCCGGCCACGGTAACGTATTACGCCAACTGCATGAACCTGAAGTAAGCCCGCTATTGCGCAACCGCGGACCGCGCGTTGCGCAATGGTGCCCCGGCCGCGTCTGCGGCTGGGGCCAGCAGGCATCACCCTGCCGCTTCTCTGCGTGCAGGACTTTCAAGCCATTTTGTGCGCCGTCCATCCTCACCGTAGCGATGAGCAGGCAGCCGTTCGCCTCGCGGATATGGCGCATTCGGCTCAATCAGCCGGTCATCCGGAATCATGGTTCGACAACATTGAACCGGTAATCTTGATAAAGCCTCACGTGCTTCAGCGTGCAGTCGCTAGCCATCACAAGACTCATTTTTTCAATGGAGAAAATCATGACAAAAACCCCGTTCCAGAACACCCTGATTTCCATGGCCGTTTTTGCCGCGTTGGCGGCTTCGGCTGGCGCGCAGGCCGAAAGCGTGCGCTTCGCCACCTTCAACGCTTCGCTCAACCGCGACGCCAGCGGCGATCTGCTGAGCGATCTGGCCAATCCGTTGGCGACGGGTGGCGTCAGTGCCACGATCGCCAACCGCATCCAGCAGGCGCACAACGTCGCCGAGATCATCCAGCGGGTAAATCCCGACGTGCTGCTGGTGAACGAATTCGACTACGACCAGAACGGCATGGCGGGCAGCAGCAGCGTGCCATCGGCTGCGGGTTATTCCAGCCAGGCGGCGAAGCTGTTCCAGGACAACTATCTGTCGACCAGCCACGGCAACGCCGTGCGCGGAACGACCAGCGGCGTCAACTTCGCCTACCGCTACACGCCCACCACCAATACCGGACTCGCCAGCGGATTCGATCTGGACAACAACGGCGCGGTCGGCGGTGGCAACGATGCCTACGGCTTCGGCAACTTTGCCGGCCAGTATGGCTTCACCATCTATTCCAAATATGAAATCGTCAATGTGCGCACCTTCCAGAATTTTCTCTGGAAAGACATGCCGAACAACCTGCTGACCAACGACCCGACCGCAGGTGCGAACAATCTATCCAACTACTACAGCCCCGACGAGCAGGCTGCGCTGCGCCTCTCTTCCAAGAATCACGTCGACGTCACGCTGAAAATCGACGGCCAGGAAGTGCATTTCCTCGCCGCGCATCCCACGCCGCCCACCTTCGACGGCGCCGAGGACAAGAACGGCAAACGCAACCACGATGAAATCCGTTTCTTGAAGAATTACATCGAAGGCGCAGGCTATATCTACGACGATCAGGGCGGTACCGGCGGTCTGGACGCGGGGGCGAAATTCGTCATTGCCGGCGACTACAATGCCGACCCCAGCGACGGCGATTCGTATGCCAGCGCCATCAATCAGTTGCTCAACGCCACGCTCGTCAACACGCAGTTCACGCCGGAATCGGCAGGCGGCACGCAGGCTGCGACCGATCCGCACAACAACGGAACGGCCAACGCCAGCCACGTCGGCGACCCCAAATTCGATACGGCCGACTTCAGCGATTCCGCGCCAGGCAATCTGCGCGTCGACTACGTGCTGCCCTCGGCCAACATGAACATCGAAGGGGGCGGGGTGTTCTGGCCGGTCGACAGCAACCAGACCGACACCAACAACACGGGCGAACTGTTCGATCTGGTCGGTACCTTCCGCAACCAGAATCTGTACGCCAATCTGCCCAGTTCCGACCACAAGGCAGTGTGGCTGGATGTTGAAATCGCGCCGGTACCGGAGCCAGAAACTTACGCCATGCTGCTGGCTGGGCTGGGGCTGGTGGGATTTGCGGCGCGCCGTGCGCGGCACTGAAAGTGCAGCAACTGTCTACAACCATCCGATTTTTATAAGAGAAAGACATCCACCATGAAATTGCGCTCACCTTTGAGCCGCCTTGCTGCAGTTGCCGTATCCATCACTTTCACGATTGCAGCCGATTCAGTGCGGGCCAGCACAACTATCTCCTTGCCAGGTCCGGATACTGGCACTGCCGGTTTGCTGTCGGCATCGTCCGACTTTATCGAAGTGGGCGCGCTGTATCTGGAAGGGCCAATGACGATCGAAGCAGATTCGACTACGTTTCATTTCACCACCTTCGAGATGGCGCCCGGCTCCTCGTTGAGTTTCGTCAATCTGCGGGCGGACGATACCTTGCGTCTGATTGCCAGCGAATCGATTCGCATCCGGGGCGAGCTGATTTTCGCCCCGGCGGGGGGGCTGTATATCGAAGCACCGCTGGTCGAGTTTGGCGAGGGTGCTCTGATCGAGGCACCTGGCGGCTCGATCACGCTCGTTGCAACCCGGGGCATCAACAATGGTCTGCCCTCCGGTGGCCCGCTTGCCAGCGGCGGGTTGATTCTGGGTACAGGCGCGTCCATCGATGTGTCCGGATCGGGGCAGCCTGTCCAACTTGACGAGGGGATCCAACTGCGCGCGGGTGGTTCCCTTTCGATCGCGCCCGGCGGGGGTATCGTGACCGCACAAGCACCCATCCCCGAGCCCGAAACATGGGCCATGCTGCTGGCTGGGCTGGGGATGGTGGGATTTGCGGCTGTACGACGCAAGTCGGTCAAGCGGTAAGTAGTGCGCGGTAAGCGGAACGGGCGGCCACATGGCCGCCCGTTTTTTTGCAACGCTGGCCGTTGCCATGCATGAGCCGTTCGGCATGCACCGAATGCGTGTGTGTGACACATGGCTACAACATGTCGCCGTTAGGCTTCACCTTTAGCTGAATTTCCTCACAAGCCATTCCTGCGGAGACTTTCCATGAACCATCCTCGTTTCGGCTTCCTGGCTGCTGCCTTGATAGTCGCCTACGCATCGCCTTCGCTCGCCGCACTGCCGAATGGCGTTGCTTCGGGCGATGTGACGCAAAACTCCGCCTGGCTGTGGGCGCGCAGCGACACGACGGGCCTGGTGACTTTCGAAGTGGCGACCGATGCTGCGTTTGCCAACGTCGTCAATACGTTCAATGCGGCGGTGGTCGATCCGATGCAGCCGGTCAAGGGCATGGCGAACGGGCTTGCCGCAGGACAGCAGTATTACTACCGCGCCACCGATGCAACGCTGTCGAGCTTTAACGGCAGCTTCCGTACCGCGGCAGCCGCAGGTTCGCACAATGGCCTGCGTTTCGGCGTTTCGGGTGACTGGCGCGGCGAACTGGCGCCTTACCCCGCGATCAAGAACGTCGCGTCGAAGAATCTGGATTTCTTCGTCAAGCATGGCGATACCATTTACGCCGAGCGCTATTCCGGCCCGGCACAGCCCACTGCCAGTACGCTCGCCGACTATCGCGATCGCCATAACGAAGTGCTGTCCACCCGCTACGGCATGAATACCTGGCAGGACGTGCGTGCCAGCACGCCGGTGTTTGCGGGCATCGACGACCATGAAGTGGTGAACGATTTTGCCGGTGGTTCGCCGGTCGGCAGCGGCTACTACAACGACACTCAGCGCTACCAGGATGGCCTGCAGGCGTTTCGCGAATACATGCCGATTGCCGACACGAATTACGCCGGAACCGGAGACGCGCGCTTCGACGGCAAGCCCAATCTCTATCGCGCGCAGCAGTTCGGTTCCGATGCGCTGATGATCATGACCGATGCGCGTTCCTTCCGCGACGCCGAACTCGCACCCTGGAATGGCACGCAGGCCGATGCCCAGCGTTTTCTGACCGAATCGGCGACGCAGGACCGCACGATGCTGGGCCGCACCCAACTCGACCAGGTGAAGTCCGACCTCAGCCAGGCGCAGCAGGACGGCGTGACCTGGAAGTTTCTGCATATCGCCGAGCCGACGCAGAACCTTGGCCTGGCCGCCGCGGGCGACCGCTACGAGGGTTATGAGCGTGAACGCACCGAGCTCTTGTCCTACATCAAGAATGAAGGCATCGACAACGTGGTGTTCGTCACCGCCGACATCCACGGCACGCTGGTCAACAACCTGACCTATTCGCCGGACGGCGTGAACCAGATCGAAAGCGGCGCGTGGGAAATCAGCACCGGCGCGGTGGCGTTCGAGCAGCCTTTTGGCCCCACCGTCGTCAATCTGGCGGCGAGCCTCGGCCTGCTCACACCGGATCAGGTCGCCTATTACAACAGCCTGCCCAGCGACATCGCCAAGGATCAGTTCATCAAAGGTCTGGTCAATGCACAGGTGCTGCCGCTGGGCTACAGCGGACTGGGGCTCGAAGGCTCGGGCATTCCGTTCACCAACCTGATGCCGACGGTTCCCGGCTATGGCCAGCTCGATTATTCGCTCGCCACCCACAGCTACGGCTGGACCGAGTTCGAGATCGACGCCGCAACCGGCGAGTTGATCGTGACCACCTGGGGCATCCCCGATTACAGCTACGACGAGCTGACCGCCAATCCGGATTTGATTACCGGGCTTGCGCCGCAAATCGTGTCGCGCTTTTCCGTGACGGCCGTGCCCGAACCCGAGACCTGGGCCATGTTGCTGGCCGGCCTGGGCCTGGTCGGCCTGGTTGCACGTCGCCGTCTTTGAATTTTGCCGTCTTTGATTTTTTATCACCACCGAGGAATTTCTCATGAAAACGTGTTCAGTCATCGGCCTGGCCGCCGCCCTGTGTTTTGCCCTTCCCGCTACTGCCAGTGAGCGGGGGCGTGATCATGACTCAGCCCAGGAACAGTCCTTCGCCCTGATCGGCGACGTGCCTTACGGCGTGGCCATCGAAACCAAGTTCGATCGCGTGATCGACAGCATCAACGCCGCGCCGCGCGTGCGCCTGGTGGTGCATACCGGCGACGTCAAGGCCGGCAGCGAGCGCTGCGACGACGAACTGCTGATCAAGCGCTACAACCAGTTCCAGAAACTCAAGGATGCCGTCATCGTCACCCCCGGCGACAACGATTGGACCGATTGCCACCGTGCCAACAACGGCGGCTATGTGCCGATCGAGCGGCTCGCCAAATTCCGCGAAATCTACTATCCGGTTCCCGGTCTCAGCGGCGGCCAGCATCGCGTTCATGTGCGTACGCAGTCGAGCATGGCCGGTTTCGATGATTACGTCGAAAACGCCATGTGGAGTTTCAATGGCGCGATGATGGCGACGGTTCACGTGGTGGGCAGCAATAACGGACTCGATCCCTGGAACCAGATCGACTCGAGCGACAGCTATGATTCGCCGCGTCCCGATCGCGTCGCCGAAGTTGCCGCGCGCGAAGCTGCCGCGCTGGCCTGGATCGACGAGGTGTTTGCACAGGCCCAGGCCCGTCGCAGCGCCGGCGTCATGATCGCCATGCAGGCCAACATGAACCTCGATCTGCCCGTGGCCGATCAACAGCGTCAGGGTTTCAATGCGGTGATCGACCGCATCACCCAGCATGCCATTGCGTTTGGCAAGCCGGTGCTGGTCGCGCACGGCGACAGCCATTACTTCCGCTTCGACAAACCCTACACTGCGCCGATCCAGCCATCGGGCAAGGCCATGGTGGAGAACCTCACACGCGTCGAAAACTTCGGCGCACAGAATGCGCACTGGGTGGAGGTTTTCGTCAACCCGCACGATGCCAACGTCTTCCGTATCGAGCCGCGGATCGTGCGCGACAATCTGTTTGCACGCTAAGCAGCAGGCAAACAGCAAAACGGGCGGCCTCCGGGCCGCCCGTTTTTTTTGCGGTTGCCACAAGCCGACAACATGGACGCGCTAGCATCGGCGGATGCATCCTCCGAGTTATGCCGAATTCATCGAAGCCGGGGCGCGCGCGGAAGCGCAGCGAAGACAGCCCCTGCGCGTGTTGCTGATATTTCTGGCGGTATTTTTTTCGCTGCAATACGCATGGGAAATGAGCCGTGGCAGCTGGCTGGAGCGCTTGATCATCGACCAGCTGACGGTTCGTCCTGCAGCCTGGGTGATCGATTGGCTATGGCCGGCGTTTCAGGTCCATGCCGAGAGCCATCGTCTGGTCGCGGCAGCGGGGCGTTTGAATATTCTCAATGGCTGCGAGGGGATGGAGACGCTGTTTCTGCTGGCGGCGGCATTCATCGCTTACCCGTTTGCCTGGCGCACCCGTCTGCTGGGTCTGGGCGCCGGCACGCTGCTGGTGTTTGTCCTGAATCAGGCGCGCATCATCGTGCTGTGGCACGCCTTCCTGCATCACCGGGACTGGTTCGGGGTGTTGCATGGCACGGTGTTGCCGGTATTGCTGGTGGCGGGCTGCCTGATTTTCTTTCTGCTGTTTTTGCGGCGCACGCCGTGAGCGCGACGCGTTCCGCCGTGACCGGCATCATTCTGCGGATGCTGTTCTGGCTGCCGGTTCTGCTGTGGGCGGCGTGGGCGTGGGGTTGGTATTACGCCGATTTCTGGCTGCCCGTGTACGAGCGGGTGCTGGGCTGGGCGTTGCCGGATTTTGCGGTGCTGCATTTCGGCATCGGACTGGGCAGCGAGTATGTGTTCGACACGCAGGTGATCACGCAAAATGCGCTGCTGGTACAGGGGCAGATGCTGCCGGCCGGCTTGACGGTGGATGCCTCGACGCCGATGTATGCCGCATTGATTCATCCGCTGGTGTTGGGCGCGGCTGTCCTGGTCTGGCCGCTGCCCGGCTGGCGGAAGCGAGGGGTACGGCTGCTGTTGAGCCTGCCTTTTTTGTTGCTGCTCGAAGCGATCGATGTGCCGCTGGTGCTGGCGAGTTCGGTTACAGACTTGCTCAGCTATACGCTCGATCCGGTGGCCGACACGGCCTCGTGGCGGGTCGACTGGATGCGCGTCATGGATGGCGGCGGGCGCTTTGCCCTGAGTCTGGCGATGGCGTTTGCCGCGGCGCAGCTGCATCGCGGGTTCGACCGCTTTGTTCTTGCGCGCAAGGATTGAATGGCAGGCGCAGGCCGTAGCGTCGTATGCCTGTCATACAGAGCGCTTATGTTTTGCGCCGATGAATCTACGCTTTATTTCACGTTCGCGGCCTGTCGGCGCTGTGCGTCTGGCCTTTTTTGCGCTCCTGCTGCTGGTCCTGGCGTTTGTTCCGCTGCGGACGGCATGGGCTGCCGCAGGCGACGTGCCCGCAGCCTTTGCCGACAAGATTGCGCCGGAAGCCTGGCGCAAGCTGCAGGCGGGCGAGATCAGCGATGTGCTGGTGTTGTTCGAGGATGCCGCCATCGATGCCGAGGTCGCGGCGCGCTTAAGCCTGCGTGCCTTGCAAAAGGAAGATGCGGCCATCACGCAGCTGCGCGTGGATCGCTACCGCACACTGAAGACGCGGGTGCTGGCGGAACTGCCGCTTGCGGAGGTTGAACTGCGGCGCGACTTTCGCCATCTGCCGATGGCCTACCTGCACCTGCGCGATCATGCGGCGCTGCTGCGTTTGCTGGCGCGCGGCGAGGTCGCGGCGGTCTACGAAAACACCGTGCTGTATGCGCAACTGGCCGAAGTGCTGCCGCTGATCGGGCAGCCGCAGGTCAACCAGACGATGGGGCGCAACGGGAGCGGAGGCGCCATTGCCATTCTCGACACCGGCCTGGACTACAGCCGCGCTGAATTCGGTTCCTGTACCGCGCCCGGCGTGCCGGCCGGCTGTCGCGTGGTGGCGGCGTTCGATACCGCGCCGGAAGACAACGTGCGCGATGCCAACGGCCATGGCACCTGGGTGGCGGGCACCGCAACGGCCGTTGCACCGGGTGCTGGCATCATTGCGATCGACGTCTTCGACGGCACCTCGGCCAGTAGCGTCGATGTCATCGAAGGCATCGACTGGGCGATTGCCAATCGTGTGGCCTACAACATCGTGGCAATCAACATGAGCCTGGGCGATGGGGCCAAGTACACCAGCAGTTGCAGCAGCAAGTTCAGTAATCCCTACCGCCAGCCCATTATCGACGCCCGCAACGATGGCATCCTCAGCATTGTTTCCAGCGGCAACAATGGCTATTCGGACGGCATTTCCAATCCGGCCTGCACGCCCGAAGCGGTGTCTGTGGGCGCGGTTTATGACGCCAACGTGGGCGCGCGCACCTGGACATCGCCGGAGCCGGACTGCACCGACAGCACCAGCGCGGCCGACAAGGTGGCGTGCTTTTCCAACAGCGCCAGTTTCCTGACCCTGCTCGCGCCCGGCGCGCTGACCACGGTGGCCGGCGCCACGGTCGCGGGCACGTCGCTGTCATCGCCGGTCGTTACCGGCGCGGTTGCCCTGTTGGCACAGGCATTCCCTGGCGATACCGCCGTCAGCCGCCTGGGCCGCCTCACCGCAAATGGCAAGCCCGTTACCGATATGCGCAACAGCCTGGTCAAGCCACGGGTCGACGTGCTCGCCGCGCAGGGCGCGCCGGTCAACGATACGTTTGCTGCCGCCACGGTCATCAGCGGCGGCAGCGGCAGCGTCAATGGCTGGAATTTGAACGCGACACAGGAATCGGACGAACCCGTGCATGCAGCCGTCAGCGGCGGAAAATCCGTGTGGTGGCAATGGACGGCAGATGTATCCGGCACCCTCAGTCTCGACACGCACGGCAGCGGCATCGATACCCTGCTGGCGGTCTACACCGGTGGTAGCGTATCGACACTGCAGGCCGTCTCTGCCAACGACAATGACGGCTCGGCCGGCAACGCCAGCGGGATCGGGCTCGCTGTGACTGCGGGCACGGTCTACCGCATTGCGGTCGATGGCAAGGCGGCAGCGAGCGGGGCGCTCAGCCTCGCCTGGAGTGTGTTGCAGGCGCAGACCATCACTTTTGCGCCCCTCGACGACATGCCGGTGAACAGCGCATTCAACCTGAACGCCACCGCCAGCTCGGGCTTGAGCGTGAGCTTCGGCAGCCAGACCCCGACCATCTGTACGGTTGCGGGCAACGTCGTCAGCCTGATCGCCACGGGCACCTGCACGCTCGCGGCCAGCCAGCCCGGCGGTTCGGGGTACGGTGCGGCGCCCGGCGTGACGCAGAGTTTCAGCGTAACCTCGCTCGCCCAGACCATCAGCTTCCCGCCCATCGCCAGCCAGACCCTGGAAATCGCACCGTTCACCGTTGCCGCCAGCGCCAGTTCCGGTTTGCCCGTGAGCATCGCCTCGCTGACCCCTGCGGTGTGCAGCGTCAGTGGCCACACCGTCAGTCTGCTGACAGTGGGTCTGTGCACCCTCGAAGCGAGCCAGGCGGGCGACAGTCAAACCAGCGCTGCGCCTGCCGTCATGCAAACCTTCAGCGTGGCGGCAGCTAGCGGCAGCGGCAACGATGGCGATGTGCCGCTACCGCCCTGGGCCCTGCTATTGCTGGGCGGCGGCTTGCTGGCGGCCATGCGCAAGCGTCTGGTCTGAGGGGAGACTGCGGTTTTCGGCTTTCTGGCATGAGCCGAAAAGCTCATGCCAACGGGAGTTCCAGCACGACGCATTGCAATATTCAGTCGATATGATTCTCCACAGTCGCAGAAGCAATCGAACACAAGATTCGGGGCGCTGCGGCCATGAAGTCAGGCAGTCATAAATAAAGTAACAGGCAGTGCGCGTGAATAAGCAGCAGGCATCGCAGCCCGGATGCCAGGGCAGGTTCTCTCCCAGGAATGTGCCCGAACCTGTGGTCGTTGGAAGACTTGCAACGACATCTCACGCGTACGTCGAAACGACGTTGCGCGATCTCTTTGTTGCCGATTTCGTTTCTTCGTACGCTTGAGATTGTTTTTCTGGGTGGTTGACAGAAAGGCGCCCCGGTGGAAAATGGAAATACTTTAATAAAACTTTGTTATGGGTATTGCGGTCTAGATAAGTCGCGACTATAGTGCCCAAGTAGTACAAAAAGAGTACCCAGGCAGTACAAAAAGCGGCGGGATTTGAGTGCGTCGAAGAACGCACCGTATCGATGACCAGCTTGTATATAAGTAGCAAATAGTGCGCGTGAAAAGCAGTAAAGGGCGTCTGCAGTCTGGATGTCCGTGCAGGCTTGAATCTGGGCTTGCACTATCCTGTGATCGTTGAGCTTGCCTCGGCGATATCTCATGTGCACGCCGAAACGGCGCTGCGCCAAAGTTCCTGATGCAGATCCCGTAGCGACGTGCCCCTGAGCCGAAATTCCCTTTTTATTTTGGGAAGCGGGCAGGAGGAGACAAGCCGCAAGGCATATAACAAGTGGTACCCAAAGCAGTTAAAAAAGCGGCGGGATGCAGGGGCACATAGAGGCGCCGCATTCCAGTCAGCAAAATAAAGCAGCAAGCAGTGCGCGTGAATAGCAGTGGACGTCGCAGCCTGGACGTCAGGAAGGGGCATCTCCCGTGCCCTGTCCATTTCTGTTTCGCCGGGCGTTTTGCCCTGCGATATCTCATGCGCACGCCAGTCCGGCGTTGCGTGTTTTTTTGCAAATCCCCTGGCGTGCGCTGAGTTGTGTTGACTCGGGCGCTATTTCGTCTTGTGAATGGCGCGCGTGTGCAACAGACGGATGGTCTAAACAGCTGCAGGGCGGTGCATTAAGGCAGCGCCGCAAGGCTGGGCAGTTAAAACGATAACGTAATAACGATAGCGGCAAGACGACGGCGGAGATTTGCGAGAAAAACTGGACCAAGTATCCAGGCTTGACCCAACCGATTAACAAAGAGGAGTTATCCATGAAACGCGTGAACAAAAAACTGGCTGCCGGCATCATTTTGCTGAGCCAAACCGTGACCGGCGCAGCTTTTGCTGCCTCCGTCACCCTGTCCGGCACGACCCTCGACTTCACTTTCGACGACGCCGATTTGGGACTGTTCGGCACTGCCCATGTGGCGGGCGACACCCTGTATTTCACCCCTACGGACTTCTTTGCCCAGTCGTCCAATGGCGCGGGTATTGGCTTTACCCATGAAACCATCAACGTACAGGCAACGGCACACCAGGGCTATTCCTTTTCCAATTTCGGCTTCACCGAAAAAGGCGATTACCTGATGCTGGGTTCGGGTGGATCGGTCGACGTAACCGGCCAGGTTCGTCTGTTCGACGTGTCCAACCCGCTGGTCGATATTTCCACCAGCCTGACGCCCGCAAACCCGCTCACCCATGTGGGTGTCCCCACCGACAACTGGATCGCGCAAACCTCGACCGACCTGTCGGCATGGAATACCGCGAACACGATCAATGTCACGGTCGAAAACCTGTTGCTGGCGTCCACCAGCATCCCGAACTCGCTGGCCTTCGTGGAAAAGAAATTCGTCGGTCTGAACTTTGTCACGACGCCGGTTCCCGAAGCCGAAACCTACGCCATGATGCTGGCCGGGTTGGGGCTGATCGGTTTTGTTGTTCGTCGCCGTACTGCATAAGCGGGCCCGATAGCGAATCGCGAGCGCAAACGGGCCGGGTGCAACAAGCGCTCTGGCCCGATTTTTTGGTTGTTCGCATAAACAAAAATGATTGAAGATAAAAAAACCAATTAATTTAACGAATGATGTGTTTGGTCTGATTCTGGCTAGCTGTGCCTGCTTGGCGCGTATGCCCAGGCAGGGATGGCGATACAACCAAAAATAAATAGTGAAGTGCTGGGCTTGTCTTGAACAATTAAATAAAAGGAAACGACATGAAGCGCGTGAAAAATGTAAAACAAATTGGTGTTCGTCAATCCCTGCTGCTGGCTGGTCTGATTCTGGCCAGTGTTGCCGGTTCGGCGCAAGCTGTCACTTTTTACGCCTACGCCTCGACCAGCGGCAATCCTGGCCTGGGCGGGTATCACATTTATTCTGACTCCGGCCCCACTCCAGTGGAGATCAGCTCGGACCATTCCGGCCTGCGGAACCGGCAGCACGTCAATGACCTTGGCGCCAGCTCTGCAATGGTGGATGCCCAGGCCTTCGCGCGCGCCGACATGAACGGGTTGCACCTGGAGACTGTGGTCACCGGTTCCTTGCGGGATCCAGAGCCGTATTACAGCGAGACCTTCGCGGGGAGCGCGAACGCTCGCGCCGCCCTGGGTGACAGCTTCGTGATCGGGTTCCCTGGCTCTGCGGCGGTGTTCGCGACGACGTCGATGACGTTGCACTTCAACATGAGCGGCCCCTTAAGCGCCTATGCCTACGCCACCCCCGATCCGCTCTACCCGTTGAATGCCGGCGGCAGTGAAGGGCGCTCGCGCTGGCATGCCGATTTCGTTGCACGCGACACCACCACAGGCAACGAACTGGGCCGCATCACGCTCGATCAGTCTTGCTCTATGTCAACCACTTACAACTTCAGCTGCTTCGGCGATCTGCCGGGCAACTACGTGATGAACATCAGCGTACCGTTCGGCCATACGCTGTCCATCAGCCTCAACGGCGAAACTTGGTCCAGCGTGCTGGGCGCCGCATCCCGCGGCGGCGACATCCTCGCGGGAGGGCAGGCCGACCTGCGCCACACCATCGCCTGGGGGGGAATCACCAACGTGCGCGACGAGAATGGCCAAGCCATTTCCGGTTTCACTGCCATCAGCGCCACCTCTGGCTACGATTACGTCAACGCCTTTCCGGCGGCCGTGCCCGAGCCCGAAACCTACGCCACGATGCTGGCCGGCTTGGGCCTCGTAGGATTTGCAGCGCGCCGACGCGCTGCGCTTTGAATGATCACATCGAAATTAACAATGTGGTCATGCATCAAATTGATAATGGCTGACTAGGCCAGACATATTGGGTGGATTCCGGCGACTCCTGTCGCCGGGAATCACCGACCGGTTGCGTTCACGCGCATCTTTGGCCCGCCTCCTGGCGGGTCTTTTTTTGGCTTGCCGACGCTGTCGGTGCCAAGGCGCTTGAAAAGCAAACTCCGTTCCAGAGCTGCGGCAGGGATGGTCAGGTGATTGAGGCGAAACGGATAATTTTGTTGCGGGTGCTGCAAGATGGGCGGACGCCTAGGCATGCTGAGTGCATGCTGTAAAAATTTCCGACGCTGCGGGGCGTCGCGTTGCCGAGTTTTTCCGGCGATTTCAGCTTCGCCGATTCATTCTTGCGTATCAACAGGTAAAAAAACTGTCATCGTCGGCCGGGCTGGCAGCGTGCATGGCCATGTGGGCCGCGGTGTCGTGCGGGTGCGAATGGATGACATCGGCCAGCCACGGATAGCAGCCTGCGTAATCGCATTGATCGGCATATTCGTCGGCTTCGTCGAGCGGGATTTCACCCAGTTCGTGCAGCGCCTCTGCGGCCAGAAGGTCGGCCTGGGTATCGGATATTTCCAGTGTGTCGTCAAGTGTGTCCATGATCGTCATCCCTGATGGTTTGTTTGAATGGGCCGATTTTCAGCTTCCAAAGTGAGCGCTTGATGACAGTGAGCGGGAAGTCGCATGGCCCGAATGCGCAGGCCGGTGGGTGGCCCGCATGGGCTTGCAACATCCGCAGCGGATACTTCCATCCCTGTAAAGCTTCGCCAATCTCGACGCGACCATTGCGTCACACTTGATCTCAAATGGTTGCGTGTAACAGGCGAGCCCACCAGGCAATACCCGCAGGACGTCCCTCCTGCCTATCGTTCACGGCTCCTTCGGGGGCCGTTTTTTTCGGGCGTAGGGTGTTACTACGCAACTGACCCATTCGATTCAGAATCAATGAGTTACGGCGTTTTAAACTGAGATTTTGTAAATCGCGTTCGCCGGCCGCCGGTGCGACCAACCATTCCCTGGAAAACCTTACTTCCTGTTTGCCTGGCTAAAGGTAGCTCGGACTAGGGGCATGGTAGCTATACATGGGCTATCCATTGTCCTTTGGGGCCGTAATGAAAGAACTAATTAGAAGAGCGTTAATCGTCTGGTGGTTAGGGGGCTTGGCCGCAGTGATTTCCGCAGTATTCGAATCGGGATTATTTAGTTCGGATTCGTGGATATTTGCCGCATTCTTCCTGATTCCACCGTTTGCGCTGCAATTCATAATCACTGGGCTGATAAATCCACTCGGGCTTTTGCATAGCTCGCCAGCGCCAGAAAACCAACAGGAGTAACCCTTCCCAATCCCCCTGCCGAAGCTAGGCGTCAGCATGCAGCCTTCGCCGCACGCTGGGGTGGTTACTCCCGGTTAGCCCTGTCCCTGAGCTGCTTTTCCAGTTCTTTCAGGTTGTCAGGCGACTGGTTCTTTACCAAGGCGTCCGCAATCCGTCCCATGACCTCCCGGCTCTCGACGTCCTCGTCGCTTATCAGGGTGGCGTCCACGATGCGGCCATCCGGCAGTTGCCAGGCTTCCACGGTCAGACCCTTGCTCTTTCCTACGGGAACACGGACACGAACGGCGCCGGAGGCTTTCACCCAGAAATCAATGGCTTGGTACGGCGTTTTTTCACGGCGCGCACCATCGCGCCGCTCTTTGATATAAACGTGGCTGGGCATATCTAAAGCAGAGTCAGTCGGAGCAGACTACTTCTCGGAGCAGAGGGCTGCACCCCAGTAGCTATATATGTTGGCGCGCGGGAAACCCCAGATTTCACGCCAAGCTGCCATTTATGGCTGCTCAAATATTAAGCGCCGCCTACAGACAAATCCTTGTTATAAATAACTTTTATTTGACTGTTTGGTTTTTATCAAAAACCTGGTTGACACGCCAAGTCCGGCCCATAAAATGGGATTCAACTCAGGAATAGCACAAGATGTAGTGTTCTGGGGAAGCGGGGTAGGTCCTGGGCGATTGGCGTCACTCAGGACCTGGTGGACCCTAAGGCCCGTTGGTTCGAAGCGCAATGTACGTTGGTGTAACGCCCCCGTCAATAGTGCAAATCGTATGCCTAAAGTCCCATCCCCATGTCATCAACCGTGTAATGGAGGAACCAATCATGGTTCAGAAAACGAGCACGAAGAAGGTGAATCGGGACTCTGGGACCGGTCAATTCGTAACCGATGGTTACGCCAAGACCCACCCCAAGACGACTGAAACCGAGCGGGTAAGGGTTCCTGTGAGCCCTAAAAAGCCCAAAAAGCGCTAAGTAAGACGATGGCGGGCTTCGGCTCGCCATCCATCCCTATAGCTATGTGTTCTGCTGAGGTTTAGCGGAGCGGTTACGTATTTGCCCAAATTGGGCGGAGAGGGTGTTATGCATCAAGTGATTTTTTATCCCGTTGGAAACGGCGATACGAGCCAGATTATTCTGGAGAACGGCAAGCGGATTCTGTTCGATTTCCGGCACAAGAAAAAAACTGAAGAAGGGGAAGGTCCCGAAATCAATCTAAAGGACCGCTTGAAAGCAGAACTTAAGGCGGCCGGCAAAACCTCGTTTGATGTTGTCGCCTTCACCCACTGTGACAAAGACCACATCGAAAACAGCGTCGAGTTTTTCGAGCTGGAGCATGCGGAGAAATACAAGGGTAATGGCCGTATCAAGATTGATACCTTGTGGGTGCCGGCGGCCGTAATTTTGGAAACCGCTCCAAACTGCGACCAAAGTGAAGAGTACGTAATCTGGCGGCAGGAGGCCCGCCACCGACTCAAGCAAGGCAAAGGCATCCGCGTGTTTTCCAAGCCCAAGATGCTCAAGGACTGGCTCGAGAAAAACGGGCTGACGGTCGAATCCCGCAAGCATCTAATTACTGATGCTGGTGACCTCGCACCTGAGTTCACCCTGGAGGCAGATGGCGTGGAGTTTTTCTGCCATTCGCCGTTCATCAAACACGTGGATGACCATGATGAATTCCGGAATGAGGCTTCACTAATTTTTAATGTCCGCTTCCGAAGCGGGGGTTCGGAGTTTGATTATTTGGCGGTCGGGGATTCTTCATGGAGCATCCTCGAAGATATTGTG
The DNA here is from genome assembly GCF_018780105.1 of Thiobacillus sp. GTDB lineage: Bacteria > Pseudomonadota > Gammaproteobacteria > Burkholderiales > Thiobacillaceae > Thiobacillus. The sequence goes on from NZ_JADMKC010000001.1 coordinate 78,840, forward strand.
CGGACCACCAAATTTCACGGTAAGGATGACCGTCTAGCGTGGGACCTGTACAACATCCCCCACCACTGCAGCTATCTGGCGCTTAGCGACGACAAAGGCGAGCAGGAGACGATTCCTAAGCCCCTTGTCGAGGAGCTTCTGCGGAAGGGCAAGGAGGGCGCGTATCTGGTTAGTTCCAGTTGGCCGATTCTCGATACCAAGGAGGGCCGGGAGCAGACGCAGCCCCCGCATATCCAGGCCCAAAAGTGCTACGAGACTTATCTCGACCAGGTGGGGGGAGCAAGGTTTTTGGTGACAATGGAAGAGCCCAACGCCAACAAGCCGGAGCCGATTATTTTCAAGGTTGAATCCAGCGGCATCAGCCTTGATAAAAAGGTGCTTTCAGCGGCGGCCATTATTACCTCGACTCCTGCGCCTCGGGCGGGATAACGCGCGCAATGGATTACCTTTCCTTCGGTGAACGCTGCGACAAAAGTCCAGCCCCGGAATGCTTGTTGTATGAGGAATCGCGCAGATTGCTTGAGGCCTGCCTGAGGAATCGGGACCTTAGCGTGGTGGAGTTGAGGAAGGTCAATTTCACCAATCATAAGACAGGCGCCGTCACTGCCGTGGACGCAATAATTGTCGATTGCGTTGATGGTACATATCCTTCGAGAAATGAAGTCGGAATAAAGCCAAGGGAACGGCTTGCGCTGACGTATAAACCTGGCGACGGGCTTCCATACGAGGTGTGGGCTCTACGACGTGGCTTTCCTGACACGCTTCACCAAAACTACGTTGCCCCTAGACACCCGCCATCGCTCTGTCTTTACTTCGAGATGTGGCAGACGGTTGAGCGTACGTGGACGCCAGAAAAGCACCTGCAGCGAGTGCTGTGGTGGCTTCGAGAAACGGCAAATGGCACCTTGCATCGAGGCGACCAGCCTCTGGAACAGTTTTACTTTGTTTCAGAGTTTGAGGTCGTTCTACCGCACGATTTCATCGAAAAATCTACGGACAGGACACTGTCACTGCATCTTGAAGCCGTGTTTCACGAGCACGATAAATTCAAGGTAATCCGCGCCGGTTTTGTCCCGAGAGACAAAGCGCCTGTTCGGCAGGCGCTATCAGTGGACTTCCTGGCGGTTACAGTGCCTCCGGTCGGGCATTCCAGAGTGGAAAAGTTTCCCAATACTCTCGGTGAACTTGAGAATCAATTTGAAAGGCGTGGGTCCAGTTTTGTTGGTGCCCTGACACAAACCCTCCTGGACCGATATCCGGAAGATGGCTTGATTCCTGAGCGCCGCCGGACGTTGCTCGTGCTCAGTATTCCACGATTACGAGACGGCGGTGATGAGGTAGAGCAAACGGAGGTTCGCGGCCTATTGCTAGAAGAGGATATTACCTCGATAGGACTTAAAGCCGGCCTACTCGTCAGCAGCCCTGATAATGGGCGCGTTTACAAAGACACGCTGCGTTTCCTCAGCCAGGAAGCCCCCAAGGGGGACAGCGATGATTGGCGAGACATAGCAGTCGCGCAACCTATTGATATCAAGATTGCTGTTACAAAACAGGATGCAAGGCGTGCTTCCGGAGTGCCAGATGAAGGCTCTGATTTTCATGGCGTCCTGGCTGGGGTCGGCGCGCTTGGAAGTGTGCTGGCCGACTTGTGGTCAAGAGCGGGCTGGGGAAGCTGGACTTATGTAGACGACGACATTCTGAAACCGCACAACGTCATACGACATACCGGTAAAGCCCAACATGTGGGCTACTACAAGGCTAACGTTGTCTCCACAGGGGTAGGCCTGAATTATTCGGATGGCATCGAATCGGCAAAAGGTCTGCCTGGGAAAATCACCGATGCAGATAAGCCGGAAATTCGTGACGCCGTCTCGACGGCCAAACTCCTGGTTGACGCAACGACGACTCTGCACGCTCCTCGTGATTTAGCGTCCCAAGACTCAACACCTAGGTCCGCTTCGGTATTTTTGACCCCCAGCGGCAAATCATCGGTGATGCTACTTGAGGACAAGGACCGCTCGACGCGACTGTCCCACCTTGAGGCGCAGTACTACCGGGCTATTCTCAATGACTATTGGGGTGCGGAACACCTTAGCGGCCACTATGGTGGGTTGATTGTGGGTGGTGGGTGCCGGGACGTATCGGCGGTTATCTCCAATGAGCTCATTCAACTCCACGGGGCTACGTTGGCACGCCAGCTTCGGACGTTGTCGGCACAGCAGAACGCACAAATTCGAACATGGCAGTTGGACGATAGCACTGGCGCCCTATCATTCGCGGAGGTTCCGGTTCAGACGCCACTAGTCCGCGAGCGACTTGGGTGGAATATCGTTTTCGACGAGGGATTACAAGCGAAGTTTTTTGCCGAGCGTGAGCGGCATCTCCCCAAGGAGACCGGTGGCGTGCTTCTCGGGTATTTTGACCAGAAGCTCAAGTCCATTTTCATCGTTGATGCTCTGATGGCACCACCTGATAGCCAAGCCGATGTTACTGGTTTTACAAGAGGGAAACAGGGATTGAGGGAGCAACTCGACGAGTGTGCGAGAAGAACCGCGCACGTGGTTGGGTATATCGGCGAATGGCATTCACATCCGCCCGGCTCTTCGGCGCAATCAAGCCCCATGGATGTAGAGCTCCTCGCCCACCTTGCCCTTAAGATGACCTTAGACGGGCTCCCGGCGTTAATGCTTATTGTGGGAGAAGGGGAAATTGAAGTGTCGCTCGGAGAAGTTCAGTGATGGCCCTGCAAAAAGAAAAAACAAGGATTGGTCTTGCCTTATCCGGCGGTGGGGTTCGTGCAGCGGCTTTTCACGCGGGGGTGCTTCAGTACCTGGCGGAACAGGGGAAACTCGAGGAGGTCACGCATATTTCAAGCGTGTCCGGCGGCAGCTTGTTCACCGGACTGGTCTACAGTTCAAACTTCAATACCTGGCCCGACTCGCGACAATACCTTGGAGTTTCTCTGCCCCATGTGCGCAATCTGCTAACTACAACCAATCTTCAGTACAGCGCACTTGTCCGCCTATTGTTGATTCCCTCCAACTGGAGGTATCTGCTGTCTCGAGCCAACGTCATAGCTCAAACAATAGGGACCTTGTGGGGAATCGGCGGTGCGTTGAGGGATATAGGTGACAAACCAGTTTGGTCAATTAATGGGACCACCGCTGAGACTGGAAAGAGATTTCGCTTTAAGGCAGGTCAATTTGGGGACTATCTCATTGGGTATGCGACGGCACCTTCCTTCCCCTTGAAAAATGCACTTGCAGTTTCCGCGGCATTCCCTGGAGGCGTAGGCCCCTTATCCATCAATTCCAATGAGTTTGCGTGGAGGAAGAAAAAGAACTGGGATGCACAAGGGAGCGCAGAGGAGGTAGTGCCGGACCACAAACGCCTGCATCTGTATGACGGCGGGGTCTACGACAATCTCGGGTTGGAACCCTTATTTGATGTGGGGCGCCAACGATTCAAGGCCCAGGACGGAAGCACGATTGATAAGCTGTTTGTGTCTGACGCAGGTTCGCCGCTACAGAACACGGTCATCCCGAGCCAGCTCAATCCGTTTCGATTCAAGCGTTTGGTCGACATCATGTTGGACCAAACTCGCGCCATCCGGGTCCGTTCATTCGTCAACTTCTTGCAGAACAATCCCTCGGGAGGCGCTTACGTCATGATAGGCACTGACGCTATTAAGAGCCTCGAAGATTTCGGGCATGCAAACGAAGCGACCAAAGGTAAGTTGCTTGAGAGAAAATGGCTTTCACTCGAAGAAGCTGTTTCCGCAAAGCAGTACCCAACAAATCTGGAAAAAATGACCGAAGACGCTTTTGACTTGGTGGCTCGCCATGGTTACGAGACTGCCATGTGGAATTGCGAGTTGTTCTCGGTGTGGGATAGCTAGCCGTTTTAACTGCGACACTCCTTGCGGCCAGTTATACAAAATTATCAGCAAAAAAATAATTATCAGGTTGGGTGATAATTTTGTATAACTCGCCCGGCCGGACGGGCCGAAGCGTAAAACCCTGACAAGCGTGGCCGCAGTCGTTCATGAGGCTAAAATTAGCCAGTTATTAGCGATTTATGCACATAACAGTCTAAAGGTAGCCCGTTTCTTCGACATTCGTCCGGCAGGCCCCGCCTCGTTACTGCCGCTACTGTAAAAGCAGCTAACTCGCAGTAAAAACAAATACTTACATAATTTTTTCTTGTTGACAGCCTAATCGGTCCTCCTATAATCCGTTCATCGAACAATCGTTCGTTAAATGGAGGTTGTGGTGAACGACATTGACTACCTGGGCAAGCTCCAGGACTACTACGCCAAGCACCGCCTGCTGCCGTCCTTCGCGGTCATCAGCGAGCTGCTGGGCATGAAATCCAAGGGTTCCGTCGCGGCTCTGGCCAAGCGCCTGCAGGAGCAGGGCTACATAGAGTCAGGCCCCTCTGGCCGCCTGGCGCCGGGCAAGCGCTTCTTCGAGCGCGAGATTGTGGATTCCGTCCGCGCTGGCCTGCCGCACGCGGCCACCGACGTCGCTCTCGGCCACGTCTCGATTGACGAGCACCTCATCCGCAACCCGTCCAAGTCCCTGCTGCTGAAGGTGAAGGGCGACTCCATGGAAGATGCCGGCTTGATGGAGGGCGACGTGGTGGTCGTTCAGCGGGGTTCGCCCGCCAAGACCGGCGACATCGTTGTGGCCATTGTCGACAACGAGTTCACCATCAAGTACCTGGAGCTGGACGACAAAGGCGAGTTCTATCTGCGCCCAGGCAACAAGGCCTACCCGCCCATCCGCCCACGTGAGCAGCTGGAGGTGTTCGGCAAGGTCGTGGGCTCGTTCAGGAGCTACGGATGACGCTCGGCCTCACGGTCGCGCAGGCGGACTACGTCGACATCCAGCGCGCGCATGCACTGCAGGAAGAAGCTGAAGGAAAACGTGCCGCGGATGATTTTGTTGGCCAGCGCCTTGGGGTTCTCGTCCACACCAACGGACAGCAGCGCCCTCGACAGACCTTTGTAGGTCACGTCCTTGAGGGCAAGCTGGGCGCGCAATAGCCGACGCGCCTCCTGCTTCCAATCCACTGGAGGGTTCATTTGAATGCTTTGATTGCTTGTCGTTTCCTCAATTTTGAGGAATTAACCGCATATTAATGGAATGCTTCAAAAAAGCCCATTCGCGGTTACTACACGGCCGGTGTCGATTATTTCAGGTCAAATCATGCGAGTCGAAGTCCGTCCCATCAACCAGCGAGGCAAGCCCCTCGGTAAAGCCGAACGTCTCAGCGCGCCCCCTAGCCGCGGCATGCTCAAGGTCGCAGAAAACCGCCTCCACCACTTCGGCCGCGTGGTCATGTGCGCCAAGCTGGTCAGCGCCACCGACGGGCTGGAAACGGAGCTCATCCCTGAATTGCTCGACGCCCAAATCATCTGGCTCGACGGCACTGTCATGCGGCTGCGCGGCACCGAGCAGGTGGACGGAGCCCTGTTCGGCCAGACTTGGGACATCAAGGTGCTCTGATGCTGCGCGTCAGTGTTCATGCCGGCCCTCAAAAGGATGCCTCGCGCTACAACCTGCTGGCGTGGCTCGACATCGGCTACGAGATGCTGGCCCCCATCGCCGACTACAAGGTGGTGCTGTTCAAGTCGGGGATTGGCGCGACGCCGCCGTACACGCTGGCGAGCTATCCCCGCTGGTCGGCGAGCCTGTGGGACCTGACCGCCCGGGCCATCGCGCTCGGCCTCAACTCGGATGAGCGCAGCGAGACCGTGCCGGAGGTGACGCACCCGCGCAAGGGATGTGCCTTCGCTTCCGAGATATCCGCCCTCATCGAGCATCTACCCGGCGGCCAAGCTATCCAGCGCAGGACTCTGGCTTCGGCATCCATACGCCAGGTGGGCCGGCGGCGTGGCAGCTACGAAGCGCATTTCGACGAGCACACGATGAAGCGCCAGCGCACCGAGCCATTCCTGTTCACCCCTGAAGTGCTGCGGCCGGCTGAATTGCTGCTGCATGCCTGCCTGGTGCGGTTGACTGGCACTCAGGTAATGCCGGCACGGCCAGGCCTGTGCGTTCCCAATTCCCTCGAATTCGAGGGATTAAGATACGTCCCTATCCACGGTTTGGTGGAGCCGGCCAGGACTGGCTTCCGCAACTGGCTTGCCGAGTTCAGCGAGCCGCCGCTGGAGCATGAAGGCGCGCCGTTGGGCCTCGCGCCCGAGCCGCTGTACGTGAAGTTCCTCCAGTCCGCCATATGAGCGCCGAAGCTTTCAAACCCAGGCGCCGACGCTCCGGCACAGCCTCCTGGCACATGTCCCGGGAAGCAGTCACGCTTTCCGTTCCGAACGTCGCTCAGTGGGATGACAAGAAGTGCCACGACTTCATGGTGGAGGTGCGTTGGGGGTCGTTGAACACGGTGTCGTGCCCGCACTGCGGGACCATCGGCAAGCACTACTGGCGTCCGCTGCAGAAGCGCTGGAAATGCGCCGGCTGTGGTAGCACATTCAGCGTTACATCAGGCACGGTCTTCTCCCATCGCAAACGGCCGCTGCAGGACATTCTGGCCAGCATGCTGATGTGGGTGAACTCCGCGGCCGGCCAGCCCGCGCTGGAGCTCAAGCGGCACTTCAACACCACCTACAACACAGCGTTCACCTGGCAGCACAAGATGCGCGAGGCCCTGGTGCGCGGCTACAACGTGGGCCTGGTGAGCGGCGACATAGAGATGGATGGAGCCCACCAGTCGGGCTGGCGTGCGGCCGAGAAGCGCGGCAAGCCGCAGGGCTCACGGGCCGTCGAGGCGGACGTAGACGTGAAGGAGCTGACAGCAACCATGCTCACGCAGACTGGGCGCTCGAAAGCCAGAACCTGGAAGTCGGGTGACCGGAGCGACCCGGAGTACGGCGGACGCCTACCGAAGGACCGGCGCATCCTGATGACTGTTCGCAAGCGCTTTGGACAGCGTGGCAAGGGTGCCTGCGCTACCAGGGTGGCCGTTGGGTTGCTGGAGACGGCGCCGGTCGCCGAGGCGGTGATGAAGTCGTTTGTCGCCATACCCGAGAGCTACCTGAACACCGACAACTCACCGGCGTATACCGAGGCGGGAAAACGGTTTCAGGAGCACCGCACCGTTGAGCACGCCAAGACGCTGATTGGCCCCAACGGCGAGAACAACAACCAGGCGGAGGAGCTCAACTGGCGCTATGACCGCGCAGAGAAAGGCATCTACCTCAACATCGAGCCGAAATACATGCTCGACTACGCGGCGGAAATTGCCTTCAGGTCGGACACCCGCCGGTTGCCGAACGGCCAGCAGTTGAGGCTGGCGATGAACGTGGCCCTCAACGTCGGGGAGTCGATGTTCTGGCGTGGATTCACGCGTGGCCGGCATCGGGCGGTGGAGCTGGTGCATCCGCTGCCGTTGCCGTCGAAGGCAAGCGGGCCGCCTAAGGGACGGCATCCTGTGGCGGCGGTTAATGGGATGGTGCCGAGATGAGTTGGAGGGAGGTTCGCTATACGAACAGTGTGTTTATGAAAAGGACAAATTGTGGCGAACACTAAACTGATAGAATCGATGAGCGCGGTAGATTGGGTGGATTGGGCACGCTTCGCGGCCGGAGTGGCATGTATTATCTGGCTTATTGTCGATGCGGTTGCACGTCTGGTAGGTCATCCCTTGTCAGCGGCTGACAGCTTCTTTATCGCTGCAGGGCCTACCGCATTGATGACCGCTTACCTGACTTGGCCAGACTCTGAGAAATCAATTGGACGGAAACATTGTCGACATTGTCACTGTGATGATGGCGCTACTGATTGCGGTAGCCCGCCTGATTTGGAAAAAGGCAATCAATCCTGAAGCTCCCTTTGACCCTAAGGATTCAGTAATGGATTTCCTGAACGGAGCACTTGTTGTTCCGTTCCTTCTTTTGTTTGGGTCCGTCTTTTCCGACCGCTTGCTTGCGGCACTACTGGAAACAAACAAACTGATTTTGGGGCTTGTGGGTGTAGCGGGGTTCTTCGTGCTTATCCGTGAGTTGCTGAACAAACCCGTCATCAAAACCCAAGTGAAACGGACTAAACAGGCAGGTCGTCAGTAGCCGAATATTCCTCGGCTTCATAAGGTTCGGCGGCGCTACTCGTAGCGACTCCTGACAATTCAGCCAGCGCAGCCAAGTCTCCCAAAGACTTGCAGCCTTCCCCTATCCAGCACCAGCTGCCCGTTTGGCCGGTACTGACCGTTCGGTCGTGTAGCCGCTCCACTAGGCCCCGTTCAATCAAGACGTTGAGCTGATTTCCCACGGAACGGTGCAGCCAGTTTCTCTTCTCTCGCCAATCGACGAAATCCAGCCTGAACTCCAGCTGCAGCAGCCAGCCAAGCTCAGTTGTCGTGATTGGGCCTGGTGCGCGCTCCTTCAGGATGCGAATGATTGCGTCCTGTAACGCACCGCGCTTTCCGTACTTGCCCTTCCATGCCTTTATTGGCGCAATGAGCCGCGGGTCTAGCCTGTCGTCGAATTTCTTGATGAGTGTGTCGCACGCGGTCAGCTCGGCCCTGCCCTTTTCCAGAGCTTGGCCGACCTCATTGAGAATCTGTTCGTAGCGCAGAACCTCGGCTGAAACCCTGGCGCGGGTCTCGGCTAGGCCCTTGAGGTAAGAAGGGGTCTTTCGCATGTCGCTCATCCTGTTGACGATACGACAATAAAGAAACCGGCACAGCGGCCGGTCTCTGGGTGTAATCCGTTTTTACTGGTTTTGGGTCAGTTGCGTAGTAACACCCCGGGCGTATGGCCTGAACGGGCTATGCGGAGCAGGGCTGAAATCGGTACGACATGAAACATTCAACAGTGAAACTGGCGCCGTACTGGAGGGAACTTCCAGCGGCGGTGCGCGAATGTGCGCCGCCTGCGGATGCCGGTGCACGCGCCCCATACCTTTGCTTTATTTAATTGCTTTTGGAGAACTTCATGAAATCCGTTCAAACCTTGCTGGCGTTCGCGCTGATAGCGGGCATGGCTTCGGCCACTGCGCACGCTGACGCCACCTACAACATGGGGATGTTGAGCGCCACGCCGTATGTCAACACGTCCACCGTTACCGCGGGCAGCGTGTTCACCATCGGCAGCAACGCTTACAACTTCACTGACATCTACAACTTCACCGTTGTGGGCGCACCGACCGCTGCCGGCACGGGCGTGACGGTTAACCTCGATCTGGGCAGCCTGGGCTTCCACATTTCCAACCTCAAGCTGGACTTGTTCAGCGGCACTACCGTGTTCAACCCCACTACCTGGTTGGCAGGCGATCTGGTCACCGGCTCGGCCGACACGAGCGTCAGCGTGAACAGCGTGCTGGCTGCAGGCAGCTACAGCTTCCTGGTGCGTGGTTTTGCAGATGGCGAAACGACCAACCAGGGCATTTACACCTTTTCTGCCGCCGCCGTCCCCGAAGCCGAAGCCTACGGCATGATGCTGGCCGGTCTGGGCCTGGTGGGCTTCATGGTTTCGCGCCGCCGCGGCAGCCTGTAATCCATTCTCCGGAAATCAACCGGTTTGCGCCGGTTGATGTCTTGCTTGGCGAGCCTTCGGGCTCGCTTTTTTTTTGCGTGCAAAAAATGGATTGGAAAAAGAGAGGGCGCGCTTACGCGCAATCCAGTTCGGACAGGCAGGCTTCGCCGGTTTCGCTGGCGAGGCGGCGGCCGAACGGGGTTTTACGCTGGTCGACGAACAGGCTGCTGCCGTCGATGCGTTTGGCGTGGTGCTTGGCCTCGGCGGCGGCGCGCGAGACTTCCTGATAGTGGTGGTAGTGCGCGGGGTCGATCAGCACGGCGCCGATGGACAACGACACCAGCGGATGAAAAGCCATCGCGCCGCGGCGGTCTTCACTGCGGTAGCCGCCGCCTTCGACGTGATCGGGGCTGAACAGCGCCAGACGCTCGCGGTCGAAGCGCGCCAGGATGCCGTGGCAGCGCACTTCCCAGTCGAGGCTTTGAAACAGCACGACGAAATCGTCGCCGCCGACGTGGCCGATAAAATCCAGCTCGGCATTGCAGCTTTCGCGCAGGATGAGGGCGAGCAGCTGGATGATGTCGTCGCCGCGGCGGAAGCCGTAGACGTCGTTGTAGGGCTTGAACTGGTCGAGATCGAAATAGGCCGTAACGAAATATTGCTGGTTGGCCAGCAGATATTCCATATGTTCCTGGATCGGCACATTGCCGGGCAGGCCGGTGAGCGGGTTGGCGTAGCGCGCAGCGATGATCTGCATTTCGCTGATCTCGCGCATCAGGTCGAAGCCCGAACCCAGCCCCAGATAGCGCCCCTTGCTGGTGATCACGAAACCCTGGGTGAACGCGGCCTTGCCTTTTTTGACCACCAGTTCCGACAGTTCGTTGATCTGCGTCGCCTTGTCGACGATGAGCGGATCGGGGTCCATGAACTCGGCGCAGGGTTTTTTGCCGAACAGCTCGCGGCCATACAGCCCGATAAAGCGGTTGAGCACGGCGGGGCGGTGGATGATGCCGATTGGAATGCCCTTGTCCACCACCGCCACCGCGTGCAGATCCGGGTGTTGCAGCATCAGGTCGAGTACATCCTGGCTGGTGGTGAATGGCGTGACGAAGGGCGCCGACTGCACCAGCCGCGCCGCCGATACATGCGAGCCATCCGCGCCGCGCAGATAGGGCATTACGCTGACCATGCCGGTCTGCAGCACCGCCAGAACCTCGCGTGGCGGCAGTTGCGCCGGGGTGGGCGAGGGGCGGCCGATCAGATAACCCTGCACGTGGCGGATGCCGATGTCCTGCAGCACCGCCAGTTCCGACACCGACTCCACGCCCTCGGCGATCACACGCGTGTTGGCGCCCTCGGCCAGTTGCACGATGGAACGCACGAACTGGATCTTGTGGGGATCCTCATGGATGCCCGCAATGAAATGCTTGTCGATCTTGACGAAGGTCGGCTTCAGTTCCGACCACAGGCGCAGGCTGGAAAACCCTTCACCCAGATCGTCCATCGCTACCTCGATGCCCGCCGCGCGCAGCTGCGACACCGCTTTGCGCAACAGGGCGTAATCGAGATTGCAGGCGTTTTCGGTGATCTCGATCACCAGCTGGCTGCTCTTCAGTCCGACCGCATCGAGCGCCGCCTGGATATGCGCCGGCGCAAAGGACGCATCGAGCATGCTCCCCGGAGACAGGTTTACGAACAGTTGCCCTGGCAGCTTCAGCAGCGCAAAGGTTTTGAGCGCCGAGTGCACGCATACCCAGTCGAGCCGGGTTTGCAGGCCATGCAGCTCGGCCACCTTGAACAGCGCTTGTGGCGCGTGCAGCGGGCTGTTGGACGGCCCGCGCGACAGCGCCTCGAAGCCCATCACGCGCCCCTCGGCCAGATCGAGGATCGGCTGCAGCAGCGTCAGCAGGCGCGTGTTGTCCAGGATGTGTTCCAGATGCTGGCGCAATTTGACTCGGCTCGTAGGGTGGGGCACACAAGCATAGTCAGCCAACATTGCAAAAATGTTGCTGCTGTGTGACTGGCCAGGGTGCCCGCTTTGCGGGCTTCAAGATTCAAGATTCAAGGCGTGGGCGAGGCGGGCATCATCCTGCTTCACCACGGACACCTTGTCTCTTGTGTCTTGATTCTTGCGTCTGTCACGCCTCTGTCATCCCGCATCCCTATGCTTTCCGCCCAAATAAAGGGAGCGGCATGCACAACCCACACGAACTGACCGATGAGGAATGCGGCCACCTGGCGCGCATCCTGCTCGCCTCGCGTCGGGTGCGCTTGCGCCACCATTTTTTCAGCTGGGTGCATGGCCCGATACAGGCGCTCATCCCGCATGAAATCCTGCTGTGCGGCGTGGCCGATGAAAGCGGCTATTTATTGCACGAGCGTTTTACCGCCTGCCGCTACTTCAAGGACGACCATTACCACCGCGTCATCCACCCCGGCGACGGCCTGATTCAGCAACTGGCGCAGGAATGGCACGGTCACGGCGAACCGCGCCTGATCGCCGCGCTGCACGACGAAGCCGGCGGCTGGCACGCCAGGTTGGGCGATCTGGAACTGAAAAATCTCGCCTTTCACGGCATGAGCTGGATCAACGGCCAGCTCAAGGGCTATGCCGGCTTTTCGCGCGTGCGCGTACCGTTCGACAACCGTCTGGCGATGTACCTCGATATTCTGTTGCCGCACCTGCTGGTCACGCTGGCGCGCGTGCTCGCCAACGAAGCGCGCGCCGACGGCGACAGCAAACGTCCCGCCGGCCTCATCACCCCGCGCGAAGTCGAAGTGCTCACCTGGGTGCGCGACGGCAAAACCAACGACGAAATCGCCGACATCCTGGGACTGTCGATGCTCACCGTGAAAAACCATCTGCGCCACGCAATGAAGAAAATGGTCGTCCGTACTCGCGGCCAGGCAGTGGCCAAGGCCATTGCGCTGGGATTTTTGCGTGCCCAGGGCGCGCAGGAAAAGGAAGCAATCCTGGAACCTCAGACCTGACCGCTGACTGCTCCCCGCTCCCCGCTCCCCGCTCCCCGCTCCCCGCTCCCCGCTTACCCCTTCCCCCATGAGCCGTCCGGCTCATTTTTTTGCCCGTTTACACCCCATTGGATGTCATTCACGCACCCTAAAGTGGCGTGGTCTGCAAAGAGGCAGACACGATTTCCGATTGGCTTTCCACCCGCTGGCAGGCCTGTCCCTCAGGGGGGCGGAAAGCTGCGTAGCTATCTGGGTCTTACTTTTTTATCAAGAGGAGCACTACATGAAACTCAAACTTATCGCCCTGGCCGCCATGCTGGCCGCAGGTTCCGCTCAAGCTGCCATCGATACCGGCACGCTTTCCGGTAACGGCGAACTGCTGCTGAACCTGAAGTGGAAAGACACCGCCCTCACCGACGGCAATCAGAGCGCCTCGGCTGCCTTCGACCTGGGTATCACCCTGGATTACGCTGCAGCCAACTTCAACACCGCCGGCTTTAGCCAGTCGTGGGATCTGAGCAGCTATGGCAACCAGCTTGCCACCTTCACCGGCACCACCAACCTGAACATAGCCAACGCCGAAATGAACGTGTTCGCGATTGACGGCTCCGGCACCAACCCCGGAGATATTCGCCTTGTCTCCACCACGGGCGGCATCAGCGCGACCGGTTCCGCGCTCTCGCTGACGGCTGCCTCGATCCCGAATAACGGCACCCTGAATTCGATTCCCGGCAACGTCACGGTGGTGAATTTCTTTGCTGCGGTGAACGGTTCCAGCAGTCACAGCCTCGTCGCCAACGGCGCCAGCAATGCCGATGCGTCCAGCGGCGCCGCTTGGTTCGACAATGGCACCGGCATGGATAAGTTCGGTAACCAGGCGATCTTCGACACAACCGGCAAGTTCGATGGCAGCTACGCCGCCGGCACCGGCGTTCTGGCCGGCCAGGCCAAGGCGCTGCCGTTCTATATGGTGACTACCAGCAGCGACACTCCGACGGACAAAGCGACCATGAGCGCGTTCGGCTTCGATGTCGACGGCGACGGCGTGGTCGAGTTCGACAACAACGGCGCGCTTGCCGGCGGCACGAGCGAAATCGGCCTGTGGACCCTGCAGGGCAACACGCTGACCTATTCGGTCGCCGCTGCGGTGCCGGAAGCCGAGACCTACGCCATGATGCTGGCTGGTCTGGGCCTGGTGGGCTTCATGGTTCGCCGCCGTCGCAACGCCATCTGATCGCGTCACTTAATCGATTTAAACCCTGCCGGTTGGCGGGCTCTTGTTGAAGAGCCTTCCAGCCGGTGCATACCCAAACCGAAAGGATTGTCATGAAACTGAATCAAATCGCTCTGGCTGTCGCCGCTACCTGCGTCGCTGCTCCTTCGTTCGCCTTGACCCCCGCCGACATCGACGGCACCACCGTACAGTTGTGGATTTCCGGCGCCACCGCCCCCACCGCTTCGGTATACAAAGCCATTAGCACCCTGTGTGCGGACAATGACGGCGTGACGGGTCCCGATGACCTGCACACCTATGTCTCCAGCGACGTTGCGGCTGCCAATGAGGCAACCGACGCCATTCCCGGAAAATCCAAGGCCGGCAAGTTCGCCGCCTACGCCTGCACCATGGGCCCGCTCGCCGGTGCTTCGCTCGACGGCGTGAAGACCATTGTCTACCACACCTTCGACGCAGGTTCGTTCGAAGCCTACACTCCGCATCTGGTGATTGCCGGTGAGCCCGCGAACGTGGCCATTCCGACCACGCTGAAGCGCATGAAAGACCTGACCGACCCCGCCAGCACCTGCACCCTGCTCGCTGCGCCCGCGAACACCTACGACAACTGCGGCACCGTCACGCTGCCCTTCGCGGTCGGCACGGCCAACACCGACCCCTACAGCGTGCCCGTCGTACCCCAGGGCGGCTTCTCCGACACCGAATACACGCTGAACCAGCTGAACCTCGGCGTTTCCAAGAGCATCGGCGACATCGGCGCCGAAGCGCCGACCAACGTCGGCCAGGGCTTTGGTCTGGCGGTGAGCTATCCGCTGTATTTCGCGATGCAGCAGAAAGACATTGCCGCCGGCAAGATCGCTGCCACCTGCGACGATGCACCGGCCACGTCCGCATCGCCCAACATGACGGCTGCTTGTCAGCCTAACGTGACCCGCCAGCAGTATTCCTCGGTGGTCTCGGCTAGCGCCGTGACCAACAAGAGCGCCGCCCTGTTCGGCGCCCCCGCGAACTCGGTGCTCAAAGTCGAGCGCCGTGTCGGCACCTCGGGCACGCAGTCGTCGTCCAACGCGTTCTACCTGAACACGCCTTGTGCGACCGGTCCGGCTGGTGGCGCTCTGACCCCGGCAGGTACCAACACCGCCGGTACGACATCGTACAGCGGCGGCAAGGTGCTGGTGCGCTCGAACAACGGTTCCGGCGACGTCAAGGCCTCGATTACCGCCGCCTCCACCGCGGGCGAATACGCCATCGGCGTGCTGTCGCTGGAAAACGTGCCGAGCACGACCGAGAAGTTCGCTTTCGTCAAGCTTAACAGCGTGTCGCCCAACCTGGACGCCAAACAGCGCCAGACCGCGATCAACGGCGACTACGAGTTCTGGTACGAGCTGGTGGGCTTCACTGCAGGCAGCGCCTTCAGCGAAGGCGCCGACCTGATCAACGGCACGGTCGTTGCGCTGGGTGACCCGACCATTACCGATCTGACCGGCCTGTTCGTCACCAAGGCTGCCGGCGTGTCCGGTGCCAACGTGTCGACTGGCTACAAGCTGGGCAACGCCTGCGCGCCGGCCGTTCAGTAATAGCGGAACAGTTTGCCGGCAACCCTCTGGTTTCCTGAGCGGGTTGCTGGTGTGACTGAAATCGGGACGGCTCTTCGGGGCTGTCCCATTTGCTTTTATGCGCGACGGATTACGTACGCGCATCGAGGCATTCCAGCCAAGCCCGTTGGGCGGGTTTGGCTGGAAATCAGGCGATATCAAGACGATGAAAATAACAGGATGGATGGCGTGGGCGCTGCTGGCGGGTATGGGCCTGAACGGAGTGGGTCAGGCGCAGGAAACTGCGCCTGCGGTTGCGGTGCCCGAAAAACCAACGCCGGCGCGCGAGCAGGAAGCCACGTTTGACGTATTCGAATACCGGGTGGAAGGGACAACGTTGTTGCCGACTACCCTGGTCGAGCAGGCGGTGTATCCGCATCTTGGTGAAAAGAAAACCCTGGCCGATGTGGAAAAGGCGCGCGAGGCGTTGGAGAAGGCCTATCACGGTGCGGGCTATCTGACCGTACTGGTGAGCATTCCGCAGCAGAAGGTCGATGGCGGCGTGGTGACGCTGGCGGTGACCGAGGCGTCGGTGGAGCGGCTGCGCGTGGTCGATTCGCAGTATTCCAGCCTGGGTGCAGTCAAGGCGGCGGCGCCGGCACTGGCCGAAGGCGCGGTGCCGAACTTCAACGACATGCAGAAGGAACTGGCGGCGCTCAACCGCAGCAGCGATCGCAAGATCACCCCGGTGATGCGCCCGGGCGTGACGCCGGGCACGGTGGAGATCGACCTCAAAGTGCAGGACCAACTGCCGTTCCACGGCAACGTCGACGTCAACAACTACTACAGCCAGGACACCTCGCCGACCCGGCTGGAAGCTAGCCTGCGCTGGGACAACCTGTGGCAGAAGCAGCACGGACTGGGGCTGACGTTCCAGACTGCGCCGGAAGCGCCCGATGAGAGCCGGGTGTTCGCGCTCAACTACACCGTGCCGCTGGACTCCGGCAATTACCTGGCGTTTTACGCGGTGAAATCGGATTCCGACGTGGCCGCGGTGGGCACGCTGAACGTGGTCGGCAACGGCGAGATCGCGGGCGCGCGTTACATCGTGCCCTTGCGCGGGAGCGATGGCTTCTTCCATAGCGCGACGCTGGGCGTGGACTACAAGAGCGTCGACCAGGAGGTCGCGCTGATCGGCGGCGGCGGGTTCCAAACCCCGATCACCTACATGCCGTTCACCCTGGGCTGGGACGGCACCTGGCTGGGCCAGGGCTATCTGGGGCAGGGGCGCATCAGCAAATTCGGCATTTCTTTCAACTTCAACTTCCGCGGTTCGGTGGACGACGAGCAGGAGTTTGCCGACAAGCGCTTTGAAGGCCGCGCGAGCTATGCCTATCTGCGCGGCGTGTTCTCGCACGAGGAAAGCTGGGCCAACGATACGCAACTGGCGCTGCGCGGTGGCTGGCAGCTCGCCTCGCGGCCGCTGGTGTCCAACGAGCAATTCATCATCGGCGGCGTGCATACCGTGCGCGGCTATCTGGAAGCCGCCGCACTCGGCGACGATGGCATCAACCTCACGCTGGAAGCGCGCACCCCGAACTACGCGAAACATCTGAGTAATTCGCTGGGCGATTTGCGCCTGCTGGCGTTTTTCGATGGCGGCTACGTCAGCATCCAGCAGCCGCTGGATTCGCAGGAACCGGATTTCACTTTGGCCGGCACCGGCATCGGCCTGCGTTTCAGCGGCTGGGGCGGTGTGACTGGGGAGTTCGACTGGGCCGTGGCGCTGCAGGATCTGGGCGATGTCGAGCGTGGCGACAGTCAGGGTTACTTCAGATTGGGGTATGCGTGGTGAATGGGTGATGGGTAAGCGGCGAGCATGAGCCGAATGGCTTATGGATGAAAACCGCAAATCGCCTTATTTGAAATTTCATCGAAACGAGCAAGACACGAACTGCCGGGCACTTTAGGATGCCCGCCCGTTACAAGGAGAGCACCATGAATCGCAACTGTTATCGGCTGGTTTTCAACACGACTTTAGGCATGATGGTGCCGGTGGCAGAGACTGCGCGTCGTTCCGGGAAAGCCAGCTCGGGTACAGCTGTGAGTGGTGCTGTGCTGGCGCTGGCCGGGGCGCTGCTGGCAGGGTCGGTGCAGGCGGAGCTGCCGGTGGCGAGCGCGAATTTTGCCGCGCCCGGCACCATGGCGAACTATCAGGTCAACGGTGCGCAGGCCTATGTGAACCAGGTGGGAAACAAGGCGATCATGAACTTCGATCGCTTCAACATCAGCGCCGGCCATGACGTGCAGTTTCGCCAGGTGGACAGCCTGGCGACGCAGAACCTGGTGCAGGGTGCGAGTTTTTCGGCGCTTGCCCGCATTCACGACATCAACCCCAGCATCATTGCCGGCAGCATTTCGCAGGCGGCCGGGCAGCGCGCCAACGTCACGCTGGTGAACAGCAACGGCATCGCTTTCATGGGTGGGTCGCAGGTGAATCTGGGCAGCTTTACGGCGAGCACGCTGAATATTGCCGACAGCTACATCAACGACACCCTGCTGACACGGGACGGCAAGCCTCAGTTTGAAAATGCACTGGATGGCGGCGAGGGGCGCGGCTTCATCAAGGTGTTCGAAGGCGCGCGGATCACTGCAAGCAGCCAGGGCAGAGTGATGTTGATCGCGCCGACCGTGATCAACAAGGGCACGATCACGGCGCCGGACGGGCAGGTGATTGTGGCGGCGGCCATGAAGGTTTTCCTGCGGACCGCCTCGGCGTATGGCGACGACAACGTGCGCGGCCTGCTGGTCGAGGTCGACAGTCCAGCAGGGTTGGCTGATTTCGATACCGCCAATACCGACGTGAAGGATGGCCTGCTCGACGGTGTGTCGGTGAAATTGACGAACGCAGCCGAAGACAAACTCGGTCACGTGACCAACCTGGGCGAGCTCAGTTCGCAGCGCGGCAACGTCACCATGGTCGGTTACGCGGTGAACCAGCAGGGCATCGCGCGCGCCACCACGTCGGTGGTGGCGAATGGTTCGGTGTATCTGCTGGCCAAGGACCGCACCGCCATTCCGGCCACAGTCCCGGAACAAACAGCAACCGGCAGTCGCTCGCAACGTGCAGGACGTGTGGTGCTGGGCGCCAACAGCCTGACTGAAGTGCTGCCCGACGTGGCGGATGCGACCGGTGCGCTGGACGGCACCACCGGCCAGGGCTTGCCGGCGAAGTCGCAGGTACAGGTGCTGGGGCAGGATGTCCGCATGGAAGGCGGCGCAGTGATCAATGCGCCTTCGGCTGATGTGAATATCGTGGCGATGGACCAGCCGACGGCTGTGAACCTCATCAGCACCGATCCGTTCAAGGGTAGTGGCGGTACCTCTGCCATTGCGCGCGTCCACATTGCGGACGGTGCGCGCATCAACGTGGCGGGCCTGGAAAATGTGCAGGTGTCGGTGGCCCGCAACAGCGTGGAAGTCGAGTTGCGCGGCGACGAATTGAAGGACTCGCCGGTCAACCGGGATGGCGTGCTCAAAGGCGAAAAGGTTTACGTCGACATTGCGCGCGCCCAGGCGCTGGCCGATGCGGGCGAGTCGACGCTGATCGCGCAGGATAGTCTGGCCAGTTACCAGGCCAAGCTGGAGCGCACCGTGGCGGAGCGTTCCACAGCAGGCGGAACGGTCAATATCCATTCGCAGGGCGAGGCGATTCTTGAAACCGGCGCGGTGGTCGATTTGTCGGGTGGCAGTGTGCAATACACCGCCGCCAATGTGAAAACCACGCTGCTGAGCAGCGGCGGCCAGACGGTCGATATCGCGGATGCCGACGCCGAGACGCGCTACGACGGCATTGCCACCCGCTACGTGAAGGATTTCGGACGCTGGAACGTGAAAAAGGTGTACGACCTGGGACAAAGCTACCGCTTCGATCCAGGTTATGTCGAAGGCAAGGATGCCGGCGTGATGCAGGTAATCGGCATGGGCGGAACGGTCATGCAGGCCGAGGTGCAGGGCCGCATCACCGTGGGCGAACGGCAACGCGAATCCGGCGCTGTGCCCGCCACGGCGAAGCTGATCCTGGGCACCGCTGCCGTAACAGGCGACTACAAACTCAATCAGCAGATCGACGTCACCAGCACCGCCGCCACGCTGCCAGCCAGCTTCGGGTTTGGCGAGGCCTTGCCCGCCCATCTCAAATCGGTGCTGGCTTTCAATCCGTCCAGTATGGGCGAAGGCAAGATCGGCCAGCTGGAGATTTTCAGCAACCAGGCCGCAGTGGTGCGTGAAGCCTTGCGCACGCCGCAGGGCGGCAGCGTGAAAATCACCGCCGCTGGTGTGGATGTGGCTGCCGATGTGACCGCACAGGGCGGACAGATTGCGTTCAATGCGCGCGGCAACCAGGCCGGCGGCCCCAGTGATCCCGACACGCTGAACGTCAACGTCAGGGATGGCGTGAAGTTGTCGGCGCGCGGCGAGTGGATCAATCAGGTATCGAACGGTGGCACGGTCGCCTCGACGGGCGCCAGCATCGACGGCGGCAGCGTAACCCTGTCGGCGACAAACGATGTCGAGCTGGGAGAGGCTTCCAGCGTGGACGTAAGTGGCGGTGGCCGCGTCGAGCCAGACGGCAAGGTCGATGGCGGAAACGGCGGCACGATCACGCTTGAGGCGAACGCGGGTGCTGAATCGTCGGTTGCGCATAGCGGCGAGGTCGGGCTCGGCGGCGAATTGCGCGGCTATGGGATGGAACAGGGCGGCACGTTGAAAGTGTCGTCCGGCAAGATTCAGATCGGCGGGGCGGCCGACAATACCGAAGGGGCGCTTAATCTGGGTAGCGGATTTTTGGGCCAGGGCGGCTTCTCGACCTTTGATCTGACCGGTCGCGATGGCGTGACGGTGGCGGACGGCGTGGTGCTTGCACCGGTGCAGCAAACGCTTGAATTGCAGCCGGGATTCAGCTTGCAGGCAAGCGGCAGCCCGATCGATGCGTTCGCCGCGCAGGTCGTGCTGGAGCCGCGTTTGCGCAAGCCAGTCAACCTGACGCTGTCCGCGGATAGCTATACCCAGGGCGACGTGCGGATAGGCGAGGGGGCGCGGATCGCCCTCGACGATCAGGCAGCGTTCACGATCAACGCAGCGCATCGCATCGATATCCAGGGTGCAATCAGTACGCATGGCGGCACCATCACCGCTAATCTGAATCGCAGCACGGACCAGCCATTTGATCCCGCCAGCACGCTCTGGCTGGGCGATCAGGCAGTACTGGACGTGTCGGGTGCAGCGCGTACCTACACCGATAACCGAGGCCTGACGCAAGGCGAAGTGCTGGCAGGCGGTGCAGTCAAACTGAATGCGCAAATCGGCTATGTGGTGACCGAGGCGGGATCGGCCATCAATGTGTCGGGCGCAGCACCGGTGCAACTCGACGTGCGCAACGAAGCGGGCGGACTGGGACGCAATGTGGGCAGCGATGCCGGTTCGCTGACAGTGGTCGCGCGCGAAGGCGCCCTGCTCGACGGCGCGTTGGTTGCGCAGGCAGGCAGTGCCGCCAATCGCGGCGGCAGCTTCGATCTGACCCTGGGTGATAACGCCACCCCCTCAGGATACCCAACCGATCCGCGCGTAATCAGCTTGGCTAACACAGTAGCGGCGCAGGCAATCGGTCTGGCGTCAGGCGATGCGATCCCCGGCTCTATGGATGGGCAGGTCAAACTCGGCACGGCCGCACTGGAAGCCGCCGGATTCGACCGCATCGCGTTGAACAGCCGTGACGCGATCCGGCTGGAAAACGGACTTGATCTGGGTGCAAACCGGGCGCTGCCTTTGCGCGAAGTGACGCTAGACGCGCCGCGCATTGAAACCGCAGGCGGCGATGCCACGCTGCGCGCCGACACCCTGCGTCTGGGCAACTACGATGCCGGACGTCAGGCCGTGATCAATACGCCCGTAACGGGTAGCGGCACGTTCAGGGCCGATGCGCGCCTGCTGGAACTGGCAGGCAAGCAGACTTTGACCGGCATGGCGCGCAGCGAGTTGACCGGCACGAAGGCCATTCGCCTCGCCGGGGTGAGCGCCAGCTCGCAGCAACCTGTCGGGGTTTTGCGCACTGCGGCAGACATGCGGTTGACGAGCGCGGTCATTGCGCCCGCCAGCTTTACGCAATACACCCTCGCGGCGCCCGGCCAGAACGTCGAATTCGCCCGCAACACCGATCAGCCTGTCCAGCCTTTGTCAGCCCTGGGCAGTTTCAAGGTCGAAGCGGCGGACATCGTGCAGGATGGCAATATCTGGGCGCCGTTTGGTCAGCTTGAGTTCAAAGCCAGCGGCGCGCTGGTGTTCAGGGACGGCAGCCTGACCTCGGTCGCAGCCGCGCCCGGCAGCGTGATCCCGTTCGGCAGGCTGGTGAATGGCCAGGACTGGAAATACGCAGTTGGTTCGAAACTGTTCGACCAGAATGCACTGGAAGAAAAATCCATCCGTGTAACCGGCGCGAACGTCGACATGCAGGCGGGCGCGAAAGTGAATCTGGCAGGCGGCGGCGACCTGCAGGCGTACGAATTTACTGTCGGCCCCGGCGGTTCGCGCGACATCCTCGCCGATGCGAATACCTACGCCATTCTTCCTGGCGCGCAGGCCGGCTTTGCGCCGGGCGATACCCAGGAAGGCTTCGATCGCGCCAGTGGCGAGGCAGTGTATTTGAGCGGTGTGCCGGGACTGGCGGATGGCGTCTACACCCTGCTGCCCGCGCACTATGCGCTGCTGCCCGGCGCCTATGCGGTCAAGCTCGATACCGGCATTTCGAACGTGATGCCCGGACAGGCATACAGCCGCCAGGATGGGGTGCGCATCGCAGCGGGCTACACGACCGATACGCGGAACGGTGCACCGAAAGATGCCAGCTGGCAAGGCGTGCAAGTGATGACGCACGATCAGGTGCGTGCGCGTTCCGAGTTCACGCTGACGCGCGCGTCGGATTTTTACGCCGGCAGTTCCAGCCGCACGCAGGACGCTGGCCTGCTCTCGGTCAGCACCAGCGGCAGCGGCGTGAATGCGCTCAAGCTGGATGCGGATTACGGCTTTGCAGCCGCTGCTGGCGGACGCGGCGCGCAGGTGGACATCAGCGCGTCGAAAATCGCCGTCACCAGCGGGTCGCCTGCCGGGATCGACCCCGATGCGGTGGTGCTCGATGTCGATTCGCTGAACGCAATGGGTGCGGACAGCCTGCTGATCGGCGGCACGCGCGCCGCCAGCGGCGACACCTCCACGCTGACGGTGGGGGCGACGTCGGTGACGCTCGCCAACGATGCGGCGCATGCGTTGCAAGCGGATGAAGTCATGCTGGCAGCCAAGGACACGCTCACGCTCAAAGCGGGCAGCGCGATCGATGCGCAAGGCGCGGCTGGGGATGTCGGTGCCTATGAGACCGCGGGCAGCGGAGCTTTCGTGCGTGCCGCATCGACCACGGCTGCATTTACGCGTACCGGTAACCCGCTTAGAACCGTGGGTACCCTGGTCGGCGAGGCCGGCAGCACCATCGCCGCCGCCGATTCGATCGTGCTCGACGCAACCCAGACGAATGATTACCAGGGCGTAGCCACATTCGTGAAAAACGGCGTGTCCGTTGCGGGCAATCTGGCTGTGGGCGCCACGCGGGTGAATTTCGGCGCAGCGCCGCCAAGTGCCGAAGGCATCACCTACAGCCAGGCCGAACTCGACGCGATCGACCTGAAATCGCTCGCGCTCTCCAGCTATTCGACGTTTGATTTGTATGGCGATGTTCGCGTCGGTCAGCTCGACGCAAACGGCAAGCCCGTGATGCAAAACCTCGTGTTGCAAGGTGCAGGTCTGGCTGGCATCGACAATGCCGGACAGACCGCCCAGCTTAATGCGCAGAACCTGACGCTTGCAAACTCCAGCAGCGCGACGTATGCCGCAGGCGGCACGCTCGGTAGTGGCAATCTTGCTGTGACCGCCGACACGCTCACGCTGGGCGCAGGGGCCAAGGCCATCAAGGGCTTCGGTGCGGTTACGGTCACGGCGAATGAACTGGTTGCCGCAACGGGAACCGGATCGCTCGCGATCGATGGACCTGCGACCATGAATGTGGCGCGCATCAGCGGCGAGAAGGCATCCAACCAGAGCCTGACTGCTACCGGGGCGCTGACGGTGGCGCAGCACGCCGCCGACCGCACGCTGGCGCCGGTGACGGCGCTGGGAGCCAAGTGGGCGATGCAAGGCAGCTCGGTCGATTTCAACAGTCATGCCGAACTGCCTTCGGGCACGTTCAAGCTCACCGCTACCACAGGTAACGTGGCGCTGGGCACAAACGCCCAGGTCGATGTCGCCGGGCGCGCCGTGCAGTTCTTCGACGTGACCAAACCCAGCTGGGGCGGTACGGCGGAATTCGTCAGCGACACCGGCAATGTGGTATTTGACGACGGCGCGAAGGTGGACGTGTCCGCTGCGGCGGGCGGCGATGCGGGCACGTTGATCGTGCGCGCGGCAAACGGTACGGTTTCGCTGGCCGATGGCAGCGTGAGCGGCACCGCCGCGGCTGATGCCGATGGACAGCGCGGCGAAGGCGCACGCGCGGTCATCGACACCGGCACGCTGGCCAGCTTCTCTGCGCTGAATACCGCGCTCAACAGCGGCGGTTTCGCCGGCGAGCGCGACCTGCGCGTGCGCACGGGCGATGTAAGCATTGCCAGTACCGATGTGGTCAAGGCACAGGCCATCAACATTTCCGTCGACGGCGATCCCGGCGTGGTGGGCGACGGCAAGCTCGTCGTGGCGGGCACGCTCGACGCTTCGGGCGAGGAAGCGGGGCGCATCGAGCTGTTTGCGAAGCACGATGTGAATGTGAAGTCCACGGCCAAACTGGCAGCCGCGTCCAGCGGCGCCAATGAAGATGGCGGCGACATCGTGATCGGCACCCGCGATGGCCAGCTCAATCTTGAAGCAAGCGATCAGGGCAAGGGCATCGACGCGACGGGCGGCGCGAGTGGACAGGGCGGCACAGTGCAGCTGCGCGCGCCACGCATCAACGGCGATACCGATGTGGCGGTGAGCGCACTGGACACCCGCATCAGCGGCGCGCGTTCGGTGACAGTCGAGGCGGTGAAGGTCTATGACTATACGGGTGACAAGACCCTGACCAGCAGCGACCTCGACACGATCAAGACGGACAACGACAGCTTCGCTACGCACCAGGCCACGATCAAGAACGATCTCGGCAAATCGGCTGATCCGCTGTTCCACATCGTGTCGGGCGTGGAGGTGCATGCCACCGGCGATCTCACGCTCGGCGATCTCACGCCGGCCAGCGACTGGAATCTTTCAACTGCGCGCGCGGGCGGCGAAGCCGGCGTGTTGACGCTGGCGGCAGATGGCAATCTGAACATCAACAGCAATCTGTCGGATGGCTTCAGCCATGCGACGCCCTGTACGACGGCAACATGCAATGCGACCAATCCCAGCCCGGCAACCGTGCTGGCGGACGAATCGTGGTCGTACCGTTTGGTGGCCGGAGCCGATGCCGGCGCGGCGGATCCGCTGGCGGTGGTGCGCAATGCGAACGGTGGCAATGTCACGCTTGCCGCGGGCAAGCTGATCCGCTCCGGCACAGGCAACATCCAGGTGCGGGCAGGCGGCAATATCGCGCTGGCGGACAACAAGTCGGCGATCTACTCGGCAGGGCGTGCGTCACCGGCAATCGCGGGCTTTACCTCCCCGTCCGATGCGCAGTTCAGTCAGGGCGGCGGCGACGTCAGCCTGGCGGCGCTGGGCGATATCGCCAGCCCCAATCGTTCGAAGCAGCTGTATTCCAACTGGCTGTTCCGCCAGGGCAAGCTGGACAGCACAGGCACGGCGTATGAAACAGATTTGCAAACCGCCTGGTGGGTGCGTTTCGACCAGTTCCAGCAGGGCGTGGGTGCCTTGGGTGGTGGCGACGTGAGCCTGGTGGCAGGCGGCAAGGTCGAGAACGTATCGGCCAGCACGCCGACCCAGGCGCGCATGGCTTCCACCACGCCCGATGCCAATGCGTTGATCAAGACCGGCGGTGGCACGGTACGCGTTGAAACCGGTGGTGATGTGCTGGGTGGGCAGTATTACGCCGACAACGGCGAGCTGGTGATACGTGCAGGCGGCAAGCTCGATAGCGGCGAGAAAGTGGGAACCGGTGTAAACGCCAAGCCGCTTTACACCATCCTGGCGTTGGGTGATGCGCAGGCGAATGTGCGGGCACAGGACGATGTGAATATCCACGCGGTAATGAATCCCCATCTGATGCTCCAGTCGCTGGGGGCGGGGTCGAACGCCAATGTCAGTGGTGTTGATGACGCTAAATGGAGCCTGTTTTCAACTTATGGTGAAAATAGCGGTTTTGCTTTGACAAGCTTGAGCGGCGCGACCCGATTCCACAATGCAGCAGGCTCCGTTGCGACCTTTGCAAACGCCTACACCACGCCGATCAAGTTCTCCTCCGCTCTTGGGAAATACAATGTCGCCCTGTTATCCATCCTGCCGCCCAATCTGTCGGCGGCGGCGTTTCAGGGGGATGTGTCCCTGGCTGGCAACATGTATCTGAGTCCGGCGTCGAACGCTGATCTGACCGTCCTGGCAGCCAAGCATGTAAACATTCCCTCCACGCTCACCATGAGCGATGCGATACGGCTGCCGGATCCCGTATTGCCGGGCGAGATTGGAAAACCCGGTGCGGCAAGCGACCAGTTTTTTAACGCAGCCAGCACGCAGCCGAAATTGGCCCATGCGGTGACGCCGGTGCATATCGGTGACACTGAACCGGTACGGATTTATGCCGTTGGCGGCGACGTGAGCGGATCGCTCGACAAGCTCAATCTGGTGCTGCCCAAAGCGGTGCAGGTGCGAGCCGGGCAGGATGTGAACAATCTGGGTTTTGAAGTGCAGCATGTCGCTGCCAGCGATACCAGCGTGATCGCGGCCGGACGCGATTTCCGTTTCGACAGCGAAGCTACCCGGTCTTCCAATGCACGTGTCAGGGTAGGCGGCCCCGGAAGCCTGGAAGTGACGGCCGGACGAGACATCGACCTGGGTACGTCGATTGGTATCGTCAGCCGCGGCAATCTGGACAACTCGGCGCTGCCCATTGGAGGCGCGAATATCCATCTGGCTGCTGGCGTGGGCGAAAATGGCATCGACTATGCGGGCACGGTTGATCGCCTGGAGGCCCAGCTGGCATTGGGTGCCGTCGATGACACCAGCTTGTGGCTGGCGCGCTGGCTGACCGGTGATGAGAGCCTTAGCGAAACGAATGCGCTGGCCGCAGTGCAATCAATCAATGCGCTCGCTGCCGGCCATCAGCAGGCACGGGTGCGCGACATGTTGTTGACTGCCTTGCGGGCGACTGGGCGTGACTCGCTCAATAAGGACAGCGCATATGCGGGCGACTATGCGCGCGGCTACGCGGCGCTGGAACTGGCCTTCCCGGGCATCGGCAATCGTGATGCCACCGGTGAGTTCACAAACTATCAGGGTCGCATCAATCTGTTTGCCAGCCGCATCATGACCGAGCAGGGCGGCGACATCGAATTCATGATCCCGGGCGGTGATCTGGTGGTCGGGCTGAGCAACACCCCTGCAGCGCTGACCACCCCGCCCACATCGGGCAAAGACGCGGGCGTGCTGGGTATCGTGACAGCCGACGTGGGAGATATCAAAGGCTTTGCACGCGACAATATTCTGGTCAATCAGTCGCGGATCCTCACCGTGGCGGGGGGCGATGTGCTGTTGTGGTCGAGCGAAGGCGATATCGACGCCGGCAAGGGCAAGAAGACGGCCACCTCGGTGCCACCGCCCATCATTACAGTCGATGCCGATGGCAACGTCACCCAGAAATTGCAAGGCGCAGCGACGGGTAGCGGTATCGGCGCGCTATCCACTGGGGGCAGGGTTGCTGGCGACGTTGACCTGATCGCGCATCGGGGTAAGGTCAATGCTGGCGACGCCGGTATTCGTGCGAACAAAGTGCGCATCGGAGGGAGGTGCGTTAACTGCGACAACATCGAAGCTGACATCAAGATTGGCACCCCGCCGCCCGACGACAGCGCGGTGACGGCGGCATCCAGCGGCGCGACCAACGCCGACGGCGGCATGAGCGATGCGACGGCGGCGCTGTCGAACAACTTGGCCGATGCGGCGCGTGCGGCGGAGGAGTTGAAGCAGTCGTTCAAGCCGACCTTCATTACCGCCGAGGTGGTCGGGCACGGAGAGTAAGCCAGGCAAGTGCTTGCGGTGCCACCCATGAGCCGAACAGCTCATGGGTGGGCGGTTTGATGACGCATTTGTTTAAACGATGACTCGCTAGGATGGCGTCGATACGCAACAAACGTGCGACTTTATTCAACCCACCTCCGCGGAGTCTCCATGACCCTCAAACCCATCCCTGCCCTGTTGCTGGGTCTCGTTTTTTCCGGCGTTGCACAGGCCGCTGCACCGGTCACCTTCAATAAACTGTGGACCACACCCGGCGCGTCTGCCGGTTTTCTGGCCGAGATTCCGGCGTTCGATGCGTCGACCAATACGGTGTGGGTGGCCGGTGTGACGGGCGTGGATGTACTGAACGCCAGCAACGGCAGCCTGCTACAGCACATCGACACCACGGCTTTCGGTTCGATCAACAGCGTGGCGATTCGCAATGGCATGGCGGCGTTTGCCATGGAGTCGTCGGCCGACCGCACCCTGCCGGGCCAGGTGGTGCTGTTCGACACCGCCAGCCGCAGCCTGACTTCCGGCGTCAACCAGATCGCCGTTGGCGCGTTGCCCGACATGCTGACTTTCTCTGCCGACGGCAGCAAGCTGCTGGTCGCCAACGAGGCATCGCCCACCACCTACGGCGCATTTGATCCGGCCGGCAGCGTGTCCATCATCAACATGTCCACCCGCACCGCGACCACGGCCAGCCTCGCCGGCGTGGCCACCGCCGGCAGCGCCATCCGTACGCCGGGCATGGATTACGAGCCCGAGTACATCACCATCAACGCTGCGGGCACGCACGCTTTCGTTACCCTGCAGGAAGCCAACGCGATGGGCGTGCTGGATCTGGGCACGCAGCAGTTCACCAGCGTGATCGGTCTGGGCACCAAGGACTTCTCGCTGCCGGGCAATGAAATCGACCCGAGCCACAAGGACAGCAAAATTGAATTGCGCAGCGCCGATGTTCAGGGCTTCTACCAACCCGACGCGATTGCCGCGTACGAAGTGGGCGGCCAGACCCTTCTGGTAATGGCCAACGAAGGCGATACGCGCGAAGACGACGGCGACAAGGCGCGCCTGAAGGATACCGCCCTGACCGGCCCGGCCGACCTCAAGCAGCTGAACATCTCGACCACCGACTCGACATCTGGCGATCTGTACACCTTCGGCGCGCGCTCGTTCACTATCCGCGATACCGACGGCAACATCGTGTTCGACAGTGGCAACCAGCTCGATACCGAAGCCATGGCGCGCGGCATTTACGACGACGGCCGCAGCGACGACAAGGGCGTGGAACCGGAAGGCGTCGAGCTGATGGAAATCGGCGGCGAGATGTACGCCTTCATCGGCCTGGAGCGCACCACCAAGGCGGCTGTGGCGATCTACAAGATCACCGACCCGGCCCATGCCAGCTTCGTCGACATGATCGTGACCGACGGAGATGTCGCGCCCGAAGGCCTGAAAGCTTTCACGATCGGCGGTGTGAGCTACCTGGTGATCGCCAACGAAGTGTCCAACACCACGTCGCTGTACCAGCTGACGGCTGCCGTACCCGAGCCGGAAACCTACGCCATGCTGCTGGCGGGTCTGGGTCTGGTGGGCTTCATGGCCCGGCGTCGCCAGGCACAGCAGGCATAAACCCTTACGCTGTGCGTCATTGAACCCCGCCGCAAGGCGGGGTTCTTGTTTGTGCCGACTTGTGTCGGATATGAGCCGTTCGGCTCATTTCCCGCCCCACAAGCTGTCATCGCTGCTGCGGATAATGCGCCGCTTGGTTTGCCCTGCCTGATGACTGGTTGAATTCCCATGCGTGTTACAGCTTTTGCGATTGCCCTCGTGTTGTCCCTGTTCTCCGCCGCCAGCCATGCCTGGTGGAACGAGGACTGGGCAGGCCGCAAGAAAATCACCCTGAGCAATCCGGCGGGCGAAGTGGCCGATGCGCCGGTGCTGATTCGCCTGCATACCGGCAATTTCGATTTTCTGTCGGCCAATGAAAACGGCAGCGACCTGCGCGTAGTCGCAGGCGACGACACGACCGAGCTCAAGTTTCATATCGAAAAATGGGACGGCATCAATCAGCTCGCACTGGTATGGGTGAAGCTGCCCAAGCTGGGCGCCGCGACCGAGGCTTGGCTGTATTTCGGCAACGAAACGGCCGCGCCGGCTTCGGATGCCAAGGGCACCTACGATGCCGCCAGCGCTGACTATCACTTTGCCGAAGCGGCGGGCAACCCGGCCGACAGCGGGCCGAACGGCCTCAACGCCACGGCGTTCAGTGGCGAGCGGGTGGCCGCTTCGTTCGCCAATGGCGGGGTGAAGTTCAACGGTACGCAAAGTCTGGCGTTGCCAGCGATCAACGCGACCGGCGGCATGAGCGTGGCGATGTGGGTGAAGCCGGCCGCGCTCGACGGCACGCTGGTCCAGGCCGGCGGACTCAACGCCGCGCTGGTGGCGGGTGCGCTCAACGTGCAGGCCGGCGCGGCCACGGTCGCGACGACTGCGCCGCTGACGGCGGGCAAGTGGCATCACCTGGCGATCAGCGTGGCCGACACGCTCAAGGTCTACGTCGACGGTCAGCTGGCAGGCGAGGCGCCGGGTGCGACACTGCCGGCCGGCGGGCTGACCCTGGGCGCCAGCTACAACGGCGAACTCGACGAAGTACAGCTGGCCGGCACGGCGCGCGATGCCGCCTGGTTTGCGGTGCAGGCGGCGCAGGGGCCGGACGGCAAGCTGGTGACGCTGGGCGCCGACGAAGCCAGTGAAGGCGGCGAAGAAGGCGGCATCTGGGGCACCCTGTTTGCCGCGCTGACGCTGGACGGCTGGATCGCCATCGGCATCCTGGCGGTGATGCTGGTGATCGCGGTCTGGATCATGATCGTCAAGGCGATTTATGTGAACCGCGTGGACCAGGCCAACCGCCAGTTCATGCACAAGTTCCGTGAGCTGTCGACCGACCTCGGGGCGATCGACAAGACGCAGGGGCTGGCGGCCGAGTTCAGGCATTCGTCCTTGTACCGGCTGTATCACGTTGCCACGGTCGAACTGTCGCATCGTTTCAAGGACACCGATGCGGAGAAGATGAAGGAACAAAATCTCTCGCCGCAGTCGCTCGAAGCAATCCGCGCCAGCCTCGACACCGGGTTGGTGAAAGAAACCACGCTGATGAACAAGCTGATGGTGCTGCTCACCATCGCGATTTCCGGCGGGCCCTTCATCGGCCTGCTCGGCACGGTGCTGGGCGTGATGATCACCTTTGCCGTGATCGCCGCCACCGGCGACGTCAACGTGGCGGCGATTGCGCCGGGTATCGCGGCCGCACTGATGGCAACCGCCGCCGGCATGGCCGTCGCGATTCCCGCGCTGTTTGGCTACAACTATCTGAATTCGCGGATCAAGGCGATCACTTCCGACATGCGCGTGTTCAACGACGAGCTGATTACCAAGCTCGCCGAAAACTACAGCCGCTGAACCAGCAAGCGAACAGGGAGAGACCGCCATGCACGTTCAGGAAGACAACGAACCTTACGACCAGATCAACGTGGTGCCGATGCTGGACCTGGCCTACGTGCTGCTGGTGATTTTCATCATCATGACCACCGCCTCGGTGCAGGGCATCAAGGTCAACCTGCCGCAGGCGTCCGATACGCCCAGCCTCGCCAAACCCAAGACCAAGGCGATCACCGTCACGCAGGACGGGCAGGTGTATCTCGACACCTACCCGGTGTCGATGGAGGAACTGCGCACCCAGCTTGCGTCGGCCAGAGCGGCCGATCCGGAACTGCCGGTCGTCATCAAGGGCGACACCGTGGTGCAGTACGGCAAGGTGATGGAAGTGCTCGACCTGCTGGGGCAGGTGGGTATCACGCAGATGGGGCTGGTGACTCAGCCGGCCGCGAAGTAGGGCATGGAAGAGGACGAAGGCAAGCCGGCCTGGATGCGCTGGGGCGGTGTGGTCGCCGGCATCGTTGCAGCTGTGCTGATCGCGCTGTGGCTGAAAGACATGCTGACGCCCAAGGGTCCGGTGCAGAAAATGAAGGTGCAGCAGATCACCCTGGTGAAACCGCCGCCGCCTCCGCCCCCGCCGCCCGAGGAAAAGCCGCCTGAGCCGGAGATCAAGGAAGAGGTGAAGATCGACCAGCCTGAACCGACGCCCGAGCCGCAACAGGCGGAGGAAGCGCCGGCCCCCTTGAATGTCGGCGAAGGCGCCGAGGGCGGCCTCGACGTCGGCGGGACGCGGGGTGCGCCGACGCTGGCGGGCAGCGGAGGCGGCAACCGCTGGGGGCGTTACGACGCCCTGCTGAACGATGCCATGAACGCGGCCTTCCAGCAGGCGCTGGCGCGCGACAAGGCGCTCAAGGGCAAGAACTTCAAGGTGATGGTGAAGGTGTGGATAGACAGCAGCGGCAAGGTCACGCGGACTGCCCTGATCGACAGCATGGGCGACGCGCACGCCTATGAAATTCTGAAGGAAGCATTGAGCAACATGCGCGCATTGCGCGACGCACCGCCGGCCGACATGCCGCAGCCGGTGATAGTGCGGGTGACATCGCGTGCCTGAAAACGAACGAGAGAACGGAATGACTATTCGCAAAAAACTGCTGGTGATGGCCGTCGCGGCGGCCTGCTCGAGCCACGCCGTGGCAGCCGACGATGCCAGCGCGCGCATCGAGGAACTGCACGAGACCACGCTCAACCTGATCCAGTTGCTGGTCGAGCAGAAGGTGCTGACGCAGGAAGCCGCCGACGGCATGCTGAAAAAGGCGCGCGCGCAGGCAGCGGAAAAGGTCGAGCAGGCCAAAGCCGCCGAAACAGAAGCAAATCATGGCGTGGTGCGGGTGACCTACGTGCCGGAGCACGTCAAGCGCGAGATTCAGGATCAGGTGAAACAGGAAGTGGTGGCTCAGGCCAAGCAGGAACGCTGGGGCGACGTCAACGCGGTGCCGGAGTGGCTCGACCGCCTGAAGTGGGAAGGCGATTTCAGGCTGCGTTACCAGAACGAATTGATGTCGGAGAGTAATGCGCCTGTTGCAGTGTTCGACAGCATCGGCCAGCTGGTGAGCAATTCCACCGAAGACAATTCGTCTGGCAAGGTGCGTCTGCGCCTGGGCCTGAATGCAAACGTCACTTCCAAGGTCGATGTGGGCGTGCGCATCACCACCGGCAGCACCTCCAACCCGGTGTCGACCAACCAGACGCTGGGTACCTACGACAACAAGTACAGCCTGGTGCTCGACCGCGCCTTCGTCAAACTGACGCCTTACGACGATCTGACGTTGTGGGGCGGCCGCCTGCCCAATCCCTTCTTCAGCACCGATCTGGTGTGGGACGACGACCTCAATTTCGATGGCGTGGCGGTGAGCTACGCGCTGGGGTCGAAGGAACCGCTGCGCGAGTTCAAGCCCTTCGTCACCGCAGGTGTGTTTCCCCTGCAGACGATCGAGCAGAATGGGGTGACGCAGGCCGAGGACAAATGGCTGTTCGCCTTGCAGGGGGGGCTGGAATGGCAGCCCAATACACGCACACGCATCAAGACGGGTGCGTCCTATTACGATTACCGCAACATTACGGGAGTTCGTAACCCAACACCGACGGCCAATGGATACTATGACCTTACGGCGCCTAGTTTCCGCCAGAAAGGCAATTCATTATTCATTGTTGACGAAGATAAGGATAACGATGGAAATACGACTGAGCTAAACGATGATGTTTTTGGTTTGGCTGCGGAATATCAAATCGCCAATCTGACCCTGGTGGCCGACTTCGCGGACTATTTCCCCGTCCATATCATCGGCAGCTTCGACTGGGCGCGTAACCTGGCCTTTGATGAAGCTGCGGTGCGTGCAAATGCAACGGCCTATACCAGCTACGATCTGGGCGCAGACGGCTACCAGTTCAAGCTGACCGTGGGCTACCCGAAACTGGTCGAGGAGGATGAGTGGCAGGCCTTCATCGGCTACCGCTATGTTGAAACCGACGCGGTGCTGGATGCCTTCACCGATTCGGACTTCCACCTCGGCGGCACCAATGCCAAGGGCTTCATGATCGGCGGCCAGTACGCCATCTACAAGAACACCTGGCTGGCGGCGCGCTGGATGTCGGCCGACGAAATCACCGGCCTGCCACTCGCCATCGACGTCTTCCAGCTCGACCTCAATGCCAAGTTCTAAGCTTCTTCTACTGGCGGTATTGCTCGCGCCACTGCTGTGGATGGAGCGGCCGTGGGCGGGACAGCCGTGGGACGCCAGCGAGACCGACTGGCTGACGCCGCAAACCGACGAACGCCCGCCGCGCGAACAGCGTCCGCATTACCCGCCCGAACGGCTCGCGCTGATCCCGGCCGACGGCAACTTCGTCGCTCCGCGCTACCAGGCAGGCGACGAAGCCAGGCTGATGGATGCGGCGCGGCAGGGCAATATCGAGTCCGTGCGTGCGTTGCTGAAGGCCGGCGCAAACCCGAACATCGGCGATTACTGGCGCGACGTGCCGCTGTTGGCGGCGGTGCGGGCGGACAACCTGGAGCTTGCGCAGATATTGCTCGACGCCGGTGCGCAGCCTAACGTCAAAGGCCGCGGCTACACCCCGCTGGGCATGGCGGCCAAGAACGGCAACCTGCGGCTGGTGGACATGCTGGTGCGCGCCGGGGCCGACCCCGACCGCAAGAACGACGA
Source organism: Thiobacillus sp. (assembly GCF_018780105.1). Taxonomy (GTDB): domain Bacteria; phylum Pseudomonadota; class Gammaproteobacteria; order Burkholderiales; family Thiobacillaceae; genus Thiobacillus. The sequence goes on from NZ_JADMKC010000001.1 coordinate 112,974, forward strand.
CGGCGACACGCCGCTGCATGGCGCGGCCTTGCTGGGGCGGGCGCAGGTGATCGATGCGCTGGCGAAGGCGAATCCCGATTTGCGCCTGTTCAACCGCGAAGGTCTGTCGCCGCTGGCGGTGGCGGCGGCCAATGGGCGTTACGACGCAGCGCGTGCGCTGGTTCGCGCCGGCGCGCCGCTGGAGTGGGGCGACAAGAAATTCCACCCGCCGCTGTGGTGGGCATTTTCGGTCGGCGACTTCGATATGGCGCGCCTGTTGCTGAAACTGGGCGCACAACCGGGCGGCATGCCTGTGGGGAATCTGTGATGAAGAAATGGGCGATATCCTGGGTTGTGATCGCGCTGCTGGCCACGCCGGCATGGGCCGCGAACGAAAGCCGCGAAAAGCAGATGCTGCGGCGTATGCAGCAGCAGGTGCAGCAGACCGAACAGGCGCGCGCGCAGGCCGAGCAGGAAAAGACTGCCGCGCTGGCCGATAAGGCCGCCGCCGAAGCCGAGCTGAAGAAACTTGGGGCCGCCGAACGCAAGCTGTCCGCCGAGCAGGCAGCACGCGGCCGCGTGGAAGGCGACCTGAAGTCGACGCAATCTGAACTCGAAGGCTTGAAGGCGCGGCTGGCGGAAACCGAAAAGAAACTGGCTGACAGTCTGGCCCTGCAGCGCGCGACTGCCAGCAAGCTGGCGCAGATCGAACAGCAGCTGGCGGGCAATCGCGACGACCTGAAGCAGTGCCGGACGCACAACGTCAGCCTCTACACCCTGGGCCGCGAGATGATGCAGAAGTATCACGACAAAAGCTGCCAGGATGCCTTGGCGCAGAGCGAGCCGTTTACCGGCCTGAAGCAGATCGAAGTGGAAAACCTGATGGAGACGTGGCGCGACCAGCTCGACCGCGAGCGGCTTGCCAAGGCTGCCGTCGACGCAGAAAAGACGCCTTGAACCGCATCGCGTATTGCCCATGACTTATGGATGGAACGCGGCATCATCCGGCAGGAAAGTTAGCCGGTAGCGTACCGGCATCGCAGCTTGCCCATAGCCCACAACACATTGTTGCGGCCGAGCTGGATGGAACCCCAAATGATTACAGCCGCCTTTATGGTCTTAGCTGCGGCGGCTTCTCCGCCAGATGTTTTACCTCGCGTCCCGCATCCCGATTTTGGTTTGATTATTGGCACGCTTCCTTCATATGATGATCGGATCAAAATAGTCAGTAAGTTGCAGAACTCCGGAAAGCTTGATGAAGCAGAGGTTCTCGCTCGTGAAATGCTGAAGGGGAGCGAAGAACAGTTCGACTCAAATCATCCGCAGGTTGCCACGAGTCTGCTGGTGTTGGCCAACGTCCTGCAAACACAAGGGCAGTATCAAGCCGCTACGGAACTGAGTATGCGTGCGCTGAAAATCAGGGAGGAGGCGCTTGGGCCCAACCACTCCCATGTGGCGACTGCGCTGAACTTTCTGGCCGAAAATTACCGCTTACAGGGTCAATATGCGCTTGCCGAGCCGCTTTACCTGCGCGCGCTGAAGATCAGGGAGACGAACCTGGGGCCCAGGCATCCGGAAGTTGCATCGGTGCTCAACAATCTCGGGCTTTTGTACAAATCCACAGGACAGCTTGCGAAGGCCGAGACGTTTTACTTGCGCGCGCTGGAAATCTTCAAAGCCGCCTTGGGCCCGGAACATAGTCGAGTGGCTACGTCGCTGAGCAATCTTGCCAGTATCTATCTAATGCAAGGTCGTTTCCCTGAGGCCATTGATTATCAGCAGCGCGCTTTGGCAATCAAGCAAAAGAGGCTAGGCCCGGATCATCTCGATGTCGCGCTGAATCTGAACAATCTGGCGGCTATCTATCAAGTTCAAGGCTTGTTCGTCGAAGCTGAGCCCATTCTCAAGCGCGCCATTGAAATCAGGGAAATCAAACTGGGGCCGGAGCATCCTCTTCTCGCAGCCAGCCTCGGCAATCTTGCGGAAATTTACCGCCATCAAGGCAACTATGTATTAGCTGAAAATCTTGGCGATAGGGCGCTTGCAATTCGATTGAACACCTATGGGAGCGAACATCCTGAAGTGGCTACCAGCCTGAATAATCTGGGCGAGCTTTCCCGTGATCGTGGACTGTTGGAAAAATCCGAGGCATTTCATCTGCGTGCTCTGGAAATCAGGGAGAAATCCCTGGGGCCGCGCCACCCGGAATCGGTCAGCAGCAGGGGCAACCTCGCCAGGCTCTACCGGGAAATGGGCAGGGAAGCCGATGCGATCCGGTTTGAAAATTGGCAGGGGCAGATTCTGAATAACAAGTGAGCTGAAACAGAAACGGGCAGCTATTTTTTGAGCGTGCGCTCGCCCGCGCACGTTTTTTTATAGGCTAGAAGTTCAGCGTTCAACTGATTGGCCGAGGCTTTGAAGCGAGTGTTCTTTTCGTTGAAATGCACAATCTGTTCGTTGTGTGTGCCGAGGGCTCTGTTATACGTATCGACTTCTTTTTGAAATTCAACTGCGCTTGATTGCAATAAGGATTGCTGTCTGTTGTTGGCCTGCGCATCTGCGTTGTAAGCGGCAATATCTGCACTGAGTTGTTTGATTTCAGACGGGCCAAGCTGCTTGCGTTTTTGAGTGGCTTCAATTGCGTTGCGTCGATCTTTAAGCTTCGCCGATTCGTTTTTGAGTTTGGCCAGGTTTTTCTTGATTTGTTCGTTGCCCGCCTTGAGTTCTGCGGCCTGCTTTTCCAGAATGGGAACGCGCGAAGTGATTTCCACATATTCGCTTTCCAATGCGGTTTCCTGCTGTTTGATCTCAGTCTGGCGTTCCCTGACTCCAACGTCAGTACCCATGCACTGGACTATTTCGTCAATTGTGATCGTGGGCTTTTCTTCTTCCCCGGGTATCTTCCATTTCTGAATCAAACCTGGAAGCTGTATATCCGGAGAACTTTCTGCCTGGATGATGGGCGAATTCAAAGCGCCTGCTACCAGGCACAGCATGATTATGGTGCGTGCAAAAAGCGGTACTTGGCTGGACGGAGCGGCAAGCGCTGTCGCAAAATTATGGACGTTGACGTGAATTTTCATTTCGCCTGCCAGATTACTACTGCTTCGTTACAGTCAGAGTTGAACCGGAGGATATGTATCCAGCGACCATCAGCCGGCTGATGGAAAAACACGAGTGACTCCAGGCATGAGCCGAACGGGCCATAAGAGTCGAGCCGAAGGCGCAGCGAAAAGTCATGTTGGATCTGCAGAATACCGGTAGCAAGCACGACTTTGCATCGCTTGCGGCCTCGTGTCGCAAGATCGGCTGCAAAGCCCATTTGTTTGTCCTCCAGTAGTTCTCTGGGCGGGGTTTTTACCCCGCCACTTTTTTGTCTGCGCTATCCGCCGCATCCGGCACCGGCTCCCAGTGTTGCAGCTTGAGCTGCAACAATTGCTGGCCGTTGTATTCGTTGGTCATCAGCGCGTACACCGCCTGGATGCGTGAAGGCAGCGGATCGGCATGGAAAAAATGCATGGCATCGAAGGAGACGCCTGCACGCGCCAGTTTCAGCTTGAGGTGCTTTTCGCCGACGACACGCTGCGCGACCACGTCGAAGCGGGCGTTGAACAGCGGCGCGGCAAAGCCTTGCCCCCAGACCGCAGCCTCGAATTGCTCGGCCAGCGCATAGCTGTGCTCGGCCGCGTCGAGCTCGCCGTCGGTTTCGATCACCCCTTCGAGATCGGCCGGATCGATCAGTTCGCGCACCACGGTTTCGAATGCCAGGGCGAAATCCTGCTCGCGGTCGGCGGGAATGCTGAGCCCGGCGGCCATGGCATGGCCGCCGAATTTGTTGATCAGCCCGGGATGGCGCTTGTCGATCAGATCGAGCGCGTCGCGCAGATGCAGGCCGGGAATGGAGCGGCCGGAGCCCTTGAGTTCACCGGTTTCGCTTGATGCAAACACGATGGTGGGACGGTGGAACTTGTCTTTCAGGCGTGAAGCCAGGATGCCGATCACGCCGATGTGCCAGTCGGGCTGATAGGCGGTGAGGCTGTGGCTGTCGCTGGGGTCGAAGGTCGCGAGGATGGCGAGCGCTTCGTCCAGCATGTCGGACTCGACATCGCGTCGCGCGCGGTTGAGCGTGTCGAGCTGCTGCGCCAGTTGTTGCGCGCGGGCGGGATCGTCGGCCAGCAGGCATTCGATGCCGAGCGCCATGTCGTCGAGGCGGCCGGCGGCGTTGAGGCGCGGGCCGAGCATGAAGCCAAGATCGAACACAGTGGCGCGGCGCGGGTCGCGGCCAGCCGCGCGAAACAGCGCATTGATGCCGGCTTGGGCCTTGCCGGCGCGCATGCGGGCGAGGCCGTTTTCCACCAGGGTGCGGTTGTTGGCATCCAGCTTGACCACGTCGGCTACAGTGCCGAGCGCGACCAGATCGAGCAGCGCGCGCAGGTCGGGTTCCGCTGTCTGGCTGTAGGCGCCACGCTGGCGCAGTTCGGCACGCAGCGCCAGCAATACGTAAAACATGACGCCGACGCCCGCCAGATTTTTCGATCCAAAGTCGCAGCCCGGCTGGTTGGGATTGACGATGCAGGCAGCGTCCGGCAGCGCGTCGCCGGGCAGGTGGTGGTCGGTGACCAGTACCGGGATGCCGAGCGCATTGGCCGCCGCCACGCCTTCGACCGCAGCGATGCCGTTGTCCACCGTGAGTAGCAGGTCGGGCTGGCGTGCGGCGGCCAGTTTGACGATGTCGGGACTGAGGCCGTAGCCATGTTCGAGCCGGTTGGGCACGATGAAATCCACCTGCGCGCCGAGCAGGCACAGGCCGCGCACGCCGACTGCGCAGGCGGTGGCGCCATCGGCATCGTAGTCGGCAATGATGAGCAGACGCCGCTGGTCGCGAATGGCATCGGCCAGCAAGCGGGCGGCCTGTTCGATGTGCAGCAGTCCGCCGGGTGCGAGCAGCTGCGGCAGGCGGTGCGTCACCTGCTCGGGATGGGTGACGCCGCGCGCGGCATACAGCCGTGCCCAGGTGGGCGCGAGGCCGGATTGTTCGAGCGCGGTGCGGCGGTCGGCGGGGCAGGGGCGGGTGGTGATGGCAGGCATGCCGGAATTGTAGGGGCTGCGTCGACCGGCGTTCGAATCCGCATTTCAGAATTTGATGAATTGCCGATTTTGTCTACCGTGAGCGCGGAGTAAGATCGCGCCATGAGCCATCTACTCCCGCTATCCCGTGTCGCCAAGCTGGTCGGGCAGTCGCGCCATACGCTGCAGGACATGATCCGCAGCGGTGCGCTGGCGACCTTCGACGGCATGATCGAGCTCGACGAACTGCTGCGTGCGTTCCCCGAAGTGAAATGGGACGACGATGCGGAGTTTCGCCGGGTCACGGAAATCAAGGACCAGGCATTTGCCCGGCGGGTGCGCGATCTGGTGTTGCCGGACAAGGAAGTGCTGGCCGCGCGACTGAACGAGTTGGGTAACGATTACGCTTCCGCCCAGGCCCTGCTGCTGCATTACGGCAACGTGATGACCTGGCTGGACGAAAAAATCGACGAACTGGATGAGGGTGCGAGCGCCGAAACGCACCATGCGCTGCACAGCGTGCGCGCTTTTCTGCTGCGCAATATGGCCGAGATGCCACCCAACGCGGCGCAGGCGCAGGCGTTGATTGTGCAGGAGCGGATGCTCAAGATCATGTCGGCCCACGTCACCATCCAGCCCAGCGGCCACGCGTTTTTCGTCGAGGGCAACGAGACGATTCTGGAAGCCGCGCTGCGTCATGGCGTGTCGCTCAATTACGGCTGCAGCAACGGCAATTGCGGCGATTGCAAGGCCCGGCTGGTGTCGGGCAAGGTGAAGAAGGTCCACGCTCACGACTACGTGCTGAAGCCGGCCGAAAAAGAGGCGGGTGCGATCCTGTTGTGCTCCTACGCGCCGGTGAACGATGTGGTGATCGAGGCGAATGTGGCCGGCGCGCGCGACATCCCCGTGCAGCAGCTGAGCGCGAAGGTGAAGTCGGTCGAGGTGTTCAATCCGCAGATGGCTGCGCTGCATATCCTGGTGCCGCGCAGCCAGCGCTTGCGCTTTCTTGGCGGGCAGAGCATCCGGGTCAGCATTGACGGCATCAGCGGGCGCTATGCGATTGCCAGCTGCCCATGCGAAGACCGCCACATTGAAGTGCAGATTCCGCGCCGCCCGGGCGATGCCTTTGCCGAGGCACTGTTCGCATCGGTCAAGGCTAACGACAGGGTGGAAGTCGAAGGCCCCTACGGCGAGTTCGTGCTGGATGAGGATTCCCCGCGTCCGGTGATCTTCCTGGCTTTTGGCGCGGGCTTTGCGCCGATCAAGAGCCTGATCCAGCACGCCATGTCGCTGGAGTTGTCCGAGTCGATGGACCTGCATTGGCTGGCCGATGCAGCCGGGCATTATCAGGACAATCTGTGTCGCGCCTGGGCCGATGCGCTGGACAATTTCAATTACGTGCCGCACTCGCCGACCGAAGACCTCGACACGCTGTTGCGCGCTATCGCGCTGGACTACCCGGATTTGCATCGTTTCGATGTGTATGCGGCGGGATCGGCGGCGCAGCTCGAGCGTGCGCATGCGCAATTTGTGCGCGAGGGCATGCACAGCGCGCGCTGGTTTGCCTGGGCGGATGCGGATTAATTCAATGCTGCGTGTGGCCGTCTATTTGTGGGCATTGCCAGTGACTTTTCTCGGCTTGCTGATTGTGCTGATGGCACGCAACAGCGGCGGCGTGCAGCAGCGGGTCGATGGGGTGCTGGAGGCGGCGGGAGGCTGGCCGGCGCGGGTGTTGCTGCATGGGTTCCCGTTCAGCGGCCCGGTCGCCGCCATTACGCTGGGGCATGTGGTGGTGGGCGTGTCGCTGGACGCGCTGGAGCAGACCCGCGTCCATGAGCGCGTGCATGTCAGGCAGTTCGAGCGCTGGGGCGTGCTGATGGTGCTGTTGTATCCGCTGGCGGGCGTGATCGCCGCATTGCGTGGCGGCAATCCCTATATCGACAATGTGTTCGAGCGCGAGGCACGGGCAGCTGAACGCGCCGCGTTGCTTCAAAAACCGGCTTAGTCAGCCGGCGGGTGAAACCCGGCGCCGGGGTCGCCTGTCTCCGGATCGATCCAGTCGGAAATCCCCAGCTCGTCCTCGGCCTCTTCCACGGTTTCGCCTGGCTCGTAGTCGCTTTCGGCGTTGTACTCCATGTCTTCTATCGCGGCGAGCAGGCTGTCGAAGGGACCATATTCTTCACCGGTTTCGGCATCAATCCAGTAACAGCCATCCGGCCGCTCGATGACGCGGGTGTGATCGTGGTCGGCTGGGGTTGAGGGTATGGCTTGGGTCATGGCGCGTCCTCCGTTACCTAAATATAGGGTGCGATGGCGGACAGGGCAAGGAGGGATCAGACGAAGCGCTGGGCAAATGTCAGCCCGCCCAGCGCAGACAGCATCAAGCCCAGATGAATCCAGCTCCACAGGCGGAAATGGGCGGTCAATGATTTGATTTCGCGATTGGCCACGATGTAGGGCTGGCCGTGCGCGGGCTTGCGCACCAGATGGATACCGTCCTGCAGGCGGATATCGAGATGAGCACGATCGATTTCTATCGATGCCTCGTGCCGCGCACGTTCCCATTCTTCCAGGCTGATTTCGCCATCGCGATTGCTGTCGAAACGTGCCAGCAGGGCGGTCTTGTCGGCTTTCCATTCTGCCAGCAGGGTGGACATGTCGGCACTTTTGCTGAGCACGGCATTGGGGCCGCCGAGCGTGACGTGTTCGCCGATGACATAGATAGGCTCGCCCTCGATCAGCGTCCATTCGGTCTTCCGGTAGTTGCCCTCATTCGTGACCTGCTGGTGCGACGTCATGATTTCGGCGCCATCGGGATCGATCAGGATCTGACCGCTGCCATCGCTGACGCCAAAGGTGTCGTGCGAGCTGCCGGATTCAACGTGTTCCCATTTGTCACCATTGCGGCGTTCGATACGGTAGCGATACCACAGGCAGGGCAGGCCGTTGACCGGGCTGCGCAGCGTCTCACCGGGTGGCTGTTGACCGCGTCCAGTCAGCACCACGTAGCCTTGTGGCGCCGAGGCAATACGCGAACGGGGCGTGTCGGCCACCGTGCGATGGCGCTTGAGATTGCGATACCAGGCCCAGAAGCTGGTGAGGCCGACCACGGCCAGGCTGATTTGCCAGCCGATCAGCGTTTGCAGTTTGAATCCGATGAACAGGATGAACAGCTGGCCGCCGCTTAATACGAGATTGCCTGAGTCCTGCTGCCAATGAACTGCCCAGCGTTGCAGCATTATTGGTTAAAAAGTTGCTTGATATTGACGTCCTGTTTTTCTTCGGTTGCAAACCGCAGCAATGAAAACTGGCCGAAGCCGAACAGGCGGGCGACAAGGGTGTCGGGGAACTGCTCGACGCGCACGTTGTTGACGTTTACCGAGTCGTTGTAGAACTCGCGGCGATCGGCGATCGAATTTTCCAGACCGGTGATACGCGCCTGCAGATGCAGGAAGGTTTCGTTGGTTTTCAGTTCGGGATAGGCCTCGGCAACTGCGAACAGATTACCCAGCCCCAAGCGCAATGCCCCTTCTGCCTGACCCAATGCGGGGATGTTGTGTGCCTCGCGGGCGCTCGCCACCGAGTTGCGGGCCAGCATGACTTTTTCCAGCGTTTCCTGTTCGAACTGCATGTATTGCTTGCAGGTCTCGACCAGCTTGGGCAATTCGTCGTGCCGTTGCTTGAGCAGGATATCGATGTTGGCCCAGGCTTTGCCGACGTTATGTTTCAGCGTGACCAGTTGGTTGAAAATGAACACGCCATACACAGCGACGAGCGCGAGCAAAATGAGTAAAACCAGGCCGCCTGACATGGAGTGCTCCGGGAGGATTGAATCGCTGAAATAGCGGATGGCAACAGCTTAACTTGAATGCGCGCCTTTCAAATGCGCGCGCTGAGGATGGCTACAATTTCGTCATCGTCCAGCAGGACGGGGTTGGTTTTCATGCTGCTGCCGCGACTATTGGCGACGATGCGCGGAATGTCGGCGTGCGTCACGCCGTAACGCGCCAGCGTGGGCAGTTCGAGTGCATGCGTCCATGTTTCCAGCGTGTCGATCAGCGCGGTATGCGCAGCTTCCCGATTCAGATGGCCTTGTTTGCTCAGCAGGCGGCCTACAAGCGCATATTTTTCCAGCGCGGGATGATGCGGATCGCGCGCGCGCAGGGCTTCGATGTTGATGCGGGTCGCCGTCGCCACCAATGTTCCGCAAGCCACACCATGCGGGATCGGGAAAAAGGCGCCGAGCGGCGCGGCAAGACCATGCACCGATCCCAGCCCGACCTGTGCCAGCGTGATGCCCGAAATCAGCGCGGCGTAGGCCATTTGCTCGCGCGCAGTTGCATTGCCCGTGTTGGCATGCAGGGCCAGCAGGCCGTCGCGTGCTGCCTTCATGCCGCCCCAGGCGAGCGAATCCGTAAACGGCGCCGCGCGACTGGAAACATAAGACTCCAACAACTGGGTCAATGCATCCATGCCGTTTGCGGCAACCACCGCAGGCGGGCAGGAGGTCAGCAGATCCGGATCGATCAATGCGTATTCCGCCACCAGCTTGTCGTCGCGGAAGGACTTTTTAAAACCATCAACACCCTGCAGGCTCAATACTGCATTCTTGGTCGCTTCCGAACCCGTGCCAGCCGTGGTGGGGATGGCAATGAAGGGCGTGGCCGGGCCGATATAAGGCAACTCGGGCCCCACGCCTTCCAGATGATCCATCACCGAATTCCCCGGTATGAGCAGCCCGGCGATGGCCTTGGCCGCATCCAGCGCACTTCCGCCGCCAATGCCGATGACGAGATCGAGTTGCTCGTTGCGCAGATTGGCAACGGCATCGTCCACCATGCGCGGGGACGGCTCGCCTGGGATGGCCAGATGCCGCCATGAGATTCCCTCAGTTTCGAGCCCGGTCGTGATGCGTGACCAGTGAACTGAGTCCTTCAGGGAGCCAACGCCTGTCACGAGCAGAGCACGCGCCCCAAATTTCCGGGCAATGGCAGGCAAGTTGGCCAGCACACCTGAACCAAATGCAATTTGCGGCAAGCGGGATAGGTAAAAACCAGTAATTTGCACAGGCAACCTTCATAAGATGAACGGATGGATTCTAGCGATGCCACGGGCGATATCGTTCAAGTCGTTGGTAGTAACAATTTCAGCCTGATTGCGGGCCGCATTGTGCCGGTCTCAATAGCATCAAATTGAGATTGCTTTAAGCGCATTGAAAACATGGGGAATATTGCCGGCCTGCCGGCAAATTGAAAGTCCGGGGCGGGTAATGGTTGACGCAGGTGAATGTGCTTTGCTATAGTTCCGCTTCTCGATTGACGCGAAACATTGCGACAGGCGCGGGGTGGAGCAGTCTGGCAGCTCGTCGGGCTCATAACCCGAAGGTCGTAGGTTCAAATCCTGCCCCCGCAACCATTTCGAAAATTACCAGTTGCGCAATTTCAGAAGTTCTGTAGAATGCGCGGCTCTCGA
>NZ_JADMKC010000041.1 GCF_018780105.1 Thiobacillus sp.
GGTGCTGGATGTTGGCCCATTTCGAATGTCCTGCCATGTTGATTCCAACGCAAAAATAATGCGCGATTTTAGCACCGACGCCCCCCGCCTCCGCCTTGGCATCGACCTCGGCGGCAGCAAAATCGAGCTGATCGCGCTGGAGGCCGGTGGCCGCGAAGTCCTGCGTCGCCGCATCCCCACCCCGCAAGGCGACTACCCCGGCACCGTTGCCGCCATCGCCGGGCTGGTTGTCGCGGCCGAAGCCGAACTGAAGCAGGCCGGCAGCGTCGGTGTCGCTTCCCCCGGCGCCATCTCGCCCGCCAGCGGCCTGATGAAAAACTGCAACTCCACCTGCCTCAATGGCCAACCGCTCAAAGCCGATCTCCAATCAGCCTTGCAGCGCGAAATCCGGCTCGCCAACGACGCCAACTGCCTGGCGCTGTCCGAAGCCGTCGACGGTGCGGCGGCCGGCGCGGAAACCGTGTTCGGCGTGATCCTCGGCACCGGCGTCGGCGGCGGCGTGGTCGTGCGCGGCCACGCCTTGAACGGCGCCAATGCCATCGCCGGCGAATGGGGCCACTCGCCGCTGCCCTACTTCCAGTTCGCCCATACCCAGGCCGACCGCACAGCCACCGGCAGCCACCCCGCCACCGGCGAAGCGCTGATCCACCCCTGGCCCAGCCCGCGCGAACTGGAAACCGCGCCCGCCTGCTACTGCGGCAAAAAGGGCTGCATCGAAACCTGGCTGTCCGGCCCCGGCTTCGCCGCCGACCATGTGCGCTACGGTGGCGAAGACCTGCCCGCCCACGAAATCGCCCAGCTCGCGGCGGCCGGTTACGGCCCCTGCAGCGCCACGCTGGCGCGCTACGAAGAACGCCTGGCGCGCGCGCTGGCCGGCGCCATCAATCTGCTCGATCCCGACGTCATCGTGCTCGGCGGCGGCATGTCGAACATCGCGCGGCTGTACGACACGGTACCGAAACTGTGGCGACGTTATGTGTTTTCCGACCGCGTCGATACCCGGCTGGTACCGCCGGCATTCGGCGATTCGAGCGGCGTGCGCGGTGCAGCACGACTGTGGAACGACAGCTAAGATGAAAAGATTAAAAACATGAGGAGTCCACCATGGTTTTCGCCAATCGCAATCAAGCCGCCGACCGGCTCGCCGACGCCCTCGCCGTCTACAAGGGACAGCATCCGCTGATCCTCGCCATCCCGCGCGGCGCGGTGCCGATGGGCCAGCGGCTGGCGCGGGCGCTGGGCGGCGAGCTCGACGTGGTGCTGGTGCGCAAGCTGCGCGCGCCGTTCAATCCGGAATTCGCCATCGGCTCGATCGACGAATCGGGCTGGACCTACATCGCCGACTACGCAGAATCAGCCGGCGGCACCCCCGCCTATCTGGAACAGGAAAAGCAGGCGCAGCGGGCGACCATCCGTCAACGCCGCGCGCAATACACCCCCTTGCGGCCGCCAATCGATCCGGCCGGGCGCACCGTGATCGTGGTGGATGACGGGCTGGCCACTGGAGCGACGATGATTTCGGCGCTGCACGCGCTGCGCGCGCAAAAGCCGGCGCGGCTGGTCTGTGCGGTGCCGGTGGCGCCGCCCGATACGCTGGACAAAATCCGGCCATATGCCGACGAGGTGGTGTGTCTGGAAGCGCCGGAGTTTTTCCGCGCGGTGGGACAGTTCTATGCGGACTTTCCGCAGATCGAGGACGCGGAAGTCGAGGCCATCCTCAGGCAGGCCTGAGAGCCGACACGCCTATCAGCAAGTCTGATTTGTATTCGTATATTCGAATCCTATTATTATATTTATACAACGTGTTCGTCTTGATAGACGCTGGATTTGGTCTAGGTTGATAGACCCCAACCCATCAAGGTAAAGGGGGATGCGCTGCGTGGATGCCTGTAACCGGCAGATTGGGTTCTGCGAGGTGGCTTGGCACTTTAAATCATGAATTGAAAGGAGAACGATATGGCACTCGTCAAATGGGAACCCCTGCGCGAAATCGAAGACATGTTTGATCGCTACACATCGAAGCTGGGCTGGCCGGCCCTCAACCGCGAAGCGTTCTCCACCACGGAATGGGCGCCCAGGGTCGACATCACCGAGACCGACAAGGCATTCATCATCAAGGCCGAACTACCCGAAGTCCGCAAGGAAGACATCAAGGTCAACGTCGAAAACGGCGAGTTGTGTCTCTCCGGCGAGCGCAAGCAGGAGAAGGAGGAAAAGGGCAAGAAATTCCACCGTATCGAACGCCACTACGGTAGCTTCATGCGCAGCTTCACCCTGCCCGCCAACGTCGACGCGTCCAATGTCAAAGCCGAATTCAAGGACGGCATGCTCAACCTCACCCTGCCCAAGACCGCCAAGACCAAGGCCAGCGAAGTGAAGGTTCAGTAACGCGCCCGGCAAGCAGCGCGGCTGCGTTGTTCCTTCCGTGACGGCTTGCCGGCCCCCTCACCACGAAGCGGAAACCGGCATCCGGCAACCGCATCGACACAGCCCCATGAAACAGGAATCCGAATGACCACGCTCACCGCCCCCCAGTTCGACCAGCTCGTGATGCAACTGAAGAAGGATTACCAGGCCTTGCTGATCGAAGTGCGCCAGGAACTGGCCAACTCCGGCAACCAGCATCGCATCGAACTGCTCAACCGCGAGCCCGGCGACAGCGGCGATGAATCCTTGGCCAGCTCGCTGGCGGATTTCAATCTGGCTGTGGTGGACCGTCACGTGCATGAACTGCGGGATATCGAAGCCGCTTTCCGCCGGATCAAGGACGCCACCTACGGCGTGTGCGTCGACTGCGGCGACAGCGTCAGCTTCGCTCGCCTGCAGGCCTACCCCACCGCCAAGCGCTGCCTCGCATGCCAGGAAAAATACGAGCGGGAATACGCACAGGGCGGCCACTCCAGCATGTAAGACAGCTCATCCAGCAGGCTCATCCAGCACCTGCGCAGTCACGCGTGCGGGATCGGCGCAAAATGCCCGGCAAACCAGAGCGCGGCCTGTTGCGCCACCTGTTCCAGCGTGCCGGGCTCCTCGAACAAATGGGTCGCGCCGGGCACGATACCCAGTCCCTTCTCACAAGCCAGTTGGTCATAGGCCTGCTGGTTGAGTTCGATCACGCCGTCGTCCCAGCCGCCCACCAGCAGCAAGGTCGGCGCGCTCACGTTTGCCAGCGCGGTGCGGCTGGCCAGATCGGGGCGGCCGCCACGCGACACCACGGCCGCAGCGTCCGCCCCCAGCAGCGCTGCCGCTTCGATCGCCGCGGCAGCGCCGGTGCTGGCGCCGAAAAATCCCAGCGGCAGGCCGCGCGCAATGGGCTGACCGTGTGCCCAGCGCGCCGCCGCCAACAGGCGTTGCGTCAGCAGGCCAATGTTGAAGCGCTGGGCGACATCGCGATCTTCTTCCGGCGTCAGCAGATCCATCAGCAACGTGCCCACGCCCGCTTCGCGCAACACGCCGGCGACATAGTTGTTGCGCGGCGAATGGCGCGACGAACCGCTGCCATGGGCAAACAGCACCAGCCCGAGCGCATGCTCGGGAATGTCCAGCATGCCTTCGACCGTAACGCCGTCGACGGGAATATGTACCAGCGTGGAAGTGTTCATGGGCGGGACTCCGGATGCAGGGCAATCGGGATACGGCGGTTGCCGAAGGCTGGGTGGCTTGCATCGAAATGCCCGGCGATGGCGTGGCCGCAATGCGGGCAGCGGCCCTCCGGGGTCACGCTGTTGCGTTCGATGCGATACCAGTCGCGCACGATCAACGGATCATGGCAGCCCGGGCAGAAGGTGGTGCCGCCCGTGGTGTCGTGCACGTTGCCGGTATAGACGTAATGCAGCCCGGCCTTGAGCGCGATGTCGCGCGCGCGGCTCAGCGTGGACGCCGGCGTCGGCGGGACGTCACGCATTTTCCAGTCGGGATGGAAGGCGGAGAAATGCAGCGGCACCTCGGGACCGAGTTCGCGCATGATCCACTGGCTCATCGCTGCGATCTCGGCATCGGAATCGTTGTGGCCAGGAATCAGCAGCGTGGTGATCTCGGTCCAGACGTTGGTCTCGCGCTTCAGGTACACCAGCGTGTCGAGCACCGGCTGCAATTGCGCGCCGGTCAGCTTGAAATAGAAATCCTCGGTGAAGGCTTTCAGATCGACGTTGGCCGCGTCCATCTTGGCGTAGAACGCGCGGCGCGGCGCTTCGTGAATGTAGCCGGCGGTGACCGCCACCGTCTTGAGGCCGCGCGCATGGCAGGCGTCGGCCACGTCCATCGCGTATTCGGCGAAGATCACCGGGTCGTTGTAGGTGAAAGCCACGCTCTTGCTGCCGGCGCGTTCCGCCGCGGCGGCAATTTCGTCCGGCGACGCCTGGTCCATCAGCGTGTCGGTCTCGCGCGACTTGGAAATATCCCAATTCTGGCAGAACTTGCAGGCGAGGTTGCAGCCGGCGGTGCCAAATGAAAACACCGACGAACCCGGATAGAAATGATTGAGCGGCTTTTTCTCGATGGGATCGACGCAGAAGCCGGACGAACGGCCGTAGGTGGTGAGCACCATCTGCCCGCCTTCCATCTTGCGCACGAAACACAGTCCGCGCTGGCCCTCGTGCAACTTGCAGTCGCGCGGGCAGAGGTCGCACTGGATGCGGCCGTTGGGCAGCGCGTGCCACCAGCGCGCAGGGTAATGCGATTCGCTCACGCTCATGCGACGGACTCCTTCCATTTGCTGACCGTATAGCGCGACAGGCGCACGTCTGTGTCCCAGAAATTCATCGACAGCCCCGCCTTGCGTTTGAGCTGCGCCAGAAATTCGACCGGGTCGGGCAGCTGTTCCCACACCTGCGGCAAGAAGGTGCTGCGGTAGTGGCCGAATTCGAACACCACGCCATCGACATGCGGCCGCAGGCTGGTCAGCGCTTCCCGCTCGCTGGCAGCGCCCAACGGCTCGGCTGGCGACAACAGCGATACCTCGACGCGGATGGCGTCGAACTCCGCCAGACTCAGCGGCGCAAAACGCGGATCGCGGAAGGCCGCGGCCACGGCGTTCTCGCGCACGTCCTCTCCCAGCGGCCGGTGCGCCTCCAGCGTGCCGATGCAGCCACGCAACTCGCCGTGCCGGGTAAGCGTGACGAAGCTGGCGCCGGGCGCCTGCAGCCAGGCATGCCGCGCGTCGAACGCAGCGGACTGGCCCAACGCCGCGGACTGGCCCAGCGCAACGGACTGACCGAGCGCCGCCGCGATTCCGGACCGCGCGAGCTTGAGCAAAACCGGGCCTTTCTCATCATCCGCCTCCGGCTGCACGGCCGCTGCCGCATCCTGAAAAGCAAACGCGGCATAGCCCACTACCCGCTCCGGATCGCCGGCGGTGTCACTGGAATTACACACGTCCAGCACCACCGGCTGCAGGCCATGCCGGCGCGCGGCCAGCAGCAGGCCGTTGACTGGCGTCGCGCCGCAGGCCTGCTCGTGGTCGAGGTGCGGGTTCAAGGCCAGGATGGCCTCCACCGTCGCGCCGTCGACCCTGCGCGCCACCGCGTCGGGCAGGAAATGCGACAGGTCGGAACTGATCACGATCAAGGTCTCGTCGCCGCCCCACACCGTTTCCAGCACCTCGGCGACTTCTTCGGGCGTGGCATCGCCCACCGCCAGCGGCAGCAGCTGGAAATCGTCCAATGCCTGCTGCAGAAAAGGCAGCTGCACTTCCAGCGAATGTTCCATCTGGTGCGCCGCTGCGCTGACGCTCACCTGCGGCAGCGCGGACAGGCGCTGCATGCCTGCCCGGTCCAGCGGGATAGCGCCGAGCGGGGTGGCGAAACGCTCGGCATCGGGCAAGGCCAGCCCGCGCACA
This sequence comes from Thiobacillus sp., assembly GCF_018780105.1. Taxonomy (GTDB): domain Bacteria; phylum Pseudomonadota; class Gammaproteobacteria; order Burkholderiales; family Thiobacillaceae; genus Thiobacillus. Next base: position 5,837 of record NZ_JADMKC010000041.1, read on the forward strand.
TAGACACGATGGGTGGGGCCGAGCAGCACCACCCGGCGGATGCGGGCGCGCTGCTCGCCCAGCCGCACGTAGGCGCTGGCGGCGACCGCGCCGGAATAGATGTATCCGGCGTGCGGCACGATCAGCGCCTTGGGCGCACGCGCGCCCTCGCCGCCCCTGGCGCCGGCCAGCAGATCGGCGACGGTGCGCTTGAGCGTGCCCGGGTTATCCGGATAGAACATGCCCGCAACGGCGGCGGGACGGGTGATGGACATAGTGCACTCCTGCATTCGATATACCTCACTAGATGTGGGGAAATGAACCGGATTTCAAGATGCCGCGGGCAAAAGCCCGCTCATTCAGTGCAGCTTGATGCGCGCGCGCGTCGGCGTGCTGATGAAGTGGGCGTAGGTCGTCATCGAGGTCTTGATCCAGCCGTGCAGGGCGATCTGGTGCATTTTGTGCAGCGACCAGTAGACCAGCCGCGCCATCGCACCTTCAATCATGATGCTGCCGCCCGACAGGCCGCCCATCAGGTTGCCGACGGTGGAAAAGCGCCCCAGCGCGACCAGCGAACCGTAGTCGCGATAGACGTAATCCAGCAGCGGCTTGCCGCGGAAGCGACGGCAGATCGATTTCGCCATGTGGGAAGCCTGCTGGTGCGCAGCCTGGGCGCGTGGCGGCACGTTTTTGCCGTCCGGCATCGGGCAGGCGGCGCAGTCGCCCAGCGCAAAAATATTGTCGTCGCGCGTAGTTTGCAGCGTGGGCTTGACCACCAGCTGGTTCACGCGATTGGTTTCCAGACCGTCGATCTCGCGCAGGAAGTCCGGCGCCTTGATGCCGGCCGACCACACCATCATGCTGGCGGGAATGAACTTGCCGTCGGCGGTCAGCATGCCGTCCTTGCGCACTTCGACCACCCGTTCGTTGGTGTGCATTTCAACCCCCAGTTCGGCCAGCCGCTCGGCTGCCGCAGCCGACAGCCGTGGCGGCAGGCCAGGCAGGATGCGGTCGGAGGCTTCGACGATTAGCAGCTTCAGGCTTTTGTCAGGATCGATATGGTCCATGCCGTAAGCCGACAGCTCGCGTGTAGTGTCGTGCAGCTCAGCCGCAAGCTCGACGCCGGTGGCACCGGCACCGACGATGCCGACGGTGAGTTGGCCAGGCGCGACAGCTTCGGCCTGGGTATTGGCGCGCAAGCAGGCGTTGATGTGGCGGCGGTGAAACTCGCGCGCCTCGCCCGGGGTATCGAGCATGATGCAGTGCTCGGAGACGCCGGGCACGCCGAAGTCGTTGGCCACCGAGCCGACGGCGATGATCAGCGTGTCGTAGCGAAAGCGGCGACGCGGAATGATCTCCTCGCCATTTTCGTCAAACGTCGGCGCCACCGCGATTTCCTGATTGGCGCGGTCCAGCTGCTCCATCCGCCCGAGGCGAAAGCGGAAATGGTGCCAGTGGCCCTGCGCCAGATATTCCAGCCGTTCGGCGTAGGAATCGAGGCTGCCGGCCGCCACTTCGTACAGCAGCGGCTTCCACAAATGCGAAGGCGAAGCGTCGATCAGAGTGATGTTCGCGCGCTTCTTTTTGCCCAGCTTGTCGCCCAGGCGGGTGGCCAGTTCCAGCCCGCCCGCACCGCCGCCGACGATGACGATTTCATGTGTTTGCGCTTGCGTTGTCACGGCCCGGCCCTTGTTTGTCACGATGGCGGGATGATACCTGCAACATAAGTAAATGCTTCTACAGTTTGTGCCGCACCGGATGCGGACGAACTCGCTAGAATCGATGCATTACGCATTCAGGAATTGCCATGACCGAACCCCTGCTCGTCGCCCGCAACGCCACCGCCGACCTCTGCCTGCTGCCCCAAATGGCCAACCGCCACGGCCTCATCACCGGCGCCACCGGCACCGGCAAGACCGTCACCCTGCAAAGCCTGGCCGAGCAGTTCTCGGCCATCGGCGTGCCGTGTTTCATGTCGGACGTGAAAGGCGATCTGTCGGGCGTCTCGCAGCCCGGCGGTGGCAATGCCAAGGTGACCGAACGGGTGGCCGCGCTCAAGCTCGAAGGCTTCCAGCACCAGGGCTACCCGGTCACCCTGTGGGATCCCTTCGGCAAGAGCGGCCATCCGGTGCGCGCCACCATTTCCGACATGGGGCCACTGTTACTGGGGCGCATGCTCGATCTCAACGACACCCAGAACGGCGTGCTCAACCTGGTGTTCAAGGTGGCCGACGACAACGGCCTGCTGCTGCTCGACCTGAAAGACCTGCGCGCGATGCTGGCCTACGTCGGCGAGAACGCCAAGCAGTTCACCACCGATTACGGCAACGTCTCGTCGGCATCCATCGGCGCTATTCAAAGAGGCCTGCTGGCGCTGGAATCGCAAGGCGGCGAACAGATATTCGGCGAGCCGATGCTCAACATCGACGACCTGATCCAGACCGACAAAGGGCGCGGCGTCATCAACATCCTGTCGGCCGACACCCTGATGCAGGCGCCCAAGATGTACGCCACCCTGCTGCTGTGGCTGCTGTCCGAACTGTATGAAAACCTGCCCGAGGCCGGCGACCTCGACAAGCCCAAGCTGGTGTTCTTCTTCGACGAAGCGCACCTGCTGTTCGACGACGCACCCGACGCCCTGGTCGACAAGATCGAACAGGTGGTGCGGCTGATCCGCTCCAAAGGCGTCGGCGTCTATTTCGTCACCCAGAACCCGGCCGACGTGCCCGACAAGATTCTGTCGCAGCTCGGCAACCGCGTGCAGCACGCCCTGCGCGCGTTTTCCGCACGCGACCAGAAAGCCGTCAAGGCCGCCGCAGAAACCATGCGCGACAACGCCGATCTGGATGAAGCAGCCGTCATCACCGAACTCGGCGTCGGCGAAGCGCTGGTGTCCTTCCTCGACGAAAAAGGCCGCCCCGGCGTGGTCGAGCGCGCCTTCATCGTGCCGCCGCAAGGCCAGCTCGGCCCCATCACCGAAGCCCAGCGCCGGCAGTTGATGCAGTCTTCGCTGGTGGCGGGCGTGTACGACAAGACGGTGGATCGCGAGTCGGCTTATGAATCGTTGAAAGCGCGCACCGAGCAAGCGGCACAGACTGCTGCCACGCAGGCTCAGGTGGAACAACAAGCCAAGGCTGCCGCGCAACCCGCAGCAAGCGGCGGACTTGGGGGCGTGCTGGGCGATATTCTGGGAGGAAGCGGACGCCGCGAAGGGGCTGCGGAAGCGTTGGCCAAATCGGCTGCGCGCGCCATTGGCAGCCAGGTTGGGCGTTCCATTATTCGGGGCGTATTGGGGAGTTTGTTTGGGGGGAAGCGGTAAACGCACAGACCTCCCCCTTTGGAAAAGGGGGATTGAGGGGGATTTGAAGTCGTTGCTTGACTACCGACCGTTGGCCGGGGGTAGCCCGGCAGCTAGTCACTTTCTTTTGTCTCGCCAAAATAAAGTAACCCAAGAAAAGGTGACCCCACTCACCCGCCCTACGCGGGCTCCTAATCTGATTTTCAATGTGAAATTCATGAACGAATTTCTTCAGTATCCGGTAGCCTTAGAACTTCACGACTTCCATTTCAACCTTACCTGCCCTAACTAGCTGTAACCGGAAAGTCCCAGTCCAATACCTAAGCGTATTAACCAACGCCGAAAAACACTGCTGGTCTAACATGATGTCTGCACTCACAAAAGCGCGTGCCTCGGAACGCAGCTTCCAGCCGTCCTCCGTATATCTATATCTCGCGGCATTCACTCTAACCAACTTCCAGTGGCCATCGATATGCTGTGATTCATAGATGGGAACTGTATCCAGAGCGTATTCAGTTCCATTGCACATAGTAGGCAGGCGTATGTCATGCATATGCGAGCCTGAATTGGGATCCCGTATGCGCCAATAATCTTTCTTGCCAATCTCATACCCAGTGTAAAAAGCTGCTAGCCAGTAAATACCAGTCGCTAACAAGGCTATCGCCACCACCGTTGCAAGTACCTTTACTTTCCGAATCACAGATTCTTTCTCCTCGTTTTTATTCGCCAATGGCACTAGCGTCGTTTCAATGGGGATCGGCATGCGTAGGGCGGATGAGCGTAGCGCTAATCCGCCGGATGGGCGTCGTCGTAACACAGGGATGCAAGCTATCCAGTTACCACCGTCCTGGTTTTGACCTTATTCCCCTCTCAGCCCCGCCGGAAATTGAGCCTGTCGGGTGGATCAGCGGCAAAGGTGTTTGAGCTCCGCTCACAAAAAACCAAATTTAAAACAGCAAAAGCGGGGCGAGTTCTTTGACGCCCACCCGGCAGGCTCGATTTCCGGGGTTTCGGGGATGAGCGGGGTCGCCTTTTCTTTGGTTACTTTCTTTTGGCGAGACAAAAGAAAGTGACTAGCTGCCGGGCTACCCCCGGCCAACGGTCGGTAGTCAAGCAACGACTTCAAATCCCCCTCAATCCCCCTTTTCCAAAGAGGGAAGTCACCCACTTGTAGTTAGTCGGCAAACAACCTGGCCAATTCCGCTCCCGGATCAGCCGCCCGCATGAACGCCTCCCCCACCAGAAACGCATTGACCTGATGCCTCCGCATCCGCACCACATCAGCCGGCGCCAGAATCCCCGACTCAGTAATCACAATCCGCTCATTCCCGATCTTCGGCAACAAACCCAAGGTCGTCTCCAGGCTCACCTCAAACGTCCGCAGGTTGCGGTTGTTGACTCCCTGCAGCGGCGTCTTCAACTGCAAAGCCGAATCCAGCTCTGAAGCGTTGTGCGACTCCACCAGCACCGCCATCCCCAACTCGAACGCCAGCGCCTCCAACGCCTGCATCGCCGGCAACTCCAGCGCGGCGACGATCAACAGGATGCAGTCCGCGCCCATCGCACGCGCTTCGTAGACCTGATACGGATCGATGATGAAATCCTTGCGCAGCACCGGCAACGCGCACGCGGCGCGCGCCTGCATCAGATACTCGGCGCTGCCCTGAAAGTAGTCGCGGTCGGTCAGCACCGACAGACACGCGGCACCGCCCGCTGCATAACTGGTGGCAATCTCGGCGGGCTTGAAGTCGGGCCGGATGACGCCCTTGGACGGGCTGGCTTTCTTGATTTCGGCAATGACGGCCGGCTGGCCGGCTGCCAGTTTGGCGCGCAGGGCGCCGACAAAATCGCGCGGCGGCGGGGCGGCCTTGGCGCGCGCCTGCATGTCGGCCAGCGGCACGGCGGCCAGACCGGCAGCGATTTCTGCGCGTTTGGTGGCGAGGATTTTTTCGAGGATATCGCTCATGCTTGATGGCTCGTGACTGACGGCTTACGCCTGGCTGAAGCGGCGGTAATGTTCGAGGACATCGCGGGCGGTGCAGCAGGCGATGGCCTGCCGCGCCTGCGCGACGCCGTCCATCAGGCTGACGGCGCGGCCGGACACATAAATCGCCGCGCCGGCGTTGAGGGCGACGATGGCTGCGGCGCCGGCGTGGCGGTTTTCCAGCGCGGCCAGCAGCATCTCGACCGCTTCATCCTTGCCGTTCACCACCAGTTCGCTCGCCGCCACTTGCGGCAGGCCGAACAGGCCGGGCTCGAGTTCGTATTCGGAGACGTGGCCGTCTTTCAGTTCGGCCACGAACGTGGGCGAGGCCAGGCTGATTTCATCCAGTCCCTCTTCGGCGTGGACGACCAGCACATGGCGGCTGCCCAGACTCTGCAGCACGCGCGCCAGGGTGCCGGTGAGTTCGCGGCTGAACACGCCCATCACCTGGTTCGGCGCGCCGGCCGGGTTGGTGAGCGGTCCCAGCAAATTGAACAGGGTGCGTACGCCGAGTTCTCTCCGCACCGGCGCGGCGTGTTTCATCGCGCTGTGGTGGTTGGGCGCGAACATGAAGCCGACGCCCAGCGTCTTCACCGCCTCGGCGACCTTGTCGGGACTCAGGTTGACGTTGACGCCCAGCGCTTCCAGCACGTCGGCGCTGCCCGAGGTGGACGACACCGAGCGCCCGCCGTGCTTGGCGACGCGCGCGCCGCACGCCGCTGCGACAAAGGCGGAGGCGGTGGAAATATTGAAGGTGTGCGCGCCGTCGCCGCCGGTGCCGCAGGTGTCGACCAGATGTTCGACGCCCGCGAGCGGCACCTTGGTCGACAACTCGCGCATCACCTCGGCGGCGGCGGCGATCTCGTTCACCGACTCGCCTTTCATGCGCAGCGCGACCAGAAAGCTGGCAATTTGTACGGGCGTCCATTCGCCGCCCATCACGGCTCGCATCGCCGCCAGCATCGCGTCGTGCGGCAAATCGTGGCGTTCGATGATCAGCGTCAGCAGGTCCTTGTGCTGCATCACACCCGCTCCTTGAGGAAGTTGGCGAGCATGGCGTGGCCGTGCTCGGTGAGGATGGATTCGGGGTGGAACTGCACGCCTTCGACGGCCAGCGTCTTGTGGCGCACTCCCATGATTTCGCCGTCGTCGGTCCACGCGGTGATTTCCAGGCAGTCCGGCAGGCTTGCGCGCTCGATCACCAGCGAGTGGTAGCGGGTGGCGCGGAAAGGATTGGGCAGGCCGTGAAACACGCCGGCGTCGGTGTGATAAATCATCGAGGTTTTGCCGTGCATCAGCTCTTTGGCGCGCACGATTTTTCCACCGAAGGCCTGGCCGATGCTCTGATGGCCGAGACACACGCCGAGTATCGGCACCTTGCCGGAAAACTCCTTGATCAGGGGCACCGACACGCCGGCCTCGTTGGGCGTGCAGGGGCCGGGCGACACCACGATGTGATCGGGCTTCAGCGCGGCCACGCCGGCGAGATCGATCTCGTCGTTGCGGATCACCTTGACCTCTTCGCCCAGCTCGCCGAAATACTGCACGAGGTTGTAGGTGAAGCTGTCGTAATTATCAATCATGAGAAGCATGGTGATTCCTTCGCGCGCCGGGCAGCCCGACCCCTGCTGAAAACGGGCCATTATAGCCGTCCGCCGACAGGCCCGGCAGGCAAAAAAATAGCGCCCGCAGGCGCTATAGAGGAGAGATCGGGATCGGCCTGATGATTCTCGGACTATTTGAGTTTCTTGATACCGAGCAGGCCCAGCACGTATTTTTCGTACAGGGGTTCGGTGGTGCCGGTCTTCATCTTGCGCATGAAATATTTCTCGAACGCGACCTTGGCCAGGTGCACCCATTTGCCTTCCTTGAACCAGTTGACGTTGCGCGGCGGGATTTGCGGGATCGCAACGAAGGCCGCGCCGGTGTCGCCAAAGTCGGCCAGACAGATCGCGTTCCAGGTGGCTTTTTCAGTCGGCTCCTTGCCGTCGAGCAGCGCGCGGATGTTGTGCACGGTGGCGGTGACCATGGACTCGATCATGTAGCCGGTCTTGGGCGTGCCGGTGGGCACCGGGGTGACCTCCACCGGCGGAATGGCGACGCACACGCCGACCGAGAAAATGTTCCGGAACTTGGGATTGCGCTGGTGGGCGTCGATGGTGATGAAGCCGCGCGGGTTGGTCAGCCCCTCGATGCCGAACACGGCGTCGATGCCCTTGAAAGCAGGCAGCATCATCGAATAGGCGAACGGCAGTTCGTGTTCCTTGATGATTTCGCCCTTGTCGTTGTGCTCGGCGACGAACATCTTGCCGGCCTCGACCTTGGTCACCTTGGCGTTGCAGATCCACTTGATGTGGCGCTCGCGCAGGGCGGACTCGAGCAGGCCTTTGGAGTCGCCCACGCCGCCCAGACCGAGATGCCCGATGTAGGGCTCGGCCGTGACGAAGGTCATCGGCACGCGGTCGCGGATTTTGCGCTTGCGCAAATCGGTATCCATGATGAACGCGAACTCGTAGGCCGGGCCGTAACACGATGCACCCTGCACCGCGCCCACCACGATCGGCCCCGGCTCTTCCACGAAGCTATCCCACACCTTCGCGGCCGCGGCCGCATGCTCGACCTGGCATACCGACTGCGTATGCCCTTCCGGGCCCAAGCCGGGCACTTCGTCGAACGCCAGTTTGGGGCCAGTTGCAATCACCAGATAGTCGTAGTCGATGACCTGCCCATCAGTCAGCTCGACCTGATTGCGCTCGGGATGCACACGCGCTGCGCCGACGGCGATGAAATCGATGTTCTTCTTGTTCAGATACGGCGCGGCCGGGATGGTGATGTCGTCCGGCTTGCGCCAGTTCACCGCCACCCAGGGGTTGGAGGGCGTGAACTGGAAATACGGCAGGTTGGAAATGACCGTCACCCGATCTTCGGCGCGGGCCTCTTCGCGCATTTCGTAGGCCATGTTCATGCCGCCGACGCCTGCGCCCAGAATTACGATGTGTGCCATTTTTTGATTCCTTATGCCGTGTGAGCCCTAAAGCCAAGCAATAGACATGCCATACGCAACCCGCCTGTTCGTGCGGCCTCGTTGCCGCCGCCCCGAATTGACATGACCAAGCTGTCATGACACATTTGGAAAAAGTCATGACATCGGAGCGCGCCGTGGTTAATTCTCAAAGGGCCAATCCTCAAAAGGTCCATCTTCAAAGCCTGATCGACACCCACGAACAGGCATTCGTCGTCATCGACAGCGAATACCGCATCGTGGCCGCCAACCGGCGCTATTGCGAGGCCTACGGCATCTCGACCGAAGCCATCGCCGGCCAGCACTGCTACAAGGTGTCGCATCACGCCGACCGTCCCTGTCACGAAAACGGCGAACTGTGCCCGCACTTGGCGCTGTTCAAGCAGGGCGAAGCGGTCGAGGTCCTGCACACGCATTTTCACGCCGGCGACCAGCCCGAGCGCACCCGCATCCGCGGCCATCGCCTGCAGGGCACGGACGGCGAGCTGTATCTGGGCGAACAGATGTTCCCGCTGGAGGCCGAGGCCGGCAGCGTATGCGACGCGATGCAGATGATCGGCCGCTCGCCCGCCTTCCTGTCCTGCGTCGACAAACTTGCGCGCGTTGCCGAAAGCGAGGCCTCGATTCTGCTGTTCGGCGAATCCGGCGTCGGCAAGGAGCTGGCCGCGCGCTTCATCCACGCCCGCTCCAGCCACAGGAACGGCTCGTTCATCGTCATCAATTGCGCCGCCGTGCCGGAAAACCTGTTCGAGAGCGAATTGTTCGGCCATGAACGCGGCGCGTTTTCCGGCAGCAGCGGGCAGAAAAAGGGCCTGTTCGAACTGGCCGACAACGGCACGCTGTTCCTCGATGAAGTCGGCGAAATCCCGCTCAACCTGCAAGCCAAGCTGCTGCGGGTGCTGGAGACCGGCGAATTCCGCCGCGTCGGCGGCACCCACACCCTGACGGCCAACGTGCGCCTGGTGTCCGCCACCAACCGCCGGTTGCTGGACGAAGTCGACGCCAAACGCTTCCGGCTGGATTTGTACTACCGGGTCGCGGGCATCGATGTGACCTTGCCGCCCCTGCGCGAACGCGCCGAGGACCTACCCGAACTGGCGGCTTACCTCCTCAAGCGCCTGGCCGGCAATCAGGGCAGTTGCCGCCTCGACGCGAGCGCCATTGCCGCGCTGCAGGCCTACGAGTTTCCGGGCAACGTACGCGAGCTGCGCAACCTGCTGCAAAAAGCGGTGCTGAACTGCCGCGAAGGCGTCATCTCGGCCACCGATCTGCAACTGCCCGCCTCTGCCCCCCCGGCGGCGCAAACCGCTGACGCCGCGCCCCTGCAACCCGAAGCCCCGCAATCGCTGCTCGCAGCAGAACGCGCGCACATCCAGGGTTTGCTGGACGCCCATCAAGGGCATCGCGCGCGCGTCGCCGCCGCGCTCGGCATCACCGAACGCACGCTGTACCGCAAACTCAAGCAATACGGGCTGGGCCGCTGAGCGCAATGCCGCATTCCACCCCTGACAATCCATCAGGCGGCGCTTCAAACCTGCGCGCACGATTGACAGCCCGCTTCATCCCCGGCCAGAATGCGGCCATGGTTCATCCCGTGCATTCCGCCCCCATCGCAATCATCCGCCGCCTGCCGCTGTGCATGTGGCTGCGCGTACGCGTGTCCGGGCCGGAGGTGTGTTGATCCAGCAGTAACGAATCGATTTCCCCAAAAAGGCCGCGGACCCGCAAAGGTTCGCGGCCTTTTTGTTTTTGTCGTCCGTAAAACAAGGAGCCGTTCATGAACATCGAAACCTGCAATTCACTGGAACAGGTACGCCACGCCATTGACCGCATCGACCTGCAGATGCTGGCGCTACTTGCCGAGCGCGGCGGCTACGTGCAACAGGCCGCGCGCTTCAAGCGCACCGCTGCCGACGTGCCCGCCCCGCCACGCGTCGAGGCCGTCGTAGCCGGTATCGTCAACCATGCCCGCGCGATCGGTGCCGACCCGGCGGTGGCCGAAGCCACTTGGCGCGCCATGATCGCCGCCTTCATCCAGAGCGAGTTGGCCGCGCACGCGAACTTGCATCCCCCCACGACCTGATCGCTGGAGATTCTTTTATGTCCGTCCCCGCCGCCTATCTCGGCATCATCCTCATCTGGGCCACCACGCCGCTCGCCATCAAATGGAGCGCCCAGGGCACCGGCTTCGCCTTCGCCGTGGCCGCGCGCATGGTCATCGGCTTCGCCGTCGCTGCCACCGTCCTCGCCGTCTGGCGCATTGGCCTGCCGCTGCACCGCCGCGCCCGCACCAGCTACCTGGCCGGTGGGCTCGGCATGTTCGGCGCCATGACACTCACCTACTGGGGCGCGCAATACATCCACTCCGGCCTCGTCTCCGTGCTGTTCGGCCTGACGCCGCTGATCACCGGGCTGCTGGCGCTGCTGTGGCTGGAAGAGGAAGCGCTCACGCGCGCCAAGATCGCCGGCATGCTGCTCGGCCTTTCCGGACTCGCGGTCATCTTCGGCGACAGCCACGAAATGGGCGGCGCCCACGCCCTGGCCGGCGTGCTCGCCCTGCTCGCTGCGGTGACGCTGTATTCCGCCAGCCTGGTGTGGGTGAAACGCATTGGCGACGACAGCCCGCCGCTCGCCACCACTGCCGGCACCCTCGTCGTCGCGCTGCCGCTGTTCGCCCTGGTGTGGCTGGGCACCGACGGCCACGTGCCGAATGCCGTGCCCCCGCGCGCCGGCGCCGCCATCGTCTACCTCGGCGTATTCGGCTCGGTGGTCGGCTTCGCGCTCTACTACTACGTCATCAAGCACATGGAAACCGGCAAGGTCGCGCTCATCACCCTCGTCACCCCCGTGCTCGCGCTGCTGCTGGGCAGCGCGCTCAACGGCGAACACGTCGGCGTGCGCGTGTGGCTCGGCGCCGCCTGCATCGGCACCGGGCTGGCCGTGCACCAATGGCAAACCCTCGCCGGCGCACTTGCGCCGCGCGCCAAATAGGAGACCACCGATGGACTGGGACGCACAACGCTACCTCGACCGCCACGGCTTCATCATCGAGCGCGGCCAAGGCCTCGTCGACCTGCTCGCCCCGCAGGCCGGCGAACGCATCCTCGACCTTGGCTGCGGCACCGGCGACATCGCCGCGGCCATGGCCGAACGCGGTGCGCAGGTCGTCGGCGTCGATGCCTCGCCCGCCATGATCGAGACAGCACGCAAGCGCTTTCCCGCGCTCGATTTCCGCGTCGCCGACGCCGCCGCGCTGCCGTTCGAAGCGGAATTCGACGCCGTCTACTCGCACGCCGTATTGCACTGGGTCACGCGCGCCGAAGACGCCGCGCGCGGCATCGCCCGCGCACTCAAACCCGGCGGCCGCTTCATCGCCGAATTCGGCGGCCACCGTAACTGCGAAGCACTGGAAACAGCTTTTGCCGACGCGCTCAAACGCATCGCCGGACGCGACTACCGCAGCCCCTGGACCTTCCCCCGCCTGCCCGGTTACACCGCCCTGCTGGAAAGCCATGGCCTCGTCGTGCGCGCCGCGTGGTATTTCGACCTGCCCACGCCCCTGAAAGGCGAGGATGGATTGCGCCAATGGTTCATCCAGTTCCTGCCGCATCATCTGGACGGACTGGGCGAAGCAAACCGCGAAGCCGTGCTGGCAGCCACCGAAACGGCATTGAAACCGGCAATCTGGCGCGACGGCGCGTGGTGGGCGGATTACCGGCGGTTGCGGGTGTGGGCGGAACGCGCCACGTAGCGGACGCGCGCCCGCACCCCGAACCGCACTGCGCGCCTGCCGGACGGGTCGGGATCAACCGGGGATATCCGGCTCCACCAGCGTGGCGAACTGCGCGAGCGACTCCTGCCACCCGAGGTAGCACATCTCCAGCGGAATCGCCTCGGGAATGCCGGTCTGCTCGATCGACAGCGCGGTGCCGCATGACACCGGTTCGAGTTTCACCGTGACTTCGAGCACGCCGGGCAGATTCGGATCGTCGAAGCGGTCGGTGTAGCGGATCAGGCGATCCGCAACCAGCTCCAGATATTCGCCGCCGAACGAATGCGCATGGCCGGTGGAAAAGTTGCGGAAGGACATCCGGAACGACCCATCGACCTTGGCGTCGAAATGATGCACGGTACAAGTGAAGCCATAGGGCGGCAGCCACTTGGCCAGCGCCTCGGCCTCGGTGAATGCCCGGTAAAGCTTGTCGGGAGTGGCGCGGATGACGCGATGCAGACGAACGGTACGGTCAGACATTTCAGGCTCCTGAGCGAAAGTGGAGGCTGCAACAATGCAGCCCTGTCTGTACGACGCACGAGAGTGAGGGATTTCGACATCACACTTCAGACCTTAGACCAAGTGCATGGAACGCGCCGATCGGTCCGGCCCATGCATTCAGCAAAAGCGCTGCCGCATCGAACAGCAACTTGCCCGGCGCAAAAGGCCCGCTAGTCCAAGCCTACAATCGAACGAAGCCTCCGTCTTCAGCTTGGCAATTCTCGATCAGCATCCTGAAACATTCCTCTGCCGGCACCGCGCGGCTGTGTAGCCAACCCTGGAATGCGTTGCACCCCAAACCGGCTAGCGAAGTCCGCTGATCCTCGGTTTCCACGCCCTCGGCGACGACCCACATCCCAAGGCTATGGGCCAGACTTACCAGGCCCCCCACGATAGCTGCATCGTCTGGATCGTGGGCAACGTCCTTGACAAAGGAACGGTCAATCTTGAGTTTGTGGAGCGAAAACATTTTCAGATAGGCTAGCGAGGAATAGCCCGTCCCGAAATCGTCGATGGCAATCGTGACGCCAAGATTTTCCAGTTCACCGAGCACCAACGCTGCGGCCTTAGGATCATCCATCAGTGCGCTCTCCGTCAACTCAAGCTCCAAGAGACTGGGCGCTGCGCCGCTTTCCGACAAAGCTGTTTTGACCACGTCGACCAGACAGCCATAGCGGAATTGATGTGCAGACAGGTTGACCGCCACCTTGGTCGGCATGCATGCATCCTGCCAAGCCCGGATCTGGCAGCAGGCCGTATTAATCACCCAGCTGCCGATAGGGACGATCAGACCACTCGCCTCGGCAACCGGAATGAAACGCGCTGGACTCACATCGCCCAGTTCATCATGGGTCCAGCGCAGCAGGGCTTCGACGCCAGAAATCCTGCTGGTGGACATCTCTATCTGGGCTTGGTAATGCAGCTGCAGCTGTCCATTTTCCAAGGCGCGGCGCAGATCGGTCTGGAGCAGCAGGTTTTCCCGCATGCGGGTATTCAGGTCCCGCGTGTAATAGCGAATGCCGCCACGTCCTTCCGATTTAGCCCGATACATGGCCACGTCTGCATTGCGTAGCAAGGTGGTGACATCTTCTCCGTCTGCAGGGAACACCGCCACCCCCAGGCTTGCGCTGACGAATACCTCGTTTTCTTCAATCCGGAATGGTTCGGCAAAAAGCCGAACAATCTTGTCGGCCACCTGGCCCACTTCTTCTACCAACTCCAGGTTGGATAGCAGCAGCACAAACTCGTCTCCCCCCAGACGGGCCACCATGTCGTCCGGACGCAGCACGGTGGTCAGACGCCCCGCCACCTCGCCAAGAAACAGATCGCCATAATTGTGGCCCCAGCCGTCGTTGATCGCCTTGAAATTGTCGAGGTCGAGGAGGATCACTGCGACCAAACGATCATAGCGGCGTGCCTGGACCATGGCTTGGGTCAGGCGGTCCTGGAACAGGACGCGGTTGGGCAGGTGGGTCAGAGCATCGTGAGTGGCCTGGTGGCGCAGGTCCGCCTCCATGCGCCGACGCTCGGTGACATCCCGGATGAAGGTCGTGACTTGCAGGCCGGCATCGGATTGGAAGGTGCTGAGGGCAATATCCAGCGGCACCTCGCTGCCGTCCTTGCGCTGCCCGGCCAGATCGGGCTTGTTGGCCATGGGCCGGGCATAGGGCGAATCGGTGAAGGTTGAGCGCTGGTCATCGTGGCGCGCCTTGTACCGCCCCGCCACCAGGATTTCCATCTTCATCCCGAGCAGCTCCGAACGGGCATAGCCGAACATCTGCTCCAGGCGCTCGTTGACCATCTGGATGATGCCCTGCCCATCCACCACCATGATGGCGTCCGGTGCGGTCTCCAGCAGTTCCCGGTGGCGCCGCTCGCTTTCCTCCACCGCGCTCCGGGCCTGCCGCAGGCGCACGATGGGCGCCAGCACACTATCCAGGAAGATCGCCCGGTACAGGAACATATAGGCCAGCACCTTGTAGGCATGGCCAAGCACGTTGGCCAGGTCGGTGACCCGGATATAAATCAGGAAAAACACTTCGCTGGCGAGCATGAGGACCACGGCGAAGAACAGCGCATTCAGGCTGGGGCCGCAGAATTCCCCCCGGCGCCAGTAGAGCAGGCCCAAGGTGAGCAGGTGCAGCGCCACCACACCGTTTTCCATCGCCAACTTGAAGGGGGTCAGACCTGTCCCATCGATAAAAGTGTTCGGCACCCATTCAGGCCGCCATATCCCCACATAGAGCAGCGCCAGGACGAATCCCAGGCTGGCGCCCAGATACCAGCCGCGCATCCGTCGGTCCAGCGGCTGCTGCGGCATCAGCGCGTAGGCCAGCAGCGCCCCCGCTGCGACGTAGCGGGCCGCCTGCCAGAATATGATGGATTTGTGGGGGCTGTTTTCGGTGATGAAATCAGCCATCCCCACGTAGGACATCAAATGGGCAAAATCCAGGATGGCCACGGCCAGAAAGGCGCACGCCAGCATCACCGAGACAGTGGGCCGCTTCTCGTCGTGGACGTGCCAGCCGGTGATGAACACCATGGCGGCCACCACCACGGCAAACACCTCGGCCAGGGTATGGAAGGTAAGAAAGACGGCTGGCGCGATGCCGACAGGGTGCTCCGCCGTCATCTGCCATCCCAGTAACGGAATGGCCAGCGCCAGCAGAGAGAGCCCCGCTACCCATGCATAGCTGCTCGTTCGCGGAGTGCAAACCGTGGTCACTGCGGACATATGCGCCTCATGATTTGTTATTTTGTCCAGCGATGTAGTCGGCGATAATAACCACATTCTTTAATATGGTTAAGAACCGCACACCGGTCGATTCCCCGTGTCGCTCATGCGCCGCCATATCTGGCAATTTCCAGCGGAAGCGCTGCGAGAGGCAGGCTGCGTTCCACGCCACCCAGCTTGACTGCCTCCTTGGGCATGCCGTAGACCACGCAGCTCGCCTCGTCCTGGGCGAGAGTGGGCGCACCGGTGTCCCGCATTTCCTTCATGCCTCGAGCGCCGTCGTCCCCCATGCCGGTCATGATGATTCCCAGCGCATTGCCGCCGGCGCAACGGGCGGTGGAACGGAACAGCACATCCACGGACGGGCGATGCCGGTTTACCGGCGGGCCATCGATCACGTCCACGTGATACTGCGCACCGCTGCGCCTGAGCTGCATATGGCGTCCGCCTGGCGCGATCAGTGCCAGGCCAGGTCGTACCCGGTCGCCGTGCTTCGCCTCGCGCACGTCCATGGCGCAGATGCTGTCGAGACGCGCGGCGAAGGCGGCGGTGAATTTCTCCGGCATGTGCTGGACGATGACGATGCCGGGACAGACACGCGGCAGTGCCGTCAGAACGACCTCCAGGGCCTGGGTGCCGCCGGTGGAAGCGCCGATCGCCACCACCTTGTCGGTCGTTTCGGCCATGGCCATGACCGGGCTGGCCGGAATCGCATCCAGCCCGTGCCGGGGCGGCGGGGCGGGCATCGACACCAGGCGGCGCACCCTGGCCTGGGCGGCCGCCCGCACCGCCGAGACGATTTCATGGCCCGATTCCGTCAGGAACTGTTTCAGTCCGAGGCGCGGCTTGGTGACGATGCACACCGCACCGGCGGACAGGGCCTGCATGGCGGTGGCCGTGCCCTTCTCGGTCAGGGTCGAGCAGATGATCACCGGCGTCGGGCGCTCGGCCATGATCTTCTTCAGGAAAGTAATGCCGTCCATGCGCGGCATCTCCACATCCAGCACCACCACGTCGGGCCAGTCCCGATTCATCTTGTCGAGCGCGAACAGGGGATCCGCGGCAGCCCCCATCACCTGGATATCGGGTGCGGCGGACAGGACGCCCGTGAGCACCTGGCGCACCGTGGCGGAGTCGTCGACGAGCATGACACGTATGGGCTTCATTTTGAAAGTCCGATCGAGGAGTGGGTGCGCCTGTCCTTCCCCGCCTGGACGCTTTCGGCAGCCGGCAGGGGCGTGTGCTTCATCCACACATGCCCGCTCCAGATGTCGAAAATAACCTGACGGTGGCCATGCCCGCCGAGATGCTGGGCCTTGACCTTGAAGCCATGGCGCGCCATCAGTTCGAGGCTGGCGGAAATATTGCGATTCTGAATCTGTCCGGAGCACCCCTTCCCGAAACAACCCGGACGGTCGAACATGTTGCCGCCGCCGAACAGCTTGGCCTCGAATTCGGACGGCTGCCCCTGCTTAGCGCGTATTTCCGTCAGCAGCATCGCCAGCGCCTCGTCGCCATAGCGGCCATCGAGCGGCTTCGCACCGTGCGGCCCGCTGCGGCTCGGCAACATGTAATGGCACATGCCGCCGATCCGGCGCCCGGGATGCCAGAGCGTGACCGCCACGCAGGAACCCAGGATGGTGCGGATGCGCGTCTGCTCATCCCCGAACCACAGTTCTCCGGGCTGCAGGAAAATCTCGATGACGCTCTGCGGTTTTTTCACGGCTTGCGGTAAATCGAGGGGGCAAGGGTTTCCAGCCCTTGCGCCAGTCCGTTCAGGCTTTCCGAATGCCCAACGATGAAAATCCCCCCTGGCCTGAGTTTTGCCAGCAGGCGCGCCACCACCTGACGCTTGGTTTCGGCCTGGAAATAGATCATCACGTTGCGCAGGAAGATCACATCGAACTCGCCCACTTCCGGCAAGGGTTCGTTGAGATTGATCTGGGCCAGCTGCACGCGCCGGCGCAGGGCCGGGTCGATCAGCAACTGGCCGTCCTGGCTGCCCACGCCTTTCAGGCAATGGGCGCGCAGCAACGCCGGCGGAATGCCGCGTGCACGCTCCATCGGATAAAGCCCTCTTCTCGCCTTGTCCAGCACCTGGGTGCTGATGTCGGAACCGAACACGTCCCAGGGTGCGTCGCCCAGCCGGTCCGCCAGCAACATGGCCAGGGTGTAGGGTTCCTCGCCGCTGGAACAGGCCGCACTCCAGATCCGGAACGGCCGCCCGGCCGGATGCCCGGGCAGGACCCGGTCGCGCAGGAAATCGAAATGCTTCGGTTCGCGAAAGAAATAGGTCTCGTTGGTGGTGAGCAGGTCCACCGCCACCTGCATCTCGTCCTGCTGCCGGGAGAGCAGCTGGAAATAATCCTCATAACTGTCCAGGCCATGATGCTTCAGGCGCTTGGCCAAGCGGCCCGCCACCAGTGCTTTCTTGGCCGGGGTCATGCTGATGCCGGCGATCCTGAAGATCATTTGCTGGAAGCTGGAGAATTCGCTGTCCTTGAGGCTGACATTGAGCATGGCAGCCTCACGCAGCCTTTTTCATCTCGGGCCGGGTGGCCCGCAGGCCGGACCCCACTTCGAGTTCCGCGAACCAGTTGATGAAGCGCATCACGTCGGCCCCCTGATAAATCGAGCCGTGCTGCGGACAGAGCATGTCGATGTCCATGACGGCGGCCCGTTCGCACCAGTCCAGCACGGCTTCTTTAGAGCCCATGAAGCGGCGGTGAAACCCCTCCGCATGGCGGATGTGGCGATCGAAATCCGTCACGAACAGTTCATCCTCCTCCGGCGGCGGCAAGGCCGCGCCCACGTCGCCGCTGAACAGGATCCGTGCCTTGGCGTCGTAGAGATGGAAATTGCCGGACGAGTGCAGGTAATGGGCCGGCACCACATCCAGTTCGATTCCCCCCAGCGGAAGCTTGCCGCCTTCGTCGGGCAGGCCGATGAAGGTGGTTCCGTCGCCGCCGTAATGGGGCAGGAAGCTGCCCCAGATGCGGCTGGCATAGCAGCGCAGCGCCGGATTGAACTCCAGCCACAGGCTCAGGCTGCTGATCACGTCAGGGTCCTGGTGCGATGCGAAGATCCATTTCACCCGACGCGGGTCGAAGCCGGCCGCGAGGGCGGAGAACACCACCGGAAAGATCTCCAGGCCGCCGGGGTCGGTGAGCATGGCCTCGTTGCCGTGGGCAATCAGGTATTCATTGGTGTCGATCAGCGCGCTGGCGCGCTCTGGGTCACGGGCGATCACCTGCCATTGATGCGTCCCTTCCGAAAACAGGGTTTCGAGCTTTTTCATGTTCTTGCTTCCTCAAGTTCGGCCCGCACGCCACCCAGCGTTTCCGCAACGGAATGGATGGACTGGGCCAGTTGTTCTGCCACCTGCTTCAGGGCAGGTGCCGATTCGCCGCCATAGGCCGCCTCGATCAGCGCGCTGCGGGACAGGATCAGTCCCTGGTCGCACAGGCGCAGCGCGCGGCTTGCCTTCATGTGCAGGTCGCGCCGGCTTTGTCCCAGCAGCATGTCCAATCGATTCACCTCATCTTCCTGCTTGCCGAAGATTTCGGACAATAGGCCGCCAACGCGATCCTCGCTGTCCTGGACCCGCCGGAAATAGTCCTGGCTGCGCTGCTTGCGCTGGCGCTGGGCGACCTCGTTGACCATGCTGGACACCAGCAGGGTCAGGCCCTGCATGGCTTCCATGAGGCGGGTGGAAATTCCCCGCAACTCCGCCGAGGCCACCCGGAATCCCACCGCGTTGTCGCCGCCACGGCGGGAGGACAGCATGGCGTTCAACGCGGCCAGATTCACTTCGCGTGCAGTGTCCACCACGCCACGGATACCCTCGCCAATGCGAACGATGGCGTGAAGGTCCGCAGCGCGAACGGCCGTTCCCTTATTTTTGTGCACCACAGGACTACTCCTTACCGATATTTCGACGCTTCCCCGGCAAAGCCGGGGAAGCGCATGCCGATGCGTTTTGAATTGCTCCGCTCAGGCCCAGGCCAGCTTGCCCGGGACAGCCATTTCCCGGGGCGCCGTTTTCTGCTCTTCGTGAACCTGCAGGCTGAAGAAGCCCATCAACTGCTGCAGCTGTTCGGCCTGGCCGCTCATCTCCTCGGC
>NZ_JADMKC010000003.1 GCF_018780105.1 Thiobacillus sp.
GGCCGGCGTCACTTTTCGCCAGCCGCAGCTCGCCGAGTCGCTGCGCCTGCTGCAAAGGGACGGGGCGGATGGCTTCTATCGCGGCGAACTCGGGCGCCGGGTTGCCCAGGGTCTGGCCGATGCCGGCAGCCTGCTGTCCGCCGAAGACCTGGCCGCATTCAACTGCCGCCAGGTGGAACCGATCGGCGTGCGCTACCGCAACGGAATGGCGGTCAACATGCCGCCGCCGACCCAGGGGCTGGCTTCCCTGCTCATCCTGGGGCAGCTCGACCATTTCTATCTGGCCCGCCACCCGCACCTTTCCGCCGATTACGTGCATCTCGTGGTCGAGGCGACCAAGCAGGCTTTCCGCTTGCGCGACCGCCATGTGGCCGACCCGGATCATGTCGCCGTTCCGGTCGCCGAACTGCTCTCGCCCGCCACCACTGCCGGCCTGGCCGATGCCATCGATGTGTCCCGCGCCGCACCCTGGGGAAAAGGCGTGGGGCCGGCGGACACGGTCTGGTTCGGCGTCGTCGACGCGAAGGGCCGCGCCGTCAGCGCCATCCAGAGCATCTACCACGAATACGGCAGCGGCGTGGTGGCGGGCGATACCGGCATCCTCTGGCAGAACCGCGGCGCGTCCTTCTCGCTCGACCCGCGTCACGTCAACGTGCTGAAGCCGGGCAAACGTCCCTTCCACACGCTCAACCCAGCCATGTATCTGGAGAACGGTCGCCCGCGGCTGGTCTACGGCACCATGGGCGGCGACGGCCAGCCGCAGACGCAGGCGGCGGTCGCCACGCGTGCGCTGGACTATCGCCTGCCGCTGCCCGAGGTGCTGGACAGCCCGCGCTGGCTGCTCGGGCGCACCTGGGGACAGAGCAGCGACAGCCTGAAACTGGAAGGCCGCTTTGCGCCGGAGGTGTTCGACGAGCTCGCGCGGCGGGGACACACGGTGGAGCGGGTGGACGATTACGCGCAGATGATGGGGCACGCGGGCGTCATCCGTGTGCTGGACGACGGTGGCTGCGAGGCCGCCTCCGATCCGCGCAGCGACGGCGCCGCCGCCGGCGTCTGATTCAACAACACGCAGGGCCGCTGACGGCCGCATGAAGGAATGCAATTGCTGGAGCTCGTATCTTTTCTTGGCTTGGGTCTGGTCGCCGGGCTGCTCGCCGGCATGCTCGGGATCGGCGGCGGCGTCGTGATCGTCCCGGCCCTGATCTGGATTTTTCAGCACCATGGTCTGCCTGCCGAGGTCATCCCGCACCTGGCCATCGGCACTTCCCTTGCAGCCATCGTATTCACGTCGATGTCGGCGATCTGGGCGCAGCAGAAACGTCGCGCCATCGATTGGCCGGTGGTGCGCCTGCTGGCTCCGGCCACGCTGTTGGGCGGCTTCGCCAGCGGCTATCTGGCGGGCTTCATCCCGGCCCCCGTGCTGAAGGGGTTCTTCGCCGTCTTCCTGCTCTTCGTCGGCACCCAGTTCGTGCTGGACTGGAAACCCGCAGCACACTGGCGGCTGCCGGGCCGGGGGGGGTTGTGGGGCGTCGGCCTCGGTGTCGGTTCGCTTTCGGCCCTGCTCGGCATCGGCGGCGGCAACATCACCGTGCCTTTCCTGCACGCCTGCAACCTCGAACTCAAACGCGCCATCGCCATTTCCACCGCGCTAGGCCTGCCCATCGCGCTGTTCGGCGCGGCGGGCTTCGTCCTTTCGGGATGGGGCCACAGCCTGTTGCCGCCCGCAACCGTGGGCTATGTGTCGCTACCGGCGTTGGCGGCGATCGCCGGCGCCGCTATGCTGACGGCCCCGCTGGGGGTTCTCCTGGCACATGCCCTGCCGGTCAGGCTGCTCAAGCGAATTTTTGGCGTGCTGGTGCTGGCGATTTCGCTGCGCATGCTGTGGGACGTGCTGGCGTAAGCCATCGAACGAAGAGGTCACGATGAACGATCTGGATCAGAAGATACTCGCCATGCTGGTCGACGACGGGCGCATAAGCTTCGCCGACATCGCCCGAGAACAGGGCATTTCCCGGGTCCATGCGCGCGACCGGGTGCAGCGCCTGATCGACGATGGCGTCATCGAGAAATTCACCGTCATCGTCAACCCCGAAAAGGTCGGCACCACGGTTTCGGCGTTCTTCGACGTCGAGGTCGACCCGCAGGGGATCGAAATGGTCTCGGAGGACCTGGCCCGGCAGCCCGAGGTCAGAAGCCTCTACATCATGAGCGACATGACCAGCCTGCATATTCACACGCTGACCGAGGACAACACGGCGCTCGAGGATTTCGTGCGGCGCAACCTGTTTTCGCGCCGTCATGTCGTCAAGGTGAATTGCAAGATGCTGCTCAGCCGGGTCAAGAACCGGCGCGGCGGCTCGCGCATCTAGCGCAACGAACCGGCTCAGCCGCGACCGGGATGGCGACCCTGCTAGCAATGCATCGGTCAAGACTGGCGAGTAGTGTTAACGGCTCAGGTTGCCGCCACGGTAAACGCGGCTCACCCCTCCAACTTCGCGAACGCCGCCGCCATCGCGCCGCCTATCGGTGCTGAATCGGGACTGACTGCGGTCTGTTCCGTCGCATCGGTCAGCGGGTTAGCGCGATACTTTTTCGCTTTTCGTCCACTTCCCACACTTCCACCTTCATGATCTGTCCTGCCTTGAGCACGCTGTGTAGGTCTTTTACAGGGTGCTGGGTAGCGTCGAGATGTGGCCCAGCCATCCGTGATTGTTGAGACCGTTTGCGAGTTTGCAGTTCACAAACGTTGAAATTGGGCTTTAATGAGATTGGCTTATCTCTTTATTGCGGCACGCGTGTACAAGGTGTTGCGTGCACGATTCAAAACCAGTTGGATATGACATGGCGATGGGTCTTGCGACAGTTTTCAACGTGACTTGTGCGGCATGAATCAGGATGAAGAAAGGGTGCATGACAAAAACCAGAAGCTGCGTTTACCCGCGTGTACAGGGGCTGGCGTGGCTTCGCATGGTTGGGCTGCTCCTCCTTCTGACAGCATGTGCGAGTGGTCCGAAAGAGCAAGAGGTTGGGTCAACGCCGCCGCCCGGCGTCCATTTCGGCAACGAGATCGTGCTGCTGGATTCGGCCACCGAGAAAGTGGCAGCGCACATGACCCCGGATGGCCGGGTGCATCTGGTCGCGATTACCGCAGGAGACGATGCCTATCACGTCGTGGTGTCGGCGCAGGGCGTCGAACAGAAGGAAAAGATCGGTGCCAGGCGGTACGGCTATTACCAGAACCTGGCGATTACCGACGATGCCCAGGGCAGGTTGCATGTGGCATTGAAAGACGAGCACTGGATTCAGGAAAAAGGGGCTTGGCGTCTGGCCGGCGAAAATCGCTGTGCCCTGCTGGCCCGCGCCGGTGATTCGATGGCGTGTGCTTTGGACGTCGATGGAAGCGAGTTGGAAACCACAGCCCAGTGGGGCGCATCTATCATCGGTGGCCCCGCCGCCGCGATTCTCATTCCTTACCGATTCCGCCCGGACAAACTGGTGTTGGCAAAGGCGGTCGGAGACGACTGGTCTTACCGTAACGTCCTGGATCATCAGCTGCCTTATGTGGTCAATCTGACGAATCCCGACAGCGGCGTTCTGGCGGGTGATGCCTCGGGTACATTCCACCTGTTTTTCATTGCGCATGGGAGCAACTTTTATAGCACTCGCTATGACACGCTGACCTTCGCCGAAGATGGGGGGACTGACATCGAATGGCGCCAGCCGGATGGACAGGCCATCAAGCTCGGGAACCTGGAAAGCGAGCCGGCAAGGCCTGGCGCAAACTGGTTTATTCCATGGGGCATGCTGGCGCTGGCGGTTGATCCGCAAACAGGCAAGGCCCTGTTTTTCGCCCGCCGCATGGAGAGCGGATTCGGCAACAGGACTGATGCCTCGGTAGAAATACTCGGTGGCGTGTTCGGCCAGCCGGTGCCCCTCTCCGTCAAGAACGGCAACCCGAGGCGGCTCGCGCCTGCCGGCGATGAACGTTTTCATGCGCTCGTTACAGCCCGACCGGGTCTGCTTTATCTGGCCTACCGGGCAGGCGGCTGGACGGCGCCAGCCAGAGTCGGCGAATACGGCACGCCAAGCATGTTTCTGATCGGCGATAGTTCGATTCAAATTGTTTCGGACGGAAGAAGCCAGGCCCTGGCGATATGGCCCAAGCGGGAGGGTGCTCTGGTGGGGCGATGGATCGAACTGGATGAAACAAAAAGGTGGCCGTCCATCGGTTTCACTTCCTTCCAAGGCATGGCTCGCTCCTTCCGGGATGAGCCTTGCGGGGTAAACACTGTTACCCATGTCCTTGAACGCTTGTGTTACTGGTGAGTGTGAACCGTACAGTGGCAGGGCCGGAGCCTTTCATGCCTGCATTTTTCTTCAAGGCCCTATTCTGCTGGGTAGTTTTCTGGTGGCTTACCTGTGTTTGATCCTGATTTTCTTGTCGAGATTGCACATGCGCGTGTGGGTGAATAATGACGCCCCATTCAGTCATGCCGGGTAGCGAATCAAAGTGGCCAGGCCAGTCTGGCTTTTACATGTAACGGGGAACCAGCTCGCACTTTCACACTCCGTGTTGGTTCCTGACGAAAAGGCAAACCATGATTCACACTGACAGCATGATCTCTCACTGCGCGCTTGCGCCGATCCAACCGCGGGACAGTACGACGGGTCGATTCTTTATGGACAAGCTTGCTATGGCATACGCGCAGGCGGGCTTGCATTGAGCGCGGATACGCGGAACCCGCCCGATGTCGGGATACTGGAAGAACCCATCGTGGGCGCTTTCGGGTTGCCGGGCGACATGCCCTTTGTCAGCATCAAGGGCGACCCCAGCCTGCGTGAAACCGTGCCGCTGCGCCCGCGCCAGAAGTCACGGCTCGATCGCATCGCGGGGGAGGTGCTGGAAACCTGTGCCGAGCTGTTGCACAACACGGGGGTGTACGCGATCTATATCGGTTTCAACAGCTCTGAGGTACGCACCGAGTCGATCTTCAATCCTTTCTCCTACGAAGTGCACGACGCCGAGGATCTGGTGAAGCCGGGCTACACCAAGCGGCATTTCATCGCGGTGCCGTACGAAGAAAAGATGCGCACCGTCGCCTGGGTGCGTGCCATGGTCCAGACCGGGCCGCTGCGGCATTACCTGCCGCCGCACTGGATGAAGCTGATGGACGAGGAGCGCACGAGCTGGCAGCCGCTGGCTGCGGACCGCATCGATGCCATCGTGCAAAGCTTCAATACCTTGCGCCGCATCGAAGCGTACTACTTGCGCAACGCGGCCATTTCACTTCCGGAAGGTATCGTGCGGGCATCGTACAACTGCGACGGCACCTATATCGTGCGGGCGGATTATTTCCCTGAATTCGTGCGCATCAACACGCCGTGAACTGAAAGTACCTGCGACCTCAGTTCTTCAACTTCGAAAATGCAGCCGCCATCGCGCCGCCCATCGGCGCTGCAGCGGGCGCACGGTTCGATTTTCCGCCCGCGGGTTTGCCCTGAGCCCGATCGTCGCGTTGCGCGCGCTGGGCCGCATCGGGTCTGGCAGCGCGCTGTTCCGCCGCATCGCTCAGCCGCATGGTCAGCGCGATGCGTTTGCGCTTCTCGTCCACTTCCAGCACCTTCACCTTCACGATCTGCCCGGCCTTGACCACGCTGTGCGGGTCCTTGACGAAGCTGCTGGACAGCGCCGAGATGTGGACCAGGCCATCCTGATGCACGCCGATGTCGACGAAGGCGCCGAACGCGGCGACGTTGGTGACGACGCCTTCGAGGATCATGTCGGGCTTGAGGTCGGCGAGCTTTTCCACGCCGTCGCGGAAGCTCGCGGTAGTGAATTCGGGTCGCGGGTCGCGGCCGGGTTTTTCGAGTTCCCTGAGGATGTCGGTGATGGTGGGGATACCGAATTTCTCGTTGGCGTAGCTCGACGGGTTGAGCGACTGCAGCAGGCGGCTGTTGCCGATCACGCCCTTGATGTCCTGCTTGATGTCGGCGAGGATCGCTTGCACCAGCGGATACGATTCGGGGTGGACGGCGGAGGCGTCGAGCGGGTCGTCGCCGTCCATAATGCGCAGGAAGCCCGCCGCCTGTTCGAAGGTCTTGTCGCCGAGGCGCGGCACGTCGCGCAATTGCGCGCGGCTGGCGAACTTGCCCTTGGCGTCGCGGAAAGCAACGATGGCCTGCGCCACGCTGCTGCTCAAGCCGGAGACGCGCGCGAGCAAGGGTACCGACGCCGTGTTGACGTCGACGCCGACGGCGTTGACGCAATCCTCCACCACCGCATCGAGCGAACGCGCCAGCTGGAACTGGCTGACGTCGTGCTGGTACTGGCCGACGCCGATCGATTTGGGGTCGATCTTCACCAGCTCGGCCAGCGGGTCCTGCAGGCGGCGCGCGATGGAGACCGCGCCGCGCAGCGAAACGTCCATGTCGGGCAATTCGCGCGAGGCGAATTCGGACGCGGAATACACCGACGCGCCGGCCTCGGACACCACCACGCTGGTGAGCTTGAGTTCGGGACGCAGCTTGATCAGGTCGCGCGCCAGCTTGTCGGTTTCTCTAGATGCCGTGCCGTTGCCGATGGAAATCACTGAAACTTTGTGCTTCCCGGCCAGTTGGGCCAGCGTGTGCAGCGCACCGTCCCAGTCGTTCTTCGGCTGGTGCGGATAGATCACCGCGGTGTCGACCACCTTGCCGGTCTCGTCCACCACCGCCACTTTCACGCCGGTGCGGATGCCGGGGTCGAGCCCCAGGGTGGCGCGCGGCCCGGCGGGCGCGGCCAGCAGCAGGTCCTTGAGATTGCGCGCGAAGACGTTGATGGCCTCGGTCTCGGCGCGGCTGCGTAGCGCGGTCATCAGCTCGGTTTCCAGATGCATCGACAGCTTGACGCGCCAGGCGAAGCGCACGCTGTCCATCAGCCAGCGGTCGGCGGCGCGGCCCTGGTCCTGGATGCCGAAGCGGCCGGCGATGCGCAGTTCGCAGGGATTGGGCGGCGCGCTCCAGGCCGGCCGTTCTGCTTCGCTGTCGAGGCGCAGGCGCACGTCGAGCAGGTCTTCGCGGCGACCGCGGAACACGGCCAGTGCGCGGTGCGAGGGCAGGGCGGCGAGGGGTTCGGCATAGTCGAAATAGTCGGCATATTTTTCCGCCGCGTCGTGCTTGCCTTCCAGCACTTTCGATTCGACCACGCCGTGCTCCTGCACGTATTCGCGCAGGGATTGCAGCAGGCTCGCATCTTCGGCGAAGCGCTCCATCAGGATTTGCCGCGCGCCATCGAGTGCGGCCTTCGCATCGGTAACACCGGGGTTGTCGCCCTGTTCGCTGGTGAACGGCTCGCGCAGGTATTTGGCTGCTTCTTCGTCGGGATTGAGCAGGGG
The DNA here is from genome assembly GCF_018780105.1 of Thiobacillus sp. Lineage (GTDB taxonomy): Bacteria > Pseudomonadota > Gammaproteobacteria > Burkholderiales > Thiobacillaceae > Thiobacillus. The sequence goes on from NZ_JADMKC010000003.1 coordinate 7,377, forward strand.
GTTCGTCAGCAGGGTGTCCGCCAGCGGCTCCAGACCCGCCTCCAGCGCGATCTGCGCCTTGGTGCGGCGCTTCTGCTTGTACGGCAGATAAAGGTCTTCCAGCTGGGTCTTGTCCAGCGCAAACGCGATCGCCTTCAGCAGTTCCGGCGTCATCTTGCCCTGCTCGGTGATCGACGCGACGATGGCGCTGCGGCGTTCTTCCAGCTCGCGCAGATAGCGCAGCCGGTCTTCCAGCAGGCGCAGCTGGGCGTCGTCCAGGCCGCCGGTCGCTTCCTTGCGGTAGCGCGAGATGAACGGCACGGTCGCGCCTTCGTCCAGCAGAGCGATGGCGGCAGCCACCTGTGCAGGTTTGGCCGCGATCTCGGCGGCGAGGCGGTGTTCGATGGAGGGCAGCATGGTTCGATTGACTGAATGACTCGGCCCCCGAGTCGCGAGGCCGATGGGTGAAGGAATCGGGGTGCGCATTATGCCGAATATCCCCAGCCCGGGGCATCACCCGTTCCACGCTCGCCGGGTTTCGACCAAGAGGGGCATGCAGCCCGTGGCCCAATCCGTCCTCCGCAGCCTCACGGCGCGCCGCCCGATATTGTTTTCCCGGTTTTCTATACTTGGGATCGGTCAGGGAGCACGGGATGTGTGGAGGGGCTGGAAATGACCAAGTGGATATTCGAACCGGGACATTCCGCCGCGGAGTTTGTAGTGCGGCACATGATGGTGTCGAACATGCGCGGCCTGTTCAAGAATGTGCATGGCAGCATCGACTTCGATCCGGACAATCCGGCGGACGCTGCCGGGGTCGAGGCGACGATCAACGCGGCGGGCGTCTGGACGGGGGACGATGAGCGCGACGCGCGGCTGCGCGGTGCAGACTTTCTGAATGTGGAGAAGTATCCGGACATGCGCTTCAGCAGTGCCGAGGTTCGCTGTGTGGGCGGAGCCGATTTCAAGGTTGCGGGCGATCTCACCCTGCGCGGCGTGACCCGGCCGGTCATGCTGGCTGCTCATTATCTGGGCCGCTGGCAGTGTCCTTACTGGGAAGGCGGCAGGGATCTGGGGCCGGTGAGCCGTATCGGATTCGTCGCCACCACGGCGATCAACCGCCATGACTTCGGCGTGAACTGGAACGCGCCCATGGACCGGGGCGGCAGGGTCGTCGGCGATGAGCTTGCGATCACCCTGGACGTCGAGGCCATTGCCGAATCCGACATGCTGCGGATAGCCGCGGTTCTGCTGGAAAAGTGAACGGCCGGATTGCCGTGCCGGATGTGCGGGCCTCCCAGCCGGCGCGTCCTTACTCGCCCGGCGTCCTGTCGCGCAGCATCAGGTTCATCAACTCGCCGGGCATTGGAAAGACAATGGTATTGCTCCGGTCGCCGGCGATGTTGGACAGCGTCTGCAGGTAGCGCAGTTGCATCGCCTGTGGCCTGCCGGCGAGGATTTCGGCGGCGGCCAGCAGCTTCTCCGAGGCCTGCAGTTCGCCCTCCGCATGGATCACCTTGGCGCGCCGCTCGCGCTCGGCCTCGGCCTGTTTGGCGATCGCGCGCACCATGGTTTCGTCGATATCGACATGCTTGATTTCGACGTTCGAAACCTTGATGCCCCAGGCGTCGGTCTGGGTGTCGAGCAGTTGCTGGATGTCCTGGTTGAGGCGCTCGCGTTCGGCCAGCATGTCGTCGAGCTCATGCTTGCCCAGCACCGCGCGCAGCGTGGTCTGCGCCAGCTGGCTGGTGGCGTTGAGGTAGTCCTCCACCTGCAGGATGGATTTGGCGGGGTCGATGACGCGGAAATACACCACCGCGTTGACCTTGACCGAGACGTTGTCGCGCGAGATCACGTCCTGGCTCGGCACGTCGAACACCACGGTACGCAGGTCCACCCGCACCATCTGCTGGATGCCGGGCAGGATGACCACCAGCCCCGGTCCCTTCACCTTCCAGAAGCGCCCGAGCATGAACACCACGCCGCGCTCGTATTCGCGCAGGATGCGCAGGCTGGCGGCCAGCAGTCCGACGACCAGCAAGACGATAGTCAATCCACCGAATTCAAACATGATCAATCTCCTTGTCGGGTTCCACATCGAGGATGAGGTCATGCCGGGCGCGTACCCGCACCCGGCTGCCGCGTGCGAGCGGCGCCTTGCTGCGCACCCGCCACTGTTCGCCGTGCACGCGCGCCCAGCCTTCGTGTTCCATGTCTGCCAGGATTTCACCCGGGGCGCCGATCATTTCCTCTGCGCCGGTCATCACCGGCCGCGCACGTGCCTTGATCGCCATGCCGGCGACGAAGAAGCTGAACAGCGCGCTCGCCACCGCCACCGGGACGATCAGCATCCAGGGGAGGCCGTAGCCGGGGAGGTCGGTGTCGATCAGCATCACCGAGCCGATGATGAAGGCAGCCACGCCGCCCAGCCCGAGCGCGCCGAAGCTGGGCACGAACGCCTCGGAAATCATCAGCGCGATGCCCAGCAGCATCAGCGCCAGCCCGGCGTAGCTGATCGGCATCACCTGCAGCGCGAACAGCCCGAGCAGCAGGCAGATGCCGCCGACCACGCCGGGGAACAGCATGCCGGGATTGGAAAATTCGTAGATCAGTCCATAAATGCCGAGCAGCATCAGGATGTAGGCAATGCTGGGGTCGCCGATCACCGCCAGCAGGCGGCTGCGCCAGTCGGGCTCGACCCGCTCGATCTCAAGCTGGGCGGTGCTGAGCGTGACCGTCTGGCCATCCATCTTGATGACGCGGCCGTTGAGTTGCGTCAGCAGGTCGTCGAGGTCGGTCGCGACGAGGTCGATCACCTTCATTTCCAGCGCCTCGGAGGCGGACAGGCTGACCGCCTCGCGCACCGCCCGCTCGGCCCATTCGGCATTGCGCCCACGCAGTTCGGCTAGCCCGCGAATGTAGGCGGCGGCGTCGTGCACCGCCTTGCGCATTTTGGGGTCGCCCGTCGGGGTGTCGGCAGGCTTGGCGGCTTCCGGCTTGTCGCTTTGCGTGGGCTTGTCCGGCGCGGTTGGCTTGTCGCCGCCCGTAGGTGCCAGTTCGACCGGCGTCGCCGCGCCCAGGTTGGTGGCCGGCGCCATTGCCGCGATATGGCTGGCGTACAGGATGTAGGTTCCGGCACTGGCGGCGCGCGCGCCTTTGGGTGAAACGTAGGTGGCAATCGGAACCGGCGAGGCAAGGATGGCCTTGATGATGTCGCGCATCGAGCTGTCGAGCCCGCCCGGGGTGTCCATCTCGATCACGATCAGATGCGCCTGGTCGTCGATCGCCTTGTCGATGCCGCGCAGCAGATAGTCGGCGCTGGCCGGGCTGATCGCGCCCTGCACTGTCAGCACCCGTACGGTTGACGCGCCGGCCGGAGCGGCCAGCGTCAGCGTCAGGCAGGCTACAAGCAGGATGAGGTGTGAGAGGATGCGAAACGGACTGGGCATGGCTTCACTCTAGACCGAAAAAACAGGGGTGACCGGGCCCGGGGAAGACGGCGGATAAAGGGGGCTCTTCCTGGCGCGCAGAACGCCCTGGCCGCATTGCAACGCAAAATGATGGACTTACTTGATCGATCAACATGAACCACAACACTGTCCGCGCCCGGCTGTCCCTCTCGTTCAAAGGCGAAACCCGCGAACTCGATACCCTCATCGATCTGGATCGTTGTCTGGGCGAGTCGGGCGAAGCACCCGATTTCCATCGTCTGCTGGCGCAGGCGGCCGGGATCGATCCCTATTCGTATCTGTATGAAAGCCTGGAGTCGCACGAGATCGCGTTCTCGGACGCCACCGGGGCGGCGGTGCAGAGCTGCCGCGACGGCGGCTTCGACTGGGCGCAGTTTGCGCAGGATGCTCGCGAGGAGCGGGACTGGCAGGCGGTGCGGGCCGTCACTGAACCCTTGCTGGGCGCGCGCGATCTGGATGCCGAGCCGGCGCTGAAGGCGGCCTTGCTGGCGGTTTATCGGGCCGGGCAGGCGCGCGGCGCGGCGGGCTGAGGATTGCCGTGCCCGGCCGGGCTGCCGGGCGTCATGACGTATCGTTCAAACAGGAAGACTGATGATGGGATCAAACCGTTTCAAGCGCAGCGCAAAACCCTGGCTGCTTGTGCTGTCGCTGCTGCTGGCGTGTCCGGCGGTCGCCGGCGTCTACAAATGGACGGACGCGCAGGGCCGCATCCAGTACAGCGATACGCCGCCGCCGGCAGCCGCGAGCACGCAGCTCAAACTGCAAAGCTATTCCGGCCCGGTTCAGGTCGGCCAGGCGGTGGGGGCGGGGAGCGGGGTGACGATCTACACCACCGAATGGTGCGGGGTGTGCAAGCGCGCCAAGGACTACTTCAGGCAGAACGGGGTGGCTTTCAGCGAATGGGATGTGGAGAAAACGGATCATGGCGCGGCCAAGTTCAGGCAGCTGGGCGGTACGGCGGTGCCGCTGATCACAGTCGGTTCGGAAAAGATGACGGGCTTTAACGCCAGCCGCTTCATGGAGACGTGGAAAAAGACCCAGGCCCGGCCTTGAGCGGCCGGTTCGCCGCATGCGTCATCCACGCGGGTGACTCGCCGCCCGCTCAGGCCTTGCCGTGTCCCGCCAGCTTGCGCCAGACCAGGCCGCCGGGCGCCTGGTTGCCAGTGAGCAGGTAATTCAGCGTGTTGTCGTCGTGCAGCCCCAGCGCCTGCTGGTGGCGCATGTGCACTTCGCCGCAGAGCAGGTGCGGGTTGCCCGGCCCGCGATCCGGCACAATGCGGATTCCTTCATCGTCGTTTTGCCGCCCCATGATCGATCCTTCCCTGCAAATCCTGTTCTGGTTGCTGGCCGCCCTGCTGATCGTGGTTGGCTTCGCCGGCCTGATCCTGCCCGCGCTGCCGGGCATTCCGCTGGTATTCGCGGGGCTGGTGCTGCTGGCCTGGGCGGAAAACTTCGTTTATGTCGGCTGGGGCACGCTGACGCTGCTGGGCGTGCTGGCGCTGCTGAGCTTCGGGGTGGATTTTCTGGCGACGGCGCTGGGTGCGAAAAAATTCGGCGCGTCCTCGCGGGCGATCTGGGGCGCTGCGATCGGTGCGCTGGTCGGACTGTTTTTCGGCCTGCCGGGGCTGCTGCTGGGGCCTTTCCTCGGCGCGGTGATCGGCGAGTTCAGCGGCAAGGCCACGCTCAAGGCGGCGACCCACGCCGGGGTGGGGGCGACGCTGGGCCTGCTGTTCGGCACCTTGCTGAAAATCGCCCTGGCGTTTGCCATGCTGGGCGTGTTCGTACTGGCTCGCCTGCTTTGAATCTGGAACGCGCGGCGCCCGTTTCGAATGCGGAGAAAACCCTGTTTTATTTTGCCGTTCACATTGCTTGAATTTGGTCTTTAATAGGATTAGTTTGTCTCTTTACTGGGGCGGACAGCATCATGGCCGGCAAGCCTGCCGCCCGCTTCATTTCCCCGGCCTTTTATCTCGACAGGAATTCCTTTGACGACCAAACGACCCGCCCGCGCCACCGCCCAGGTTTCCGCCGCACGTAGCCGCAAGGCGGCGCCCCGCATCGCCGCTGGCGGCGATATTTCGCCCGTCAGCAGCAAGGCGGGCATTGAAACCTACACTGTGGACGAGGCGGTGAATGCCGCGCAGGAATCCAAGATCGAGGCGGTGAAGGACATCCTCAGCCGCGCAGGAAACGGCAGCCCCGAGTTGATCGAGTCGCTGAAGGCCATCCTTGCCGGGGCGTCGCCGGAAGACGCCGAGGTGCTGCGCAATGCGCTGCTTGTCCGGCCGCCGCTCGCCCGCCCCGGCGTGCCCTTTGATCCGGACGGCGAACTGGCCGACGACTGGCGTGAGGGCGGTTATCCCTACAAGAACCTGATGTCGCGCAAGAGCTACGAGCGGCAGAAATACCAGCTGCAGGTGGAACTGCTCAAGCTGCAGGCCTGGGTGAAGGAAACCGGGCAGAAGGTGGTGATCCTGTTCGAGGGCCGCGACGCGGCCGGCAAGGGCGGTGCGATCAAGCGCTTCATGGAACATCTCAACCCGCGCGGCGCGCACGTGGTGGCGCTGGAAAAGCCCAGCGAGATGGAACGCGGGCAGTGGTATTTCCAGCGCTACGTCCAGCACCTGCCGACCGCGGGCGAGATCGCGCTGTTCGACCGCTCCTGGTACAACCGCGCCGGCGTGGAGCGGGTGATGGGCTTCTGCAATCAGGACGAATACCTGGAATTCATGCGCCAGGCGCCGGAGTTCGAGCGCAACCTGGTGCGCAGCGGCGTGCACCTGATCAAGTTCTGGTTTTCGGTCAGCCGCGACGAACAGCGCCGCCGCTTCAAGGAGCGCAAGGTGCACCCGCTCAAGCAGTGGAAGCTGTCGCCGATCGACCTCGCCTCGCTCGACAAGTGGGATGAGTACACCAAGGCCAAGGAATCGATGTTCTTCTACACCGACACCGCCGACTCGCCGTGGACCGTGATCAAGTCGGACGACAAGAAGCGTGCGCGCCTCAACGCCATGCGCTATGTCCTGCATCGTTTGCCCTACACCAACAAGGATGTTGCCCGCATCGGCTCGCTCGACCTGCTTCTGGTCGGCCGCGCGCATGTGGTGTACGAGCGCGGTGAGCATCAGGAAAACCCGCTGCTGTAAGTTCCGCGACTGCGCCGCGTTCGCGCGCCGCAGCCTTGTCTCCCCGATGAAAGGCCCGGCATGACCCACACCTACTGCATGACCTCACACTGCGATCTGGCCGCGGCCTGTGCGCGCTACGAGGACGATGCCGGCAAGCATCTGCTGAACCGCACCTATGCGGATTTCAGCGAGGAGTTGATTCATCAGCCGGACCGCACGACGTGCTGCCCGTTCTTCATCGACAAGCAGGCTGCTGACCCCTCGCAATAGACAACTCCAGCTGGCGGGCCACCGATTTATGGCAGCATGCGGCTTTGACCTGTGACGGAGATTCGATCATGGCCACACCCGCCCGCAGTCTTTTCCTGTTGCCCCTGATCGCGGCAACCCTGACCCTGCCTGCCGCCCATGCCGCCGACATGCCCTTGCGCAAGTCCGGCCTGTGGGAAATCAAAACCGACACCCGCGCGGGCGGCCAGAAAATGCCCGGTCCGATGGTGATGCAGATGTGCATCGACCAGAGCAAGGACGACATGACCGCCGAGCCCGGCGACATGCGCGAGATGAAGAAGCGCTGCTCGAAAATGGACGTCAAGCAAAGCGGCAACACAATGACGGTCGATTCGGTCTGCATGCACGAAGGCCACGCGGTAAGCAGCCACACCGTCATCAGCGGCGACATGAACACCGCCTACCGGATGGAAAGCCAGTCGCGGTTTTCACCGCCGATGAACGGGATGGCCACGATGGACGCGAGCATGACCGGTAAATGGCTGGGCCCGTGCAAGCCGGGGCAGGCCCACGGTTCGGTGATGCTACCGGGCATGGGAGCGGGCGGGGCGTTCAAGATGGACCCCGAAACGATGAAAAAAATGCAGCAGATGCAGCAGCAATACGGCCGCTGAAGCCGATTCTCCAACGAGGCACGATTCCCCATGTCGATGACACGCGCTTCCCGCGCTTGCGTTCTGTTCGCGGCCGCCCTGCTGTCGGCCTGCGCCAGTCCGCCTGCGCCGCTGCCGACCGTGCCGCGCGTTGATCTGGCGCGCTACGCCGGCGCCTGGTACGAGATCGCCATGCTGCCGAACCGCTTCCAGTCGATGTGCGTGGCCGATACCCGGGCGACGTATCGCATCGACGGCGAAGCGGTCTCGGTGCTGAATCAGTGCCGCACCGCAGACGGCTCGATCGCGCAGGCCGAAGGCATCGCCAAGGTGGTGGCGGGCAGCCAGGGCGCCAAGCTGCGGGTGAGTTTTTTCCGTCCGTTTTACGGCGATTACTGGATCCTCGACCTCGATCCGGATTACCGCTGGGCGCTGGTGGGCGAGCCGGGGCGCGATTACGCCTGGATTCTGGCGCGCGACACAAGGCTTGACGCGGCCACGCTGGAACAATTGCTGGCGCGCGCTGCGGCGCTGGGGTTTGACCGTCGGGCCTTCGTGCGCACGCCGCAAGCCGGGACGAACTGATCCGGGCGGGCGAGGATCAAGTCGCTGCCAGGATCGCCGATAAATAAAGAATGCCTTGCTAACGGCACCCTCATGCCAGGCCGGATCATGATCGTTTTCTGCACGTGGCATCAAGAATGGGAGAACAGTTGAGGTTTTCGCGCTACTCGCTGGGTATGGCCATGCTGCTGACGCTGACCCTGATGGGCTGGGTCGGCGTGTTCCTGGCCGAGTCACGCTCGCTGATCGCCTTCTTCGACAATCTGTACTGGACGACGGGCTATGCCTGCGGCGCCCTGCTTGCCTGGCATGCCTATCTGCAGCGGGCGCGTTCATCGCCGGTCTTGCGCTGGAGCACCATAGGTCTCGCCAGCCTGACGCTGGGGCAGATCGTCTGGGCGCTACAGGTCTACTTCGAATGGATGCCGTTTCCCGGGCCCTCCGATCCGTTCTTTCTCGCCACCGGGCCGCTGATCGCCGTCGGCTTGTGGCAGCTCGCCGCGTCGCGCCTGGACATTCAGGCCAAGCGCATCCTGGTGCTGGATACGGTCACCCTGCTGGTGGGGGTGCTGACGGCGAGCATGCTGCTGTTCATTCCCCGGCAGGGTGACTTCACCCTGATGGAACTGCTGGTGTTGGCAGCCTATCCGCTGGGCTTGATGCTGCCGGCCTGTCTGGCGCTGAATCTGTTGCTGACCGTGCGCGCGCGCCTGGACTGGCGGGTGTTGCTGCTGCCGCTGTCGCTGGTTCTGTTTACCCTGCACTGGGTGGAATGGAACCTGCGTTTCCTTGCCAACGCCTTGCTGGATGGCGACTGGCTGAATATCGGGTTTTCGGCAGTGGCCATCCTGATCGGTTGGGCTGCCACGCTGTTTTCGGTCGAAACGGAAAACGACAAGCGCTGGGACCGTCGCTGCGAGAGTATTTTGCGGCTGCTGCCGATGATGATGGTTGTGGTATCGGCCGGCGCCGTGGTCATCGCCAGCACCAACACGGCGCTGCCCCGGTTCGTCAATCTGGTTGTTTCGCTCGGGGCCGCCATCACGGTCGTGCTCGCGTCGATCCGGCAAACCTATCTGCTGCGGGAGCGTGACCGCTTGCTGGATGCCGAGGAGGAAATCCAGAGGCTGGCCCATTTCGATGTGCTCACCGGCCTGCCCAACCGCACTTTGCTGACCCATCGCCTGGAACAGGCCATGGCCCTGTCGCACCGCCAGGCGAACCTGGATGCCTTGATCCTGATCAATATCGACCGTTTCAAGACCCTGAATGATGCCCGCGGCCACGCGCTCGGCAATGCCTTGCTGGTGGCCATCGGCACCCGCCTAGCTGGCAGCCTGCGCGAGGGCGACACTCTGGCGCGGCTGACCGCAGACGAGTTCGCCATCCTGCGGCAGGATCTGGGTGCGTCGCGGGATGTGGCGAGCCGTAACGCCCTGGTCGCTGCCGAGCACATTCTCGATGCCCTGCGCCAGCCGTTCCGCTTTGGCGAAGATGAAATCTCGCTCACCGCCAGCGTGGGCATCAGCCTGTGCCCGGAAGGCGAGAACGATTACGCGCAGGAAGTGTTGCGCCGGGCAGATAACGCCCTGCATCTGGCCAAGAGCGCGGGCGGCGGGCGGATCGTGTTTTTCGAATCCCGCATGGGCGAATATGCCGAGCAGCGCTTTCGCGTCGAGCGCGAACTGCATCGCGCCATCGCCGCGGGCGATCTGCGGCTGCATCTGCAGTCCCAGATCGACCCCAGCGGGCGCATCGCCGGCGCTGAAGTCCTGGTGCGCTGGCAACACCCGGAGCGCGGTCTGCTGCCACCTGCCGAATTCATCGATATTGCGGAGGAAACCGATCTGATCGTGGAAATCGGCGCCTGGGTGATGACCGAGTCCTGTCGCCTGATGGCGCAGGAGGCCCAAGCCGGCCATCGTTTGCCGCTGTCGGTCAATCTGAGCCCGCGCCAGTTCCGTGCCCCCGGTTTCATCCAGTGGGTCCGGCAACTGCTGGCCAGCACTGGCGTCGAGCCGTCGCAACTCACGCTGGAGGTCACAGAAGGCGTGGTGATCGGCGATATCGACGAGGTGGTGGCGAAAATGAGCGAGATTGCGGCATTGGGCGTGCATTTTTCGCTCGATGATTTCGGTACCGGCTATTCTTCACTTGCCTACCTGAAGCGCTTGCCGATCGATGAGATCAAGATCGACCGCACATTTGTGCAGGATATGCTGACCGATTCGGACGATGCCGCGCTGGTGGAAACCATTGTTTCGGTCGCCAGGCACATGCGGCTCAAGGTTGTGGCAGAAGGCGTGGAAACGCAGCAACAGGCTGACTTTCTCAACCAGTTGGGGCCGTTGACGCACCAGGGGTATTTGTATGGCCGGCCCGAAGCAGCCGCGACCTGGATCGAAAACTGGCGATGCATCGCGGACGCGCCAGCGTTCGTGCAGAGTTAAATATTTCAATTGAGCGATTCGAATGGAACGCTGGAAGGACACACCATGGCCACATCCGACACCCGCAACTTTGCCGTGTTTTGCGATTTTGAAAACGTGGCCATTGGCCTGAAGGAGGGCAAGCACCCGGAGTTCAAGATTCGTCCCGTGCTCGAGCGGCTGCTGCTCAAGGGCAGCATCGTGGTGAAAAAAGCCTACTGCGACTGGGACCGCTACAAGGAATACAAACGTGATCTGCACGAGGCGGCGTTCGAGCTGATCGAGATTCCGCATGTGCGGCAGTCGGGCAAGAACTCGGCGGACATCCGCATGGTGGTGGATGCACTCGACCTTTGCTACACCAAGTCGCACATCGACGCCTTCGTGATCATCAGCGGGGATTCCGATTTTTCGCCGCTGATTTCCAAGCTGAAGGAAAACGGCAAGAGCGTGATCGGTATCGGGGTGCGCGGTTCGGCGTCGTCGCTGCTGATCGGCAACTGCGACGAGTTCATTTTCTACGAAGACCTGCTGCCGTTGAAGCCGCCACCCGTCAGGGTGGCGCAAGCGGCCGCCAAAAAGCCGGCTGCGCTTGCCCAGCCGGTCACCGAGGCAGCCAGCGGCGCGGTCAAGGCGGCGAGCCCGACCCGGCGGCGCGCGCGCCCGGCGGCGGACAAGGCCGGCGAATCGGCCCCGGCTGCGGCGAGGGCGGAGCCGAGCGCCGAGGACAAGAAAAACCAGGCCATCGAGATCGTGGTGAGCACGGTGGATCAGCTGCTGGCCGAACGCGGCGGCGAGGGCGCGATTTCGGCCTCGCTGATCAAGAGCACCATCAAGCGCGTGCACCCGGGGTTCAGCGAATCGGAATACGGCTACAGCGCGTTCGGCAAGATCCTCGACGATGCACACAAAAAAGGTGCGCTGGCCGTGGACAAGAAAGAGGGCGGTGCGGTCTTCGTCAGCCTGCCGCCCTCCCGGGTCTGATCGGGCCGATCCACTGCCGGGAGGTGACATGGCCAAGAAATCCTGTCCGCTGTCCAAAGTCTATGGCCTGCTGGAGCCGGGTCCGGTGGTGTTATCACCACCGCCAGCAAGGGCCGCAGCAACGTCATGACGCAGTCGTGGCACACGATGCTGGAGTTCGAGCCGCCGCTGCTGGCGGCGGTCATCAGCAACCGTAATTATTCGTTCGAGCTGCTGCGGGCCAGCCGGGAATGCGTGATCAATATCCCGACGCTGGAACTGGCGGAAAAAGTGGTGGCCTGCGGCAATACTTCGGGGCGCACCACCGACAAGTTCGATGCCTTCGGCCTGACGCCCACCCCGGCTGCCTGCGTGGCCGCGCCGCTGATCGCGGAGTGCTATGCCAGCATCGAGTGCCGGGTGGCGGACACGCGGATGGTCAACAAATACAACCTGTTCGTGTTCGAGGCGGTCAAGGCGTGGATCGACCCGGCGCAGCCCGACCCGCGTACCTTGCACCATCGCGGCAAAGGCGCATTCATGGTGGCCGGCGAGACCGTGAAACTGCGCTCGAAAATGAAGTGAAGCCGCTACGTCGCGGCAGAAACATTCCTTAACAATTCTGCGGCGGCCAGACATCCTTCGGAGACATCGCGCGGCCACACTGTCTCCCATGCCGCATCCATTCCGGATCGGCTTTTGACTCAGTCTCAAAGGAGAACGCAATGAAATCGATGAAGACTCAACGTGCCCTGCTGGTCGCCCTGCTTGTGGGCAGCGGCGTGCTCGCGGCTTCCGCATATGCCATGAACGGCGGCCCCGATGGCAAGCCCGGTTGCGAGATGCGCCACGGCCCGGCGATGCAGGAAAAAATGGTGGAGCGGCACGACAAGCGCCTGGCCGAACTGAAGGACAAGCTGAAACTGACGCCCGCGCAGACGGCTGCATGGCAGACCTTCGCCGAGGCCGAAAAACCCAGACAGCCGGCGCAGGACCGTGAGGCCATGCGCGAGGCGTACGCAAAAATGAACACGCCGCAGCGTCTGGATGCGATGCTGGAGAAATCCAATGTTCGCCATGCCAAGATGGTGGCGCGCGTCGAAGCGGTGAAAAGCTTTTATGCCCAGCTGACGCCCGAGCAGCAGGCGGTATTCGATGCGCAAGCCAGGCCGAACCTGGGCCATGGTCATCACGGGAAAGCCCGTCAGCAGTCTTGATACGCAGGGTTTGACGGCTGAAGGGGGCGGGCGACCGCCCCCTTTTTCATGGGGTGGGGCTCAGGCTTTGTCCGCCGGTACCGTCAGTTCGGTCGGTTCGGTCGTTTCCGCAACCGGCGGTGTCTCGGGGGTGGCCGCTTTCCTGAGTTCCTTTTCGGCTTTCTTTTTCTTTTTTTCCAGTTCGCGCTGGCGCTTTTCGTAGGAATAGTTCGGTTTCATGACACGGCTCGGATCGGTGGTGGAACAGACACAATACTCCAGCCGGACGCATACGCCGTCACCTGCGGGATTTTGGATGGCCGGTCGCGCTCAACTTCCGCGCCATCCAGCCAGGTCTTCTGCGAAAATGCGACGCTCGCTGTGCGACGGCAGCCGCTGTCGCGCATGCTTCACCCGGCCACCAGGACAATCCCATGAAAAAAACCGATTTGTACAAGAACGAAGGCCTCAAGATCAGCGGCCAGATGCGCCAGGCCGGCACGCCGGACCGCTTTGGCGGCGCTGCCGGCGCGGCCTTGTCGCGTCGCGATCAGCGCAAGCAGGAACAGGCGCAGGGTCTGGTAGCGTTTGCGGTCAAACTCGATGGCGAACTGGTGAAACAGGTTCATGCGCGGGCCGCAGCGCGTCAGATGACGCTCAACGAAACGGTTGCCGAACTGCTTGGCAAAGGATTGGCCGCGGCCTGATTGCGCGGATACGTCTGAGGATTCGCCTTGCCTGGATTTGAGATGAAAGATTTGAGATGAAGCGCCTGTTGCTGATCGTCGCGCTCGCGCTTGCCGCGTATCTGGGGCTGGCCCCTGCGCCGGGACATTCCGACCGGCCCGCAAGCGGTGGGCCGGCCGTCGTCGAAACCAGCCCGGCCGTCATCGATCAGGCCTTTGCCGGGCAGCGCAGCAACCTGCAGGTGGAAGGGCAGGGCACGGTGCTGAGGCTGCTGGCGGACGACAACACGGGTAGCCGCCATCAGCGTTTCATCGTGCGGCTGGATTCCGGGCTGACCGTGCTGGTGGCGCACAACATCGATCTGGCACCGCGCCTCGATGCCTTGCGCGCGGGAGATGCCATCGCCTTTGCCGGCGAATATGAGTGGAGCTCGAAGGGTGGCGTGATCCACTGGACGCACCACGACCCGCAAGGCCGCCATCCCGGCGGCTGGCTCAGGCACGGTGGCCGGACTTACGAATAGTGGAGTGCGCGCGATGCCTGAACTGTTTTTGCCCCTGAGCCTGCCGCATGCGCTTGCAGCCTGGAACACACCCGGTTTCGGTGAGGTTTTCAAACAGGAAGCCGAGCAACTCGACCCAAGCCAGCTGCCTTTGCAGCAGGGGCTGTCGGGCACCAGCGACGTGGCTGACGAGCCGTTCCGCGTGATGTTGATCGGCGCGGCTTTGGATACCGGCGCCTGCATCCGCGTGAAGGCGGGAATTTTCTATGCCGGCATACTTGGCGGCTGCAGCTGCGCCGACGATCCGACGCCGCTCGAATCGCAGCCTGAGTACTGCGTGCTGTGGTTCGACATCGACAAAACCAGCGCGGCAACCCGCGTCAGTCTGGTTGCGGACGACTGATTTCCGTACAGGCTGCTAGGCCACGCTGCCAAAGCTGCGGTCGCTCGCCATGAACGGCGCTTTCAGACCGGCCAGGCGGCAACTCTGGGCAATCGGTCCGCCCGGAAACAAGGTGTAGAGAAATCTCAGGCCGCCCTGCAGGTGGAAGTGCTCGTCCAGCGCGTCGTGCAGCTCGCGCAATCCGATCACGGTGTCGTCGTCATGGTGCGCGTAATAATTCTGCAGCGCGCGAATGACGTCCCAGTGCGCCATGCTGAGTTCCAGCCCTTCCTCGCGCGCTGTTTTCAAGGCGTCTTCCGGCGTCCAGTCCAGCGGTGCGTAGGGAAAGTCGGGATGGGTGGCGCGGTCGCCAACCAGTTTGTTGATGTCGGTGGATGTGTGCAACATGATCAGGCTCCTTCAACGTTTACACATCATCAGCATAGGCCAGCGGCGGTACGATTCAATACCGCAGGCCGGCCGGCTGGGGGCGAAGGAGATCAGTTTTCTGAATGCTTGCGGGGCCGACGGCCGGCGTGGACCGGCTGTCATGTCCGGGTTTCATACGGGTCGCCGGACGCGCAAGGCAGAGGGCTCATCGGGCGCTTTTCGCAGTCCGGCTGGCTCCCGGGCTCAAGCAAGGCGGTATAAAGCCGTATTCATCCAATGTCGACTTGAATGTCATCTTTATAATTCCATCCGGCCGAATCAATATCGGCTCAACGAGGCAAGCTACAGAAAGTGTTTCATCGATGAGTGAACTGGAACAACGCATCAGCGTCGAGCAGGTGAGGGTGGGGCTGTATATCCACCTGGAAGACTGGATGGACCATCCTTTCCTGTTCAGCAGCTTCAAGGTGCGCAACGAAAAGCAGCTGCAGATTTTGCGCTCCCTGAAAATGACGCATGTGCTGTACGACCCGGCGCGCAGCGATCAGCCGCCCTTGCCGCCGCCTGCTGCGGACGCGCTACCGCTACCGCCCGTGGCGGCGCCGGTGGTCGATCCCGAAATGGAGGCCATGTGGGCGGCCAAGCAGGCACGGCGCGAGAAGCTGGCGGCGCAGCGCGAGGCGCTGGGACGCTGCGACAAGAAATTCAGCGCCGGGGTGGCGACGGTGCAGACTCTGCTGCGCAATCTGTTTTCGCGTTCGGAAGAATCGATTCGCCAGGCGCATACGCTGGTGTCGGAGATGGTCGACTCGATGCTGGCCGAAAAGGATATCGTGCTGCACCTGATGAACACCAAGGCGGGCGACGAGGGTACGTATTACCACGCGCTCAACGTCACCATACTGGCGCTGATTCTGGGACGCGATGCGAAGCTGGATGCCTGGGAGATGCGCGCGCTGGGGCTGGGTGCGCTGCTGCACGATCTGGGCAAGGAAAAAGTGCCGAGCCAGATCCGGCTGAAGAAAACGCCCTGGACCACCGCTGAACGCAATTTCTACCAGATGCACGTGGCCTATGGCCTGGAGATGCTGCAGCAACTGCCGGACGTCAGCGCCGCGGCGCTTGACGTGGTGGCGAAGCATCATGAGCTGCTCGACGGCAGCGGCTTTCCCGGCAAGCTCAAGGGCGAGCAGATTGGCCGGCTGGCGCGCATCGCCTGCATCGCCAACACCTTCGACAACTACTGCAATCCGATCAACCCGGCGGAGGCGATGACGCCGGCCGAAGCCTTGTCATTCATGTTCAAGTACGAGAAGGGCAAGTTCGACCCCGAACTGATGCAGCTGTTCGTGCGCTGCATGGGGGTGTATCCGCCGGGTAGCCTGGTGCAGTTGAACAACGGCCAGACCGGCCTGGTGATGAGCGTGAACCCGGGCCGGCTGCTGCAACCCTCGTTGCTGATTTACGACCCGGAGGTACCCAAGGACGAAGCCTTGTGGCTGGACCTGAGCGCGGAGCCGCAACTATCGGTAGTCAAAACCCTGCGACCGCAGGAACTGTGCAAGGCCGTGCTGGATTACCTCGATCCGCGCACGCGCATCAGCTATTTTGCCGATGGCGGGGGCACCGCGTCGGCCGGCCGGTAGACGCGGCCGACGAAGCGTGCGCGCGATGCGATACGGCAGGCGCACCCGTCATCAGAACTGGTAGCCGACGCCCATATTGAAACCATCCTGACTCTTGCCGTCGTCGTTGTCCTGGGTCTGGTAATCGGCTTTCAGCACCACGTTGGGGTGCGGCTAGAAGTTCATGCCGAAGTCGGTCTGCTGTTTCTGGGTGTTGGCGCTGACGCCGGCGCGGTTGTCCCACGCGTTGTAGCGCGCGAACACGCTTCATTGTTCGTTGATGCGGAACGCGGGCTCGATGTACTAGCCGACTTGCTTGTCGGCGCCGATCGCCGCCGGGCTCCACTGCCATCTAGGTTCCATTGCGCGTACAGCGCTTTCAGGCCGAAGGGGCCGCGATTGAAGATGCCGTGCGTCTCGAAAAGATAGGCGCTGCCGGCGGTCAGGCCCAGCCGCTGTGGCGGCGAGGCCTTCACCAGCGTGCTGCGGGCGAGTGCGTGTTTCGGGTTTTTCTGTAGCAAGGTCTTCATGGGACTCCCTTCAGGTCAAGTGCGGGCTGGTTGAGCGGGAGGCCTGGCGGGCTGGCGATTGAAAAAACGTTATGCGATAAAACTCATCCCCAACCCGCGGCGACGGCCGCGCGATAGACGCCGAAGCACGCAAGCCAGGCCAGACCGAACAGATAGCCGGCCATGACGAGCGTCCACTTCCAGCCGCCGGTTTCGCGCTTGACGGTGGCAAGCGTCGACAGGCACTGTGGGGCGAAGACGAACCAGGTCAGCAGCGAGAGCGCGGTGGCGAGGCTCCAGCTATGCGCAATCAGGGGCGTCAAGGCCCGTGCGGTGTCGTCGCCCGTGGCGGATAGGGCGTAGACCGTGCCGAGTGCGCTCACTGCGACTTCGCGCGCGGCCATGCCGGGCACCAGCGCCACGCTGATTTGCCAGTTGAAGCCGATCGGCTCGAAGATCGTGGCGAGGCCGCGGCCGAGCGTGCCGGCGAGGCTGTATTCGATCGCCGCGCCGGTCGCGCCGGCGGGCGGCGCAGGGAAGCTGGCGAGGAACCACATGACGACGGTGAGCGCCAGGATGATGCCGCCGACGCGCTTCAAGAAAATGGATGCGCGCTGCCACAGCCCGATGGCGACGTTGCGCGGGGTCGGCCAGTGGTAGGTGGGCAGCTCCATCATCAGTGGACGCGGCAGGTCGCGGCTGGTGAGGCGCTTGGCCAGCCAGGCGATGCCCATCGCGCTTGCCACGCCGGCGACGTAGAGGCCGAACAGCACCAGCCCCTGCAATTCGAACATACCACCGACGTTGCGCTTGGGGATGAAGGCGCCGATCAGCAACGCATACACCGGCAGCCGTGCCGAGCAGGTCATCAGAGGCATGATCATGATGGTGACGAGACGGTCGCGCGGACTGGCGATGGTGCGTGCGGCCATGATGCCGGGGATGGCACAGGCGAAGCTCGACAAGAGCGGGATGAACGAGCGGCCCGACAGACCCACGCTGCCCATAATGCGGTCGAGCATGAAGGCGGCGCGTGGCAGGTAGCCCGATTCCTCCAGCACCAGGATGAAGAAGAACAGGATCAGGATCT
>NZ_JADMKC010000002.1 GCF_018780105.1 Thiobacillus sp.
CACTCCTTCTGCTTGCGCAGTTTCTAGTGTGTTGCATCCACCGGTTGAATTCGCAAGGCGCCTTTAGCTATTTAGCCGCGCTGCGCTCGACCACCTTGTTGATCCACCATTGCTGTGCAATCGACAGGATGTTGTTGACCACCCAGTAGAGCACCAGGCCGGCCGGGAAGAACACGAACATGACGGTAAACATTACCGGCATGATCATCATGATCTTGGCCTGCATCGGGTCCATCGGCTGCGGGTTGAGCTTGACCTGCAGCACCGAGGTAATGCCCATGACGATCGGCAGGATATAAAACGGGTCCGGTGCGGTCAGGTCGGTAATCCAGCCCAACCAGGGCGCGCCGCGCATTTCGACTGCCGCGAGCAGCACCCAGTAAAGGGCAATGAAAACCGGGATCTGGATCAGGATGGGCAGACAGCCGCCGAGCGGATTGATTTTCTCGGTCTTGTACATGTCGGCCATGGCCTGATGCAGCTTGGCGCGATCGTCGCCATAGGTGTCTTTCAGCTTCTGCAGACGCGGCGTCAGCGTCTTCATTTTGGCCATCGACTTGTAACCGGCTGCCGAGAGCGGATACAAGGCCAGCTTGAGGAACAGGGTCAGGATGATGATGGCCCAGCCCCAGTTGCCGACGACACGCTCGATTTTATCCAGCGCCCAGAAGATGGGGAAAGCAAGCGGTGTCAGCCAGCCGTAGTCGCGTGCCAGATCCAGTCCAGGCGCGGTTTGTTCGAGCACGGTCTGGGTTTGCGGGCCGGCGTAAAGCGGCACTGTGAATTCCTTCTGCTGGCCCGGCGCGAGCATCCCTTCTGCCAGAATCACCCCGGCCGAATACAGTCCGTCGGATGCGCGTACGTAAAACTCGCGCTTGATGCTGCCCTCGGGCAACCAGGCCGCAACGAAATGGTGCTGCACCATGCCGACCCAGCCGTTGTCAGCAGTTTTTTCGAAATCGGCCTTGCCGTCCGCCATGTCCTTGAAGGCAATTTTCTGGAATTTCTTGGCGTCGGTGTACACCGCCGCGCCGGTATAGGTCGGCAAAAAGAATTGCGACCCACGCGGCGCTTCGCCGTGGCGGGTGAGCTGGTAATAAGGCGTGAGGTCGACAAGCTGCGTACCGCCATTGATGACGCGCGTTTTGACGGCGATGTCGTAGCTGCCGCGCTTGAAAATATAGGTTTTCTCTACGCGCACGCCGCTGGCTGGGTCGTTCCATACCAGCGGAACCTCCAGGCGGGCAGCGCCTTTGGTCAACCGATAGGTGCCAGGATTGAGCTGGAACACGCTGCGGTGCGTCGGCATCCCTTTGCCCACCAAGCCGCTTTGCGCCATGTACGGCGTGGTCTGGTTGTCTTCAAACAGGGTGAAAACCTTGTTGCGATCGTCCGTTTCGCGATAAGGCAGCAATTCCAGCTGGCGCAGGTCGCCGCCGTTGGCGTCGATCACCGCATGCAGCACGTCGGTTTCGACGACGGCGCGCTGTCCCTTGCCAAAGCCGGCCTGGGCCGGCGCCGCTGCAGGCGCGTTCAATGCCTGGGAAGGCGCGGGGGCCGCATTGTGCGCCGACGCACTGACCGCGCTCGGAGCAACCGGTGCGGGCGCATTTTTATCCTGCCAGGCTTCCCACAACAACAACAGCGAAAAGGAAAAGACGATAAATAGAATCAGTCGCTGATTATCCATGGGGCGGAGTAGGCTTTAGGTAGGAAGAGGGTCAGGCGTTGTTTCACCTGCGGGGGCAGGGGCCCATTTTGCCACGGCTCGATGGCCGGCACGTTTAAAGGTGCGCGATAAATCCCGGGCTTCTTCGCCGGGAACCGGTCTGGCGATCAGGCGCACGACGAAATCGCAGGCTGGCAGTTCAGCCATCACCTGGCGGAAACTCTCGCGCACACAACGTTTGACACGATTGCGGTCAACCGCGCGTGCCAACAGACGTTTGGCAACGATCATGCCCAGACGGGGGTGCCCCACCTGGTTCGGGCGCACCATGACCATGACAAAGTCGGTCCGCGCACGCTGATTATCGGCAAAGACCCGATCAAAATCGGCCTTGTTGACCAGCCGTGCGTCATGGAAGCGAATGCTTCCCGCTTTTTCAGGATGCGTGTCGATCAGACTGCCAGGCGTGCGCGGCCTTTGGCGCGACGGGCGTTGATCACCGCACGGCCGGACTTGGTCTTCATGCGGGCACGAAAACCGTGGGTACGCTTGCGGCGGACGGTGGAGGGCTGATAAGTACGTTTCATGGCAGATCCTTTCAAAAGCTGCGCTGACCGCTTCCCGCTTGCCGGGCCGGGTCAAACACAAAAAAATATGTTGAAAAACCGCGCATTAGACCTGCCCATGCAGGGGTATGTCAAGCGTGCCGGGTGTGGCCCTTCGCCACCGGCCTGTGGATAACCTCGTCGAAGGAGAGTAAGATTCGGCCTCGAATCCTATGCCGCTATCCGCTCCCCGCCTTTCTACTATGGATTCCTTCTGGGACCTTTGCCAAGAGCGCTTCCGCGCCAATCTGACCCAGCAGCAATTCAGCACATGGATCAAACCCCTGGTGTTCGATGATGCGAGCGGCGAGGTGCGCATTCTTGCGCCCAACCACTTCGTGCTGGACTGGGTGCGCGAAAAATTCGCCGAACATATCGAAGTCTGGGCGCAGGAGTTTTACCCGGAGCCGGTTTCCATCACCTACGCACTCGGCAAAAAACCGGCCGCAAGCCGCCCGCCGACCGCTTCCGCGCAGGTGGAAACGCGCGCGGCGCCTGCCGATCGTCCTGCCGCGCCGGCGCAATCCGGCATGCGCATCAACCCGGCGTTCAATTTCGATAATTTCGTGTCCGGTCGCGCCAACCAGCTGGCGCGCGCAGCGGCCTTGCAGATTTCCAATAACCCTGGCGTCGCCTACAACCCCCTGTTTGTTTATGGCGGCGTCGGACTGGGCAAAACCCATCTGTTGCAGGCCATCGGCAACACGGTGCGGCAGGCCAACCCCGATGCCCGCATCAGCTACATCCACGCCAACGATTACGTCGACGATGTGGTCAAAGCCTACTTGAACAAACAATTCGACGACCTCAAGCGGCGCTACATGTCGCTGGATCTGCTGCTGATCGACGATATCCAGTTCCTGGCCAAAAAAGACCGTACCCAGGAAGAGTTCTTTTACGTTTTCAATTCCCTGATCGAAAACAAGAAGCAGATCGTCATCACCTGCGACACCTTCCCCAAGGAAATCAACGGCCTCGATGATCGTCTGAAATCCCGTTTCGCCTGGGGCCTGACGGTCGCAGTCGAGCCGCCCGAACTCGAAATGCGCGTGGCCATCCTGCTGGCCAAGGCCCAGTCTGAAAACACCAAGCTCGATGAAACCGTCGCTTTTTTCATCGCCAAACAGGTGCGCTCCAATGTGCGCGAACTGGAAGGCGCGCTGAAGCGCGTGATCGCTTTTTCCCGCTTCCACGAAAAACCCATCACGCTGGAACTGGTCAAGGAAGCCTTGCGCGATCTCATCGCCTCGACGTCGCGTATTGTTTCGATCGAAAATATCCAGAAAACCGTCGCCGACTTTTACAAGATCAAGGTCGCCGACATGTTTTCCAAGAAGCGCACCCGCAATCTGGCGCGACCGCGGCAAATCGCCATGGCCCTGTCCAAAGAGCTCACCAACCAGAGCCTGCCGGAAATCGGCGAATCGTTTGGCGGACGCGATCACACAACCGTCATTCATGCCTGCCGCAAAGTCGCTGAATTACGGGAAACCGAAGTGGATATCGGGCGGGACTATTTGACCTTGTTACAGATACTGACAGGCTGAGGATGAAATGTGGATAAAGCAGCCCCGATCCATCAGGCATCAAATTTATCCACAATGGGGCAAGCCTGCCAAGGTTTTACCCACAGTGAATTTTGTATAACAAGTTGTTGTTTTAATTAACCAATAAAGCTTACCCCCAGATTTAGGCTGCCTTTATTATTGTTCTCAGGAATATATAAATGCTATTAATACAAAGCGAACGCAACGCACTGCTCGCCTCCCTGTCTGCAGTTGTTGGGGTTGTTGAGCGCCGTCATACCCTACCCATCCTGTCCAACCTGCTGCTGGAAAGGAAAGCAGGCAAGTTGACCCTGCTGGCAACCGATCTCGAATTGCAGATCAGCACCCAGCTCGATGCCCAGCCTGGCGAAGACTTCGCCATCACCATCGCGGCCCGCAAGCTGTTTGACATCGTGCGTGCGCTTCCGGATGCAGCCAAGGTCAAACTGGATACCAAAGACAGTCAGGTCGTGGTGAGCGCAGGCAAATCGCGCTTTACCCTGCAAACCCTGCCGGCTGCCGACTTTCCCCGAGTGGAAACCGGCGCAGGACTGGGCGAAGCGATCAGCCTGCCGCAAAAAACGCTCAAGCGCCTGCTGCAACTGGTGCAGTTCGCCATGGCAAGCCAGGACATCCGTTATTACCTGAACGGCATGTTGCTGGTGCTGGAAGGCAAGCAGCTGCGGGTCGTGGCCACCGACGGTCACCGCCTCAGCTACGCCGAAACCACGCTGGATACCGATAGCGGTTCGCGCGAGATCATCATCCCGCGTAAAACCGTGGTCGAGTTGTCGAAACTGCTGGCCGACGTCGACGATCCCGTAGAACTGCGGATAGGCGCCAACCAGGTCACCATCACCCTGCCCGGTACCGAACTGGTCACCAAGGTGGTGGACGGCAAATTCCCCGATTACCAGCGCGTGATCCCGCTCAATCAGCCACGTCACCTCAAGGCCAACCGGCAGACGGTGATTCAGGCCCTGCAGCGCGCCGCCATCCTGTCGAACGAAAAATTCCGCGGCGTGCGTCTGGTCATGAGCGAAAACACCCTGGGCATCGTCTGCAACAACAACGAACAGGAAGAAGCGGCCGATGAAATCGAAGTCAGCTTCACGGGCGACCCGCTGGATATGGGATTCAACGTCACCTACCTGCTCGACGGCCTGGGTGCGGTCAACAGCGAGGAGATCACCCTGTCGCTGGGCGATGCCAACAGCAGCATGCTGCTGACTAGTGAAGGCGATCCGGGCTTCAAGTATGTCGTGATGCCGATGCGCATTTAAGCCGGCGCAACCTACGTACTTTGCATCCACCAACAGGACTCACCCAAAAGGGTTAAACACGATGAGCGACAAACCCGAGAACACCGCACCCGGCGACGCAAACGGCGGTTACGACGAAGACAGCATCCAGCAGCTCGAAGGTCTGGAAGCCGTGCGCAAGCGCCCCGGCATGTACATCGGCGATACCTCCGACGGCACCGGTTTGCACCACATGGTGTTCGAGGTGCTCGACAACGCCATCGACGAAGCACTGGCGGGTTGGTGCGACGACATCAAGGTGATCATCCATCCCGACAACTCGATTTCGATTTCGGACAACGGCCGCGGCATTCCGGTCGGCGTCAAAATGGACGACAAGCACGAGCCCAAGCGCAGTGCGGCCGAGATCGTGATGACCGTGCTGCACGCCGGCGGCAAGTTCAACCAAAACAGCTACAAGGTATCGGGCGGCCTGCATGGCGTGGGCGTGTCGTGCGTCAACGGCCTGTCGAAGTGGCTCAAGCTGATCGTCCGTCGCGACGGCAAGAAATACGCGATGACCTTCAATCAGGGCAAGGTGCTCGACCGGCCGATCGAAGTGCAGAACGGCGTCGAGGTCTCGCCCATGCAAGTCGTCGGCGATACGCAGAACCGCGGCACCGAAGTGCACTTTCTGGCCGACGAGGAAATTTTCGGTGTCGGTCAGGTCGTGTTCCACTTCGATATCCTCGCCAAGCGCATCCGCGAACTGTCCTTCCTCAACAACGGCGTCAAGATCGAACTGATCGACCACCGCGACGGCAAGACCGAAAACTTTGCCCACTCCGGCGGCGTCAAGGGTTTCGTCGAATACATGAGCCGCCTCAAGAATCCGCTGCATCCCAAAATCTTCACCGCGATCGGCGAGAAGGATGGCATGACCATCGAAGTCGCGATGCAGTGGAACGACAGCTACTCCGAAACCGTACAGTGCTTCACCAACAACATTCCGCAGCGCGACGGCGGCACCCATCTCACCGGCCTGCGCATGGCGATGACCCGGGTGCTGAACAAGTACATCGAAGAAAACGAAGTCGCCAAGAAGGCCAAGGTCGAAACCACCGGCGACGACATGCGCGAAGGCCTCACCTGCGTGCTGTCGGTAAAAGTGCCCGAACCCAAGTTCTCCTCGCAAACCAAGGACAAGCTCGTTTCGAGCGAAGTGCAGCCGGTGGTGCAGGAAGTCGTCGGCCAGAAACTGGCCGAGTTCCTGCTCGAAAACCCCAGCGACGCCAAACTGCTGTGCGCCAAGATCGTCGACGCCGCGCGCGCCCGCGAGGCTGCGCGCAAAGCGCGCGAGATCACGCGTCGCAAGGGCGTCATGGACGGCCTCGGCCTGCCTGGCAAGCTGGCCGATTGCCAGGAAAAAGATCCGTCGCTGTGCGAAATCTATCTGGTCGAGGGTGATTCCGCAGGCGGCTCGGCCAAGCAGGGTCGCGACCGTAAATTCCAGGCGATCCTGCCGCTCAAGGGCAAGATTCTCAACGTCGAACGCGCGCGTTTCGACAAGGTCATCAGCAGCCAGGAAATCGCCACGCTCATCACCGCGCTCGGCACCAGCATCGGCAAGGACGACTACAATCCCGACAAGCTGCGCTATCACCGCATCATCATCATGACCGACGCCGACGTCGACGGCGCCCACATCCGCACCCTGTTGCTGACGTTCTTCTACCGGCAGATGCCGGAGCTGGTCGAGCGCGGCCACATCTACATCGCCCAGCCGCCGCTGTACAAGGTCAAGCACGGCCGCTCCGAGCGCTACCTCAAGGACGAGCATGCAATGAAGGAACACCTCATGGCCGAGGCTATGAAGGAAGCCGAACTCATCCCGATGGACGGCGCCATGCCCATCGTCGGCGATGCGCTCGAGTCCCTGGCGCGTGAATATTTTCTGGCCGAAGCCGTGTGCGATCGTTTGGCACGCCTGCTGCCCAGCGACGTGCTGCAGGCCCTGATGCGCATCCCGCGTTTGAACCTCGCCGACAGCGGCGCCGCCATGCAAAGCGAAGCCAGCCTGGGCGCCGCACTGGACGCGCAAAAATTCGAAGTCGCGGCTGAGTACATCAGTGAATCCGACAGCCATCGGCTGCGCATCACCCGCTATGCGCACGGCAACACGCACGTCAATTTCCTCGAAGCCGACCTGCTGGAATCGGGCGACTACGGCCAGCTGGTCAAAGTGGGCGATTTGCTGCGCGATCTGATCGGCCTGGGCGCGCGCGCCAAACGCGGCGAGAAGGAAGCGCCGGTGCAAAGTTTCCGCGAGGCCATGGACTGGCTGCTGGCCGAAGTGAAACGCGGCATGAGCATCCAGCGCTACAAGGGTCTGGGCGAAATGAACCCGGAGCAGTTGTGGGAAACCACCATGGACCCCAAGGTGCGCCGCCTGATGAAAGTGCAGATCGACGACGCCATTTCAGCCGACCAGATTTTCACCACGCTGATGGGCGACGAAGTCGAGCCGCGGCGTAATTTCATCGAGACCAACGCGCTCGGAGTACGCAACCTGGACGTATAAATTTTAGGATCCCATTGAAATCTAGATTTTTTCCAAATCTTTAGATTTCGTGGGACAAGATGAAAAAGCCAACCCCATCGGTTGGCTTTTATTTTTAATAGAAATGTTTAGTCGGATTAAAAACGGACGGTCAGCCTATCCATTACAACCGTCCAGTTATCGGCCAAAGGCGACATCGGCCTTTCGATTGACCGCGTCCGCTGTCCTCGCAAGACCGGTCGTTGGCTCGCCTTTCGATCCTGAACGACAGTATTCGTTTCAGCGTCCGGTTCCTGACCCATAGCGATCAGTCAGGCTAAGTTCGTCCAAGTAAGGTGAACGCCGCAACCAGTCCGGATAGATCAGAATCAAACGAGGAAAGTTGTGTATTCAAAGGTAAGTTAGATATCCCCCAATACGACGAACGCATTTGGCTGGCACTTCGTGAACTCCATGATTAAGGCGTGGCAAAACAAACGCAATGTTTCAGTTTTATGAATGACATCATTGGCCGGCTGCAGGCAATCGAATATTGAATAGGTAAGATTGTCCCCAAATTCTGTGGATAACTGTGTTTAAAACAGCCTTAAATATAAACGACGTATACCGTATATTCTGTTGCCTAAATTGTGGGCGCGACTGTCGGTTTCAACGATAGGAGTTCGGACCAGAACGGACACTGGGAATGCGTCGTGGGGACTGACCCAAGTCCCGTAGACAAACTAAGGCCTCACGCCGACCCCTTTCAAAAGCCTCGGCACTGACATTACCTAGATGGCTGAGACGGCGGTTTCGATTGTACAAATATCCTTTTGCCATGCTCGACAGTGCTCACAATATTGCAGAGCGTATTACTGGAATCGATTGATACGTCCGCTGTCGGGTGGTGTTGAGGGTTTTGGTTTTAGCTGAGCAGGAAGTTCCCGATCGGCATGATCGGGCGGCGCCAAATTAAACTGCGTGATCTGTCGTATTCTGCTTTGAACTGCATAATCAAGCGGCGCGAATTCGATGCCTACAAAAGATTGTCCGGTGTGCGCAATGGCGCCGTTTACCTGGAATAGTATGTCCTCCTTCAAACTTAACACCCGCAGCACGCATCGGGTCCCGGGCACCGCATTCCCGACGGACGAGGCGTGGAACAGCGCCCCGTAGATCGAGATATCGATCAGCGTTCCAGGATAGGTTATCTCAGGGCAAATCATCCGAGCTTTCGAGAGAAAGGGATAGCGGGGGTGAGCGCGGCGTTCAAGGGTGAGCATGGCGTTCTGCTTTGAAGAGATGCAGGGGTTGATACTCTACCTTCCCCTCATTGCAGTCTGTTGTCAGTTAGGGTGAGCAACCACTCTACACATCGTGTCAGAGTTGCCTCCATCCGGGTAATGTCAAATTAGCGCCAAAATTGCAAAACAAGACTTCAAACCGTCACAAAAATGACCAAGGGTTTCGACATCATATGGGCATGAATTCTCACGATCATTCGTACTGTCAAGACTGCGCCTTCTATCGGCCTCAGGAAGAAAACAAGGGATCCTGTCACCGATTCCCCCCAGGTTTTGCTGGCGTCACCTCTCCAATAGATGCCCACCACTGGAAATTTCCCCTGGTGCTGTCCCACAGTTGGTGCGGTGAATTTCAAGCGGCAACCATCTCTGGTTTGGAATGACCCATCGGTGCTTGGCAACTCTACCCGCTTGTATTGATGTTCGCGGTTTCCGCCTCGTTAATGATCAGCAGGGCATTGCACATTCCGAAACGGTGAGATCTTTGCCGGACATAGGTGGGAAATCTCGCCAAACGGCAGATTTCTGAATTCCCAACGGTAAGGCGCGATAGCGGCCGCATGTCTCCAAGAGTCATAATCATTTAATAAGCTGGTGGCGAACCACCTGTTCAAAAAGCATGGATGCGGTAAGACCTAATGGACTCCCTGAAAGTCTGGAAAGCCCACGACGGTACTGTGCTGACATTGCGTCAGCTGAATGAACTGGACACCCAAAGGCTGATTGCTTTCGTCAAGGGCCTGTCCGTTTCCGCACGCTACTTCCGTTTCGGACAAGGTGACTATGATCCCGGGCTGGACGATGCCCTGCTGGTATGCAGGCTTGATCCGGAGCAGGGAGTGCATCTCATCGTTGTGACACCCGTGGACGCTGGAGAGACCGTGGTGGGATCCGCGCGGTATGTGATCCAGCCAGACCGATCAAGCTGCGAGTTCGCCGTCGTGGTGGCGGACAAATGGAATCACCACGGCATCGGGCATCAACTGATGAATACCCTGCTCAGTTGCGCAAAAAGCCAGGGCCTGCAAAAAATGTACGGACGCGTCCTGGGAAGTAATCTCGACATGCTCCAGTTCGTCAAGGCATGCGGGTTCGAGATTTCCGATAGCCCTGAAGGCTCTTGGCTAAAAATTGCCCGCATCGATCTTCAACCACTAACATAAGCGAGTGGTTGAATTGAAAGAAAGCACGGCGTCTATTTAGAACCTTTGGCAGGTCGCCCTGTCTTGATCACATCAAGTCGACGGACAGCTGCAAGCAGCGGGGTATCGCTCAATTTCACCAGATTGGCGACTGCCGCACGCAGGATTTCGCTTTTTTTCACCGAAATTCCGGCATCCAGGCAACGCTTCTTAAGCACCGCGATCTGTGCGTACTCAAGTTCGGGCATGGTGAAGCTGTCGCGAACCAGCTTGGCCTTTTTCGCTTTGGCGGTCTTTTCTCCCTTGCTGTTCTTGACTGCAAAAGGTGCAGGCTCATGGACGACTATCTTTGCCGGAGCCGGTTTCCTGGCTGCAGATCGTGTAACGGGTTTCTTTGCCGGGGATGTGACGGCCTTGGCAACAGTAACTGTCCTTTTTCTGGCGGGCTTCGCGGCCGCTGGCGCAGCAGGCTTGACTGGCCGTGGCCGCGGGGCTGGCTTGGCTGTTGGCGATAAGGAACGGGCTGCAGCGGCCGGGGTTACGGCGGGAGCCGCTGATTCAGTTGTGGCGGGCTTGTTGGTGTCATCAATCATGGTCATTCCCTTATTCCGTATAAACAGAATAAACAGTATATGTAATTAAAGGCGAAATTCAAGAATGCTGCACTTTGGCGTTTTGATAACGTGCGCGCATGGAATATCGATACGCTCGCACCTGTGTCATAAATATTTAATGAGATAGCCGTATCTTTTTTATATGACAGAAAAAACCAGAATTCTGGATTCGCTTAACGAACAGGCCTTGTTGTTGCCAAGCCTGGTCAATCGGGCATTGGCCGCCAATGACCGGGTCAAATACCGTTTCACTCTGCTGCAGGCTGCCCAGGCACATGCCGAGCGTCCAGATGCCGTGACATCAAGCTTGCGCGCCGAGCGGTTGGCTGCGGGGGTGCAGGATGGCGATTTGGACCGTGTGGTCGGGGATTCCGAACGGGTGGGCAAGGGGCGTTACCGCATACCGGATTCCGCGCGCATCGTCAGGGATGCCTTGTCCGATGTGGCCGAAATGCTGGATCCGCTTCGCGCCGCCGAGACCACCGAAAGTGCTGCGTTCGCGCAACGGCTGCAGGCGTTTGCCGTTCCCGAACCGAGCGACGACGAACTGGCAGCCGACACTATCCAGGTCATCACCTCGGGCGACCGTGCGGGCGGCGACAGCCTCCACCTGCTGGTGATGGACATGCACCGCGCCCTGAATGCACTGCAGGCGAATCTTGCCAGCGAGACCATCAGCGGCTGCCGCGCCTACGGCATCCGCGATGCCGACCGCGCGCTGATCGCCGCATTCATGGACGGCATCAACCGTACCGCGCCGCTCAAGTTCGACCATCCCGGACTGTCTGCCACGGCAACCCGGGTAGGTGACAAGCTGGTGCTGCAGAACGACATCGGCACGACCGATGCGCATGTGCTGGTGATCCATGTCACGGGCCGAACCGTGACCGTCACCTACACCGATGTCCACCTGCCGCGCCTGCTGTTTTTCCAGAGCCTGTTCGAAGGCTACGAGGTTCAGTGGCAGGACACGCGTTCGCGCAAGGACGCGGGCATGGAAGACGGCGTCTACCACCTCTGCGTCGGCAGCTACACGGCGCGCAGCAACGCCCAGTTGCGCGACTATCTCGGCCACCTCGGCTCGCGGCTGGTGTTTCTCATCGACTGGAACCGCGCGCGCAAGCGCCTGCGATTGTTCGTTCCGCGCAAGGCTGCCATCGACCTGCTCAAGTGGGCGGCCGACGGCAACATCGGTCACATGGCCTGGCTCAAGGCCGGCGGCGAGCAACTGATTTTTGATGCCATGAGTTTTGCTTACGGCGGGCAGCTCAGGCCGGGCGACCGGCTGGATGATCTGCTGAGCGAAAGCCGCGCGGTGCAGTTTCTGCGCTTCAACCTCAAGCAGGCGCTCGAAGGGCTGACGCAGGGCCGGCCGGCCTCGCTGGTGGCGGACGAGGTTCGCACCGAACTGGCGTCGCAGGTGCGCTCCACCGAAGACGCCCTGCTGGATACGGCGCTCGAACACGCTGGACTGATTGTCGAGTTGGCGGATACGGTGCGCGCCGCGCTGGAAGCGGCGCAGGCGGGACGTCAGAACGAAGTTGCGGCGATGGCGGAGCGGGCCAAGGATTGGGAGACGGCCGCCGACCGCGAATTGAACAGTGCCCGCGGCACCCTGCTGGAGGGCGACAACTTCATGCTGCAACTGATGAGCAAGGCCGACGACATCGCGGATGATCTGGAAGAGGCAGTGTTCCACATCACGCTTTCGCCCAATGCACACGCCGCCAGCCTTGCCGCGCTCGGCAAGCTGGTCGATCCGGTTGCCAACGCCAGCCGCGAACTGGTCAAGGCCCTGGCCGCATCGCGGCATGCGCGGCGCGGCGTGCCACGCGAGGACATGGACGATTTCCTGCAGGCGGTTCATGCCATTCGCACCATGGAGCACGCGAGCGATTTGGCCGAGCGTGAAGTCAAGCGCACCCTGGCGGGCGACCCGCGTCCTTTCGCTGATGTGTTCGGCGTCGTCGAGGCCGCACGCAATCTCGAAGAGGCCGCAGATGGGCTGATGCATGTCGCGCTGCTGCTGCGCGATCACGTGATGGGTAGGGTGATTCATGCCTAAGGCAAAACACAAATCCGCCGTGCGGCTTCCCATCTTCGACCTGACCGGCCGCGATGGCGTGCCGGAAGCGCAACTCGCCGGTTTCAAGGCTCACAACCTGATCCGCATGGCCGCCATGGGCCTGCCGGTGCCGCAGGGGTTTGTCATGGGCACGGACTGGTGCAGCGCCGTCCGCAATGGAGACAGCGTGAAGGCGCACTTGTCGGGCGCGCTGCAATCCGGCATCCGCGAACTGGAACGCACCAGTGGCCTGGGATTCGGCAGCGCGCGCCGCCCGCTGCTGGTATCGGTGCGCTCGGGGGCACCGGTTTCCATGCCCGGCATGATGGACACCGTGCTCAACGTCGGGCTCAACGACGTTTCGCTGGCCGGATTGTTGCGGCTCACCGGCGACCACCGGCTGGCATGGGATTCGTATCGCCGCCTGATCCAGGCCTTTGCCGAGATTGTTGCCGGCGTGCCGGCCGCGCCGTTCGAGGCGGCGCTGGATGCCACCCTGCACCGCACCGGCACCGACATCGCCCGGCAACTCGATTTTCGTGCGCTACGTGAACTTGCGCACACCTACCTTGTGCTGTATCGCGACCACACCAGCCAGGATTTTCCGCAGGACCCGTTCGAGCAACTGGCCGCCGCTACCCATGCCGTGTTTGCCTCCTGGATGTCGGACAAGGCGGTGGAATACCGGCGCCTGAATGCGCTGGCGGACGATCTGGGCACGGCGGTGACCGTGCAGCGCATGGTGTTCGGCAATGCCGGCGGCAACTCGGGCGCGGGGGTCGGCTTCACCCGCGATCCGTCAAATGGGGAAAACCGGCTGTATATCGACTGGCTGCAGCAGGCTCAGGGCGAAGACATCGTCTCGGGACGCCGCCGGGTAACCGCCGAAAACGATGTCCCCCATTGGCTCATGCAAAAGCTCGCCCAGGTCGGCGAATCCCTGGAGCAAAATTTTCGTGACGCCCAGGAGTTCGAATTCACCGTCGAAAACGGCGAACTGTTCATGCTGCAAACCCGCACCGCCAAGCGCACCGCGCTTGCCTCGCTGCGGATGGCGGTCGACCAGGTCGACAGCGGGCTCATCACCCCGGAAGAGGCGCTCGGCCGATTGTCCGGCATCGATGTCGACGCCATCACCATCCGGCGCGTCAAGTCCAGCAAGCCGCCCCTGGGGCAGGCCATCCCCGCCGGTACAGGTGTGGCCCAGGGGCCGGCTGCCTTCTCGGTCAAAGCCGCCCAGGCCTTTACCGAGCGCGGCACGCCCGCCATCCTGGTGCGTAACGATGTCGCCACCAGCGATATCGCCGGCATCGCGGTCGTCAGCGGCGTGCTCACTGCCAGCGGCGGGCGCACCTCGCATGCCGCCGTGGTCGCGCGCCAGATGGGCAAGGTCTGTCTCGTTGGCTGCGCCGACCTGCGCATCGATGAAAACGCCAAACAGGCCACGCTGGGACAAACCCACATCGCCGAAGGCGACCCCCTTTGTCTCGACGGCGATGCCGGCACGATCTATGCTGATTCCCCGAAGATCACCAGCGAACGCCCAGAGGCACTGATTGCCCGGGTCAGGGAATGGCGAGCGAACGTGCTCGGCAATCAGTAGTTGCGTGCACACCCTTTAAAATAAGATATCGTTGTCTATAATATCTTTCCGATAGTGGTTTGTGCGCGGATTCTCATGACAACTTCAACTCACATCGAACTGGAGCCACAACATCTCAGTGTCATCCAGGCGCTGGCTAACGAAACGCATCGGCCGGTGGTCGACGTCAACAGGATTTACGTTGAGACATTCGAAAGGCTGAATTCGGATGCGCGAATCAAGGATTATCTGGTCCTGCTTACGTCCAAAACTGTACGAGACGCGTTACGCCATTCAGGAACGGATGCGTAGCTTTCGAGTCGACAGGAATCCAGGGTACCCCCGATAAAAGGGAAGCAATTCCCTGATACTCCGGACAGCACAGCAGCGAACAGACAGTGGGCGTCTGCTTTTGCATCAAGATAATCTACATTCATCAGTGGTGCCGGCTTGATCGGCCTATCCAGTCTCCCGGAGGTGCACAGTGGGCAGGCACATTCTCTTGATTCAGGGCCATCCGGATGCCAGCCAACGTCATTTATGCCACGCGCTGGAGGATGCTTACGCCCAGGGGGCAAACGCAGCCGGTCATGAGGTCCAACGCATCAATGTGGCGACGCTGGATTTTCCAATATTGCGAAGTCAACTCGAATGGGAGCAGGGTGAGTTGCCACCCGGTTTGTCCCCTGCACAGGATGCCATCAAATGGGCTGAGCACATGGTGCTGTTCTTTCCACTTTGGTTGGGCGACATGCCCGCGCTGCTCAAGGGCTTTCTTGAGCAAGTGGCACGCCCGGGTTTCGCTTTTTCGCGTAATGGCAAGAATCCGCTGGCAGTAAAGGGCCTGACTGGCCGGTCGGCGCGCGTGGTCGTTACCATGGGGATGCCTGCGACGGTCTATCGCTGGTACTTTCGGGCGCACAGCATCAAGTCGCTCGAACGAAATATTCTCGGCTTTGTGGGGATTGCGCCGGTGCACGAAACCTTGGTCGGTTTGGTCGGGAATATGGACTCCGGGCTTGCCGACAAGTGGCTGGCAAAGCTGGAAAAGCTGGGTAAGCGCGGCGATTGAATTGGGAAGCCGACGCTGGCGCCACCACGCTGAGACAGCGCGGCCTGTCTCATGCCAAGCGTCCGCCGACAGCAATAAAACTGTCACATAACTGCAATATGCTGGCGCAGTTTGAATCCCCCGGGTATGCCCAGTCCTCTGTCCATCAAGATCACCCGTGCCTTGGAGAAGCTGCGCCTGAATCCGTGGCTGCTGCTCAAGGCCAGTCTGATCGTTCTCTCCGCGCTACTGCTGGTCAGCATCTGGAGCTTTACCCTGGTTCGCCTCAAGCACGAGGAAAAACTGGTGGTCGAGCACACCCAGGTGAGCCAGCAGAATCTCGCGCATATCGTCGCGGAAAACCTGCGCCAGGTGCTGGATCGCGGCGCCCTGTACGCGCTGGTGGCGAGCGGCCGGTTCAACACCAGTCCGCTGCCTGCGGAAGCCAAGCTGTCGGCCATGCTGACGGGTGATCGCGCCTACAACCGCATCGCCCTGTTCGACCTGCAGGGCCGGCAGTTGTATGCCTCCTCTGCCGCGCCCCTGCACGACGAGATGGCAACGGCCATCCGTCAGTTCATCGCGCAAAGCCGGGGCCGGTCATCTCCCGTTCTGCGCCTCGGGCCGCTTTCCCGCTCGTATGGCGAAGCCTGGCAAGTCCCTCTGCTGCTGCCGGTCAAAACTGCCGCCCATGCGCTGGACGGCGTATTGGTGCTGCACCTCGACCTTGGGTATCTGCTGCGGCTCTACCAGGACATCAATATCGGCCGCAGCGGCGTCATCCAGATCCTGGAAAACCAGGGCAGCGAACTGGCGCGCGCGCGCCGTGGGGGCCTGGAAATCGGCGACCCGGCCAGCGCCGTCAATCCGCTGCCGCCTGACGGTTCGCTGCGGGGTACCCGGATCTCGCCGCTGTTCGACGATGCCCAGCCTTACCTGATCAGCTTCCATCGCCTGGAAGGCTATCCCTTCGCCGTCGCGGTCAACCAGGAGCTGGACGACGCCCAGGCCGAGTTCCATTCGCGCCGGAAAAAGGATCTGATCCTGATGTCGCTGTTGACCGTGATCGCCCTGTTACTGACGACCGGCGCGGTGCTCATGGTCCAGCGGCGACAGTTCTACTTCGAGGCGATCACCCGCTCGGAAACGGAGAAGCAGGCGTTGATCGGGCAACTGGAAGGCGAAAAACGCCGTGCCTACGAACTGGCTTCGCGCGATCACCTCACCGGGCTTGCCAACCGGCGCATGTTCATGGAGCTCGCAGCCAGCCATCTGGCGCGTGCGCGACGCAGCCGGCAGCACTACGCCCTGATGTTCATCGACCTGGATCGCTTCAAGGTCATCAACGACACCCTGGGCCACCGGGTGGGCGACCTGCTGTTGCAGATTGTCAGCCAGCGGCTGCAGGAGGCACTGCGGGAATCCGACGTCATCGCCCGCTTCGGCGGCGACGAATTCGTCATCCTGCTGACCGGCATGGAGTATGAAACCGATGTCGTTGCGGTCGCCGAAAAACTGGTGGAAAGCATCGGCCGGCCCTGCTGCAATCTGGACGGCCATGACGTGCAGATCAGCCCGAGCATCGGCGTGGCGCTCTACCCGCGCGACGGCCAGATAATCGACACCCTCATTCGCCATGCCGATGCCGCCATGTACCAGAGCAAGAAGGCCAGCCGCGGCACCTTCACCTTTTTCGATCCGGTGCTCAACGTCAATACCGCGCACGATTTCGAGTTGGAGCAGCGCCTGCCGCGAGCCATCGCCGACGACGAGTTCGTCCTCTACTATCAGCCCAAGGTCGAGCTGGAGAATTTCCGCACCGTCGGCTTCGAAGCGCTGGTGCGCTGGCAGCATCCGGAGCATGGCCTGATTTTCCCCAACGACTTCATCCCGCTCGCCGAGGGCACCGGGCATATCGTCGCGCTGGGCAACTGGGTGATCGAGGCAGCCTGCCGGCAGCTCGTCGCCTGGCGCGCAGAGGGTCTGCCGATCCTGCCGATCGCGATCAACATTTCCGCCCGCCAGCTCAGGGATACCTTACTGCCCGAGCGCATCGTGGGTACGCTTGCCCGGCACGGCCTCAGTCCGGACCTGCTGCAGATCGAAGTGACCGAAAGCAGCCTGGTCGAAAACATCGAGATCGCCGGCGCCATCCTGAGTGAGCTGGTGGCGGCCGGCATCGGCGTGGCGCTGGACGATTTCGGCAATGGCTTTTCCAGCCTCGGCTACATCAAGACCCTGCCGATCGACACCATCAAGATCGACCGCAGCTTCATCCGGGACATCCTGAACAGCCCGGGCGACGCCATCATCGTCGAGTCGACCATCATCCTCGCCCACAACCTCGGCCTGCGCGTGGTCGCCGAGGGCATCGAGAGCCGCGACCAACTGATACACGTGAAAACGGCCGGCTGCGACGAAGTGCAGGGCTACTATTTCAGCCGCCCCGTCACCCACGATCAGGCGCACGAGATGCTGCTCAACCCGACAAGGATTCCGGCATGAACCGAATGACCCGTCTACTGGCTGGCCTGTTCCTGGGCCTGCATGCCGCGCTCGCCCATGCGGCGGCACCGGCCTGCGACGACCCGACTCCGCTGCGCTTCTCGCTGATTCCGCGCACCGACCTGGCCCAGCAGCTGGAAGACCATCGGCCGCTCCTGCAGCATCTGGAGCGGGCTCTCGGCCGCAAGATCATGGTGGTCCAGCCGTCCTCCTACAGCACGGTGATTGAGGGCCTGCTCGCCGGCACGATCGACCTCGCCTCGATGGGGCCGGCCTCCTACTCCATCGCGAAAAACCGCGACCCCTCGATCACCGCCTTCGTGACCTGGACCATGCAGGGCGGCACGTTCGTCAAGGCCGGCGCCCACACCTACCGCTCGCTGCTGATCGTGCGCCGCGACAGCGGCCTCAAGGACATCGCCGACCTCCAGGGACGCAGCGTCAGCCTGACCGATCCGGCCAGCACCTCGGGCGCGGTAATTCCGAGCGGCGAGTTCGGCGGACAGGTCGGCAAGCGCCTGAAAAACTATTTCGGGCGCGTGACCTTTTCCGGCTCGCACGACCGCTCCATCGAAGTGGTGAAGAAGGGCTATGCCGATGCCGCCTTCGTCGCCAGCGAACACCTCGACGAAGCCATCCACCAGGGCCGCATCAACGCGCGCGAAATCCGCGTGCTGTGGCAGTCCCGCCCGATCCCCCACGATCCCATCGTGTTTCGCGGCAAGCTCTGCCCCGAGCTGAGAAAGCGGATTAGCCAGGCCTTCCTCGCCGACAGCCCGGACGTCCGCGCCATGCTGGCGAACGTCAGGGGCGAGCGCTTCATTCCGGTCACCGATGCGGATTACCAGCATCTGCGGGACCTGCTCACCCGGGAACAGTAGTCGGAGAGGTAGCGCGGCCGGAACAACTGCCGTGCGGTTGCTTTAAACTGATCAAGAACAAGCCTTGGAGGGCCGCCCTTCAGAGTCGACAAAAGTTAGTGCATCTGTGTCCGGTAGCTCGGGCCTGACGTTGAGGTTGATTGATTACCATGAGCATCCGGTCATCGTCGAGTGCAACAGTCCCAAGGGCAATCAGAAAGCTGCCGCTCAGTGATTATTTTGGCCTACGTCCGGTAACGAATCCATAGCGGAAGTCGTAACCTCATATATCCAGGGGCCGCTTCGGCCGATAACCGGAAGCTCGTGGTGATAACTGTGTCCGTCCGCTCTTGTCCGGATCTCAGCCATTGGCAAATGGGTGAATTCAGGTTGTTTAGAATGGCGTAGGGATTACTCTGATACGATTTCTGAGCACCTACAAAATTCACCCATAGTTTCGAAGCAATTCATTCAGGAGCCGCACCATGACTCGTCGCCAAGTCGCTGTGTTCACAGCCCTTGTTTCATCCACCTCATGGACGGGCGTGCACGCAGCGCCAGCACCCGTGCCGCTGAATCCGCCCGCGGAATCGACGATTCCGGCAGGTCCGGAAGGCGACGCCATCAAGCTCGGCAAGCTGCTCATCACCGATACCCGCAAGCGCTTGCCGAACAATGTCGGCAATGGCCTCAACTGTTCCAATTGCCACCTGAGCGCCGGGACCGTGGCCTATTCCGGACCCTACGTCGGCTTGTGGGGCATGTTTCCTGAATACCGTACGCGCGGCGCCAATATCAATTCGCTGCAGGATCGCATCAACGACTGCTTTCAACGCTCGATGAACGGCAAGGCCATCGCCTACGATTCGAAGGAAATGAACGCCATGCTGATGTACATACGCTGGCTGTCGACCGGCGTGCCTACCGGGATACCGGTTGTAGGGCGCGGCATGGGCAAGGTCGATACGGCGTTGAAGCCCGACCCCATACACGGCAAACAGATCTACACGCAAAAGTGTGCGAGCTGTCATGGTGCCCAGGGTGAAGGACTCAAGAACGAAACGGGCTATGTCTTTCCGCCGGTCTGGGGCGATGCCTCGTTCAACATCGGTGCCGGCATGGCGCGCACCTACACGGCGGCAGCCTTCATCAAGCACAACATGCCGCTGGGCCAGGGCAATTCGCTGAGCGAGCAGGATGCGGTCGACGTGGCGGAGTTTGTGACGCATCAGCCGCGACCGCTGTATGCGCCGGCGAAAAACGATTACGCCAAGGGCAACAAGCCGAAGGACGCGCGCAACTAGTCTCCTGCTAGTGCAAACGCCGTCGCAGCGTGGCTTCCCAATCGGCCGGCGGTGCTGCGTGGCCCAGTTTCACGATCCGGCCGACCTCGTTTTCATACCAGCCGTCGTGTTGTTTGTTGGGCTCGGCTTCGTAGCCCCATAGCGCACCATCGGCATCCTGCGCCAGCCAGTTCACCCAGTCGGGAAATGCATCCGCGTTCATGGTTGCGGTGCGACGGCTGCGGGCAGGTCGTGCCACACCCATTCCAGCAGTTGTTGCTGCGCATCGAGCGCCCGCTTGGCGTGCTCATGATTCACCAGCATGACGAAGGCGATGCGCCGCCCGCGGGCGCTGTAGACGTAGCCGGCCAGCGCGCTTACATCGCGCAGGGTGCCGGTTTTGAGGTGGGCGTTGCCGACCAGCGGGCTGCCGTTGAAGCGGCGCTTGAGGGTGCCGTCGATGGCGACGATGGGCAGTGCCGATTCGAACTCGGAAAACAGCGGGCTGGCATAGGCGGCTTGCAGCAGCTGGCTCAGGCTGCGGGCGCTGATCCGTTCGATGCGCGACAGGCCTGCGCCGTTTTCCAGCACCAGTTTGTCGGTGGCGATGCCCTGCGCGTCCAGCGTGGCCCGCACGGCACGATGGCCCTTGTCCAGCGTGGCGGGGGGGCCGAAGCGTGCTGCACCCAGGGTCAGGAACAGGTTGCGCGTCATCAGGTTGTTGGAATACTTGTTGAGGCTGGTCAGGGCATCGGTCAGCGGAGGCGATTCCACCCGCAGCAGGGGTGGCGATGCGGGCGCCATGCCGGGCAGCGTCTGTCCGGCAAGCGTGCCGCCCGACTCTGCCCACAGGCCGCGAAAAATGAAATCGAAGGTCGCCGCCGGCTCGAACAGGTTCAGGGACAAGGCCTGTTCGCCGCAGCCACGCGGGTATTGACCGCTGAGCACCAGTTCGCGGCGGGTGGGATCGGGAATGGCGGGCGTCACCGTCTCTTTCCAGCCGTTACATCCGGCGGCGGATGTCAGGACGACTTCCGCCCGCATCGTCACGCCCGGCAAGGCAATCTCGGGGACGATTTGCAGGGAGTCGCCCTCAGGCTTGAGGCGCAGGGTGGTGGCGTTGAAATTGGCCACCAGCGCACCCGGCGCGGCGTTGTACAGGGCCAGCGGCTCGCCGTCGAAGGCGCCCGGGTCCAGCGGCGGCAGCTCGAAGTGGCTGGTATCCAGCAGCAGATTGCCCCGAATATGCCGGATGCCGTGCGCCCGCAATTCGCGCT
Source organism: Thiobacillus sp. (assembly GCF_018780105.1). Classification (GTDB taxonomy): domain Bacteria; phylum Pseudomonadota; class Gammaproteobacteria; order Burkholderiales; family Thiobacillaceae; genus Thiobacillus. Next base: position 21,285 of record NZ_JADMKC010000002.1, read on the forward strand.
GCAGCAGCCATACGCGCTCCAGCGTCAGGCTGGGGTCGCCGTAGCCCTTGACGATCAGATCGCCCTCCAGCACGCCGTCGCGGACCGGGCCGTCCGCCCACACCTCGGTAGGCCAGCTGAAGCGCGGGCCGAGTTGATGCAGCGCCGCATAACTCGTCACCAGCTTCATCACCGATGCCGGGTTCATGGCGGCATCGGCGTTATGGGAAACGAGGGCGGTTGCGGCATCCAGCGGCTGGACCACGACCGCGACGTGATCGAGGGGAATGCCGGCCTGTCTGAGCGCATCGGTGAAGGCCGCCGGAAGCTCGGCGGCACGCGCGGCCATAGCCAGGTGGGCAAGCAGCAGCGCGGCCGCCAGTCGGAGAAAAGTCTGCTTGATACGCATCGCAGCATTATCCCGGAAACCGCAGTTGGACGCGGCCGAAGCTGCGTCGGATCGCGCGGCGGCTACCCGGACGCAACAGGCTGTCCGGAGACAAGCGACGCGGAACACCGAGACCTATACTTCGTATTGAAATGCAAACCCCGACGGAGAGACGCAAAATGAAAACCCGATTGATGGCACAACCGATTCAAACGCTGCGGCCGCTGCTGGTGGCCGCAGCGCTGCTGGCTTTGGGAGGGTGCGCCAGCGGCCCCGATATCCGCGCGGATTTCGATCCATCGACCAACTTTGCGCAATACAAGACATTTGCTTTTGTCCAGCCGCTCGGCACCGATCGCGATGGCTACCAGAGCATCGTGTCGCAACGTCTGAAGGCAGCGACGCAACGCGAAATGGAAGCGCGCGGCATGCGCCTGGAAGCCGACCATCCGCACCTGCTGGTCAACTTCAACGCTACGCTGACTGAAAAAATGCGCGTGAGTCCCGCGCCTTCCGTCATGGTTGGTGTGGGCGCGGGCGGGTATTACGGCTATCGCATGGGCATGTACGGCGCGTGGCCGCTGTACTACGACCAGACCACGGTGACGCCCTACCAGGAAGGCACGCTCAACATCGATGTGGTCGATGCCGCACGCAAACAGCTGGTGTGGGAAGGCGTGGTCACCGACATCGTGACCCAGGAAATGCTGGACAACCTGCAGGCCAGTATCGATGCCGCGGTGGCCGCTGCGTTCAGCAAATATCCGGTGGCCGTCCCTGTGCCGGCGCCCGCCGCCAAGTAAGCGTCACTCGGGTGAACGGTCCTACAGAGACTGCCGGATGGCGAGCACAGCCTGGTTGCGCAGCGATTTCAGCAGGGACAGTTCCCGTTCCGGGATGGCGATCTCGCCGGGATTTTCGCGATCGGCGTAGATCAGGCCGATCGGCTTGCCTTTCACGGAAATCGGAAACAGCACGAAGGTGCGCGCCGCGACATGCTGGCGGTACCAGTCCGGGATGCGGGTTGCGATGTTCGGCTCGTCGATGTCGGTAATGAGAATGTCGGCATTGTTCTGCAGCGCGACGAGAAACACATCGGGCGGCGCCGTCATCGAAAAGGCAAAGGCCTTGACCCGCTCCTGCACCGCGTCGCCGAAGCCGAACTTGCCGCACATCGTGTTGTGGCGGCCATCCTTGATACACAGCACCACATGCGCGAAGCCCATGCCGGTATACATGGTTTCCAGAATCATGCGCAGGATGTCGTTGAGCGAGACCTTGTCGTCGATCAGCGAATTGCTCACATCCTGCAGGCCGGAGGTGAGCACGGACTGGATCTGCTCGGGCGTGCGTGGCGCGCCGTCGTGGGTGTCATCCGGGCTGGCGAGTATTGCCGCGTGCTCATGCAGCACCGCCGCGTCAAGCGCCATCTGGGAGGCCGCTTCGTCCGGTAGCGGAACGGCGGCGGGCTCGCTTGTTTCCGCCGCGATCCCCAGCCATTTCGAGGCCTGTTGCGCGAACGCGCTCTGTTTCAGATTCACGTTCACCGCCAGCGCGAACTGGCCGATTTCGCGCAGGGAGTGTTCCATCAGGCCGGACAACTGCTTTTGCGTGAGCGGCAGGCAGTCGCCGAAGCGCGCGGTGAGTTTGGCCAGCGCCCGGCTGCGCTCGGCATCGGGGGTGTTGAGCATGACATCGCACAGCTCGTTGGAAAACCCTGCAAGCGCACGCAGGCGTTCGGCGGGGACGCTGCTTTTACGGATCTTGTCGTCCGCCAGCGCCTTCATGCTCTGCACCAGTTGATCGGGAAAGCCCCAGTTGCGGGCGATGCCCATCCCCAGCTGCTCGAACGACAATCCCAGCACCTCGGTCGCGGCGCGGGCTTCGCCGAGCCCGTCGTTCTCCACCCGTTGCGCAATTGCCGCCGTTTCGGCCGGCAGGTAAAACATGGTCAGCAGGCGCCCCAGGCGGTGCAGCATGGCGCTGATGAACGCCTCCTCGCCATCGGCTGCCTGCAGCTGATTCGCCATTTCGCGCGCCAGCATGCCGGCGTACAGCACCTTGACGAACTCTTCTTTCAGCAATTGCGCGTGCGCGCGGTTTTTCAGGTTGTCGAACAGGATCAGGCTGAGCGCGATCGAGCGCACCGCATCGAAACCCAGAATCATCACGGCACGGGAGATCGTGCTGATCGAGCCGCCGCCGACCTGGTTGTAGTAGGCGACGTTGACCAGCTTCAGCAGCTTGCTGGTCAGCGCGAAGTCCTTGAGGATCTGGTTGGACAGCGCATTCACGCCCTCGCGGTCGGAAGCGGCGATGCGGTTGATGGCGCCGATGGCTTCGGACAGTGCGGGCAGGTCGCCCTCGGTCTGCATGCGCTGCAGCAGCGCGCCCAGCGAATGCTCGCTTGTCGTCATCGGCGCGGGCGTTAGCGCAAGTCCGCTACATACCAGTCCATCGCCTCGGCCAGGCCTTCGCCGATGCGATGCGTGGGCGCATAGCCGAGCCGGGTCTGCGCCTTGGAAATATCGGCCAGCGAATGCCGCACGTCGCCCGCGCGGAAATCACGATAGACGGGTTTGGCGTCGGCCAGGTGCGGGAAGTGCGGCGCCAGGTTGGCGCGGATTGCTTCATACAACTGGTTCAGCGTGGTGCGGTCGCCGACGGCGACGTTGTAGACCTGATTCGCTGCCTCGGCGTGCTGGCTGGTGGCGGCGAGCAGGTTGGCCTGGATGACGTTGTCGATGTAGCAGAAGTCGCGGCTGGTTTCGCCGTCGCCGTTGATGTAGACCGGCTCGTTGTGGATCATGCTCGACACCCACTTCGGCACCACGGCGGCGTAGGCGCCGTTGGGGTCCTGGCGGCGGCCGAAGATGTTGAAGTAGCGCAGGCCGATCGACTCGGTGCCGTAGCAGCGGCCGAACACGTCGGCGTACAGCTCGTTGACCAGCTTGGTCACGGCGTAGGGCGACAAGGGCTTGCCGATCACGTCTTCCACCTTGGGCAGGCCGGGATGGTCGCCGTAGGTGGAGGAGGACGCCGCGTAGACGAAGCGTTTGACCTGGGCGTCGCGCGCGGCGACCAGCATGTTGATGAAGCCGGTGTTGTTGGCGGCGTGGGTGGTGAGCGGATCTTCCAGCGAGCGCGGCACCGAACCGAGCGCGGCCTGATGCAGCACGTAATCCACGCCGCGGCAGGCCGTCTGGCAGGTGTCCGGGTCGCGAATGTCGCCGAGGGTAAAGTGGAAACGCGCCCAGCGTTCAGCGCCAACCCGGGCCTGCACCTGATCGAGGTTTTTCTGGTGGCCGGTGGCGAAGTTGTCGAGGCCGACGACTTTCTGGTCGAGCAGCAGCAGGGCTTCGGCCAGATTGCTGCCGATGAACCCCGCCACGCCGGTAACCAGCCAGGTTTTGGGTTCGCTGGCGAGCTGCGTCTTCAGCGCGTCGAACGCGACCATTACAGCCTCCAGAGCGTAAAGCCGGTGGCTTTCACCACTGCCGGGTCGTAAGCCGATTTGACGTCGGTGAACGCGCCGCCCTTGTTCAATTTGGCGGTCAGTTCGGCGAAGGGTTTTTCCATGTAGGCCGAGTGCGAAACCGCGGCGACCATGGCGTCGCAGGCGGGCAAGTCGTCCCATGCGGTGAGCGTGATGCCGTATTCGTGCTCGGCTTCCTTCGCTTCGCCGAGCGGATCGTGCACGCGCACATCGCAGCCGAAGGACTGCAGTTCGCGGATGACGTCGACGACCTTGGAGTTGCGCAGGTCGGGGCAGTTTTCCTTGAAGGTGAGGCCGAGCACGTTGACCTTGGCGCCCTTAACCTGCACGCCGTTGGCGATCATGTTCTTCACCGTTTCCTGCGCGACGTAGGCGCCCATGCCGTCGTTGATGCGACGGCCGGCGAGGATGACCTGCGGGTGGTAGCCGAGCATGTCGGCCTTGTGGGTGAGGTAGTAGGGGTCGACGCCGATGCAGTGGCCGCCGACCAGGCCCGGGCGGAAGGGCAGGAAGTTCCACTTGGTGCCTGCGGCTTTCAATACTTCGAGGGTGTCGATGCCGATGCGGTGGAAGATCAGCGAGAGTTCGTTCATCAGCGCGATGTTCAAATCGCGCTGGGTGTTCTCGATCACCTTGGCGGCTTCGGCCACCTTGATCGAACTGGCGCGGTGGACGCCGGCGGTGATGACGCTGCTGTAGAGATCGGCCACTTTATCCAGCGTGACGGCATCGTCGCCGGAAACGACTTTGACGATTTTGGTGATGGTGCGTTCCTTGTCGCCGGGGTTGACGCGCTCGGGCGAGTAGCCAACGTGGAAGTCCTGCAGCCATTTCATGCCCGACAGTTTTTCCAGGATCGGGATACAGACCTCTTCGGTGGCGCCGGGGTAGACTGTGGATTCGTAGATGACCGTCGCGCCTTTCTTCATGTATTTGCCGACGGTGGTGCTGGAGCCGACCAGCGGCGAGAAATCGGGGATGTGCGCTGCGTCGACCGGGGTGGGCACGGCGACGATGATGAAGTCGGCTTTGGCCAGGTCGGCGGGGTCGGTGGTCACCGTCAGCTGGGTCGCGGCCTTGAGGTCGTCCGTTGAAACTTCGCCGGTAGGGTCGCAGAATCGACGGTAGTGCTCGATTTTTTCAACCGACAGGTCATAGCCGATGGTGGTCATCTTCTTGCCGAATTCCACTGCCAGCGGCAGACCCACGTAGCCCAGCCCAACAACCGCAACAACGCTCATGCTTGGATTCCCTTATGAATAGTCAGTCTATGCTTCGGTCCGGATTGTATCGAATTTGTGCGGCATTGCCCGCCAGCATCCGGCCGCGCGCTGTGATGGACATTAGCAAGCGGCATACCACGCTGCCGCGCCGGGTCATTTTTCGCTTCGCGGTGGTGGCGTGGCTGGCCTGCGCCGGCACACTGCCGGCGCAGGCCGACGTAGCCGACATGCTGCTCAATGTGAAGCCGGCTGTCGTCGGCGTGGGCACGTACAGCCCCACCGGGCGGCCGCGTGCCAATCTCAAAGGTACCGGGTTTGCAGTGCTGGACGGCAGCTATGTGGTGACGTGTGCGCATATCTTTGCCAAGCCGATCGACACTGAAAAGAACGAAACCGTCGCCGTGTTTCTTGGCCGCGACCGCGAAATGAGCGCGCGCGTGTCACAGCTGGTTGCCGTCGACAAGGCGCACGACCTCGCCCTGTTGAAAGTCTCCGGCTCGCCGCTGGCGACGCTGAAGCTGGGCGACTCGACCCGGGCGCGCGAAGGCTGGCAGCTGTATTTCACCGGCTATCCGATCGGCTCGGTGCTGGGCCTGAATCCGTCCACCCACCGTGCCGGGCTGGCTGCGATCATCCCCATTTTCACTCCGGTTGCCAGCGCAGCCCAGCTCAACGTGCGCGCGCTCAGGCAGGCGGGCGACGCCTACGAAGTGTTCGAACTGGACGCCATCGCCTACCCCGGCAACAGTGGCAGCCCGGTGTGGCACCCCGACACCGGCGAAGTGCTGGGCGTGCTCAACTCGGTGTATGTGAAAGGCGCGAAGGAAACGGCGCTGTCCACGCCCAGCGGCATCAGCTATGCCATTCCGGCGAAATACGTACGCGCCCTGCTGGAGCAGGCGCAGGCCAAAAAACCGTAGCCCGCCTACATGCCTTCGGTCAGGCTGATGCCGATGCCGAAGGTTTGCTGGTTGTGGTTGTAGTCGATCAGCGATTCGCCATAGCCGTTGAAATACTGCACATAGCCTTTCAGGCGACCGTATAGCGGAAAGTTCCAGCCCAGCTCGACCGCCTTCTTGCGCAGCAACAGGGAATAGGTACTGCGTTCATCGTGATAAATCGCCATCAGATCGCCGTACCCCATGTAATCGACGATGTCGGGGTTGTCGTCCTCGCTGTCGCTTTCGGGAAGACGGTACCAGGGGCGGATCAGCAGGGTCAGGTTGTCGCGCTCGAAGCCGAACTGCGCGTAGAGCCGGTTCCAGCTGCGCGACAGGGCTTCCGAACGGCCGTTCGACTGGTGCACCGCACCGAGGTTGATCAGGCGCCCGCGAAATCCGGCGATCTCATAGTCGGTGCGCAACACCAGCATGGCTTCCGGTTCGTAATCGGTCTCGCGGAACGGCGAGGAAATGTCGTCGTTGTAGGCCTGCCAGAACGAGGTTGCGGTGTAGCCAAACCACAGGTCGGCGTTGTCGTACCCGAACACGCCCTCCATCGCCTTGATCTTGAAGCTCAGCTGCAACTCGGTCTCGACCGGATCGAGGTTCTGGTCGGGCTGGATCAGCGAGCCCTGAAACGGCGTGTTGTTCGGCTGGTTGCTGGCCTTGAGCGGCAGCAGATAGTTGAGGTGGTGCGGGCGGAACAGGAAAGCGCCCTGCTTGGCTTCATCGTCCAGCTCCCAGTGGCGCGACAGCGTCGACAGCAGTTTGGGATCGGGCTCGGCTGCAACGGCGGCGACTTGCGCGGCGGGCGGCTCGCCGGCGTCGGCCGCAGGTGGCAGCGGCGCCGGCTCGGGTTGTGCGCGTCCCGACACCTTGTCGTAACACGCCAGGCGATCGACATCGGCCGCAATCGCGCTGCAGCCTTCCCAGTCGGCCATCGAGGCGGCCCGCAGCGAACCTGGCAGGGCCATGCTTAACAAGGCCAGCAGAAGGGCGCCGCCCAGGGGGCGTTGAACTATTTTCATCAGGCAGTCTAATCGAGAATGACGCTGAACCCCGGCGTCGGTGCCACCGCGTTCCAGCCGAATTGCGTGCGCAGCGTGTCGGCAAAACCGGCCGCCACGGTGTCTTCGCCATGCACCACAAACACTTGGCGCGGCTTGCTGCGGAAGTGGCCGAGCCAGCCCAGCAGGGCCGTGCGGTCGGCGTGCGCCGACAGCCCGCCCAGGGTGTAGAGATCGGCGCGCACCGGAATGTCCTCGCCGAGCAGGCGCACGCGGCGGGCGCCGTCGACCAGGCGGCGGCCAAAGGTGCCGGCAGCCTGGAAGCCGGTGATCAGCACGGTGGATTCGCGGCGCGGCAGGTTGGTGCGCAGGTGGAACTTGATGCGCCCGGCCTCGCACATGCCGCTGGCCGAAATGATGACGGCGCCGCCGCGAATGCGGTCGAGCGACTTCGATTCCTCGACGTCTTCGACGAATTCGAGCTTGCGGAAATACGCCGCGCCGCCGTGGCGCCCCATCAGCGCGTGGGTTTCGGCATCGAGCAGTTCCATGTGCTTGTAGGTGATCTCGGTGGCGGCGGTGGCCATCGGCGAATCGACGAACACGGTCAGCTTGGGGATGCGCGCCTGCCGCGTCAGGTCGGCCAGCAGGTACAGCATGTCCTGCGTGCGGCCCACCGCGAAGGCCGGAATGATGACGTTGCCGCCCTTGCGCTCGATCGTATCGGTGATCGCCTCCACCAGTTCGTCCAGCGTCGCCTCCATGCTCTTGTGCTCGCGGTTACCGTAGGTCGACTCGACCACCAGGTAGTCCGCGTCGTGGATAGGCGTGGGGTCGCGCAGCAGCGGCCGCGCGGGCTGGCCGAGGTCGCCGGAGAACACGAGCTTGCGGCGCTGCGCGCCCTCGCCCATCCACACCTCGACGATGGCCGAACCGAGAATGTGGCCGGCGTCGCGGAAGGTGCAGCGCACCTGCGGGTGCGGCGCGATTTCCAGATCGTAGTCGACCGGATTCAATTGCTTCAGCGAAGCCTGCGCCTGCGCCACGGTATACAGTGGCGCGGTGTCGCGCGGCGGCATTCCCTGCGCCGCTTCGCGCTTGGCCATGCGCTGGCGGAAGCGGTTGAGGTTGGCGTACTCGGCTTCCTTTTCCTGGATGTGCGCCGAATCCGGCAGCATCACCGCCAGCAGGTCGCAGGTGGCGCGGGTGGTGTGGATGGTGCCCCGGAAACCAAGCGCGACCAGGCGCGGCAGCAGGCCGGAATGGTCGATGTGGGCATGGGTGAGGATGACGAAATCGATGCTGCGCGGGTCGAAATTAAAGGCGCGGTAGTTTTTGGCGCGCGTCTCGCGGCCGCCCTGGAACATGCCGCAATCCACCAGAAAGCGCACGCCGTCGGCTTCCACCAGATAACTGGAACCCGTCACCTCGCGTGCTGCACCAAGAAAAGTCAGTTTCATAGCGGTCTCCCTTCGCCTGTTTCTTCGTACGTCCTGCCGTCGCGGATATGGTAAATGCGCTTGAAAGTCGGAATGATTTTTTCGTCGTGGGTGACGACGATGATGGCGATGCGGAATGCCTGCGCCAGCTGGTTGAGGATTTTCACCACGGTGAGCGCGCGCACGCTGTCGAGCGCAGCGGTCGGTTCGTCGGCCAGGATGATGGGCGGCTTGTTGGCGAGCGCGCGGGCAATCGCCACGCGCTGCTGCTCGCCGCCGGAAAGCGCGGAAATACGCGCCTGTGCGCGGTGCTGCATGTCGAGCGCGGTAAGCATGTCGAGCGCGATCCTGCGGGCTTCGTCATTCGCCACCCCGGCCAGCATCGGCAGCAGCGCGACGTTGTCGGTGGTGTCGAGGAAGGGGATCAAATAGGCCGCCTGGAACACGAAGCCGATGCGGTCGCGCCGCAGCGCGCGCAGGTCGCCGGTTTTCCAGCCGTTGTCGTAGATGACTTCGCCGCCGAGGGTGAACTTGCCGGCGCTGGGCTCGATCACCGCGCCCAGGCATTTCAGCAGGGTGGTCTTGCCGGAGCCGGACGGCCCGATCAGGCCGACCACTTCGCCTGGATAAACCGTCATGTCGACGCCCTTCAGCGCATCGACCGCGGTGCTGCCGCTGCCATAGCGCTTGGTGATGCCTTCGATGAGGATCGCCGGTTTGCCCGAGTCCACGTCAGCCACCGATCGCCTCCGCCGGGTCGATTTTGAGTGCGGCGCGGATCGCCAGCAGCGAAGCCAGTGCGCACACGATCAAGGTCAGGATAAACGCGCGCCCGGCATCGCCGGTTTCCAGCAGCACGTATTTTGGGAACGCGGGCGCCCACAGCGTGGCGGCGAATTTGCCGACGAAAAACCCGATCACCCCCAGCCCGAGCGCCTCCTGCAGGATCATCGCGGCAATGGTGCGGTCGCGGGTGCCGATGAGTTTGAGCACGGCGATCTCCTTGATCTTGCCAAGCGTCATCGTATAGATGATGAAGGCGACGATGGCCGCGCTCACCACTGCCAGGATGACCAGGAACAGGCCGATCTGTTTGGCGGCGGTGGCGATCAGCTTGGCCACCAGGATCTCTTCCATGTCATCGCGCGTGTAGGCCGTGAAACGCTGCCAGCGCGCAATGGTGTCGGCCAGCGCGCGCGCGTCAAAGCCCGGCTGCAGCCGCAGCAGCACGGCGTTGACCTTGTGGCTGGAGGTCTGGATCGCCTGCACCGCGTCGAGCACGCCAGACTGGCCGGGACGGTTGAGCGCCGGGTTGGCGGCGAGCCGCTGGCGGTCCTCGACGATGGCATCGTTGTCTTTGAGGAACTGGGCGGCCTGCGCATCTTTCAGCGGAATGAACAGCATCGGATCGCCGCCCGACGACACCATGCGCCGGGTCAGTCCGATCACGGTGTAATCGTTGCGGCGGATGCGCACGATATCGCCGACCTGGAAGCCGGTTTTGACATCGGCCACCGCTTCGTAGTGGGCGCGGCTGATCGGCCGGCCTGCCATCAGGAATGCCGGGCCGCCCGGCTTGCCTTGCTCGTAGCCGGCCACCATCACGCGCTGCGATTGCCCGTGATGCGACACCTGCATGGTGAGGTAGGCGACGTTGCCGGCTTGCGCCACGCCCGCCAGCCCCAGCAGCGCGCGATACAGATCGTCCGGCACGCTCGACGGTTCGGCGAACGGGCCGAGGGTGTTTTGCTGCACCACCCAGATGTCGGCGTCGACTGCGCGCAGCAGCACCTTGGCGTCGTCGACCATGCCGCGATAGACCCCCGCCATCGTCAGCGTGACCCCGATCAGCAAGCCCAGGCCGAGCCCGGTCAGCAGGTAGCTTTTCAGGTGGTGGGCAATGTCGCGCCCGGCTAGATTAATCATGGCCTTGGTTGATCATTGCCCAGGTTGATCATGGCTGGCCCAGCTGTTCTTCGCGCACCCGCATGTCGTCGTCGAGCTGCTTCGCGCTGTAGACGATGACTTTTTCACCGGCATCGAGGCCGGACACGATCTGGCTGCGTTCCGCGCTCTGCAGACCGATCCGCACCGGCCTGAAGCGGGCGCGTCCGTTCACCGCCTGCCACACGCCGGTCTGGCTGTTGACCCGGGCAAGCGCGGCGCGCGGCACGCTCAGCACCCCGCGTGCGCCGGGCTGGCGGATCGTCACCTCGGCCAGCTCGCCCAGATAGAGCTGCGCAGGCGCGGGATCGAACACCACGCTCACCAGCCGTTCTTCGGTCACCGCATCGCTTTGCAGCTCGATGCGTGCGACCTTGCCGGGCAGCGCCACGCCGGGCGCGGAACGCAACACGATATCCGCCGCCTGACCGACCGCAATGCCCCGCGCCCGCGCCTGGTCGACGCGCGCGCGCACCCACAGGGCGGCAGGATCAACCAGCCGCAGCACCGCCTGCCCGGCCACCACGGTGGTGCCCGGTTCGGCTTCGCGCGCGGTCACCACGCCGTCGATCGGGCTCAGCAACTTGAGGCTGTCGCGGACCTGGTCGATGCCCTGCAGCTCGGCTTCGGCGCGGCCGATGTCGCGTTGCGCACCGGCCGCGCTGGCGCGCGCCGCCGCCAGCGCGGCATTTGCCGCAGCGGCCTCGTGATGGCGGCTGTCTGCCATTTCCTGGGCGATGAATTTTTGATTGACCAGCATCTGGTAACGCGCACTGTTTGCTTCGGCCAGGCGCGCGCGGCTCTCCGCCTCGGCCACTTGCGCCTGCGCCGCCAGCGCGGTCTGGCGTGCGCGCGCCACGGCGCTCGCCGCCGCCTCGCCGCGCTGACGCAAATCCACCGGGTCCATTTCGGCCAGCAACTGGCCGGCGCGTACCCGGTCGCCCTGATCCACCTGCACCCGCAACAACCGCCCCGCCTGGATCGGCCCCACTGCGTAGGCGTGCCGCGCTTCCACCGTGCCGATGCCGTACACGCCGGGATCGAGGTCTTCCTGTGTAACCGTGACGATCTCCACTCCAACCGGCGCCAGCGGCCCGCGCGTGGTCAACAGCCAGACGAAGGCGGCGATAAAAGCCAGCGCGCCGAGCGCGAGGGTGAGCGTGCGTGGGCTGATTTTCAGGGTGCCAGGCTTCATGTGGATCAGTGAGTGTCGTTGGGTGCGGGCGTTTGGATCTGATAGGTCGTGTGGCAACTCACGCATTTTTTCAGCGTGTCAGACAGCTGGTTCAGGCTGTGGCTCACGTCCTTCAGGCTGTCGGCATCCAGCGCGATCTGGTCGAATTCGCGATGGACCGAAAACCCGAGTTGGCGGAATTCCTGCGGCAGCTTGGCGCGCAGCGCGGGCGGTACTTCGTGCACCATTTTTTGTCCCAGGCCGCGCGCGGCATCCGCGACGGCGGGCATGTCCGGCTTGGCCAGCGCGCCGGTCATTTTTTGCACGCCGTCGAGAAACAGGCGCATTTCTTCCAGGATCATCGCGCGTTCGGTGGGCGTGAGTTCCAGCACAACACGCGTATCTACAGCGACGCCGTACGCGTGATGGGTTTCCGCCGCGCTGGCACCATTAAAAACCAGGCACAGCAACGCGCCGCCAATGGATATGCCTGATTGCTTCATGGTGCTTTTCCTTTTGTGATGGCGGGACAATTAACAGGTCGGGCTTGGCCTGCGACCCTCGATCCTAAAGGATCAAGTGCGTTTCCCAACAAACAAAAGGCGCCGCAAATGCGGCGCCTTTCATGCTTACGTATCAAATCCCAAGCGCGAGTCAACGACCGCCGCCGCCAGAGCCGCCGCCGCCCGGTCCCATGCCGCCCATCCCGCCACCGGGCCCCATGCCACCGCCCATGCCTTTCGCAGGAGGCTCATCCGGCAGGGTGACGCCTTGTTGCTTGGCACGTACCTGCATTTCCTTGTGGTGTTGCGCGCGGATTTGTTCGCGTTCCTCGTTGGTTTTGGCAGAACGCATCTTGGTCTGATGCGCAGTGCGTTCCTGCGGGGTCATCAGCTGGCTGCCGTAGATTTGTTCCTGCGCTTGTACGGGCGGATCTGCGGCAAAGCCTGGATTGAAGGCAAACAGCAGGCTGCCCATCAGGGTCGAAATCAACAACGGTTTTTTGAACATTTTCGTGCTCCTTAACCAATGGGATTGTCAGAAATGATCCGCGCTGCCGCAATCCCATCGGCGAACGCTAATGAGCTCAATAATAGACTTTTCTCGTTGTGGAAATCAGCGCTACTGACTGCATTGCTCCATTGGGTTGTGCAGAACGGTATCGACTTCGTCCTGTGTGATGACCAGCGCCGTATAGGGCTGGCTGGTCAGGGATTCGAGGTTGCGGGCGAAAGCACGCAGGTGATTGCGTGAGCCGCACAGCAGATTTTCATAGGTGGCGTCGATATCCGCGTTGTCGCTACGATCGATTGCGCCCGCCAGATCGCGCATGTCGGTCTCTTCGATGATACCGCCGACTTGCAGTGCATCCAGTGCGCTGAGACGGCCTTTTTCCATCAGCGTGTCGTAGAGCGACTGCAGGTCCGGATTGGTGAATTCGCCGATCGCCTTCCCGCCAGCCGGGTCGGGCAGGCGGTAAGTGCGCAGCAGCTTGAGCACGGCGTCCATGTGGCTTTGCTCGGAACTGGCAATGTTGCTGAATACCGCCAGCCCCCAGGTTTCGTATAGCGTCAGGTAAACATCGCGCGCCAGCTTTTCTTCCTCGCGCATGAAGAGCAGGTCGGATTTTTCAACTTGGGAGAGACTCGATAGCGCGGTGCTGGCAGTGCTCGAATGGCTGGCGGCATAAACCGGCGTGCTGATGGCCACGGCCCAGGCCAGCGCGAATGCAGAGACCGATTTCTTGAACATGTTTAACCTTCCATCAGGATAAAAAACAGAGTGCTTGAAAGCCCAGTGATGGTTCAACGTCCACGATCATCACGCTCGATGCGCTCCGGCCGTTCAATACGTTCGGGGCGCTCAAGACGTTCCACGCGATCGACCCGCTCGCTTCGAGCCCCCGCAGCATCGATCCCATGGCGGGCCTCGTAGCCGACGCCGTAGCGGCTCCCGCTGCCCTTCACCTTGGTGTTTCCGCGCAGCTGCGGTTTGGCAGCGGGCGCAGACACGACCGGACCTTTGCCCGGCGCGGGTGGTTCCTTGGGCGCAGCCTGAACCGCTGTGACGAACAGCAGGGAAGCCAACAAGAAAGAGGGTCTGGACTGGAGCCACATGGCGTTTCGATCCGTTGCAATAGTTAAAGTATCCGGCACAGGTGCTTCCTGATGTTTTCGCAGGTGTTACAGGTTGTTTCACGATCAGATAGCCGTGGCCGGCAGGCATGCCCACCGGCCACGCTGGATACCAGGCTTATTGCGCGGCCATCATGCCGTCGGCTTGCACGGTTTGCCGGGTCTGATACTGCTCCTGGTTCATCGCGCGGCGTTGTGCCATGTCTTGCTGCATGTCCGGCGTGCGGCTCTGCGACTGCGTGCGTGTTTGGGTCTGGGTCTGCTCACGTGTCCGGGTGCGCTCGCGCGTCATCTCGCCGCTGCCCTGGCCGCGTTGCTGTTGATACATGCCCTGGCCGCTGTGCTGGCTCAGGCCTTGGCCGCCTATGCCGCCCATCTGGGCCGAGCCTTGGCTGTGCATTTGTCCCATGCCACCGCCCTGGCCCCCACCCATGCCGCCGCCTTTACCGCCGGCTTGAGCATCAACTGTCGCGCCAAGTGCGATGAGGGCGGCAAAAACGGCTATCGTGGATTTTGATTTGGATTGCGTCATGATTCTGTTCCTTAGCTTGTGAATGGATGAGTGGTAATGACCACCAAGGATTCGTTTCCGCTGGCAGTGGACGCAGTATCCCGGGCAGGGGTTTCCGGGTTCTTTCGCATACGCTACAGCTTGTTACAGGTTGTTTCGCGGCGGTCAGTCGCAGAATGCTTGCCGGTAAGATGGCGTCATGCTGCCGTATCCCGGCGCAGTGGAGTGGAGGCACATGAGCGAAAACGCGACGCAACGGATACTGATGGTGGACGACGATGCTGAACTGCGCGAGTTGGTGACGTCTTATCTCGGCAGCAGCGGTTATCAGGTGGAGGGCGTGGGCGACGGCGTTGCATTTCGGGCCAGCATGGCGGCGCACGTGCCCGATCTGGTGGTGCTCGATCTGATGTTGCCGGGCGAGGATGGCCTGAGCCTGCTCAAATGGCTGCGTGCCGATGGCGGGCCGCCGGTCATCATCGTGTCCGCGCGCGGTGAAGAGGTGGATCGGGTGGTGGGGCTGGAAGTGGGCGCCGACGACTATCTGGCCAAGCCCTTCGGTCCGCGTGAACTGCTTGCCCGCGTGCGCGCCGTGCTGCGGCGCGGCAGCGGCAGAGCCGAAGCCAAAGAGGCCGACACCGACGCGCTCGCCTTCGGTCCGTTTCGTCTGGACCTTGCCAGCCATGTCCTGACGCGCGATGGCAGCGAAATAAGCCTGACTTCGGGTGAGTTCACCCTGCTGCGAATTTTCCTCGAACACCCCAACCAGGTGCTGACGCGCGACCATCTCATCACCCTGGTCAAGGGTTACGAACGCGCGCCGTTCGATCGCAGCGTCGACGTGCGGGTGACGCGCCTGCGCCGCAAGATCGAGCCCAATCCCGAGGCGCCGGTCTACCTGCGCACCATCTGGGGCGAGGGCTATCTGTTCTCGCCGCGCGGCGAGGTCGCGGCGTGACGCGGTTCGGCGAGAAACTGCGCAGCTCGCTGTTTCGCCGCACCGCGCTGACCGTCGCGGCGGGCCTGATCGTGTTTCAGCTCGCCTCGGGCACGGCGATCTTCTTCAATATCCTGCTGCCGCTGGCACATCGATCTGCCGACGATCTGGCCGCCCTGCTGGTGCTGTCCGCGCGCACCTGGGTGGAACTGCCCGCTGCCACACGCCCGGATTTCGAAGCGGAGCTTAAATTGAGCCATGGCCTGGATCTGACCGAGGCCCCCGTGTCTGCCGGCGACGAGGCTGGGCATCACCCCTATCTCAATTTCCTGCGGGCGGCACTCGCTGTCCGACTTGATTCCGCATCCACGCTTCGCGTGTCAGAAACAGCGGATGGGGTTTTCCATGCGGATATCCCGATGGCAAACCGGGTGCTGCGTTTCAGCTTTTCCCGGGACTTGCTGCCGCAGCGCCCCGCTTACGCGCTGGCCTGGAGTTTTGCCGCCGGCCTGCTGGTGACCCTGGTGCTGGCCTGGCTGCTCGCGCGGCGGATCACCGCGCCGGTCGCGCGGCTGGCGGAAGCCGCCCGCCAGATCGGCAGCGGTGAGCGCCCGCCGCGGCTGCCGGAGTCGGGCGAACGCGAGCTGGCCGGGCTGGCGCAGATTTTCAACCAGACGGCCAGCCAGCTCGCGGCGCGTCGCGAGAATCAGAGCACCCTGCTGGCCGGCGTGTCGCACGACCTGCGCAGCCCGCTCGGCCGCATCAAGATGGCGCTGGGCATGCTCGACGACGCTTGCGCCTCGCCCCTGATCGCGCGGATGGAACGCGACGTCGCGGAAATGGAAGCCCTCATCGGCGCGCAACTGGAGCTCGCCCGCGCCGAGGAGCGCGAGGTGGCGCAAGCCACCGACATCGACACCTTGCTGGCCGAGCTGATCGAGGCGGCGGAAGCACAGTCGCCCGGACACACCCGGCTGCGTGCCGATCCGCCAGCGTGCCATGCCGAGATCGCCGCGCTGGCGCTCAAGCGTATCCTCGCCAACCTGCTGGACAACGCGCTGCGCTATGCCGGTCCCGGGCGGCTGGAACTGGTGCGGCGGCGCTATTCGTGGGGGCTGCTGATCGGCGTGCGCGACCGCGGCCCCGGTATCCCCGCCGCGCAGCGCGAAGCGGTGTTCCGTCCCTTCTTCCGCCTCGACCCCTCGCGCAACCGCGCCACCGGCGGCAGCGGCCTGGGTCTGGCCATCGCGCGCCAGCTCGCCACCACGCAAGGCTGGAACATCGCCGTCAAGTCGCGCGTCGGCGGCGGCGCCAGCGTCTGGCTGGCGATTCCGCTGTAAGCGCGGGCGCTACGCCGACAGGGCCAGCAGGATCGCTGCGGCCAGCATCGCCATCTCGTCCGCTGTACTTACGTACGGCGGCATCACGTACACGGTGTGGCCGATCGGGCGGATGAACACTCCCTGCGCCAGCGCCTGCAGGTGGAAGCGGGTGGCGAATCCGGGCGTGGCATCTGCGACATCGAACGCCCAGATCATCCCGCGATGGCGAAAATGGCGCACCCGTGGGTGAGCGGCCACTTCCGCCAGAAGCTTGGTGAACTCAGCCGCCTTGCTGCGGTTGGCGGCAATGACTGCGTCGGATTCAAAGATGTCCAGCACCGCCAGCGCCGCCCGGCAGGCGAGCGGATTGCCGGTGTAGGAATGCGAATGCAGGAAGCCGCGCGCGGTGGCGTCGCCGTAGAACATGGCGTAGACCGCATCGGTGGTCAGCACCGCCGACAAGGGCAGATAGCCCCCGGTGATGCCTTTCGACAGACAGATGAAGTCCGGTTTGATCCCGGCTTGTTCGCAGGCGAACAGCGTGCCGGTGCGGCCGAAACCCACCGCGATCTCGTCGGCGATCAGATGCACCTGGTACTGATCGCATAATTCCCGGGCCCGGGTGAGATAAACCGGGTGATACATCGCCATCCCCGCCGCACCCTGCACCAGCGGTTCGACGATGAACGCGGCGGTGGTGGCGGCGTGTTCGGCCAGATGCGCTTCCAGCGCGTCGGCACAGCGCAGGGCGAAGGCTTCGGCTGTTTCGCCGGGTTCGGCCAGGCGCGCATCCGGAGTAGGCACCTGGACACTGTGGCGCAACAGCGGCGCGTAGGTGTCCTTGAACAGCGGAATGTCGGTCACCGACAGCGCGCCGACGGTTTCGCCGTGGTAGCCGTTCTGCAGGCTGATGAAGCCGTTCTTTTCCGCCTGGCCTGCGTTGCGCCAGAAGTGAGCGCTCATTTTCAACGCGATTTCGGTGGCCGATGCACCGTCCGAGCCGTAGAACGCGTGGCCGAGCCCGGTGAGTTTGCCCAGCCGTTCCGACAACTCCACCACCGGCGCATGGGTCGCGCCCGCCAGCATCACATGCTCGATTTTGCCGAGCTGGTCGGTGATCGCGGCGTTGATGCGTGGGTTGCAGTGGCCGAACAGATTCACCCACCAGCTCGAAATGGCGTCGAAATAGCGCCGCCCGTCGGTGTCGATCAGCCACGGCCCTTCGCCGCGCGCGATCGCCAGCGGCGGCACGGCTTCCAGTTGCTTCATCTGGGTACAGGGGTGCCAGACGGCCGCGCGGCTGCGTGCGACCCAGTCATCCGCCCCAACATTCTGCGTGCGCTCCGGCATTTAAATCGTCTCCGCCCTTGAAATTGTCATCTTGCGCCCCTACTATTAGCACTCGCCGGCGATGAGTGCTAACACAGCTCACTCGCCGCTATCTTTTTGTCGGCGGCTATTCCCCGCCCGTTACGCAACGCAATGGAGACTTTGTAATGAAAATCCGTCCTCTGCACGACCGAGTGATTGTCAAACGCATGGAAGAAGAGCGCAAGACCGCTTCCGGCATCGTGATCCCCGATTCCGCCACCGAAAAGCCCGACCAGGGCGAAATCATCGCCGTGGGCACGGGCAAGAAAGACGACCAGGGCAAGATCATTCCGCTGGATGTGAAAGTCGGCGACCGCGTGCTGTTCGGCAAATACGCCGGCCAGACCGTCAAGGTCGAAGGCGACGAGCTGCTGGTGATGCGCGAAGAAGACATCATGGGTGTGGTCGAGAAGTAATCGCTTCAACGCAAGCAAGTGCTCGCAACACGACCCAATCTCATTCAAATTCAGGAGTAAAACATGGCTGCAAAAGACGTACGTTTTGGCGATTCCGCCCGTCACCGCATGGTGGCAGGCGTCAACATTCTGGCTGATGCCGTAAAAGTGACCCTGGGCCCGAAAGGCCGCAACGTGGTGCTGGACCGTTCCTACGGCGCACCGACCGTGACCAAGGACGGTGTGTCGGTCGCCAAGGAAATCGAACTGAAGGACAAGCTCGAGAACATGGGCGCGCAGATGGTCAAGGAAGTTGCTTCCAAGACCTCCGACATCGCCGGTGACGGCACCACCACCGCCACCGTGCTGGCCCAGTCCATCGTCAACGAAGGCATGAAGTTCGTCGCCGCCGGCATGAACCCGATGGACCTCAAGCGCGGCATCGACAAGGCCGTCATCGCCATCGTCGCCGAACTGAAGAAAATGTCGGTGCCCTGCACCAGCAGCAAGGAAATCGCCCAGGTCGGCTCGATCTCGGCCAACTCCGATTCCTCGATCGGCGACATCATCGCCGGTGCGATGGACAAGGTCGGCAAGGAAGGCGTCATCACCGTTGAAGACAGCTCGGGTCTGGAAAACGAACTCGACGTCGTCGAAGGCATGCAGTTCGACCGCGGCTACCTCAGCCCCTACTTCATCAACAACCCCGACAAGCAGATGGCGCTGCTGGAAGATCCCTTCATCCTGCTGTTCGACAAGAAGATCTCCAACATCCGCGACCTGCTGCCCGTACTGGAGCAAGTCGCCAAGGCCGGCAAGCCGCTGATGATCGTCGCTGAAGACGTCGACGGCGAAGCGCTCGCCACCCTGGTGGTCAACAACATCCGCGGCATCCTCAAGACCTGCGCCGTCAAGGCACCGGGCTTCGGCGACCGTCGCAAGGCGATGCTGGAAGACATGGCCATCCTCACCGGCGGCACCGTGATCGCCGAAGAAGTCGGCCTGTCGCTGGAAAAAGCCACCCTGCAGGACCTGGGTCGCGCCAAGCGCATCGAAGTCGGCAAGGAAAACACCATCGTCATCGATGGCGCCGGCAACGCCGACATGATCAAGGGCCGTATCGCCCAGATCAACAAGCAGATCGACGAAGTCAGCAGCGATTACGACCGCGAGAAGCTGCAGGAGCGCAAGGCCAAACTGGCTGGCGGCGTCGCAGTGATCAAGGTTGGCGCAGCCACCGAAGTCGAAATGAAAGAGAAGAAAGCCCGTGTCGAAGACGCGCTGCACGCCACCCGTGCTGCCGTTGAAGAAGGCATCGTTCCCGGCGGCGGCGTTGCACTGCTGCGCGCCAAGGCTGCCGCTGCTGCAATCAAGGGCGACAACCACGACCAGGACGCCGGCGTGAAAATCGTGCTGCGCGCCATCGAAGAGCCGCTGCGCCAGATCGTCAAGAACTGCGGCGAAGAGCCTTCAGTCGTCGTCAACAAAGTGCTGGAAGGCACCGGCAACTACGGCTACAACGCCGGCACCAGCGAGTACGGCGACATGGTGGCGATGGGCGTGCTCGACCCCACCAAGGTGACCCGCACCGCGCTGCAGAACGCCGCGTCGATCGCCGGTCTGATGCTGACCACCGACTGCATGGTTTCGGACCTGCCGGATGACAAGCAAAGCGCTCCGATGGGCGGCGGCGACATGGGCGGTATGGGTGGCATGGGCGGCATGATGTAAGTTTGCCGGTTCCGTAGTGGATACCCGCGAGGGTGTTCAGCGGCCCCTAAGCCCCGCTTCGGCGGGGCTTTTTCATGGGCGCTCCGCTATCATCCTGCCATCCGTTCCGGGTGTGTCCATCGTGATCTGGCTCTTTTCCCGTCCTCGCCCCGTCTTGCCGCCCGCGCTTGCCGCGCGCTGCAACGCGCTCGCGCTTGAGCCAGTCCGCGATCAGGCGCTGGACGGCAGCTGGGTGGTGGTCGACGTCGAAACCGGCGGCCTCGACCCGCGTGCCGATCCGCTGCTGGCGATCGGCGCGGTCCGGGTGGCCGGCCTGGCCATCGACATGGTACCCAGTTGCGAGGTGTACCTGCGGCAGCGCGAGGCAACTGCGACCGACAATATCCTGCTGCACGGCATCACCACCGGGCAGCAACTCAACGCGCAGGAACCGGCTGCGGCCCTGCTGGACTGGCTGTCGTTTGCCGGTGGCCAGCCACGGCTGGCCTACCATGCGGCGTTCGACCGGATGGCGCTGGCACGCGCGAGCGAAGCCTGTCTGGGTTTGAAAGAGCGGGCGACCTGGCTCGATCTGGCGGTGCTGGCGCCGCTGCTGGTGAAGGACGGGCCGGGCTTCGACCGGCCGCTGGACGACTGGCTCGCCCATTTCCGAATTCCGGTTTATCAGCGCCACGGCGCCTTGTCCGATGCCTACGCCACCGCACAGCTGTGGCTGGCGCTGCTGCCGGCCGCGCGCGCGCACAAACTCACCCGGCTGCGGCAGCTCGACCGTTTCAGCCGCCAGGCGCACTGGTTCCGTTCATCTCAAAGCTGACGGTCGGGCATGAAAAAGCCCCCGGCTGTGACCCCGGGGGCTGAATCAGGCAACAAGTCTGTTTAATGGGCGCTGGCGGCCTCCGCGTTGATGCCGGTGTTCTGGCGCACGTAGAGCTCTTCCCACATTTCTTCCGCGCGCTTGTCGCGGAACAGCAGCGAGCCGAGGATCACCATCAGGAAACCCAGCGGGATGGAAATGAGGCCGGGGTTCTTCAACAGGAAGAACGGCTTCTCCAGCCCCGCCATGCTGGTGGTCTGGCCTTCCATTTTCTTCAGCGTCCCTTCGGCCTTGGCGATGTCCTTCTCCAGC
Source organism: Thiobacillus sp. (assembly GCF_018780105.1). Lineage (GTDB taxonomy): Bacteria > Pseudomonadota > Gammaproteobacteria > Burkholderiales > Thiobacillaceae > Thiobacillus. The sequence continues at coordinate 42,404 of NZ_JADMKC010000002.1, forward strand.
TTGGCGATGTCCTTCTGCGCCGCTTCGATCGCCTGGGTGTCGGTCAGGCTTGGCAATGACGCCTGCAGGCTTGCCAGCTTCTCCGGCGCGCCCGGTTTGGCCGGTTTTTCCAGTGCGGCAGGCTTGGCCGGTTCGGACTTGACGCAGCCGTCCAGCGCAAACAGTTCGCACGCAAAGCTGCTGGCCTCGACCGCCGCCACCGCCGGTTTGGCAGGCTGCGCCGGTTCGCCCTGCAGCACCTTCTGGGCGTCCTTGATCGCGGTCTTGGGGTAAGTCATGTTGGGCGACACCAGCACCAGCGCGATGGCGGAAATCGCGCCTACCAGCATGCCCAGCACGATGCCGTAGGTGTTGGCGCGCTTCCAGTACAGTGTGAGGAACACCGCCGGCAGGTTGCTCGATGCCGCCACCGCAAACGCCAGCGCCACCAGGTGGGCCACGTTCTGCCCCTCGGCGGCAATACCGACGATGATCGCGAGCACCCCGACAATGACGGACGACACCCGCGCGGCAATCACCTGCTCCTGCGGCGAGGCATGGTCGCCCTTGATGACGCCGACATAAATGTCGTGCGCCATCGCCGACGCTGCCGCCAGCACCAGGCCGGCCACCACGGCAACGATGGTGGCGAAGGCCACCGCCGCCACGAAGGCGAGGAACAGGTTGCCCAGCACCGAATCGGCGCCGCCGCCAGCGTATTGCGCCAGCAGGGGGGCGGCCATGTTGCCGCCCGGGTCCATATTCGAAATGACGCCGGAGCCGACGTTGATCGCCGCGCCCATGCCGAGGAACAGGGTCAGCACGTAGAAGCCGCCGATGATGCCCATCGCCCACAGCACCGAGGTACGCGCAGCCTGCGCTGTCGGCACGGTGAAGAAGCGCATCAGGATGTGCGGCATGCCGGCGGTCCCCAGCACCAGCGCCATGCCGAGCGAGATCTGGTCGATCGGGCTCTTGAGGAACAGGCCGGGTTCGAGGAAGCGCTGGCCGAGTTCCTGCGGCGTCATCGTGGTGGCGGCATCGCCGACCAGCTTGGCGACCTGCGCCTGCACCTTGGGATCATCGACCACCGCCTGCAGGAAGCCGGGCAGCGAAAAGCCATACTGGCTCCAGGTCAGCAGCACCAGCAGGATGGAGGCGGTGACCAGCAGCACGGCCTTGATGATCTGCACCCAGGTGGTGGCCTTCATGCCGCCGAACACCACATAGGCCAGCATCAGCACGCCGACCCCGATCACTGAAATGTAGTAGTCGATGCCGATCAGCGTCTTGATCAGCACGCCGCCACCGACCATTTGCGCGGTCAGGTAAAAGGTCGACACGGTGATGGTGGACAGCGCGGCCACCGTCTTGGAGGCCTTCGGGTGGTTGCGGAAGGCGAGGATGTCGCCCAGCGTGTATTTGCCGATGTTGCGGCACGGCTCGGCGATCACCAGCAGCACGGTGATGTAGGCCACCAGCCAGCCGACCGAGTACATGAAGCCGTCGTAGCCGTACAGCGAAATCAGGCCGGCAATGCCGAGGAAGGACGCTGCGGAGAGGTAATCGCCCGCAATCGCCCAGCCATTCTGCAGGCCGGTCACCGAACGTCCGGCCGCGTAGAACTCCGACGTCGTATGCGTCTGTTTGGCTGCCCAGAAGGTGATGTACATGGTGATGGCGATGATGGCGCCGAACACCGCGAAGGTCATCCACTTGTACTCGTCGGCCACTGCGCCGGTGCTGGCACAGGCGATACCGGAAGACAGCAGCGCCGCAGCGCCCGCGATCAGGGACGGCGTGCGGCGGATCATTCTGCACCTCCGATCGAGCGGGCATCGCGCACGATTTCTGCAGCCATGGCGTCGTATTCGCGATTGGCGCGGCGGGCGTAAATCCCGGCGATGGTCCAGGCCACGATGAATTCGGACAGGGCGAACAGAATGCCCACGTTGACCGGGCCCCACACCTTGATTTTGAACAGATCCTGGAAGTAGGCCGCGCCCACCGGCAGCAAAAAGTAATAGGCGGTGGAAAACAGCATCAGTCCCCACAGGAACGTGGTTTTCTTCTTGTGCAGTGCCTGAAACCGCGGATCCTGATCGATCGCGGCCCAATCCGGTTGTGCGCTTGACATGGGAAGCCTCCTGGCTGGTTGATAGGTGTTGTTATCGGTCCACGCCCCGATCCTGCCAGGGCGGGATTTCGCACCTTAGCCCAAAAACCGTATGCGGAGTAGGTACAAAGCACCCAGTGCCCGATCCCGCGCGATGTGGCGGACTCAGAACTCGAAATAGCGTTCCATCACGCCCTGCAGTTTGCGGCCCTGCCGGAAAGCCTCTTTCAGGATGCGGCGATCCAGTGCATTGAGCGCATCGGGGTCGATGCGGTTGCCGACGGCCTCTCCCCGGGTTTGCTGCGCGTGCTGGTGGCGCAGGCGCAGCAACTGGATGAAATGAAACGCCGCCACCCAGGATTCCACTGTGTCCGCCGCGAGGTTCCAGCGCTGCGCCGCCGCCCGCAGCCGGGCGGCCGTGCCGGTTGCGTCGACACCGGCGTACAGCGCGAAAATCCGTGCGGCATCGACAAACGGTGTGATGCCATTGAGTTTGAGGTCGAGGGCGGGCGCCTCGCCGCCGTCCGACGACAGCACGAAATCGCGCACCAGCCCGAGCGGCGGCCGATGGGCGAGCGCGTTTTCCACCATGTGCCGGAGGAACAGCCGCTGATTCTGGATGCTGCCGTTGAGCCATGCGCGCAGTTCGTCGCTCAGTTCACGCGTGCCGTACAGCGGCCGGAAGTCGAAGAAAATGCTGGCATGCAGCAGCGCCGGCGCGTCGCCGCGATGGATCCAGTTGGCAAAGGTGGCGCGCCAGTCTTCCGCGCTCAGGCACCAGGCCGGATTGCTGGCCATGATGCCGCCCTTGCACAGCGGAAACCCGCAGGCCGCCAGCCGCTGGTTGACCCGTTCGGCAAACGCCAGCAGGGCAGCACGCTCGGTCGCCGTGGCGTGGCGGTAGATCAGCGCGTTGTCCTGGTCGGTGGCGAGGGTCTGCTCCATGCGCCCTTCCGAGCCCAGCGCGAGCCAGCACCAGGGCACATCGGGCAGCGGCGCGGCACGGGCTTCCAGTTCGATCACCCGCTGCGTCAAGCGGTCGTTGAGGCCCGACAGGATGGCCGTCAGGTTTTCCGCATCCATGCCCTGCGCCAGCAGGCTGTGCGCCAGCGCACCGATCGACTGCGCCAGCGCCGGCAGGCTGGCCGGGTCCCCGGCACGCGCGATGGCCCCGCCGATGCCCTGCATCGACAGCCGGCGCAGCGCAAACACATCTTTTTCCGAGATCACCCCGATCAGCCGGCCGTCTTCCACCAGCGGCACATGGTGGATGCCGTGGCGGGCCATCAGCAGCAAGGCCTCCGCCACCGTCGCCGTGCTGGCCAGCGTCGCCGGAGCGGCCGACATCACCGCAGCGATCGGCGCGTCCAGCGACACGCCGGCCAGCGTCACCCGCCTCAACACATCCTTCAAAGTCAGAATGCCCAGCGGCCGGCCAGCGTCGTCGCACACCACCACCGAGCCCACCTGCGCGGCATCCATCGCCGCCAGCGCATCGCCCAGCCGCGTCGCGGGCTCCGCGGTCAGCGGCGGCTGCTGAACCAGGCTGCGCACCGGACGCGAAAAGCGGCGCTCATCGTCCTGCGCCAGCGCGTATTCGGATTGCACCGCTCGCTGCGAGTGCTCCAGCAGGCTTGCGATACGGCGCGTGCAGAAATCGCTGAACGTCCGGCTTCGCTCGAGCAGCGCATGAAAATCGGCCGTTGCCAGCCGAAAGCAGAAACAGTCGCTGGCCGCTACATACCGGTTCGCCACCGCCCGTCCCGCCAGCAGCGCCCCCAGCGGAAACAGCTCGCCCGCGTTCAGCTGTAGCAAGCGGGTGTCGCCCTGCCCCGGCGCCTCGGCTTCGATCGCCCCCTGCCTGACGATGAAAAGACCGTCCGGCGCGCCGCCGGCGTCCAGCAGTGTCATCTCCTGAGGAAAATAGACCAGCGACAGGCGCTCCACCATCCAGGCCAGATCGGCCTGCGTCATGTCGCTGAAAGGGGCATGCACGCGTAACGCGTCGAGCGTGGCTTGCTGCATGCTGTTGGCGAAGGAATCCGTTGCGACCATGCAGCCATGTTAGTTGATCCCGACGCGGACGTGCCGTGCGCATTCGGGTTGGCGAAACCTGTCCGGTTGCGGTGTGAGCAGGTGAACCGGCCGTGGAAACTGGCTGGGCACGCCGTTTTTCCTTGACGCGCCGGGCTCAATCCGGTTAAATTGCGCCCTCTTTTGGCCAGTTAGCTCAGTTGGTAGAGCAGCGGATTGAAAATCCGCGTGTCCTTGGTTCGATTCCGAGACTGGCCACCAGCATTCTGTTTACTGCCTGTCTTTTGGGCAGAAAATGTAAAAAACCCCGCAAGCTTGCTTGCGGGGTTTTTTACATTCCAACCCTCGATGCGGCTGCGTACTCAGCCTGTAGCCAGGCTGTCGTGATGGGCAAAGCCGCGCATGCTGCGACTGAGCAGTTCAGAAGACTCGTGGGCGGAAATCGGCGGGCTGTAGTAATAGCCCTGAATTTCGTTGCATTGCATTTCTTGCAGGCGCAGCAGCTGCGCTTCGCTTTCCACGCCTTCTGCGATGACGTTGAGGTGCATGCCGCGCCCCATGGCAACCATGGCGTTGACGATGGAGACGTTTTCTTCGCGGTCGAGTTCCTGAATGAAGGACTGGTCGATTTTAAGGGTGTGGATGGGGAAGCGCGACAGATACTTGAACGAGCTGTAGCCAGTGCCGAAATCGTCGATGGCCAACCGGATGCCGGCGGCCGACAGCCGGCCAAGCTTGATGGCGTTGGCCTCGAAATCGCGCATCAGCAGGCTTTCGGTGATTTCCAGTTCGAGCTGCTTGCCGTCGAGCGAATACACCTGCAGCGCGCGCATGACGTTTTCGACGAAGTCGGGGGTTTCGAGCTGGCGCGCCGAGATGTTGACGGACAGCCGCACCGGCGGCAGGCCGGCGGCGCGCCAGGCGGCGATCTGCGCACAGGTCTGGCTGAGCACCCAGTCGCCGATCGGGACGATGATGCCGGCTTCTTCGGCCACCGGAATGAATTCGCCGGGCGTGAGCAGGCCGCGTTGCGGATGCCACCAGCGCAGCAGGGCTTCGAAGCCGCGCACTTCGCCGCTCAGGGTGTCGACCTGGGGCTGGTAGAACATGACGAATTCGTTGTGCACCAGGGCGCGGCGCAGGTCGGCCTCGATCTGCATGCGCTCCGAATACGGCGCCTGCATGCCGGATTCCCAGAACTGCAGGCGGCTGCGGCCGAGGGACTTGGCCTGGTACATGGCGATTTCGGCCTGGCGGATCAGGCTGTCGATGAGGTCGCCGTCTTCCGGGGTCACGCAGGCGCCGATGCTGACCGAAATATAGACTTCGTGGCCTTTGACGTGCACCGGCTTGGACAGCACCTGGGTGATCTTGCGGCAGATGTGTTCGACGTCGCTGCGCGAAACCAGGGTCGGCAGCAGCACGGCGAATTCGTCGCCGCCCAGCCGCGCCAGGGTGTCGCCTTCGCGCAGGCACTGGCGCAGTCGCGCGCTGACGGCGAGCAGCAGTTCGTCGCCGACGGTGTGGCCGAGCGAATCGTTGATGACCTTGAAGTGGTCGAGATCGAGGCTCAGGACGGCCAGGGGCTGCTGGTTGCGTTTGGCTTGCGCCAGCATGAGGCCGAGGTGGTCGCGGAACAATGCGCGGTTGGGCAGGCCGGTCAGCAGGTCGTGGTAGGCCTGGTAGTGCACGGTTTCCTCGGCCTGCTTGCGTTCGGTGACGTCTTTGGCGACGCCGTAGCTGCCGATGAAACGCTGTTCGAAGGCGCTGGCCTTTTCGTCGTACATGCCGGTGGCGGTGAGCTCGACCGATTTGCACAGGCCGTTCATCAGGCGCGGGCGGCGCATGCCGGGATTGCACTTGAGGCGGATTTCGGTGTTGCGCGCGCTGCGGTCGCCGGCGCGGCGTTCGTTGAAAATATGTTCGGCGCGGGCGAAGTCGTCTTCGTGCACCACCATGCTGTAGTGCTGGCCCAGCAGTTCTTCGCGGCGGTAGCCGAGCAGGCTTTCGACGCGGTCGTTGACGAAGGAGAAGCGGCCTTCGACGTCCAGGGTGTAGATGAAATCGGGCGAGCTGTTGACCAGGAAGCGATGCCACTTTTCCGACTGCTGCAGGCGCTGCAGGATGTGGTTGTTTTCGCGTTCCAGGCGGCGTTGCGTCAGCGTGTTGTCGATGCGGCGCAGCAGTTCTTCGGGTTCGTAGGGCTTGCGTACGAAGTCGGTCGCGCCGCCGCGCAGGGCGCGGATGGCGGCGTCGATGGCGCTTTCGCCGGACACCACGATCACCGGCGTGTCGATGGCGCGGTCGGCAATGAAGCGCAGCACTTCGTTGCCGTTGAGATCCGGCATGCCGAGATCGAGCAGGATCACGTCGAACTGCTGCTTGCCGATCGCGACCAGGGCTGCGCGTCCGCCGTCGGCCGTCACCACGTCGTAGTTGCGGGCGCTCAGCAGGCGCGACAGGCCTTCCAGAATCAGCGGCTCGTCATCGACCAGCAGCAGGCGGGAGCGTACCGGGAAGGTGCTGACTGTACTGGACAGGGAAGGATCGATAGGGCTGTTGGACATTGAGTTCTCCTGGCGTGGGTTACATAGACCCGTAACGCGTTGTCGTGAGAGTGGTTTGCCCGTTGTGCAGCGTGGGCAGATGGATAAAGAAATGGGTGCCTTGCGGACTGCTTTGGCAGCTGAGCTGGCCGTTCATGCGTTCGATCAGGCTGTGGCTGATGTTGAGTCCGAGGCCGGCGTGTTCGCCGCCTTTTTCGCTGACCAGCGGCTCGAACAGATGGTCGACCACCGAGGCGGGCAGCCCGGGGCCGGTATCGGCCACTTCGATTTCGATTTCGCGCTGGCCGCCGGCCTCGATCAGACGCGTGGTGAATTTCAGGTGGCCGCCTGCAGCCATGGCTTCCACCGCGTTTTTGGCGAGGTTGAACAGCACCTGCTTGAGCAGGTCCTTTTGCAGCGGCAGCGGCGGCACTTCCGGATTGAGATCGATCTGCACGCTGACGTTGTTCGGCGTGAACAGGGTGCCGAGCGACATCCGCACCAGCTCGGACACGATGGCGTTGACCGATACCAGTTCAAGGTCGCCAACCGGCGCGAGCGATGGGGATTCTTCGCTGGCGGTGATGCCGCGCACGATGCGCCCGACCCGCTCGATTTCGTCGCTGATGATGCTGAGGTCGCGCTGCACGGACGAATCCGCGCCCAGCTTGTCGGACAGCAGGTTGACATAGTTGCGCATGATGGTGAGCGGGTTGGCCACCTCGTGCACGGCGCGGCGGGCGCGCTCGCGAGGAATGTCGTCGCTGGCCGCAGGCCGTATGGCGGGGACGGCTTGCGGCGGGATGATGGCTGCGGGGGCGACTGTCACAGGCGCGGCGCGGGGGCGCAGGGTCTCGGCGTATTCGGCCAGGGTGAAGCGCCACAGCGGGGACATGCCGAGTCCCGGATTCGCATCGCCGGCCACCAGCACGCCGGTCTGGCCGTCGGGCAGCGGCAGCGGCTGGCAGAGCAGTTGCGACACCCCCAGCAGTCGGGCGATTTGTTCGTCGACCAGCGCCCCGTCCGCCGCGCCGCATTCGAACTGCTGTGGCGCGCTGCGCACCAGCGAACGCGGCAGCGCCGAATGGCCGTCGTCTAGCGGTATCGCCAGGGCGCTCAGGCCGGGTGCGCTCGCGAGCCAGACGCTTGCGCGCAAGTAGCCATCGGCAGCGGGGGTAAACAGACAGGCGCGCTCGATGCCGAACAACGCCCGCAGCGTGTCCTGCAACAGGGTGAACGGCTGGGCGTCTTTGCTGGCCTGGCGAAAATGGCTGTTCAACGCCGACTGCGCGGCTTGGCCGGCATACAGCCGGGCCAGCCGGTCGAAGCCGGCGCTATGGCTGGTCGCGCCCGCGTCGAGCAGGCCGAAGCGCAGTGCCAGCTGGCGCACCTGAACCTGGGTGTCGGCCAGCAGCTGGGCCGCCTCGCCCGCGCCCATCTGCAAGGCGGCGAGCGCCGCGCGCACGTCCACGCTGTCCACCGCGTCGGCGCGGGCGACCAGTTGATAGGCCAGTTGCACGATGCGCACCAGCGGATGCGCCGCGCGGCCGCGCGCCAGCGGCTCGGCGTGAAAGCGCGCTGCGTCGCTCAACCAGCCATTCGGGTCGAGTTCAGCCAGGTAATCGGCGGAATGCGCGGGCGGGGAGCGATTGGGCGTGAGCGGACTGGCGGTCGGCGTGCCGGGTTCAAGATAATTTGCAAGGTTGTGGGCGAGTCCCGCGGTCCAGGCCGCCTCGGCATCGACGACGCCGGCGCGCAGGGCCAGCGCTTGCGCCAGATGCGCCACGCTGATGGATTGCCGCCAGCTGGACGCATAAGGCATCTGCGCCGCACCCGTCGCAACCGGCGCAGCAAGCAGCACTGCCCGCAGCAAATCCGGCTGGGCAGCAAAATCGGCGGGCAGCAGCCGCAGGCGTAGCGCGAGCACGGGGTCGCAGCGTATGCAGGCGGCAAACTCGGTCTGCGCGATGTCGCCGCGCATCAAGTGCTCCAGCGCCTCGGCAACGATGCCGGGGGCGCAAAGACAGACCGTTAGCTCCGATTTTTTTAGTAAGTTATTCGGAAGTTCTCGCATGTGGTTGCTTTATATATTGATTTTTGCTAAACCGTCAATCCATGAGTTAGGATATTTACGTGTGCCCCGGGAACTGTTGTTTTCAAGTTTCGGGGCTAATGTCCGTATTGATACACTGGCGCGAATTCACCGCCGCACTCTATTGAAGCGGATGCATATGAAAACTGTACTTGCCGGATTGATTTTGTTGGGCGCACACGCCGGTGCCGCCGCGTTCGATGGCCAGGCTTCCCTGCAGTGGAGCCCATCGGGGGCTGCGGTCGTGTCGGCGGCGCCCCGCATCGAGTCCGATTACTACACGGACATGCCGGAGCTTTCCGCGCAGTCGGTGCTGGTCTTCGACCAGGCCAGCGGGCAGCCCTTGCTGGCAAAAAACGCCAGCATGCAAACGCCGATTGCCTCGATCACCAAGCTGATGACGGCGATGCTGGTGCTGGATGCCGGCTTGCCGATGGATGAATCCATTGCCCTGACCAATGAGGATCGCGACACGCTGAAGGGCACCGGCTCGCGCCTCGCCGTGGGCGCCAGCTATACGCGCGGCCAGTTGCTGCACCTGGCGCTGATCGCGTCGGACAACCGTGCCGCGCACGCGCTTGGTCGCACCTATCCGGGCGGACTGGAGCGTTTCGTCGCCACCATGAACCGCATGGCGCACGTGCTGGGCATGCACGACACGGTGTATGTCGAGCCCACCGGCCTGTCGAGCGACAACCGTTCGACCGCGTTGGACCTCGCCAAGCTGGCCGATTATGCGTACCAGAACTTCCCGGAAATCCGCCATATCAGCACCTCCGGGCATTACACCCTCGATGGCCAGCGCGTGGTGGTGCAGAAGAAGCGCAAGCAGCCCAAGGTCTATTACCGCAGCGTGGCGTTCAACAACACCAACCGGCTGACGCGCATGGACGACTGGAACATCGGCCTGTCCAAAACCGGCTTCATCAACGAAGCCGGGCATTGCCTGGTGATGCAGGCGCAGGTCGCTCAGCGCGACGTCATCATCGTGCTGCTGGACGCAACCGGTTCCAACCGCCGTGCGGGCGATGCCGCGCGGATCAAGCAGTGGCTCGAATCGAGCAGCCCGGCGCACCGCGCAGACAACCGTCACACGCCCGCTTCACGTACCTGAACTCTCCTTACCCCGGTTGCGGCGTCCGTCCGCAGCCGGCCGGCGGCGTTATGATGAGCGCCCCCCCTTGCTGCCTGTTTTCCGCATGTCCCCCGATCTTGCGCAGCAACTGCTGCTGAAAACCCTGCTGCCGCTGGCTTTGCTGATTGCAGCGGGCGGCATCTGGCCGCGCTGGCAAAGCGGCATTTCCATCGTCGGCCTGCGTGGCGAAATCAACCGGCTGGTGCTGAATTTTTTTGCACCCATGCTGTTTTTTGCAGCGGGCGCGGCGGCCACGGTCGACCTGAGCCTGCTGCAGGTGCCGCTGATTCTGGGGCTGGCCACGCTGGCGGGCCTCGGTCTGGCCGCACTGGCGTTGTACGCCACCCCGCTCGGGCGCGATCTGTCGCGCCCCGCGCGCGGCACCATCATGCTGACCGCAGGCTTCGGCAATGTGCTGTTTTTCGGCTACCCCCTGCTCACCACGGTGTTCGGCGAGCCCGGCGCACGCTATCCGTTTTTTGCCGACATGCTGGCCGCCACGCCGCTGGCGTGGTCGATCGGCGTATGGATCGCCTTTCGCTGCGGCAAGCACACCGAGCACGCGTCGTTTCTGTCGATGTGGCTCAGATTGCCGCCGGTATGGGGCTTTGCCGCCGGGCTGGCGGTCAACCTGTCCGGCCTGCCGCTGACGCCGCTGATCGAGGCGGCGCGCTGGGCCGGCAGCCCGACCATTCCGCTGATGCTGTTCGTGCTGGGACTGACCATTCCGTGGCATGACCTGCGGCCGCAAAAAGCCGTGTATGTGTCGCTGACCATCAAGCTCGCGCTGATGCCGCTGCTGGCGCTGGGCATCGCGCTGGCATTGCCGGGCAAGCTGACCGAGCCGGCCGAGGCCGGGGTGCTGGAAGCCGCCATGCCGACCATGGTGATGGTCATCGCGCTGGCTGATCGCTTCGGCCTGGACACCCGTCTGGCCGGGCTGATCATGGGCTGGTCAACGCTGGCCGGATTGGTTACGCTGCCATTCTGGTTGGTCGTCGTGAAAGGACTCGCATCATGAAAATCGGATTTATCGGCAGCGGCATCATGGGGCGTCCGATGGCGCTCAACCTGCTGCGCGCGGGTCATCAATTGTTTGTGTACGGGCGCCGTTTCGATCGGCTCGAGCCGATGCTGGTCGCCGGTGCGCTCGGCAAGGGCACGCCGATGGAAGTCGCGGCCGAGGCGGACATCAGCTTCACCGTCGTGTCCGACACCACCGATGTCGAGCAGATCATTTTCGGTGACCGCGGCCTGGTGCACGGCGCCAAACCCGGCCACACCATCGTCGACATGAGCACCGTGGCACCCGCTGCCACCCGCCGCATCGCCGCAACGCTGGCCGAACGCGGCGTGCACATGCTCGACGCGCCGGTGTCGGGCGGCGAAGTCGCCGCGCGCGACGGCACGCTGTCGATCATGGTCGGCGGCGACGCGCCGATTTTTGAGAAAGTGCTGCCCTTGTTCGACGTGCTGGGCAAGAACATCGTCCACGTCGGCGGTCACGGCGCGGGCCAGGTCGTCAAATGCTGCAACCAGATCGTGGTCGGCCTCACCTTTGAAGGCGTCGCCGAGGCGATTCTTCTGGCGCGGCGCAACGGCGTCGATCCGGTCAAGATGCGCGAGGCGCTGATGGGCGGCTTCGCCGGCAGCCGCATCCTCGAAGTGCATGGCCAGCGCATGCTCGACTCCAATTACAAGCCGGGCTTCAAGGTCAAGCTGCACCACAAGGACATGGCCATTGTCATGGACAACGCGCAGGAAACCGCCACCCCGCTGCCCGGCGCTGCGCTGATCGCGCAGCAGATGAACGCGCTGATGGGTGCCGGCGACAGCGAACTCGATTCGTCGGCCCTCATGCGCGCCCTCGAACGCCTGGTCGGCAGCCCACTCGGCAACGGCAAATGAGCGGTCGCGCCTGATGAGTAGCAAGGAGCGCGTCGTCTTCCTCGACCGCGCCGCCTTCACCGCGGACGAGCTGCCGATCCCGGGCTTCGAACACAACTGGAGCGAATACCCGGACAGCGAAACGGCCGATATCGTGCCGCGGCTGTTCTGGGCCACCACCGCGATCACCCATGCGTGCGCGCTCGATGCCGAAGCGATCGGTCAGTTGCACAAGCTCGTCCGCATCATCGTCACCGGGCCCGCGCTGGTTGATGCGGATGCGTGCGCTGCGCGCGGAATCGTCGTGCAGCCCCTGCCCGAGCATGAAACCGCACGCGCTGCAGCAGGTCGAAAGTTGATCGATCTCCTGGAAGCGCTCGTAGACGCGGCCCGGCAAACGCGCTAGCCGTCCCGCTGCTACGCTTCCTGCGGGTCTTGCGCCTGAAGGGAAAGCCATGCCGCGAACCCGAAGACTGACGTTACTGCTCCTGGCGCTGCTGGCCGCGCCGGCCTGGGCCGCGACCTACCGGCTCGATCCCGGCCACACCACCCCGCAATTTGCGCTCGACCATCTCTGGTTCTTCACCGAGCGCGGCCGCTTCACGCGCGTCGAGGGCAGCCTCGAATACGATGCCGGGCAAGCCAGCGGACGCCTCGAAGTCGTCATCGATGCCCGCTCGCTCGACACGGACAACGAGGAGCGCGACGCCATCCTCAAGGGGCCAGACTGGTTTGATGTCGAGCGCTATCCGAGCATCGTCTTTCGCAGCCAGCGCTTCCTGTTCGAGCAGGGTCGACTGGCCGCGATCGAGGGCAGCCTGACGATGCTGGGTGTGGCCCAGCCGATGCGGCTGGAGATCGCCCGCATTCAATGTGGCTCGACGCCGGCTTCCGCAAAACAGACCTGCTCGGCCGAAGCACACGGCACCCTCCGGCGTTCCCGCTTTGGCATGCACAGCGGCCTGCCTTTCATTGGCGATGAAGTCCGGCTGCGCATCCAGGCGAGGACTTTTCCGCAAGACTGAATACCGGCGGGACCCGCCCGGGCTCGGGCACAATACGTGTTGTCTTGCGCACAACAGGGGGGCACCATGCTGAAACTCACCGACCCGTCATTGCTCAGGCAACAGGCGCTGATTGGCGGCGAATGGTGCGATGCCAGCGACGGCGCACACTTCGCCATACACAACCCGGCCAACGCCGAAATTGTCGGCCATGCGCCACGCTGCACGTCCAGAGACGTCGAACGTGCAATCGAGGCTGCGCACGCGGCATTTGCCGGCTGGCGCGGCCAGACCGCCAAGGCCCGCGCGCAGCTGCTGCGCCGCTGGTTCGAGCTGATGCTCGTTCACCGCGACGATCTCGCCGCGATCATGGTGAGCGAGCAAGGCAAGCCGCTCGCCGAGGCGCGCGGCGAGATCGACTACGCGGCGAGCTTCATCGAGTGGTTCGCCGAGGAAGCGCGGCGGGTGTACGGTGACGTGGTGCCGTCGCCGTGGGCGGACCGCCGCATGTTCACCCTGAAGCAGCCGCTCGGTGTGGCGGCCTTGATCACGCCATGGAATTTCCCCGCCGCGATGCTGACGCGCAAGGCTGGCGCAGCGCTCGCCGCCGGCTGCACGGTGGTGGCCAAGCCCGCTTCACAGACGCCGTTCACTGCACTGGCGCTGGCCGAACTGGCACAGCGCGCGGGCCTGCCGCCGGGCGTGCTGAACGTCGTCAGCGGCGACGCGAAAGCCATCGGCCGTGTGCTGACTTTGCACTCTCTGGTGCGTAAGGTTTCGTTCACCGGCTCGACCGCGGTGGGCAAGCAGCTGCTGGCGCAGAGCGCTGGCACCCTCAAGCACGTGTCGCTCGAGCTCGGCGGCAACGCGCCCTTCATCGTGTTCGACGATGCCGACCTCGACGCCGCGGTGGCCGGCGCGCTTGCCAGCAAGTACCGCAACAGCGGGCAGACGTGCGTGTGCGCCAATCGCGTGTTCGTGCAGGACGCGATTTACGCGGCCTTCGCCGAAAAATTCGCCGCCGCGGTGGCGCAACTGAAGGTGGGCGACGGCTTCACGTCCGGCGTGGAAACCGGCCCGCTGATCAATTCCGCTGCGCTGGAGAAAGTCGAGAGGCACATCGCCGACGCCTTGGCGCACGGCGCGACGCTACTCACTGGCGGCCACCGTCATGCGCTCGGCGGGCAGTTTTTTCAGCCGACCGTGTTGAGTCATTGCACGCCGGCCATGCAGATCTGCCGTGACGAAACCTTCGGCCCGGTGGCGCCGCTGATCCGCTTCGGCGACGAGGCCGAAGTCGTCCGCATGGCCAACGACACCGCGTTTGGGCTGGCTGCCTATGCCTACACGCGGGACCTTGGGCGTGCCTGGCGTCTGACGGAGCAGCTCGACTACGGCATGGTCGGCATCAACGCCGGGCTGATTTCCACCGCTGAGGCGGCGTTCGGCGGCGTCAAGCAATCGGGTCTGGGGCGCGAGGGTGGGCGCAGCGGCATCGACGCATACCTGGAAAGCAAATACGTGAACCTCGGCGGGCTGGGATAAGCCGCCGCGCCTGCTAGGCTGACAGCATGAAGCCGGCCCCTGATTCCTCCCCACGCAGCATCATCGTCATCGGCGCCGCCAGTGGCGCCGGCGCGCCCGATCCGGCTACCGCCGAGGGTCCGGACGCGCTGCGTCATTACCGGGTATTTCACGACACGCCGCTGCAGCACGTGGAATGGGATGCGATCCTGCGCGTGCCGCGTGCAGCGCGCGATACCCCGCTGCACGCGGTGGCGGCGTTGAGCGCCCGGCTGGCTGCCGAAGTGGCGACGGTGCTCGCGGCGGGGCATTTTCCGCTGGTGGTGGGCGGCGATCATTCCTGCGCCATCGGCACCTGGAGTGGTGTGCATCGCGCGCTCGCCGGGCGGGGGCCGATCGGCCTGATCTGGATCGACGCCCACATGGACAGCCACACCTTCGACACCACGCCGAGCGGACAGATCCACGGCATGCCACTGGCCTGTCTGCTCGGTCATGGCGAAACAGCACTCACCGCGATCGAGGGGACGGAAGCCAAGTTGCGCCCCGAGCACGTGTGCCTGATCGGTGTGCGCAGTTACGAGGCGGGCGAAGCGGCGCTATTGCAGCGGCTGGGGGTGCGGGTGTTCGCGATGGACGAAATCCGTCGGCGCGGGCTGCTGGCGGTGTTCGATGAGGCGCTCGCCATCGTGCGGCACGGCACGGCCGGTTTCGGCGTGAGCGTGGATCTGGATGCGCTCGATCCCGACGAGGAGCCGGGCGTGGGTACGCCCGCACCCGGCGGTCTGCGCCGCGCCGAACTGGCCGGCGCGCTGTCCCGCCTGCGTGGCGATCCGGCTTTCGTGGCGATGGAAATCGTCGAGTACAACCCGCGCCGCGATCGCGGGCACGTCACCGCCGATGCGGCGGGGGCGTTGGTCGATGCGGTGACGCCGCTGCCGCGCTAGCGGGGCAATGGGGTTGGGGTTTCCAGCGGTCGCTCAACCGCGCCGCATCGAGTCGAAGAAGTCGGCGTTGTTTTTGGCGGCGCGGATCTTGTCGATGAGAAACTCCATCGCTTCCATGTCGTCCATCGGATAGAGCAGCTTGCGCAGCACCCAGATCTTTTGCAGCAGTTCCTGCGGGATCAGCAGCTCTTCGCGGCGGGTGCCGGAACGGTTGACGTTGATCGCCGGATAGAGGCGGCGCTCGGCCATCTTGCGGTCGAGGTGGATTTCCAGGTTGCCGGTGCCCTTGAATTCTTCGTAGATCACGTCGTCCATGCGGCTGCCGGTTTCGATCAGCGCGGTGGCGATGATGGTGAGGCTGCCGCCTTCTTCGATGTTGCGCGCCGCGCCGAAAAAGCGTTTGGGCTTTTGCAGCGCGTTGGCGTCGACGCCGCCGGTGAGCACCTTGCCGGAGGCCGGCTGTACGGTGTTGTAGGCGCGCGCCAGGCGGGTGATCGAGTCGAGCAGGATCACCACGTCCTTCTTGTGCTCGACCAGACGCTTGGCGCGCTCGATCACCATTTCGGCGACCTGCACGTGGCGGCTGGCGGGTTCGTCGAAGGTGGAGGCGATCACTTCGCCGCGCACGGTACGGCTCATTTCGGTGACTTCTTCCGGGCGCTCGTCGATCAGCAGGACGAACAGCACGACGTCGGGATGGTTGGAGCTGATCGCGTGGGCGATCTGCTGCAGCATCACGGTTTTGCCCGACTTCGGCGGCGCGACCAGCAGGCCGCGCTGGCCCTTGCCGATCGGCGCGACGATGTCGATGACGCGGCTGGTGAGGTTTTCCTCGGCCTTGATGTCGCGCTCCAGCTTGAGCGGTTCGTCCGGGTGCAGCGGGGTCAGGTTCTCGAACAGGATCTTGTTCTTGCTCGCCTCGGGCGGCTCGCCGTTGATCTTGTCGAGCTTGGTCATCGCCGAGTAGCGCTCGCCGTCCTTCGGCGTGCGAATTTCGCCTTCGATCTTGTCGCCGGTGTGCAGGTTGAAGCGGCGGATCTGCGACGGCGACACGTAGATGTCGTCGGTGTTGGCCAGGTAAGAGGTTTCCGGCGACCTTAAAAATCCGAACCCGTCCGGCAGCACTTCCAGCACGCCATCGCCAAAAATCGTATCGCCGCGTTTGGCCACCGCTTTCAGGATGGCGAAAATCAATTCCTGTTTACGAAACCGGTTGGCGTTATCGATATTGAAAGTGGCGGCAAGCTCGAGGAGCTCGGTGATCGGTTTTAGCTTGAGTTCGGAAAGATACATGGACGGGGCCTGGAGGGGCTCGCTTGAAAGAGCCGGATGGGGGAGTGGGGAACCGGATGGGATTGTGTCGGGGTCGCCTTCAGGGCGGGCGACCGGAAGGGCATCGATGACGGGTTGCGTGACCTTGGCTTTGGACTTAGCCGGGGTGGCCGGCACGGATGGCGCTCTGGGCTCGCCGCCCAGTAAAAGCGCCTTCTTAGATGTTGCTGTCAACGAAAGCGGTGAGCTGTGATTTGGACAGCGCGCCGACCTTGGTGGCTTCGACGTTGCCGTTCTTGAACAGCATCAGGGTGGGGATGCCGCGAATGCCGAATTTCGGCGGGGTGGCCTGGTTTTCGTCGATGTTGAGTTTGCACACCTTGAGCTTGCCGGCGTATTCCTTGGCGACTTCGTCGAGGATGGGGGAGATCATCTTGCAGGGGCCGCACCAGTCGGCCCAGTAGTCCACCAGCACGGGCACGCCGGCTTGCAGGACTTCCTGCTCGAAGGAATCGTCGGATATGTAATGAACATGTTCGCTCATTGGTGAAGCTCCTAAATTGAAGAGTGGGGATGGCCGGGCTCGGCCTGATGATGTGGAAGGTAATGCTGGAAAAATCGGATTTGTGCCGATATGCTACATCAAAATGAGCGCCTGCAAGTAACCGCGCGTTTCTCCCGGCAGGGTATCAGATCCCTAGCCTTAACCCTATCCGGTAAATACGAATGACCTATGTTGTAGCCGAAGCCTGTGTGAAGTGCAAATACACCGATTGCGTCGATGTTTGTCCGGTCGACTGCTTCCACGAAGGCCCTAATTTCCTTGTCATCGACCCCGAGGAATGCATCGACTGTACTTTGTGCGTGGCCGAATGTCCGGTCGAGGCGATCTATGCCGAGGACGACGTGCCGGATGACCAGCGTGCCTTCATTGCGCTCAATGCCGAACTCGCCAAGCAGTGGAAAGTCATCATTGAACGCAAGGATCCGCTACCCGACGCCGACGAGTGGGCTGGCGTGAAGGACAAGCTGCAATACCTGGAACGCTGAAATCCTGTGGCGATCGCCACAATTTCATTGAAGCCCGACCGGCAGGGCGCGTCACTGCCCGCCGCCGTTGCCCGCCACCTGCTCGACCACCACGCTGACCGCCTGCCCGATTTATCCGGGTTGACGGTACTTGTCCCCAACCAGCGCGCCGGGCAGGATTTTGCCCGGCTGCTGGCGCAGGCGGCCGGGTTGCCTGTACTGATTCCACCGCACATCGTGCCGCTCAAGAGTTGGGCGGCGGACATGGCGGACGCCCGCCCTGGCGAACCGCAGGCGCGGCGGCTGGCGCGTCTGCATGGCGTGCTGCGGCGTGAGGCATGGCTGGGAAATGTCGACAAGTGGGCGCTCGCCAACGAATTGCTGGGTTTGGCCGATGAACTGTCCGCCGCGCGGCTGGGCGGCGATGTCGGTTCGCAGATCCGCGCCCTGCAGACGGCTGCGCTCGACCGCGAAACGGCGCTGATCGAGGCAGTGTGGCAGGCGCTCAACACCGGCGGCAACGACCCGCAGGCGCGTTATGCGGCAGCGCTCGAGCGCGTGCTGGCGCAACTCGCGGGCGCGCCGCGCCCGCTGTACGGCTATGCGCTGGGCACGCTGACAGCAGTTGAGCAGCAGTTTCTCGAGCGCTGCGCCGGCCACACGGCGGTCACGCTGTTTGAGCTTGCCACCGATTCAAGCGCGCTGACGCATAGCCTGCAGCAGGCCTGGCAGTGCGTCGAGCCTCCCATCGTGGTGCGTGCCGCCGGGTTGGCGAGCGCTTACACAAATACGCCGGTGGCGGCGCGCATCTGCCTGAATCCTGCGCCGCATCTCGAAGCCGAGGCGCGCGCGATTGCCACCTGGGTGGCGCTGCAGCTGCAGGATGGCAAACGCGACCTCGCGCTGATTGCGCTGGACCGCGAGACGGCGCGCCGCGTGCGCGCGCTGCTCGAACGCATGGCAGTGCGGGTGGCCGACGAGACCGGCTGGACGCTGTCGACCACGGCCGCCGCCGCGGTAATCGACCGCTGGCTCGAATGCGTGGCGAGCGACTTTCCGCATACCGAATTGCTCGACTTGTTGAAGTCGCCCTTCCTGCTGGGTGAACTGGCGCTGCGGCAGGATGCGGTGCTGCAGCTCGAACTCGCACTGCGACGGCAGGGGGTGGCGCAGGGCATGGCCGACATCCAGCGGCTGGCGCAGGGCCAGTTTGGCGCGCTGCCGCCGTGGCTGGCCGCGCTGTTTGGCGCACGCCAGAAATTTACCCAGACACGCGCGCCGCTGGCTGTCTGGGTGGCCCGCCTGCTGGATAGTCTCGTTCAGCTCGACGCCAGCTTGCAGGCTGACGCCGCGGGCGCCCAGGTGCTGGAGACGCTGGAAAGCCTGCGTCAGGATCTCGGCGACGACAGCGAAAAATACAGCTTCGGCGAATGGCGGCGCTGGCTCAATCTGGCGCTGGAGTCGGCGAACTTCAGCGACGCCAGCGTGGCCAGCAGCATCGTGCTGACGTCGCTGCCTGCCGCGCGCGGGCGCGTGTTCGAAGCGATCGCCGTCATCGGCGCCGACGCGCGTCACCTGCCGGCGGCGCCGGCGCCCGGCTTGTTCAGCCAGGCCACCCGCGCGCAGCTGGGCCTGAGCACGGCGGCTGCCGAAGCCGCGGCGGCCACCGCCGATCTGATCCAATTGCTTGGTCAGGGCAATGCCTTGCTAAGCTGGCAAGCCTGGCACGACGACGAACCCAATCCCGCGTCGCCGCTGGTACTGCGTCTGCAGGCGCTGCATCTGGCCGCGTGGGGCAGCGACCTGCCGCAGCAGGGCGGCGCCGAGCCGCCGGCCTGTTCCAGTTCCTTGCCCAGCACCTGCACGCAGGCGGCACCCGCGGTGCAGGCCGCGCAACTGCCGCAGCGCTATGCGCCCACGGCCTACCAGACCCTGCTCGATTGCCCGTACCGGTTCTTTGTCAAAAGCGTGCTGGGCATCCGCGAGCTCGACGAAGCCGACGATGCGCTCGACAAGAGCGATTACGGCAACGCCCTGCATCGCATTCTCAAAAACTTTCATGACCGCCAGCCGCCGGTCGAGCGTGCCGCCGCCCTGGCGTACCTGGGCGAAGTGTCCGCTGCCGAATTTGCGGGCTTGCCGGCGTATACCGCGACGGTCTGGGCCCGGCGCTGGGCTGCCATTCAGCCCGCCTATGTGGACGCCTGGCTGGCGAGCGAGGCCGCGGGCTGGCGCTATCAGTCGGGCGAAACGGCATTCGAGATGCCGTACGCGGTCGCCGGGCTGGGCGAAATCACCCTGCATGGCCGCATCGACCGTGTCGACCGGCGCACCGATGCCGGCGGCGGCGAGGCGCTGGCCGTCATCGACTATAAAACCGGTGCGTCACAAGGCCTGAAAGCCCGCCTCAAAAATCCTGCCGAGGCGGTTCAGCTGCCGTTTTACGCCTGGCTGGCCGAGGCCGCTGCGGCCTATCTGCCGATCAACGAAACGCCGGTCGTGTCGCTGGCACTCGATGGGGAAACCGATATCGACGCGATCTGCCGCCGCCTGCCGGCGTTGCTGGCCGCGATGGCCGCGGGCGCGGCGTTGCCCGCTGGCGGCGTCGATGGCATGTGCCAGCATTGCGAGGCGCGCGGACTGTGCCGCAAGGGAATGTGGGAGGAAGCTGCAGCGGCGCCCGCTGCAGCCGGGAAAGCCGCTTATTGAGGGCTGGACACGGTTTCCAGCGTCACCCACTTGCCGTCCTTCACCTGATACAGCGTCACGGCGCCGCCGGTGATGTCGCCCTTGGCATCGAAGCGCACCCGCCCGGTCACGCCCTGATGGTCGGTCTTGGGCAGCTCGGCCAGATACTTGGCGGGATCGCTGGAGCCGGCGCGTTTCATCGCTTCCGTCAGCACATACATGGCGTCGTAGGCGTAGGGCGCGTAGTTCTGGATCTTGCCGTACTTGGCTTCGAACTTGGTCTTGAACGCCGCGCCGCCCGGCATGACGTCGAGCGGCAGACCGGGGTTGGAGGCGATGACGCCTTCGGCATCGGCGCCGGCCAGCTCGATGAACTTGGGCGTCTGCGTGCCGTCGCCGCTGAGGAATTGCGCGCCCATGCCGAGCTGTTTCATCTGCTTGGCCATCGGTGCAGCCTGCGGGTCCATGCCGCCGAAGAAAACCAGGTCGGGCGCTTTGCCCTTGATGGAGGTCAGGATGGCCATGAAGTCGGTGGCACGGTCGGAGGTATATTCGCGCGCCACCACTTCGGCGCCGGCAGCCTTGGCGGCTTTTTCGACTTCGTCGGCCAGGCCCTGGCCGTAGGCGGTGCGGTCGTCGATGATGGCGACTTTCTTCGCGCCGAGTTGGGTCGCTGCAAAATTGCCGAGCACGCTGCCTTGCTGCGCGTCATTGGTCATCACGCGGAAGGCGGTCTTGTAGCCGGAGGCGGTGTAGGCGACGGCGGTGGCCGAAGGCGAAATCTGCGGAATGCCGCCCTCGGAATAAATCCTTGAAGCGGGGATGGTGGAGCCGGAATTGAGATGGCCGATCACCCCGGCCACGCCTTCGTCCACCAGCTTTTGCGCCACCGTGGTGGCAGTTTTGGGGTCGGCGGCATCGTCCTCGCTTTTCATTTCGAGCACGACTTTCTTGCCGCCGAGGGTGAATCCGGCGGCGTTGATTTCATCCAGCGCCAGGCGGGCGCCGTTTTCATTGTCCTTGCCGAGGTGCGCCTGCGGGCCGGTGAGTGGCGACACCTGGCCGATGAAGACCACCTGATCGCCATTTTGCTGGGGCTTGTCGCCGCATCCGGCGATCAGGGCGGCAACGGCCAGAGCCGCAAAACTGAGTGTGAAGCGTGTCATGTCTGGCTTTCCGCAATCGAAATTGAACGCAGGATTTATACCATAAGCCCGTCGTGCGCCGGCTACCCGCAAATGGCCGCGCCAGAAACGACAAGGCCGACGCGAGGTCGGCCTTGTGCGGCGGTGCCGGATGAATTACTTCAGCGTCAGAATCCAGGCCACGATCGTGTTCAGATCGGCCGGGCTGACCTGCGGGTTCGGCGGCATCGGCACTTCGCCCCACACGCCTTTGCCACCGGCTTTCACCTTGGCGACCAGCTTGGCTTGCGCGCCCTTGTCGCCGGCGTATTTCTTGGCGACATCCTTGTATGCCGGGCCGACGATTTTCTTGTCGATGCCGTGGCAGGACATGCAGGCATTCTTCTGCGCCAGCGCCATGCCGTCGGCCGAGGCCATGCCGGACAGCATCAACAGGGCAGCCGATGCTGCGGTCGTCACGAGTGTTTTCATCATTTACAGTCTCCGTGGAAATCAGGTTGGTGCGGATACAACGTCGCCCCGCAACTATTCAGGAAAACCCCACCCGGTGCAAGCCGGGGAGGGGGTATTTATGGCCTACCCGCATAAAACCTCGTTATGTCGCTTCGACCAGATCGCGGTAGGCGTGCCAACTGGCGTGCCCCAGCCAGGGAAAGATCACGGCCATGGCGATGAAATTGGTCGCCATGCCAATCGCGATCAAGCCGGCGATCAGCACGCCCCACAGCAGCATCGGCGGGAAATTGAGCCGGGTTGCCATGAAACTGGTGACCAGTGCGGTCGCAAAGTCGACCTTGCGGTGCAGCAGCATCGGCAGCGACACCACCGACAGGCTGAACATCAGCAGCGCCAGAACGCCGCCGAATGCCAGATAGGCCAGCACGAAATCGATGTGCTGCTGCAGGGTCTGCAGACTCAGCAGATCGGCCAGATTGCCGATGCCCGAACTGTTGAGAAACAGTCCGACCAGAATTGCCGAGAGGCGTTCCCATACCGACAGCGCGAACACCAGCATCAAGGCAAACAGGCCGAGCGAAGCGGGGTTGGCGCGCCACGACAGCAGCGGCACCCACAGCGCAGGCAGCTTGTGGTGATGTTCCAGGCGGTGACTCAGGCTATAAAACACGGTCGCCAGCAGAGGCGCGACAAACAGAAAACCGGACGTGAGCGCCAGCGCCAGATGTGGCCGGTCCCACGCTCCGTGCACCAGGGCATAGCCCAGCAGTGCAAACACGGCGCCATAAAACAGGCTCAGCGGCCAAGCTTTGAGCAGGTCCTGCATGCCGGCGCGCAGCCATTGCAGGGTGTCTTGAACGCTCACCTGGCGAATGCCCGGCAGCGCCATTTTTGCGGCCTGCGGGTGGTAAATGACATGGCTATTCATGATCGGCTCCTCGGGTGAACGGACTGCCTGTTAGATAGCAGGCGCGGAGCCGAGTTCCAAATAGCGAATGCTGATAGAGGTTTCAGGCCAGCACGGCGGATAGCTCGCTGACTGGCGGCAGGCAGGCCGTGCCGCTGCACACCCAGGCGGCGGGCTGCGCGGATTCGGGTTTGGCCAGCGCAGTGGGCAGCTTCAAGCCATGGGGCAGCGTCAGCATCAGGTCGCGCGGGCCGAGTTGGGGCGTCAGCGTGGCGGTCCATTCGCCCAGTGCCGCCGTCGGGCCGCGCAGCAGGATGATGCGCGGCGGCGCCAGGGCTTCGTCGAGCACCGCAAGCAGGGTGGGAAATGCGATCGGCTGCTGACTGAGTTGCGCCTGGAACAACCGCAGGCAACGCGCGCTGGCGTCGAGATAGCGCGCTTCGCCCAGCAGGTGTCCCAGCCGTTGCAGGGCAAACGCGGCGACGCCGTTGCCCGATGGGGTGGCGTTGTCGTAGCCCGGTTTGGGGCGGGTGATCAGGGTCTCGTGGTCATGACTGGTGAAAAAGAATCCGCCGGACTCGGTATCTTCGAAATGCGCCAGCAGGGCGTCGGCCAGCGCGCATGCCCAGGCCATGTCGGTCTCGCGGTAGCGGGCCTGCAGGCTTTCCAGCAGGGCGTCGAGCAGGAAAGCATAGTCGTCGAGATAGGCGTTGAGCCGCGCTTCGCCGTGCTGGTAGCTGGCGAGCAGGCGGCCGTCACGCCACAGGTTTTGATGCAGAAAATCGAGGGCGACCTGCGCGGCGTCGACCCAGTCGGCACGCGCCATCACGCGTCCGGCGTGGGCGAGGCCGCCGATCATCAGTGCGTTCCAGCTGGTGAGCTGTTTGTCGTCGCGTCCCGGGCGCACCCGGGTTTCGCGCGCGGCGAACAGTTTGGCGCGTGCGCTGTGGAGGCGCGCCATGGCCACGTCCGGGTTGAGCCACAGTTGGGTGGCGATGCTGTCCAGGGCTTGGGCGAGAATGGGATTCCAGCTCGCATTCTCGAAATTCGGTGGCTGGTCAAACCCATACAGCGGCGCGGCCACGGCGTATTCCTCGTCGCTCAGCACGGCGCGTACTTCATCGGGCGTCCAGACGTAGAACTTGCCTTCATGCCCCTCGCTGTCGGCATCAAGCGCGGAATAGAAACCGCCTTCCGGTGCGCGCATTTCGCGCAGCAGCCAGGCGACGAGATCCTCTGCGGTTTCCCTGAACAGCGGGTCACCGGTCAGCGCCCAGGCGTCGGCATACAGGTGCAGCAGCGGGCCGTTGTCGTAGAGCATTTTTTCGAAATGCGGAATCGCCCATTGCTCATCGACCGAGTAGCGGCAGAAGCCGCCGCCGATCTGGTCGCGCACGCCGCCCGAGGCCATCTTGTCGAGGCTGAACAGTGCCATGTCGCGCACCACCTCCTGGCCGTTGCGCGCGTATTCGCGTAGCAGAAAGTGCAGCTCACCGGGGCGCGGAAATTTGGGTGCCTTAGAAAATCCGCCCCATTTTGGATCGAAGTTGGCGGACAGGTCGCGTACCGCATCGGCGAACGGCGCCGCGTTCAAATCCTGCGGCGCGCCGGATGCAGGGTGCTGCTGCGTCAGCGCGTTGCGCACGGCTTCGGTTTGCGTCAGCACGTCGCCGCGTCGCTCGTGCCAGGCGCGGGCGATGTTCTGCATCAGGTCGATGAAACCCGGCAACTGGTAGCGCGCGGTCTTGGGGAAATAGGTGCCGGCATAAAACGGCGTCTGGTCGGGAGTGAGGAACATCGTCAGCGGCCAGCCGCCGCCGCGCTGCGTGAGCAGTTGATGCGCCGACTGGTAGATCTGGTCGAGGTCGGGGCGTTCCTCGCGGTCGACTTTTACATTGACGAACAACCGGTTCATCACCGCCGCCACCTCGGCATCCTCGAAGCAGTCGTGCGCCATGACGTGGCACCAGTGGCAGGCCGAATAGCCGATCGACAGCAGGATCGGCTTGTTCTCGCGGCGGGCCTTTTCCAGCGCTTCGGGGCCCCATGGATACCAGTCGACCGGGTTGTCGGCGTGTTGCAGCAGATAGGGGCTGGGCTCGGTGGCAAGGCGGTTTTTCATGACGGATTCGACGCAGCGCGCAATAGTTGATTGATTTAGTCAACTATTGTACGCTTCGATCCATTCGTCAATGCGCAGGAGCCTCTCATGTCCCAGGAATTATTTGCCGCCGCTCAATCAGGCGATACCGCCCAACTCAAAAGCCTGCTCGATGCCGGCGCGGATCATGCCGCCGTGAATGAGGCGGGCGAAACGGCGCTGATGCAGGCCGCGCACGCAGGCCATGTGGCCGCGGTGCAGGTGCTGATTGCAGCGGGTGCAGATGTCCACGCCACATCGCCGCAGGGCTGGACCGCGCTGGCGAAAGCCGCCTACAACGGCGACACCGAGCGCGGCTATGTCGAGGTGATCGAGGTGCTGCACGAAGCCGGCGCATCGCTCGACGCGCGCATTTTCTTCGGCATCACGCCCTTGATGCTGGCCGCCGGCGGCGGCGACGCGGCGGTGGTGGAATGGCTGATCAACAACGGCGCCGACGCGCTGGCGGCCAACGAAGGCGGCCGCACCGCGCGCATGATGGCGGACGACAAGTTCTATGTGGACGTGATCAACCTGCTGCACGAAGCCGAGCAGCAGCTCGGTGTGTCGGTCGATGGTTCATGTTCGTCGACCAAGAGCGTGGCCAAGCCGCAGGTGGTCAACCTGATGAAGCAGACCTCGCACTGAAGTCTGCCGACCGACCTGCTCAGCGGTCGAGCCAGTCGGTCAAACCCTGCCACTGTTCGAGTTCGCGCTCGACCAGATGGTGCGGCATATCAAACAGGCTCTTGCCTTCGAAGGCCGCGTTGACATAGGCCTGCGTATTGCGCAGGTAGGTCAGCACCGGCAATTCCTGCTGTTCCATGAAACCTTCCAGCGTGACCCCGGCGCGGGTGCGCGGATCGACCCGCATGCCGATCACGCCGACAAAGGCGTGTCCTTTGCGCACCGCTTTTTCTTCATGCAGCGCAGCCAGAAAATCCTGGCTGGCGCGGATGTCGAACAGCGACGGCGCGATCGGCACCACCACTTTGTGCGCCAGCTTGAGCGCGCGCACCAGATTCTTGCCGTGCAGCCCGGCGGGGGAGTCGATCACCAGCCAGTCGCTGTCCTCATTCTGGCCTTCGCGCATCAATTCGATGTCCGGCAGCGCCATGTCGCGCATCGCCAGCCAGTGGGTGGCGGATTTCTGGCGGTCGAGATCGAGGATCGCCACCCGTTTGCCGGTGGAGGCCAGATAGCCGGCCAGATTGGTCGACAGCGTGGTCTTGCCGCTGCCGCCCTTGGGATTGGCCACCAGAATCACGCGCATGATTGCTCCTTGTTTATAGCGGCTCGACGCTGTACGTCACCGCCAGCGTATGCGTCTCGCTCGGCGCCACGCTGACGAGATTGTCCATCGCGTTGGCGGATTCGACGCACACCATTTCGCGCCAGCCCGCACCGGATTTGCCTGCGCCCATGTCGCCCATCTTGTCGGCCTTTTCCGTCCACGGCGTCCACACGATGGTGGACAGTGAGCCGGTCTTGGCGATACGAATGCGGCGCTTCAGGCCGGCGTCTTCGATCACGCAATCGGCCGGCGTATTCACGTACACGCGGTCGACTTCGCCATTAAAGCCAATTGCGCCGCTCTGTTTTTTGGTGGCGAAGTGGTCGACCTTGTCGTGGAAGGTCGCGCCTTCGAGGCCGCTGACTTTCACCGTGCCGATGTCGCTGATCTGCAGATAGGTGTGCAGCGCTTCGCCGATCAGGATCGATGCCGTGCCGGTGTTGGTCGTCGCAAGTTGCAACTCCAGCTTGTCGCCCACCACCACGGTCAGCGTCAGCCGGGTGGGGTGCGGCCATTGCGCACGGGTCTGTTCGTTGTCGACCAGTTGCAGGGTGATCTCGGTTTTGGCGTCGTTGCGCTTGCGTGTGGCGGTCACCTGCCACGGCACGGTGCGGGCGAAGCCGTGCGCGGGGAATGCGGCTTCGGTCGCGTGCGCGCCGAACCACGGCCAGCACACCGGCGCGCCGCCGCGGATGGATTTTCCGGCCGCGAACTTGGCGGCATCGGCCACCCACACGACCGGCTCGTGTTGCGATTTCGGACGGAAGCTCACCACATGCGCGCCCTGCAGACAGATCGTCGCGCGGCCGCCGTGGTTGTCGATGTCGGCATAGGTCAGGCCGCCCGCGCCGACGCGGAAAGTGAGCTGACCAGGAATGGCGAAGCGCGCCAGCGGGTCGGCATGAATCTGCGCCTCGGTCGGGTGCTCGACCAGCGACACGTCACGCACCGCGCCAAAGGCCGCCGAGGTCACCATCGAGGCGTAGGCGCGCAGCGCGGGGGACACCGCGCGAACACGGTTGGCCGGTTTCCAGGCCAATGCGCCCCGGGCGTCCATCGCGGCGCGGCGGCGCTCAAGTTCGGCGTCGCTCACGCGCACGTTGAGCGTGCGCTTGGGGATGTCGATGTCGATCATGTCGCCTTCTTCCACCAGGCCGATGGTGCCACCTTCGGCCGCTTCCGGGCTGGCGTGGCCGATGGAGAGGCCCGAGGTGCCACCGGAGAAGCGGCCGTCGGTGACCAGCGCGCACACCTTGCCGAGATCTTTCGATTTCAGATACGAGGTTGGGTAGAGCATTTCCTGCATGCCGGGACCGCCGCGCGGGCCTTCGTAGCGGATCACCACCACGTCGCCGGCGACGATCTTGTCGGTGAGGATGGCGTCCACTGCCGCGTCCTGCGATTCGAACACGCGGGCGGGACCGGAGAATTTCCAGATGCTTTCGTCGACGCCAGCCGTCTTGACGATACAGCCGTCGGCGGCGAGGTTGCCGTACAGCACGGCGAGGCCGCCGTCTTTCGAGTAGGCGTGTTCGAGGTCATGGATGCAGCCGTTGACGCGGTCGTCGTCGAGCTTGGCGAAGCGGCGATCCTGCGAGAACGCGGTCTGCGTCGGCACGCCGCCGGGGGCCGCACGGAAGTATTCCTTGACGTCCGGGTTGGTGGTGCGGCGGATGTCGTAGGTGTCGATCTGCTCGCCCAGCGTCTTGCACAGCACGGTCGGCAGGTCGCGATGCACCAGCCCGCCGCGTTCGAGTTCGCCAAGGATGGCCATCACGCCGCCGGCGCGGTGCACGTCTTCCATGTGATAGGTCTGGATCGACGGCGCGACTTTCGACAGATGCGGCACGCGGCGGCTCATGCGGTCGATGTCGGCCATGGTGAAATCGACGCCGGCCTCGTGTGCGGCAGCGAGCAGGTGCAGCACGGTGTTGGTCGAACCGCCCATCGCGATGTCGAGCGCGATGGCGTTTTCAAACGCATCGAAGCTGGCGATCGCGCGCGGAAGCACGGAGTAGTCATTCTCTTCGTAATAGCGGCGCGCGTTCTTCACGATCAGGCGACCGGCGGCGAGGAACAGGTTCTTGCGGTCGGCATGCGTGGCCAGCAGCGAGCCGTTGCCGGGCAAGGACAAGCCCAGCGCTTCGGTCAGGCAGTTCATCGAGTTGGCGGTGAACATGCCCGAGCACGAACCGCAGGTCGGACAGGCCGAACGTTCGAGCTGGTTGACCTTGTCATCGCTGATCTTGCTGTCCGCCGCCGACACCATGGCATCGACCAGATCGAGCTTGATGGTCTTGCTTTCCCAGATCACCTTGCCGGCTTCCATCGGCCCGCCCGAGACGAACACCGTCGGGATGTTGAGGCGCAGCGCGGCGTTCAGCATCCCCGGGGTGATCTTGTCGCAGTTGGAAATGCACACCAGCGCGTCGGCGCAATGCGCGTTCACCATGTATTCGACCGAGTCGGCGATGAGGTCGCGGCTCGGCAGCGAATACAGCATGCCACCGTGGCCCATCGCGATACCGTCGTCGACTGCGATGGTGTTGAATTCCTTGGCCACGCCGCCCGCCGCTTCGATCTCGCGCGCCACCAGCTGGCCCATGTCCTTCAGATGCACGTGGCCGGGCACGAACTGGGTGAACGAGTTGGCAATCGCGATGATCGGCTTGTTGAAATCGCCGTCTTTCATGCCGGTGGCGCGCCACAGCGCACGGGCACCGGCCATGTTGCGGCCACGGGTAGTCGTCCAGGAACGGTAGTCAGGCATGGGAGTCACTCAGTCAATCTATAATCAGCCGGGCATTTTACCCGCCCCGCCCCAACCCGGACACCTCATGCTCGTTCATCCGCAATTCGACCCCATCGCCCTGCAGCTGGGCCCCGTCGCGATCCACTGGTACGGCCTGATGTATTTGCTGGCATTCGCCCAGGTCATCCTGCTCGGGCGCTGGTGCATCGCCCACCGGCCGTGGACTGGATGGGACGCGAAAAAGCTCGACGACGTGCTGTTCTACGGCGTGCTCGGCGTCATCCTTGGCGGCCGGCTGGGCTATGTGCTGTTCTACAAGCCGCTGGAATACCTGGAGCATCCGCTCAACATCTTCAAATTGTGGGAAGGCGGCATGAGCTTTCATGGCGGCTTTCTCGGCGTGATCCTCGCGATGGCGCTGTTCGCCCGCCGTGACAAATTGCGCTGGCTGGCCGTCACCGATTTCATCGCCCCGCTGGTGCCGCTGGGTCTCGCTGCCGGCCGGCTCGGCAATTTCATCAACGGCGAGCTGTGGGGCCGCGCCACAAGCCTGCCCTGGGGTATGGTGTTTCCGCAGGCCGGCGACGGCATTGCGCGCCATCCTTCGCAGCTGTACCAGTTCGCCGGCGAAGGCCTGCTGCTGTTCGCGATCCTGTGGCTGTATTCCAGCAAGCCGCGCCCGGTCGGCGCAATTTCTGGCGTCTTTCTCATCGGCTACGGCAGCTTCCGTTTCCTCGCCGAGTTCGCGCGCGAACCCGACAGCTTTCTCGGCCTGCTGGGGCTTGGCCTTTCGATGGGGCAATGGCTGTCGCTGCCGATGGTCGTGGCCGGCGTCCTCATGCTGCGCTGGGCGCAGCGTCAACCCGGGGCACGTCAGGCGTGATCATCCATCGTGTTTGGTGGGCCTGCGCCTGGCTCGGCATGCTCATCACGCTGGTCGTCTCGCTGATGCCGCCGCCGTTCAACGCAGGCGTGGCGCATGGTGACAAGATCGTTCACCTAACCGGCTACGGCGTGCTGATGTTCTGGTGGGCGCAGCTGATTCTGCAGCGGCGCGGGCGACTCGCTATCGCCGTGGTGCTGTTCGGCATCGCCATCGAGTGGCTGCAGGGCTTTACCCCCAACCGCCAGACCGACGCGCTCGACGTGCTGGCCAACAGCAGCGGCATGCTGCTCGGCTGGCTGGCCGCCCACCTGAGCCCCAATTTGCCGCAACGCCTCGGCGCGCTTTTCGCGCCACGCGGCTGAGGCTATACTTTCACGCGTCGGGGGGGTAGCTCAGCTGGGAGAGCGCCGCGTTCGCAATGCGGAGGTCGGGAGTTCGATCCTCCTCCTCTCCACCACATTCAAGGCCAACTGTCCGCAGTTGGCCTTTTCTTTTGCCCGGCGTGTCGTTTGATAACGGTAATTCACCCACTATAAATGGGGCTTATCTCGTGCACTTAAAATTGATTTACTCTGTGTATGGGCTCAATGTTCTACCTGTTACGGCCGCTAGCGAGCCTGGAGACACACAAATAATGCGAAGCAAACGCGAACCGTTCGGGGCAAGACACTGTGGCGCTTGATGACGATGAGTTGCTTATTCTGGATGACGAAGAAGTCGTCACGTCCGGCGTCTGGAAAATCCTCATCGTCGACGACGATGAGGATGTGCATATCGCGACCGAGCATGCGCTGGCGGGTGAAACCCTGCTCGGCCGGTCGCTGGTTTTCCTGCATGCCCATTCGGCAGCCGAGGCCCGCGAGCGGCTGCAGGTGAATGCGGATGTGGCGGTGATCCTGCTCGACGTGGTGATGGAAACCCAGCACGCCGGACTCGATCTGGTGGCGTACATCCGGCGCGATCTTGAGCTGAGCATGCCGCGCATCATTCTGCGCACGGGCCAGCCCGGTTATGCGCCGGAGCTGACCGCGGTTCGTGATTACGATATCAACGACTACAAGACCAAGAGCGAACTCACCCGCAGCAAGCTGTATACGACGGTGCTGGCGGCGTTGCGCAGCTTCGACCAGTTGCGCCGCATGGATGCCAACCGCCGCGGCCTGGAGCAAATCATCGAAGCGTGCGGCGAATTGCTGCATGAGTCGGGGCTGAAGGCTTTTTCTGCGGGGGTGATCCGCCAGCTGGCAGCGTTCATCGGGGTGGAATCGGATGGCCTGCTGTGTACCCAGGTCAATCTCGACCGGCGTGGCGGCAAGCATGCCGGGGACGACGACTACATCGTGCTGGCGGCGGCGGGCCGCTACGAACCCCTGATCGGCCTGCATCTGAATCAGATCGACAGCCCTCGCGTGCGCGACAGCCTGCGGCTTTGTCTTGCGCGTCA
The DNA here is from genome assembly GCF_018780105.1 of Thiobacillus sp. Taxonomy (GTDB): domain Bacteria; phylum Pseudomonadota; class Gammaproteobacteria; order Burkholderiales; family Thiobacillaceae; genus Thiobacillus. Next base: position 73,681 of record NZ_JADMKC010000002.1, read on the forward strand.
GCAACACGTGTTCGAGCGCGAATCCCAGACGTTGTATTTTTCGATGCAGGGCAGCCGGGGATTCGCCGCCTATATCGACACCAGCCGGCCGACTTCCGTAATCGACAGCCGTCTGCTGGAAGTGTTCTGCGCCAATGTCTCCATCTGTGCGGACAACATCAATCTGATCAACCGGCTCAAGGATTCCGCCTACTTCGATCATCTGGTGGGCCTGCCCAACCGCACCGCGTTCGTGCAGGCGGTGGACCACGCCTATGGCGAGGGGGCGAATCCGTGGGATTACGTGGTGCTGGTGGACATCGACCAGTTCGCCGAAATCAACAATGCGTTCGGCCACGAATACGGAGATCATCTGCTGGAGGCGCTGGCCAGCCGTCTCAAGCAGCGGTTCGAACCGGATTGTTTCGTCGCCCGGATTTCCGGCGACACCTTCGGCCTGCTCGGCGCTGAAGCCGCGCTGAAGCCGGAATATCTGCGCGCGGTGTTCGCCGAGCCGTTCAACATCAACGGTGCAGGCCATGTGGTCGCCATCAGCACCGGCATCGTGCGGCTGACCGACTCGGGGCCGGACGGGCAGGGCGTGCTCAAGGATGCCAGCATCGCGCGCAAGCTGGCGCGCGAAAAGAGCGTCAACAGCGATGCCTACTACGCGCCCCACATCGGCTTCCAGGCCAAGGAGCGCACCCGGCTGCTGCAACAGCTGCAGGGAGCGTTCGATCTGGATCGCCTGTTCGCGGTGTACCAGCCGCAGATCGATATGGTGACGCGGCGCGTCACCGGCTTCGAGGCGCTGATGCGCTGGCGCAACGACGCCGGCGAGTTCGTGCCGCCCGATCATTTCATTCCGCTGGCGGAACAGTCCGGACTGATCGTCGGCATGGGCGACTGGATACTGCGCGATGCCCTGCATGCGCTGCGCCAGCTGGCGGCGGAAGGCTGGCGCGACCTGACGATGTCGGTCAACGTTTCCGCGGTGCAGTTCCGCATGCCGAATTTCCTCGATTCCCTGCGCCAGGCAATCGCCGACACCGGCGTTGCGCCGCAGCTGCTGGAACTGGAAATTACCGAGTCGGTGGCCATGATGGGGCAGACCGTGGTGGAAGAAACGCTGGCCAGCATCCGTCAAATGGGCATCAGCGTGGCAATCGACGATTTCGGAACCGGGTTTTCGTCCTTGTCCTACCTCAGCAATCTGCCGCTGGACCGCATCAAGATCGACCGCTCCTTTGTCCATGCCATGTCGGGCGATGGCGATAGCCGGCGCATCGCCGACCTGGTGATCCAGCTTGGCCGCAACCTGAATCTGCGCGTGATTGCCGAGGGCGTGGAGACCGAGGCGCAGGCCAGCCGCTTGCTGGAACTGGGCTGCCATGAGGTGCAGGGTTTTCTGTACGGCCGCCCGATGGACCCGGACAGCCTGCGCGACTGGCTGAAAAACTGGAAAGCGCTGTACGGTTGAGTGTCGGATGCCCGCCCTGCCCTGCTGCCTGAAATGGATCCTGCTGGCGGTCATTGCGGGTAGCGCGGCCTGGCCCGCACGGGCTGCGCAGCCGGCGGCCGAGCCGAGCCGTGAATTCGAAATCAAGGCGGCGTTTCTCTACCATCTGAGCCAGTTCGTGGAATGGCCGCCGCGCGCCGGCGAGCGCGCTTTCACGGTGTGTGTGCTGGGGGCCGACCCTTACGGCGACAAGCTGAAGCAGCTGGAAAGCCGCCGCTACCGCAACCAGCCGATGGCCACGGCTTATCCGCAGAACGCCACGCTGGCGCGGGATTGCCAGATTGTTTATCTGGGCGCGGACCTGCGCGCCAATGTGCCGGCGATCCTCAAGCAGTTGCGCGGCTACCCGGTGCTGACCGTCAGCAGCCTGCCGGGCTTTGTCGATCAGGGCGGCGGGGTCGGCTTTGTCATCGAAAACACCCGGGTGCGGCTGGAACTGAACAATCAGGCCGCCCGCGGCGCGCAGCTCAAGCTGAGTGCCAGGCTGCTGGAAGTTGCCAGGCGGGTGGTGGATGCCCCGGTCGAGGAAAAACCATGACGCGCATCGACCAGCTTTCGATACGCGGCAAACTGATCCTGATCATTCTGGTGGTCAGCCTGTCTGCGCTGGCCGTGGTGGCGCTGGCCTCCTATCTGCATTCGCGGCAGCAAGGCCGCGAAAGCCTGGCGCAACAGCTCACCACGCTGACGCAGTTGATGGGCGATCGCAGCGCCGCCGCGCTGGCCTTCCTCGATCAATATGGGGCACAGGGCAATCTGGCGGCCCTGCAGAACGTGCCCAATGTGACGCAGGCCTGCCTGTACGACGCCGAGCATCAGCTGTTCGCTTCGTATCAGCGGACGGGCGTGCAGCCGACCTGTGCGGCCCGTCAGCCAGACTGGGCGGGCAATGTGAAATTCGGCGAGACGGGCGTGCTGGCGCAAAGCGTGATTGCACTCAACGGGCGCTCGCTTGGTGTTCTGGAAATCGAGTCGACGCTGGCGCCGGTCGAACGCGAGCTGCGCGCACAGCTGCTGTTCAATCTGGCCAGTCTGGCGCTGGCGGCCATTCTTGCGGTCGGCCTGTCGCTGTGGCTGCAACACCTGATTTCCCGCCCCCTCATCCGTATCCGCGATGTGGCGGAAGAGATCGAGCTCAAGGGCCAGTTCAGCCTGCGCGCACCGCACAGTGGCAGCGACGAAATCAGCCAGCTGGCGAAAAGCTTCAACCGCATGCTGGACAAGATCGAAACGCAGAACCGGCAGTTGATCCAGCGCCAGACCGAATCCTTCGAGCGCATGCGGCGCATCGAGTCGCAGCAGTCCGCCATTGCGATGCTGGCCAAATGGCCGGCCGTGCTGAGCGGCGACATGGCATCCGTGATGCGGCAGGTGACGCAAAACTATGGCGCCATCCTGAACGCGGCACGCACCAGCGTATGGATGTTCAATGCCGACGAGAGCGTGCTGGAATGCCAGGATCTGTATCTGCGCGACCGCGCCGAGCACAGCTCGGGTCAGGTGCTCGCCGAGTCTGAATACGCCAGCGAATTCCGCGCCCTCAAGCGTTCCAAGTACGTGGATGCCGACGATGCGCTGAACGATTCGCGTACCGCCGGCTATGTGGAAGGCTATCTGAAACCGCTGGGCATCACCTCGCTGCTCGATGTCGGCATCCAGGCCGGCTCGCGTCACTATGGCGTGCTCTGTTTCGAACACATCGGGCCGCGTCGCCACTGGCACGCCGACGAGATTTCCTACGCCATGGCGGTGGCCGACCAGATCGCCATCACGCTGCAGAATGCCCTGCGCGCAGCATCCGATGCGGCGCTGCGCGAGAGCAATGCCTATACCAAGGTGTTGTTTTCGGACTCGCGCATTCCGCTGGTGGTGCTGGATCCTGACACTGGCACGATCCTCGATTGCAACCAGGCCGCTGTCGACATTTATCAGATGCAGCGGATGGAGGACGTGTTGGGTTGTTCCCCGCTGGACGTGTCAGCACCCACCCAGTACGACGGCACCGATTCGGTGGTTGCCGCCAAGGCGCACATCGCACGCGCCATCACCGATGAGTCGCATGTGTTCGAATGGCGCCACCAGCGGCCGAGCGGAGAAATCTGGGATGCCGAAGTGCACCTGATGCATTTTCAGGCCGGCGGGCGCGACCTCCTGCAGTTCAGTTTGCAGGACATCACGGCGCGTCGCCGGGCCGAGGCGCGGATACACCAGCTCAACCAGGAACTCGAACAGCGCGTGGCGAGCCGCACGCTGCAACTGGCGGAATCGAATGGTCAGCTGCAGGCAACGCTGAGCACGCTGCAGCACGCCCAGACCGAACTGGTGCGCAGCGAAAAACTCGCGTCGCTCGGTTCGCTGGTGGCCGGGATCGCACACGAGCTGAACACCCCGCTCGGCAACAGCCTGACCGTCGCGACTTCACTGGCCGATGCGACGAATGAGTTTCTGCACGAGATGAAGGAAGGGCAGATCCGCCGCTCGGTGCTGAACCGTTACCTGGTACAGGCCAGCGAAGCGAGCGAATTGCTGAGCCGCAACCTGTTTCGCGCCAGCGATCTGATCACCCATTTCAAACAGGTGGCGGTGGATCAGACCAGCGCCCAGCGGCGCAGTTTCGACCTCAAGGAAAACATCGAGGAAATCGTGCTGACCCTGCAGCCGCAGTTCAAGCACACGCCGCACCGGGTCGAAATCGACGTGCCCGACGGGCTCCAGCTCGACAGTTACCCCGGCTCGCTCGGTCAGGTGATCACCAACCTGACCCTCAACGCGCTCCTTCACGGCGTGCATGGCCGGCCCGACGGCCTGATCCGCATTCACGCCGAGCAGCAGGGCGACGCGCGGGTGCAGATCGCAGTGGCCGACAACGGTTGCGGCATTCCCGCGGAGCATTTGCCGCGCATCTTCGACCCATTCTTCACCACGCGCCTGGGCCAGGGCGGCAGCGGCCTGGGGCTGCATATCGTTTACAGCATCGTTACCCGCACCATGGGCGGCTTCGTCGACACCCAAAGCAGCGTCGGCCAGGGCACCTGTTTCACCATCGACATTCCGTTGCGGGCACCACATCAACAACCCGGAAAGGAGTTGCAGACATGACCCCTCATTCCACCCGTCCCTGCGCCGGGATGCTGCGCCCGCTGCTTGCGTGCCTGTTGATGTTTTCAGGTTTTACATCGTCCGCATTTGCCCGTTCGGACTACCTGGATCTTTCGCTGGAAGAGTTGCTCGACGCGCCGATCAATGTGGCGTCGCGCAGCGCGTTGTCGCAGCGTGAAAGCCCCGGCATCCTCACCGTCGTGCACGGCGACGAAATCCGCCGCAGTGGCGCCCGCAATCTGGAGGACGTGCTGCGTCAGGTGCCCGGCTTCGACTTTCGCCTGATCAGCACCAATGTGCTGGGGTTGGGCATGCGCGGGCACATCGGCTCGGACGGCCGGGTGCTGCTGCAGATCGACGGCATCGAAGTCAATGAACACCGTTTCGGCACCGCCCAGTTCGGCCAGGGTTTCCCGATGGCGAGCATCAAGCGCATCGAAATCCTGCGCGGGTCTGCCATGGCCATGTACGGCGGGTCGGCCGAGCTGGGCGTGATCAACATCATCACCCGCGACGCGAACGATCTCGACGGCGGCGAAGTGGCCGTGGGCGCCGGCTACGCGGGCAATGCCCGCAGCAGCGAATACGTCGGCCTGATGGCGGGCCAGACCATCGGCGGGGTGGCGCTATCGGCCTCGCTGCACGATGGCCGCGCCCAGCGCAGCGACGGCATCTTCTACGGACAGGGCGGCGCGTCCTACGACATGTCGGCCACCGATGAAATCTACCCGCGTTATGCGAATCTGGCCTTGAGCGCCGGCGGCTTCAGCATGCGCTACCTGCGGGACGCGTCGAGCCTGGACAGCCGGTTCGCGGTAGGGACGATCCAGCCCGCGGCCTGGAAGATCGGGCAGGACGCCGAATCCCTGCAGCTGCAATACAGCGCCCAGCCCGCCGAACACGTCACGCTGCTGTCTAGCCTGCTGTATCAGGAGCAGACGCCGCGGGAAACCACCGACCACCTCGGTGTGCTGCAAAGCCGCACCGAAGTCCGCCGCACCCAGGCCAAGCTGGGCGTTGTGTGGGATGCGCAGGATGACTGGGACGTGGCCGGCGGTGTGGAATATCTGGATGAACACTACAAGGGCGTCGTCAGGACGTTTCCCCTGGGCAGGCTCGCTTACACCCAGCTCGGTGTCGCCAGCGTGTATGGCGAAGTGAGCAAACGCAGCGAATGGGGCGATTTCATCGTCGGCGCGCGCCGCGACGACCACGATTACGCTGGCGTGGTGTGGTCGGAGCGGCTCGGTTACACCAGGATCATGGGCCCATGGCACGCCAAGGTGATGGCGAGCCATGCCGAGCGCGCGCCCTCGGTCGAGGACTATTCGGCCAGCACTTCGACCCAGCGAAAAAACGAGACCGTGCGGACCCTGGAGCTGGAAGCCGGCTACCGGATGGATGCCGATACGCAGCTCACCCTCGACCTGTTCGACATCGAAACCCGCGACACGCTGATCCTGCTGAATCGGCAATCGGTCCGCACGCGCGGCCTGGAGGCGACGTATCAGATCCGCAAATCCTGGGGCGACGCCTCGCTGTCGTACTCGTACTACCGCGCATTTCACACCACCACCGCGGTGGTACAGCCGGTCGATGCGACGGCTGGAAACCTCGTGGTGGACGACGAAGCCCATCTGGCGTTTGCCAACCACAAGCTGGTTGCCCGCTGCAGTTACCAGTTCACCGACGCGCTCTCGATCAACCCGGCGCTGGTGTATTCCGGCCCGCGCTGGGGCTACGACGTGCCGCAGATTGCGCCCGGGGTGGGCACGTTGCGCGAGTTCCCCTCCACCACCCAGCTGGATGTCACGCTGTTCTGGAAAAATGCCGGCATGCAGGGATTGGACCTGTCGCTGGGTGTGTTCAACGCGCTGGACGAAAGCGCGGTTTTCCTGCTGCCGTTCAACAGCACCACCCCGCCCTTGCCCGACCTGGGGCGCGAGTATGTTCTGAACGCCTATTTCGCGTTCTGAGCCCGTACGCCGCGCGCGATAACCCCATGGACTGCAAGGCTGCATCGGGCTTGCGCATTGCCCGATACCGCAGTCGGGATTAAAATAGCTCACATTTTGCTTTATTTCTGGCTGGCCGCATTTGGCTGGCCGCGTTTGTTTTTGGAACACGCATGACCACCACGACACAACAAAGCTGGCTCGACGGGACGCTGTATTCACCCGACTTTGAACAGGACAGCTGCGGCTTCGGCCTGATCGCGCAGATCGACAATCAACCCAGCCACACCCTGGTGCAGAACGCCATCGGTTCGCTGGCCTGCATGATGCACCGCGGCGCGATTGCGGCAGACGGCCTGTCGGGCGATGGCTGCGGCCTGCTGTTCATGAAGCCGGATGTGTTTCTGCGCGCGGTGGCGACCGAAGCAGGTTTCGCGCTGGGCGCGCTGTATGCCGCCGGTCTGGTGTTTCTGTCGCGCGAGGCCGCATCGCAGGCGCATGCACGCGCCACGCTGAAGGCGGAACTGGAAGGCCAGGGGCTCGTCGTTGCCGGCTTCCGCCTGGTGCCGACCGATCCAAAAGTGTGCGGCGCTTCCGCACTCGAATCGCTGCCGCATATCGAACAGGTATTCGTGAACGCGGCCACGGATATTAACGGCGCGGGCATGAGTGCCGAGGATTTCGAACGCAAGCTTTACATTGCGCGCCGGCGTGCCGAAAAAGCGCTGCAGCCGACCGATCCGGTGTTCTACCTGCCGACCTTGTCGAGCCGCGTGATCAGCTACAAAGGTCTGGTGATCCCGGAAAACCTGCCGGTGTTCTATCCCGACCTCAACGACGCGCGTTTCGCCTCCAGCCTGGCGGTGTTCCACCAGCGCTTCTCCACCAACACCTGGCCGCAGTGGCGGCTGGCGCAGCCGTTCCGCTATCTGGCGCACAACGGCGAGATCAACACGGTGCAGGGCAACCGCAACTGGAGCCGCGCCCGCGAGCAGAAGTTCGCCACCCCGCTGATCCCGAACATGGACGACATCCGTCCCATCGTCGGTACCCGGGGCTCCGATTCGATGAGCCTCGACAACATGGTCGAAGGCCTGGTGATGGGCGGCACCAGCCTGTTCCGCGCGATGCGCCTGGTGATCCCGCCGGCGTGGCAGAACGTCGAATCGATGGACGCCGACATCCGCGCCTTCTACGAATACAACTCGATGCACATGGAGCCGTGGGACGGCCCCGCCGGCATTGTGCTGACAGACGGCCGCTACGCAGCGTGTACGCTCGACCGCAACGGCCTGCGCCCGGCGCGCTGGGTGCTGACCAAGGACCGCATTCTCACCATCGCCTCCGAAGTCGGCGTGTGGCAGATCGATCCGACCAATGTCGAACGCAAGGGCCGCGTCAAGCCGGGGCAGATGATCGCCGCCGACCTTGAAACCGGCCGCCTGTTGATGCCGGAAGACATCGACAGCGAACTCAAAGGCAAGCATCCCTACCGCGAGTGGCTCAAGACCAACGCGGTCAAGCTCGACCTGTCGATGAACCAGGATGCCGACCTGGCGGTGATGGACGCCGCCAGTCTGCTGACCCACCAGAAGCTGTTCAACGTCAGCTTCGAGGAGCGCGACCAGATCATCCGCGTGCTGGCCGAGGACGGTTCCGAGGCGATCGGCTCGATGGGTGACGACACGCCGATGGCGGTGCTGTCGCAGAAAGTGCGTTCGCCGTTCGACTACCTGCGCCAGCAGTTCGCACAGGTCACCAACCCGCCGATCGACCCGATCCGCGAAGCGATCGTGATGTCGCTTAACACGGCGTTCGGCCCCGAGCGCAACCTGTTCGAGGAAAGCCCCGAGCACGCGCACCGGGTCGAAGTGCACACCCCGCTGCTGTCGAAAGAAGCGTTCGACAAGCTGCTGAACCTGAAAGACGCCGCATTTGCCGCCGCCACGCTCGACCTGCAGTACGACCCGGCAACGACCACGCTCGAAGCTGCGCTCAAGGCGCTGACCGCGCGCGCGGTCGAAACGGTGAAATCCGGCAAGGTCATTCTGGTGCTGTCCGACCGCAACATCGCCAAGGATCGCCTGCCGATCCATGCGCTGTTCGCCGTCGGCGCGGTGCACCATGCGCTGATTACAGCCGGTCTGCGCTGCAACGCCAACATCGTGGTCGAAACCGGTACCGTGCGTGATCCGCACCATTACGCCTGCCTGATCGGTTACGGTGCGACTGCGATTTACCCGTACCTGGTTTATCAGGTGATCGGCGAATTCGTGAAGACGGGCGAGATCAAGCCCAATCTCGACAAAGCCTTGTCCAACTTCCGCAAGGGCATGGACAAGGGCATCTACAAGGTGCTGTCGAAGATGGGCATTTCGCTGGTCGCCAGCTACCGCGGCGCGCAGCTGTTCGAGGGCGTCGGCATTCACGAGGACGTGGTGGCGTTGTGCCTGACCGGCACGGTGTCGCGCATTTCCGGTGCCAACTTCGACGACTTCGAGTCCGACCAGAAGCTGCTGCACAAGACGGCGTTTAACCCCTTGCGTCCGCTGTCGGCCGGCGGCCTGCTCAAGTTCATGTTCGGCGAGGAGTTCCACGCCTACAACCCGGACGTGGTGCAGCAGCTGCAGAAAGCCGTGCAGTCGGGCGACTACGCCGAGTTCAAGAAATATTCCGCACTGGTCGACACCCGCCCGGTGGCGATGCTGCGCGACCTGATGAAGCTGAAGTCCGGCGCTACACCCATCCCGCTGGAAGAAGTCGAGCCGCTCGAATCCATCCTCAAGCGTTTCGATTCCGCCGGCATGTCGCTCGGCGCGCTGTCGCCGGAAGCCCACGAGGCGCTGGCCGAAGCGATGAACCGCATCGGCGGCCGCTCCAACTCGGGTGAAGGCGGCGAGGATCCGAAGCGTTACGGCACCAGCAAAACCTCCAAGATCAAGCAGATCGCCTCCGGCCGGTTTGGCGTCACCGCCACCTATCTGGTCAACGCCGAAGTGCTGCAGATCAAGATCGCCCAGGGCGCCAAGCCCGGCGAGGGCGGTCAGCTGCCGGGCGACAAGGTGTCGGTGATGATCGCCGGCCTGCGTCACTGCAAGCCCGGCACCCCGCTGATTTCGCCGCCGCCGCACCACGACATCTATTCCATTGAAGATCTGGCGCAGCTGATTTTCGACCTCAAGCAGGTCAACCCCGCTGCGCTGGTGTCGGTGAAACTGGTGGCCGAGCCCGGCGTCGGCACCATTGCCGCCGGTGTCGCCAAAGCCTACGCCGACCTCATCACCATTTCCGGCTACGACGGCGGCACCGGCGCAAGCCCCTTGGCCTCGGTCAAATATGCCGGTTCGCCTTGGGAGCTCGGCCTGTCCGAAGCGCAGCAGGTGCTGCGCGCGAATGGCCTGCGCGGCCGCGTGCGCGTGCAGACCGACGGCGGCCTGAAGACCGGCCTCGACGTGGTCAAAGCCGCAATCCTCGGCGCCGAGTCCTTCGGCTTCGGCACCGGGCCAATGGTGTCGCTGGGCTGCAAATTCCTGCGCATTTGCCACCTCAACAACTGCGCCACCGGCGTTGCCACGCAAAACGAAAAATTGCGTAAAGATCATTTCATTGGCCTGCCCGACATGGTGGTGAACTACTTCACCTTCGTCGCCGAAGAAACGCGCGAGCTGATGGCGAGCCTCGGCATCCGCAAGCTCACCGACCTGATCGGCCGCACCGACCTGCTCGACGTCTCGGCCGGCGATACGCCGCGCCAGGGCCGCCTCAAGCTCGACGTGTTGCTCTCCCAGGGCAGCACGCCGGCGGATGCGCCGCGTTTCTCGCAACAGGAACGCAACCCCTCGTTCGACAAGGGCGAGCTGGCCGAGCAGATGGTGGTCGACGCCTTGCCCGCCATCAGCGCCGGCACACGGGTCGAATTGAGCTATCCGGTGCGCAACGTCAACCGCTCGATCGGCGCGCGCCTGTCCGGCGAAATCGCCAAGGCGCACGGCGGCAAGGGCCTGCCCGACGACACCATCCGGATTCAACTGACCGGCTCGGCTGGCCAGAGCTTCGGCGTGTGGAACCACAAGGGCCTGACGATCACGCTGGAGGGCGACGCCAACGACTACGTCGGCAAGGGTATGGGCGGCGGCCGTCTGGTGGTCTATCCGCCGCGCAACGCCAGCTTCGAAAGCCACCGCAACACGCTGATCGGCAACACCTGTTTGTACGGCGCGACGGCGGGTGAGCTTTACGCCGCAGGCATGGGCGGCGAGCGCTTCGGCGTGCGCAACTCCGGCGCACTCGCGGTGGTGGAGGGCATCGGTGACCACGGCTGCGAATACATGACTGGCGGCACCGTCATCGTGCTGGGCGACACCGGGCTGAACTTCGGCGCCGGCATGAGCGGCGGCATGGCATTCGTGGTCGATGACAGCGGCGATTTCGTGTCGAAGACCAACAAGGAAATGGTCGAGCTGGTCCGTATCGGCAACGTCGACACCGAGCCCTACCGGGTTTTCCTCAAGGGGCAGATCGAACGCCATCTGGCGTTGACCGGCAGCGCGCGCGCCAAGGCCTTGCTGGCCGATTACGACGCTACGCTGGAGAAAGTCTGGCTGGTCAAGCCGAAGCGGATTTCGATTGAAGACCTGGTCGAGGATATTCCCGGCCAGACACGTGAAGTGGTGAGTGCATAAGATGGGCGACGTATTCCAGTTTTTGAAGCAGGCCCGCCGCGACGGCGAAAAGACCCCCGCAGCGGTGCGCAAGCACGAGTTCCGTGAAATCTACGCGCAGATGGACACGGGACACGCGCAAGAGCAGGCCGACCGTTGCCTCGCCTGCGGCAATCCCTATTGCGAGTGGAAGTGCCCGGTGCACAACTACATCCCCAACTGGCTCAAGCTGGTGACCGAAGGCCGCCTGTTCGAGGCAGCCGAATTGAGCCACCAGACCAATTCGCTGCCCGAGGTGTGTGGCCGCGTCTGCCCACAGGACCGTTTGTGCGAAGGCGCCTGTACGCTCAACGACGGCTTTGGTGCGGTCACTATCGGCCAGGTCGAGAAATACATTTCCGAAGAAGCCTTCAAGGCTGGCTGGCGCCCCGACATGTCGAATGTCATTGCCACCGGCAAGAAGGTTGCCGTCATCGGTGCCGGTCCTGCAGGCCTCGGCTGCGCCGACGTGCTGGCGCGCAACGGCGTGAAGCCGGTGGTGTTCGACCGCTACGACGAAATCGGCGGCCTGCTCACCTTCGGCATCCCCGAATTCAAGATGGAAAAGACGGTGATGACGCGCCGTCGCGAGGTGTTCGAGGGCATGGGGATCGAATTCCGTCTCAACACCGACATCGGCAAGGACGTATCGATGCAGTCGCTGCTCGACGAATACGATGCCGTGTTCATGGGCATGGGCACCTACACCTACATGAAGGGCGGCTTCCCCGGCGAAGACCTGCCCGGCGTGCTGGAAGCCCTGCCGTTCCTGATTTCCAACGTGCGCAAGTGCCTCGACCTGATGAAGCCGGACGAGACCTACCAGGACATGAAGGACCAGCGCGTCGTGGTGCTCGGCGGCGGCGACACCGCGATGGACTGCAACCGCACCAGCATCCGTCAGGGTGCGGCGAGCGTGACCTGCGCCTACCGCCGCGACGAAGCCAACATGCCCGGTTCCAAACGCGAAGTCGGCAACGCCAAGGAAGAAGGTGTGCAGTTCTTGTGGAATCGCCAGCCGGTGGAAATCGTCGGCGACAACAAGGTTGAAGGCGTCAAGCTCGTCACCACCGAACTTGGTCCGCCCGACGCGCGCGGCCGCCGCACCCCGGTGGTCATCCCCGGCTCGGAAGAAATCGTGCCGGCCGACCGTGTCATCGTGGCGTTCGGCTTCCGTCCCAACCCGCAACCCTGGTTCGAGCAGCACCAGATCGCCATCGACCCGGGCGGCCGCGTCATCGCCAAGGGCCAGCCGCATGCCTTCCAGACCGCCAACCCGAAAGTGTTTGCGGGCGGCGACATGGTGCGCGGTTCCGACCTCGTGGTGACGGCGGTGTACGAAGGCCGCGAGGCTGCCAAGGGCATACTCGGCTACCTCGACCTGCTGTAAGCCGCAGCATGCGCGATGGCGGCCACCGCCATCGCGTTTCCCCAATCGGGGTATGCTGCGACATTGCCAACGCCCTTCATCCGGATGCTTGCTGGCCCTTACTATCCCCGTTCGTTCACCATACTGGTCATCGTCGCCATGGGCGTGCTGATCGTGCCGTTGGCCAGCGGCCTGATCAACGTGGTTCATGTGCTGCAGGGCGTGGTCGATACCCAGCGCCAGTTCACCCGCAACAGCCTTGCGATTACCCTCGAGGTGCGGCAGATCGTCGAATCGGTCAGCCAGCTGCAGCGCGCCGCCGGGCAATACCATCTGTTGCAGGATGCCGAATTCGGCGGCCCGCTGCGGATGCGTTTCGACGAGTTGCAAACGCAGTTGACGCGCCTCGATGCACAACTTGTCGACGCGCCCACGCATACCACTCTGGCCGCGCTGCAAACGCGCAGCCGGGTGCTGTATCGCAAGCTGCGGCCCGGAAGCTTTCTCGACAGCGCGCAGTTCCATGCGCTCGCTCCCGAATTCGATGCGCTGCACACGGCCGCCCGCACCTTGCTCACCGAGGCCGACGCGTCGGTGCAGAGCGAATTGCGAACGCTGGAAGCGGCCATGCAAACCACCCGGCAGCGCCTGATCCTGCTGGCGCTGGCGCTGATTCCGTTGACGTTGCTGCTGGCGGCCGTGTTTTCCTGGCTTATCAACCGTCCGATCAAGCAGCTCAAGGCCTCGATCCAGCAGCTTGGCCGGGCCGACCTGAGCCCGCTGCAGGCGATCAGCGGGCCGCAGGACATCGTTGAACTGGGGCGCGAAATCGACTGGCTGCGGCAACGTCTGCACGCGCTGGAAGAGCAGAAGCTGCGCTTCTTGCGCCACGTCTCGCATGAGCTGAAAACTCCGCTGGCGTCGTTACGCGAGGGGGTGGCCTTGCTGGACGACGAGCTGGCGGGCAGCCTCAACGCGCGTCAGCGCACCATCGTCACCATCATGGACAGCAGCAGCCGCGACCTGCAGAAACGCATCGAGGACCTGATCCGTTACGGCAGCCTGGTGCGCGATGCCACCCTGCCCCCCACCCTGCCGCAGCAGGCGCTCGACGACGCGCTCGACAGTGTGCTGGCGCGTCACCGGCTCGCGCTCGATGCCCGCCGTATCCAGGTCGACACGCAACTGGCGGCGCCGATGCTGCACGCCGAGCGGGGTCAGCTGGAAACCGTGCTCGACAACCTGCTGTCGAACGCCATCAAATTCAGCCCCGAAAATGGGCGCATCCTGATTCGCAGTGAACTTTCCACCGATGCCGCCATCCTTGATGTGTGCGACCAGAGCGGCGGCATTCCGCTCGCCGAGCGCAGCCGCATCTTCGAGCCCTTTTTCCAGGGCGCGCGCCAACCCGACAGCGCGGTCAAAGGCAGCGGGTTGGGGCTGTCGATCGTGCGCGAAACGCTGCTGGCCGCCGGCGGGACGATCGAGATCGTCGACAGCCCGCCCTGGACAACCTGCTTCCGCCTAACCTGGCCCTTGCCGCAATGACGTTTAAATCTGTTCTGCTTGCCGGTCTTCTGCTGGGTCTGGGTGCGTGTTCCGCCCTGCCTCCGCCCCAACCTGAGCGTCAGGCGCCCCGCATCGCCCCGTCCGAGCCCGGCGCTTCGGTGCTGTTGAGCGAACTGGTACGCGTGGCGGCCCTGTCTCCGGAGCAACGGCGGCGCGAACTGGCCAGTCTGGATGGCGGGCGCCGCCTCGACGACGTCAGGCGGTTTCAGCTGGCTGCGCTGGCGGAACGCGAAGACAGTACGGACGCCTATGAGCGCGGCATCAAGGCGCTGGCCGCGATGGAAGAAGGCGATCCCCGCACGCAGGCGCTGGTCGAGTTGTTGAAAAGGTCGCTCAAGGCACGTATCGAGATCAAGCAACAAACCCTGCGTGCGGAGGAGTTGCAGGACAAGCTCGATCAGATCAAGGCGCTGGAAAAGTCCCTGCAACAGCGCAGCACGCCAGGCAACGCGCCATGAAAAAACCTGCCATTCTGGTCGTCGACGACGACGCCTCGCTGCGCGAACTGATCACCTTGCGGCTGGAAGCCAACGGGTTTCGGGTCGAGGCGGTGGGCAGCGGCGAAGCGGCGCTGGCGCAGCTGTCGGTGACGCGACCGGACGCCGTGCTGACCGACATGCAGATGGCAGGGATGGATGGCATGGCGCTGTTTCGCGCCATCCATGCGCGCGACCCGTCGCTGCCGGTGATCGTGCTGACCGCGCACGGCAGCATTCCGGACGCCGTGGCCGCCACCCAGCAAGGCCTGTTCGGCTATCTGACCAAACCCTACGACGCCCCCACGCTGGTCAGTTTGCTGAAACGCGCCACCTTGCTGGCGGGCAGCAGCTCCGACACGGGCGACGACAGCTGGCGCAGCGAAATCCTCACCGCCAGTCCGGCAATGGACACGCTGCTGGCCGAAGCCCGGCTGGCCGCGCAAAGCGAAGCCGCGCTGCTGATCCAGGGCGAGTCGGGCACCGGCAAGGAGTTGCTGGCGCGCGCGATTCACCATGCCAGTCCGCGCCGCGCCAAGCCCTTCGTCGCCATCAATTGCGGCGCGATTCCAGCCGAGCTGCTCGAGTCGGAACTGTTCGGCCACATGAAAGGTTCGTTCACCGGTGCGGGGCGCGATCATCCCGGCCTGTTCCTCAGCGCGCACGGCGGCACGGTTTTTCTGGACGAGATCGGCGACATGCCGTTGCCGCTGCAGGTCAAACTCCTGCGCGTGCTGCAGGAGGGCGAGGTGAGGCCGGTGGGCGCGACCGAAACGCGGGCGGTGGACGTGCGCATCCTGTCAGCCACCCATCGCAATCTGGAAGAAGCGATCGCCAGCGGCGAGTTTCGCGAAGACCTGTATTACCGCCTCAATGTGGTCAACCTGACGTTGCCGCCGCTGCGCGAACGGCGCGAGGACATTCCGCTGCTGGCGCGGCATTTCCTCACCCAGCTGACGGAAAAATACCGTCGCCGCATCCACGGCTTTGCGCCCGAGGCGCTGGAAATGCTGGTGGCGGCCGACTGGCCGGGCAATATCCGTCAGCTGCACAATGTGCTGGAGCAATGCTGCGCGCTGTGCACTACGTCGACCATTCCGGCCAGTCTGGTGGCGCGCGCCCTGCGCGACAAGCCGGCCGACATTCAGCCGCTGGCGGAAGCGCGGGCGGCGTTCGAGCGCGATTACCTGATCACGCTGCTGAAGCTGACGCGCGGCCAGGTCAGCGAAGTGGCGCGGCTGGCGGGACGCAACCGCACCGAGGTGTACCGGCTGCTGGAGCGCCACGGCCTCACCCCCGCCCTGTTCAAGGGCCGCGACGAAACCGGCTGATTCCGGGCGCTGCCAGGCGATCATCCAACAAGTAGCTTGGCCCCTGGTTTTGCGTGTGTTCGGCGCGTCTGGACGATTTGTCGTCAAGCCCAGACAAAAATCCCGCCCAAAAACAAGGGCATACAAATCCCGCCTGAATCCGTCGCTGTCAGGCGACAAATACCCGCCCTAAACGGCAGCACGCGCTTGCCGGTCAGGCCTCGAGATCGGGCATCCACTTGATTTAATGGATAAAAATAGAGCTGGCATGATCGTCGCTCTATCCCTGTCGAGTGCATCTGCATTCACATCCATTTAACGACAGGAGTAAATCAAGATGACTACCTTTGACATTCGTATCCGCAATGCAGCCATTGTCACCCTGGTGTGTGCTTTCGCCGCCGCCCAGGCCTGGGCCGCTTCAACCAAGCCGGATTTCAAGGCCTACGACAAGAACAGCGACGGCATGATCAGCCTGGAGGAATTTGTTGAACTGGGCGGCAAAGGCCAGGACTTCATGACCGGCGACGTCAACGGCGACAACCGCCTCAGCAGCGAAGAGTGGACCAAGATCGCTGCCAACACGGTACCTGGCAAGTCGCCCAGCAAGACACAGTAAGCCAATACGCTGATCTTCAGACCCGACACTGGCCGGACGCGCCCACACCGCGGGCGGCCAGCTCGAATCAATACAGGAGCACCTATGCGCAAGACCACGCAATACCTCAATGACGAACACATGCAGTTGTACGAATGGTGCGGCGCCGGCGCCGGGACGATCTGCGACATCCCGGCACCATCGAAACGATCCACCTCCCGGCGTACGGCCTGCGGCGTGCTGGCCCTGATGGGCAGCTTGCTGATCTTGAGCGGTTGCACTACCCAGAGCCCGGCTGAACAGGCGCAGGGGCAGGCTGTCGAGGAAATGAAAATGAAAGCGGGGGCGCTGTATGAAGAAGACGCATCTAAACCGGCATCCGTACAATCGCCGGAAGCAGCTGGGTACGCGGTGGGTGAGGCGCCCGCAGAGCAGCCTGCCCGATAGCACAGGCATGTGCCTGCTCGATGTGCGTGCGGTCAGGCGATACCGTATCCAGCGGCGGATCAAGAAATCGGCGGCGCGCCGTCATCGGCCGGTTTGATCTGCGGCGCCCGTTGATGAGGCGCAAGCAAAAAAGAGTCTCTCGAGACTCTTTTTTGCACTGCGTTTTGCCTGCGCGGGTGGGGGTTGCAGGCGAAAAGCCGTTTGCTCAGCGGTAGCCGGGTTCGTTCGAGTTGTAGATGATCCAGGTCAGATACTGGCCGCTGCTGAATCCCGCCTGATTGGAAAAGATCAACCGTCCCTGTCCCTTGTAGGTCGCTTCCCAGCGCGTGGTGTCGCTGCCGAAATAGAAGGGAATGAAGGCTTTGCCGGTGACGTAGGCGCCCTGATCGGTAGGCTGGCCGACCAGATCGAATACCTGTTGCATCGGCATGCCGATTTTCAGTTTGGTGAAGCGGCTGCCCTTGACCGGGACGCCGGTGATTTCGCCCTGCCAGTCGTTGATGCCCTTGACCTGGGTGCCTTGTCCCGCTTCGACCTTGCTGGAGTCCGTCACCGGCGTGTTTTTCGACAGGTCGTAACCGCCGGCTGCCACCGCAACCGTAGCCGGTTTGGCCGCCGTGGGGGCGGGTTTGACGCAAGCCGGATCCTGCGTCGGCTTGGCCTTGGTTTTGGAATTCTTCTTGCTGCTTTTGGCCGGCGCCGTGTCCTTGCAAACCGGCGTCTGGGCAGCAGCCGGCTGCGGAGCCGCCTCGGCCGGAGCCGCCGAAGTCGCCGTGGGCGCGGCTTCGGTCGGCCGGGTTTCGGTGCTGAGGCAGCCGGACAGGCTCAGGCCTGCAGCCAGCAGGATAAACAGGAGGGAGGCTTGTGAATGTGCGTGTGTCATGGTCGATCCGGAAGTCAGTTGAACAAGATTGGTCTGTAAGCCTGCGGGCAGTCGCTAAGCCGCTACCCCTTTGGGGTTCGCACCGTGCTGATTGTCGCCGGGTGTGCCGTCGAGCAGCATGAATACCAGCAGCACGATCGCGCCGAGCAGGGGCACCAGACCGATCAGCAGCCACCAGCCGCTGCGGTCGGTGTCGTGCAGGCGGCGCACCGTCACCGCCAGGCTGGGAACCAAAACCGCCAGCGAGTAGAGGCCGCTCAGCAAGCCGATGCCGAGTTCGGCATCCAGCAAGCCCGTCATGAAATCGATAGCCGTGAGCACCACGCTGGCGATCAGGTTGAACAGGATGAAAAACCAGTACTCCTTGCGGCGGGCGCGGCCCTTGAATACCGCGTATTGCTTGAGAACATTGAGATACCAGTTCATGTTTTTCCCTGTTGGCTGAAGTGTGTGGCATGGCTGAAGTTGTCAGGCCATCGGTTTTGCGTCGTGTGAAATGCGTGCAGCGCAACGATACACCGGCGCGTCCTGCGTGCGTCAGGCCTGATGGGTGAAATCTGTCGTTGCAGCGTTTGCGTTCAGCCGGTTTCGTATCCGCCCGATCAGCTCCGAAGCCGTCAGTCCTTCCGGGCCCAGACCGTCCGCGACTGCATCGTCCGCTGCCTGGCCGTGCAGCCATACCGCCAGCCGCAAGGCGTCTGCGGGCGGCAGGCGCGCCAGAAACGCGGCCAGCATGCCGGTCAGCACATCGCCCATGCTCGGCGCGCTCAGGGCCGGATTGCCGCTTGCATTGATCGAGACGGTGCCATCGGGCTGCGCCAGCACCGAGCCCGCGCCCTTCAGCACCACCCAGGCATGGAATGTCGCCGTCAGTTGCCGCGCCGCCTGTTCGCGGTTGGCCTGAATCGCGTCGGTGCGGGTGTGGAGCAAACGCGCAGCCTCGCCTGGGTGCGGCGTCAGTAGCGTCGGCGCGGTCCGCCTGGCACACGCTTCGGCCAGATCCCCGTGTTGCGCCAGACCGTTCAAGCCATCCGCATCGATCACCAGCAGCCCCGGGTGGCGCAAGGCGACCTGCAGCAGATCGACGGCCGCGCGCGTCTGTCCCAGCCCCGGCCCGATCGCCAGTACCGTCAGGCCGGGATCGTTTACCAGTGTTTCGGGCGGTGCAAACATCAGTTCGGGCGCGCAGAAATCGACGTGGACAGCCGCATCCAGCACGCCCAGCGTCACCCGCCCCGCGCCGCATTGCAGCGCCGCCCGCCCCGCCAGCAGCGCTGCGCCCACCATGCCCGGCGCCCCGCCGACGATACCGACGTGGCCCAATTGCCCCTTGTGGCTGTCGTGCGGGCGGGGCGGCAGCAGCGGCGGGGTCATGGCCGTGAGTCCACTGCGCCGACGCGGTCGAGCGCGATCATCCACGTCGGGTAATCGATCACCCTTTCGTGCTCGCGGACCGTAAGCACGCTGCGCAGCATCATGTTCAAGTATCGGGTCACGTGGCGTCCCTCCAGTCGGGCCCAAAGGCGCCAGCCCGCACGGTATTTGTGTCAACTGTCGGCGCTGCCCTAAATTATGGGCTGTTTATGCACGATATACAGCGTACATGTGCGTTCAAGCCATGTACGCGCGCCAAGGCGCGAGTCGGGGCCCGGCCTGCAAATTGCGCAGGGGGCCGTGTTGAGACAAGCATGACAAATTCCGAGCAGGCAAACGATGTCCACAGTACTTGATGAGGCCTCTCTCAAAACGGGCAAGCCAGAACCCTCCCCGCGTGACGCCGGTCCGCTGACGCTCGACCAGATCAAGCTGAATATCGGCGACGCCATCCAGTTGCAGTTCCAGTCCGATGTCGAGCCGTCGCGCTGCTTCGTCACCCTGATCGGTTATCTGGAAGGCCAGAGCGTCGTTGTCACCACGCCCATCCTCAATGGCAGCATGATGCTGGTGCGCGAAGGGCAGGATTTCGTGGTTCGCCTGTTCAGCGGAAAAAGCGCCTACGCCTTCGCTGCCAGTGCAAAGCGCGTGACCAACACGCCTTACCCTCACCTGCATCTGACTTACCCCAAGGAAGTGCGCGGCATGGTCGTGCGCGGCAGCTCGCGCGGGCGTACCCACATCATCTGCCACGCCACGGTCGAAGGCGGGCGCGGTCATGCATGCATCGCGCGCGACATCAGCATCGGCGGCGCACTGATCGCCGCCAGCGAGAAAATCGGCGAGGTCGGCAAGCTGCTCACGCTCAAGCTGCGCGTCAAGGTCGGCGAGGCCGAGCACGTGCTGGCCTTGAACTGCATGATTCGTTCAGTGAATGCCTCGCGTCCCACGGTGGACGAAAAGCCCACCGTCCTGCACGGACTGTCGTTCGAAGACGTGACCGGCCAGGACACCCTGGTCATCTCGGCCCTGCTTTACCAGAATATGATCAGTGCGCAGGAAGTGGATGGCTAGCAGGTAACGCCATTCAAGCGGTGAGCCAGCAAAAAGGCCGGGAGTGTTGCTCCCGGCCTTTTTGCGATCACGCCATCAGATCAGTACGAATAACTGTACATCAGTTGCCAGTTCAACTGGCTGTGGGTGATCTGCATGCCGCCGTTGCCAAAAGGCATGGCCGGGCCGCTGCCGGTCACCGTCACTTCCGGGGCATAGCTCAGCGCGAAGTTGAGGTCGGACTGTTTGCTGAAGGCATAGCCAAAGCCCACCGTGTAGTGATCCTCGACGATCGCCGGCCACAGGTAGCTGACGTTTTCATCCGGAATCGGATTGCTGCCGTGGTTGTAGCCGATGCGGCCGGTGAGCGCGTCGGTAAACAGGTAGGACAGGCCCAGTGCCACCACGATCTGGTCATCCCAGTTCTGCACGAAAGGCACCGCGCCACCGGCGGGCGTATTGATCGTCACGGTATTCATGCTGCTGCTCCACAGCAGGTCCTTGACGTCGGCTGCAACCATCAAGCGGTCGCTCGCCTGCCAGGCCAGGCCGAGGCCCAGCGTGACCGGCATGTCGAAGCCGTCCACCGAGTAGCCGCCGCCTTTGAGATCCGGCAGGTTGCCCGCGGTCTGGTACACGCCGCCAATCGTGAAGGTGTCGTCAATCTTGTAGGTGAAACCGAGCTTGGCGGCCAGGCTGTAGCCTTTGGCTTCGCCGGTGAAATCGCTGTCGTCCTCGAAATCGAGACCGGCCCCGCTGAACACCAGATCCATCCCCGCCCAGACGGCATCGATGCTGCCGCCGATGTTGAAGCGGTCATTGACCTGATAGGCCACGGGGAAAATCAGGCGGCCGACGCTCACTTGCGCCATGTCGCCATTGGCGTATTCACTGCCCATGCCGCCCTGACCGTAGATGCCCACGCCGTAGCTCAGCGCGCCCTGTTTTTTCACGTAACCGAAAGCGGGTCCGTAGAAGGCGTCGGCGCTGGAGTCGCCCCTGCTGCCGGGTGCGGACACATCGGGGCCGACGAAGCCCACCATTGCGTCCACCCGGCTGCCATCCGTCATCAATCCGAGCGTGGCGGGGTTGTTCGCCATCGCGGCCGTGCCGTTGTCATAGGCCAGGGCGGCGCCGCCCATGCCTTGGGCAATCGGGCCGTAGGCCTCCATCAGCATGCCGTTGGTGGCTGCGGCCAGGCCAGGCACAGCCATTCCCACCACGGCGAGCGCGGTTGCGAGTTTATTCAATTGCATTGGGGTCTTTCGAGGAGAGGGAGGTTATGAACGGGCGAGATTCTAACCGGTTTTTTTTCAAGCCCGTGTGGGCACGGGTGATTTTTCGAGCGTTCCGGGCCGGTGGAAAAACCCCTATAAAACAGCAGGGAATACGCGGCTCGGTTCAACCCCATGCATGAAGCGTCCGGGCGCCCGGGCGGTCACTGCAAAAAAAAGGGTTTACGCGTCTTGCTTACGCGCAAACCCCATTCGCCTATCGGGCAGGATGCGATCCGACCCCGACGTCACGCTGTCGCTCCTCAACGACATGCGCGCATCGATGTGTCGACTCGCCTTAACGTCGCCCCGCCAGATTGCGTGCCAGCGTGGAGCCGAAATGAATCTGCTCCAGTTCCGGCTCCTGCGTGGACGCTTCGGCCACGTCAGGTGTCGGGGTTTGCACAGCGGCTTCCGGCAGCTTGGCCAGGCTGGGTCCGGTAGCAAGCCGTTGCACATCCCCGGAAAGGGTGCCCCCCTCTTCGATCATCATCGCGCCATAGCGGATCACGCCGGTGACCTTGCCGGTGGCGTAAATCACCAGCCGTTTGCGGGCGGTCAGCTCGCCCTCGAAGATTCCGCGCACCTCCGCCACGTCGATCTCGGCCTTGCCCGAAAACACGCCGCCCTCGGCGATGCGAATGTCGCGGCTGTTCATCGACGCTTCCACGCGGCCTTCCACCACCAGGATTTCGCAATCGGTGATTTCCGAGCCTTTCAGCTTGATGTTCGGGCCGACGATGAGTTTGCTGCCCTCCTCGTTCCGTGCGTATTGGGCGGGGTCCTGCGGCAGGGCTTCCGGGGCGGCTTCAACGGCCTTGGCCGTCACGGCAGCCTTCGGGGCTTCGGCGGGTTTGACCGGGTAGCCCGCATGGCTCGTCTTGGTCGAGTCGGTTTTCGATTGGCCAGAATGGCCAGGTTGCATGAAGGATTTGAGCATGGGCTGGGTCTCTCTCGGATACGGGGTGGTAAAACGCTCTGGTGTGGTTGCGACCAGAATTGGGCGCAGTCCTCAATTAGCAATACACGCGCCAGCACTGAAAACCTGTTTATAAACAGTCAGATAAGGAATTTTCTTGGGGGAGTCGGGGTGAAAAATCGGGCAAATCGTCGCCGAATGGCGACAGCCCGAGCGGCCGAATTCAAAACTACTTCAATAAAACAAGAACTTGGGCGTGTTTGCGGCTGTCGCCAGATGGCGACAGGTGCTATGCCGTGCGTGACATCAGCCTACGCTTCGGCAAGCAGTGCCTGGTAGACGGCGAGGTCGGCCGCTGAATTACAGCAAAAAATCACTTCGCAGATGGCGGGAAACTCCAGCACAGCGGCGCGCACCGTCGCCACCGCTATCCCCGCGGCGAGCGCGACCGGGTAGCCGTAGACGCCGCTGCTGATGCCGGGGAACGCCAGGGTGTGGAGGCCGTGCTGCGCCGCGACCTCGATCGCGCGCCGGTAGCACGAGGCCAGTAATTCCGCTTCGCCCCGAGCACCGCCGTGCCAGACCGGGCCCACAGTGTGGATGACAAACCGGGCCGGCAACCGATAGCCCGGCGTGAGTTTGGCGTCGCCCGTCTGGCAGCCGTGCAGTTGGCGGCATGCGCCCAGCAATTGTGGTCCGGCCGTGCGATGGATCGCACCGTCCACCCCGCCGCCGCCGAGCAGTGACGCGTTGGCGGCATTGACGATGGCATCAACCGCGAGCGTCGTGATATCGGCCTGAATGGCGTGCAATGTGGCGGGCATGCTTCAAGGGTCTCCCAATCAAGCTGGGCATCAGGCTTTTCAAGCGCGAGGCGTCGTGTCCCGCGCCGGCATGCCGGGCACGCCGCAAGGTTTGCGGATCGAGCCCAGGCAAGCCAATGGGGTTTGGCCCCATCTACTCCTGGCGCATTACCTCGACACGCCGCACGCCATGCGCGCACCGCCGCCGCCCAGCGCAGCCGGGTGATCGGAATGGTTGTCGCCGCCGACGTGAACCATCAGCGAGCGCCCTTTCATGTCTGCCATTTTCAGGCGCGGTGCCAGAACCGGCTGGCTGGCATTGCCGCTGGCATCCACGAACAGCGGCGGCAGATCGCCCAGGTGGCCATCGCCCCACGGCGTGCCGTGGCGATTGGTGTTTTGCGGGTCGAAATGGCCGCCCGCGGCCAGTGCCGGAACCATCTTGCCGTCCTTGTCCTTGGGCATGCAGCTGGGATTGGCATGCACATGGAAACCATGCAATCCCGGCGTCATGCCGTTGAGGGCTGGAGTGAACACCAGGCCATACGCCGATTCGCTGACCGTGACCTGACCGACAGATGCGCCAACGCCTTTGTCATCAACCAGCGTCATCGGAATAACGATGTCCGCCAGCGCCGAAAACGACGCAACGCTCAACAGGACTGCGGCAACACTAACTTGAACCTTCATGAGTCTCTCTCCTTAAGTGGGTGGAACAACATGGCGTCGATTTCAAGGTAAGGATTGGCCGGCGATATGTTGCCGGCGTCCCGGTTGTGGTTCCAGGGGCCGACAGTACGCCACCTGTCGACCCGCTCCGCATGAGGTGATGATAAAGGCTTTAGCCTGGCTGTTTGTATCGCACCTACTCGCCCATGCACTCTGCTGTGTTCAGTAGAGTCGATGCGAGGGTGGAGCCACTATCTGTAGACCGCGGGGCTGTTCGATGCTTTTTTCATGTGGCCTTCCCCACGCTTTAGCGCCTATTCCGTTTCACGCACGACGTTTCCCTTGCTGACACTCTCACCGTCGCCTGGGCGCAACGACCAGAAAGACAGTGAAGACAAGGAGGTCAGGCCGCCCAGCGTCAGAAACGCGTAGTGCAATGCCGTCGTCACCGCCGCGCGGTCGGTTTGCGGCAGATCCCCCAAATACCAGGCTGCGATCAGCGAGCCGCAGGCCAGCCCAAAGCTCATCGACATCTGCTGCATCGAACTGGAAATCGTGCTCGCCATGCTCGAATCGGGCGCATCGATGTCGGCAAAAGCCATCGAGTTCATGCTGGTGTATTGCAGCGAATTGAAAAAACCCATCGACAGACTCAGCAGCACGATCAGTCCGATCGGCGTGGCCGGGCCCACCAGCGAGAACAGGCTGACGACGACCCCGATCATCACCGTATTCACGGTCAGGATGCGGCGGTAGCCAAAGCGCGCCAGCACCCGTGCCGAAATGAACTTCATGAACATGGCCGCCGCAGCGGCAGGCATCATCAGCAGGCCCGCCTGCCACGCCGGCATGCCGAGACCGAGCTGGTACAGCAGCGGCAGCAGAAACGGCATGCCGCCCACCCCCAGCCGCGTGATGAAGCCGCCCATCACCGACACGCGAAACGTGCGCACGCGGAACAGCGCCAGGCGCAGCAGCGGATGGGGCGTCGCGCGCGCGTGCCAGAAATAGGCGGCGAACAGGCTGAGGCTGAGCAGCAGCAGCGTCGCGGCCGAGCCCACGTCGAGTTCATGTTCGCCAAAGATTTCCAGCAGCCAGGACAGCAGCGCCGCACCGCTGCCGAAAAGCACCAGGCCGACGACATCCAGCGGCCGCGCCGCATCGCCCCGGTAATCCGGCATGTAGCGATGCGCCAGCCACAGCGCCAGCAGACCCGCCGGCACATTGACGAAGAAAATGTAGCGCCACGACAGCCAGTGCACGATCAGGCCGCCGACCGTCGGCCCGAGCAGCGGCCCGATCAGCGCCGGAATGATGACGAAGTTCATCGCCCGCAACAGCTCCGCCTTGGGAAAGGTGCGGACGATCGTCAGCCGCCCCACCGGCATCATCATCGCCGCGCCGATACCCTGCAGGATGCGCCCCGCCACCAGCATCGGCGCGTTTTGCGCCAGACCGCACAGGATCGAGGCAAAGGTGAAAATGCCGACCGCGATGCTGAACACGCGGCGCGTGCCGTAGCGGTCCGCCATCCAGCCGCTCACCGGTATGCACACTGCCAAGCTTAGGATATAGCTGGTCACCACCGCCTTCAGGCTCAGCGGTGTCACCTGCAGACTCTGCGCCATCGCCGGCACCGCCGTGTTGACGATGGTGGTGTCGAGTTGCTCCATGAACAGTGCCACGGCCACGACCCAGGGCAGGTAGGTTTTGACTGTGGAAGGGTTCATTTGCGGGTGAGAAATGGCCGTATCAGAGCGACTCAATTTACGTGGGCAACAGGTTGCAAGTTAATCGGCGGTGGCTTGACAGATGCTAACGCGAGGCGTTAGTGTTGCGGCATGATCAAGCGATTCAAATGTCGCGAAACACAAGCGCTGTTCGAGGGAAAACGCTCTCCGCGGTTTGCCAACGTCGCAAGCGTAGCGATCCGCAAATTGCAGATGCTACACGCAGTCGAGCGTCTGGAATCCCTGCGTATCCCGCCGCAAAATCGGCTCGAAGCACTCAAAGGCGACCGCAAGGGCCAGTGGAGTATCCGCGTCAACGACCAGTGGCGTGTGTGCTTTGTCTGGAAGGATGGCGCGGCGTGGGACGTGGAAATCGTCGATTATCACTAACTCAATTCACCAGGAGCCATCATGGCAAAACGTCAAATCCCGCTCGCCACCCCCGGCGAAATCCTGCTGGAAGAATTTCTCAAGCCGCTGGGCGTCACCCAATACCGGCTGGCCAAGGAAATCGGCGTACCGCAGCGCCGCATCGGGGAAATCGTCGCCGGCAAGCGCAGCATCACCGCCGATACCGCCGCGCGCCTGGGCGTTTTCTTTGGCATGGAAGCCGAGTTCTGGCTGAACCTGCAGGCGCACTATGACTTGGCGATCACGCGGGAAGCGCTGGCCGAGAATCTGGCCGCGATCCATCCGCTGGAGGCAGCGGCGTAAGTCGGGCGTCGCGTATGTGTTATTGCAAGACCCCATCACCACCCAGAGGTGATGGCCTAAGTTGATAATCGAAAAAAATGGAGGGGGAGACCATGACCAATAATATGAAGGACACAGACTGGCAGGAAACCTATAGCTCTCTCCTAAAGTTGTCCACCGAGGGCTTTAAGTTTTGCGCCTTAGCAAATGGTGGTGCGGCTGTTGCTATCCTCGCTTACTTAGGGGATATCGCTGGAAAGGACGGGCCAGTTCCTGACATGCGTTGCGCGATGCTGTCATTTTTGCTTGGGCTGTTTTTTTGCGGCGTCGCCATGTTGTATGCATATTTAACCCAATTGAAGCGACTGAATAACCTCGTGGACGGCAGCGGCACGCGCGGCGACTGGCGCTTAGTGGTGTCCCTTGTATTCGCTGTCCTGAGTCTGTTTGCATTTGGCCTTGGGTCCTTGCTTGCGGTCACATCGTTTGTTAAGTAGCGGAATCAAAGGGGACAGACTGAACTGACCGGGTATTTCGGACGCTCTAATCAAGCAACGCACTTTAGCTACGCCATAAAATGGCAATTAATATTGCTATACCAACACTTAATATCCAATTCAATTTTTCTTCGATTTTGTTTAAAACCTTGCATGTTTCAATGCTTATTTCCCTTTCTGTTGGCTCGTACATTCTTTCTCCAATCGATTAGATGAGGCTTGCCTAGAATTCCCATGAACTAAAAGGGCCAACTTCGGTTATCTCCACTGGTTCAGCCCAGCGTCTTGTACTTCCGGTACCACTCCACCCACTTCCCGATCCCATACTCCAGCGTTGTCGCCGGCTTGAAGCCGGTGTCGCGGATGAGGTCGTCGACGTCGGCGTAGGTCGCCTGCACGTCGCCGTCCTGCATCGGCAGGAAGTTCTTTTTCGCGGTCTGGCCGAGCGCGGCTTCGATGGTGCCGATGAAGTCCATCAGCTGCACCGGGGTGTGGTTGCCGATGTTGTAGACGCGGTAGGGCGCGTGGCTCGATGCCGGGTCGGGGTTGTTGTGGTCGAAGTTCGGGTTGCCCTGTGGGATGCGGTCGAGCACTTTGACGGTGCCGTCGGCGATGTCGTCGATGTAGGTGAAGTCGCGCATCATGTCGCCGTGGTTGAAGACGTCGATGGTGCGGTTTTCCAATATTGCGGAAGTGAACAGCCACGGCGACATGTCGGGCCGGCCCCACGGGCCGTAGACGGTGAAGTAGCGCAGGCCGGTGGTGGGCAGGCCGTAGAGGTGCGAGTAGGTGTGCGCCATCAGCTCGTTGGCCTTTTTGCTGGCGGCGTACAGGCTCACCGGGTGGTTGACCGGGTCGTGGGTGGAGAACGGAATCTTGGTGTTGGCGCCGTACACGCTCGACGAACTGGCGTAGACGAAGTGCTTGACGCCGTGGTGGCGGCAGCCTTCGAGCAGGTTGGCAAAGCCGACGATGTTGGACTGCACGTAGGCGTGCGGATTCTTCAGCGAGTAGCGCACGCCGGCCTGCGCGGCGAGGTTGATGACGGCGTCGAAGTGGCCTTTCTCGAACAGGTCTTCCATCACCATGCGGTCGGAGATGTCGTCCTTGAGGAAGCGGAAGTTGGGGTAGGGCTTCAGCTGCTCCAGCCGCGCCAGCTTCAAGGCCGGGTCGTAGTAGTCGTTGAGGTTGTCGATGCCGACCACTTCGTCGCCGCGTTTCAGCAGGATTTGCGCGACGTGCATGCCGATAAACCCGGCCGCGCCGGTGAGCAGAATTTTCATTTTTCAGCCTCCAGAAAGTGCCGTCGAGTTTAGCACTCCACGTTTGCGGCTATGGGCACAGCCGCTGCCCCGCTTACAATCCGCCGATGCCCACCCCGCGTCTGATCCTCGACTGGAGCCTCTATCGGCTGGCTTTGCTGCTGGCCGCGCCGCTGATTCCGCTGCGGCTGCTGTGGCGCGGGCGGCGCGAGCGCGGCTATCTGCAACACTGGGGCGAACGGCTGGGGGCGGCGGACGTGCCGACAGGCGCGATCTGGATTCATGCGGTGTCGGTGGGCGAGATGCGCGCGGCGCAGCCGCTGATCGAAGCCTTGCGTGCCGACCACCCCGATGCGCCCATCCTGCTCAGCTGCATGACGCCGACCGGCCGCGCCACGGCGGAATCGCTGTACGGCCGCTTCGCCCGCATCGTTTATCTGCCTTACGACTACGCCTGGCTGGTGCGGCGCTTTCTGCACCGCGCGCAGCCGCGTGCCGGCATCCTGATGGAAACCGAGCTGTGGCCGAACCTGATACATGCCGCCGCGCGGGCCAGCGTGCCGTTGATGCTGGCGAACGCGCGGTTGTCGGAACGTTCGGCGCGCGGCTATGCGCGTTTGCCTGCGCTGGTGCGCGCCTGCCTGCAGCGCATCGCCGTGGTGGCGGCGCAGACCGCGGCCGACGCCGCGCGGCTGGCGGCGCTGGGCGCACGCGCGCCGCAGGTCACCGGCAATCTCAAGTTCGACATCGCACCGCCCGCCGAGCAGCTCGAACGCGGCGCCGGGTGGAAAGCGGGTTGGGGCGGGCGGCCGGTGCTGCTCGCCGCGAGCACGCGCGAAGGCGAAGAGGCCCCGCTGCTGCGCGCCTTTGCCGGGGCCGCAGCGACCGACGTGTTGCTGGTGCTGGTGCCGCGCCATCCACAGCGTTTCGACGAAGTGGCCCGACTGATCGAAGCGGCCGGCCTGCCGTATCAGCGGCGCAGCGCGGGGGCGCCGCTCAGGCCGGAGTCGCGCGTGCTGCTCGGCGACAGTCTCGGTGAACTGTTCGCTTACTACGCGGCGTGCGATGTGGCTTTCGTCGGCGGCAGCCTGCAGCCGCTGGGCGGGCAGAATCTGATCGAGGCGGCGAGCGTGGGGCGGCCGGTGCTGGTGGGGCCGCACACGTTCAATTTCGAGGAGGCGACGCGGCTGGCGATCGAGGCAGGCGCTGCGCTGCGGGTGGGCGATGCCGACGCATGGATGGCGGCAGCGTTGCGGCTGCTGGTCGATGCGCCGGCGCGCGCCCGCATGGGCGAGGCCGGTCTGGCGTTTGCTGCGCGCCATCGCGGCGCGGCAGCGCGGGTGGCGGGGTTACTGCGCCGCTGAGGCGGGACGCAGCACCTGATCGACGGTGGTCAGGTCTTCCGGGACGAGCGTGCCAACGGCCGCCTTGAGGCTGAGCCCGGCCAGAATGAACTGATAGCGCGCGGCAGCCAGGCGCTGCTCGCCGGAAAACACCAGCTGCTGCGCATTCAGCACGTCCAGCGTGGTGCGCACGCCGACCTGCACGCCGAGCCGCGTGGATTCGAGCTGCAGTTTGGTGGACGCCACCGTGCGTTCCAGTGCGCGCACCTGGGCGTCGGCGCTGGTCACGTTGAGGTAGGCCCGGCGAGCGCTCAGCACGGCATCGCGTTGCGCGGTGAACAGATCCTGGCGCGCTTTTTCCTGGTTGGCGACGGCCTGGCGCACCTGCGAATCGACGCGTCCGCCCTGATAGATCGGCACATTGAACTCGACCCCCACCAGCGCAGTGTTGATGTCGGCCAGGGTTATGCCGAGGCTCTGGTTCTTGTTGTAGTTGTAGCCCGCGACCGCATTCAGCGTGGGGTAGTGCCCGGCGCGGCTGAGCTCGATCTGCTGGTCGGCGATGGTCTTGTTGTAACGCTGGATCTGCACATTGAGGTTGCCCGTCTCGGCCTGGGTCGCCCACTCGTCAATGGCATGGGCGGCGGACAGTTTGCGGATGAGGGGGTCGATCAGCGCGGCCTGCTCGGCCTTGTCCGCCAGCGTGTCGAGCGCAGCCGGCTGCTTGCCGATGATCTGTTCCAGGTTGCGCAGGTTGATGTTGAGCGTGTTCTCTTCGGCGATTTCCTGCGCAATGGCGAGGTCGTAGCGCGCCTGGGCTTCCTGAGTGTCGATGATGGTGGCAGTGCCGACTTCGAAATTGCGCTTGGCGGCCGCCAGTTCTTCGGTGATGGCGGCTTTCTGCGCGCGGGTGAGGCCGACGTTGTCCTGCGCCTGCAAGACGTCGAAATACGCTTGCGCGGTGCGCAGGATCAGATCCTGACCCGCGAGGTCGAGCTGGCGGGCGACGATCTTGACCTGTTCCTCGGCCTGATCGACCTGCACCGAGCTGGCCTTGTTGTAGAGCGGCTGCACGGCGTTGAGATTGACGGCACCGTTGCCGTGCTGGGTGTCGCCACTGGGCAGGCTGGTGCGGACGTCGTTGTAGCGGGCGTTGCCGTCGATTCCGACTTGCGGCAGCAGTGCCGAACGCGCCTGTGGCAGGGCTTCCAGCCCGGCCTGATAGGCGGCGCGGGCTGCAGCGTACTGGGTGTCGTTCGCCAGCGCTTCACGGTAGATGTCGCCGAGGTTGGCCGCCTGCAAGGCCGGGCTGAGCGTGAGGCCGAGGGCGAGGATCAAAGGTTTGAGTTGCATACGGTTCCCGTTAATAAAGCGTCAATATCGTGGCATGGCCGGATCGACTTCGTCTGCCCAGGCGGCCACGCCGCCGGACAGGTTGATGACATTCTCGAACCCCACGGACTCGAGATAGCGTGCCACGTGAAAGCTGCGCACGCCATGATGACAGATGACCACTGTTTCGGCGTCCGGGTTCAATTCCTGGATGCGTCCGGTCAGTTCGCCCATCGGAATCAGCACCGAGCCCGCAATGCTGCAGCGTTCGGCTTCCCACGGTTCGCGCACGTCGACCAGAACGGGGGTGTGGCCCGCCTGCAGATAGGCGGCGAGTTCGGCGGGGCGGAATTGGCGCATGTTCAGAACACGAAAGCGGTCGGTTGCGGGGCGTTGACCAGTTCGGTCACGCAGGTTTCGAACAGCGTCACGCTGCGGAATGCGCCGGGCGCGGTGCAGGTGATGAGTTGCGCTTCCATCACCGGCGCGCTGCCGGTGATGGCGAACATTCGCCCGCCGATGCGCAGGCGGTTGCGGAACGCGCCCGACAGCAGCGGGGTCGAGCCGGTCAGCACGATGATGTCGAAGCCGGCCTCGTCGGGCCAGTCGCGCGCCGCGTCGGCGACATGCAGGGTGACGTTTTCGATGCCGTGGGCGAGCAGCTTGCGGCCGGCGGCGGCGGAAAACTCCGGGAAAATTTCGGTCGACACCACTTCGGCGGCGTTCATCGCCAGCAGCGCGGTGAGGTAGCCGCTGCCGGTGCCGATTTCCAGCACGCGGTCGGTGGGGCGGATCGCGAGTTCCTGGATTACCCGTGCTTCCAGCTTGGGTGTCCACATCGCCTGGCCGTGGCCGAGGGGGATTTCCATGTCGACAAACGCCAGCGCCTGGTGCGCTTCCGGCACGAAGTCTTCGCGGCGCAGCTTGAACAAAAGATTGAGCACGTCCTGATCCAGCACGTCCCAGGGGCGGATTTGCTGTTCCACCATGTTGTAGCGCGCCTGCTCGATGTCCATGTGTGCCCTTGAATATCAATAAGTTAGATGGGGACTTGCCTTGCAATTATTCCACATTTCGGCTAACTTGGACCGCTCGCCAGGGGTCTCCCGCTGGGCCGTTCGCCGCGTGGAGTGAGACATACCCTTTGAACCTGATGCGGTTGATACCGCCGTAGGGAGGCCGACAAGCCTCCCTTGTATTGGAATGCAGCGAGGCTGATTCAACGCCCCCTGTATTGATTTTGCGAGGCCGATTATCGGCCTTGCTTCTTTTTACCAGCGAGGCTGACACCAAGCCTCCTGCCTTGATCTGGAGCGCACCATGAATGCCACCCCCAAGTTTCTCGCCGCCGACGCTCATGTCGATGCGCTCGCCGTCCAGCCCTTGCCGAATTCACGCAAGATCTACGTGCAGGGCAGCCAGCCCGACATCCGCGTGCCGATGCGCGAAATCAGCCAGGCCGACACCGCGAGCGGTTTCGGCGGTGAAAAGAACCCGGCCATTTTTGTGTATGACTGCTCCGGCCCTTACAGCGATCCGGCCGCCAGCATCGACATTCGCAAAGGCCTGCCAAGCTTGCGTACCCGCTGGATCGAGTCGCGCGGCGACACCGAGGTGCTGGGCGACCTGAGTTCGGAATACGGTCGCCAGCAGGCCGCCAATCCCGAGCTGGCCGGCATGCGCTTTCCCGAACTCGCGCGCACGCCGCGCCGTGCGAAAGCCGGCATGAACGTGACGCAGATGCACTACGCGCGCCAAGGCATCATCACGCCGGAAATGGAGTTCATCGCCATCCGCGAGAACAACAACCGCGTCGCCTATCTGGAATCGCTCAAGCAGACCGGCCCGCTGGGCGAGAAACTCGCCGCGATGATGAATCGCCAGCATCCGGGGCAGCACTTCGGCGCCAGCCTGCAGAACGAGATCACGCCCGAGTTCGTGCGCAGCGAAATCGCCCGCGGCCGCGCCATCATCCCCAACAACATCAACCACCCCGAATCCGAGCCGATGATCATCGGCCGCAATTTCCTGGTGAAGATCAACGCCAACATCGGCAACTCGGCTTTGGGTTCGAGCATCCAGGAAGAAGTCGAGAAGATGACCTGGGCGATCCGCTGGGGCGGCGACACCGTGATGGATCTGTCGACCGGCAAGAACATCCACGAGACGCGCGAGTGGATCATTCGCAACAGCCCGGTGCCGATCGGCACCGTGCCGATCTACCAGGCGCTGGAAAAAGTCGACGGCAAGGCCGAAGACCTCACCTGGGAAATGTTCCGCGATACGCTGATCGAACAGGCCGAGCAGGGCGTCGACTACTTCACCATCCACGCCGGCGTGTTGCTGCGCTACGTGCCGCTGACCGCCAACCGCATGACCGGCATCGTCTCGCGTGGCGGTTCGATCATGGCCAAGTGGTGCCTGGCGCATCACAAGGAGAGCTTCCTCTACACGCATTTCGAAGAGATCTGCGAAATCATGAAGGCCTACGACGTCGCCTTCTCGCTCGGCGACGGCCTGCGTCCCGGCTCGATCTACGACGCCAACGACGAAGCGCAACTGGGCGAACTGAAGACGCTGGGCGAGCTGACCCAGGTGGCGTGGAAGCACGACGTGCAGGTGATGATCGAAGGCCCCGGCCATGTGCCGATGCAGCTCATTAAAGAGAACATGGACATCCAGCTGGAGCAGTGCCACGAGGCGCCGTTCTACACGCTGGGACCGCTGACCACCGATATCGCCCCCGGCTACGACCACATCACCAGCGGCATCGGCGCCGCGATGATCGGCTGGTACGGCACCGCGATGCTGTGCTACGTCACGCCGAAGGAGCACCTGGGCCTGCCGGATAAAGATGATGTGAAGGAAGGCATCATCACCTACAAGCTCGCCGCCCACGCGGCCGACCTCGCCAAGGGCCATCCCGGCGCGCAGATCCGCGACAACGCGCTATCGAAAGCGCGCTTCGAATTCCGCTGGGACGACCAGTTCAACCTCGGCCTCGATCCCGACAAGGCCAAGTCCTTCCACGACGAAACCCTGCCCAAGGAATCGGCCAAGGTCGCGCACTTCTGCTCGATGTGCGGCCCGCACTTCTGCTCGATGAAGATCACCCAGGACGTGCGCGAGTACGCAGCGAAGGAAGGCCTCAACGAAGCCGATGCGCTGGTGAAGGGCATGGAAGTCAAGGCGGTGGAATTCGTCAAGCAGGGTGCCGAGGTGTACCGCAAAGTCTGAATCTGTTGTTCCGTTGCGGCCACTGCGCGTGATCCTTACCTGCTTTCGTCGGCTTGTCCAGCTCATCGGCATGCTGGTCATGTTGTTCGGCGCGTCAGCCGTTGCCGCGCCGCTGTCGGTGTTTGCGGATCACGGCGCGGCAATAGGCCGTGCCACCGAAATCTTTCCGGAAACGGACGGCCGCCTCACGCTGGCCGAGGCGGCGGCGGCTTATCGCGCCGGCAGGTTCGCGCCTGGCGACAGTCCGGTGCTGAATTTCGGCATCGGCGCAAAGCCGGTGTGGATCCGTTTTGCGGTGGACAACCCGACTTCGCTCCCCGTACCGAAGCGGCTGTCGATCGAGACCGCCTGGCTCGATCAGGTCGATGTTTATTTCCAGCGTAACGGCCAGACCGTCGCCACGGCGCTGCTCGGCGATGTGAAGCCTTACGCGCAGCGTCCGCTGGCGAGCCGTTTTTTTGTGGTTCCGCAGAACTTCGACCCGGGTGTCAGCGAGGTATTCATCCGCGTCGAAACGCCCGACCCCATGGTGGTGCCGCTCTATCTGCTGAGCCCGGATGCCTTGCGGGTGCGGCAGACGCAGCAGGAACTCAGCTACGGTGTCGTGTACGGCTTTCTGCTCGCCCTGATGGCGTACAACGCCATTCTGTATTTCAGCCTGCGCAGTTCGCGCTATCTGCGTTACGCGATTTATCTGGCGATGTTCATCGCCATGAACGTGGCCTACACCGGCCATGGCTTCGCCTGGCTGTGGCCCGATTCGGTGCGCTGGCAGCAATGGTCCAACCCCCTCCTGATGCTGGCATTTGGCGTCAGCGGCTTGCTGTTCGCCATCCGCTTTCTGGATCTACGGGTGTATTTTCCGCGCGTGCGCCGCGTCGTGCTCGGTTTCTGCGCGGTATCCGGCAGCCTGCTCGGCGCGGCTGTGCTGCTGGGCAATCAGAAAGCCGCGCTGCTGGTGGCGTTCAGCTTCGCGCTCCTGTTCTCAGTTCTCATGCTGGTGCTGGGCGTCATCTCGGTTCGCGCTGGCCAGAAACCGGCGAAATATTTTCTGCTGGCCGCCTTTGCCGCGATGGTGGGTGCCGTGCTGACGGCGCTGTCGACCTGGGGTTTCATCCCGCACAACAGCTGGACTTTCCGCGCGGTGGAAGTCGGCATGCTGATCGACGCCACCCTGCTGGCGCTGGCGCTCGCTTACCAGATGCGCGTCGGTCAGGAAGACCGGCTGCGCGCCGAGCGCCTGGCGCAGCTCGACCCGCTCACCGGGCTCAACAACCGCCGCGCCTTCTACGACAAGACCAGCCCGCTGTGGGCGCATGCAATCCGCCATGGCCACGCCACCTCGGTCATGCTGCTCGACATCGACCTGTTCAAGCAGACCAACGACGTCCATGGCCACGCCTTCGGCGACGAAGTGCTGAAAGTCGTGGCCGATGCGCTCCGCAGGTTCGTCCGGCATGAAGACGTGCTGGCGCGCTGGGGCGGCGAGGAGTTCATCGTGTTCCTGCCGGATTCTTCGACCGAAGCGGCAGGCGCGCTGGCGGAACGGCTGCGGATCGCCATCGCCGGCCTGCGCATCCCGCATGCAATGGACGTCATTGCGGTCACCGCAAGTTTCGGCGTGGCGCAGAAAGGCGAGCAGCACGCGACGCTGGATGCGCTGATCGCCTCGGCCGACGCGTGTCTGTACCAGTCCAAGCAGCAGGGCCGCAACCGGGTGACGGTCAGCCTGTCAGCGCTCGCGGCGGCGGGCTAGACGTAGCGCGAGGCTGTCATTTGCGCCGCG
Organism: Thiobacillus sp.; assembly: GCF_018780105.1. Classification (GTDB taxonomy): domain Bacteria; phylum Pseudomonadota; class Gammaproteobacteria; order Burkholderiales; family Thiobacillaceae; genus Thiobacillus. The sequence goes on from NZ_JADMKC010000002.1 coordinate 109,557, forward strand.
TATAATCGGCGGGCGCGTCCACCGGGCGCGCCCTTTTTTTATTGCCGAAACGTCGCCATGATCGACCCCACTCTGCTGCTGCAAGCCCTCATCCTCGGCCTCGTCGAAGGCGTCACCGAATTCCTGCCGATCTCCAGCACCGGTCATTTGATCCTTGCGGGCCAGTTGCTCGGCTTCAACGGCGAGAAGGCCAAGGTGTTCATGATCGCCATCCAGCTGGCGGCGATTTTTGCGGTGGTGTGGGAATACCGGGCACGCCTCGGGCATGTCGCGATGACGCTGCACCGGGAGCCGGCATCGCAGCGGCTGGCGATCAATCTGATGGCGGGGTTCCTGCCGGCGGCGGTGCTGGGTTTCCTGTTCTACAAGGAGATCAAGGGCTATCTGTTCAACCCCATCGTGGTGGCGTCGGCGCTGGTGATCGGCGGGGTGCTGATTTTGTGGGCGGAACGGCGCAAGCATGTGATTACGACCGAGGGCATCGACGAACTCACCTGGCGACGTGCGCTGGCAGTGGGCTTTGCGCAGGCGCTGGCGATGATTCCCGGCACCTCGCGTTCGGGCGCGACGATCATCGGCGGCCTGTTTCTCGGGCTGTCACGCAAGACTGCCGCGGAGTTCTCCTTCTTTCTCGCCATCCCCACCATGTTCGCGGCGACAGCCTACGACCTCTACAAGAACTGGCGGCTATTCGATGTGCACGATGTGCCGCTGTTCGCGGTCGGCGGCATCGCAGCCTTCGTCAGCGCGCTGATCGCAGTGCGCACTCTGATCAAATTCGTCAGCCGCCACGACTACACGCTGTTCGCGTGGTATCGCATCGTGTTCGGCGGCGTGGTGCTGGCGACCGCTTACTTCGGCCTGGTGGACTGGAGTGCGGGGCACTGATCGCGCTGCCGATCATCCTGAAAACCGCAGTTGACCGCTTATCCATTTAAGCGAGTCCACATGAATACTGAGTTTTCTGCCTTCGTTTGAGTACGCCGGTTGGGTGACGCCGCTACGCACCCGCTGACACGCCTGGCCGTGCGCCTACCTTTGTCGCTTCTCGTTGCAGGCCCCGGCCTGCCGCCTCGTCGCTTCGCGGTAGCCACCCGCCCAGACGCACCATCGGGCGCGTCCAACTGCAGTTTTCAGGATCATTCCGGCTTGGGCGGGTGCTTGTCGAGTTTGCGCTGCAGGGTGCGGCGGTGCATTTTTAGCGCACGCGCGGTGGCCGAGATGTTGCCGTCGTGCTCGCCCAGCACTTTCTGGATGTGCTCCCATTCCAGCCGCGCCACCGTCAGCGGTTCGCTGCTGACTTCGAGCGCGGCATCGGGCTGGTCGCGCTGCAGCGCGGCGAGGATTTCGTCGGCGTTGGCGGGCTTGGCCAGATAGTGGCGCGCGCCCAGCCGCACCGCCTCGACGGCGGTGGCGATGCTGGCGAAGCCGGTGAGGACGACGATGGCGATGCCGGGCCAGCGTTCCGTCAGCGCCGCCACCACCTTGAGCCCGGATTCGCCGGGCAGTTTCAGATCGACGATGGCATGACTCGGCGCAAAGTGTTCGGCGATGGCCAGCGCGCCTGCGGCGTTGTGCGCCAGCTCGACGCTGGCGCCGCGTTTTTTCATCGCACGTGCCAGGGTCTCGGCGAAATCGATATCGTCTTCAACGATCAAGAGCTTCATGACGGAGGATTCCAGGGTAATTGGATGCGCACCAGCGTGCCGCCGTCGGCACGTTCGGTGAGGGTGATGGCGCCGCCGGCGCGTTCGATCGTGGCGTGCGTGAGTACCAGGCCCATTCCCCATCCATGCCCCGGCTTGCCGCTGAACAGCACGCGTCCGGTCTGGGCTTTCTGTTCGGTGGTGAAGCCGGCGCCGCGGTCGGCAATGTCGATCCACAGGACGTCGTCCTGCGCCGTTGCAGCGAGTTCGACGTCATCGGGCGAGGCATCGGCAGCGTTGTTCAGCACGTTCAGCACTGCCTGTTCCAGCCCCTCGGGCGGGGTGAATTCGCGCCGCGTCGACACCGGTTGGGTTTTCAGATGCACGTCGGGGCGGATCACCTGCCAGTGGGTGACCAGTTCGGCCAGCCAGGATTCGAGCGAGATGGAATGCGGGGTGCCGTCCTGCGCGCGCGCGGCCAGCTGGGTGAGGATGCGCTTGCAGGCCAGCGCCTGTTTTTCGAGCAGCTGGCAGTCGGCGCCGATCTCGGGGTCGTTGGCAAACTCGGTCGCGAGTTCGTGCGCCGTGGTCTGGATGGTGGCCAGCGGGGTGGCCAGCTCGTGCGCCGCCAGTGCGGCCTGGGTGCCGAGTGCGAGGATGCGTTCGTCGCGCAGCTGTTTTTCGCGCAGCGCCGCGAGTTCGCCGTCGCGCGCGCGCAGCCCGGCGTGCATGCGGGTGATGAAATACGCGATCAGTGCCGCGCTGATGAGAAAGTTGAACCACATGCCGCCCAGGTGCATGCCGTAGGCGGCGACCGGGTCGGCGATCGCCAGCGGCTGGTAGACGAACAGCAGCAGGGCGTAATAGCCGCCCGCCACCGCCGCCAGCAGCCACACCCAGCGCGGGCGCAGACTGATCGCGGCAACGATGATCGGCACCAGCATCAGCGAGACGAACGGATTGGTGGCGCCGCCGCTGAAAAAAACCAGCACCGCAAACGCGGTGAGGTCGACCAGCAGATGCGCCAGAAACTCCATCTGCGTGGCGGGCGCATCCAGCCGCAGCCGCCATGCGGTGGTCAGCGCAAAGCTGCCGAGCAGTACCAGCACCGTGCCCATCGGCAACAGCGGCATGCTGATGTGCAATCCCCAGTGCAGCCAGGCGATGCCGGCGGCCCAGCCGGCGGCGAGCAGTCCGCGCAGCACCAGCAGGCGCCCCAGCAGGGCGCGCGTGGGCAGGGTCGAGAGCAGAGTGGAATCGAGGATGGAGGGCATGGCGGCATTGTAATGCGCAGCCTGCGGCGCGCTCCCGCCGCGTGCTTCGCGTACGCGGCGGGATGACGGCAGAGCGTACTGCCCGGCTCCCAGCGTGCTAGAACTTGACGCTGAGGCCAGCATAGATCGAGCGGCCCATGCCGGGAACAGTGGTGCCCCAGGCCGGGCGGCCGGCGCCGACGCCCGGCGGCATGGTGATGCCCTGGCCGACGTAGGCGCCGCCGAGCGGATAGAAGTACAGCGTGTCGAACACGTTCTCGATGCCGACGTCGAGCCGCACGGTTTCCCAGGCGTAGCTGCTGCGCAGGTTGAACACGCTGTAGCCCGGGGTTTCGATTTCGTTGCGGATCGCCGATACTTCGGTCTTGGCGTCGACCATCTGCAGTTCAGCGATATTGGTCCAGCCGCCCAGGGTTTGCGTCACCGACAGCGTCGCGTTGAGCGGCATCATGTTGTAGAGATTGTCGCCGGTGCCGCCGGTGGTTTCGCCGCGTACGTAGTTCAGCAGGCCGTTGAGCGTGAAGTCGCCAAAACCGGTATGCGTGGCCAGCGGCATGTAGCCGGACACATCGATGCCGTAGAGCTGTGCGTCCTGATTGACGAATTTGAGAAAGACGAACTGGTTGGTTACCGTCGTGTTGGTCAAGCGGCGCGCATTGATGTAGTCATCGACATAGGTGTAGTAGGGCGTGATCTTCAGTCCCCAGTCTTGCTGCCTGGCGTCATGCCAGTCGAACGTCGCGCTCAGGGTATGGGCGATTTCAGGTTCGAGTTTGAGGTTGCCGACATAGCCGTTGCCATCCCCGGCTAGGTTGACCATGTTCATCGCCATGCCGCCGGTCGACCAGGAATAGCGCTCGTAGAGATTGGGTGAACGGGTCTTGCGGGCGAAGCCGAATTCGAGGGTCTGGGTTTTGGACGGCACATAACGCGCCAGGGTCGTGAGGTCGAAATTGTTGTCGGTCTTCTCGCGGTCGGCAGAATTGAAGGCGGTTGCATCGGCCGTGTAGCTGGCGTTATACCCCTGTACTTCGCCGGCATTCATGTTGACTCTTTCGTAACGCAAGCCGAACTGGCTCAGCCACTGCGGGCTCCACTGCGCCTCCCATTCTGCAAACGCGGCAGTGCGGTCGCGCTCGCCGTTGTTGATGTTGAGGAAGGTATTGGGTGACATGCCTCCATTGCCGGACGCCGGCCACCAGTCGTCGAGACGGTACTGCTGAAGCTCGCCGCCGACGCGCAGCAGGTCGCGCGCAGACAGGGCGATCTCGCCCTTGACCACCGCGCCGGTGTTTTTGCCTTCGGTGAACATCGGCATGCCGGGCGCGGGAATGGTTTGACCGGGTCCCTGGTACCAGTACGCCTTGTCCTCCAGGAAATTCATCTCGTGCTCGGTATGCTCGTTGTAGAGGCGCGCCTCGAGCTTGCCCCAGTCGTATTGGCCCGTATAGCCGAGGTTGACCTGGGTGCTGGTGTTGTCGGTCATGTCCATGCGCTGGTTCGGATAGCCTTGATACGGGATGTGCTGATAACCCAGCTTGAGATCAAGCAGATGATTCTCGTGACGCAGCGCAAAACCGAGCGACTGGTTGGTGGATTTGTACATCGTCGAACCGACTTCGTCGCCGTCCAGCCAGATAGGTGAGTTGTAGAGCGACGGCGCGGTATTGGTATACGCCAAACCCGCTGGCTTGAAGTCGCCGCCCGCCGTGTAATTGTCGGACTGAGCGGTCGAGCCGCTGTAGGTCACGCTCAGGTTTTCACCTGCAGCGGTGGCAGACAGATTGGCGCCCATTGCATTGCCGTTGCTGCGATAAAACGTGCCGGCTTCGCCCTGCAGCAGCGTGCCTTGCCCGGCCTTGGCAAATACCGGATCGGCCGACTCGACCAGGATCGTACCGCCGATGCTGTCGCCGCCAGAGCTCACCGGCGCGAGGCCGGCGAATACCGTGGCGCGGGCGACGCGGGTGGGGTCGATGTAGGACAGCGGCGGATTCATGTGGTTGCCGCAGGCGGACACCAGGTCCATGCCGTCGACCTTGATGCGCAGGCGGTCGTCGCCGAGGCCGTGGATCACCGGCAGGCTCGACACGCCGCCTGCGCCATAGACACTCATGCCGGGCACGTTTTTGAGCAGGCTGGCCGTGTCACTAGTGGCTGCGCGCTGGGGCTGCAAGTCGGCGGCATCCAGCGTCACACTGCCGGGTTCGCCATCTGCCGGCTGCGTACCCACCACTACGACCGTCATCATGGGCGTATCGGACAACAGGACGTCGGCTTCGGTCTGCGCGGCGGCGGAAACGCAGAAAGATGAAAGCGCGAGCGAGATGGCGAGAGAGAGCGGTTTCCGGCTGGGCAGCATGATGTTTTTTCGGTTGTTGATTTGTTGCCGAGTTTAGGGAACACGCGGCGGCGCGTGAATGTGGCAAATTGCCGCAAGCAACCGACGCGCTCGCCGTTCCTGCCAGCGGGCGCGACCCTGCGCTGTGACAATATGACGCATCGCATTTGGCGCGCGGATTGCCTATCGTTGTTCACCCCGCTGTTTTGATTTCGATGGAGAAGAGCATGAAACTGAATACCCTGATCGCCACAGCCATCGCGGTGTGTGCCGCGCCTTCCGCCTGGGCGACCAATGTCAGTGTTACCGACGCGTGGGCGCGCGCCACCATGCCGGGTCAGCCGGTGAGCGGCGCCTACATGAAAATCCAGTCGGATGCCGACGCGCGTCTGATCAGCGCTTCAAGCTCCGCGGTGCCGCAGGTTGAAGTGCACGAAATGAAAATGGATGGCGACGTGATGCGTATGCGCGAGGTTCAGGCAGTCGACTTGCCCAAGGGCAAGACTGTTTCGCTTCAGCCTGGCGGCTTCCACATCATGCTGATGAATTTGAAGAAACCGATCGTCGCTGGCGAAATCATCCCGCTGACGCTGGTGATCGAATCAGGTGGCAAGCGGCAAAACGTGGAAGTGAAAGCCGAGGCACGCGCTGCGACCGGCGGCATGCAGCACGCCCACTAAGCGGATCAATCAAGCGCGCGGCCGAAGATTGCGCCCTGCGCGCGAAGATCGTTCAGCAGCGCGCCGCCCGCTTGCACCACCAGCGCGCGGTCGGGGTGGCGGCTTTCGTCGGCCACCTGTTCCAGCGCTGCGTGGCCGCTCAACGTGCCGGGCTCCAGCAAGCCCAGCAGGCGTGCGGTGAAGGCATTGATCTCGCTGAACTGCACGCGGTCGTCGACGTCGCGAAACACCAGCAGATGCGTCTCGACGGGCTGCGTCTTGCGGCGCGGCGCGATGCGGTGCACCGGCCAGTCGTAGCGCAGGTTGGCCAGCACCGGGTTCAGCAGCGGCACCCCGTCGAGCAGATCGCCCGCCGGATCGCATGCGCGATCCGCGCAGCGCGTCGACACCGACAACACCAGCTCGATCCATTCGTAATGTGCCAGCGCCAGCGTGAACGGCGGATAGCCGGCGGGCGGCGTCCATTCGTTCTGCAGGAACTGGATGAATTCGTCCGGGATCTGGCGGAAGTAGGGCGTGTGGCTGCGATGGGTGCGGAAAAAATCGCGCACCAGCGCCGACCACTTGCGCGTTCCCAGTACCTTGCGCAGCACCGGAAAGCAGGCCAGCAAAAAATTTTCAAGATTGGTGTACACCAGCTCGGTGTAAATCTTCATGCGCCGCGCTTCGACGCCCGCCGGGCGCGGCTGCGCCTTGGGATCGCGAATGTGCGCGGTGAAGGCGTACTGGTAGCGCTGGAATTCAGGAAGCGGCGGCGATTTTTGCATGGGGCGCATGGGCGGCCTGCAGGCGCGCGATCTGTTCGACTTCGCGCACCAGTTCGGCCAGCGGGGGAATGTTGAAGTCGCGCTCCAGCAACGTGGGCGCCACGCCATGGATGCGGTAGGTGGCGTCGAGCAGCGCCCACACTGGCTCGATCACATCGGCGCCGTGGGTGTCGACGATCAGATCGTCTGCTTCATTGTAGTGGCCCGCCATGTGCAGGTAAACGATGCGTTCGGACGGCAGGGCGCGGATGAATTCGACGGCGTCGTAGCGGTGATTCACGCTGTTGACGTAGACGTTGTTGACGTCGAGATGGAGGTCGCAATCGGCCTCGTCAAGCACCGCGCGAATGAAGCTGGATTCATCCATATCGGCCACCGGCGAGGGCGTGTAGTAGGAGGCGTTTTCGATCGCGATGCGGCGCTCCAGGATGTCCTGGGCGCGACGGATACGCGCGGCAACGTATTTCACCGCTTCTTCGGTGAAGGGAATCGGCAGCAGGTCGTACAGGTGCCCGTCGTCCGAGCAGTACGACAGATGTTCGGTGTAAAGCGCGATGCCATGGGCATCCATGAACTGCCGGATTTTACGCAGCAGCATTTCGTCGAGCGGCGTCGGGCCGCCAAGCGACAGCGACAGGCCGTGGCAGACGAAGGGATAGCGTTCGGTGAAGGCGCGCAGGTCGCGGCCATAGACACCACCCATGTCGATCCAGTTTTCCGGAGCGAGCTCGAAAAAGTCGATGGCGGCGGGGACGTGGGTTTTCAGCGCGGGCAGCAGCTCGCGCCGAAAGCCCAGCCCAGCGCCAGAAGGGCGCAGGGGGGTCATGCGTTCAGCGGCTTACTTAGTCTTGTCGGCGCCGCATTTACCGTCTTTCAGTTTGGCCTTGTCGGCGCCGCACTTGCCTTCGCCGCACTTGCCATCCTTCATTTTCTCGGCATTGCCGCACTTGCCTTCCTTGGCCTTCATCTCGGCTTCGGTTTTGCCGCCGCACTTGCCTTCCACCGGCTTGGCAACGTGATTGTCTGCCACTTGATAGCCGGAAGACAGGGCGGACAGCGCAAACGGGTTGCTGGCAGCCGAGGCGACCGGGGCGGCCAGAACGGCGGCAAAAGCGGTACCGGCTGCGGCGGCGATCAGGGTTTTCTTGGACATCGTGCTCTCTCCTAACAGTTGATAAACAATGGAACAACGGGGTGCCGACCGGGGCCGGCGGCTTGCAAAAGGCTCTATTTATGAGTCGAGCCTATTCTGCAATTCGGTTGCGATGCGCTGCCGGGCCTCGGGTGCGAGTCCCGGTGCGTCATCGTTTGCCCTTGTTTCCAGCCGAAACAAGCGGCGCATAGCGTGTAGTTGCCGGGTAAAACGCCTGCAGTTCGTGCAGATCGCGAGGTGCATTTTCATCGCGACCCGGTCGCCAAGCGACAGGCCTTCGTCCATGGCGCGCGAAACAAGTTCCGTTGTTTCCTTGCATGTGGTCATCCACTTCATGCCGCGCCAGCCTTCGCAAAGCCGTTCACTTCCAGACATTGCCGCATGAACAGCCGCGCCCGGTGTAGCAGTACCCAGCAGTTGGTCGGGGTGATATTCAGTTCCTTACAGATTTCTTCGGTTTCCATGCCGGCCACTTCGCGCAGGCTGAAAACCTGTGCCATCACCGGCTTCAGGCGGTCGGCGCATTCGTCCAGGATGCGCCGCAGCTGGCCCAGTTCCGCCTCGGCCTGCGGGTTGCCCCAGGGACGCAGCGGTTCGGCCCAGTGGCCGTCCTGCTTGAATAGGGCATCCACAGCTTCCTCACCGTCGGCGTCGCGCGGGATTTCGACTTCGCGCAGCTGCCGCCGGATGGCGTCGACGATTTTGTGCTTGAGGATGCCGGTGAGCCAGGTGCGCGGACTGGCATCGCCGGCGTAGCGGGCCTGCGCCGACAGCGCGGCCAGCAGGGTTTCCTGTACGGCATCTTCGGCCAGTGCGTCGGAATGCAGCTGGCGGCGCGCCACGCGGAACAGATAATCGCCGTGGTCGGCCAGCCAGCGGTGAGGATCGAGAGCGTTCAAAAGCGGCATGCCTGCAATACGCGGGAACCGGCACTGTAGAGGCAGTCGCGCCGGACCACAATCCGGGGGCTTGAAATCCCGGCAACGTCCCCTAGATCGGTTCTATCCGTAACCCATTATCTGAAGGAGGACGCCATGGCCAACATTAGCCGCTATGAACCGTTTGAAATCAACGATCCGCTGGACAACCTGTTCCGGGGGTTTTTCCGCCCGGTGCAAATGGACAAGGACATGCCGCAGATTCGCATGGATGTGAAGGAGGATGAGACCACCTACGCCGTGCACGCCGACATGCCCGGCGTTGCCAAGGACGACATCCACGTCACCATCGACGGCAACACCGTGTCGATCAGCGCCGAGGTGAAGAAAAATACCGAGCAGAAGGAGGGCGAAAAAGTGCTGCGTCGCGAACGTTATTTCGGTCGCGTCAGCCGCAGCTTCGCGCTGGAAAACGAAGTGGACGAGGCCACGGCCAGCGCCCGCTATCAGGACGGCGTGCTGGAGCTGGTGCTGCCGAAGAAAACGGCTGCCGCGGCCAAGCGCCTCGCCATCCAGTAAACCCGCTTTGCCGGTAAAAAAGGCGGCCGCGCGCCGCCTTTTGTTTGGCGTAAAATCCGCGCAGACTTTACCGGAGCTGCCATGACCACGTCCCATTCCGCTGCAGACAAGGCGCACATCCTGTCGGAGGCCCTGCCCTACATCCAGCGCTTCTACGACAAGACCATCGTCATCAAATACGGCGGCAACGCCATGACCGAGCGCCACCTGATGGAGGCGTTCGCCAAGGACGTGGTGCTGCTGAAGCTGGTGGGCATGAACCCGGTGGTGGTGCACGGTGGCGGCCCGCAGATCGCCGACCTGCTGAAGAAAATCGGCAAGCAGTCCGACTTCATCCAGGGCATGCGCGTCACCGACGAAGAAACGCTCGACGTGGTGGAAATGGTGCTCGGCGGCCTGGTCAACCAGGACATCGTCACGCTGATCAACAAGCACGGCGGCAAGGCGGTGGGGCTCACCGGCAAGGACGGCAACTTCATCCATGCCAAGAAAATGCTGGTGGCCAGCAAGGACAATTCCGAGGAGCTGCTCGACATCGGCCAGGTCGGCGAGATCACCAGCATCGATCCGGAAATCATCCAGGTGCTCGACGCGCGCGATTTCATTCCGGTGATTGCGCCGCTCGGCACCGACAAGGAAGGCAACGCTTACAACATCAATGCCGACGTGGCGGCGGGCAAGATTGCCGGCGTGCTGCAGGCGGAAAAAGTCATTTTCATGACCAACATCCCCGGCGTGCTCGACAAGGAAATGAACCTGCTCACCGGGCTGACGCCGCGCCAGGTCGACGAGCTGATGGCCGACGGTACCATCACCGGCGGCATGATTCCCAAGGTCGGCTACGCGGTCGACGCGGTGAACAGCGGGGTGAAGACCGCGCACATCATCGACGGCCGCGTCGAACACGCGCTGCTGCTGGAAGTGCTGACGCCCGAAGGCGTCGGCACCCTGATCAAGCGCGCCTGATCGTGGCTCGCCCGACTTTTCCGCTCCCTGCTTACCGCTTACCGTTCACCCAAACATGCGCTACTGGCTGATGAAATCCGAGCCCAGCGACGTCAGCATCGACGACCTCGCGAGCTTTCCCAAACAAAGCGTCGCCTGGTACGGCATCCGCAATTACCAGGCGCGCAACTTCATGCGCGACCAGATGCAGGTCGGCGACAAGGTGCTGTTTTATCACTCCTCGTGCGCCGAGCCTGGCATCGCCGGGCTGGCCGAAGTCAGCGTGCTGGCGTATCCCGACGCGTTCCAGTTCGAGCCGGGGCACAAGTATTTCGACCCCAAGTCGACGCCGGAGAATCCACGCTGGGTCAACGTCGACGTGAAACTGGTGAAGAAGACACGGCTGATGCCGCTGTCCGAAATCCGCACCTATCCCGAGCTCGCCAATATGCGCATCCTGCAGCGCGGCAACCGGCTGTCGATTACGCCGGTCGATCCGGCTGAGTACGCGTTCATCGTCAAGCACCTGTAATGCCCGAACTGGCTCCGGCCCTGCTGGCCGCGTATGTCGGTCTCGGGCTTCTGGTCGGCTTCGTCGCCGGTCTGCTGGGCGTGGGCGGCGGCCTCATCATCGTGCCGGTGCTGATTTTCATGCTGCATGCACAGGGGCTGGCGGCTGGCATGGAGCCGCAGCTGGCGCTGGGGACTTCGCTTGCGTCCATCCTGTTCACCTCGTTGTCGAGCGTGCGTGCGCATCATCGCCACGGCGCAGTCGAATGGTCGCTGGTGCGACGCATCGCGCCTGGCATCGTGCTCGGTACGCTGGCCGGTGCGCTGCTGGCGGCGCAGATGTCCGCGCTGCTGCTGAAAGGCGTGTTCGTCGTTTTTCTGTTTTATGCGGCGATCCAGATGTGGCTGGATTTCAGGCCGGCGCCGCAGCGCGGTTTGCCGGGACGCGCCGGGGCGACGCTGGCGGGCGGTGTCATCGGGGCGGTATCGAGCTGGGTCGGCATCGGCGGCGGCACGCTGTCGGTGCCCTTCATGCTATGGCACAACGTCGCGCTGCATCGGGCGATCGCCACCTCGGCGGCGATCGGATTCCCGATTGCGCTGGCGGGCGCTGCGGGCTATGCGGTGGGTGGCTGGGGACTGGCTGGCTTGCCGGTGGGCAGCCTGGGATTCATCTATCTGCCGGCGCTGGCGGGGATCGTGCTGGGCAGCGTGCTGACGGCGCCGCTCGGCGCGCGTACGGCGCACCGCTTGCCGGTGCGGCCGCTGAAACGGATTTTCGCGCTGTTGCTGATCACGCTGGCGCTGCGCATGGCCTGGACGTTCTAGCCGGCGTGCAGGGCAAGGGGCGTTCAGGCCCGGCTGTCCGACAGTTCGCGCATGATCGTCACCACGGCGTCGAGGCACTTTTCGAATGCGTGCACACAGGCTGGATCGAAGTGTTTCCCGCTTTCCGCCTTGACGAAATCGAACGCCTGCTCAAAGGTCCAGGCGGCCTTGTAGGGGCGCACCGAAGTCAGCGCGTCGAACACGTCGGCGACGGCGACGATGCGCGCGGCCAGCGGAATGTCCTTGCCCGCCAGCCCTTGCGGATAGCCGCTGCCGTCGTATCTTTCGTGATGCCCCAACGCGATGATCGCGCCCAGTTTCAGGTAGCGCGAGGGACTGCCGGCGAGGATTTCATGGCCGATCGCCGGGTGGCGCCGCATGATGATCTGCTCGTCGGGCGTATGGCGGCCGGGCTTCAGCAGGATGTGGTCGGGGATGCCGATTTTGCCGATGTCGTGCATCGGCGCGGCCGCCTCGATCTCGTCGCATTCCATGGTGGTGAGCTTGAGCTCCTCGGCGATCAGGCGGGCATATTTCGCCATCCGCACAATGTGGTTGCCGGTGTCCTGATCGCGGTATTCGCCGGCCTTGGCAAGCTTCAGCAGGGTTTCGCGTTCGCGCGTGCGCACTTCGCGGGTGGCCTGCATCACCTGCTCTTCCAGCCATTTCGCGCGTTCGGCCACCAGTTTCTGGCTGCGCCGCAACGCCAGCAGATTGAGGCAGCGGGCGCGGTATTCCTGCGGGTCGATCGGGCGGGTGAGGAAGTCGGTGGCGCCGTTTTCCAGCGCCTGGTAGCGGATCTGGCGATCTTCCACCATGGTGACGATGATCAGCGGCACGTCGGCCAGACGGCGTTCCGCGCGCACCCGGCGGGTCAGTTCGATGCCGTCGATGCCCGCCATGCGGTAATCGGTGATGATGATGTCCGGCGTGACGTGCTGCATGAAGGCGAGCGCGCTGTGCGGGTCGTCGAAGCTGTCGACGGTGATGCCCGGCTCCAGCGTGCGCGCCAGGCCTTCCAGCAGGCTGCGTGCGGTACCACGATCGTCCACGATCAGCACGCGTGCGCCGTTGCCCTGACGGGCATCAGGCATGGCGGCGTTCGGCGATGAAGCGGGTGTGGCGGTCAAGGGATTCACGATGGGGTTCCAACTATTTTTTACTATTGATCGGGCCACGACTTCGTTGAACTATCGGTTGGCCGGAGATCAATCTTTAACCTGCGGAGGAAGAAACATGAAGCAAAACAACTTGTTGATCTGGTTGCTAGGTGTGTGGGCGGCGCTGGCCTGGCCGCTGCTGGCGGTCGCTGCGGAGGCGGATTACGCGCGCGAGAAAAAATGGGCCGATGAAGTGGTGCCCGGCCTGGTGGTGGGCGACCCGGTCTATCTGCAAACGCCGCGCGGCCACCACAAGTTCCTGACCCTGTTCACCCCGGTGGCAGGCACGGACAAGGCGGCGATTGTGGTGCACGGCATGGGCATCCATCCCGACTGGGGCATGGTCGGCACCCTGCGTACCGATCTGGCTGACCGCGGCATCACGACCCTGTCGATCCAGATGCCGATTCTGGCTGCCGACGCCAAGGGCGAAGCCTACCCACCGACCTTTCCCGAAGCGGCCGAGCGCCTCGGCGAGGCGGTCGATTTTCTCAAGGCCAAGGGCTACACGCAGATCGCCATCGTCTCGCACAGCATGGGATCGCGCATGAGCCGGGTCTATCTGGCGGGCCATCCCGACCCGGCGGTCAAGTTGTGGGCGAGCCTGGGGCTGTCGCAGGACGACTATGCCGGGCTGAAACTGCCGATTCTGGATCTGTACGGCGACAACGATCTGCCGCCGGTGCTGGCGAACGCCGCCAAACGCAAGCAGACACTGGCAGGTGCTTCATCGCAGCAGAAGGTGATTGCGCGCGCCGACCACTTCTACAGTGGGCACGAGGCGGAAATGGTCGCGGCGGTGGCGGATTTCCTGAACGCGACGTTGAAGTAAAACGTTCAGCCCAGCAGCCGCATCATCGCTTCGTTGTATTTGGCGGCGGTGCGGGCGACGATTTCGGGCGGCAGTTCAGGCCCCGGCGCCTGCTTGTTCCAGCCGCTGGCTTCCAGCCAGTCGCGCACGAACTGCTTGTCGAAGCTGGGCGGGTTGCTGCCGGGCTGGTACTGGTCGGCCGGCCAGAAACGCGACGAATCGGGGGTCAGCGCCTCGTCGATCCACACCAGTCGGCCGGCTTCGTCGAGGCCGAATTCAAACTTGGTATCGGCGATGATGATGCCGCGTGTGAGTGCATACTCCGCGGCAGCCTGGTACAGGGCAAGGCTGACGTCGCGCACCTGGGTGGCCAGATCGGCGCCGATCAGGGTGGCCATCTGCTCGAATGCGATGTTTTCGTCGTGCGCGCCGACGGCGGCCTTGGTCGACGGCGTGAAAATCGGCTGCGGCAGGCGGTCGGCCTGTTGCAGCCCGGCCGGCAGCGCGATGCCGCACACCGACTGGCTGGCCTGGTATTCCTTCCAGCCCGAACCCACCAGATAGCCGCGCACGATGGCCTCCACCGGCAGTGCCTTGAGTTTTTTGACGACGATGGCGCGGCCCGCCACCTGGTCGCGCTCGCTGGCGGCGACCACCGATTCCGGGGCGATATCGAGCGCTTGACTCGGCACGATGGCTTTCAGCTTGTCGAACCAGAAAGCCGAGACCTTCGTCAGCACTTCGCCCTTGCCGGGAATCGGTGTGGGCATCACCACGTCGAAGGCGGAAAGGCGGTCGGTGGTGACGATCAGCAGCTTGTCGTCGCCCACGGCGTAGATGTCGCGCACCTTGCCGGTGTGGATCAGCGGCAGGGAGGTGATGCACGATTCGTGTAAGGGTTGGCCGGGCAGGGGTGCGGGCATGGCGGTCGGGCAGGGTCGAGGGAGCGGACATTATAGCCGCCGCGGACGCAGACGCCCGTCAGGCGGGGCGTCAGCGCTGGAACGTCGCATCGACGGCATAGGCGGTAAAATGGCGCACTTTTTTCTGTCTGGAGCGGGCGTGTCATCCATTTCCTATAAAGATGCCGGTGTCGATATCGATGCGGGCGATGCCCTGGTCGAGCGCATCAAACCCCTGGCCAAACGCACCATGCGCCCCGAAGTCCTCACCGGTATCGGCGGTTTCGGCGCACTGGTCGAGATATCCAAAAAGTTCAAGGAACCGGTGCTGGTCTCCGGCACCGATGGCGTGGGCACCAAGCTGCGGCTGGCGTTCGAGTTGAACCGCCACAATACGGTGGGTATCGATCTGGTGGCGATGAGCGTCAACGACATTCTGGTGCAGGGCGCCGAGCCGCTGTTTTTCCTCGATTACTTCGCCACCGGCAAGCTGAGTCTCGACACCGCCGAAGCGGTGATCGCAGGCATTGCCACCGGCTGCGAGCAGGCGGGCTGTGCGCTGATTGGCGGCGAAACCGCCGAGATGCCCGGCATGTATCCCGACGGCGAATACGACCTGGCGGGCTTTGCCGTGGGCGTGGTGGAGAAGTCCAAGGTGATCGGCGGCGTCGACATCGTGCCGGGCGACGTGGTGCTGGGGCTGGCGTCTTCCGGTGCGCATTCGAACGGCTACTCGTTGGTGCGCAAACTGATCGACGTGTCCGGCATCGGTCTCAAATCGGATTTCCACGGCCAGCCGTTTGCCGATGTGGTGATGGCGCCGACGCGGATATACGTCAAGCCGCTGCTGGCACTGATCGCCTCGCTCCCTGTCAAAGGCATGGCGCACATCACCGGTGGCGGCATCACCGGCAACCTGCCGCGCTGCCTGCCCGAAGGCGTGGCCGCGCGGGTGGACGCCAACAGCTGGACGCGCGCGCCGCTGTTCACCTGGCTGCAACAGGCCGGCAATGTCACGCCGGAGGAAATGCTGCGCACTTTCAACTGCGGCATCGGCATGTGCGTGGTGGTCGCGGCTTCTGATGCCGCCGCCGCCATGGCGCAGCTGCAGGCCAGCGGCGAAACCGTGTGGCAAATCGGCGAGATCGTCGCCCGTCCGGATGGCGCCGAGCAGGTGATTTACGCGTGACCCGTGTTGTCGTGCTGTTGTCCGGGCGCGGCAGCAACTTCCAGGCGATCGTTGAGGCGCAGTTGCCAATCGACATCGTCGCGGTCATCAGCAACCGGCCGCAGGCTACGGGCCTCGCGTATGCGCGCGAACGCGGGCTGAAGACCGTCGCGCTCGACCACACCGCGCATCCCGACCGTGTGGCCTTCGATGCCCTGCTGGCCGACGCGATCGAAGCGCACCAGCCCGATCTGGTCGTGCTGGCCGGCTACATGCGCATCCTCAGCCCGGCCTTCATTGCGCGTTTCGAAGGCCGCCTGCTCAACATTCATCCCTCCCTGTTGCCGATGTTTCCGGGGCTCAAAACCCACGAACGCGCACTGGAGGAAGGTGTGAAAATCCACGGTTGCACCGTGCATTTCGTCACCGCCCAGCTCGACCATGGTCCCATCGTCATCCAGGCGGCGGTGCCGGTGCATGCCGACGACACGCCAGCCAGCCTGTCGGCACGCGTGCTGGCGCAGGAACACCGTATTTATCCGCAGGCAATCCGCTGGTTTGCCGAAGGCCGCCTGCTGAACCAGCAGGGCCGGGTGAACGTACGGGGCGATTCAACGTCACAGGCTGTGTTATCCAGCGGAGCGTAATCATGCGCAGCGTATTGTTGTTGGCCGCCTGCCTGTTCGCAGCTGCCGTCGAGGCCGCGCCGACGCATATCGAGCTGGTCTACGATCTTTTTCGCAACGGCCAGAGACTCGGCCAGGTCACCGACACCTTCTCCCGCAACGGCAAGCACTACACGCTGGTGAGCGAAACCCGAGCCAGCGGGCCGCTGGCCCTGCTGTGGCCGGGCGTCATCCGGCTGGAAAGCCGCGGCGAGGTGACACGCAAGGGCTTGCTCCCCATGCAGTTCCAGCATGCACGCAGCGATGCGCCGCACAAGCTGGCGACCGCGCGCTTCGACTGGAAGCAGCACCGCATCGATTTCCAGTACAAGGGCCGCTCATGGCAGGTGAACGACCTGAAAAGCGGCGCGCAGGATCAGCTGTCACAGCTGTATCAAATGGTATTCGCCCCCAGCCTGCCGGCCGATTTCGCACTGCAGGTAGTGAGCGGGCGCGACCTCAAGGACTACCGGTACGCGCGCAGTAACGGCGGCATCCTCAAGACGCCGGTCGGCGAACTGGATACCCAGCTGTACCAGCGCGTTGCGCACGCGCCTGACCAGAAAAATGTCACTTTGTGGATTGCGCCTACGCGGCAGAACCTGCCAGTGCAGGTGCGCGTCGTCGATGACGGCGTGACACTTGAGCAGCGCTTGGTGCGCGCCAGCGTTAAAGGCTAGCAGGAAATGAGCCGGCGCATTCGCCCCTGGGGCCTGGCGCTGGTAGGGTCGCTGCTGCTGCATGCGGCCCTGTTTGGTGGCCTGCGGTGGGAGTTGCCGCAGTGGCGCGAGCCGCCCGAAGCGCCGCCGCTCGATGTGCGGCTGGCCACAGCTCCGAAAGTAGCGCCGAAGCCGGTTGAGCCGCCGGCCGCGCGGGTGCCTGCACCCAAACCGCCGCCCGCACGCCCACCCGCGCGGGTACACCTTCAGCCGCCTGCCCGTGTCGCTGCGCCCGAACCCGAACCCATCATCGTGCCGGTGGCCGAGCCGTTGCCGCCCACCGTCGCCGAGCCCGGCGAATCCGCGCCGGAGGTGGCCACGCCGGCCGTGCCTGAACTGCCGCCGCTCAATGTCCTGCCGCCACGTCTCGATTTGCGTTATCGCCTGAGCTACGGCATCGCCAGCGGCCAGCAGACGCTGGTGTGGGTCAACGAGGGCGAGCGCTACACCCTGACCAGCGTGGCGGCCGCCACCGGCGTCGCCGGCATGTTTTATCGCGGGCATTTCGCGCAGACCAGCCGCGGCCGCATCACGACTAAGGGGCTGCAGCCGGAAGAGTTCTGGGATCAGCGCGGCAAGAAACACAGCCGCGCGACCTTTGATGCGGGACAGGGCCAGATCGTGCTGGTGCCGGACAAAGGCGCGCCCCGCCAGTTCAGCTATGAGGGCGAGGTGCAGGATGCGCTCAGCCTGTTTTTCCAGTTTGCGCTGACCGCGCCGCCCTCGGGCGAGCAGCTGGCGTACACCGTGTTCAATGGCAAGAAGCTGCGCAACTATCGCTATGAAGTGCTGGGTGAAGTGCAGCTGGACACCCGGCTGGGTGTGTTGCGTACGCTGCATTTGAAGCGGGCGGATGCGGGAGACGGTCGCTTTGAAATCTGGCTGGCGATCGAGCGTTATTACCTGCCGGTGCGGATGCAGCGCAGCGATGAAGGCGACAGCGTGATGCAGCTCGACATCGAGTCCATCACGCCCTGAATGGGGTCGGCCCGCTCAGGGCAGCCCCGTCACCTGCGCACCCACAGCGACGCCGTGTCGCGCGAATTGCCCCTGCGCGACTTCCAGCGCGTAAGGAACCTGTTCTGCAGCGCAATGCAGCGTGTCGGTTTGCGCTTGCATGTCGGCGATGTTGACGATGCGGCCGCGACGGTCGATGAAGGCAATCGACAGCGGCAGCGGCGTATTGCGCATCCAGAAGCAATGGGCGGCGGCCGTTTCGAACTTGAACAGCATGCCGCCGTCGGCGGCGAGCCGGGTGCGCCCCATCAAGCCGCGTTCGCGTTCGCGCGGCGTGGCGGCGAGTTCAACCTGGAAAACCTGTTTGCCGATGGTGAGCTGCAGCGGTGCACTGTCTGCCGCCGTACTGGCGGTGCTCCAGGCACCCAGCAACAGCAGCGTAATCAGGCAGTTGAATCTACAGCGCATCGCGCATGGCTTCGGCCAGCGCCAGTGCGGCTGCCGGGTCGGCGTCGAGCACGTTGAAATGGCCCATTTTGCGTCCCGGTCGCGCGGCTTCCTTGCCGTACAGGTGCAGCTTGATGTTGGGATGCGCCAGCAGCGTGTCCCAGTGCGGGCCGCCGTTTTGCCAGCGGTCGCCGAGAATGTTGACCATCGCCACCGGCGACAGCAGACGGCTGTCGCCCAGCGGCAGGCCGACCAGCGCGCGCACCTGCTGTTCAAACTGGTCGGTGACGCAGGCGTCCAGTGTGTAGTGGCCGGAGTTGTGCGGGCGCGGCGCGATTTCGTTGACCATCAGCCGGCCGTCGGCGACGAAGAATTCCACCGCCATGATGCCGACATAGCCCAGCTGGCTGGCCACTTCACGCGCCATCGTGCGCGCCTGCCCGGCGAGGCTTTCGGACACGCGGGCGGGCACGATGGAGACATCCAGAATGCCGTTGACGTGACGGTTTTCAGCGACGGGAAAGAGCGCGCATTCCCCGGCGTCGTTACGCGCCAGCACCACCGACACTTCGCATTGCAGATTGACGAAGCCTTCCAGCACGCAGGGCTGGCTGCCGAATTCGCGGAAGGCGGCACGCGCTTCGTCCAGTGTGTTGACCCGCGCCTGGCCTTTGCCGTCGTAGCCGAAACGCGACACTTTCAGCAATGCCGGCGTGCCGGTCGCCGCCAGTGCAGCCTCAAGCCCGGTCTCGTTATCCAGCAGCGCGAACGGCGCGGTGGCAAAGCCCTTGTCTTTCAGCCAGGTTTTTTCGTGGCTGCGGTCCTGCACGATGGCGACGGCCGCCGCATCCGGCGACACCCGACAATGGCGCGCCAGTTCGATCAGACTGGCCGCCGGCACGTTCTCGAATTCGGTGGTGACGGCGACGCAGGCCTCTCCCATTTGCTGCAAGGCGGCGGTGTCGCTGTAGTCGGCACGCAAGTGAACGTCGGCCATCTGCCCCGCCGGACTGGCGGCGTCGGGGTCGAGCACCATTACCTTGTAGCCCATGCCGCGCGCCGCGAGCGTGAACAGGCGGCCCAGCTGGCCGCCGCCGAGGATGCCCAGCGTGGCGCCCGGCAAAATGGGCAGCGTCGCCGTGGACTTATTCGACATTGGGCAACTCCATCGCCAGCACTGTCTGGGCCTGGGTCTGGCGGAAGGCGTTGAGCTGTGCGGCCAGCGTGCTGTCGTAACGTGCAATCTGCGCCGCTGCAAAGAGCGCCGCATTGGCGGCACCCGCTTCGCCGATGGCGAAGGTGGCGACCGGAATGCCCTTCGGCATCTGTACGATGGACAGCAGGGAATCCATGCCTTTGAGGTATTTCGACGGCACCGGCACGCCCAGCACCGGCACAGTGGTCTTGGCCGCCAGCATGCCCGGCAGGTGGGCCGCGCCGCCCGCGCCCGCGATGATCGCCTTGAGGCCGCGCGCCTCGGCTGCGGCTGCGTATTCGAACAGCAGGTCCGGCGTGCGGTGCGCCGATACCACCCGGGTTTCGAAGGCGATGCCGAACTGCTTCAGTATCGCTGCCGCGTGTTGCATCACTCCCCAGTCGCTGGAAGATCCCATTACCACGCCAACTTGAATGAGCGACATCGGCACACCCGGTTCACAGAAAGCGGGCATTTTACCTTGCACGCCCGCTTCGGAAAAACAAAAAGCCCCGCAGGGCGGGGCTTCGGGTACGGCAGCCGGCGTTTATTGCCCGCGATTACCCTGTCGGGCATAAAGGGCAGGTCGGGCTTGTGCGGCGCTGAAAGCGCCGACAACCATGCTCAGACGCAGCCGGTCGGCTTCGGCGTGCCGGCGTAGCGGCCAGCTTGCTTGGCGGGGCCAAACGGGAACAGGTCGAATAGGAATTTCTTCTCGCCCCATTCCGGGCCGAACTCTTCCTTCAGGCCCTTCTGCAGGAAACGCAGGTTGGGCGCCGTGCCGTTTTCGGCGAAGAAGCTGCGCATGTAGTTGATGATCTTCCAGTGGTTTTCTTCCAGCTCCAGCTTGTCTTCCTTGGCCAGCTCGACCGCCAGCTCTTCGGACCAGTCGTCCAGGTTGACCAGGTAGCCTTCGGGGTCGGTTTCCACCATCTTGCCGTTGATTTCGCGTTCCATGTTTCTCGTCCTTGCAATAAAAAATAATTCGGATGCCGCACCATAGAATAACCAACTAAATTAGTCAACTACCCGAATGGCGAGGACCGGCAAATTAAAAACGCCCCGGCTGGGGGGGCGTTGGGTGCAGCGGCGTTGGGGGGCGGCGCAGGGGCTACGGCCTTGCGGATTCAGGATTCGACCGGGCCGGCGGCGGTCTGCATGTAGTTCTGCTCGCCCATGCGCTGGATCAGGTCGAGCTGGGTTTCCAGATAGTCGATGTGTTCTTCGGTATCGGTCTGGATATGGGTGAGGATATCGCGCGAGACGTAATCCTTGACCGTTTCGCAATGTGCGATGGCCTCGGTGTACAGGGCGCGGCCGCCGAGTTCGAGCTTGAGGTCGCAGCCGATGCACTCGGGTACGGTCTCGCCGATCATCAGCTTGTTCAGATCCTGCAGATTGGGCAGGCCTTCCAGAAACAGGATGCGCTCGATCAACTTGTCGGCGTGGTGCATTTCCTCGATGGACTCTTCGTATTCGTGTTTGCCCAGGGCCAGCAGGCCCCAGTTCTTGTACATGCGGGCGTGCAGAAAATACTGGTTGATCGCGGTGAGCTCCACCGCGAGGGCCTTGTTCAGATACTGGATGACTTTCTTGTCGCCTTTCATGGTTCTCTCCTGAGATTGATTGGGGCTACAGGTTTGCCGTTGGCTGGATCGAACGATGGGGCTAGTGGGCAGACGTGACCTTGCGTCAGTCTAAGCGAGAACCCGTGCAGCGCAAGCGTTTACGCGGTTTCTGAGAACCAGTATGGGAATGAGAATGAGAGGAAAACGAAGTTCAGGCAGCAGCCATCAGGCCAGGGCGGCCGGCATTCGCGGGCATGTCGGCCAGGGCTTCGTTCAGCACATGTTTGGCACACTGGGCGCACTTGCCGCATTGCGTCGCCACGCCCAGTTGTTCGCGCAGTTCACGCATTGAGCTCACGCCTTCGGTCCGCACCAGGTGGCGGATTTTGGTGTCGGTCACGTTGTGGCAAAGGCATACGTACATGATTGAACCCCATGGTCTGCGAATCAATGCAGCCATAATCATGTAAATGAGAACAATTGTCAATAGCAGTCAAGAAAAATAGTTCGATCAGCCGAACCAGCGCGTCAGGCCGTGCGTTTCGCCATCAGCTTGCCGCCTGCCGCCTTGTAGGCTTCGAGTCCGCCCTCGATGTAGCGCGCTTTCACGCCCGTCGCCTGCAGCCGATCCACCACCGTGTTGGATATTTCACCACCGCGCACGCAATAGATCACCACGTCCTGCGTCAGCGGCAGCGCGCCGATCCAGGCGTCGATCTTCTCCGGATTTTTCCACAGTGCGCCAGGGATGAGCTCGCTCGATGCGGCGTAATCGGCTTCGCGGCGCACGTCGAACACCAGCGCCGTGTCGGGATCGAAAGCGGTGGGCGCAATCGTGCGCGGCAAATCCGGGCACTTGTCGGTCGGGCTGCCGCAGCCGCAGCGCTTCAGGGGTTGGGTTGTCGATTCCATTTCACACTCCATTAAATAACCAGTGAATACGCAAGACCCAGCAGCGCGCACACGCCGATGACTTTCATCACGTCGGCCTGATATTTCCACAACGCGACGAAGGCGGCGATGGCGACGATGACCGGGAACCACTCGAACGTTCCGGCAAACGGCGTGGCCTCGGTGGCCTGCGGCCAGAACGTGTGCCAGGCGAAGAACGCAGCCAAGTTGATAATCACGCCGACCACAGCGGCGGTGATGCCGGTCAGCGGCGCGGTGAATTTCAGTTCGTTGCGCGTGGCTTCGACAAACGGGCCGCCCGCGATGATGAACCAGAACGAGGGCAGGAAGGTGAAGAAGGTCGCCGCCGCCGCGCCCGCCAAGCCGGCCGCGATGGGGTTGGCAAATACTTCCTTGGCGACGCCGCCCAGATAGCCGACCCAGGTGACGACCATGATGAGCGGCCCGGGCGTGGTTTCGCCCAGCGCCAGTCCGTCCATCATCTGCGCGCCGGTGAGCCAGGTGTATTGCTCCACGCCACCCTGATACACGTAGGGCAGCACGGCATACGCGCCGCCGATGGTGAGAAAGGCCGCCCTGCTGAAGAAGTTGCCCATGTCGGTCAGCGTCTGCTGGCCGCTGACCGCGAACATCGCCCCCAGCCAGATACCGGCAAAGACCAGCGTCGTGACCATGAACTTGCCCCAGGAGAACTTCGCGTGATCCGGCGTGGGCGTATCGTCGTCGATCAGCGCGGGACCGTACTGCTTGCTGGAGGCGCCGTGCTCCCCACCGCCCTTGAATTTGGCCGGCGCCAGTTTGCCGCCAATCGCGCCCAGAATGGCCGCCGCCAGCACGATCCACGGAAAGCCGATCTTGAACCAGAAGATGCCGATGAAGGCCAGTGTGGCAATGCCCCACAGCATTTCGTTTCTCAACGCCTTGCTGCCGATACGCCAGGCGGCGAACAGCACCACGGCTACCACGGCGGGCTTGATGCCGTAAAAAATTCCCTGCACCAGCGGCACATCGCCCCAGGCGAGATACACCCCCGCCAGCGCGGACAGCAGCAAAAACGCCGGCAGAAAAAACAGCACGCCCGCCATGACGGCGCCCCTGGCGCCATGCATCAGCCAGGAAATGTAAATCGCCAGCTGGATTGCTTCCGGCCCCGGCAGCAGCATGCAGTAATTGAGACCGTGCAGGTAGCGGTGTTCGGAAATCCAGCGGCGTTTCTCGACCAGCTCCTGATGCATCATCGCGATCTGCCCGGCCGGACCGCCAAAGCTGATGAAGCCGAGTTTGAACCAGTATCTGAAGGACTCGGCCAGGGTGACGGGCGCGGGGGGATGGGCGTTTGCAGTGTCCACGAAAAATTCTCCAAGTTGATGGGTCAGGCCAGACTTGGACGGGACACCGTCTTGGGGACGCTGCAAAGAAATATTGCGACGACCGGATACCGGGGGCAGGCGCCCCGACCGGCGGATGGTATGTCAGTGCATCACGCGCTGTCCAGCCGACAGGCGCGAGCGGGGTTTCAGCGAAGGTTCAGGCCGCGTGATCCAGCAGGCTTTCGTGGCTCAGCGTGGCGGAACGTTCCAGTACGCGGTACAGGGTAGCGCGCGAAATACCGAGCTGGCGCGCCGCGGCCGACATGTTGTTCTGGTTGCGCCGCAGCGCGCAGCGGATGGCCTGCAGTTCCGCATGCGCCCGGGCCTGGTCCAGGGTGATATTGCCGGCGTCCGCCACCCGTTTTTCCAGCCCCAGATCCTCGGGCGTCAGCAGCGTGTTTTCGCTCATGATCACGGCGCGGCGCACCCGGTTGATCAGTTCGCGCACGTTGCCGGGCCAGTTGTAATTGCTCATCACGCGCAGGGCCTGCTGGTTGAATCCGCGGGCAGTAGCCGTTGCCGGTTCGGTCAGTTTCTTGAAGTAATGGCGGGCCAGCAGTTCCACGTCGCCTTCGCGTTCGCGCAGCGGCGGGGTATGCAGCCGGATGACGTTGAGCCGGTAGTACAGGTCCTCGCGAAACCGGCCTTGCGCCACGGCCAGTTCAAGGTCGACGTTGCTCGCCGCGATCACCCGCACGTCGAGCTGGATTTCCTGATTGGAACCGAGGCGCTCGATGGAACGGTTCTGCAAAACGCGCAGCAGGTTGACCTGCAAATCCAGCGGTAGATCGCCGATTTCGTCGAGGAAAATGGTGCCGCCGCTCGCAGCTTCCAGACGCCCGAGCTTGCGCTGCTGGGCGCCGGTAAACGCGCCTTTTTCATGACCAAACAATTCGGACTGGATCAGGTTGGCGGGCAAAGCGGCGCAGTTCACCGCAATGAAGGGGGCGTGGGCGCGGGTCGAGACCTGATGCAGCGCGTGCGCCACCAGTTCCTTGCCGGTACCGCTTTCACCGTCGATCAGCACCGGCGCGTCCACGCTACGCGTCTTGTCGATCATGGCGTACAGCGTGCGCATCACCGGGCTCGTTCCGATCATGCCGAGCTTGCCCTGCACTTCGGCGGGGAGGTCGGACGGCACGGTCAGTCGGGCCTTGCCATGGGCGTGCCCGAGACTCGCCAACAGGCGGTCCGGATCGACCGGCAGCGTATGAAAATCGTGGAAGCGGTTTTTGAGCAGATGGCACAGCGCAGAGTTCGACAGCATCACCGGCGTCACCAGCGCGATCCATTCCATGCCATGACTGCGAGACGTAAGGGCCTCGATACGGTCGATTTCGGCCGGGCTGGCATCGGACAGGTCGATCAATCCGACATGGATGTCGCGATCGGCGGCCAGTGATTTCGAAATTTCATACTCCACCATTTGCAGAATTTGCCACTCCGACGCACACAGCAATTCCCGCATCTGGGCAAACAGCCCGTCTTTTGCCAGCAATACCACCTGACGCATCGTCACAAGCAATCCTCCCGGGTTGGCGCGCTGTGCCTGAGCCCTCTGCCACACACGCGCAAACCTTGACTCCGTCCGCAACAAAGAGACGAACCCTTCAGACAAGCAGTATTTTTTATTGTGGAGAACAGCTTGTTGTCAAACAGGAAATCCTGATTGATGAAGCGCGCTGAGGCTGCTTGCTGAATTGAGCGGTTCTGTCCTGGCGCGTTGTCGCGCCCCTTCAAACTGAATATTTTGCCGATCTTGACTGCCCGTCGTGCCGTCCTCATGCATGCGGGTACCAAGCGCATTCCGTTTGGGAAAAGAACGTGCCAAACGGTAGGTGCAAATTAGATACACCTGCAAAAAAGTAAAGCGCTTAAATCCAAGCGACTGTTTTGATTGCACAAATTCAATGGGCCCCAAAAACTGCCGGCTGCCGGTGTCCAGAATTTGAAACACCTGCAGCGTGCGTCGCGCAGTGCTCATTGCGCCAGAAAACAAAAAAACCGTTTCGTTTCATGTGCTTGTGTTTTTGGCACGACTGTTGCAAAGGGCTTGCCTGAGCGGGTGTATCCCGTTCTTGCACACTCGGTTATCCAGTCGTCAAGCCAACTTCAAGGAGAGGCATAATGAACAAGACTCTTTTATCCACAGCCATTGCGATGGCGCTCGGGGTATCCGTCCAGGCCTGGGCCAACCCCACCAATAACGCGACGCAATTCGACAACGACGGCGACGCCTCTCAGACGGCGACGGCGGATTCGAACCAGTCCGGGCAATCCGGCGCGGCCGCCAACGAGTATTCGCAAGCCAACCAGAACACGAAGAACCGTTCGGCCACGCAAACCGGCAACACCGGCGCGACCGCCAGCGACGACTCGAGTGCGTATCAATACAACGATTCGTACAACACGACGGGGTCCTACAACGAGGACTCCAACAATACCCAATCCCAGAACAGCCATTCGTTCAACACCGACGTGTCGGCCAAGACCGAGCTCAATGGCAAGGTGTTCGACAACACCGTGCATGACATCGGCAACTACGCCGCGGGTGGCAGTCGCGCCGGTGATGGCGCGAGCGGCGGCAACGGCGGCAATGTCGAGCAAAACAGCTTCAGCATGTCGCTCGGTGCGGGCGGCGGCGATGCCGGTTCCGGCGGCGATGGTTACGCCAAGGCGATCGGTGGCGACACCGATGCCGGTGATGGCGCCAAAGGCGGCTCCGGCGGTGACGGCGGCTTTGCCATGGGCGGCTTCGGCGGCAAAGGCTATGGCGGCTCCGGCGGTGACGGCGGCAATGCCGGAGCCGCGAGCGGCGGCAGCGGTGGTTCCGGCGGCGATGGCGCCAGCGGCTATGGCGGCGACGGCGGCGAAGGCGGCAACTCCGGCCTCGCAGCAGGCGGCCTCGGCATCGGCGGCAGTGGCATTGGCGGCGATGGCGGCAATGGCGGTGACACCGGCAACGCCAGCGGCGGCGACGGCAGTGGCGGCAAAGGCTGGGCCGGTTCGGGCGGCGATGGCGGCAATACCGCCAATGCCACCGGCGGCAATGGCGACGGCGGCAGCGGCTACGGCGGTGACGGCGGCAACGGCGCCGATGGCGGCAAAGGCATCGGTGGCGACAGCGGCAGCTTCACCGCCAGCGGTGACGGCGGCAAGGGCTCGGGCGGCGACAGCGCTTCGATCTCGGCAACCGGCGACGGCGGCAAAGGCTATGCGGGCGATGCCAGCAACGGCAGCAGCGGCGGCAACGCGACTGAAGTCGGCGGCATTTCCGTCAGCAACAGCGGCGGGGTGAGCCAGAACCCCGGCACCACCAATGGCAATGCGGATGCCACCAATACGCCGTCCGAAGGTAGCGACAACGCCTCGGCCGACGCAGGCAACACCGCCAATCCCACCAACTCCAGCGAAACCGGCGTCGCTACATCCGGCGCGGGGACCGGCGGCACCGCAACGGCGGGCGCAGGAACCGGCGCAGCCAACGGTGGCGCGGCCAACGGCGGCGCCAGCGGCAGCACCAATGATATGAGCGCAGGCGGAGTCGCCACCGGCGGCACCAGCGGCGCGTCCACCGGCACCAGCACGGCTGGCGCAGGGAGCGGCGGCGCAGGCGGCTCGGGCGCGGCAGGTGCAACCGGCACCGGCGCAGAAGGCACGGGTGCAGCGGGTACCAATACCGCAGGTAACGGCGCGTCCAGCGGCAATGGTACAGGCGCGACGGGCACCGGCGCGGCAGGCACCAACACGGCGGGCGCAGGCGCTGCAGGCGCGACCGGGTCAGGCGCTGCGGGTACCGGCGCGGCCGGCACCAGCATGGGCGGCGCCGGCGCGGTCGGGGCGACCGGCACCGGCGGCGCAGGCGGCGCAGGGGCAGTCGGCGCGGCCGGCACCAGCACCGGCGGCAGTGGTGCAGCAGGTGCGACCGGCACCGGTGGCACCGGTGAAGGCGGCGTCGCAGGCGCTGGCGGCACGGGTGCCGCTGGCGGTGCTGGCGGCGCAGGCGGTACCGGCGGCGCGGCGACGGCCAACGGCGATGGCGGCGCCGGCGGCAATGGCGGACTGGGCGGCAACGCCACCAGCAGCGCCATGGCATCGGCCACCACCGGCAACGGCGGCGTGGGCGGCAACGGTGGCGACTCGATGGGCGGCAATGCCGGCACCTTCGATGCGTCCAACAACATGACGGGCAGCCTGTCGAACGGCGCAGGGATCATCTCGGTGTCGCAAAACACCGGCGCCAATGCGCTAACCCAGATCGGCGTCACCGTGCAGGCCAACCTGACGGTTCAATAAACCGTGATCCCGGCGCTGCATGGCAGCGCCGGGACGGGAACGCGAACCGCAATGCCAATTCTGTTTAGGAGAATGAAATGAACAAGACCCTGTTATCCACCGCCATCGCGCTGGCGTTTGGCATGTTGGCCCAGGCCTGGGCCAATCCCACCAACAATGCCGGCGGGTTCGGCTATCCCGGACCCGTGAGCACCTCGTCCGAAGAGAACGGATCGTTCGGCTACGCCGCGTTCGACAACGACGGCGCAGCCAGTCAGGAAGCGACCGCGATCAACGACCAGTCCAGCCAGACCGGCGCGGCGGCCAACGAGTATTCCTCGGCGTCGCAAGACTCCGAGAACCGCGATGCCACCCAGGAGACCAATTCCGGCGCGGTCGCCAACGACAATTCCGTGGCGAAGCAGTACAACAACTCGAAGAACACGGATTCATCGCACAACGACGATTCCAACAATAGCTTTTCGCAAAACCACGGCGCATTCAACACCGAGGTGTCGGCCAAGACCGAACTCGAAGGCAAGGTGTTCGACAACCGGGTGTACGACCTCGGCAACTCGGCCAAGGGTGGCAGCAAGGCCGGCGACGGCGCAGCGGGCGGCAACGGCGGCAACAGTTCGCAGGACACCGCCAGCAAAGCCTGGGGCGCCGATGGCGGCTCGGCGGGTGATGGCGGACGCGGTTCGGCCATGGCTATCGGCGGCGATACCACTGCAGGCGAGGGTGCCCGCGGCGGTTCCGGCGGCGACGGCGGTTCGGCCATCGGCGGCATCGGCGGTACCGGGGTCGGCGGCGATGGCGGTTCTGGTGGCGACGGCGGTTCGGCCTACGGTGGCGACGGCGGTTACGGCGGCGACGGCGGCAAAGGCAGCGGCGGCGACGGCGGCGACGGCGGCAAAGGCGGCGCTGCACTCGGCGGCCTTGGCGTGGGTGGCTCCGGGATCGGCGGTGACGGCGGCAATGGCGGCAACACGGCGGACGCCGACGGCGGTTCGGGCTACGGCGGCAGCGGCTATACCGGCTCCGGCGGCGACGGCGGCAACACCGGCAACGCAACCGGCGGTAACGGCGATGGCGGCAAAGGCAGCGGCGGCGACGGCGGCAATGGCGGCGACGGCGGCATGGGGATAGGCGGCGACAGCCTGGCCATCACCAAGACCGGCGACGGTGGCAAATCCTACGGCGGCGACAGCAAGGCGATGTCGTTTACCGGCGACGGTGGCAAAGGTTCAGGCGGCGACAGCGATAACACTTCGAGCGGCGGCAACGCCATTGGAGTCGGCGGGATTTCCGCCGCCAACAGCGGCCTGGTTAGCCAGGAACCGTCCACCACCAATGGCGACGCCAACGCCAGCAACAACCCGATCGACCAGAGCGATGACGCGACCGCAACGGCGGGCAACGTGGCCAGTCCCGGCAACAGCAGCGTGACCGGGGAGGCCAACTCCAACACAGCCAATGGCGGCGATGCCAGCGGCGGTCTGGGTGACGGCACCGCCACAGCGGGTAATGGCACCGGTGCGGCAAGCGGCAACGCCAGCGGCACCAGCGGTGGCGGCAACAGCAACGGCGGCGGCAGTGGCGCGGCCGATGGCAGCAGCCTGGCGGCCGATGGCAGTGGCGCGGCCGGCGGCGCAGGCGCAGCAGGCGCAGCAGGTACCGGTGCAGCCGGAACCGGCGCGGCCGGCAGCAACACCGCAGGTGCAGGCGCATCCAGCGGCGACGGCACCGGCGCAACCGGCACCGGCGCAGCGGGCACCAACACCGCAGGCGCGGGCGCAGTCGGCGCAGCCGGCACCGGCGCGACCGGCACCGGCGCCGCGGGCACCAGCGCAGGTGGCAATGGCGCGGCGGGGGCTGAAGGTAACGGCGGCGCAGGTGGCGCAGGCGCAGTCGGCGCCACCGGCACCAGCACCGGCGGCGCAGGGGCGGTCGGCGCAGCCGGCACCGGCGGCACCGGCGAAGGCGGCCTGGCCGGCAACGGCGCAAGCGGCGGGTCGGGCGGCGCAGGCGGCAACGGCGGCGCAGGCGGCACGGCGGACGCCAGTGGGCCTGGAGGTGACGGCGGCGATGGCGGCATGGGCGGCAACGCCACCAGCGAAGCCATGGCATCGGCTACCACCGGCAACGGCGGCGCAGGCGGCAACGGCGGCAACTCGCATGGCGGAGATGCGGGGGTCTTCAATATCTCCAACAACATGTCCAGCAGCGTGACCAACGGCGCCGGCATCATCAGCCTGTCGCAAAACACCGGGGCCAATGCCCTGACCCAAGTCGGCGTGACGGTTCAGGCCAATCTGAACGTTCAGTAAAACGACACCCCGGAGTCGCGTTGCGATTCCGGGGATTTCCGAAAGGAAGCTGTCATGCACACCACAAACACACTTCTGAAAACGATACCGATTCTGATACTGGCTTTTTCTTTGCAGCCCGCCTGGGCCGACTCCGGCCCTGACATTCCGGGCAGCGACACGCTTTTCGATGCCCTTGTTTCCGACGATCTTCTGGCAGGTCAGCGCGGCAAGGCGCTGATTCCCACCAACACCAACAACCTGGATGGCGCCGTGTACGACAACGCGGCCAGCGATCTGGTGACGGGTTTCAACATGGTCAGCGATGGTTCGCTGGCGAACAACGCCGGGCTCAACACCGTGATCCAGAATTCGGGCAACAACGTGCTGATTCAAAACGCCGTGATCCTGAATATCCAGATGCAATAAGGAGCGAATGAGATGCGCGTGATCGCTCTTTTTCTGACGGTGCTGGTCGCGATGTCCGGCGCGCGGGCCGGCATGGTCGACATTCCGGGCGCGGGTTCCGGCTCCTACAACTTCAAGACCATGAGCATGAAGGAGCGGCAGTTCCGCTACACCGTGCGCCAGCAGTACGACTTCAGTTGCGGTTCCGCGGCGGTCGCCACCCTGCTCACCCATCATTACGGCGAGCCGACCCGGGAAGAAACCGTGTACAGCGCCATGTGGGAAACCGGCGACCAGACCAAGATCCGCAAGGAAGGTTTCTCCATGCTCGACATGAAGCGCTTCCTCGAGTCGCGCGGCTATGCCGCCAACGGTTACAGCGCCAACCTGGAAAAACTGTCCAGCGTGGGCGTGCCGGCCATCGTGCTGATCCGCGACGGGCGCTACAACCACTTCGTCGTCGTCAAGGGCGTACGCGATGGCCGGGTGGCCTTCGGCGATCCGGCCCAGGGCGCGCGGGTGATGCCCTTGCCCGAGTTCGAACGCATGATGATCAATCACATCGTGTTCGTCATTAACGGTCATACCGACAAGGTGATATTCAACAATCCGAAAGACTGGCGCGTGCGGGAAAAGGCTCCGGTCGGCATCGCCGGCACGCTCGGCGATCTCGCCAATTCCACGCTGTTGCGCCGGCCGACGGGCGAATTTTAAGGAGACGGATCATGTCCGCCCTGCGTATCTGGATCGTGCTGCTGAGCCTGCTTTCGGGTGGACTCGCGCACGCATCGTATTCATCTTTCGACAACGCGCCCCGCGCCAGCGATGAAGTGCTCGACCGCATGCGCGGCGGCTTCGTCGTCAGCTGGAACGGCCTGGAATTCCTGCTGCCGTTTTCCATCAGCGGCATCGAGCGTCTGACCCAGATCAACGGCCAGACCTATATCAATGGCGAACTGATGACGGCGGCGCTCAACCCGCGGGCGCTGGCGCCCTTCCAGCAAGCCCTGCCCGTCAGCGTGAACGTGCCGGCGCCGGTTGCCGCCGCGGACGGCGGTGTGCGCGAAGACATGAACGCATCACCGGTTGATCCGCCTGCGCAAACCGCAAGCGCGGCGGATACCGTCGCACAGACAGGCGCCAGCGGCGTCAGCGGCACACCGGGGGACAGCGTGGCAGGCGCTAGCGCCGCCAGCGGCAGTCCCGCGGAAATGGCTGCTGCGCCAGCCGACAGTCCGCCGGCATCAGAACCTGTAACACCGGCGCCCGCGACGCAGGTCAGCACGAACGGCTCGCTGATCGTGATCCAGAACGGCGTCGCCAATGCGGTCGTACTGCCGCCCAATGTCTCGCTCGATTCGCTGGCAACCTTCATCCAGAACTCGGTGAACAATCAGGTGATCCGCAATATCACCACCCTGAGTCTCACCGTCGAGGCGCAAATGCTCGCCATGCAGGCGCGGCTCAATGCCATCCACAACCAGAGCCTGAACGGCTTGCGCTGAAGCAGCTGCCGGCACACGTTGAATTAAAAAGGCCAGGCAGCACCGCCTGGCCTTTTTAATGGAGGGGTCTTGCCGGGGTCAGAACTTCATCGGCAGCCGCAGGGTCATCGTGGTGTCCGGCGTGTCCTCGGTCAGTCCGGCGCCTATCGTCAGGTTCAGATTGGTCGTCTTGTTGAGGCGGTAGGCGAAGGTGGTTTGCAGGGTGCCGAGCTGCACATCGAGACCTTGGTTTGCGATGCCTTCGAAGGTCGATTTCTCGATCCAGGTGTGCTCGTAGCTCACGCTGAACGAGCTGCGTTCGTTGAGCGACAGTCCCATGCCGAAGTTGAGGCCGAACGAGTCGCCCGGGTCGACTTCGCCGATGAACTCGGTCCCGACCATTTCATTGACGTCGCGCTTGATGTTCCAGGTGTAATTGAGGCCGCCGAAGAACACCACCGGATCGGAGGGCAGTACCCCGGACAGACTCGGCTGCAGGCTGTAGAAACCGGAACCGGTCGCAAGCTCGGTCGGCAGGTTGAACAGCGGGTCGTATTCGACTTCGTAAACGTCCTTGCCGGTGCGGCTCTTGAAGCGCAGCCCGGCAATGTAGAACGCGCCATCGTCGCGCGGCGCATTGAGCTGGTAGCGCGCCGCCAGCTCGATGTCGCCGATGCCGTTGCCGTCGGCGCTGAACAGTTCGTTTTGCGAAGTGGACGTGATCGAGCGCGCCAGCGTGTCGTCGGTGCGGTAGATATAGGGCACGCGGGCTTCGACCTCGAAGCGATTGGTCACGCCGTAGCGCCCGCCCAGGTTCAGGATCCAGTTGGTGCGATTGGCCTGGCTCACATTGATTTCGCCGATCAGCACCGCATTCAGCACGCTGAAGCCGATGACGGACAGGCGGTCGGACGAGTTGTAGACGTATTGCAGATAAGGATCGAAAACGAAAGTGCCCTTGGGCGTCATGATGCTGGGCTCGGAGAACAGGTTCACCGCATCCAGCACGTTGTCCACCCGCTCTGCGGAATCCGGCCCGCGCCCGCGGTACTTCGACTCATCGGCTTCGGACACCTGCACCGGGTTGATATCCACCGGCATCCCCAGCTGCAGTTGCATCGCCTCGATGCTGCGCCGGGTTTCCTGCAGCGATTGCTTGTGCTGTTCCAGTTTCCTGAGCTCGGCCTCCAGCAGTTGCTGCTGTTCGGTGAGCTTTTTCGACTGCGCTTCCAGTTGCAGACGCAGCGCATCCAGCTCCGCCTGTTCGGGCGCCGCCGCAGCAGCCTGGCCGAACTGGGCGGCGAGCAGCGCGCCGAGGCCTATCCGGGTTTTCCATGAAGTGCGCTTGCGAGCTGCCGTCACAGGTTTATTCATATATCCCCCTTATTGGAATGGCCGCTTTGCATGCGGCCTCTATATGAATAGACGCTGTGCCGTATTTATCAACCGGTGCTATCAACCGGTGCGGGTGAGGTGGGCTAGCGCGCCGCCTCCAGCACAAACGACTTGAATGCCTGCGCCACGGGCGACAGCCGCTTGTCGGACCGGTGGACGATGTACCAGTGGCGCATGATGGGGAAGCCTTCGACGGCGACCACCGCCAGCCGCTTCAATGCCAGTTCCTGCTCCAGCGTTTGCAGCGACAGGATGCCGAGTCCCAGGCCGGCCTGCACCGCCTGCTTGATCGCCTCGTTGCTGCTCATTTCCATGCTGGTGAGAATCTCCATGCCCTTGTCGGCGAACCAGCGCTCCATCGCGCCGCGGGTGCCGGAGCCGGTCTCGCGCACCAGGAAGGGTGCCGAGGCGAGATCCTGGATCGACACCTTCTTCTTGCGGGCGAGCGGGTGATCGGGCGGCGCGATCACCACCAGCGGGTTGTCCATGAAGCGGGTGGCTTGCAGATCGAGGCCTTCCGGCACCTGCCCCATGATCGCGAGATCGATGCGGTTGGCCGCCAGCAAACCCAGCACCGACTCGCGATTCGATACATCCAGATGAATCGACACCTTGGGGTGCTTGCCGCGAAAGCTGGCCAGGATGGTGGTGGCGACTGCACTCACGGTGGTCGTCACCGCAATGTTGAGCTGGCCGCTGTCCATGCCGCGCAGTTGCGCCAGGTTGGCCTGCAGGTCGTCGAGCCGCGCGGTGATGCTCTGGCTGGCATACAGCACCTCGCGCCCGGCCTCGGTCAGAAAGATCTTCTTGCCGAACTGTTCGGTCAGCGGCAGCCCGAGGATTTTCTCGATGCCGCGCACCTGCATCGACACGGCCGGCTGCGACAGATGCAGTTCTTCCGCCGCGCGGGTGAACGACAGATGGCGGGCGACCGCTTCGAATACACGGAACTGGCGGAGCGTCAGGCGGCGCATAAAACCATAAGCTAAACGATATGATTTTAATCATAACAATTTAATATTAATTATAGAAACCCGTGCGTATAGTCCGCCCCTATCGATTTCAGGAGCCTCCCTCCTGAAGCCCTGTTCAACAACCGAAGGAGCCAAGCAATGGATCAGTCCGCACGTTACGCCGACCTCAGCCTCAAAGAAGAAGACCTCATCAAGGGTGGCAAGCACATCCTCGTCGCCTACAAAATGAAGCCGAAGTCCGGCCACGGCTACCTGGAAGCCGCCGCTCACTTCGCCGCCGAGTCCTCGACCGGCACCAACGTCGAAGTCTCCACCACCGACGACTTCACCAAGGGCGTCGACGCGCTGGTCTATTACATCGACGAAGCGACCGAAGACATGCGGATCGCCTACCCGATCGAGCTGTTCGACCGTAACGTCACCGACGGCCGCTTCATGATCGTTTCCTTCCTGACCCTGGTGATCGGCAACAACCAGGGTATGGGCGACATCGAGCACGCCAAGATTCACGACTTCTACATGCCCGAGCGCGCCATCCAGATGTTCGACGGCCCCGCGCGCGACATCTCCGACATGTGGCGCATCCTCGGTCGTCCGGTCAAGGACGGCGGCTACATCTCCGGCACCATCATCAAGCCGAAGCTGGGTCTGCGTCCCGAGCCGTTCGCAGCTGCGGCCTACCAGTTCTGGCTGGGCGGCGACTTCATCAAGAACGACGAACCCCAGGGCAACCAGGTGTTCTGCCCGCTGAAGAAAGTGCTGCCGCTGGTGTATGACGCCATGAAGCGCGCGCAGGACGAAACCGGCCAGGCCAAGTTGTTCTCCCTGAACATCACCGCTGACGACCACTACGAAATGATGGCGCGTGCCGATTTCGGTCTGGAGACCTTCGGCCCCGACGCCGACAAGCTGGCATTCCTGGTCGACGGTTTCGTTGGCGGCCCCGGCATGATCACCACTGCCCGCCGTCAGTACCCCGGCCAGTACCTGCACTACCACCGTGCCGGTCACGGCATGATCACTTCGCCGTCCGCGCTGCGTGGCTACACCGCGTTCGTGCTGGCGAAGATCTCGCGTCTGCAGGGAGCTTCGGGCATCCACGTGGGCACCATGGGCTACGGCAAGATGGAAGGCGAAACCTCCGACAAGATCATTGCCTACATGATCGAGCGCGACGAGTGCCAGGGCCCGGTCTACTTCCAGAAGTGGTATGGCATGAAGCCCACCACCCCGATCATCTCCGGCGGCATGAACGCACTGCGTCTGCCCGGCTTCTTCGAGAACCTGGGTCACGGCAACGTCATCAATACCTCCGGCGGCGGTTCCTACGGCCACATCGACAGCCCGGCTGCCGGCGCGATCTCGCTGCGCCAGTCGTACGAGTGCTGGAAGTCGGGCGCCGACCCGATCGAATACGCGAAAGAGCACAAAGAGTTCGCCCGCGCGTTCGAGTCCTTCCCTGGCGACGCCGACAAGATCTTCCCCGGCTGGCGCGAAAAGCTGGGCGTGCACAAGTAAGCACGGCCCGCATTGATGCAAGAGAAACGCCTCCGGTTCACTGGGGGCGTTTTTCTTTCAAGATGGATTCCCCCCTTTGAAAAAGGGGGGTTAGGGGGGATTCAACAGATTGCCGAAAAATCCCCCAGTCCCCTTTATGCCCTTTAGGGTGCTTTTTCAAAGGGGGAGGAAATGGAGTCACACATGACCGATAAAGACCAATACAAGATTCAGCAGGAACCGTTCTACCAGCAGCAGAAGAACGAAGTCGCGCTGTACGAAGCCGCCTACCGCAACCGCCTGCCGGTGATGGTGAAAGGCCCGACCGGCTGCGGCAAGTCGCGCTTCGTCGAATACATGGCGTGGAAGCTTGGCAAGCCGCTGATCACCGTGGCGTGCAACGAAGACATGACCGCCAGCGATCTGGTGGGACGCTACCTGCTCGAAGCCAACGGCACCCGCTGGCTCGACGGCCCGCTCACCACCGCCGCGCGCATCGGCGCGATCTGCTACCTCGATGAAATCGTCGAAGCACGGCAGGACACCACCGTGGTGATCCACCCGCTCACCGACCACCGCCGCACCCTGCCGCTGGACAAGAAGGGCGAGCTGATTCATGCGCACCCCGATTTCCAGCTGGTGATTTCCTACAATCCGGGCTATCAGACCTTGATGAAGGATCTCAAGCAGTCGACCAAGCAGCGCTTCACCGGCTTCGATTTCGACTACCCCGATGCGGCGCTGGAAACCGAGATCGTGGCGAAGGAAACCGGCGCCGATGCAGCCATGGCAGCGAAACTGGTGAAGATCGGTGCGGTCGCGCGCGGCCTCAAAGGCCACGGTCTCGACGAAGGCATCTCGACCCGCCTGCTGGTCTATGCAGCGACGCTGATCAAGGACGGCGTCGACCCGCGTGACGCCTGCCGCATGGCGTTGGTGCGGCCGATCACCGATGACGCGGATATCCGCGACACGCTGGATCACGCCATCGACGCGACATTTGCGTGACCAACAACGTAGCGTGTAGGTTGGGCTGAGGCACGAAGCCCAACATGACTGGCAGCGCTGGGCTTCGTGCCTCAGCCCAGCCTACGGGAGATTGTCCGGACCATGAGCGAAACCGAATACCAACATCCCTTGATGCGCGCCTACTGGGCGCAGATCGACACCCGCTTCCCGCAGGTCGAGGCGGTGTTCGAAGACGTCATGGCCGAAGCGCTGGCGGTGATCACGCGCGAGGGCATCGACGCCTACCTCGAAGCCGCGCGCGTCATCGGCAAGCTGGGGCGCGGCGTCGAGCCGATGCTGGCATTTCTGGAAGAGTGGCCGTCCACTGCGCAGGCGGTGGGCGAAGCAGCCCTGCCGGCGGTGATGGCGCTGGTCCAGCGCATGCAAAAATCGCCCAACGGCAAGGCCATCACGCCTTTCCTGCAAACGCTGGCAGCGGTTGCACGCCGCCTGCAGGCGCAGGAACAGCTGCAGCACTATCTGGATATCACGCTGGATTTCATGGAGCGCACCACTGGTTCCATCCACGGTCACCACACCACCTTCCCCAGCCCCGGCCTGCCGGAATTTCTCGCCCAGGCGCCCAACCTGCTGAACCAGCTGACGCTGGCCGGGCTGAAAAACTGGGTGGAATACGGCATCCGCAACTACCGCACCCATCCCGAGCGGCAGAAGGATTACTTCAGTGTGCAGTCGGCCGACAGCCGCGCGGTACTGCAACGCGAACGCCACGGCACCCTGTTCATGGACGTCGAACGCAAGCTCGATCTATACCTGCGCGGCCTGTGGAACGACGCGGAACAACTGGTGCCATATTCCACCGCCTTCGACGAATTGCGCAAGCCGGTTCCTTATTACGACAAGCTTGGCATGCGCGTGCCGGATGTGCAGGACGATGCACACGGGGTCAGCGGCCTCGACCGCTACCGCGCCACGCTGGCGCACATGGTCGGCCACCGGCGCTGGACCCGGCCGCAGGTGGCCGACAACTGGAGCCCGTTTCAGCGCATGGCGGTCGAGTTCTTCGAGGACTGCCGCGTCGAGACCCTGCTGATCCGCGTCTACCCCGGCCTGCGCCGCCTGTTTCTCGCGCTGCATCCGCAGCCGCTGGAAGCTGACTGCGATCCGCAGACCACGTCCTGTCTGCGCCACCGCATGGCGATGCTGTCGCGCGCGCTGCTCGATCCTGCTCACGGCTACGCTGACGCCGACCTCAACACCTTCGTCGCGCGCTTCCACGCCGTGATGGCACAGGGGGAGTCGAGTACAAAGGAGATCGCCGCGCTGGCACTGTCCTACGTCGCCAAAACCCGCCGCCAGAGCGACCAGCTCGCCAAGGTCCATTTCGACAACACGGTGATCGACTACCGCGACGACAACCGCCACATGTGGCAATTCATCGAGGCAGGCGACGAGGAAGAAAGCTTCGACGAAAACCGCAAGGCCGCGCCGGATCAGGAAATCCAGGGCCTGCCGCCGCGCCATTATCCCGAGTGGGACTACAACAGCCAGACCTACCGCCCGGACTGGGCCAGCGTGTACGAAGGTCTGCACGCCAGCGGCAACCCGGCGGACATCGACCGCCTGCTCGCCAAGCACAGCGCGCTCGCCAAGCAGCTGAAGAAAATGCTCGATCTGTTGAAGCCGCAGGACAAGGTGCGCATCCGCTATCAGGAAGAAGGCAGCGAGCTCGACCTCGACGTCGCCATCCGCTCGCTGATCGACTTCAAAGGTGGTGCGAATCCCGACCCGCGCATCAACATGAGCCACCGCACCGACGGCCGCGACATCGCCGTGATGCTGCTGCTGGATTTGTCGGAATCGCTCAACGACAAGGCTGCGGGCAGCGACCAGACCATCCTCGAACTGAGCCAGGAAGCGGTTTCGCTGCTGGCGTGGGCGATCGAGAAACTCGGCGATTCGTTCGCCATCGCCGGCTTCCATTCCAACACCCGCCATGACGTGCGCTACCTGCACATCAAGGGCTATCGCGAACATTTCGACGACGAAGTGAAGGCGCGGCTGGCGGCAATGCAAGCAGGCTATTCCACCCGCATGGGCGCCGCGATGCGTCACGCTGCGCATTACCTCGGCGCGCGGCCGGCCGACAAGAAGCTGATGCTGATCCTCACCGACGGCAAGCCGTCCGACGTCGATACCCACGACGAACGCCTGTTGATCGAAGATGCGCGACAGGCAGTCAAAGAGCTCGATCAGGACGGCATTTTTGCCTACTGCATCAGCCTCGATCCCAAGGCCGACGAATACGTCGGCGATATTTTCGGCCGCCAGTACACCGTCATCGACCACATCGAGCGGCTGCCGGAGCGGCTGCCGCAGCTGTTCATGGCGCTGACGAAGTAGGCCTACCGTCCCGGCCGCGCGTCCGGCCGACCTGCAATCGAAGCAGGCCATAGACCAGCAATCCGGCCAGCGGAACCCCGGCCGACCACAGCGCGTGCGCCATGTCGATGCCGTTGCGCCCGGTCAGCCAGGCATTCAGCAGCGGCGCGAGCAGGGTGACGCCGAGGTAGATCGCCGGCGCGGAGAGCGCGTTTCCCGTTCCTTTCAGTTGCAGCAGCAGGGCGCCGAAATAGACGCCGATGCCGATCAGCCGGTGGCTGTCTGCGTCCGACAATCCCGCGAGGCGCGCCAGATCGTCCTGGCCGTAGCCGATCAGGACGATGCGCGCGGCATTGGCCAGCAGGGCCGTCAGCCACGCGGCGGCGAAGGCGCCCAGTGCGAGCGTCGGACCGAATGGCCGCGTACGCCAGCGCCACAGCCAGCCCAGCCAAGAGGCGATCAGGAAATTGCCGCCGGCGCAGGCCTTGACGATGACCAGGGCGCGGCCGGCATCCAGCCATTCGCCGCCCGCCAGCGGAGCGAAATCGAACAGGCGGGTGGCGTTGAGCAATCCGGCCAGCGGCTGGAGCAGCCATTGCAGTTGTGCCGTCGTGGCCGCCGAATAACCGGCCTTGAGCGCCAGAGCCAGCAGCAGGACCAGACCCCAGTCGCGCCAGCCGAATGCGCGGCCGGGCAGCACCGTCGTTTCAGCGCTTGCCATGGCCGCGCGCCCGGATCAGACGTTCGCCGCCGAACAGGCCGGCCAGTACCAGCATCAGCCAGCCCAGTTCCGGTTCTGGCACCGGCTGCGCCAGTGCCAGTTCCGACACGCCCTGGGGCAACGGCAGGGGCTGCTTCACATCGGTCGCGTCGGCGTCCGGGTTGACTACGGTTTCGTCGACCGCGACGAAGGAGGTGTACTGGGTCAGCAACGCGTAGCGCAGACCGAGATCGACGATGGCGTCGCGGTTGAGTTCGACGTTGCCACCCTGCATGTCGGACAGGCGCATCAGCCGTTGCCGTGCCCACAGCACCGGCAGCAGTTCGGCCTGATTGCGGCTGCCTTCGTCGGCCAGCGGCAGGCTCGCGTGGTAGTCGCCCTGGGCGGCGGTGCCGGTCAGCACAAGCGACGCGTCGGCCTGCGCGTTGCGGTACTTGCCAAACACCACGATGGGACGCTCGGCCAGCATCACCGGGATGTCGGCCGGCTCCATGTCGTACAGATCGACGCCCTTGCCCTGCAGCTGGATGTTGCCGAGTACCGGCGACTCGACGTAGCGGCGGAAACGCGCGCCGACGCCGGCCGCTTCGCCCGGCCCGGTGATGACGAAGGGCTCGCCCTCGCCGGCACGGGCCATGCTCTCGATCAGATAACGGTTCACCGACGAGCCGATGCCGAAGGCGAACAGGTTGGTCGCGTTCAGGTTCCGCTTGATCAGGTCGTAGGCGGCGCGCTCGGCGCTGATGTAGCCGTCGGTGATCACCACGACGCTGCGCGCAGTATCGGGCGTGCGCGGCATGTCGAACGCCTTTTCCAGGGCCGGCACCAGCTCGGTTCCGCCGCCGCCGTCGTAGGTCTTCATCATCTCCATGGCGCGTTGCAGATTGGCCGGCGTAGCCGGTAACGGCACCGACGACAGCACGGTGGAGCCGCCCGAGAAAAACAGGATGTTGAAGCTTTCATCGGGCCGCAGCTTGCCCAGCAGTTCGCGCATCACCTCGCGCGCGGTGTCGAGCGGAAAGCCGTGCATCGAGCCGGACACGTCCACCACGAACAGGTATTCGCGTTTCATCACCTGCGCCGCGTCAACATGCTTGGGCGGCTGGGCCATCATCAGGAAATAGTGCTCGCCGTTCCATTCGTAGGTCATCAGTCCCGAGTTGATCCGGTCGCCCTGCAGGCGGAAGCGCAGGATGAAATCGCGATTGCCGGCATCCCGTTCGGATGCATCGAGGCCGACCTCGACGCGTTTGTCGTCGAGCCACTTCGTGGCGATCTTGTGCTGCACCGAGCGCAGGTCGCTGACCGGAATCGGGCTGGCAAGATGCACCCGGATGCCGGTCTCGATGCGCGCCGGATTGCCGCCGTCGGGCTGGTCCTTGGCGTAGGGGTTGGCCATCCATTCAGCATCCGGCGCCGCCTGCACCGGATCGCCGCCGTAACGCGGGCCGACCACCGTCGGGTACACCAGCTCGTACACGCCCTGGTCCGGCACCAGCAGCTCGCTGTATTGCAGCGTCAGTTCCACCTCGTCGCCCGGCATGATGTTGGCGACATCCATCATGAACACGTTGGGGCGCTTCTGGTCGAGCAGGGCAGCATGCTTGCCCGCCTGCTTCGCGGCCTTGAAGATTTTTTTCGCCTCTTCCTTCTCCTTGATCTTCGCCCGGATGGTGCGCGTGCCGATCTTCATCGTCAGGCCCTGCACCGTCGCGCGGGTCGAGCCGGGGAACACGTAGCGCGCGTTGATCGGCCGCGTGCCGGCGTTGCCATAGCGCTGCGTCACGGTCACCCGCGCGATAGGCCCGTCGATGACGATATCGGCCTGGCTGGATTTCAGCGGCAGCCGGTCGGTAGCCGGATCGCCGTCCGGAATCCACAAACGCGGCGCAAGGCTGCGGTCGCAACCGTCGCAGTCGTCCCCGGCGAAGGCATACGCAGCGGAAAAAAACAGCACACAGGCAAGCAGAAAAAACAGACCCCGTTTCATGGCAACACCTCTTGTTGGTTGAAGGTGCGGCCAGATTAGGAAGCGGGTGTGGGGGCTTTATGTGGTGGGTGTGGGGATTGGGTGTGGAATGCGAGTGCTCCCGCAATTTGCTTGGTTAGGGTGGATTCAACCATCTCTATATTAATTAATAAATGTCCGGCCCATGGGTCTCTTGATTAACTGTTAGGTGCCTGACTGATAACCCTGTGGTCATATTTCATAGTTAGTGTGTGTAAGCATCCATTACTCTTGGAAAATGAAATGAAGCT
Organism: Thiobacillus sp.; assembly: GCF_018780105.1. GTDB lineage: Bacteria > Pseudomonadota > Gammaproteobacteria > Burkholderiales > Thiobacillaceae > Thiobacillus. The sequence continues at coordinate 151,705 of NZ_JADMKC010000002.1, forward strand.
TTTGTCGTACGGTTTGCTTAGCTGCCTTCTGCATTTAATTTCGTCTAACGTATACGCTGAAATAAATTGGAGTTTTTCCATAGAAACCCCAAACTTTGTTGTCAGCCCTACAGACTCATTTTCAGTTATTGGCAAAATTACTAACTTCTCCAGTTCCTCGTCCGCACTTTCAATCTATGAACCTTGCCCACTGTGCGTGTTTCCTGTCGGTATGTTTATAGGTGCATCCGACTCAAAGCCTTTTGATGTGTTCTTGATCGATCAAAGTCCGACCAGCACGACCCTTCCTGGCCTAAGCCTCAACCCAGGAGAGAGTTTTTCCTTTACTGCATACACCATATCGCCACTCAATGGCGCGGTTCCAACCGGAAGCTACGACTTCATCGTCAATGATCTCTTCATTCAGCCTTATGGATTCAGCAGTGGCGGTCCTGTGCACATAGCGGTTGTTCCAGAACCATCTGCTTCAGTACTCATGTTTGCTGGTCTAGGCATCTTGGGTATTGCTCTTCATCTCCGCAAGGCTTATGCCTAACAAGCGCTTCGAGTGGAGCGCCCCTCAAGCTAGACGTTAGGCTACTACAATGAAACGCACACATCTAACTGTTCTTCTTTTCATTTCGTGGTCGGTAATTGCCCAGAGCATGGTGCATGCCAAGACCATTACTAATACGAATCTCAAGGAAGATTCACGGGAGTATGCATGGTTTTTCTCTAAGAAAATCTCAGCCACTCTTTTTGGTGTTGGAAGATCGTGGGATCAGAAATTGAACAAACCAAAACCATGTGCGGATGAGGCCGTACAACGGATTAACCTTTCAATTCTGGAACCCGTTGATTTTCCCCGATCTGTGGAAGACCCTCAAAGTGGTGCGTGGTACTACCAATTCGATTATCTACGCTGTGGTGAGACAATTCGGAACAATGTGGTCTTTACATCACAACAAGGGCACATTTCCGTAGTGCCCTACCCCCCAGGCAACAGTCTTGCATCCCCGCGGTTGATAACTGACACTTATAAAATCGTTGCAGTGAAAGCCCTGCTTGAGGTGGACGGCTGTAAAACGATACCAGGGCCGGAAATTGTCGCAACCAGAGTGACCAAACAGACTGTGACATCCGGAACTACCTCAGCGCCCATTCAGGACTGGCAAGAACTCTGGACAGTTCGAGCATGTGGGAAGGACATAGATATCAACGTTTGCTTTCACTCTGAGCATCCCAAGGGAACTACCACCTCAATTGGTCCTGCATGTCGGCAACCGTGATGCCTAACCTGCGCTTCGAGGAGGGCGTTGAAGGCTACTTAGGACTGGCCACCGGACATCTACATTGCATGCAGTAATTGACCGCTTGTGGCCGTACCGGCACTGAGTGCCCGGTTCGGTGACCTTCGGCTTGAGATTCGTTGTTGCCATTGGGTCTGCTACGTCGATTGGTCTCCGAGCAGACGATCCGGATTGCGATAGAGCATCCGCTTCCACCCCTGTTCGACCAGCCGGATGTCCCACGGTCGGGGAATCAGCGTGAGTACCGAATAGTGGAGGTGGGCAGGCCGTCCGACGGCGTCGCCTACCGCGCCGACCGATGCGCCGGCTGCGAGCCAGCGGCCTTGCCGGGCGTCGATGCGGTTGAGGTGCGCGTAGTAGTGCAGCCAGCCGCGCGGGGTGATGAGCAGCGCGACGTGCCACCCAGCGAAATGTTTCCTGTGTAGAGCACCAGTCCGGATTGGGCGGCGGCGACCGGCGTGCCGGTGCGGGCGAAGATATCGATGCCTTTGTGCACGCCGGAGGCGCCCCAATTGCCGTGCCAGAAGCTGGCCGGGTTCCAGTCGCGGCGGGCGGCGCCGGCCACGGGCTGGACGAAGGCCCCAGCCGGGGCGAGGGCTTCGATCAGGGCCAGCAGCAGAAGGAACGGCCACAGTCGGCGCGGGACCTTCATGTCCGGCTTTCCGCTGGCGATACGACGCTTCGGCGCCAGGGCGGGTTCTGGAGCCGGCGTCGGCTTTCGCTCAGATCTGGCAATCGGCCGGCAGCGTCGGCGCGGTGCAGGCAATCCATGACAACGTAGTACTTAGTCCAGTCGTACGCGACCAGCAGCAGGTCCTGGCCGGCTTCGAGCGCCTCCAGCGAGGCGCGGCACAGGCCGCGGTCGTAAACGGCGGCCATGGTCATGTCGTCGCCGATCAGAATGCCGTCGTATTGCCAGTGTTTGCGTAGCAGGCCGTTCAGTACGGGTCGCGACAGGCTGGCGGGACGGCTCGGGTCGATGGCGTCCAGGGTGGCATGGCCGACCATCAGCATGGCCGGCGTGCGTTCTAGCACATGACGGAACGGCAGCCAGTCACGCGCGGCCAATTGCTCGGCTGGCGTGCTCAGATGTGCGCTACGCAGATGCGTGTCGTCCCGGGCGTCGCCCAGGCCGGGGAAGTGCTTGAGCGTGGGCGTGACGCCAGCTTCGACAAGGGCTTGGCTGTAGGCGAGCGCGATGCGCGAGACGGTGTCGGGATTGGCGTCGATGGCGCGGTCGGCGATGCGGGTGTACCGGTCGAACGGGCTGGGCGGGCGGTTCGGTTTGAGGTCGACCACCGGGCTGAAATTGACGTTGATGCCCAGCCTGACAAGGTGCTCGGCCTGCATACGGCCATATGTCGCGGCGAGGCGTTTCGCATCGGGCCGGCCGGCCAGTGAGGACAGCGGCGGCTGGTAAGGGGCGATGGGCGACAGCCTGGAGACCGGTCCGCCTTCCTGATCGGTGGCGATCATCAGGGGCGGCAGGCCGGCGTCGCGGCGAATGGCTTGTAGCCCGGCCAGTTCCTCGCGCAGTTGCGTGGCGGTCTTGCCGGCGATGTTGCGGCGGGTGACGAACAACCCGCCGATCAGGCCGTGCCGGACCAACTCGCGTACGTCGTCCGGCGTGGCGTAGCCGATGATCAGATGCTGGCCCAGGGCGGCCAGGCGAGCTGGTTCGCGTTGGGCCGCCTGGAGAACCGCGTTGCGAACGGACCATGAAGCGTAGAGGGTCTGCCCAGCCAGTCCGGCCGCCGCCAGCCAGGCCAGGACGAAGAGAGGTCGGAATCGGGCGCAATAGCGAAACAGGACAATGGCCAGCGCGAGGCTAAGCGCGACCAGCAGGGGCGCCAGCCAGTCGCGCACGGCGGCGAGAGCCGGGTCCGACAGTTTCGCGGCCAGGACCAGGCCGGGCAGGCTCAACAGGCCAGGAAAGCGCAATGGCCTCCGGTTCATGCTTCGCCCTCCGTGTTGGTTCGGCCGGCAATGTTCCAGTCCAGTTTGCGGGTCAGCCACATGGTCAGCGCGAGCAGGCCGAAGATGAGCCAGGCGCCCATAAGCAAGGCGTAGTCTTCCGAGGCGAGCAGCATGTACAGGCCGGCGTAGAGCAGCGCATAGCCGCCGCCCAGCACGGCGGCGCCTGTCCAACTGCCGACCAGGGAGCGGCCGTAGGCGGCGATCATGGCGACGCAGGCGCCGGCGGCGGCGAGGTAGGCGTTGAGAAAGGCGATGTGTTCGGACAGCGCGAGCAGCAGCAGGAAGAACAGCACCACGGCGAAGCCAATCAGCAAATATTGCAGCGGATGCACGGGCTTCTTCTTGACCATTTCGAACAGGAAGAACCCACCCAGGGTGAGCAGCACGAACAGGAATCCGTAGCGCACGGCGCGGTCGGTCTGGGTGTAGGCGTCGACCGGGTCGATGAGCGAGACGCCGAAGGCATTGGCGAAGGGGGTGCCGTCGAGCTCGGTGAGCATCTTGTCGCCGCCGGTGGCGAAGTCGCTGACCCGCCAGCGGGCGCTGAATCCCTTGCTGCCGACTTCGCGTTGCTCGGGTAGAAAGCGGCCGTCGAAGCTGGGATGCGGCCAGGCGGATTTCAGTTCGAGGTCGTTCTTTGCGGCGATGGGCACCCAGTCGAAACGGCCGCTGCCGCCGACGTCGAGCTGTACGGCAAGGCGCATTGGCTGGGCAAGTTCGGCCAGATCGAGTGGAACCTGAAAGCCGTTATTGATGAGCTTGCTGGGCGTGCCGGGGCGAGTGGTTAGATCGCGGCCATCGGCGGTGCTGACGCGCACGGATTTGATGCCGCGCGGGTCGCTGACGCCGAACACCAGCGCGGCGGATTCGATGGTCTGCTCCGGCCCGGGCTGGAAGGCGGGAATGACGGCCTGCAATTGCAGTGCGGCCGAGTAGATGTTGGCGCGGTAGATGCCCCGGTAGCGTTCCGAGACGCCCAGCGTGCCCTGGCCGGTGACGCTGTCCGGGCGGATCAGGCGCGAGCAGTCGTGTTCGACGGTGCGGCGCCGGCTGCCGCGTTCGTCGGTTTCGACGACGGTCTGCGGCTCATGGCATTTCACCCACAGCAGCGGGCCGATGAGTTGCTGCTCGCGGGCGTACTGGTCGGCGATGTTCTGGACGACGCTGTCGCGCGTGGCACGGCGCTCGGCGACTTTCCAGGCCACCTGGCTGACGGCAAAGATGAGAATCAGCGCCAGCAGGGCCAGCGCGAAGAGTTTGGTGTTGAGCAGCTTGCCCATGAGGGTCTCCTTGAATTGCGACGACCGAAGCGTGCCGGCGCCGTGTGGGAGATTCGTGTGGGCTGTGTGTGGATCAGGTGTCTTTTGCGGACGGCAGGTCGAGGCGGGCTTCGGCGCCGCCGTCCGGATGGTTGTCGAGAACGATGTCGCCGCCGTGCAGGCGGGCGGCTTCGCGCACCAGGTTGAGGCCGAGGCCGCTACTGCGTTCGCCGCTGTCGGGGCGCGGCGTGGAGTAGAAACGTTCGAACAGGCGTGGCCGGGCGTAATCGGGAATGCCCGGACCGCGATCGCGGATGCGCAGGCGCGCGCTGCCGTCTGCCGTTTCCAGTTCGACCGTGAGTGTGCCGCCAGCTGGGCTGAAGTCGATGGCGTTGTCGATCAGGTTCGCCACGGCCTGACGCAGCAGGAAGCGATTGCCGGACACCTCGGCCGGCGCCAGTTGGATGTCGAGGCGCAGTTCCCTGGCGGCGAGGCGCGCGGCGCGGGTGTCGAGCACGTCGGCTACCAGCGCGTCGAAGGCGATGCGCTCGACCTCGTCGAGACGGTCGCGGTTTTCCACGCGAGCCAGATTCAGCACGCCTTCGACGATGCGTTGCAGGCGCTCGGATTCGGCGGCGATGTTGGCTTCGAGGCGCGCGCGCCGGCCGGCGTCGGTTTCGTCGGGCAGCAGTTCCACCGCGCCGCGGATGGCGGCGATGGGGCTTTTCAGTTCGTGCGCCAGCAGCTGCGAGACTTTTTCGACATGCGCTTTGCCGTCCAGCTCGGCGCGCAGGTGTTCGAGCGCCTGCGCGAGGCGACGCAGCTCGCCCCGGCCTTCGACCGGTATGCGCGCGCGCCGGCCGTCAGCGACTTCGTCGGCGTGGCCGACCAGACGGCGCAGGTCGCGCGTCATCCAGTAGGAAAAACCGAGCGCCAGCAGCATGGCCAGGCCGAACAGCCACCAGGCCGATTGCCAGGCCTTGGCCACGGTCAGGTCGATGAAGCCCTGGAACGAGCGCGACGGCTTGCCGACCGAGAGCACGCCGACGATGCGGCCCTCGCGCAGGATGGGCGCGGCGACGTACATCACGCTGCTGGTGCCGTCGTATTCGTTTTCGCGCGTGGTGCGGGCGCCGTATTCGCCCTTCAGGGTGCGGCTGACGTCGATCCAGCGCGAATAGTCCTTGCCGACGTCGCGGCCGGTGCTGTCGAAGACGACCCGGCCGGCGGCGTCGGTGACGTAAACGCGCAGGTCGGGCTCGCTCTTCAGCACGCCGTAGATGCGCGCGTCGAAGCGGCGCTTTTCGTAAGCGCGGAACATGGCCTCGATGCCTTCCACGCTGGTTGCCTTCCCCTGCACATGCGCCATTTCCCCGGCTGCCATTTCGGCCATCAGATTGGCGGTCTGCACCAGGGTTTCCTCTACCGACTGGCGCACGCCCGGCACGAGCTGGTCGGTGAACAGCTTCATCGCCAGCAGCACCGCCAGCGCGGTGACGACGACGTAGCCGACGAAGTAGCGTACGAAGAAGTTCAAGCGCCGTCCCGTGCCAGGCTGTAGCCGAGGCCGCGATGGGTGCGGATGAGGTCGCTGTCCGGCGCGGCCGCTGCGACCTTGGCGCGCAGGGCCTTGATGTGCGTGTCGACCGAGCGTTCGAGGCTGGCCTCGGCCAGGCCGGCGGCGTCCATCAGCTCGGCCCGGCTGAACACCTTTTCCGGGCGCGCCGCCATCGCTTTCAACATCAGGTATTCGGTGCGGCTCAGGTCGAGAGGCTGACCCAGGCAGACGATGCGGGCGCGTTCGTCGTCTACCTTAATGAGGGCCGTTGCCGCAGTTGCATTTGCACTGACTGCGCCATTCCGGCTGCGCCGCAGAATGGTCTTCACCCGCGCCGCCAGTTCCCGCGGGCTGAACGGTTTGAGCACGTAATCGTCGGCGCCGATCTCCAGGCCCACCACGCGGTCGATTTCGTCGGAGCGGGCGGTGAGGAAGATCACGGGAATATCGGAAAAACCGCGCAGCGTGCGACACACATCAAAACCGTTTCCATCCGGCAACCCCACATCCAGGATTGCCAGATCGAATTTGCCCGTGGCCAGCAGGGCCAGCCCCTCGGCCGCGAGCGTCGTATGGCGGCAGCCCATGTTTTCCCGCGCAAGGGCGAGCATCACATTGTCGGCGATGGGCTTGTCGTCTTCTACCAGCAGGATGGAAACGGTCATGAGATGGGCATGAAGGTGAGGTACGCCCAGTTTAAGCCGAACCCGGTTGTCGCGACGTTCCAGGCGTTGACCAAATAAACCGGCTCACGCCTGCCAAACCCCGTACCCGGCTTCACGAAAATCAATCGCCAGTTCCACTTCCAGGCTGCGTGCGTGGTCATACGACATCGGTTTATACAGTTCGTACAGCTCGGGCAACAGGCGCAGTCCGAATTGTTTGACGAAGCGGTTGGACTGGATGCCTGCCTTGTGTTTGTCGAAGCGCACGTCGGGATCCAGTCCGGTCATGCCGACGTAAATGCAGGGCTTGCCCGTGATGTAACCGGGGTTGGCTTTCTTGAAGCGGCCTTCGTATAGAACGTCTTTCGACAGTTCGATCACATAGACGTGATAGTGGTCCCGGCGTCCCATGGCCCGCGCTGTTTACACGCCTGAAGTCCCGGCTTCCCGGACGGTGCGCTTGCCTTCGCGTTTCGCCGCGTAGAGTGCCGTGTCGGCCTTCTTCAGCAGATCGTCCAGGGTTTCTTTGCCGTTGTCGGTGCAGCACATGGCCATTCCCACCGAGGCTCCGATGTGTGCGACGCCCCCGCCATCCAGCGGAATAGGCAGGCACAAACTTTCCACCACGCGGCTTGCCACCTCGCGCGCAGCTTCTGCACTGTCGACCTGACCCAGCACGATGATGAACTCGTCGCCGCCGAAACGGGCAATCACATCCGACTCGCGCAGCAACTGCAGCATCCGTTCCGCCGATTTCACGATCACCGCGTCGCCTGCCGCATGCCCAAACTGGTCGTTGACTGCCTTGAAATCGTCCAGATCGATGGCCAGGACGGCCATCTGTTTGCCTGAACGCTTCGCCCCCGCAATCAGCCGCTTTTCGTTCTGCTGCAGGAAGCGCCGGTTGGCCAGACCCGTCAGCGGATCGTGCAGGCTGAGTTGCCTGATCGTTTGCTCGGCATCGATCCCTGCCCTGATCAGGCGAAGGGTTTCCCGGTATAGCCCGAACAGCACCAATCCCGTCCACAGCCCGGTTATCCCCAGCAGCGCAGACGACAGGTTCTGAACGTGAATGCGTGATTTTTCACGCGCTTCCAGCTGGTTCAGTTCTTCGCGTCCGGTCTCGATCAGGATGCGGTGGATCTGGTCGATGGCGGACTTGTCGAATCCGCCCAGCTCGCGCTCCGGCGGGGTGGCGGTCACATTCGCCTGTGCGCCTTGCTGGAGGGCATCGAACCCCGTCTCCAACGCCGACTGCAATGCCGGCAGCGGGGCGAGGCGGGCAGTCTGAACCGTATCGCCGCTGAGCAGCACGATCAGTTGTTCGGCACTGGGGCACGAAGACTGGCGACAGATCAGCTTGGGGTCAAGATTGGCGGGGTTCTGCGTCTCGGCATATTTGCGCACCGCGTTGTCGAGGTTGAGCAGGTAAGTGCGCAGCGAGTCAATGTACGCGATGACCAGCCGCGTGTGGTCCACCGAGCGGACGGCTGCTTCCGAGCGTTGGTGCTGGTAGACAATCAGGGCGATCAGGACCGTGATGATGAGGGCGAAGATCAGCAGGCCTTTGTGAAGTACCCGTCTGAAACCGGCAAAGACGGATCCATTGATGTCAGTTTGCATGTGTGGCGTGCTCAAAGTCGTGTTACGTGCGGCGTCGGCGCGAGCCATCAGGGCATTCTCGCTCTGTGGCAATAGATAAGAGGGCTGAACAGGTTTGCCAGCGGTGTGGCGGCGATGGCGGACGAAAAAACGCCGGCATCGGACTGAATACTAACGGGCATTTACAGCTATGCAACAAGCCTCATGGCATAGGGGGTGCAGACCGACAGGATTAGGTAAAAAGATATCTCGGGTTCAAACGTCGCCTGATCGTCGCATTAGCTTACCCACAGGGCGTCCAGATTCTTGATGCCCCATTTGGCTGCGTCCTCGCGGCTGACGATTTTTTCCAGCGTGCCCGGATGCGAAAGATCGATCAGCTCCGGCACGATGTGGGACAGCGACCGGGTCGAGAAAAACACTTTCACGCGCGGTGCTAGCAGCGATTTCTCCGATTGCTCCAGCACCACGGCCAGACGTCCGGAACTCAGTTTCACCAGCGAGCCGGTCGGGTAGATGCCGATACTCTTGATGAAGGCCTGAAACACGCGTTCGTCGAAGTGGCCGTTGCTCCATTCGGTCATCTTGCGGATGGACTCGGCCGGATCCCAGCCAGCCTTGTAGGGACGGTTGGAGGTGATCGCGTCGTAGACGTCGCACACCGCGCCCATCTTGGCGAACAGGCTGATTGCGTCGCCCTTGAGCTTGTCCGGGTAGCCGCTGCCGTCGACCTTTTCGTGATGATGCAGACAGACATCCAGCACGATGGCGCTGGCGGTCTTGCCTTCCACCAGCAGGCGGTGCCCTTCGACCGGATGGCCCTTGATGACGCGGAACTCGTCGTCGGTCAGCTTGCCCGGCTTGTTGAGCACGTCCATCGGCATCATGGCCTTGCCCAGGTCGTGCAGCAGCCCGGCCATTCCCGCCTCGCGCACTTCCTGTTCTTCCAGCCCAAGCTGCCGCGCCAGCGCCACCATCAGTGCGCAGACTGCGACCGAGTGCATGTAGGTGTAGTCGTCGGCGGTCTTCAGCCGCGCCAGACTGATCAGCGCGTTCGGATTGCGGAGCACTGACGAAGAGATTTCCTCGACCAGTTCGCCCGCTGCTTCGGCATTGATCGCATTGCCCATACGTACTTCGCGGAACATGGAAACCACGGCTTTTTTGGCCGTGTTGCAAATCATGGCGGCGCGCTTGAGTTCGTCGCTCATAGAGGCCGGCTTGGGCGGCTCGACGCGCGGCTCCACCGCAACCGCGGTCAGCACTTCGGCCACCGAAGCGGCAGACTCGGCCTCGGTTTCGCCAGGCAGGTCGCCTCCCTTGGTGGTATCGATCCACACCTCGGTGATGCCGCTGCCGAGGATGCTCTGGATGTCCGCCGCGTCGGTCAGGGTGAACTTGCTGCGCCAGAACGGGTGTTCCATCCACGAGCCGCACAGTTCGTGCAGATGCATGCCCAGTTGCAGGTCTTTGGATTGGATTTTTTTCAGCACGGTGTCGGGTCGGGAGATCGGGTTTAACAAGCGTGGCGGTCATGACTCATCGGACAGGCTGTGGCTTTCTTTCGCCGAACGGCCGGAATTGTCGAAACTTTTTTACATGGTGAGACGCTTTAGCGGATAGTCAAAATCTATCAATAATCAATTATCTTATTAATCATACATATATGTTGCGGTTAAAATTTCTGGTGTGAATATTGCGTTTGCGCCTCGCTGTGTCAGCTCTGTGACACGTGCCGGGTCACAGTCAGACCGCCGGTTCGCCCAGCTCGACCGGCACTGCGATGGGCGGCGCCGCCTATTCGTTTGTGGTCACCCATACCGAAACCGCAAATGCCGGCCCCTGCGCAAACGGCGCCAACTATGCGGGCATCAACCTCAACGGTTGTGTCGCCAAAGTCCTCGTCGAACTCCTCACCCCGATGGCGTTCTCGTTTGGCGGCGTCGACTGCAGCATGAGCGTCGGCTTCTATCCCTAGGCGGCACGGGCTCCTCGGCGTCCGACTATTGGACCAAGGAAAAAGCGACCAACACGGCCAATCTGTACGCCGTGTTCACTGCCGCCGCGCCGAAGCGGCTGGCCGGCCGCTTCAAAAAACAGCCCCGCTGGATAGGCCAGCGGGGCTGTTTTATTTCCGGGGTTTGTTAGGTGCGCATTTGCAGCAGGCAGGGGCGCGCACCGCATCGCGGATCAAGCGCCCATGAAAAAGCCACCCCGGATGAGGTGGCTTGATGATCGGGTGGCCTGCAGGATGCCAGGCTTGCCGGATACTTACTTCTTCTTGGCAGCAGCCTTCTTGCCTGCGACGGCGGCCTTGAAGCCAGCGCCAGCGGTGAAGCGCGGCACGGTCGAAGCAGCGATCTTGATCTCGGCGCCGGTTTGCGGATTGCGACCGGTGCGGGCAGCACGCTTGGACGACTTGAAGGTGCCGAAACCGACGAGGGTCACGGTATCGCCTTTTGCCACGGTTTTAACGACGGCTGCGAGGATGGCGTCCAGTGCTTTGCCAGCGGCAGCTTTGCTGATGTCGGCTTCGGTTGCGGCGACATCGATCAGTTCGGATTTGTTCATGTATACCCCTTGGTTGATTTTGGAAAGAAGGTGCCAAATGCGTTCAAGCGATCCGGGCCATTGGCAGGCGGGCCTGCCTCCCTCTGATACGCCGCGATGATTATCGGCCTATCTGCGCCAATATTGAAGCCCTGAATCGCCCTGTTTTGCAGGAGATTTCAAAGTGTCGGCATAATCCAACGCCCGCGAAGCCGCGCCACACCGCCTGCCGCCCCCCTGGTTCCCCGTCTGGCGGGCGATTCGGCCGGTTTTCATTCCGCTTTGCGCTCGAATTTTTCGATCCGTTCAACCTCCGCCACCGCATCGTTTACCCAGGCCTGCAGCGGCGGTAGCGCCAAAATGGCCTCGGCATAGGCGCGTGCCACGCCTTCCAGCGCCACGCCATAGGTCTCAAAACGCAGCACCACCGGTGCAAACATCGCATCGGCAATGCCGAAACGCCCGAACAGAAAATCGCCGCCATGACCATAACGCGCGCGGCACTCCGTCCAGATCGCCAGAATGCGTTCGATATCCGCCAGGCAATCCGGCGTGCGCCCCTGGCCCGGGTAGCGCGCGCGAATGTTCATCGACATGTGCTCGCGTAGCGCGCCGAAGCCGGCATGCATCTCCGCGCTCACCGAGCGCGCCACCGCCCGCGCCGCCGCATCGGCCGGCCACAATTCATGTTCGGGGAAACGCTCGGCGAGATATTCGCAAATGGCCAGCGAATCCCACACCCGGATATCGCCCTCGTGCAGCGCTGGCACCTTGCCCGATGGCGACCATTTCGCCAGATCGATTTCCGACCCCGGCACGTACAGCGGGATGCGCACCTCATCGAAAGGAATGCCCGCTTGACGCAACAGCAGCCAGGGCCGCATCGACCAGGACGAGTAGTTCTTGTTACCGATGACGAGGGTAAGGGTATGAGCAGGCATGGTGGATGGGTTCCCGGATCAGTCTCTGGAAGGGGGCGGAAGGTGAAATCCGCGCCCGGCTTTTTCCCTCAAGTTGAGGGTTCGGTTCAGGGCATAATCTAGCAGCCTTGCGCCCTGGATTGAATGACGAAATAGCAGAGCCGGCAGGCTGGATAAACCGATGAAAACCATCACTCACTTCAAGGGGGAAAGTATGAAGACGCAAATTGCACGCCTGTCACCGCACCAGAACGCCAAAGTATTCGGGGTGCTCACCGCGCTTGGCTCACTGGTTTTCCTGATCCCGATGGCGATCCTGGTTTCGTTCATTCCGCCGGGCGTCGATGCCGCCGGCAATCCGATCAATCAGCCCTCGCCGGTGTTTTTTCTGTTTCTCCCCATCGCCTACCTGGTGATGGGTTACATCATGACCGCGGTGGGTTGTGCGCTCTACAACTGGTTGTACAAATACCTCGGCGGCATCGAGTACGAATCGCGCGATCAATAAGCGGCTCAAGCCGGGGCAGCAACAATCATTGAGCCGGGCTTTTTGATTCCGGCTTGATGGGTTGGGCGGCGACCGGCTCATCGGCGTAGCGCCAGATGTTCACGTCCCGCCCGGTCTCGCGGATGTGCTCGGTCTTGGCGGCGAGAAAACGCTGAAAGCTGGGTTCCGTGCGATAGGCCTTCGATTCGACGTAGTCGAACATGCCCAGGGTGTGAAACACGCGGAACGACGATTCCCAACGGATGACTTCCTTGCCGGCGGCGTCGAACAATACGATGCCGGGGGCAAAGTTGACGCCGAGCTGGCGGACCCAGTCGCGCACCGGCATGCGTTTTCCTTCCGGCGTGGTGATCACGGCGCGCGACCACATGTCGAGCTGCACACTGTCGAATTTTGCGATCACGGCGCGAGTTTCCGTGTCGGCCAGCACGCGCCGGTGCAGCACCTCGCAGTCCGGGCAGTCCTTCTGCTCGAAGAACACAGCGAGCGGCTTCGGTTGTTTGCCGCGGCGACGCAGATCGGTGGCGTTCTGCAGGAAGAAGTCCTGCTTGATCATCTCGCCCGAAGCCTGCTTCGGCACTTCTCGCGCGGCGACAAAATCGCGGAACGCCAGCTTGTTTTCATGGCGTCCGCCCACCCAGTCGAGCGCCGCTTGCAGGCGCGCCGGCGGCACGTAGCCGTTGAGCCGCAGCAGGGTTTTGCCGGACTCGTCGAAGAACACCAGGCTGGGCGTGAACTGGATCTTCTGCGCCGCGCTGTAATCCTTTTCGGTGAGGGTTTTGCCGTCCAGCCCGACAAGCTCCTTGTCGCCCCAGATGTTGATCACGACGACATCGAATTTTTCCCGCATCGTCGACTCGATCTCGCGCTGCGACAGATTGCGCTCGACCAGCGCCGAGCAATACGGACACCCGTCCTGGGTGAACATCAGGATCACGCGCTTGCCGTGCTTGCGGGCCTCGTCGATGTCTTCCCGCAGATGCAGGAAGCTGTCCTTGAACCAGGCGGGATACTCGGTCGTTTTTGCGCCGTAGTAGGCACCCATTTTTGCAGCCGGCGCGGGTTCTGCGGCGTGCAGGGAAAATCCCGAAAGCAGCGCAAACAGAAAAGGCAGATAGCGGGTCATTGTGGCGGTCTCCATTCGTTTCGCATCAGTATGGCCGATGCGCATTGTTGTGTTGCCTGGTGCGGAAAGTCGGCGAGTGGTTCAGGGCCTTCCGTGATTTTATAAAGCGTGAAATCGATCCCTTCGGCCGCCGCTCACTCGACTCCATCGACCTTGAGCCACACCTGACCGGTTTCGCGTGTATTGCTCTGGCCTGCGCCCAGCAGGCGGCGATGGTCCTGCTGGTCCTGCGTGTCGCCGCTGCCGAGCGCGATCCATTCCCCCAGACGGCCACTGATAGTGGTGTGCAGTTGCTGCCCGACCACGCTTCGCGGCGCGGTCGCGTCGAAGGTTTGCTGAACCGGATGAATCTCCAGCGTGACGCGGTCGCCGATGAGCTGCGGCGCAACATAAAAGCCGCTGCCGGCGCTGTAGAACACGACGCTTTCGCGCACCATCCGGCCATGGGGGCCGACGACGGTCTCGCGCAGCGTGAGCGGCAGTTCGACGCCAGTCTGGATCATTGCGCGGCCACCATCGGCCACGCGCACCTGCTGGCTCACCCGGCTGCTCTGATCGAGGCTGCGGTCGTCGAGCCGCGCGCCGATGTGCGAATTGCCGTCGCCGATGTCGATTTGCGCGCCGCCCCGGCCGCTGGGCGGAACGGCGATGTCGACGTTGTCGGTATCGATCCTGCCGTGCAGCCCGAACGACTGCTGCTCGCGCGAGCGATCCAGGCTTTGCCGCACCGTAATGAGCAGCTGGCGCGGCGCAACGTCGATCGCCGCGAGCGCCTGCCGGATCTGGGCGCGGTTGGCGGGCGACGCGCGCAGGATCAGGTTGCCCTGCATGCCGGTGAGCGCGCCGCCGGGCTCCAGAAACGGTTGCAACCTGGGGATCACTTCTTCCGCCGTGCGATGTTGCAGCGGAATGATTTCGAGCGTGTCCCCGGCGCGGGCGAGACCGGCGAGCGCAAACAGACAGAACAATGCGGCGACGAAACGGATGTGAATGGCGAACTCCTGGCGACGACGTTCACGCAAAGTCTAGGCCGAAACCGCGTCGGGGTGAACGTGAGGGTGGGTGCTCAAGCGAGCTTCACTTTTTCGCTTTGCCTGGCGCAGCGGACAATTGTTCAAGTTGTGTTTGTGTTCACGTTACGTGAACGTTGTGGATTTGTGAACGGCAGGCCAAGGCGCTTGCCGCTGTGGGCATTTGGTTACTGATCCGCGCCAATTTGCGTCATATTCTGAGGCGGATAGGCTCGGAACCGTGGTTTGCCCCCAATTGTTTCCCATTTATTCACTTAATATATTTGTGCTGCCCAATAAACACATAACTGACAGGTAAGGCCGTATGCTAATTACACAATTCACAGTACCAATGGAAGACTTGCAGGATGACGGGCTGAGCCCAATCAACATGCACAAACTAGGTGGCTTTGTGGCCTTAGCTGGGAAAAATGGGGCGGGGAAGTCGAGGGTTCTCTCAAAGCTAGAATTCTATGTTGGAGCACGAAAAAATGGCATCGGCAATGTCGCTGCATGGCAGCAACAAATAATTGGCGCTGAAAGGGCAATTTCAAGCCGGCCATTAAATGATCCAAATCAACAGGCTTGGAAAGCGCAGGTTGAATCCTGTAAGCAACAGATAACCATAGTTACCGAGAGAATCATCGTGCCACAGAGCTTACCGATTAGCTCAGTGCGTTTTGTTCCAAAGAATTTGAACTTAACAGACCCAAGAAACCAGGTTAAGGCAAACCTTCACCACTACTTCAACCAAGCAAGCGTCCCCGGCTTGGATGATTTTGAGAATAAGTGCTTCTCTTACATTCAAGGACTCCAAGATCGAGAATGGGAAAGCACACACCAGCGTTCAACTATCGCAAAAGATGAAGTGAACAAAGTTGTTCAGGAATACGCAAAGCTTACAGAGCTTATAGAAAAACTCTTAAAAACCCAGCTGGGCCGATCGATAGATGGTAACGCAACCATTTTTGGATACCCCCTTGCAGAGGCGAAGCTATCTGACGGGCAAAAAGTACTTTTCCAACTCGTCGTTGCTTTGCATGCTCAGAAAGACACGCTTGAGAACACAGTGTTCATAATGGATGAACCCGAAAATCACCTGCACCCTTCTGCGTTAATCGAATTTCTCGATGCCTTATCCGGTGTTGCAGCAAATTGCCAATTCTGGATCGCAACACACTCAGTTCCTTTATTGTCGTACGTGGCTGGTAAAGAGCCAATGTCGATTTGGTATGTTGAAGACGGCAAAGTGAGTAATGCGGGAAGGCATCCGGAGACTGTGTTACGTGGCTTGCTAGGTGACGAAGAACAAGTAGCCAGATTGCATGACTTCACGGCTCTTCCTGCACAGTATGCAGCAATCAATTACTCGGTAGAGAGTCTTCTAGCCCCATCCGTTGTGACTAGCGGAAAAGATGACCCTCAGGTCGCCCAAATTGGTGAATTAATTTGGCAAGGCACATCCGAGAGAAAAATCTCACTGCTTGACTTTGGCGCTGGTAAGGGAAGGCTTCTATCGGGGTTGGCTGAACTCTTGGAGAGCTCCGGTCAATCGATTCAAGACAGAATCGATTACATGGCTTTTGACGTGATTCCAGATAACCGGGCATTTTGTGAGGCTTCAATCCAAACAGAATACGATACTGAAATTCAAAGATGCTTCTCGAGCAGAGAGGAATTTTTCTCCCACCATGCAGAGGAATGCATCGACGTTACGGTCTTATGTAATGTTCTGCACGAGATTACGCCGAATGAATGGACCTCTATCTTTAACGGTGGCTCACTTATACAGAGGGCGATGAAGGAGACGGGATACCTATTGATTGTGGAGGATCAACGGATTCCTACTGGGGAAAAAGCTCACCAGTTTGGATTTTTGGTATTAGACACGCCACACCTTAGAACGCTCTTCTCCGTTACGAATGACGACTGCATAAACAAACGGTTTATATCAAACGATTACCGGAAAGACGGGAGGTTAAAAGCCCATCTCGTTTCAAAGAGCCTCTTGTCGCGTGTCACTTCGGAGACCAGAAGAAAAGCGATAGAGGAGTTGAAAGCAACCGCGAAAGACCAAATCATCATCCTGCGCGCCAAGGCGCCCAGTTTTGCGGCAGGTCAGATGCACGGCTTCTGGACCCAGCAATTTGCGAATGCATCCCTTTTTCTAGAACAAGCTTAAGAGGATGTCGCGACTGCGACAAATTAAATTCATCCATAAGCAAACGAGGACGCCACTCTTCTTCGTTGCCGCTGGTTAACCAATTTGTTAGAACATCCAGGAATCACCGTGAGCATTCTAAAGAACGCAATCGATTCAATAGCTGTAGGACTCGAGGACTATTCTTCACCCGATCAGCGTCGAGTTATTTCATGCACGAGAAATGTATTTGCGGGAATTCTGCTCTTGTTTAAATACAAGTTAAGCATCCTCAGTTCCCCAGGCTCTGACGAGGCACTGATTAAACAGCGTGTATTGCCAGTTCTGGATGAAGGCGACCGCTTAGAATGGAAAGGCAAAGGCACTAAAACCGTTGATGTCCAAGGCATTAAGGAACGGTTTGAATCTCTCAATATCGATGTCGATTGGAAACGAATCGAAAAAATCAACAATTTCCGGAACGACATTGAGCATTATTTCAGCAATCTAAAGCACGAAGCCATTCGTTCCCTGATATCAGACTCCTTCGTAATCATCAACGACTTTATTCGCAAACACCTCGATGAAGATCCGAAGGCATTATTAGGGGATGGCGCGTGGGCTGTGCTGATTGAAGTAAATGAGGTGTACGAGAGAGAAAAGGATGAGTGCACGACAGCTCTTCAATCGCTGAGTTTTTTTGATGGCGAGATCCTCGCTGCGTTTGACGGCTATTCATGTGATGAATGTGGTTCTGGGTTGATCATGCCATCCGTTCGCGAGGGCGAAGCGACCGATGCTAATTACATATGCAAGTCGTGTGGAAAGATTCTCCCATATGAAGATATGGTGCGCGGAGCCGTGTCGGATCGTTACAGTTATGAGATGTATTTGTCACACACAGACGGAGGAGATTCGCCCTTGGCGGACTGCCCTGAATGCAGTGGCATTTACCTCTACGCGCAAAGCATCTGTGCAACTTGCGGGCATACCGCTGAACATGAATGCCAACGGTGTGGTTCGACAATCAGGCCTGAAGAGCTATCTGACGAATCATTCTGCGGATACTGCTCATATGTGATGTCTAAAGATGACTAATGGCTGATACGGGTAATAATTATCCGGGGACGGACCACCGTTTCGCGTGAATAGGGGCAACGTTTCGCACTTGCCTCGACCTACCACGCCACAACATACCCGCTACTCCGCCCGCCCTTGTCCGTAGGAACCAGGCATCCCTTCTCAACCATCTCTGCCAGTTCCCGATAAGCCGTCGTACGGCTGGTTTTGGTCAGGCTCATGTACTTGCGGGTGTTGATGCCGCCTTCGAATCCATCGGGGCCGGCGTCGAGCAGGCGGTTGAGCGCTTTGCGCTGGCGGGTGTTGAGCGGGGTGTTCTGGTGGCGCAGCCAGAAGCGGGCTTTGGCCAGGGTGTTGGCGACGGTGGTCTCGGCGGCGCTGGCGGCCGCGGCGACTTGCGCCAGAAACCAAGCCAGCCATTCGGTGACATCGAGCCCGCCGCGCTGGGTGCGTTCGAGGATGGCGTAGTAGCTTTCGCGTTCGCGCAGGATTTGGGCAGACAGGCTGAACAGCCGCATCGGCTGGCGTTCGTCCTGCGACAGGGCCATGTCGGTGAGGGCGCGCGCAAGCCGGCCGTTGCCGTCTTCGAACGGGTGCAGGGTCACAAACCAGAGATGCGCCAGGCCTGCGCGGACGAGGCCGTCCATGCCGGCGGGTGCATGGGTAAACCAGTCGATAAAAGTTTGCAGTTGCGCGTCCAGGCCGTCGCGCGGCGGCGCGATGTAGTGCACGTGTTCCCTGCCGACTCCGCCAGAGATGACTTGCATGGGCGCTTCGCCGCGCAGTTCGCCGACGCGGATGGGGTGCAGCCCAGAGCGCCCGGTTGGGAACAGGGCGGCCTGCCAGGCGCACAGCCGTTCGCTGGTCAGCGCCTGATCGTGGCGCTGGGTGGCATCCAGCAGGATGTCGATCAAGCCATCCACGGCGCGCGGCGGCGCGGGCATGCCGGCGGTGGGCAGCCCCAGGTGGCGCGCGACCGAGGAGCGCACGGCATCCACATCAAGCTGTTCGCCCTCGATGGCGCTGGTGGTCAGGCCGTCTTCCACCAGGATGCTGGCCACGGCTTCGAGGTTCAGGCTGCTGTCGAGCAGGCGCGCTGCGCCGAGCACCTTGCCCTGGGCCAGCCGCGCCTGGGCCAGAAGCGGAGACAAACCGGCTTCATTCCAGCGAAACTGCGGCCAGTCGGCTTGCTGCCAGATCCAGGTTTGAGGCGTTTGCATGCTCTAATCGCTCCATATTGTGAAGCGATTATGGGCTGTAATCGCTCCACGCTCAAGCTGCCAGGCCGGCGAGGATGGCCTGCTTGATCGCTTCGTTGCGGCCCAGTTCCAGGCGGGTGGAACCGTGATCTGGCCCAATTGTTCCAGTTTCCTTGCTTGGAAGTTTCGGTTCGGCTTTGTCGCTGGAAGCAGACGACATGGTCTGATTCATACAGAAGCCGATATCCCTCCGGCACCTGTCTCCGTCAAGCGACAAGTCGGCCGGTGCAGAGTCGGTCAAGCTGGATTCCAAACCCACGTAAACCGTATATCTATATGATTAAATTTAAAAAAACTGACTTGGCATGGTCGTAGCTCAGTCTTGCGTACCTGCTTAAGTGCCTCAGTGCCTCTGCATTCGTATTCATTCATGAAACAGAAGGTCGAAGGCCAAGGTCAGATCATTCCTTTGAGAGCCGCGTTCTGAAACTGTCTTGCCTTTAACGGCATGATCTCAACCAGACCGACACGCAACCCATGTCGCTGAAAGCAGACAAAAAAAGCCTTGTTAATACAATGGGCTTATATAAACCGCCCGAAATCTGTCTCCATCAGGCGACAAATTGGCCCACGCAAAGCAGCCCCCCACGGAATCCAATCCCATCTGAATCACTCATCTATATGATTTTTATGCTGAAAAATTCCCTGGCACGTTCTTCGCTCTCTGCAAGCGAGGCTGAACCGCGTCAAATCGATCGGCCGGGTAAATTCTGTCGTTCAAATCGATGTGGCATTCACCCACAGTGACATGTGGTTTGCAAAGTTGTGATGCAAGGATTTTTAGGAACAAAGATGGGCAGGAAACGAATCACCCTATCACCGTATGGATGCGCATCGTGTGTTCAGGCCGTGGTGGATCGCTGCGGTCTGACGGGTTACAAAATGCGGTATGTCGTTAACGCACCGCACCATTGCCAGGATTTCAAGAGAAATGAAAGCAGGGTTGGTAGCGATCCTGGTCATTTGGCAAGCCACGCCATTCGACCAGCCGTACGAACCTGATAACGAAATTTGTTAAGCGTTGAACGGTGAGTCTAAAGACGGTTCAAGGTAAAAACGTCAGGACAAGGTTTGGCTTGAAGGTATCGGCTTCAGTTTACCGGCGGATAACCACTCAGTGGGGCCAAGGGGTGCGGAGTAGGATCGGCTCTGCCAAGTGAGGCGACATCCTTGTCCAACACATGCCAGCCCACCATTCGAGCCATACGAACTCGCAAGGCGATGAACCAGCAAATGAAGTCTCTTTACGTGCCGCCTTTGCAGCGCGATGAAGGTTGAAATAATTATCCACTATGTTGTAAAGGTTTTTACTCGCCTGCCGTTGAGAGCACTGCCTCAATGGCATGCATGGCAGGTTCCCTCAGTCGTCGTTAATTCTCAAGGAATAATCACATGGATATTTCCATTCTTACACGCGCCGTGCTGGCTGGCACCGCGCTTCTGGTTGCCGCTGTGCCGACCAGTGCCGCCGAGCCGGGCCGCCTGCTGGCATCCCAGTGCGCCCAGTGCCACGGCACCAACGGTGCCGGTCCAGGCTTCGAAGAAATCGCTGGCAAGGATCTCTTCAACGACCTGATCGACATGAAGTACCGACCCATCGAAGGCATCATGGACCGTCAGGCCCGCGGCTATACCGATGAACAATTGCGGCTGATCGCCGATTACCTGTCCACCCTGCCCGGCAACGGCGACGATTAATTCCGGGAGGAAAAAATGAAGAACACCCTGAACAGAAGACAGTTCCTCAAACTGGCCAGCGCGATGACAGCCCTGGCCGCAGTTCCCCGTGTAGTCGGCGCGGCAACAACAGCCCCCCGTGTGGTCGTGGTCGGCGGCGGCTTCGGCGGCGCCACCCTGGCCAAGTATGTGCGCATGTGGGGTGGCAACGTGCAGGTCACCCTGGTCGACGCCAACCCCAACCACGTTTCCTGCATTCTCTCCAACCTGGTTGTCACCGGCGCGCTGCCGATGAGCCGGATTACCCTGGCCTTCGATTCACTGAAGGCCAACCACGGCGTGACCGTGATGCAAGGCCGCGCGGTCGCCATCGATGCCGCGGGTAACACGCTGACGGTCAGCACCAGCAGTGGCAACAAGGTGCTGCCTTACGACCATCTGGTGCTATCGCCGGGTATTGATTTCGTGCCGGCGGCAGGCAACTGGAGCCCGAATCTGACTCCACATGCCTGGCAGGCCGGTCCCCAGACCACCCTGCTCAAGAACCAGCTGGCGGCGATGAGCAGCAACGATACCTTTGTCATGACGGTGCCGAAAGCGCCTTATCGCTGCCCGCCCGGACCCTACGAACGGGCCTGCGTGGTAGCCGATTACCTGAAGCGCAAGGGTCGCACCGGTGCCAAGGTCATCGTGCTGGACGCCAACGCCAGCATTACTGCCGAACCGGAAGCCTTCGGCCATGCTTTCAACGTGACGCATGCCGGGGTCATTCAGTATGTTCCCAACGCGACGGTGCTATCGGTGGATTCCAGCACGCGTTCGATCGTGACCAGCGCCAAGACCGTCAACAATGCCAAGGTGTTGAACTACATTCCCAACCAGCGCGCTGGCGCGATCGCCGCGACCCTGCCGCTCAACAGCACGGGCTTCGTTGCGGTTGATCCACTGACCTATGGCATCGCCAGCTACCCCAACATCCATGTCATCGGGGATTCATGCGCCGTTCCATCCTCCGACGGCAAGGCGGTGCCCAAGTCCGGTCACATGGCCAACTCGGAGGCCAAGATCTGTGCCGATGCGATCATCCGCTCTTTCACCGGCGAGGCGCCGGATGAGGATATCGCGACCAGCTCCGCGTGCTTCAGCCCAATCACCAACAAAACGTCTTCCTGGCTGTCCACCAATTTCATCTACGGTGACATCTTCGATGCCAGTGGCAACGTCAAAGGCAAAGGCATGCACCGCGTAGATGTTGGCGAAGCGGCAGCAGACATGGTTGATGGCGACAGCTACCAGGACATGTTCATCTGGGCAGACAGCATGTTCGCCGACAGCTACATCTAACTCCCGTGTTTCTGCCTAACTCAGGCAGACCATGGGGCGGTGGCATGGGAGGTCACCCCTCCCATGGACAGCGACTCAACTGATACGGCCGACCGGGCACCCGGTTTGGCCGTTTTTTCATTACGGGAACAGCATCGAGCTGGTATCGACCCGCGGAACGCTGGGGACAGAGACAATAGGGAACAGACCACTGTTTCAAAGGATTTAAGGGATCGGCATCGCTTTCTGTTTTGCCGGCAGCCCATTCTCGTGTCCAGTCAGGTGGCTCGCGGGTGCAGCTTGATGCGCCGCAGGCCCGGGTCGCGGGAAGTGTTCAGCGGGGCTCCTGCATCCCGGCGCTACGGCGGATGAATTCCGCGCAGGCTTCGGCCGGCATGGGGTGGGCAAAGTGATAACCCTGGGCTTCGTCGCAGCCATACTCGCGCAATAACTTGATGACCGATGGGTCTTCGACGCCTTCAGCGATCGTGCGCAAGTGCAGGCTCCGGGCCATCTGGGCGACGGCACGCACGATGCTCGCACTGCCGGTGTTGCGCGCCATGTCGCGGATGAAGGACTGATCGATCTTCAGCTTGTCCACGGCCAGATCCCGCAGGTATGACAGACTGGAATAGCCGGTTCCGAAATCGTCGATGGACAGCTTGACGCCGAGGACTTTGAGGCGCTGGAAGAGTTGCAGCATGTGCGCCGTGTCCTGCAGCAGGATGGATTCGGTCAGCTCGAGTTCCAGCCAGTGCGGCGCCAGTCCCGAGTCGTGCAACGAACGGCCGATGGTTTCTTCCAGATTGCCGCGGCGGAACTGGACGGCTGAAAGATTCACCGCAATGACCATCGGCGGCAGCCCCTCAGCCTGCCAGGCGGCGGCCTGGCGGCAGGCTTCGCGCAATACCCACTCGCCGATCGGCACGATATTGCCGCATGCCTCGGCGATGGGAATGAAACGCCCGGGCGGTGTCATCCCGAGTTCAGGATGGTGCCAGCGAATCAAGGCCTCGACGCCGACGATGGCGCCGCTTGCGAGGTCGACCTGAGGCTGGTAGTGCAGCACGAATTCGTTCTGCTCGATAGCCCTGCGCATGTCGGTACGCAATTGCAGATGCTCGGCAGAATCGAGGTTCATGCGCTCGTTAAAGAAGCGATGGGTGTTCCGCCCTGCATCTTTGGCATGGTACATCGCGGCATCCGCCTTGCGGATGAGCTCATCCGGGTCGGTTCCGTCGGCTGGGAATGCGGCGATTCCCAGCGAAAGCGAGACTGACAGGGTATGGCCGTCTACCTCGAATGGCGCTTGCATGGCCTGCGTGATTTTATCGGCGACCGCGCCGATCGCATCGGTACCTGCCGTCTCGCCCAGCACGACCAGAAATTCGTCGCCGCCCTGGCGCCCGATGCTATCGGTCTCGCGGAAGCATTGCGCCAGCCGGGCCGCGACCATGCTGAGCAAGGCATCGCCGGTGGCGTGGCCGAGCGTGTCGTTGACCAGCTTGAAGTTGTCGATATCCAGGAACATCAACGCACCGCTGGCACTGTCGCGCTGCGCGCGGGCGATGGCCTGCTCGAGGCGGTCGCGCGTCAAGGCGCGGTTGGGAAGGTTCGTCAATGCATCGTGGCTTGCCAGAAAGGCAATGCGCGCCTCGGATTCCTGCCGGGCGAGGACGATGCCGATGAGATGCGAGCCGATCTCCAGCAGCTTGCGGTGAAACATGCCGGGATGTCGATGCTCGAAACTGGACAGCGCGAACGAGCCGATGACCCGCCCCCCAGAGGTGCGGATGGGCATGGACCAGCAGGCGCAAATATTGAAATCCAGCGCGAGTTGCCGGAGATCACACCAGCGCGCATCCGTCAGCGTATTTTCCACGAACATGGGTTCCTGGCGGTACACCGCGTTGCCACACGAGCCCGCGCCGGGGCCCGGCTTCATGCCGTTGAGCCGGGCAATCGCTTCGGGTGTCACACTCGGGGCCGCCATCACATACAGCAAGCCATCCTGTTCGTTCAGCAGCATGCAGGATGCGACCGAAGCAGGCACCGCGCTTTCTGCCAGTTTGCAGATGTCTTCGATCACCTTGATCGGATTTTTTCCCAGCGCGACGTCTTCCAGCACCGATTGCTGGATATGAATGGTGCGTTCCTGCTCATGTGGGGATAGGGCCGTATATTCGACCGGGTCGACGGGGTTGTTGAAGGCGGGCCTGCTCATGGTCCTGAACCAGTGCGTTGGATGATCGTCCGCGTGTTAACGGCTTTTGTCGCTTATTCCTGAGGGCGGATGCGCAGGTCCGCTGCGCGCATCGCTGCTTTTCGCCAATACGCTACTTCTTGTTGCCCGTCGTCGTCACTGCGGCCGGCGCAGCCTCCCCCCGCCCCAGCAAATAATCCAGAAACGCCCGCGCCACCACCGACAACTGCCGCCCGGCCGGATACACGGCATACCAGTGGCGCAGGATGGGAAAGCCTTCGACGTCGAGCACGGCGAACTGGTCGGGCGCGTTGAGGGTGAGGGCGTGGCGCGAGAGGGCGGAGATGCCGAGGCCAGCGAGGATGGCCTGCTTGATCGCTTCGTTGCTGCCCAGCTCCAGGCGCGGATGGATGTTGAGGCCGTGGCCGCTGAAGATGCGCTCGATGGCGTTGCGGGTGCCGGAGCCTTTTTCGCGCATCAGCCAGGTTTCCCGCGCAATGCGTTCGAGCGGAATTCTCTTTTGGTTCGCCAGCGGGTGATCCGGCGCGGCCACGACGATGATAGGGTTGTCCATGATGGGGGTGGCGACGACGTCGATGTCTTCCGGCGGCTGGCCGAGAAAATACAGGTCGTCGAGGTTGTCGGCGATGCTGGCCAGTACCTGTTCCTTGTTGGTGACGCGCAGGCTGACGTCGATGCCGGGGTAGAGCTTGGAGAATTCGCCGAGCAGGCGCGGGGCGAAATACGAGGCGGTGGTGATCGCCATCAGGCTGAGTTTGCCTTGTTTCAATCCGCGCCGTTCGTCTACCGACATGGTGTAGCGGTCGAGGATGCCGAAGATTTCGCGGGTGGCGACCGCCAGATCCTGGCCGTCCGGGGTGAGATGGATTTTCTTGCCGACCTGTTCGATCAGCGGCGCGCCGACCGCTTCCGACAGTTTTTTCATCTGCATCGAGACGGTGGGCTGGGTGAGATAGAGCTCTTCGGAGGCGCGCGTGAAGCTGCCCAGGCGGGCGATGGCGGCGAAGATTTCGAGCTGGCGGAAGGTGGTGTGGTGGCGCATGGCGGAGGGTCCGGCTTGATCAATTCATAGATAAAAGTCTATCTTAAAAATAGAAAATATCGACTGTTATTGATGATTCGTCTGCGGCAAGATGCGTCCCATCGTGTTGAGCCACTGGGGCATTACACGGAAACCCGACCTTTATCAGGAGGAATCATGGCTGTTAAAACCTATAACGCTGGCGTGAAAGAGTACCGTCAGACCTACTGGACCCCGGATTACACCCCGCTGGACACCGACATTCTCGCTTGCTTCAAGATTACCCCGCAAGCGGGTGTGGATCGTGAAGAAGTTGCTGCTGCCGTGGCCGCCGAGTCGTCGACCGGCACCTGGACCACGGTGTGGACCGACCTGCTGACCGACCTCGACTACTACAAAGGCCGCGCCTACCGTATCGAAGACGTGCCCGGCGACGACACCTGCTTCTATGCATTCGTGGCTTACCCGATCGACCTGTTCGAAGAAGGTTCCGTCGTTAACGTGCTGACCTCGCTGGTCGGTAACGTGTTCGGCTTCAAGGCGCTGCGCGCCCTGCGTCTGGAAGACATCCGCTTCCCGATCGCTTACGTCAAAACCTGTGGCGGCCCGCCCGCTGGTATCCAGGTCGAGCGTGACCGCATGAACAAGTACGGCCGTCCGCTGCTGGGCTGCACGATCAAGCCGAAGCTGGGTCTGTCCGCCAAGAACTACGGTCGCGCTGTGTACGAATGCCTGCGCGGCGGTCTGGACTTCACCAAGGACGACGAGAACGTTAACTCGCAGCCGTTCATGCGTTGGCGTGACCGTTTCGCCTTCGTTCACGAAGCGACCCTGAAAGCCGAACGCGAGACCGGCGAGCGCAAGGGCCACTACCTGAACGTGACCGCGCCGACCCCGGAAGAGATGTACAAGCGTGCCGAGTTCGCCAAGGAAATCGGCGCACCGATCATCATGCACGACTACCTGACCGGCGGTCTGACTGCCAACACGGGTCTGGCCAACTGGTGTCGCGACAACGGCATGCTGCTGCACATCCACCGCGCCATGCACGCCGTGCTCGACCGTAACCCGCACCACGGTATCCACTTCCGCGTGCTGACCAAGGTGCTGCGTCTGTCGGGTGGTGACCACCTGCACTCCGGTACCGTCGTGGGCAAGCTGGAAGGCGACCGCGAAGCGACCCTGGGCTGGATCGACACCATGCGTGACGAGTTCATCAAGGAAGACCGTAGCCGCGGCCTGTTCTTCGATCAGGACTGGGGTTCCATGCCCGGCGTGATCCCGGTTGCGTCCGGCGGCATCCACGTGTGGCACATGCCCGCACTGGTTGCCATCTTCGGCGACGACTCCGTGCTGCAGTTCGGTGGCGGTACGCTGGGCCACCCCTGGGGCAACGCCGCTGGCGCAGCCGCGAATCGGGTTGCTTTGGAAGCCTGTGTGGAAGCCCGCAACCAGGGCCGTGCCATCGAGAAGGAAGGCAAGGACATCCTGACCGCTGCTGCCGCGCACAGCCCCGAACTGAAGATCGCCATGGAAACGTGGAAAGAGATCAAGTTCGAATTCGACACCGTCGACAAGCTGGACGTTGCTCACAAATAAGCAGGATTCAGGATTCAGGGATCAGGATTCAGGGAAAAAGGCGCGGCATAGCTGCACCGCCCCTGAATCCTGAATCCCGACCCCTGACCCCTCATCAATCTGAAAGGAAATGAAATGTCTGAAGTGATGGATTACAAAAGCCGCCTGAGCGATCCCGCCAGCCGCAAGTTCGAAACCTTCTCGTATCTGCCCGCCATGACCGCGGACAACATCAAGAAGCAGGTCGAGTACCTGGTGAAAAAAGGCTGGAACCCGGCGATCGAGCACACCGAGCCCGAGCACCTGATGGATTCGTACTGGTACATGTGGAAGCTGCCGATGTTCGGCGAGACCGACGTCGACCGCATCCTGGGCGAGGCAGAAGCGTGCCACAAAGCCAACCCCAACAACCACGTCCGTCTGGTGGGGTATAACAACTTCAACCAGTCGCAAGGCGCGGCGATGGTGATTTTCCGCGGCAAGACTGTTTAAGTCGCGACGGGTGACCGTATCAGCCCCCGTCGCCCGCTGGGCGCGGGGGCTTTTTTGTTTGGTTTGTTTGTCCGCGAAGGCCGCGTAAGCGCGCGCAGTACACTGCAGTGTATGGTCTTCGTGTGACGTCGCGTTCTTCGCGGATGAATAAATAAAGGAATCCAGATATGAGCAACATCATCGATCAGTACCGCGTTACTCAAGCGCCCTATTACCGCCCCGTCGCAGACGAAGTCGAGTTGTTTGAAGCCGCCTATTCGGTACGGATGCCGATGATGCTGAAGGGCCCGACCGGCTGCGGCAAGACGCGCTTCGTCGAATACATGGCGCACAAGCTCAACAAGCCGCTGATCACCGTGGCGTGTAACGAGGACATGACCGCGTCCGACCTGGTCGGCCGTTTTCTGCTGTCGGCGCAGGGCACCGAATGGCAGGATGGCCCGCTGGCCATCGCCGCGCGCCACGGCGCCATCTGCTACCTCGACGAAATCGTCGAAGCGCGCCAGGACACCACTGTGGTGATCCACCCGCTGACCGACAACCGGCGCGTGCTGCCACTGGAAAAGAAGGGCGAGCTGGTGCATGCCCACCCCGATTTCCAGATTGTGATTTCGTACAACCCCGGCTATCAGTCGCTGATGAAGGATCTGAAGCAGTCGACCAAGCAGCGTTTCGGCGGGCTGGACTTCACTTATCCCGATCATGCTGTCGAAACCGAAATCGTTACCCACGAATCCGGCGTCACGGCCGAGGTCGCCGGCAAGCTGGTGTCGATCGCCGAGCGTTCGCGCAACCTCAAGGGCCACGGTCTTGACGAAGGTCTGTCGACGCGCATGCTGATCTACGCAGGCTCGCTGATCGCCAAGGGCGTGAATCCGCTGGCGGCGTGCCGCGTGGCGCTGGTGCGCCCGATCACCGACGATCCCGACATGCGTGACGCGCTGGATGCGGCGGTGTCGACGTTCTTTTGATGCGAGAGATCAGGGGTCAGGATTCAGGGGCCAGGGAATGTGCGGGCAAGGCCCGCGCCCTTGAATCAAGGCACGGCCGCAGGCCGTTCCTCCCCTGATCCCTGATCCCTGAATCCTGACCCCTGGAATTGCCATGTCGATCAAACTCGAAGACTACGCTGAACTGCTGGAAGACCTGACGCCGCACACCCGGGATGCGCTCGATGCCACCTGGCACGACGCGACCAAGGTGTTTTCGCCGCGCGGGCTGGACAATTACCTCAAGGGCATTTCTGCCATCCGCGGTCTCGGACGCGGCGATTCTCTGGTGGAAACGTGGATCGAGAATGCGCCGCGGGTCGCCAAGGAAGTGGGCGAAGACGTGGTGGCCGATCTCGCCACCGCGTCGCTGATGCTGGCCTCGAAAACCTCGGGCGCGGTGATCGAGCTGCTGCTGGCGACCGCGCCCACCGCGGCCAACCGCCTGGGCGACGCGCAGCTGTTCCTCAACTACCTGCAGTTCATCAACACCCTGATCGCACAGGCGCCGCGCGGCGTACGGCCGATGCTGGACAAGCTCGAAGTGCTGTTCCAGCAATTGACGCTGGGCGGCCTGCGGCGCTGGGCGCTGTGGGGTGCGCACGCGCACCGCACCAACTACGAGGAGCAGATCCGCTACTTCAGCCTGGAATCGAAAGAGTCGATCGCCATGCTGCAGAAGGAGCGCAAGGGCACGCTGCTGGTGGATGTACAGCGCCGCATCAACATGTATCTGCGGGCGCTGTGGGCGCGCGATTTTTTCATGCGCCCCACCTCGGGCGACTTTGAAACGCGCGAAGGCTACCGGCCTTACATCGAGGACTACCTGCTGCATCTGCCCGATGCGATGGACGATTGGACTTCTCCCCTCCCCCCTGGTGGGGGAGGGGTCGGGGGAGAGGGGGCAACGGCCTCCGGCCTCGAACTGTATCGCGCCACCGCCGCGCACTGCGCCGCGCACGTGGTCGAAACCCGGCAGCCGATTTCGGCCGAGTCGCTCAACCCGATGCAGATGGCGGTGATCAGCGTGATCGAGGACGCGCGCGTCGAGGCGCTGTCGATCCGCCGTTTTCCGGGTTTGAAACAACTCTGGAGCAAGCTGCACACCGCCACGCCGGAGATGAACGCCAGCGCGGGCGACTACCTGAGCCGCCTGGCGCGTGCGCTGCTGGACGACAGCTACGCCGACAGCGATCCGTGGATCGCGGAAGGCCGCATGCTGTTTGCCGCCGCGGCTCAGGATAATCAAGACAACAAGCTCGACAACAACCAAACGTCGTGGGAAATCGGCGTGCAGCTGGCGCACAGCCTCAGCCAGAAAAGGCTCGGGTTCAACCCGCGCAGCGATCTGCAGACCGCGATCTACCGCGACGACAACCGCTATTTCTGGGCATTCGAGGAATTCGACTTCGACAAGGCCGCGGGCGCCGGTTACGAATCCGTCAAGCAGGTTCGCAAGAACGTGAACGTGATGGAAATGGCCAACGAGGTCGAGGTCGAGGGCGCGGGCGACGATGCCGAGGAAATCTGGGTGCTGTCGACCGAGCTGTTTCCCTACGAGGACATGGGCGTCAGCTGGAACGAGATGGAAGGCAAGGAGCCGGTGTCGGATCCCTTCCACTATTCCGAATGGGATTACCAGATCCAGCTGGAGCGTCCGGCCTGGGCGACCGTGCTGGAGAAGCGCGCCAAGACCGGCGATCTGCAGGTGATCGACGACATTGCCGCCAAGTACAAGCGCGAAATCCACCGCATGAAATTCCTGCTCGACGCGATGCAGCCGCAGGGCGTGCAGCGCATCCGCAAGCTGGAAGACGGCGACGAGATCGACATCAACGCGGCGATTGCCAGCTTCATCGACATTCGCCTCGGCAACCAGCCCGACCCGCGCATCATGATGCGCAGCGTGCGCAAGACGCGCGACTTCTCGATTCTGGTGCTGCTGGACTTGTCGGAATCGACCAACGAAACCGTGCAGGGGCAGGAATACTCGGTGCGCGAACTGACCCAGCAGGCCTGCGTGCTGCTGGCCGATGCGATCGACAAGGTGGGCGATCCGTTCGCCATCCACGGCTTCTGCTCGGATGGCCGCCACGACGTCGAGTACTACCGCTTCAAGGACTTCGACCAGCACTGGGACGAAACGCCCAAGGCCAAACTGGCGGGCATGACCGGCCAGCTGTCGACCCGCATGGGCGCGGCCGTGCGCCACGCCGGACACTACCTCAAGCTGCAGCGCTCGGCGAAGAAGCTGCTCATCGTCATCACCGACGGCGAGCCCGCCGACATCGACGTGCGCGACCCGCAATACCTGCGCATGGACACCAAGAAGGCGGTGGAAGAAGTCGCGCGCGACGGCGTCATGACCTATTGCATGAGCCTCGATCCGCGTGCCGACAATTATGTGTCGCGCATTTTCGGGCAGAACAATTTCATGGTCGTCGACCACGTGCAGCGCCTGCCGGAGAAGCTCCCGCTGCTGTATGCTGGGCTGACCCGCTAACCCATATCCGCGCTGCCCGTATGCGGCCAGCGCGGACACAACAAGGTCTCAAGCATGAACGCCACCAACACCTACATCGGATTTCACAACGACCACCACGGCATCACCCAGCTCGGCCGCATCGTGCTGGATGGCTGGGTGTTTGGCTTCATTCCCGAAACCGAAGACTGCACCGGCTGGGATCTGGGGCGGATGCAACTGCTGATGGACAAGATCAGCCAGGAATGGGACAAGTACAACGCCCTGCCGAGCCGCCTGCCGCCCGAGCTGCAACAGCGCCATACCGAGATTTACGCGAAGGCGATGTCGGACGCGCGCACCAAGGGCTGGAACCCCGAACTCGGCGATGACGAATAAGCCGGGTTGCTGATTATTGATTCAGCCGGTTGGAGTTCCGTCATTCCGGCGAAAGCCGGAATCCAGCCTAATTGACTGGACCCCGGCTTTCGCCGGGGTGACAGCTAAAGTTTTCGTGCCGGACAACAGCTTGCGCGGCAGTATCAGCCCCGCTCATCCGCCACAAAGGGATTCTCGCGGCGCTCGTGGCCGAAGGTCGACATCGCGCCGTGGCCGGGCACAAAGCGTACGTCGTCGCCCAGCGGAAACAGCTTTTCCCGGATCGCCCGGATCAGGTCCGCGTGCTTGCCGCGCGGAAAGTCGGTGCGGCCGATCGACCCCTTGAACAGCACATCGCCCACAAAGGCGAGCTTGTCGCCGCGTTCGTAAAACACCACATGGCCGGGCGTGTGCCCGGGGCAGTGCAGCACCTCGAAAACCAACGAACCCACTGGGACGCAATCGCCGTCCTCCAGCCACTGATCGGGCGAAAATGCGAGCGCCGGCGGAAAGCCGAACAGCTCGGCCTGCTGCGGCAACATATCCAGCCAGAACTGTTCTTCCCGCTGCGGGCCGACGATGGGAATGCCGAGCGCCTCGCGCAGTTCCACCGCCGCACCGACGTGGTCGAGATGGCCGTGGGTGAGCAGGATTTTTTCCAGCGTGAGACCGCGCGTTTGCACTTCCGCCAGCAGGCGTTCGGCTTCGCCGCCCGGATCGATCAGCGCCGCGCAGCCGGCCGCGTCCCACACCAGCGAGCAGTTTTGTTGGTACGGGGTTACGGGGAGAATGGTAAATTCCATGCACGTCATTATCGCCCCGCCGCTTTCATTCAACCAATGCCATGCCTGCACCCGACGCCCTGCTCCTCGTTTCCACCCACTGCCCGCATTGCCCGGCGATGCTGACGGCGCTGGCCGACTTGCTGAAACAGGGCGTGATCGGCCGTCTTGAAGCCGTCAATCTCGAACAGCGCCCCGAAGTCGGACAGGCGCTCGGCGTACGCACGGTGCCGTGGCTGCGCCTCGGCCGCATCGAACTCGCCGGCGTGCACAGCAAAACCGAACTCGCCGACTGGGCCGCCAAGGCCGACAGCGAAGCGGGCATCGCCGACTGGTTCCACGTCTTGCTGAAAGAAGGGCAGTTGCCCAAAGCGCAGGCGATGATCGAAGCCGGTCCCACCCTGCTGGCAGCGGTGCTGCCCATCGTCGGCAACGTAGACGCCAGCCTCAATGTGCGCCTCGGCGCCGGCGTGCTGCTGGAAGAATTTGCCGGCAGCGACACCCTGCGTGCCCTGCTGCCACGGCTGGGCGAACTGTCGCAGCATGCCGACGCGCGGGTGCGGGCGGATGCCTGCCATTACCTGGGGCTGACCGGTGATGCCGCCGCCAAGCCCTGGCTTGATGCGCGCCTCGACGACGAGGATGCAGACGTGCGGGAAATCGCAGCGGAGAGTTTGCAGGCTATTTCGGGTTAGATGCTCATGGGGGTGTTGCATGCAGGGTAAATGTCTTTGCGGAGAAGTTGAGTTCGTGGTGTCTGGCACGCTGCCGAACCTCTATCAATGCCACTGTTCCTTATGCCGTAAGGCAACGGGCTCCGCGGCAAACGCGGCGCTTATTGCCCCAAGCGGGAATTTTCAGTGGGTCTGCGGGCAGGAACACATAGCCTCGTACGTGGGAAACAACGGTTACCGCTCGGATTTCTGTTCGAAATGCGGAAGCCCCTTACCCAACCCGCTCAAGGGCCGGGCTGAATATTGGATACCCGCTGGCTTGCTTGAAGACAATGCAAACCTGCAAATAGCGGCCCATTTGCATGTCGGGTCAAAAGCTTCTTGGGATGTGATCGCCTCCAGCGGGGTTCAATACCGGGAAGCGCCCGATTTGGATAGCCTGTTAAAGGTGCTTCGGGAAAACGCGGACGCTCAACCATCATGAAGATCAAGCAATACCAGGTGGATGCCTTCGCCACCCGCGCCTTCGAAGGCAACCCGGCTGCCGTGTGCCCGCTCGACAGCTGGCTGGACGACATCCAGCTTCAAGCCATCGCGGAGGAAAACAATTTGTCCGAGACCGCGTTTTTCGTGCCCTCGGAAAAAGGTTTTCATCTACGCTGGTTCACGCCGGTGAAGGAGATTGACCTGTGCGGCCACGCTACT
The DNA here is from genome assembly GCF_018780105.1 of Thiobacillus sp. GTDB lineage: Bacteria > Pseudomonadota > Gammaproteobacteria > Burkholderiales > Thiobacillaceae > Thiobacillus. The sequence goes on from NZ_JADMKC010000002.1 coordinate 184,952, forward strand.
TTGGCGGCGGCGCATATCCTCTTCGATAGCCTGGGCTACGCCAAACCGGCCATCACGTTTGAAACGCGTAGCGGCGATCTGTTCGTGACCCGTAAAGGACAGCTGCTGGAAATGGATTTCCCGGCCTGCCCGCCGACGCCCTGCCTGCTCCCCGAGCTGTTGGCGGAAGGGCTCGGCCAACGTCCGCTGGCGGTGCTGGCTGCCGACGATTACATCGCCGTATTCGATAACGAAGCCACCATTCGTGCGATTACGCCTAACCAGGTATTACTGGGCCAGCTCGATTTGCGCGGCGTCGCCGTCACCGCACCTGGTGTGGAAGTCGATTTCGTCAGCCGTTTTTTTGCCCCCAAATATGGCATTGCCGAAGACCCCGTCACCGGCTCCGCGCACTGCGAGCTGGCGCCCTATTGGGCCAATAAACTTGGCAAGCGCATCCTGAGCGCGAAACAGGTTTCAAGACGCGGTGGCAATATCGTTTGCGAGGTGAACGTGGACCGCGTGCGTCTTTCGGGACAGGCGGTCACGTTCATGGAGGCGGAAATTTCCTTCTAACCCGTTTCATTGGCACCAGCCAGCCAGGGTGGATGAAGCCAGCAGTCTGGTGCGTGGTTGTTGCCGATTTGTCGTCTTTACAACCACGTCCTCCCCCTTGCGGGTGTTATCTGCCGAAGGTGAACCGCACACTTACAGGTGTGCGTACAGTAGCTGCAATAAAGCTCGTTCCCGGCGAGGCTGGAAGCTCATGCTGGATCGGATGAGCGAGTTTCAAGACCCGACGGGAACCGTCAATTGATTCGTGAGCCCATTTTTCATTTTTTGCGAAAGCCAAGCATGAACACCTCAATATTCGCCTGCCTCCCCATCGTCTTAACCGGCCTGCTGGCTCAGGCCACCCACGCCGCCCCCGTCCCGGCCGACACCTTCAAAAGCGGCAAGCAGGTGTACAACGAAGTCTGCTTTGCCTGCCATAAAACAGGTGTGGCGCATGCGCCCAAATTCGGCAACAAGACCGACTGGGCGCCGCTCATCGAGGAAGGCCAGGACATCCTGACGGCGCATGCCTGGGTTGGCGTGCGCGCCATGCCCGCCAAGGGCGGCAAGCCAGACCTCAAGCTGACCGAGTTTGCCCGCGCGGTGGCCTACATGGTCAGCGAGTCGGGCGGCAACTGGAAAGACCCCGACGCCGACATGATGCACAAGATCCGCAAGGAGGCGGAAAAGCGTCTGGAGAAATCGATCAAGGAGATGCAGGCGATGAAGAAGGAACTGCACCGCCTGAACGAGGAAGACGATTGAGTGGTGCCGCGGTGATGGCGTTTGATTCGATGGGGTGTTTTGCCGGTGCGGCGAGTGGCACTTGTTTGACCGTAGCTGCCTGTCATCTACTGATAGCTGACAGGCTGAGTTCGGCCAGAAGCGGCCGTTGTAGGCATTCGCCGTGCATATCCGATGTTACGACCTAAGCCGCCATCGCCCTAAATTTGTCAGGGTGGACGAAGAGGCTCAATTTACTGAGGAATTCCGACTCGCTCAAAAAACACAGGGGGCTTACGCCCCCCATGTACCACTTAAAAGGGCCGAATCACCCACGCCGCCGCGCGCGCCACCCGACCAGCCCCAAGCCCGCCAGCATCAGCGCATAGGTCTCTGCCTCCGGGACGGCGGCGACATCGCCAGGGCTTATCGCTAACGCGTAGAAATAGCTGCTCCCGTTGGCCACACTCTGGCTGCCAAGGCCAAAGTCGAAGTAGTACGCGCCTTCAGTACCGGGCGCGTACTCAGTGGCAGACCAGTAAAAGTAGGCCTGAAGATTGTCGAAAGGGGCGGTGTTATCCAGGCAGGTATTACTGGGACTAACGTAGCAGCCGCTAACAACATCGGAGGGGGTGAAATAACCGGAGTTGCCAAGAGTGTTGTAGAACAGGTGAGCCATCTCGCTACCGGTGCTGCCTGCGTAGGTAGTGCCTGCCTTGCTGATGTTGTAACCTAAATCGGTACTGCCATCCGGGCTGGAGCTGTAGTTAAAGCTGACGCCGTTGACGGGGTTAACGGTTGGTAAACGCCAGTTATCGTAGGTGTTGACCCCATCGGTAAAGCTAAGGTTGGCAGCCCAGGCGGTAGCAGCGCCATGTGTCATCTGACCATTGACGTTGGCATTAGCCAGCCAAGTGATGTCGAGGACGGTGTCGTAATAGGCTTCAAAGCTATTGATGTTGCCATTGAGATCGCGACCTTGCAGGGCTGCTTGAGCTGCGCCTGAAACAAGGCTGGCGGCGATAAGACTGGATGCGATAAGCGTGGTGCGGATGGTCATGGGGCTCCCCCGTTTTGATAGGTGTATTGCCTTACGGATGAACACTCACCCATGGCTGCCAAAGATGAATTCACTTCGGTTTGGTTGTGTGGGCGTGTCTAGCAGGATTCAGGCCACCACAGAATCAATCAGGCAAACTGTTGATTCGATAATGGTTAAATAATTGAGAGAGCGAGAGGGGGAGACGGGAAGTGTAAACTTTTCCGACAACAACTCTGCTCTGTTTAATCAGAAAACAAGGAGCAACTTTAGGCGTCGTTGAAGGCAATTGTGGAATGGCATTGCGTTAGTTGGTCTATATACGCCACCAGAGCCGACATTGGAACTGCAAGCCATGACCGGCCGCTTCGGGTCGAATGCCGTCTGCTACGCTTTGACCGGTCACTGGCCGCTCATGCCAAAAATCGGGCCGTTGCACCCCCCGGACTACCTGAAACTAACCGACGATGATGCTGGGCTGCTCAGCTCAGTCATGCTGGCCTGATTTCATATTCAGCGCCTAAACTTCGCTGCCGCCTTCCGTGGATGAAACCCAGATCGCACCCACCGTTAGCCGTTCAACTTCAACCCTGGTTTGAGCACGCACCATGTCCGTCCCCGCCGCCTATCTCGGCGTCATCCTCATCTGGTCGACCACGCCGCTCGGCATTCAATGGAGCGCGCAGGGCGCGACGTTCAGTTTTGCAGTGATGGCGCGGATGCTGATCGGGCTGGCGATCTGCGGGGTGCTGTTGCGCGCGACGCGCACCGCATTTCCGTACACCGCGGCGGCGCGGCAGTTGTATCTGGTCAGCGGCCTGTCGATTTTCGTGGCGATGCTGCTGACCTACTGGGGCGCATTGCACATTCCGTCGGGGCTGATTTCGGTGATCTTCGGCTTGTCGCCACTGGTGACTGGGGTGTTCGCGGCGCTGTGGTTAAGTGAGCGCACGCTTACGCCGCTGCGCCTGACCGGGCTTGCGCTGGCGCTGGGCGGGCTGTGGTTCATCTTTGGCCAGCCGTGGCCGGGCGACGGCCGCGCCACGCTCGGCACCGCTGCGGTGCTGGCGGGGATGACGGCGCAGGCGCTGGGGCTGGTGTGGATCAAGCGGCTCAACGTGCGGATGTCGTCGCTGGCGATCACCACGGGCTCGCTGGCGGTAGCGACGCCGCTGTTCGTGCTGGCCTGGGTGGTGGCCGACGCGGCGCAGCTGCCGGCCGACATCACGCCGCGCGCGGGGGCGGCGATGGTCTATCTCGGGGTGTTCGGATCGGTGGTGGGCTTCACGCTGTATTACTACGTGATCAAGCACATGGACGCCGGACGGGTGGCGCTGATTACGCTGATCACCCCGGTGTCCGCGTTGCTGCTGGGGCAGGCGCTCAATGCCGAATTCATTCCCGGACGCGGCTGGATCGGCATCGCGCTGATCGGCGCGGGGCTGCTGCTGTACGAATGGCAGGCGCTGGCCGGGTTAAGGTCGGCGGCCGCGCAAGCCGATAAGCCACTACCGACCTCCACGATCGATTAGCTCATGCGCGCGCTGTTTCAAAACCTGCTGGCCGGTTTCCGGCTGGCGATTTTTCTCAAGGTTCACTCGACCGACTTCCGGGTGTCGATCCGCCAGCTGGTGTGGCTGCTGCTGATCGAGTTCGCGCTCGGCGTCGGCATCAGCTACGCCATGCTGGATGGCGCGGGCAGTTTCAATGTCTATGTGGTGGTGCAGGCACTGGCCTCGGTGACGCTGACGCTGGCAGTGGCCGCGTTGCTGGCGGCCTGGCTGCGCGCGCCCGCGCTGCTGCTCGGCTATGCCGTCGCCGCCACGGCAATGGCGCCGATGCTGCTGGCCTATTCCTATGGCGGCTATGCGCTGTGGCAGCGGCTCGATCTAGAACTGGATGATTCGGTGTGGACGATCGTCTGGCTGCTGCTGGTTTCTGGCTTGCTGGCGCGTGCGGTCAAGCTGTGGGCGCCGCTCAAACTCTTCCGGCTCGCTGCGGTGGAATTTCTGCTGCTGGGCGTGCTGATCATTCAACTGTGGCTGCCGCAGCAGGATGCCTGGTATGCCGACGACAGCGGCGAGGACGACAGCGTGCTTGAAATCGGCGGCCACGAGGCGCTGCTGTACCAGCAGCCGCGTCTGCTCGACGGCACGCTGCACACCCTGCAGGCGCAGCGTCCCGATGTGAGCGATCTGTATTTCGTCGGATTTGCCGGCTATGGCTGGCAGGATGTGTTCATGAAGGAAATGAACATGGTGCGCGAGCTGTTTGACAGCCGATTCGACACGCGCGGCCGTTCGCTGGCGTTGATCAACAACACGAAAACCGGGGCCAGCGCGCCGATCGCCACCACCACCGCGCTGCAGGCTACGCTGGCGCACGTGGGCGGGCTGCTCGATCCGGAGGAAGACGTGCTGTTCCTGTTCGTCACCAGCCACGGTTCGGACAAGCCGGCTTATCTGTCGGTCGATAACAACGATCTGAAGCTGACCCAGCTGACCCCCGCCCGTCTCAAGGCGGCGCTGGCGGCGACGCCGATCAAGTGGAAAGTGATCGTGGTGTCGGCGTGTTACTCCGGCAGCTTCATTCCCGCGCTGAAAGACGACAACACGCTGGTGATCACCGCCTCGCGTGCCGACCGCAATTCATTCGGCTGCGATGCGAAGAACAGCATGACCGACTTCGGCCGCGCCTACTTTGCCGAGGCGCTCAAGCAGACGACTTCCTTTACTGCTGCGTTCAAGCTGGCCAGCCAGCGCATCGCCGCACGCGAAAAGGCCGAGGGGCTGACGCCGTCGCAGCCGCAGATGTCGCTGGGGAAAAATTTTGAGGCCAAATGGCGGGGGCGTTTGGATTGTGGCAGTGCAACGAGCCCGACAAGCGAGACAAAATCTGTCGGCCTCAATAAGCGCGAGCACCCGGCGGGGTGCTCGCGCTGGCAAAGCTGAATGGTTGCCGTACTAATGTAGTGGTGCACGCTATCTGGAACTTATATCTTGGCTTGAATGAGGCTGCCGCGCACTTACAAAAAGCCGCAGTTGTAGGTTGGTGCTGAGCGTAGCGAAGCCCAACATGGCTCGGCGCGAACGCGTTGGGCTTACCAGCCCAACCTACGCGGGTAGGGCATACGTCCGCACAAGATCGCACCACTACACTAGTATCCGGCTTCGAGGATCGCCTGTTTGATCATTTTGTAATCCGCCTGCTTGTCCACCGCAAACCCCGTCACTTTGCTGTGGATGGCTTTTTGCAGGGACTGAATGACATTCGGGCTCAGCGCAACGGCAGCCGCGCCCAGCTTGTCCTGTTCGGCCACACTCAGGTCGTCGCTCGCCATCAGGGTGAAATCCGGGGTGGTCGGCAATGGATACCAGACTTCGTATCCGCCTTTGCCAACCAGTTCGTCGGCCAGCTTGGTGCGCAGGCTGCCCGCCTGCGCATAGTCGCGCTGCATGGCCAGCACCACTTCTTCCTGGGTTTTCAGATTCATGAATTTTGCCGTCGTCTGCTTGTTGCGCTTGAGCGTGTATCGCGCCATGACGTCGAGCCAGGATTCCTTTTCGGTCAGCGCCACCGTGGTGACGTCTGCGCCCTTGCGGCGCACCAGCACGCCTGTCGCCTGATCGCGTACCCGTGCCACGGGTGAATATTTATTGTCCAGCGCCGACACCGCAACCGACGGCGGGACAAAATACAAATCCAGGCGTCCGCTTTCCAATGAACGCGTAACGTGGCGGATGCTGCGGAATAAAACCGGCGTGCACTTTACGCCGAGTGCGGTCCCGAGCGACTGCGCAAAGGGTGCGACCCAGGAATGAAAATCGCCGGTAAAAATATCGGCTTTGCCGGTTCCGGGATAAATGCCAATCTGCAATTCGGTATTGGCGGCGTGCGCCGCAAACGGCAGTGCAGGAAGCAGGATCAGGCCGGCCAGAAAGTGTCGTCTTTGCATATCGCGCTCCCAGATTGTGGATTGCCAACGGAAGCTATTACGGTCATTGGCAAAGCGGCTTGATGGCGGGCGACTGGTACGTTTGTTTAAAACGATCGCCTGTGAACCGCACCGGTGTGCACATGAGCGGATACGCGAAAGCGGACTGCAGATGAATCGGGCAACCTGGCTCTTATTTGTGCGAATCCGGCTTGCCTGGCAGGCTGAACAAGGCCTCCAGCGCCGAGCGGTTGGACTGCGCCACGACCGCGCCGCCGCCGCGATAGGCGTCCGGGCGCGGCACGAACCAGCCGCAGAAATTGGCGCGGGTTTTGTCCGGCTCCGGCTCGGCCGCGAGTTCGCGGCATTGCTTGGCGCGCCCGGCGTCGAAGTGGCGGCACATGCGGCAGGTGTGCAAATCGGCGCGGCAGCTCGGGCAGGTTTCGGTGCGCGACAGCGGCAACAGCAAGGCGAGCGTCGCGCCGCATTTCCAGCATTGCAGGCTCATGGCGTCACCCGGGCGTGGTATTGCAGATCGGCCAGCGCGACCGCGCGCAGCGCGCGTTCATGGGTGGCGTCGAGAATCACCGGCGGGGCGATGCCCGCTTCGGCCGCTTCCAGCCAGCGCGCCGCGCACACGCACCAGCGGTCACCGGGTTTGAGGCCGGGGAAACCGTATTCCGGCGCCGGCGTGCTGAGGTCGTTACCCTGCCGGCGCGAGTAGTCGAGAAACGCCCCGGTCATCTGGGCGCATACGGTATGGCTGCCCTGATCATGCGGGCCGGTATGGCACAGGCCATCGCGCGTGAAGCCGGTCAGCGGTTCCACGCTGCATACCTGCAGCACGCCACCCAGAACATTGCGTGCATCGCTCAACATCGTCTCCAGAAAACGGGATGCGAAAAAATACCACGCGCGCGGCAAACCGGGCAGGTCTGGCCGCACGGCATGCTCAGTCGGCGAAGGTAGGGGCGGGCCTGACCAGCGCGCCCGCCGCGGCTGCCGCAGCATGGCTTTGCTCGATATGCGCCAGCATGTCCGGCGACGGGTAGCCATCGGCGGGCAGCTGGTGCCGCACCTGGTAGCGGCGCAATGCGGTTTGCGTGCGTGGGCCGAGCAGGCCATCGGGCTTGCCTGCGTCGATGCCCAGTTCGTTGAGCGCGGTTTGCAGGGTTTTCATTTGCGCGGTGGTGAGCGCGCCCGCTTCGCCGTTCGTCGCCACCAGCGCCGCGCCGCCCGCAATCTGGTGCGCCAGCTGTGCCACGGACAGCGCGTAATTCTGCGAGCGGTTCCAGTCCATCACCACGTCGAAATTGTCGAACAGCATGAAGGCCGGTCCTTGCCAGCCTTGTGGCAGCACGAGCGCAGCGCGCTTCTTGACGGCGGGTAGCGCGCTGCCGTCCATCGGTTGCACGCCGCGTGCCGCCCAGTCGGCCACCGGCAGGCGATGGCCGATGCGCGCCAGCCGCCAGTCGAATCCATCGGGCAGCCGCACTTCGATCGCCACCGGTTCGCCCGCGCGCCAGCCTGCGCGTGTGAGGTAATTCGCCGCCGAATTCATGGCGTCGGGCAGTGATTGCCACAGGTCGATGCGGCCGTCGCCGTCACCGTCCACCGCGTAGGCGCGAAACGTCGAGGGCATGAACTGCATGTGGCCCATCGCGCCGGCCCAGGAGCCTTTCATGTCGATGGCGGCGACGTGGCCGGCGTCGATGATGCGCAGGGCATCGAGCAGCTGGCTGCGGAAGAATGCGCTGCGGCGGCCTTCCCACGCCAGCGTGGCGAGACTGGCGGGAATGTTGAGCGAGCCCATGTTGGCGCCGAAGTTGGTTTCCATGCCCCAGAACGCCACCAGCACTTCCCTGGGCACGCCGTATTGTTGCTCGACCGCCGCCAGCAGTTCGGCGTGTTCGGCCAGCCTGGCTTGGCCGCGCGCCACCTGACTGGGCGTCACGCGCTTGCCCAGGTAGTCGGCAAACGTGCTGAGGAATTCGGGTTGGCCGCCATCCAGCGCGATCACCCGCTCGGCCGGGGCGAGGCCGGTGAGCGCGGCGTCCAGCGTGTCGGCGGAGATTCCTTGCGCCGCTGCCTCCTGGCGGAAGGCGGCCAGCCAGCTGGCGAAATCGTCTTGTGCGAACGCGGGCGGGACGAGCCACAGTGCGAGCAGGAATAACAGACTGCTACGCATTGTTTTGCAGCCAGTACTCCAGCAGCGCCAGATGCCACAGCTTGCTGCCCTGGATACGGGTGTGGTACTGCTCCGGCGCGTCCAGCAGTTTCTCGACGTAGGCGTGCTGATACAGCCCGCGTTCGCGGCACGCCTGCGAATCGAGAATGTCGCGCATGAAGTCGAGAAACTCGCCGCGCACGAACTTCAGCGCGGGCATCGGGAAATAGCCTTTCTTGCGGTCGATCACCGCGTCGGGAATCAGGCCGCGGGCGATCTGCTTGAGTACATGTTTACCTTCGGAGGCGAGCTTCAGTTCAGGTGGCATCGAGGCCGCCAGTTCGACCAGCTGATGGTCGAGAAAGGGCACGCGCGCTTCCAGCCCCCACGCCATCGTCATGTTGTCGACGCGCTTCACCGGATCGTCGGTGATCAGCATCGTGGTGTCCATGCGCAGCACCTGGTCGATGAATGCGTCGGCGAAGGGTTCGGCCAGGTGCGCGGCGATGAGCTCGCCGGTGTAGTCGGGGCCGCAATAATCCGCGGCGGCGAGCTGGCAGAATTCGTCGTGGTCGCGGTCGAAGTAGTGCTTGCGGAAGCGGTCGAGCGGCGAACCCGTGGTTTCCGCCGCCATGCGCGGATACCAGAAATAGCCGCCGAACACTTCGTCCGCACCCTGCCCGCTCTGCACCACTTTCACCGTCTTGCTGACCTGTTCCGACAGCAGGTAGAAGGCCACTGCGTCCTGCGCGAACATCGGCTCGGACATCTGCTCCACCGCTTCGGGCAGGCGGCGCAGCACGTCGGCGTTCGGGATCAGGAATTTGTGATGGCGCGTGCCGTACATCGCCGCTACCGGGTCGGAATATTCGAACTCGTTGCCGCGTTCTTCCGGCTGGTCTTCGAAACCGACCGTGAACGTCATCAGGTCGCTCACGCCCTGCTCGGCCAGCAGCGCCACCAGCAGGCTGGAATCGAGCCCGCCGGAGAGCAGCACGCCGACCTTGACGTCGGCAATCTCGATACGCTTTTTGACCGCCTGGCGCAGGCTTTCGTGGATCGCCTCGGTCCACTCCGCTTCGCTCCTTGCTTGCGGCGGGCGCTCGGCTTTCAGCGACCAGTATTTGCGATGCCGCAGCTTGCCGCCGGCGTACACCGTCAGCGTGGTGCCCGGCGCCAGCTTGCGGATGCCGTTGTAGATCGTGCGCGGCGCGGGCACCACCGCGTGCAGGGTGAACAGGTGGTGCAGCGCCACCGCGTCGATGCCGGTGTCCACCCCGCCCGCTGCCAGCAGCGCCTGCGGCGTCGAGGCAAAGCGCAGTCCCGCGCCGGTTTCGCTGTAATACAGCGGCTTGATGCCGAGCCGGTCGCGCGCCAGAAACAGGGTTTCGCGGTTCCAGATCGCAAACGCGAACATGCCGTGCAGATGTTCGACGCAGGCCTCGCCCCATTGCAGATAAGAGCGCAGGATGACTTCGGTATCGCCGTCGGAATGGATGACGTGGCCCAGCGCAATCAGCTCGGCGCGCAGTTCCGGATAGTTGTAGATGGTGCCGTTGAACACCAGTGCGGCGCCGCTGGCCGCGTCGATCATCGGCTGCGCCGAACGCGGCGACAGGTCGATGATCGCCAGCCGGCGGTGCCCCAGCTGCACCGCGCCGTCGGTGTGCCGGCCTTCCGCATCCGGGCCGCGCCGCGCCAGTCTGGCGAGCATCCGCGTCAGGATTTCGGGGTCGGGCGTGCGCCCGTCAAAACGGAGTTCACCGGCTATGCCGCACATGTTTTCGCCTTTGCAGGTTGGAGGTCAGACGGCCTGTTACGCCCAGTATTTCGCCTTGTCCGGCAGCACCCACCGCACCCCGCCGCGCGGGTCTTCCTTGTCGCCGCGATAGCGCGGGATCAGGTGAATGTGCAGATGCGGCACGGTTTGACCGCCCGCCTGACCGTGGTTGATTCCTATGTTATAGCCGTCCGGCTGGTGATGGTTGTCGACGAATTGCCTGGCCAGCGCCAGCGACTTGAGCAAGGCGGCCTGTTCGGCTTCGGTGGCTTCGAACAGGGTGGCGAAATGCCGGCGCGGGATGATGACCGTGTGTCCCGGCGAGACGGGAAAGCCGTCCTTGTAGACCACGGTGAGTTCATCCTCTGCAATGATCCGCTTGGGGTCGAGGTGGCAGAAGGGGCAGGGCTTTGAAGTAGGAGGCGTCATGCGTAAAAGACTTCGGGTGGATGCGGAAAATCAGTGGCAGGGGGGTGTCACGCCACCAGCGGCGGCTCGTCCATCAAGGCGATCTGCTCGCGCAGTTCGAGTATCCGTTCCTGCCAGTATTGCGGCGTATTGAACCACGGAAACGCAGCCGGAAAAGCCGGGTCGTCCCAGCGCCGCGCGAGCCAGGCCGCATAGTGGATCAGGCGCAAGGTTCGGAGCGCTTCGATCAGATTGAGTTCGCGCGGATCGAATTCGGCGAAGTCTTCGTAGCCGGTGAGGATCTCGTTGAGCTGCGCCTGCTGTTCGTCGCGTTCGCCCGACAGCAGCATCCACAGGTCCTGGATCGCCGGCCCCGTGCGGCTGTCGTCGAAGTCGACGAAGTGCGGCCCGGCTTCGGTCCACAGCACATTGCCGGCGTGGCAGTCGCCGTGCAGGCGCAGCGTGCGTACGGCGCCGGCGCGCGCGTAGCAATGCGCCACCTGTTCGAGCGCGTGATCGACCACGCTGTTCCACGCCAGCGCCAGGTCCGGCGACAGCCAGTTGCCGGCGCGCAGAAAATCACGCGATGCGTAACCAAAGGTTTCGATATTCAGCACCGGGCGATGGACAAAATCGCTCAGCGCGCCGACCGCATGGATGCGGCCGAGGAAACGCCCCATCCACTGCAGGGTGTCGGCGCGGTCGAACTCGGGCATGCGGCCGCCTTGCTTGGGATAGACGGCGAAGCGGAATCCGGCGTGGGTGTGGAGCGTGGCGCCGTTCAGCTGCAAGGGCGCGACCACCGGGATTTCGCGCGCGGCAAGCTCGGCCGTGTAGGCGTGCTCTTCCAGGATGGCGGCGTCGCTCCAGCGTTCGGGCCGATAAAATTTGACCACTACCGGTGCGCTGTCTTCCACGCCGATCTGGTACACGCGATTTTCATAGCTGTTCAGCGCAAGCAGGCGGCCGTCGGCCTTGAGGCCGGTGCTGTCGAGGGCGTCGAGCGTGCAATCGGGCGTCAGCGCGGAATAGGGGTGGGACAAATCCATCATGGGCAGGGGCAAAGCGGCTATACCTTAATAGACACGCGCACCCAAGGGCGCAGGTGCCTGGAACATAAGGGAACAGATAATGCCTCAACTCGCCGCTTCCATCGCCCCCGCATGAAAACACCCGACCCGTTCAGCATGGAAATCTCCCGCCACATCTGGGAGACACGTTACCGCGCCGCCGGCGAGACCGACATCCGCGCCAGCTGGCGTCGGGTGGCGCAGGCGGTCGCGCAGGCCGAAGGCGACGCACGCGCGCATTGGGCCGGGCGTTTTCTTGCGCTGCTGGACGATTTCCGTTTTCTGCCCGGCGGCCGCATTCTTGCCGGCGCGGGAACTGGTCACCGGGTGACGCTGTTCAACTGCTTCGTGATGGGCGCAATCGAAGACGATCTCGAACACATCTTCGAGGCGTTGAAGGAAGGCGCGCTCACCATGCAGCACGGCGGCGGCGTCGGCTACGATTTTTCCACCCTGCGTCCGGCCGGCACGGTGGCCGAGGCGACCGGCAGCATCGCCTCCGGTCCGGTGTCCTTCATGCACATCTGGGACGCCATGTGCGCCACCATGCTGTCGACCGGCGCGCGGCGCGGCGCGATGATGGCGACGCTGCGCTGCGATCATCCCGATATCGAGGCCTTCGTCGACGCCAAGCGCGACCCGGCGGTGCTGCGGCATTTCAACCTGTCGGTGCTGGCGAGCGATGCCCTGATGGCGGCGGTGGCCAACGACGCCGACTGGCCGCTGGTGTTTCCCGGGCTGGGGGTGACGCGCACGCTGAAGGCGCGCGCGCTGTGGCAGCGCATCCTGCACGCGGCCTACGACACGGCCGAACCCGGCGTGCTGTTCGTCGACACCATCAACCGCGACAACACCCTGGCCGGCATCGAAACGCTCAGCGCCACCAATCCCTGCGGCGAGATCCCGCTGCCGCCCTATGGCGCCTGCGATCTCGGCTCGCTCAATCTCACCGCCTGCGTGGTCGCGCCGTTCACTGCCGACGCCCGCCTTGACCTCGATGCGCTGGCGGCTTCGGCAGGCACTGCGGTGCGCTTTCTCGACGACGTTATTGACGTTTCGCGCTATCCGCTGCCGGCACAGGCGGAACAGGCACGCCGCAAGCGGCGCCTCGGCCTCGGCATCACCGGGCTGGCCGACGCGCTGGTCATGCTGGGGCTGGCCTACGACAGCGCGGCTGCGCGGCAGTTGGCGAGCCTTGCGATGCAGACGCTGCGCGATGCCGCCTACCGCGCGTCGATCGATCTCGCGCGTGAGAAAGGGCCCTTCCCCGCCTTGGTGCGCGACGCCTATCTGGCGAGCGGGTTCGCGCGCCGGCTGCCGCAGGACATTCGCGATGGCATCGCCGCGCACGGCCTGCGCAACAGCCATCTCCTGGCGATTGCCCCGGCCGGCACCATCAGCCTGCTGGCCAACAACTGCTCCAGCGGCATCGAGCCGGTGTTTGCCGCGGCGGCTGAGCGCCGCGTGCTGCAGGCCGACGGCGGCTACCGCACCCACAGCGTGCTCGATTTTGCCTGTCAACTCTGGCAGCAGCGCGGCGGCAGCGGCGCGCCGCCGGCCTTCGTCGAGGCGCGGCAGCTCGATCCGCTCGCGCATCTTTCGATGCAGGCCGCGTTGCAGCCCTATGTCGACAACGCCATTTCCAAAACCATCAACGTCGCCGCCACGCTGCCGTTCGAGCGCTTTGCGGAGCTCTACCGGCAGGCGCATGCGCTGGGGCTCAAAGGCTGCACCGTATTCCGGCCCAACCCGGTTACCGGCGCCATCCTGAGCGAAACCGCCGCCGCTGCAGCGCCGTGTTGCGGCATCGAACGCGAGGCCGACTGATCGTGAAACCTGCCAGTACACCCCGCATCGGTCTGGCGCTGGGCAGCGGCTCCGCGCGGGGCTGGGCGCATATCGGCGTCATCCGCGCACTCGCCGACGCCGGCGTCAGACCCGATATCGTCTGCGGCACCTCGATCGGCGCACTGGTGGGCGCGGCCTACGTGGGCGGCGAACTCGACCGGCTGGAGGAGTGGGTGCGCAGCCTGCGCCTGCAGACGGTGGTGAGTTTCCTGGATTTCTCGCTCAACGGCGGGCTGATCAAGGGCGACAAGCTGATTGATTTTTTTCGCAGTCATTTTGTCGACCGCGATATCCGTGAACTGGAGCGTCCTTTCGGCGCCGTTGCCACCGACCTGCAGCGTGGGCGCGAGGTGTGGCTGCGCGAAGGTGCGGTCACCGACGCCGTGCGTGCCTCGATTGCGTTGCCGGGGCTGTTCACCCCGGTGCAACGCGACGGCAGCTGGCTGGTGGATGGGGGCCTGGTCAATCCGGTGCCGGTGTCGCTATGCCGTGCGATGGGGGCCGATATCGTGATCGCCGTCGACCTCAATGCCGACCTGCTGGGCCGGCATCTCAAGCCCCCGCCTGCGAAGGCGGCACGCAAGGGCGCGCCGCCCAGGCCCGACAGCCTGGCCGATACGGTGAGAATGCGCATCCAGAATGGCATCACGCATCTCGGCATCAATTCCGCCGATACGCTCGGGCCTCCCGCCATGCTCGACGTGCTGGCGAGCAGCATCAACATCATGCAGGTGCTGATCACGCGTAGCCGTCTCGCGGGCGAACCGGCGGACGTGCTGGTGACGCCGCGGCTCGCCGAACTGGACTTGATGGCGTTTCATCTGGCCGGCACGGCCATCGATGCCGGTCGCCATGCGACCGAGCTTGCGCTGCCGTCCCTGCGCGACTGCCCCAATGGCGCAAGCGGCGACAGTGCCGGACGGTAGAAGCTGAGACTGAAGGACGTGGACTATTTGCCGGCGGCGCATAGCGCCAGCTTGCGCGCACGATCGAGCCGTTTGAGTGCGGCCTCGCGCTGGCTGGCAGCGGAACGGCTGATGGCGGACTCGCGGTAGACCAGCTGCACCGGGCGGCGGCTGCGGGTGTAGCGCGCGCCCGCCGGGCCGTCGCCGTTGTGTTCGGCGATGCGGCGATCGAGATCGGTGGTGATGCCGGTGTAGAGCGAGCCATCCGCGCAGCGCAGCATGTACACCCACCAGCCTGCGCTGCCCGGCGCGGCTGCGTCCGCTGCCGGGTCGGGCTCAGACGTCAACCGCGATCTCTTGGGTCCACAACAGGGCATCCATGTGGATGGCGTTGATCTCGGCGACGTCGCGCCCGATCTGGGCCGACAGGGTTTCGATGCTGCCGAGGTCGTCCTGTTCGCATGCAATGGCCAGCCCCAGATAGGGGGCATAGGGGCCGTTCTGCGAGACGATGGCTTCGGTGATTTCCACCGGCAGGCTGACCTGCTTGAGGACTTGTTCCATCGGCATGCGCATCACTACGTCGAGCAGGGAGAACAGGCCGGTGACGAAGACTTCGTCGCGCGCCTTGGCGAACAGCGCCTTACTGGCCAGCTGCTCGGCCACGCGGGCGCGCACCAGGGCGTTTTCCAGCACGGCCTGATCGAGGTCCTGCGCCTGGCCGCCGGTGAACAGGATCAGGGTCAGCCAGCGATACAGTTTGTCCTGGCCCATGATCATGAGCGCCTGCTCGATGCCGCCGACCTTGTGCAGCAGGCCGATGCCGGGCGAGTTCACGTAGCGCAGCAGGCGTACCGACAGCGCCGGGTCATGACGGAAGTTCTCGACCAGCTCGGATTGTTCGGCGCCGGTACGCACCCGGTTCATCAGGTCCAGCACCTTTGCACGCGACGGCCCCAGAACGGGGGAATTGAGGTTTTCGTGGCGCGTGATGAACGGCCCCATGAAGCGCGCGAACTGCAGCTTGTGGCACAAGTGGAAGGCTTCCAGCGTCTGCACCTCGGTCGCCACGAACTGCTTGCCCGAAGCCAGCTTGGAAATGGCCGCCATCTGGTTGGTGATGGTGGGAATGTCCTCGCTGCTGACATTCAGCAGCACATAGTCGACAAAGGCCAGCAAGGGGTGGTGCGCGGGCGACAGCAGGGCGTCGGCATCCAGCGCAAAGGTGTGGCCTGCCGCCTTCATTTCCGTCAGGCGGGCCAGCAGGGCTTCGTCGATGGCCGTGTTGCCGCCCACTTTGAGGTGCCATACCGTGCCGGCAGCCGGCCAGTCTGCGATCAGCGGATGATTCAGCGAGGCAACAGAAATCGGGATGAAGGCCTGGCGCTGCGCCAGCAGGCGCGCAACATCCATATTGGTCAGATTGTTGAGCAGGGTTTCGTCGTACAGGCGCTGTACCTCGGGCAGGCTGGCATCGCGCAACTCGTCGGGCGCGCGGCGCAGCATGAAGGCATACGCGGCGACTTTCTGGTCGCGCCCCAGCATGGCCTCGCGCCGCATCACCGAGCCCGGCTTGGCGGCGGGCGCCGCCTGCGGGGCGGGACTGGCCGCAGCCTTTGCCGCCGGAGGCGGGGGGGTGTCGGGGGTGGGCTTATTGCCGGACAACATTCCTACAAGACGACCTAGCACGCGGTGCTCCTTCAAAAAATTCAACACTGGGCAACGGGGTGGATAACGGCCATTTTTTTGCCGGACTGAAGCCTGTTTGCCACTAAAAAATTAGTACATTGATTCCCTTGCTGAAAGGCAAAGGTCGCTGGGGTAAAGTACGCAATCATGCAGATCGAATGTTACGCCCAGCGCCTGCTCAACCCGTTTCGCGGGGTGGTTCACGTCATTCGTTACCAGTCCGCCGAAGCGGTGACAACCGACGGTATCGAGTGGGACATTTACGTGTCCAATGACGCGCTGGTCGAAGACCTCGGACGCGCCGGCCGCCGTGCGCAGGTGTCCGATATCCGTTACGGACACTGGTCTCCGGAAAAAGGCCTCAAGCGCGGGCCCTTGTATCCGTCCGATGACTTCAAGCGGCTGGAAGACATGGGCGCGGTGGTATACGAACATCTGTTGCAGGTGCATCGCGAGGTGCCGTTCAGGTTCCGCGACCAGTTCGAACTCTGGCTGCTCGATCGCGACAGCCAGCCGCTCGCACTGCTGCACAGCGTGCGCGCCGACAGCGAAACCGACACCAAACCGCCACTCGACTGGCGCGCCGGCATGGCCGCGCAGGAGACATTTCGCAGCGCGGCGATCGCTGATCTGGCCGAACCGGCCGGCACTTATCTCACGCGTCACGTGAACAGCCTCTCAGCCGGCGTGGCGCAATGGTTTCGCCGCTCGGACGACGGCGCCGGGCTGGGCCTGCATGCGCTGAATGGCAGCGCGGGCCTGGCCGGGCGGGTGCTGGAGGCGGAGGCGTTTCCGCCGCTGTTCGTCGCCACTGCGGCGATGGACGCGGCGCACACCCGGCTGGTGCATGATTATTTCGCCTGGCAGGCGCCGTGGATGTTGTTGCTGCCGCATCTGGACACCGGTACGCGGGTGGCGCTGGAGACGGCCGCCTGCCAGCAGGCCGAGGCGATCGAAAAGCATTGCCGCCTGTATCCCGCCATCATCGACCATGCTGCCTTGCAGGCCGCGCGCGTCGAGGCTGCACTGTTACGCAGCCAGCCGCGCCCGCAGCAGCAGGACGAAGTAATGGCGATGTTCTATATCGAGCTCGGCAGCACCGAGAGCCAGGCGACCTGAGGCTTTCGGGCTTGCAGGAAATTACATGCGGATGGGCTCGAAGGTCGCGTCCAGATTCTGGTCGTCGCAATAATCCAGAAAATCGCCGCGCAGGGTGGCGATATGCGCATCGGCCGGAATGCCGAGCGTCATGTGGACAGCGAACATCGGCGCGCCGGTGTGCGGCGCGGGGTAGGTTTCGGTTTCCAGCGCTTCGATGTTGATGTGCAGCCGGGCGAAGAAATTGGCGAGGCTGTTGACGATCCCCGGCTGGTCGAGCGCGGCGACTTCGACGGTGTAGGGGATCAGCGGCTTGTCGGCGCGGGTGAGGCGGGTGCGCTGCTGGATGATGGACAGCCCCAGTTCTTCGCCGACGGCCAGCAGCCGGGACTCCAGTTTCGCCAGCGCGTCCCAGCTGCCGGTGATCCGCATCAGCAGGGCAAAACGGCCGCCCAGCACCGCCATGCGCGATTCCTCGATGTTGCAGCCGGATTCGCCGATGCGGCGGGTGAAGCCTTCCACCAGGCCGATTTTGTCCTCGCCGCTGGCGGTGATGACGAGTGACTCGGGTTCGTTCGACATTAAATCAGCTCCTTATCGGATAGTTCTTTTTTGATATACGCGTAGATGATCGGCGCGGCGACGACGCCCTGCAGCCCGAAGGCCGCTTCCATCACCAGCATGGCGATCAGAAGTTCCCAGGCACGCGCTTTGATCTGCTCGCCGATGATACGGGCATTCACGAAATATTCGAGCTTGTGGATGATGATCAGGAAGGCCAGCGAGCCCCCCGCCACCTGCAGCGAGTGCGACAGTGAAATGATGACGATCACGGTGTTGGAAATCAGGTTGCCGATCACCGGCAGCAGGCCGACCAGGAAGGTCACCACGATCATGGTTTTGGTGAACGGCAGCTGCACGCCAAAGGCTGGCAGCACCGCAAACAGGTAAATGGCGGTCAGCAACGCATTCAGCGCCGAGATGCGGATCTGCGCGAACACCACGCGGCGGAACGCATCGCCCAGGCGGTGCACGCGTTCGCACATGGCCAGCGCCAGCGGTGCCAGCGTCATGTGTGGGGTGGCTTCGCGCAGCGCAATGAAGCTGCCGATGATGAGACCGATGATGAAATGCAGCAGCGCGCGCCCGGCATTGCCGCTGTATTGGCGAATCTCCAGTGCGTGGACGCGCAGCCACTCGACCAGTCCGGCGCGGATCGTGGAGTCGTCGCCTTGCGGCAGCCAGGCTGCGGCCCAGGGCGGCAGCAGCGCGCGCGAGTTTTCGATGATTTCCGCCATTCTTCCCAGCAGGCCGGCCACACCGCCTTCGCCGCGCAGATACAGGATCACGCCGGCGGTGAAGCCGCCCAGCACGCCCAGCACGATCAGGGTAATGAGCGACACCACCAGCACCTTGGCCCAGGTGTGGCTGAGGCGGCCGATTACGATGCGCGGCGCCAGCAGATGCACCACTTGTACCATCAGCAGCCCGGCCAGCAGGCTGGGCAGCAGATGGAGTTTCAGGGTGAGCAGCAGTCCTGTCGCCATCAGTAGCCAGGCGGCAATCTGATAGCGGCTGGCGGGAATCGGGAGCGGGGCAGGCGTCATTGCTGCCACATTGCCAAGAAACCAGGCGTGCGGCAAGCGTTTATGGTCGTTGCGGCGGGATATTCAGGCACCCGCCAGATAACCCAGTGCGGTGCCGGTTTGCGCGGCGGCCTTTTTCAGCGCCTCGGCCCAGCCAGGCTTGTGGCGGTCGGCGGGCGCCGAGATCGACAGGCCGGCCACCAGTTTGCCCTCGGCATCGCGGATCGGCGCGCCGATGCAGGCCACCCCCAGCTCGGCTTCTTCGCGGTCATGCGCCAGCTGCGCCTGGCGGATGGTGTTGAGCTCGGCGTTCAGGCTGTCCAGCGTGGTCAGGGTGTTGGCGGTATACGCCGGCAGGCCGGTACGCTCGGCGTAGCCCATCACCCCGCTGGCGCTGTCTTCGGCGAGAAAGATCTTGCCCACTGCGGTGACGTGCAGCGGGGCGTGCGCGCCGACCACCTGCACCACCTGGATCATCGTCTGCCCGCCCGAGACGCGTTCGACGTAGACCGCCTCGTCGCCGCGCCGCACGATCAAATTGACCGTTTCGCCGGTCGCTTCGGCCAGTTGCTGCATCGCCGGCATCGCCACCTGGCGGATGTTCAGGCGTGCACGTAAGCGATTGCCCACTTCCAGCCAGCGCACGCCCAGGTCGTATTCGCCGGCGCCCGTCTTCTCGACCAGGCCGTGCGCCATCAGCGCGCCGAGGATGCGATGCGCGCTGGCGGTATGCAGGTCAGCCTGTCCCGCCAGCTTGGTGAGACTGAGCGGCCCGGGCGCGCGGGAGAGGATGCCGACCAGCGCCATGGCGCGGTCGAGGACCTGGATCGAAGAGGTGGTGTTTTTCATAGAGTGAAAATTTGTCACGCAATGTAAAAAGTGTAGCGCTTTCTGCTTCAATACGTCCATCGTTTCACATCATGTGAAACATTCTCATATTGTGAAAGGACTAGCCATGAGCGCCGTGCCGCAATCGCCCACCGAGGCCTTCCCCGCCTTTTGTGAAGGCATCCAGTATTTTGCCGACAGCTATCCCGAAATCGACCGCCTCGGCGCCGCCCCGCTGCTCGGTCCCGATCAGCCTGCGTTGCCCGGCACCGACAGCGACGCCGCGGTGTATCAGACGCTGCTGGCCGCCGACGCGCTGCGCTACCTGACGCTGCAGATCACCGGCAGCAAGTCGTCTGGCCACCCTGGCGGTTTCGCCTCAAGTGCCGACGCCGTCGCCGCGTTGCATCTGCTGGGTCATCGCAACATGGTGACCGAGGTCGGCCACCACGCGCCGGGCTTTTATTCGGCGATGTTCCTCGACACTTCGCTGGAAGCCATGGGCATCCATACGGTTTCCGAGATGCGCGCCCGCTTCCGTGAGCGTCACGGCCTGCTCGGCCATCTGTCGGGCGCGATTCCGGGCCTGCTGGCGCCGGCCGGTCCGCTCGGCCAGGGGCAGCATTTCGCCATGGCCGGCGCTTACCTGCATCGCGACAAGCTGTTCCCCGTCACCATCGGCGACGGCGGCCTCGGCGAGCCTTACATCATGAGCGCGTTCCAGCACTTCGCCACGGCCTATCCCGACGTCACCAACTACCTGCCGGTGCTGGTGTGGAACGGTTATTCGCAGGAGCACCACAGCATGGTGTCGCTGTGGGACAACGCGCGCATGACGGCCTACTGGCGCGCGCACGGCTTCGACGAAGTCCACATGGTCGATGCCCGCAACTTTGCCGACACGCCCGACGCGCCGGTGTACGCGGACAGCACGACCTTCGGCTTCGCCGCGCGCATGGCGTTCACCAGTGCGATCCTCAAGGCCGCCGATGCCGCAGCACAAAGCGCGCTGTCGGGTCGCCGCGCCTGCCTCATCGTCAAGCAACTCAAAGGCGCGGGCGTGCACGCCACCGGCGCCAAGTCGCACAATCTTTACGCGCACCACACGCTCGATTCGGACGATGTGAAGTCGGGTCTTGAGCGCCGCGCGCTGCCGATCGCCGCGTGGAAAGTGACGCGCGAGAACTTCCGTCATGCCGGCGGCGGCCCCGCCGCACGCGTGGCGGTGACCGAATCGACCCGTGAATTGCCGAGTCTCGACGGTCTGCCGTTGACCGAATTCGCAGTCGGCGAGAACCACATTCCCACCACCGCCTTCGGCCACGTGGTCGGCGAAGTCGGCAAGCGCGATCCGTTGTTCGTCGTCACCAACGCCGACGGCAACGAAGCTTCGGGCATGGCCAACATCAACAAGGCGCTGACGATCCGCCACCCGACTGCCGACGACCTGTATTTCCAGGGGCCGTCCGGCCAGGTTTACGAGCCGCTCAACGAGGATGCCTGTGCCGGTCTGGCGGTGGGTGTTGCACTGTTCGGCGGCCGCAGCCTGTGGTGCAGCTACGAGTCCTTCGCCATCAACGGCCTGCCGATCTGGCAGACGGTGACGCAGGCGATGGCCGAACTGCGCCGCCCGACGCCCGCCACGGTGTGCCTGTTCACTGCCGGCGCGCTCGAGCAGGGCCGCAACGGCTGGACCCACCAGCGTCCGGAAATCGAAAGCTACTTCGCCGCGATGATGCGCAACGGCAACGTCTACCCGCTGTTCCCGGTCGACGCCAACATGATCCAGGCGAGCTACGACTGGGCGCTGAAGCAGAAGAACAAGGGCATCGTCATCACCGCCTCGAAGTCGCCGCTGCCGATTCACGCCACGATGGCGCAGAGCTATCAGGCGATCGACGACGGCGCGATGGTGCTGAAGGAGCACAAAGGTTCGCACACCGTGGTGTTCGCCGTCACCGGCGACATGGTGCTACAGCCAGTGTTCGCCGCCGCCGAAAAGCTTGCCGAGGCCGGCATCGGCTCGCGCGTGGTCGCCGTAGTCAACCCGCGCCGCCTGTACCGCCCGCACGATGTGCTGTGGGACAGTGTGTCGGAACCCGATGGCCGTTTCATGGGCGACGATACCTTCAAGGCCCTATTCCACGGCGACGCCTTGATTGCCGTGTCGGGTGGTCCGTCGGCGCCGCTCGAGCCCGTTTTACTGCGCAGCCAGGCCGCGCAGCGCGACGTGTTCTGCTGGAAGCGCGGCGAAACCACCGCCAGCCCGCAGCAGCTGTTCGATTTCAACGGCATGAACGCGCAGGCGATGCACGAGCGGGCGCTGGCCATGCTGGCGCGCGCAGCAGGCTGAAACGTGTCTGGCGAAGCCCCGACCGGGGCTTCGCCAGACAAGGAAAGGTGAACCCATGAATCCGAAAATCATCGTTCTCGACGACGACCCCACCGGCTCGCAGACGGTGCATTCCTGCCTGCTGTTGACGCGTTGGGACGTCGCCACGCTGAAGACGGCGCTGGCCGACGCCGCGCCGCTGTTCTTCGTGCTGACCAACACGCGCGGCATGGACGCGGAGCGTGCGGCGACAATCACGCGTGAAGTCTGCGTCAACCTCAAGGCGGCGCTGGCCGATTACGCCGGGCCGGTGCTGTTCGTGTCGCGTTCGGACTCGACCCTGCGCGGCCACTACCCGGTTGAGACCGACGTGATGAACACCGTGCTCGGCCCCTTCGACGCGACGCTACTGACGCCGGCGTTCTTCGAGGGCGGCCGCGTCACGCGCGACAGCACGCACTACTTGATCGTCGACGGCCAACCGGTGCCGACGCATGAAACCGAATTCGCACGCGATTCGGTGTTCGGCTATCGCACCGCGTATCTGCCCGAATACGTGGCGGAAAAAACCGGCGGCCGTGTCGCCGCCAGTGAGGTGGCCCGCCTGACGCTCGACGATCTGCGCGGCGGGCGCACGGCGGCCTGGCTGGCAGCGCAGCACGGCAATGCCATCGGCGTGGTCGACGGCGAAACCGCCGACGACTACCGGCTGTTTGCCGACGCCGTGCTGCAGTCCGCCGCAGCCGGCAAGCGCCTGCTGTTCCGCAGCGCGGCTTCGCTGCTGACCGCGCTGGCCCGGCTGCCGCCGCAGCCGGTGGCAGCCGATGCGTTCGCCTCGCTGGTGCGCGATCAACAGCCGGGCGCGGTCATCGTCGGTTCGCACGTCGCCAAGACCACCGCGCAACTGGGCGTGTTGCTGAAGCAGCGCGGCGTGGTCGGCCTGCCGCTCGATGTGGCGCGCTTGCCTGCGGAGCGGGCAGCGCAGGTCGCGTCGCTCACGGCCAGCATCGCGCACGCGCATGCGCGCGGCCTCACCCCGGTGGTGTTCACCAGCCGCACCGAGCTGCAGTTCGCCAGCACCGCGGAGCGTTTGAAATTTGGCGAAGCGGTGTCGGGCACGCTGATGGACGTGGTGCGGCAACTGCCGCCGACGCTCGGCTTTCTGATCAGCAAGGGCGGCATCACTTCCAACGACGTACTGTCCAGCGGGCTCGAACTCACCGCTTCGCGCGTGCTGGGGCAGATCCTGCCCGGTGTTACTGTGGTGCAGACGCCGGCGAACCACCGCCTGCCGCAGATGCCAGTGGTGATTTTCCCCGGCAACGTCGGCGGCGACGATGCGCTGGCCGCGGCCTACCGGCGACTCGCGCCCTCGCACGCGGCGGCCAGCCCGGCTAAACTCGCGGCCTGATTTCCGCTTTCGTCCGCCATGCTCAGTCCCGCCTTCCTGTCCCAGTTGCGCCGCCTGCTGCCGCCGCACAGCGTGCTGCACGAGCGCGAAGACTTGGTTCCCTTCGAGTCCGACGGCCTGTCGGCCTACCGCAATATTCCCGACGTGGTGGTGCTGCCGGAGAATGAAGCGCAGGTGGCGGCGATCCTGCGGCTGTGCCACGCCGAGAAAATCGCCGTGGTGGCGCGCGGCGCCGGCACCGGCCTCGCGGCGGGTGCACTGCCAATCGACGGCGCGGTGCTGCTGGTGCTGGCCAAGCTCAACCAGATCAGGCAGATCGACCCCCTGGCGCGCACCGCCATCGTGCAGCCCGGCGTGCGCAACCTGGCGATTTCCGAAGCGGCGGCGGCGCATGGCCTCTACTACGCGCCCGATCCGTCGTCGCAGATCGCCTGCTCGATCGGCGGCAACGTGGCGGAAAACTCCGGCGGCGTGCACTGCCTGAAATATGGCCTCACCGTGCATAACATCCTCAAGCTGCGCGCCTGGACCATCGCCGGCGAGCTGCTGGAAATCGGCAGCGACAGCCTCGACAGCGCCGGCTACGACCTGCTGGCCTTGATGACCGGCTCGGAAGGCATGCTCGCGGTGATCACCGAAGTCACGGTCAAGCTGCTGCCGCGCCCGCAGCGTGCGCAGGTGGTGCTGGCGGCGTTCGACGACGTCGCCAAAGCGGGCGCGGCGGTCGGCAACATCATCGCCGCCGGCGTCATACCGGCCGGGCTGGAAATGATGGATCGCCTCGCCATCCAGGCCGCCGAGGCCTTCGTCCACGCCGGCTATCCGCTCGACTGCGAGGCCTTGCTGCTGTGTGAAGTGGATGGCGTCAACGAGGAAGTGTCGGACGACATCTTCACCGTGCGCGAGGTGCTGACCGCCTCCGGCGCTACCGAAATCCGCACGGCGGAAAGCGAAGAACAGCGCCTCAAATTCTGGGCCGGGCGCAAGGCTGCGTTCCCGGCCGTGGGGCGACTCGCGCCCGACTACTACTGCATGGACGGCACCATTCCGCGCGCGCAGCTGCCGCATGTCCTGCGTCGCATCAGCGAAATGAGCGCGGAATATGGATTGGCGGTCGCCAACGTGTTTCACGCCGGCGACGGCAACCTGCATCCGCTGATTCTGTTCGATGCCAACACGCCGGGCGAACTGCACAAGGCCGAAACCTTCGGCGGCAAGATTCTGGAACTGTGCGTGGAAGTCGGCGGCACCATCACCGGTGAACACGGCGTCGGCCTGGAGAAGATCAACCAGATGTGCGCGCAGTTTTCCACCCCGGAGCTGGCGCGCTTCCACGCGGTGAAGGCCGCGTTCGACCCCGACACCCTGCTCAATCCCGGCAAGGCCGTGCCCGAACTGCACCGTTGCGCCGAGTGGGGCGCGATGCACATCAGTGGCGGGCAATTGCCGCATCCCGAGTTGCCGAGGTTCTGATGCTGGATCGCCTGATCGAGCGCATCCGCGCCGCCTATGAAAACGGCTCGCCGCTGATCCTCCAGGGCGGCGGCAGCAAGAGCTTTTACGGCAACCCCGACGAAGGCGAAGTGCTCAGCACGCGTGCGTTTACCGGGGTGGTTGATTACCAGCCGAAGGAACTGGTGCTGACCGCGCGCGCCGGCACCCCGCTTACCGAAATCGAAGCGTTGCTCGCCGAACAGAATCAGATGCTGGCGTTTGAGCCGCCGCACTTTAATGGCCCGGCAACGCTGGGCGGCAGCATCGCCGCCGGCCTGTCCGGTCCGCGCCGCCCCTACGCCGGCGCCGCGCGCGATTTCGTGCTCGGCGTGCGCATCATCGACGGCACCGGCCAGCCGCTGCGCTTCGGCGGCCAGGTGATCAAAAACGTCGCCGGCTACGACGTGTCGCGCCTGATGGCAGGCAGCCTCGGTACGCTTGGCCTGATCACCGAAGTCTCGCTCAAGGTGCTGCCCAGGCCGGCAGCCGAAACCACGCTGCAATTCGAGCTCGACGAGGCGGCGGCCCTTCTCAAAATGAACCAGTGGGCGGGGCAGCCGTTGCCGCTGTCGGCCACCAGTTGGCATGCCGGCCTGCTGACCGTGCGGCTGTCGGGTGCGGTGTCCGCCGTGCACGCAGCGCAGGTCAAGCTGGGGGGCGAAACCCTGAAGGACGCCGCCGCCTTCTGGCAGCGCCTGCGCGACCAGTCGACCGCGTTTTTCGACAAACGTCCGGCAGCGTCCGGACAGACCCTGTGGCGGCTGGCGGTCAAGCCCACCACGCCGCCACTCAAGCTGGGCGACGCGCAATGGATCGAGTGGGGCGGCGCAGTACGCTGGCTGGAAAGCGATCTGCCCGCCGCCGCGCTGTTCGAAGCCGCCAAAAGCTGCGGCGGCCACGCCACCCTGTTCCGCGGAACGGCGCCGGCCGGCGGCGTGTTCAGCCCGCTTACGCCCGCGCTGCATACCCTGCATCGCAATCTCAAACAGCGCTTCGACCCCAAGGGCATCCTCAATCGCAGACGGATGTACCCCGACTTCTGATGCAGCTCGACGCAATCGATCATGTGGTGCTGACCGTGCGCGACATTCCCGCCACCGTGGCGTTTTATACGCGCGTACTGGGCATGCGCGAGGAAGTGTTTGGTGAAGGCCGGCGTGCACTGGTCTTCGGCCGCTGCAAACTCAACCTGCATCAGGCCGGGCGCGAATTCGAGCCGAAGGCGGCGCAGCCGACGCCGGGCGCCGTCGATCTCTGTCTGATCGCGCGTACGCCCCTCGCCGACATTGCGGACCAGCTTGCCGCGCAGGGCATCGCCATCGAGCAAGGCCCGATCGAACGTACGGGCGCACAAGGTCCGCTGTTGTCACTTTATGTGCGAGATCCCGACGGCAATCTGATCGAACTATCGAACCCGCTCTGACCTGCGCCAGACCATGCAAACCACACTCGCCGACTCTTTCCGCAACACCCCCGAGGGCGATCTCGCCGAAAGCATCCTACGCAGCTGCGTGCATTGCGGATTTTGCCTCGCCACCTGTCCCACCTATCAGGTGCTCGGCAACGAACTCGATTCGCCGCGCGGCCGCATTTACCTGATCAAACAGGTGTTCGAAGGCGCCACGCCCACCGTCAAGACCCAGCTTCACCTCGACCGCTGCCTCACCTGCCGCAACTGCGAAACCACCTGCCCGTCGGGGGTCGAATACGGCAAGCTGCTCGACCTCGGGCGCGCGCAGGTCGAGCAGGCGGTCGGGCGCGGCGCACGCGAAACCGCCACCCGCGCCGTGCTCAAGACCGGCCTGCTGTCGCCCACGCTGTTCAACAGCGCGCTCAAACTCGGCCAGAACGTGCGCGGCGCGATGCCGGGCTTTGTGCGCAGCAAGATCCCCGCGCCCGACGCAGCCGGCGTGTGGCCCGCGCCGCGCCATGCACGCAAAATGCTGGTGCTCGCCGGCTGCGTGCAGCCCGGGCTCAAACCCAACATCAACGCCGCCGCCGCGCGCGTGCTCGACCGCATCGGCATTTCATTGATCGCGGCCGACAAGGCCGGCTGCTGCGGCGCCGTTGCGCACCATCTCAACGACCACGACGGCGGCCTGAACGCCATGCGCCGCAACATCGACGCCTGGCTGCCGCACCTCGACGCCGGCGTCGAAGCCATCGTGATGACCGCGTCCGGCTGCGGCGTGATGGTGAAGGATTACGGCTGGCAACTGCGCGACGACCCGGCGTATGCGGAAAAAGCTGCCCGCATCTCGGCTGCAACGCGGGACATTTCCGAAGTGCTATTCGCAGAACGCGAAGCGCTCGAACCGCTGACCGCTACCCGCTCACCGCTCGCCAGGAGAATCGCCTACCACCCGCCCTGCACCCTGCAACACGGGCAAAAACTCAGCGGCGGCGTCGAAGCGCTGCTGACCGAGGCCGGATTCGAGCTCACCGCGGTGGCGGAAAAAAATCTCTGCTGCGGCTCGGCCGGCACCTATTCGATTCTGCAACCCGAGATCGCCGGCCAGCTCAAAACCCGCAAGCTTGGCCATCTCGAAGCCGGCGCGCCGGAGATGATCGTTACCGCCAACATCGGCTGCCTCACCCACCTGCAATCGGGTACGTCCACCCCGGTGCGGCATTGGGTGGAATTGCTCGACGAGGCGCTGGGCGCGCCCGCGCCTTAAGTCTTGTGTAAATCCTGCGGCTGGTTGAAATTGGCGAAGCAGGCGGCATCGAACATCACCGTGGTCGAATCCAGTGCGGCCTGCCAGTGCCGCACGGCGCGTTCGCCGCGTGCGAGGAATGCGGCCAGGTTGTCGCGCTGTTCGGTGCGCACGATAAAACAGCTGTGATGGATGCGGGTGGTGTCTGCCGCAACGGCCAGCGGCACCTTGTGTTGCTGCGCTGCGTGGAGCAGTTGCGCGGCGAGGTCGGGAGGAAGGTGCGGGGTGTCGCAGGGCGTGACCAGCAGCCAGTCGGCCCTCACCGCTTCCAGCGCGGCCAGCACGCCGGCGAGCGGGCCGGGAAAATCGGGCAGGGTGTCGGGCAGCACGCGATGGCCGTAGGCGGCGTAGCGTTCGAGGTTGCGGTTGGCGCTGATGACGAGCGGATCGGCTTGCGGGGACAGCGTGTCGAGCGCCCATTCGATCAGTGGGCGGCCCCGGTATTCGATCAGGCCTTTGTCCACGCCGCCCATGCGCCGTCCGAGGCCGCCGGCCAGAATGACGGCGGCGACTCGCGGTTGCTCAGCGTCGGGCATACAGATAAAAGCGCTCGGAGCGGTCGCCGGGGCGGGCGCCGTCCCAATACCGGACCCAGCCGGGCGGCGCTTCGGGCACCGCGCCGCGTTGCCGCGTTTCCATCAGCAGCCAGTTGCAGCTGGCGTCGTCGGGCGAGAAGTGGCGGCCGCTGTGATAAGCCAGCAGCAGGCGTTGCTGGTTGCGCACGCGATAGGTCTGGATGCATTCGCCGGGCGGCACCTGCGCCACCAGCTGCTGACTGACGCTGACGTAGCTGAGACGGCGGTCGAGCGGCGCCTGGAACAGGCTCATCAGCAGCACCCAGACGAAGGTCATGCTGGCCGTCCACACCAGCATCGGGCGCAGCGGCGAGCGTTGCAGGCGCGCCAGAATGCCGATCCACAGCGCGGTGACGACCACGCCCAGCACCAGCGTCCACGGCCGCAGTTCGCCGACGTGCAGCAGACCGAATCGCGTGAGCCGCGCCGCCAGCCGCGCCGGGGTGCCGAGATCGTGCGCGCTCCAGTACACCCACAGCAGCAGCGCGATGAAGCCGAACAGCATGACGCTGAACCACAGCAGCGCGTAGGCTGCGCCGCGCCGCAGGCTGAACAGGCCGCTGGCGCCGAGCAGCGCCAGCGGCAGCAGCAGGATGAGTCCTTGCTCCTCGCCGGGGTGGAAGTCGAAGGCGTACAGCACGAGCAGGCCGAGCAGCGCGCCGGTGGGCAGCACGATGCCCGGGGTGCGCCACTGGCGACGGCCGCGATACAGCGCCCACAGCGCCAGCGGCCAGGCGGGCCAGGCATACCAGCCGAGAATGCCGGGGTAGTAGGTGAACTGCCGCGCGCTGCCGTCGAACCAGCGCTGCAGGTTGAAGGCGCGCACGAAGGGAATCGACTGCGTGGCAAGGTAGGCCAGCCACAGCGCGCTGGCGGCCAGCGCAATCAGCGTGCCCCAGATCAGCGTGCGCCACGCCGCCGGCGTGCGGTAATCCACCAGCAGCAACGGCAGCAGCCAGGCCAGCAGCAGGAACAGGGCCGCTTCGGCGGCGCCGCCTGCGAGCAGCATCAGCACCGCGCCGACGCCCAGCGCCCAGGCGCCGCGCCGGGCGTGCGGCATCCGCGCGATGCCGTACAGCATCAGCGCGGCGGCGGCGAATTGCGCGGTGGCGGCGTTGAGTTCGTGGCCGCGTACCAGCAGGCCAATGCAGCCGAGCAGGGTGAGCGCGGCGGCCCAGCCGGTTTCCGCGCCGTACAGCACGCGTGCGCTGCGTGCGGTGAAGAACAGCGCCAGCGCGACGAACACGCCGGAAGCCAGCCGCGCGCCGTCGGCCAGCGGCAGAAAGGCGGCCGTCAGCCAGGCGGTGGCGCTGGCGACCCAGTAGTAAAGCGGCGGCGTGGCGGCCACCGTCTGCGGCGCAATGCCGTTTTCCAGCAATAGCCACAGGTGCATGAAATGTTCGCCGTCGCCGCCTTTCCAGGGCGAGTGCCCGATCAGGCCGGGCAGCAGCCAGGCGGCGCAGAGCAGCAGCAGGCCGAGCTGCGGAAGGGAGAAAGTCGGTTTACTGAACAATTTTGAGGCGCTGGCCGGGCTTGGGTTCGCCCGCCGGATAGAGGTCGTTGAGCAGGCGCAGCTGGGCTTCGGCCTGCTGCTTCAACGGCGAGGTCTTGGCCAGACTGGCCAGGGTCGTTCCCGCCTTGGTCGTCACCAGCTTCAGCACGTAAGGCTGGGCGCCGCGCCGCTCGGCCGGCGTGATCGCGTGGAAACTGTTGATGGCACCGCGCAGCGTGGCGCGCTCGCGGTCGTAGGCCGGCTTGTTCGCCGCCATGCCGGCGATCAGGTATTGCGTGCCGTTGAACACGACCGAGGCCACCACCACCGGCTTGCCCTGTTGCGTGCCCGCGGCAAACGCCGCCGGATAGCCGCTGAGCTGGCCGCTGTCGAAGCGCGCGCCGGCATCCAGCTTGAGGCCGCTTTGCAGGGTGGACAGCGGCTGGTCGTTTTTCGGGCCCTGCTGCAGTTCGACCAGCGCATCGCCCTTCGGGTTTTTCGCCAGCACGCGATCGGCCTGGTTGCTCACCCGCCAGCCCGGTGGAAACTGGATCGCGAAGCCGAGCTTGTCGTGCAGCAGCTGGTTGTCGCGGATGATGCCCTGGGCCGGGCTGTCGCCGAGCACCAGGCCGTCGATTTTCTGCAGATAGTCGGCGCGGCCGTCGCGCGGGTTGGCCACGCTGTATTGATTCGCCTCGCCCACCACCTGCTTCAGGCGCGCGTCATTGCTCGGATGGGAGTCGAAGGTGCCGTGATAGGTGCTGCGCGGCTCGCGGCCTTCGCGCCGGGCCTGTTCGGCGGCAAACAGCTCCTGATTCTTCAGTACGCCGATGACCGCGATCATCGCCTGCGGATCGTAGCCAGATTTGGCCAGATACTGTGCGCCGAGGCGGTCGGATTCCAGTTCGTGATCGCGGCCGTAGCCCGCCGTCCACGCCTGCGCCACCGACTGCATCATGCCGGTAGCCGCCTGGCTGTCCAGGCCCGGCACCAGAATCGAGCCGAGCACCACACCCAGCCCGGCGGCGGTCGAGGCACTCTGCTGGCGCACGCCGTGACGCGCGGTGACGTGGCCGATTTCGTGCCCCAGCACCCCGGCCAGTTCGGCCTCGGAATTGAGGTAGGCCATCAGCCCGCGCGTGATGTAGATGTAGCCGCCGGGCAAGGCAAAGGCGTTGACGTCGGGGCTGTCGACCACGGTGAAGCGCCATTGCAGATCGGGGCGGTGACTTTGCTTGGCCAGCTTCTGGCCGATGCCATTCACGTAGGCCTGCAGGGCCGGATTGTCGAGCGCCGCGTATTCGCGCAGCACATCCTCGTGCGCTTGCGCGCCCATCTGGATTTCCTGCTGCTCGGATATCAGCACGAAGTCCTTGCCGCCCGAAACCGGATTGCTCGCGCAGTGCGTGAGCGACAGCGCGCCCAGAACGATTACGGCGAGTCGGCGAAAGGGAGGGGAAGTCACGGTTGCGGTTTTCCTGGATGGCAGCCTGCGCATGATACCGCTCCAGGCGCATCGGCTTCCAGCGGGTAGCCCAATCAATCCGGCTTGAGCAGGGCTTCGAACTGTTCAATGGGGGCCGGCCTGCCGAACAGATAGCCTTGGTAGTTGAGGCAGCCGCTTTCCAGCAGCAGCTGCCGCTGTTCTTCTGTTTCGACGCCTTCGGCGATCACCTTCAGGCCCAGGCTTGCGGCCATGGCAATGGTTGCGCGCACGACGGCGATATCGCTGGCGTCGACGCATATGTCGCGGACGAATGACTGATCGATCTTGATCTGATCGAGCGGCAGACGTTTGAGATATTGCAGGGATGAATAGCCGGTGCCGAAATCGTCGAGCGAAAACCGGACGCCAAGCTGATTCAAGGCGTTCATGGTGGCAATGGTGTCTTCAATGTTTTCCTGCAACAGGCTTTCGGTCAGTTCCAGCTTGAACAGGCTGGGATTGATGTCATGCAGCCTCACCGCAGCCTGTACCTGTTGCACGAAATCCGTCTGGCGAAATTGCCGGGCGCTCACGTTGACCGCCAGCGTCAACGCGTGGGCGAGGGGATTCTGCTGCCATGCCTTGAGTTGGGCGCAGGCTGTCTGCAGCACCCACTGACCGATAGGCAGGATCAGGCCGGTGTCCTCGGCCAGCGGAATGAATTGAACCGGGGAAACCAGTCCGCGTTCAGGATGGGTCCAGCGGATCAGCGCCTCTGCACCCAGAGGGTGGCAGGCATCGTCAACCTGGATCTGGTAGTACAGCTGGAATTGCCCGAACTCGAGCGCATTCTGCAATTCGTTTTCCAGTGCGACGCGCGTAGAGATGTTGTCCTGCATCTGCCGGTCGAAGAATCGCAGGGTGTTGCGGCCGGCCTTCTTGGCCTGATACATGGCGATGTCGGCTTGCTTCATCAGCTCCTCAGTCGCTTGCGGGTGAGCGCCAAACAAGGTGACGCCGATGCTGGCGGTGCAACGATAGGTGTGCTGATCGAGTGAATAAGGCTGGCTCAGGGCGGCGAGTATGGCCTCACCGATGGCTTCCGTCTGGGCAGCGGCCTCGATGGGCTGTTCGCTCAGGTCGACCAGCATGACCACGAATTCGTCGCCTCCCAGACGGGCCACGGTATCACCCTCGCGTATGCGGGATTGCAGGCGCTGGGTGGCCTGTTTCAGCAGCAGGTCCCCGAAATCATGCCCCAGCGTATCGTTGAGGTTCTTGAAGTTGTCCAGATCGATGAACAGCAGGGCGCTCTGCCGGTTGTTGTGCGTACTGGAAAGCAAGGCCTGTTTGAGCCGATCCAGCAAGAGTTGCCGGTTGGGCAATTGGGTGAGGTGGTCGTAGAACGCCAGGTGCTCGATGATTTCCTCTGCCGCCTTGCGCTCGGTGATATCGATGTGCGACCAGACATAATGCGTGACGATTCCGTCGTCGTTTTTAACGGCCGAAATACTGAGCCATTTTGGATAGATCGTGCCGTTTTTGCGCCGGTCCCAGGCTTCACCCTGCCATGCCCCGGTGCGGCGGATGGTTTCCCACATGTCGCGGTAGAAGGCCTCGTTGTGGCGACCCGACTCGAGCAGGTGCGGGGTTTGCCCGACGATATCTTCGGTCGTATAGCCGGTGCAGTCGGTAAACGCCTGGTTGACGCGCAGAATCACGCGCTCCGCATTGGTGATCATCAGGCTTTCCTGCGACTCGAACGCGGTCGCGGCGATGCGAAAACTGGCTTCAGCCTGTTTGCGTTCGGTAATGTCGATGGAAATGCCGCACAGGGCGTAAATGCTGCCATCTTCAGCGTGCAGTGGCAGTTTGGTGGACAGATAGACAGCGGTTTGGCCGGTTAGCGCCACCGTGTTGGTTTCCTCTGCCTTCAAGGTCTCGCCGTACTGCAGTACGCGACTGTCGTTTTGGCGGATTTGCGCCGCTGTCCCGGCGTCGAAAAACTTCTCGTCGCCAGCGCCAACAATGTCTTCCATTCCGACCCGCCAGAGCTGGCGTACCGCCTTGTTCGCAAAGACATACTGGCCGTGGGTGTCCTTGAGATAGATATACGCTTCGACATTGTCGAGAATGGTGCGGAGTTTTGCTTCGCTCTTTTCAAGCGCTTCCTTGCCGGCCTGCAGATGGCGGGTCTTTTCGATCACCTGACGGCGGAGATAGACGCTGATCAGGAGCGCAGCCAACAGCAGGGCAGCCAAAGCGCCCAGGCTTTTGAGCAGCCAGGGCGGAACGATGGTTTTTGCCGGGTGCCCCGTCCACTTTTCCAGGATATTGAAATAAGGCGAATCCTGTTGCGCAAGCCAGCGTTGTAAATGACGGTCGACCGCAAGCAGCAGGCCGGCGTTTTTTCCGCGCGCGGTGCCGAAAAAAAGCTGTGCGGGCTGGAACATGATCGGAGATGCGGCCAGCTTGTAGCGCGGCGCATTAAAGTCGCCGAAGAAACGATTGGCAACGACTGCGTCGAATTCCCCGGCAGACACTTTCCCGAATCCCTCCTCCAGCGATTTGACGGGTATCAGTTGGGCGTTCACGCCAAAACCGGCCAGCAACTCGCGCAGATATTCCTCCTGGATGGAGCCTTCCAGAACGGCAACACGCTTCCCTTCGAGCTCAAGCGTGGTTTCGACGGGCGTTTCGTTGCGGCGATAGATCGTCGACCAGCTGTACAGGACTGGGATCTTGTGGAAGTCGAATTCTTCGGCGCGCTGCGTGCTGTAGGCGAGATCGGGTAGTAGATCGATGCGCCCGTCCTGCAGGGCGTTCAGGCAGTCTTGCCAGTCGCATTGCACGGGTTTCAGCGTCCAGTCTTCCTGCCGGGCGATTTCCGTGAGCAATTCGCCCAGAATGCCTGCTACCTGACCATGCTGATCAAGAAATATCTTAGGCGCGTTGGCATACACGCCCACCCGCACTTCACGCGCTTCTGCGTAGGACGGCGTACTCCAGATGGAAGCGAGGAGCACGAGCACGCCCAGCCACCCATACATCAGGGCTGGCACCGCGCCAGGGCTTGACGCCTCGCCAGCCCGGCCGATATCAATACTTGCTTTCGCCATTCGTCAGAGCCTGTTCAAAAGGAGCATTCCCGCCTGTTCAGGCATGGCGTCCGTGCGTTGGGCATTGGATCATCATTGCCGGGCATTTCCCCAGAACAATAATCGATGCCCGGCCATCTCCCGTACCGGCAGCCCGGATTTCGGGCAAACTGCCAGCGCTTTCGCTTCGGGAATCGTGAAAGCGCACGCTCATGGCTATCGGTCTGCGGGAGGTTTTCGTTGCACGAATCAGTTGGGCTACGCCGTGAGTATGGGTGCGCCATTGAAAATGGGCTGCGCCGTGATTTGATGAGCGGCGGCTTGAGGGTCCATGGCTGACGATTGAGCCCGCAACGCAAAAAGCGGCCGAAGCCGCTTTTCATTCCCCCTGGCGCGGCCGAAGCCGCTTTTCTTGGGTGCCAGCGCGGCCGAAGCCGCGTCTTCACTGCGTTCGCCGCGATTGCGCGAACGATTTACTTCATGCCATAACGCTGGCGGAATTTCTCGATGCGACCAGCGGTGTCGACGATCTTCTGCTTGCCGGTATAGAACGGATGGCAGGCGGCGCAGACTTCGACGTGCAGTTGTTCTTTGCCCAGCGTGGAGCGGGTTACAAAAGTGTTGCCACACGAGCAGGTGATAGCGACTTCTTTGTAATTGGGATGAATGCCGGATTTCATGGCAATTCCTTAATAGGTTGAATTCGGAGAACGCGAGAGTATAGCGAAACACCCGGACCGAATCAAGCCACACCGCAAACCCTGAATCCAGGGGGTGTGCCACCCCGCAAGCCGCACAGATCGCGGGTTAAGATTGCCCAGCCCATTTTCTTCCGATCAGGAGCTTTCCGTGATGACCGAGCAACCCTCTTCCGACGCGCTGGTGCTGTTCGGCGCCACCGGCGACTTGTCCCGCCGCAAGATATTCCCGGCGTTGTACGACATGTTGCGGCACGGCCGCACGCTGCCGCCGATTTTTTGCGTGGCGCATTCGCCGGGCTGGGGGATCGAGGAGCTGCGTGCCCATGCGCACGCGGGCATCACGCAGTTCGGCGGCAACGGCATGGACGAATCGGTGTTCCGCAATCTGGTGAGCCTGCTGACCTATATCAATGGCGATTACGAAGACCCGGCTACTTTTGCCGAGCTGCGCCGCGCGCTGGAAGGCCGCCAGCGCCCGCTGCATTATTTTGCGATTCCGCCGTCGATGTTCCCCGTGGTGGTGCGCGGCCTAGCCGAGGCCGGATGTACCCAGGATGCGCGTGTGGTCGTCGAGAAGCCCTTCGGCCGCGACCTGGAAACCGCGCGTGCGCTCAACGCCACGCTGCATGAAGCGCTGCCGGAATCGAATATTTTTCGCATCGACCACTACCTTGGCAAGGAAGCGGTGCAGAACATCATTTATTTCCGCTTCGCCAATTCCTTTCTCGAACCGATCTGGAACCGCAACCATATCCGCCAGGTTCAGATCACCATGGCGGAGGATTTCGGGGTGGCGGGGCGCGGTCGCTTTTATGACTCGGTCGGTGCCATCCGCGACGTGTTGCAAAACCATTTGCTGCAGATACTGGCGCTGCTCGCGATGGAGCCGCCGCTCGGTACCAGCGCCGAGGCCATCCGCGACGAGCAGGCCAAGTTGCTGAAGGCCATCCGTCCGCTCGCCCCCGGCGACATCGTGCGCGGCCAATACGAGGGCTACGCGAAGGAGGAAGGCGTGGCGCACGGCTCGGATACCGAAACCTTTGTCGCCGCGCGCTTTTTCGTCGACAGCTGGCGCTGGGCCGGGGTGCCGTTCATCATCCGCACCGGCAAAGGCATGCCGGTGACCACCACCGAAATCCGCGCCGAATTCCAGTTGCCGCCGCAGCGGGTGTTTTCGCTGTCGGAAGCCGGGCCGTTGGCAACCAATTACCTGCGCATGCGGGTGTCGCCTACCGTGTCCATCGCGCTGGGCGCGCGCACCAAGAACGCCGGGGACCGCATGGTGGGAAGGCCGGTGGAGTTGTACGTGTGCAATAACCACCCGGACGAGATGAGCGCCTACGAGCGTCTGCTCGGCGATGCGCTGGATGGCGAGGCCATGCTGTTCGCGCGGCAGGATGCGGTGGAAGCGGCCTGGCGGATCGTCGAGCCGGTTCTGTCGCATCGCGATCCGGCCTGCGCCTACGAAATGGGGACCTGGGGGCCGCCCGAGGCCGACCTGCTGCTGGCGGGTGGGCGCTGGCATAACCCGCGGCCGCCGCAGAGCTAATTTAAAGCCAGGCGTTGATCAGGCCAGACTTACCCCGAGCCAGGCGCCGATGAACCAGGTTGCCAGCCCCGCTGCACCGCCGATGGCCAGCATGCGCACGCCACTCAGCACGGCATGGCGGCCGGTGAACAGGCTCATGCTGGCGCCGACGGCGAACAGGCCCAGCCCGGTCAGGCTGATGGAGGCGACCAGCGCATGGTCATGGCCAAACAGGAAGGGTAGCAGTGGCAGCGCCGCACCCGCGGTGAAGGCGCTGAACGAGGAGAGGGCGGCCACCCACGGCGATCCAAGATCATCCGGATTCAGGCCGAGCTCTTCGCGCGCCAGCGTGTCGAGCGCGCGTTCGGGGTCTTCCATCAATTTGTCGGCGACGCGCCGTGCCTCGTCCGGGTGGATGCCCTTGGCGGCGTAGATCAGGGCCAGCTCGGCGGCTTCCTCGTCCGGATATTTTTCCAGCTCGTCGCGCTCCAGCCCGATCTGGTATTCGAACATTTCACGCTGCGAGCGTACCGACACATATTCGCCCGCCGCCATCGAAAACGCGCCCGCCAGCAGGCCGGCCACGCCGGTCAGCACAATGATCGACGGTTCGGGCGAGGCACCCGCCACACCAAAAATCAACGCGGCATTCGAGACCAGGCCGTCATTGACGCCGAACACGCCGGCGCGCAGGGCGTTGCCGCTCGCGCCGCTGCGGTGGCGTTTGCCGATGTCGTCGCGATGCGTCGGCGTGGGGTGGGGCGGGGCCTGCGTATACAGCACCATGCCACGTACCTTCATGGCGGCCAGCACGCTGCGCATGACGCGCGGCTTGAACACACGCGTCAGGCCGGCGACGACACGGGTGCGCAGGTCGGGCTGAAAGGGCGCGGGGGCCGGGTCGCCGCGTTGTGCGATGGCGGTGAGCCAGATCTCGGCCTGATCGTCGGCCGCCTGCGCCAGTTCGTCGAACAGTGCAGCGCGCGGCGTGCCGCGTTCGCATTCGGCCACCACCCGATAGAGCCAGGCCGACCTTTTTTCTTCCCGCCAGGACTCGAACGGATCGCTCATGCGGCACCTCTGCGATATTGAATGGCTTCCGCCAGATGCGCCGGCGTGATGGTGGCGCTACCGGCCAAGTCGGCCACGCTGCGCGCCAGTTTGAGTACGCGGTGATAAGCGCGCGCCGACAGGTTCAGGTGCGTGATCGCCTGTTTGAGCAGGCTTGTGCCCGCCGTATCCAGCGGGCAATGCAGGTCGATTTCCTGGGTGCCGAGCGCGGCATTGGGCTTGCCCTGGCGCTGCATTTGCCGAGCGCGTGCCGCTTCGACCCGGGCGCGGATGACGGCGCTGGATTCGCCCACCTGAGCAGCCATCAATTCGCCTTCGGTCAACGCGGGCACGCTGATCTGGATATCGATGCGGTCGAGCAGGGGGCCGGAAATGCGCGCGCGGTAACGCGCGATCTGGTCGGGGGTGTCGCGGCAGGCCTGCGTCGGGTGGCCGAGATAACCGCAGGGGCAGGGATTCATCGCGGCGATGAGCTGGAAGCGCGCCGGAAAATCGGCCTGCCGGGCTGCGCGCGAAATCGTGATGTGACCGGTTTCCAGCGGTTCGCGCAGCACTTCCAGTACCTGTCGCGAGAACTCCGGCAATTCATCGAGAAACAGCACCCCGTGGTGCGCCAGCGAAATCTCGCCCGGGCGCGGGTTGCCGCCACCGCCAACCAGCGCCACTCCAGAGGCCGTGTGATGCGGCGCGCGGAACGGCCGCCGCCGCCACTGATCGAGACGGAAGCCACCGTTGAGCGATTGCACCGCGGCGGCTTCCAGTGCCTCGTTGTCGCCCATCGCCGGCAGGATGCCGGGGAAGCGTGCCGCGAGCATCGACTTGCCGGTGCCGGGCGGCCCCGACAGCAAGGCGGAATGGCCCCCAGCTGCCGCCACTTCGAGCGCGCGCTTGGTCGCGCTCTGGCCCTTGACGTCGGCAAAGTCGGGGTAATCGGGTGCTTCGGGCGCCTGCGCTGGATCCGGTAGGGAGAGTTCGCCTTGCCCTGCAAGCCAGGCGCATACCTCCAGCAGGCTGCCGGCTGCGCGTACGTCGATGCCGCTGGCGAGCGCCGCCTCCAGCGCCGAGTGCTGCGGCAGCACCAGGGTGCGTCCGGATACGCGGGTGGCGAGCGCCATCGCCAGCGCGCCGCGCACCGGGCGCAGTTCGCCGGTCAGCGCCAGTTCGCCGGCGAACTCGGCCTGGGCCAGCCGGGTGGACGGGATCTGTCCGGAGGCCGCCAGAATCGCCAGCGCGATCGGTAGATCGAAGCGCCCGGATTCCTTGGGCAGGTCGGCCGGGGCGAGGTTGACCGTGATGCGCCGCGCAGGGAACTCGAAGCGCGCATTCTGGATCGCGGCACGCACGCGGTCGCGCGCTTCCTTGACCTCGGTTTCCGGCAGACCGACCAGGGTGAACGCGGGCAGGCCATTGGCCAGATGCGCCTCGACCACCACTTCGGGCGCATCCATGCCGGTAAGCGCCCGGCTCTTGACGACGGCGACCGCCACTATGCGGTGCGCTGCTTTTCCAGTTCGGCCAGCCGCGCTTCCAGTGCCTCAAGCTGGGCCCGCGTGCGCGCCAGCACTTCGGTCTGCACGTCAAATTCCTCGCGGCTCACCATATCCAGCTTGCCCAGCATGGCGGTGACACCGGCCTTGAGATTGTGTTCGATGTCCTTGGCCGGCGACTGCTTGAGGATTTCGCCCAGTTTGTCGGTCAGTTCGTTGAGAAAAGCAGGGGTCGCAGGTTTCATGTCGGGCTCCATTTCGGTGAATCGCAGTGTAGCAACAGCCGTGGGATGCCGTATCGCACGAAAAACGTGCACATCCGTTTTTTGGCGCACCCTGGTGGTGCGTGCGAGTGGCCTCGCTGTGTGAGCTGTATTTCAAGCAATTGAAAACATTGGATTAATGGTTTGGCACGCCTTGTGCTATTAACCGCTTGCAATATTGCACTCTTCTTACTTCGGAGAATTTCAGCATGAAAAAAATCGTTTCTGCACTGGCATTGCTTGGCATGGTTGGCGCACCTGGCGTCGTGATGGCTGAAGAAACCAGTCCGCATACCCTGACCGCCAACGTCGGGTTGTACAGCAACTATATTTTCCGCGGCATTTCGCAAACCGGCAGCGACATCGCTCTGCAAGGCGGTTTTGATTACGCGCACAGCAGCGGTTTCTACCTCGGCACCTGGGGCTCCAACGTGGGCTGGATCGAAGACTACCAGGGCTACGACTCCGGCAATGTGGAAGTCGACGTCTACGGCGGTTTCCGCAGCAGCATCGGTGATAGCGGATTTACCTACGATCTGGGTCTGATCCAGTACATGTACCCGGGCAAGAAAGGCGCAGCTGTCGACGCCGACACCACTGAAATGTATGCCGCGATGGGCTGGAAGTGGTTCACCGTCAAATATTCCTACTACCTCAGCAATGAAGTGTTCGGCTTTGCCACTGCCGATGGCTCCGACTATTTGGACATTTCTGCCAGCCTGCCGATCGGCGAAACCGGCCTGACCGCTGGCGCGCACTGGGGCACGTTCAGCTTCGACAACAACAGCGCGCAGGATTACGACGACTGGAAAATCAGCTTGGCATACGACCTCGGCAAGTTGGGTAAGTTGTCGTCCGGCATGACCATCGGCCTGATGTACACCGACACCAATGCCGACGAGACCAAGTGGACCGACGTCAACGGCGAATACCTGGGTGACGGCACCGCCACTGTCTGGATTTCCAAAGCTTTCTAATGGCTTGACCTGGAGGGGCGGAGCAGGTGTCCGCCCCTCATCCCCTCTTTCCTTAATTTGGGAGACAACATGAAATTCGTAACGGCCATTATCAAGCCGTTCAAGCTGGACGAAGTGCGCGAGGCCTTGTCGGCCATCGGCGTTACCGGCTTGACGGTCACCGAAGTAAAAGGGTTTGGGCGCCAGAAGGGCCATACCGAGCTGTATCGCGGCGCGGAATACGTGGTCGACTTTCTGCCCAAGGTCAAGGTTGAAGTCGCGATCAAGGCTGAGCTGCTGGAGCGCGTGATCGAGGCCATCGAAAAGGCAGCCAACACCGGCAAGATCGGCGACGGCAAGATCTTTGTCACCAGCCTGGAGCAGGTCGTGCGCATCCGCACGGGCGAATCCGGCCCCGATGCCTTGTGAGGAGGATGAACATGAAAAAGCTAATTGCTTCGTTGGGCCTGGCTCTGGCCCTGTTGTCTCCCGGCATGACGTTGGCGCAGGATGCTGCGGCGCCGGCACCTGCTGCGGTCGAAGAAGCCGTCGTCGAAACACCTGCGGTTGAAGCGGTTGTGGTGGAAGAAGCGGCTGCTCCGGCTGCCGAGGCCGCGCCTGCTGCTGAAGAAGCGGCTCCGGTTGCCGCGCCGACGCCCAACAAGGGCGACACCACCTGGATGCTGACGGCGACCGTGCTGGTCATCATGATGTCGATTCCCGGTCTCGCGCTGTTCTACGGCGGCCTGGTGCGCAGCAAGAACATGCTGTCGGTGCTGATGCAGGTGTTCGCCATTTTCGCGCTGATTTCGGTGCTGTGGGTGGTGTACGGCTATTCGCTGGCCTTCACTCCAGGCAACGCCTTCTTTGGCGGCTTTGATCGCGTGCTGCTCAACGGCATCTTCGATCCGACCACCAACGGTGTGGCCAATGCTGCGACCTTCAGCAAGGGCGTCTACATTCCCGAGTTCGCGTTCGTCGCCTTCCAGGCTACCTTCGCTGCCATCACGGTTGCGCTGATCGTCGGCGCTTTCGCTGAGCGCATGAAGTTCTCGGCTGTGCTGCTGTTCTCCACCCTGTGGTTCACCTTCGCCTACATTCCGATGGCGCACATGGTGTGGTTCTGGCCGGGCCCGGATGCGATCACCGATCAGGCAGCCTATGACGCAGCAATGGCCTCTTCCGGCTACCTGTTCGCCAAAGGCGCGCTCGACTTCGCAGGCGGCACCGTGGTGCACATCAATGCGGCAATCGCCGGCCTGGTCGGTGCGTTTGTGATCGGCAAGCGCGTGGGCTACGGCAAAGAGCCGATGACCCCGCACAGCCTGACCATGACCATGATCGGCGCTTCGCTGCTGTGGGTGGGCTGGTTTGGTTTCAACGCAGGTTCTGCGCTGGAAGCTGGCGGCACCGCAACCCTGGCGTTCGTCAATACTCTGGCTGCAACCGCTGCTGCAACGCTGACCTGGATGCTGGCCGAGTGGATGATCAAGGGCAAGCCTTCGATGCTGGGTGCAGTGTCCGGCGCGGTGGCAGGTCTGGTCGCCATCACCCCGGCTTGCGGCTGGGTGGGTGTGGGCGGTGCCCTCATCATCGGTGCACTGGCTGGCGTGATCTGCCTGTGGGGCGTCAATGGCCTGAAGAAACTGCTGGGTGCAGACGATGCGCTCGACGTGTTCGGCATCCATGGCATCGGCGGCATCCTCGGCGCACTGCTCACCGGCGTGTTCAACAGCTGGAGTCTGGGCGGCGCAGGCATCCCCGACTACATCAACAACACCTTCGTGACGACCGAGATCGGCACCCAGTTGTGGATCCAGGCGCAGGCGGTCGGTGTGGCCCTGCTCTGGTCCGGTGTGGTCGCCTTCATCTGTTACAAAGTGGTGGATCTGATCGTGGGTCTGCGCGTACCGGAAGAAAGCGAACGCGAAGGTCTGGATGTGACCCAGCATGGCGAACGTGCTTACAGCATGTAAACCTTAGATTTACTCCGTGAGAAGTTGGGGCGCTCTGCAGAGCGCCCCTTTTTTTGTCCGCAATATTCAGGTGCGGAGTCGCGCGAACGTCGTAACCTGACGGACGTTTGCCGCATTCGGGTTGCCCATTCATTTGCCTTCCGCAAGCTGTGGGCATCGGGCTGGGTTATTTCAGGGCAAGGCCGGATTGGACTGCACCATAATAGGGCGTTGTCAGGAGGTGTTGCGCCGGTCTTCTAATCCTGGTGGCGCCAGATCCTTTGTATCAAGGGGGTTACGGTTTTCTACGCTTTCTGGCATGAGGGTTGCTAGACAAGCTATAACGGGAAAAGCGGCGCTGGTCGCCTGCATGAACCGCGAATGCGCAGCTAGGGTTCCGGTCCCGCAAGGGATGCTGGTCCGAGAGCTGCCGGTTCCGCCGCAAGGCGGGGCTCCACGGAGGGATAAAAGCCCGGGAGATAGCGATCGCGCGACGCTTTCTCGGGATTTGTCCTCGACCTTCCTACTGGAGCCACACATGAAAATCGCGCGCCTCACCCGTACCCTCATCGCCGGCCTTGGCTTTGCCCTGCTGGCCCAACCTCTGACGGCACAAGCCGAAGTCAAGATCGGCGTGTCCGACTGGCCGGGCTGGGTCGCCTGGTATGTCGCCGAGCAAAAAGGCTATTTCAAGAAGCACGGCGCCGACGTCAAGCTGGTGTGGTTCGCCAATTACACCGATTCGATCAGTGCATTGTCCGCCGGCCAGGTCGATGGCAACTCGCAGACCTGGAGCGACACCATGGCGCCGCTGGCCAAAGGCATCGCGCTGAAGACCATCTTGGTCAACGATAACTCCGCCGGCAACGATGCGCTGATGGTCGGCCCCAAAATCAAGTCGTTCAAGGATCTCAAGGGCAAGAAAATCGCGCTGGAAGAGTACAGCGTGTCGCACTTCCTGCTCACCATGGCGTTGAACAAGAACGGCATGACGCTGAAGGACGTGAATGTGGTGAACCTTACCGCCGGTGACGCTGCGGCCGCCTTCATGGCCGGTCGTGTCGATGCCGCTGTGGTGTGGAACCCCTGGGTCAACACCATCCAGAGCAGCGGCAAGGGCAAGCCGCTGTTTACCTCCAAGGATGTTCCCGGCCTGGTGCCCGACCTGCTGGTGGTGCAGGAAAAATCGCTGAAGGCCAAGCGCAAGGACTTCGTCGGCATGATCAAGGCCTGGTACGACGTCGAGGCTTTCCTGCGCAGCAACCCCGACGAGGCCGCCAAGATCATGTCCAAGGTGGTCGGCCTGGGCGCCAAGGAGTATGCCGTCTTCCTGCCCGGTACCAAGTTCTTCGATCAGAAAGCCAACCTGCAGGCCTTTGGTCCGGCAACCGACAAAACTTCGCTGATGGGCGTAGCACCGACCATTTCCAAGTTCCTGCTCGACAACAAGTTGATGGAAGGCAAGGTCGATTTCGCCAAGGGCCTGGATGCTTCGCTGGTCAAGGAAGTGGCTGGCGTCAAGTAAGCAACCAGGAGACATGACGATGCCATCCAGACCAGGCATGTGGGCGATCCGCGGGCCGCTGTCCAGGAACCAGTACTGGCTGTTCGCCGCGCTCGGCCTGCTGGCGCCGCTGGCCCTGTGGTGGCTGGTGTCCAGCTCGGCCTTGGTGGACAAGGTGTTCCTGCCCGGCCCGGTCGACGTGTTCAACCGGCTGGTCACCTGGTACATGGACGACGACCTGACATCCGACATCGGGATCAGCGTCTATCGGGTCACGGCGGGCTTTGCCTTGTCGGCCATCATCGCGCTGCCATTGGGCCTGATGATCGGCACCTTCCGTCCGGTGCAGGCGATGCTGGAGCCGCTCACCGACTTCATCCGCTACATGCCGGCGGTGGCCTTCATTCCGCTGGTGATGCTGTGGGTGGGGATCGAGGAGTCGTCGAAGATTTCCATCATCTTCATCGGCACCTTCTTCCAGATGGTGCTGATGATGGCCGAGGATGTGCGTCGCGTTCCGCTGGCGCAGATCGAGGCGGCGCAGACCATGGGTGCGACGCGCGGTGAGTCGGTCCGGCTGGTGATCTTCCAGTCGGCCAAACCGGCGCTGCTCGACACCCTGCGCGTCACCATGGGTTGGGCCTGGACTTACCTGGTGGTGGCCGAGCTGGTCGCCGCCAACTCCGGCCTCGGCTATTCGATTCTCAAGGCGCAGCGCTTCCTGCAAACCGACAAGATCTTCGTCGGCATCCTGCTGATCGGCCTGATTGGCCTGGTCATGGATCAGCTGTTCCGTCTCGCCCATCGCAAGGCCTTTCCC
Organism: Thiobacillus sp.; assembly: GCF_018780105.1. Taxonomy (GTDB): domain Bacteria; phylum Pseudomonadota; class Gammaproteobacteria; order Burkholderiales; family Thiobacillaceae; genus Thiobacillus. The sequence goes on from NZ_JADMKC010000002.1 coordinate 229,391, forward strand.
TGGCTCCACCTGAGATCGTGAGCATGCCCAAGATTTCCATCCAGCACGTCGGCAAGGTGTTCGGCGAAGGCAGCCATCGCGTCGAGGCCTTGAAAGACGTCAGCCTCGACATCGCCGACAACGAGTTTGTCACTTTCGTCGGCGCCTCCGGCTGCGGCAAGTCGACCCTGCTGCGCATCATCGGCGGGCTCGAGTACCACACCTCCGGCGAGGTACTGGCCAACGGCCAGCCGGTGGCCGGTCCCGGTGCCGACCGCGCCATGGTGTTCCAGCACTACAGCCTCTATCCCTGGCTCAAGGTGATGGAGAACATCAAGTTCAGCCGCCGCCTCAAGCACGGCCGCGAGGACATCACTTCGGCCGAGGTCGAGGCGGCGTCCGGTCGCGCCGATGCGCTATTGAGCCTGATGGGCCTCAACGCCGCCGCCAATGCCTATCCCAACCAGCTGTCCGGCGGCATGCAGCAGCGCGTCGCCATCGCCCGCGCGCTGATGGGGCGCCCGGAGATCCTGCTGATGGACGAACCGTTCGGCGCGCTCGATGCACAGACGCGCGAGGTCATGCACGACCTCATCCTGCACGTACACAAGCTGGAAAAACCGACGCTCGCCTTCGTCACCCACGATGTCGAGGAGGCGATTTATTTGGCTGACCGCGTGGTGCTGATGGCGCCGCGCCCCGGCCGCATCGACACCATCTACGAGGTGCCGCTGCCGGCCGAGCGCGAGCAGGACATGAAGCACACGCCGGAATTCCTGCGCCTGAAGAAGGAAATCCTCGCCCGCATCCGCGAGACCTCGGGCATGAAGACCGACCAGGGCATGCTCGACCAGCTCAATATGGAAGCCGCATCATGAGCGCGCCGGTCCTGTGGCAGAACCTCACCTGGGAAGATGTCGCCGCGCTACGCGACAACGGTATCCGGATGGCGATCCTGCCGGTGGGTGCGACCGAGCAGCACGGCCCGCACTTGCCGCTCGGGGTCGACACGCTGTCCGCCGAAGCGGTCGCGCACGGCGCCTCCGCGCTGACCGGCATTCCGGTGTTGCCGAGTCTGGCCTATGGCTGCTCGCTCGGGCACTCGCCCAAGTGGCCCGGCACGATTTCGCTGCGGCCGGAGACGCTGTCGAAACTGGTGCTGGAAATCGCCGAGTGGCTCAACACGGCCGGATTCGACCGCCTGCTGCTACTCAACGGCCACGTCACCAACTGGGCGCCGCTGCGCTGCGGGCTGGAGAACATCCGCCACACCTATCCCAATATGCGCGTCGCGCTGCGCTCGATCTGGGACATCTCGGACGAGGCGCACCGTCGCTATCACGAGGACGCCGCCAACTTCCACGCCAACTGCGCCGAAACCTCGCTGATGCTGGCGCTGCATCCGGAACTGGTGCGCATGGACAAGGTGGTCGACGAGCCCGACCGTTCGACCGGCTGCTTCTTTGCGTATCGAGTGAATGACGAGAGCGTGCACGGCACCGTCGGCACACCGAGCCAGGCCGAGGCGACCGCCGGCAAGAATCTGCTCGACCTCTGCGTCAGCGAACTCGCGCAACAACTCACCCAGGCGCTGACCGAGGCTACACCGCTCGAACGCGCCGGCATCACCCCACCCCCGTTTTAAGGAGTTGTCGCATGACCATGCATTCCCCATCCGAAACCCTGGCCGTCGAAACGCAGGCCGTCAAGGCGCAACTTAAAAGCGCCGGTGTGAAATACGCGCTCGCCAGCTTTGCCGACCTGCATGGCATGTCCAAGGGCAAGGTGGTGCCGATCAGCCATTTCGAACAGATGGTCGGCGGTTCCGAGCTTTACACCGGCGCTGCGCTCGACGGCGTGCCGCAGGAGGTCAACGACGAGGAAGTGGCGGCGCATCCCGACCTCGCTTCCGCCGCGATCCTGCCGTGGAACCCGGAGGTGGTGTGGTACGCCAGCGACCTCTATCTGAAAGGCCAGCCCTTCGAGGCCTGCTCGCGCGGCATCCTGAAGAAGCAGCTTGCGGCCGCCGCCGACCTCGGCCTGCGCTTCAACCTCGGCATCGAGACCGAGTTCTTCATCCTCAAGCAGAACGCAGACGGCAGCATCGTCCCGACCAGCGCAGACGACACCCTCGCCAAGCCCTGCTACGACGTGCGCGGCTTCCTCGACAACTACAGCCTGCTCGACGAAATCGTGCAGGCGATGGACGGCCTCGGCTGGGACGTCTACTCCTTCGACCACGAGGACGCCAACGGCCAGTTCGAGACCGACTTCCAGTACGCCGACGGCCTCACCATGGCCGATCGCTTCACCTTCTTCCGCCTGATGCTGGGCGAGATGGCGAAGAAGCGCGGCTACTTCGCCACCTTCATGGCCAAGCCCTTTGCCGACCGCACCGGCAGCGGCGCCCACTTCAACATGTCGATGGCGAGCCTGGAAACCGGCGAGAACCTGTTCGATTCCGACGCCGATGCCAACGGGCTCAAGCTGTCGAAGCTCGGCTACCAGTTCGTCGCCGGCGTGCTCAAGCACGCGCACGCGATCTCCGCGGTGATCGCGCCGACAGTCAACAGCTACAAGCGGCTGGTGCGGCGCGGCAACATGTCGGGCTTTACCTGGGCGCCGATCCACGTCTCCTTCGGCAGCAACAACCGCACCAACATGCTGCGCGTGCCGTTGGCCGGCGGCCGTGTCGAATGCCGTGCGGTCGACATGTCGTGCAACCCGTATCTGGCCGCTGCGCTGATGCTGGCCGCCGGCCTCGAAGGCATCCGCGAAGGCCTCGACCCCGGCAAGCCGCACGGCGAGAACATGTACCAGCACACCGAGGAAGAGCTGAACGCGATGGGCGTGACTCATCTTCCGCGCTCGCTGGAAGAGGCGATCGACGCCTTCGAAGCCGACCCGCTGACGAAGCAGGTGTTTGGCCCGCTGATGGCCGATGCCTTCGTCAAGTACAAGCGCGACGAGTGGGAGGCGTACCACACCCACGTCTCGCAGTGGGAACTCGACCGTTACCTGAAGTTTTTCTGAGCAAGTAATCGTATGGCACAGAACCTCAACCCCATTCCCCCGGAGCTGTTCCTGTGGGAAGAAGCGCTGCCCGGTGGCTGCCACTGGTCGGGGGTGATCAAGCGCGGCAACGCGCTACGGCTCACCGACCTCACCGGCCGCGCCAACGTCGCGGCGCTGTTCTACAACGCCGAGGAAAAGCTCGAGCGCTACAACATGCCCGACACGCTGAAGGCGCAGCACACCGCGCACCTGACTACGGGCCACGCGCTCTATTCCGACATGGGCCACGTGCTGTGCTCGGTGATCAATGACAGCTGCGGCTGGCACGACACCGTGTGCGGCACCAGCAACGCCGAGATGGTGAAGGCGAAGTACGGCGAGGCTACCTACCAGACCCACCGCAACGCCATGCACCGCAACGGCCGCGACGGGCTGCTGGTCGAGCTCGGCAAGTGGGGGCTGGGCAAGCGCGACGTGGTGCCGAACGCCAACTTCTTCAGCAAAGTCGCGGCCGACGAAGCGGGGAAACTGCACTTCGACGAAGCGAACTCGCGTCCTGGCGCCTATGTCGATCTCAGATTCGAGATGAACGTGCTGGTGGTGCTGTCCGCTGCGCCGCATCCGCTCGACCCGCGTCCCGACTATGTACCGGGCGACGTTATGCTGACTGCATGGAAGGCGGGTGCGCCGGGCGCGGACGACGTCTGCCGTAACAGCTGCGCGGAAAACCAGCGCGGCTTCTACCAAACCGAAATCCTGTTCCGCTGAGGTGACATCGTGACTAGTTTTAACCTCGTCGAAAGCCCTTTCGATCCAAAGAATGCAGTTGTCGACGCTGTCGTCGACGCCGGCGACCCGTGGATCCACGAAATCAAGAAGGGCCAGGTCTTCCGCATCCTCGACCTCGAAGGCAACCAGGCGGTCGACACGCTATTTTTTAATGCGCGCGACCCCGAGGAGCGCTACAGCGCCGCCGACACCGTGCGTGCGCAGGGCGCGCTCTACCTCACCGCCGGCACCCAGCTGATGTCCACCGAAGGTCGGGTCATGCTCACCATCACCGCCGACACCTGCGGCCGCCACGACACCCTGGGCGGCGCCTGCTCGTGCGAAAGCAACACCGTCAGATATGCACTGAACAAACGGCCGATGCACTCGTGCCGCGACAGCTTCCTGCACGCGCTGGCGCACTATGACGGCGGGCTGACCAAGCGCGACATCACCAGCAACATCAACTTCTTCATGAACGTGCCGGTGACGCCGCTGGGTGGCCTGACCTTCGCCGACGGCGTGTCGGCGCCCGGCAAGTACGTCGAGATGCGTGCCGAGATGGACGTGCTGTGCCTGATCTCCAATTGCCCGCAGTTGAACAACCCGTGCAATGCCTACAACCCGACGCCGGTGCGGGTGCTGATCTGGGATGCACAGTGATGTCGTCATTCCGGCGAATACCCAGAGGGCACAAGAGCCGGAATCCAGTTGTATGCACTGGACCCCGGCTTTCGCCGGGGTGACGATCCAAAGGAAATAACGAAATAACCCACGGCGGGACGTCCTGCCGCGGAGACTGCACGCGGGACGACCCGCAAGGAAACACGATATGTTCGACAAGGTACTCATTGCCAACCGCGGCGCTATCGCCTGCCGCATCATCCGCACCCTGCGTGCTATGGGGGTGAAGTCGGTCGCCGTCTACTCCGAGGCGGATCGCCATTCGCTGCACGTGCGGCTCGCCGACGAGGCAGTCGAGATCGGTCCGGCGCCGGCGGCGCAGAGTTACCTGCGCGCCGAGAAGATTCTGGAAGCGGCGCAGGCCACCGGCGCCCAGGCGATCCACCCCGGTTACGGCTTTCTCTCCGAGAACCCCGGCTTCGCCGAGGACTGCGCCGCCGCCGGTATCGCCTTCATTGGTCCCAGCCCCGACCAGATGCGCGCCTTTGGCCTCAAGCACACCGCACGCGATCTGGCCGAGCACAACAAGGTGCCGCTGCTGCCGGGTTCCGGTTTGCTCTCCGACGCCGGCCACGCCCAGGCCGAAGCCGCGCGCATCGTCTACCCGGTGATGTTGAAGAGCACCGCCGGCGGCGGCGGCATCGGCATGCGCCTGATCTGGAGCGCGGACGAGCTGGTCGAGGCCTTCCAGTCGGTCGAACGGCTGGCGCGCGCCAACTTCAAGGAGGCCGGCATCTTCCTGGAAAAGTACGTCGAGCACGCGCGCCACATCGAGGTGCAGATTTTCGGCGATGGCCGCGGCCATGTCGTCGCGCTCGGCGAACGCGACTGTTCGGTACAGCGGCGCAATCAGAAGGTGATCGAAGAAACGCCCGCGCCCGGTCTCACCGACGCGCAGCGCAGCAATCTGCTCGCCACCGCCGTGCGTCTCGGCGAAGCGGTCGGCTACCGTTCTGCCGGCACGGTCGAATTCGTCTACGACACCCTGAGCGGCGAGTTCTATTTTCTTGAAGTGAACACGCGCTTGCAGGTCGAGCACGGCGTCACCGAGGAAGTCACCGGCGTCGATCTGGTCGAGTGGATGGTGCGTGAAGCCGCTGGCGAGCTTGATCTCGCCGGCTTCAGAGCCGATCCGCAGGGTGCATCGATGCAGGTGCGCCTCTATGCAGAAGACCCGGGCAAGGACTTCCAGCCCGCCGCCGGCGTGCTGACCGAGGTGGTGTTCGCTGCCGATGCGCGCGTTGAAACCTGGGTCGAACGCGGCTCCGACGTGCCGCCGTTCTATGACCCCATGGTCGCCAAAATCATCGTCAAGGGCGTCGATCGTGCCGACGCTCTGGTGAAGATGCAAAGCGTGCTCGCGCAAACCCGTGTCGCCGGCATCGAGACCAACCTCGGCTACCTCGCCCAGATCGTGCGCGACGCGGTATTCATGGAAGGGCGCCAGACCACGCGCTACCTCAACGCCTTCCACTATCGCCCGGCAACGATCGACGTCATCGAACCGGGCGTGCAGAGCAGCATTCAGGACTGGCCGGGCCGTACCGGCTACTGGGACGTCGGCGTGCCGCCGTCGGGCCCGATGGATGCGCTGGCTTTGCGCCTCGCCAACAAGCTGGCCGGCAATGCCGAAGGCGCGGCCGCGCTCGAACTCACAGTCGCTGGCCCTACGTTGCGTTTCAACTGCGATTCAGTGATCGCACTGGCCGGCGCCGACATGGGCGCCGAGCTCGATGGTGTTGCGATTGCCAACTGGGCCGCACATGCGGTCAAGGCCGGTAGCATGCTCAAGCTTGGCGCGATCAAGGACACCGGCTGCCGTGCTTACCTCGCGGTGCGCGGCAGCTTCGACGTGCCGGATTACCTCGGCAGCAAGTCCACCTTTACGCTCGGCCAGTTTGGCGGCCACGCCGGGCGCACCCTGCGGGTCGCCGACGTGCTGCATCTCCACCCGGCCGTACCCCCCTTTGAAAAAGGGGGAGCAGGTCAACAGTGCTCCGACATTCCGGCTTATACCCACGCCTGGGAAATCGGCGTGCTCTACGGCCCGCACGGCGCGCCGGATTTCTTTACCGACGCCGACATCGACATGTTCTTCGCCACCGACTGGGAGGTGCATTACAACTCCAGCCGCACCGGGGTTCGGCTGATCGGCCCGCGCCCGCAGTGGGCGCGCAAGGACGGCGGCGAAGCTGGCCTGCATCCTTCGAACATCCACGACAACGCCTACGCCATCGGCGCGGTCGACTTCACCGGCGACATGCCGGTGATCCTCGGGCCCGATGGCCCCAGCCTCGGCGGTTTCGTCTGCCCGGCCACCATCGTGCAGGCCGAGCTGTGGAAGATGGGCCAGTTGCGTCCCGGCGACACCGTGCGCTTCAAGCGCTTGAACCAGGCGCAGGCCGAGCGCATGGAAGCGGCGCAGGACGCCGCCATCGCCAGCCTGGCTGTGCCGGCTGCTCAAGCGTTTACGGCGGACACCGGAGCGCTCGCCGATCCGGTCCTGCATCGCACGCCGGAAACCGATAATCCTGTCGCTGTGGTCTACCGCCGCGCCGGCGACAAGTACATGCTCATCGAATACGGCCCGCTGGTGCTCGACCTCAACCTGCGCTTCCGCGTGCACGCGCTGATGACGAAGCTGCTGGCCGATGCCGTGCCGGGCATCCTCGACCTCACCCCCGGCATCCGCTCGCTGCAGGTGCACTACGACTCGCGCGTGCTGCCGCTGGCGAAGCTGATGGACCTGCTGCTGGTGGCGGAAAAGGCGCTGCCCGCGATCGAGGACATGCAGGTGCCGACCCGCATCGTGCATATCCCGCTGTCGTGGGACGACGCCGCCACGCGTTTGGCGATCGAAAAGTACATGCAGTCGGTGCGCAAGGACGCGCCCTGGTGTCCGAGCAACATCGAGTTCATCCGCCGCATCAACGGGCTCGACAGCATTGAAGAGGTGAAGCGCATCGTCTTCGAGGCGAGCTACCTGGTGATGGGCCTGGGCGATGTCTATCTCGGCGCGCCGGTGGCGACGCCGGTCGATCCGCGCCATCGCATGGTCACCACCAAGTACAACCCCGCCCGCACCTGGACCCCGGAAAACGCCGTCGGCATCGGCGGCGCCTACATGTGCGTGTACGGCATGGAAGGCCCCGGCGGCTATCAGTTCGTCGGCCGCACCTTGCAGATGTGGAATCGCTGGCGCCAGACCCGCGACTTCACCGACGGCAAGCCGTGGCTGCTGCGCTTCTTTGATCAGGTGCGCTTCTTTCCGGTGAGCGAAGAAGAGCTATTGAAAATCCGCGAGGATTTCCCGCTCGGTCGTTATCAATTGAAGGTGGAAGAAACCACGTTCAGCCTGCGCGAATACAACCAGTTTCTCGCCGACAACAACGCATCCATCGTCGCCTTCAAGGCGCAGCAGCAGGCGTCGTTCGACGCCGAACGCGAACGCTGGCGCGCGAGCGGCCAGGCCGACTACGCCAGCGACCTGACGGTGGCCGAAGCCGCGCCCGACAGCGAACTCGACCTGCCGGAAAACGGCCGCGCCCTCGCCAGCCACGTCGCAGGCAATGTGTGGAAAGTGGAAGTGGAGGCCGGCGCTGTCGTCAAACAGGGCGACCCGCTGGTCATCGTCGAGTCGATGAAAATGGAATTCGCCGTGCTGGCGCCGTGCGACGGCCGCGTTCACCAGGTGTTCTGCCGCGAAGGCGGGCAGGTGAGCGCCGGGCAGGATTTGCTGGTGATCGTCACGGCGTGATGGCGGCCGGCCGCAATCCCGCTAACATAGACCGTGTTCACTACGTCCATGCAGACTGAGCTGCATGGACGCCGTATGCAGGAGAGCCCAGTGGCGGAAACCCGATTGAGTGCGAAGGATGTCTACACCCGCCTGCGGGAAATGATCCTCAATTTCGAGATCTATCCCGGCAGCCGGGTTACGGAAACGGAACTGGCCGAATATTTCGGTGTGAGCCGAACCCCCATCCGTAGCGCGCTGCAGCGGCTCGAAGCCGAAGGCTATCTGACCGTGCTGCCCAAGCAAGGGTGTTTCATCCGCAACCTCGATATCGACGACCTCAGCAAGTACTACCAGGTGCGGAAGACGCTGGAACAACTCTCCCTGCAACTGGCGAACACTTACATGAGCGATACCGCGCTGAGCGAACTCGCGGCGGCCTGGGACCCCGCGCGGCAGGTCGACCGCAGCGACGATCCCGAGGAAATGGAAGCGCGCGATGAAACCTTTCACCTCGCGCTGGCCGAGGGCGGTGGCAACCTGATCCTGCGCAACTATCTGGCCGATGTGAACCGCCATCTGCGCATCGTCCGGCGGCTCGGCTTCACGCGGTCGGAGCGCATCGACCAGACCTACGACGATCACTACCGGATCTGCCAGAGCCTGCTGCGCCGCGATCTTGCCGAAGCGCAGACGCTGATGCGCGACCACATCCAGCACGTCGAACAGTTCGTCAAAACCATCACCCTGACGCAACTGGCCATCAACAGGAACCACAGCTTTCCGGCGAAAAAAACCACCTAGCCTGCCGCGCTGTCGCGCACTCTTTTCGGGCGCCCCGCCCCCCATACGCACCATAAACCTGCCTGCTTGATGCACCCGCGCCCACACTGATGGTTGCCGGTCGTTTCCCGCGTGGATTTTCTATCTTGTTGTTATCGATGGATTAATTCTGAAATATGGCAGGGTTGATGGCCGCTTGAGCAGGCTGGCATGATGGATGCTTTGTTGTATACAACGATACGCGCAGTGCGTGATCGCAAACCAACTCAAGCAACCAGGAGAAACCATGCAACTCAGGCAATCCCCCCTTACCGCAACTCAACCCCGATCGCGACGCCATGCGCTTGCGCACGTACTGGCCTGTTCACTGCTGGCATCGGCGAGCGTCGCCAGCCAGGCAGCGGAATGGAGCACCACCAACGTCCAGTTGCTGTACGGGGACGGCTACGAGCTGAGCGACAACTCGATGGCCATCATGACGCTGGAACATGCCAACGGCTGGAAGTACGGCGACAACTTCTTCTTCGTCGACATCAACAACCCCGCAGCCGATGGAACCGGCTACTACGGGGAATTCTCACCCCGCCTCAGTCTCGGCAGGATCAGCGGTAAGGACATGTCGTTCGGCATCGTTAAGGATGTGCTGATCGCAGGGACGCTGGAAATGGGCGAAGACCTGAATGCGCAACTGCTTGGCGTCGGTTTTGCGTTGAACCTGCCGTCGTTCGCCTTCGCAGACCTCAATCTGTATTACCGCACCAGCCATCGCGACTGGTTGGCCGATCAGACCGACGGCGGCGCACAGGTCACGATTGACTGGCTGCTGCCATTCGAACTCGGCGGCCAGAAAATTGCTTTCGAAGGTTTTGCCGACTACGCATGGGGTGAAAAAGGCGGCAGCGCGCCCAAGGCCGACAACCTGATCACCGCTCCGCGCTTGCTGATCGACGTCGGCAATTGGGTGGGCGCGCCCGGCACCTTGCAGGTGGGGGTCGAATACCAGATCTGGCGCAATAAGTTCGGCGTCAAGGGTGTGGATGAAGACGTTGCCCAGGCAATGATCAAGTGGACGATGTAACGACAGGGATGAGGAACAGGGAAATGGACAAAAAAATGAGCAAGCAGCACGACACGCCCGTCAATCCGAAACGTCGCACGACGCTCAAGGGACTGGCAGGACTGGGACTCGGCATCTTCGCCGGTGGATTCGGCATCCGCGAAGCCTCTGCCGCCATCAAGAAGGTGACCATGGGTTTCCTCTACGTCGGTCCGCGCGACGACTACGGCTACAACCAGGCGCATTTCGAAGGCAAGTCGGCCATCGCCAAACAGTCGTGGGTCAAGGCGGTCGACCAGGAAAACGTGCCGGAAACCATCGCAGTGCAGAAGGCGATGGAAAGCATGATCAACCTGGATGGCGCGCAGGTGATTTTTCCCACCTCGTTCGGTTACTTCGATCCGCACATCCTGAAAATCGCGCCCAAGTATCCCGACGTCATGTTCCTGCATTGCGGCGGCCTTTACGATGCCAGCAAGCATCCGAAGAACGTCGGCAGCTACTTCGGCTACATCGACGAGGCGGTGTACGTGTCGGGCATCGTCGCCGGCCACGCGAGCAAGACCGGCAAGCTGGGCTACATCGCGGCCATTCCGATTCCCCAGGTGCTGCGCAACATCAACAACTTCACCATGGCGGCCCGCAGCGTGAATCCCAAGATCACGGTGCAGGTGGTATTCACCGGCGGCTGGTCGAATCCGGTGAAGGAAGCCGAATCCGCCAACAGCCTGATCGACCAGGGGGTGGATGTGCTGACCTGTCACGTCGACAGCCCCAAAGTGGTGGTCGAGACCGCCGAGAAGCGCGGCGTCTATTCGTGCGGCTATCACGCCGACCAGTCGAAGCTGGCGCCCAAGGGATTCCTCACCGGGGCGGAATGGAACTGGAGCAAGGTCTATCTCGACTATGCCACCCTGATTTCCAAGGGCACCAAAATCCCCAACCTGGTGCGCGGCGGTTTCAAGGAAGGCCTGGTTAAGAGTTCGCCCTATGGCAAGGTGGTCAGCGCCAAGGCGCGCGCCCATGCCGACAAGGTGCGCGCCCAGTTCATGAAGGGCGATTTCGTGGTTTACAAGGGCCCGATCAAGGACAACACCGGCAAGGTTGTGATCGCCAGGGGCAAGGAATACGGTCAGACCGACATCTGGCTGGAAAGCATGGACTGGCTGGTTGAAGGCGTGGTCGGACGCACCAAGGGCTAGCCATGTTGCCGTTCGCCCCCTTCCTGATCCCGCTGGTGGCGATTGCGCTGTCGCTGGTGCTGTTCGGCGGCTTTGTCGGCCTCGCCGGCGCCGATGTGCAGGCGGTCTACCAGTCCATCTACCGGGGCGCGTTCGGCACCTGGTTTTCCTGGCAGAACACCCTCACCAGCGCGGCGCCGCTGATGCTGACCGCCTTGTGCACGGCCTTGCCGGCGCGCCTTGGTCTGATCGTGATCGGCGGCGAGGGCGCGGTGGTGGTGGGCGGGCTGGCCGCAGCGCTGACCGGCCTGGTGCTGGTCGACGCCAACCCGTGGGTCGCGCTGGCCGGCATGGCGCTGGCGGCGATGCTGACGGGCGGACTGCTGATCGGTCTGGTGGGCTGGCTGCGGCATGGCCGCAACGTCAACGAGACCATCAGTTCGCTGCTGTTCAACTACATCAGCATCGCCATCCTGAGTTTTTTGGTGATCGGCCCGCTGCGCGATCCCGAAACGCTCAACAAGCCGTCCACCCATCACATCGGCGACACCCACATGCTGGGCGCGTTGGGCGACACCTCGATCCACTGGGGCTTCGGCTACGGGCTGATCGTCTGCCTGCTGCTGTGGGTGCTCTACAAACGCACGGTGTTCGGCTTCGCGGTCGACATGGTGGGCGGCAACGTGCGCGCGGCATTGCTGTCCGGTCTTCCGGTCGGGCGCATCGTGTTTCTGGTGTGCATGATGGGCGGCGCCGCCGCCGGACTCGCCGGCATGGTGGAGGTGGCGGCGGTACACGGCCGCGCCAACACTTCGCTCAACGCCGGCTACGGCTACGAAGGCATTCTCATCGCCTTTGCCGCGCGCCATCACCCGCTGGCCATCATTCCCATGGCCATCCTGTTCGGCGGCATTCGCGCGTCGAGCGGACTGATGCAGCGCGACCACGACTTGCCGGATGCGACCAGCCTGGTGCTGCAGGGCATCATTTTCATCCTCATCCTCGCCAGCGAAGCGGTGTTTGCCCGGCTGGCCAAGCGGCAAGGGAGCGCAGCATGAGCGGCGACACGATCGACTGGATTACCGTGCTGATCGCGGTGTTTGGCGGCGCGATCCGGGTAGGCACCCCCTTCCTGTTCGTCAGCCTCGGCGAGTGCCTGACCGAGAAAAGCGGCCGCATCAACCTCGGCCTCGAAGGCAACCTGATCATGGGCGCGATGGCCGGCTACGGCGTCGCCTGGATCAGCGGTTCGCCCTGGCTCGGCGTGCTGGCGGCCGGCGCCACCGGCGTGCTGCTGGGCTTTGTGCATGCGTTGTTGTGCCAGCAGCCGCGGGTCAACGACATCGCCGTCGGCATCGCCCTGATGATCCTCGGCACCGGGCTGGCCTTCTTCCTCGGCAAGCCGCTGATCCAGCCGAGCGCGCCGCACCTGCCGGCGCTGCATCTTGGCGACTGGAGCGATAACCCGGCCTTGCGCGCGGCGCTGGAGATCAACGTGCTGTTCATTGTCGGGGTGATCCTGGCGCCGGCCATGGCCTGGTTCTTCCGCAGCACGCGCTGGGGACTGGCGATCCGCACGGTGGGCGAGAGCGACGATGCGGCGCGCGCGATGGGGCTGCACGTCAACGGCGTGCGCATGCTCGCCACCATGGCCGGCGGTTTTCTGGCCGGCGTTGGCGGGGCGTTTCTGTCCCTGTATTACCCGGGCGGCTGGAGCGAAGGCCTGTCCAGCGGGCAGGGCCTGATGGCGGTGGCGCTGGTGATTTTCGCGCGCTGGGATCCGGTGCGCTGCCTGTATGCCTCGCTGCTGTTCGGCGGCGCCGGCGCGCTCGGGCCGTCGCTGCAATCGGTGGGCGTGACCTGGGGCTACTACCTGTTCAATGCCGCCCCCTACGTGTTGACCCTGGCGTTGATGATCGCCGCCTCGTCGACCAGGGTGCGTTCCGGCATGCCCGGCTCGCTGGCGGCCCGCTAACAAATCCAATGGAGAAACATTCATGAGCATGACCGTTGCAGCCGATCCCTATCCCTGGCCGTTCGATGGCGACCTTCGGATGGACAACACTGCTTTGATCATCATCGACATGCAGACTGACTTTTGCGGCCACGGCGGCTACGTCGACCGCATGGGCTACGACCTGAGCCTGACCCGCGCGCCGATCGAACCGATCGCCCGCGTGCTGGCGATGGCCCGGCAGCAGGGCATGATGGTGATCCACACCCGCGAAGGCCATCGCCCCGATCTCACCGATCTGCCCGCCAACAAGCGCTGGCGCAGCCAGCGCATCGGCGCCGGGATCGGCGATCCGGGACCGTGCGGCAAGGTGCTGGTGCGCGGCGAGCCGGGCTGGGAAATCATCCCGGAACTCGCGCCGCAGCCCGGCGAGCCCATCATCGACAAACCCGGCAAGGGCTCGTTTTATGCCACCGACCTCGAACTGCTGCTGCACAAGGCCGGCATCCGCAACCTGATCCTGACCGGCATCACCACCGACGTCTGCGTGCATACCACCATGCGCAACGCCAACGACATGGGTTTCGAATGCCTACTGCTGGCGGATTGCTGCGGCGCCACCGATCAGGTCAACCATCTGGCGGCGCTGAAGATGGTGAAAATGCAGGGCGGCGTGTTCGGCGCGGTCGCCACGTCCGCGCAATTGCTCGAGACCTTCGCATGAGTACCCCGCACGCCCTGGCGCTGCAAGCCATCAATGTCAGCAAGCGCTTCGGCGCCCTGCAGGCGCTGGACCAGGTTTCGCTGAAGCTGCGGCAGGGCAGCATCCATGCCTTGCTGGGCGAAAACGGCGCCGGCAAGAGCACGCTGGTGAAATGCATCGTCGGCTTTTACACGCCCGACGACGGCGAGGTGTTGCTGGGCGAGCGTCAACAGGCCATCGGCAATCCACGCGATGCGCACGAGCTCGGCATCGGCATGGTCTACCAGCACTTCACCCTGATTCCAAACATGAGTGTGCTGGAAAATCTGGTGCTGGCGCGGCCGCACCTGCCCGCGGTGATCGACTGGAAAAAGGAACGCCAGGCGATTGCCGAACGCATGCAGAGCATGCCCTTCCAGCTGCCGCTCGACGCCTCGGTAAACCATCTGGCCGCAGGCGAAAAGCAGAAACTGGAAATCGTCAAACAGCTGCTGCTCGGCGTGAAGGTGCTGATCCTCGACGAACCCACCTCGGTGCTGACGCCGGACGAGGCCGACGAAGTGCTGGGGCGCATCCGCGAGATGACGCGCGCGGCCGGACTCAGCGTGCTGATCATCACCCACAAGTTCCGCGAGGTGATGACTTACGCCGACGACGTCACAGTGCTGCGCCGCGGCAAATTCGCCGGTTCGGCCGAGGTCGCCGGCGTCGACATCCGGCAGCTGGCGGAAATGATGGTGGGCAGCGAGTTTTCCCAGACTGCGCTGGCCCGCGCGGCGGTGGCGGAGCAGCCGCTGAAGCTCGGCATCGACGCGCTCAGCGTGGCGGACGACAGCGGCATGTCCGCGGTGCACGCGCTGTCGTTGCAGGTGAAGGCGGGCGAGATCGTCGGCATCGCCGGCGTTTCCGGCAACGGCCAGCGCGAGCTGGTGGAGGCGCTGGCCGGCCAGCGGCCGCCGAGCGGCGGCACGATCCGCGTCATGGGCGAGACCTACAGTGGGCGTCGCCGCGAACTGCTGCGCCACGGCTTCCACTGCCTGCCCGAGGAGCCGCTGCGCAACGCCAGCGTGCCGCGCATGAGCGTGGCGGAGAACCTCGCCTTTCGCCACTACGACCAGCGGCCTTTCAGCCTGTACGGCTTGCTGCGCCGCAGTCGCATGGCCGCCGCCGCGGTGCAGGCCATTGCCGATTTCAAGGTGCGCCCGCCGCTGCCCAATGCGCCCATCGGCGACCTTTCGGGCGGCAACGTGCAGCGCGCCATCCTGGCTCGCGAACTGGGCGAACAGCCCAATGTGCTGGTGGTGGCCAACCCCTGCTTCGGCCTCGATTTCACCGCCGTGACCGAAATTCACGCCCGCATCATGGCGGCGCGCAACGCCGGTGCGGCCGTGCTGCTGGTGAGCGAGGACCTCGACGAAATTCTCGAACTGGCCGACCGCATTCATGTCATGTCCGGCGGACGGCTGGTCTACGAGACCACACCCGCCGCGGCCGACCCCATTGTGATGGGCCGCCACATGGCGGGCCACGGAGAAACCGCTCATGCAGATTGACGCCCGCCCCTATGCCTACGCCCTGCCCGAGCGGCCACCGGCATTGGTCATCATCGACATGCAACGGGATTTTGTGGAACCCGGCGGCTTCGGCGACGCCCTCGGCAACGACGTCGGCCGGCTGCAGGCCTGCGTGCCGGTGATCGCCCGCTTGCTGGCGACCGCGCGGCGTCTGGGTATGCCGGTGATCCACACGCGCGAGGCGCACCGGCCGGATTTGTCCGACTGTCCGTCGTCGAAGCGGCTGCGCGGCGACTGCCGGCTCAGGATCGGCGATGCGGGTCCGATGGGGCGGCTGCTGGTGGATGGCGAGCCGGGCAATGCCATCATCGAGGCGCTGGCGCCGGCGCCGGGCGAGGTCGAACTGGTGAAGCCGGGCAAAGGCGCGTTCTACGCCACGCCATTGCAGGAAATCCTGCAGCAGCTTGGCGTGAGCCACCTGCTGTTTACTGGCGTCACCACCGAGGTGTGCGTGCAGACCACGATGCGCGAGGCCAACGACCGCGGCTACAGCTGCCTGCTGGTCGAGGACGGCACCGAGAGTTATTTTCCCGAATTCAAACAGGCCACGCTGGACATGATCACCGCACAGGGCGGCATCGTCGGCTGGACGGCAACCTGCGCGGCCGTGTGCACCGGACTGGAACGGGCGTATGGCTGAGCGCGCGCCCCGACTGGTACTGAAAGATCTGGCATCCATTCCCCTGCGGCTCGGCGAGTTCGCCTGGGAGTCCCTCGGTCCCGGCGTGGAACTCAGCCGTCTCTATCAGGATGCGGCGGGCAATACCAAGCTCGCCCTGCTGCGCTACGCGCCCGGCGCGACCGTGCCCGAGCACCTGCACACCGGCATGGAATACATCCAGATCCTGGCCGGTTCCCAGCAGGACGAACGCGGGGTATACCGCGCCGGCACCCTGCTGGTGAGCATACCCGGCACGCGCCACAGCATCGCCAGTCCCGAAGGCTGCATCGCACTGGCAATGTGGGAAGCGCCCGTGCATTTTGTGTAGAGTGGAGCGTTTTCAATACCCGCGGGTGGCCGGCCTGCCGCAGGCCGGCGCCCACCCAGACCGACCGACATGATCCCCAATCTGAATATCGCCACGCTCCGTCGCCGCTATCAATCCGGCGACCTCACTCCGCTTGCCCTGGTGGACGACCTGCTTGCCCGCATGGCTGGCGAGGACACGCATGCCATCTGGATCAGCCGCCTCGACGCCGAGACCCTGCGCGACTACGCCCGCAAGCTCGAAGGCAAGGACCCGGCGAGCCTGCCGCTGTACGGCATTCCCTTCGCCATCAAGGACAACATCGACCTCGCCGGCCTACCGACCACCGCCGCCTGCCCCGAATTCGCCTACACGCCCGAACGCAGCGCGACGGTCGTGCAGCGCCTCATCGATGCCGGCGCCATTCCAGTTGGGAAAGCCAACCTCGACCAGTTCGCCACCGGATTGAACGGCACCCGCTCGCCCTACGGCGCCTGCCGCAACGCCTTCAACCCCGACTACATTTCCGGAGGCTCCAGTTCCGGCTCGGCAGTTGCGGTCGCGCTCGGCCTCGCGAGCTTTTCGCTTGGCACCGACACCGCCGGCTCCGGCCGTGTGCCGGCCGCGTTCAACCATCTGGTCGGCCACAAGCCGAGCTGCGGTGCGCTTTCCACGCGCGGCGTGGTGCCCGCCTGTCATTCGCTCGACGCCGTGTCGATCTTTGCGCTGACCGCCGAGGACGCCGAGCGCGTGCTGGCGGTGGCCGCCGGCTTCGATGCCGAGGATGAATATTCAAGGCCGCTGGCGCCGCACGGCTTCGACTTCGGCCGCGCCGCGCATTTCAGATTCGGCGTGCCGAAGCAACAGGATCTGGCGTTCTTCGGCAACGCCGAGGCCGAGCGCCTGTTCGATGAAGCCGTGGCACGCATGCAGGCGCTCGGCGGCACGCCGGTCGAAATCGACTTCGCACCGTTTCTGCAGACCGCGCGCCTGCTGTACGGCGGCCCCTGGGTGGCCGAGCGCTACCTCGCCATCCGCGACTTCTTCGACGCGCAGTCCGACAAGGTCTTTCCGCCGGTGCGCGACATCATCGCCGGCGGTCGCGCCATCAGCGCCGCCGACACCTTCGCCCACCTCTACAAACTGCGTGCGTTCAAGCGCACCTGCGATGCGGTGTGGAACGACATCGACGTGCTGCTCACCCCCACCGCCGGCACGATCTATCGCATCGAAGACATGCAGGCCGACCCCATCCGCCTCAATTCCAATCTCGGTTACTACACCAACTTCATGAACCTGCTCGACCTCGCCGCCACCGCCGTGCCGGCCGGGTTCCAGCACGACGGCCTGCCGTTCGGCGTCACCCTGATCGCGCCGCCGCATCAGGACGGCCCGCTGCTGCATCTGGCTTCCAGAATGCAGCAGGCGCTCGGCGGCAAAACGGGCGCCACCGCGCACCCGCTGCCTGCTGCCGAAGCCCTGAACCTGCTGGCGAGCGGCCAGGTGCGCGTCGCCGTCGTCGGCGCCCACCTTTCCGGCCTGCCGCTCAACCCCCAGCTCACCGAACGCCGTGCGCGCAGGATTGCCACGACGCAGACCGCGCCGAAATACCGCCTCTACGCCCTGCCCGACGGCAAGCGCCCCGGCCTGATCAAAGTGGAAAGCGGTGGCGCCGCCATCGCCTGCGAAGTCTGGGAAATGCCCGCCGCCGCCTTCGGCACCTTCGTCGCCGGCATCGCCGCGCCGCTCGGCATCGGCACGCTGGAACTGGCCGATGGCACCACCGTGAACGGCTTTATCTGCGAAGGCCTCGGCGTGGCCGGCGCGCAGGACATTACGGAATTCGGGGGGTGGCGGGCGTGGTTGGCGTCACGGGATGTATGACAGCGAACGACCCAAAGCGGGAGATAACCGGTGCTGCGCGGCTCTATCGCCCAGCGACCGAAGGGAGCGAGGTTGAGCGCCGGGTTGGAAATTATTTGCGAAGCAACCCACGTTCTGAAACCGCCTTCTCGACATTTGGCAGCCACACTCGAACGTCTTTGATAAGTCCTTCGAGAAACCCAGCTTCAATTTCGATGCTGTCGCCGAGAAAGTTGAGGTTTGATACTTTGATTCCCGGGAGAGCTATTAAGGCTTGGCGTAACTCGGGCTGATATTGATAAGACGCAAGCAGACCCGCCGCATGGACGATGCAGTTACGAACCTGACTTAGTGTTTCGAGAAGCACAATCTTCTGCTCGAGGCCGAGTGCCGCTTCCCTGCTCAACACCGATAGCACGTGAGCAGCCTCGTTCTTCTTCTTTGGCTTCGTTGGGAACTCGAAAGCCGATTGTCTCTTTAATGCCAGCACGACCCACTCGACAGTTGTAATCAGCGCGATAAGCCCAGCATACCGAACGCGCTGCGTAAGGCTGACGTCAAATCGATATTCCACACCTTCAAGTATCTGGTCTCGGTACTGTGCTTCCAGTCTGGGGTCATCAAATTCGGTGTCGTTGCATTTTTGCTCCGCACGCCGAAGCTCTCGATGCTTCTGCCATCCAATGTTGCTTTCTGAAAACTCGATGAAGTCATCCACGTCTCCAAGCATCGTCAAGGTATCGATACCAAAGAAAGTTTGGTCGAGAAACGTATTGAGGTCGAGTTTGGCGCTCATGGGCGGCGGCACGTCAAAATACAGGGCATCAGCATACACCGAGGTCGCCTGAACGGCAGCTCTATGGCGCTGTCGCCAAGGGCCGCTTCTGACCGAACCCAGAGAAAATATTTTCCCTAAGCGGACATTTGGGTGAATGCCCGCTTTCAGCCATTTTGCTTATCCGACCCCGATCCCGATCCGGTAGCCGATCAGGCTGACCGCTCCATATGCCCGGCTGAATCCACAGGCCAAAGCTACCGTTCTGCAGAAATCCGTGGTCTGATCCCCATTGTTCCGGGCGCGCGCTATGGTTGATCGTTGCATGTCACCGTACTTGCACTTATGTTTGTATATGTGAGGCTGCAGAACGACCCGATCACGCCGCTTATCATGGAGGGCAGGAGATGCCAGCCAACGACGCTGTAAAAAGTACGTCTGGAGTGGCGCTCCTGCCCCACGAGGTGGGGACGATTGTTGAGCACATGTTCAATGGCATGGCTTACGGCAAGATGCTGTTCGAGAATGGGCAGCCCAGCGATTTCATCTATCTCTATACCAATCCGGCCTTTGAAACGCTGACCGGCCTCTCGGGCGTGGTCGGCCGGCGCGTCAGCGACGTCATCCCGGGTATCCGCGAATCCGACCCTTTGTTGTTCGATATTTTTGGCCGTGTCGCCAGGGGCGGCAAACCGGAGAAATTCGAAATCCATGTCGAAGCACTCGGCGCATGGTTTTCGATCACGGTTTACAACCCCAAACTCGACCACTTCGTTGCCGTATTCGAGGCGATTACCGAGCGCAAGCTGGCGGAGCGGAATTTGCTGCGGGCCAACGAACGGCTGTCGCTGGCGCAACGTACGGCAGGTGCAGGGGTGTGGGACTGGGACATTCCGAATGGGACGCTCACCTGGTCGGATGAGCTCTTTCATCTGTTCGGACTGGATCCCGCCACCGCGATCGCCTCTTTCGATACGTGGCGAAGCGTGGTGCATCCGGAGGATAGGCAAAGAGCCGAAGACGTGATCTTGGCCTGCATCCGCGATCACGTGCCCCTCTTCAACGAATACCGAATCGTTTTGCCGACCGGGGAGGTGCGTTGGGTCGATGCGTTCGGCGACACCGCCTACGATACGGGCGGCAACGCACAGCGCATGACCGGCATCTGCATCGATACGACCGCGCGCAAGCAGGCCGAAGCGCAGATCGAATTTCTGGCCCATCACGACCATCTGACCCGGCTGCCGAACCGTTTCGTGGCGAAGGAACGGCTGAAAATGGCCATGGCCTATGCAGACCGCGCCAATGAATACGTCGCGCTGCTGTTTCTCGACCTCGACAGCTTCAAGGCGATCAACGACTCTCTCGGCCACAACATGGGCGACTTGCTGCTGGTCGAGGTGTCGCGACGCCTGCAAGCCTGTCTGCGGGAAACCGACACCGTCAGCCGGCAGGGCGGTGACGAGTTTTTGATCATCCTCACGCACATCCAGGATATCGACGCCGTGACGGGCAGCGCCGCCAAGATTGTCGACGCGCTGGCGGCTCCGTGCGAGATCGAGGGCCATGCCCTGGAGGTGACGGTATCGGTCGGGATCGCGATCTATCCCAGCGATGCGCAGGATACGGAAACGCTGATGCAGCAGGCCGACACCGCCATGTACCACGCCAAAGGCAGGGGTGGAAACGATTACACCTTCTTCAGCGAGCAGATGAACGTGGCCCGGGTCGCGGCCTTGGCCATCCGGGCTGAGTTGCGGCAGGCACTGGCTGGCGGGGAGTTCGCCTTGCACTACCAGCCGCAAATCGATCTTGTCAGCGGGCGTGTCCTCGGCGCCGAGGCATTGCTGCGCTGGCATTCGCCCAAGCGCGGTCTGGTGCTGCCGGACGAGTTCGTTTTTATCGCCGAAGACTGTGGGCTCATTGTGCCGATTGGCGACTGGGTCCTGCAGGAAGCCTGCCGCCAGGCGGCCCTCTGGCAGCAGGCCGGATTGCCCGAACTGACCATCGCCGTGAACCTGTCGGCAATGCAGTTCCGGCGCGGAAACCTGCAGCAGTCTGTCGTGCAGGCCCTGAGCGCCTCCGGGCTTGCACCCGCCCTGCTTGAACTGGAACTGACCGAGTCCATCCTGATCACGGAAGCCGAGGCTGCCCTGGAAACGGTCCGCAATCTCAGGAGCCTGGGTATCCGCTTTGCAATCGACGATTTCGGAACGGGCTATTCCAGCCTGGCCTATCTGAAGCGCTTTCCCATCGACAAGCTGAAAATTGCGCAAACCTTCGTCCAGGACATGGACACGAATCCGGAAGATGCCGCCATCGTCCATGCCATCATCCAGATGGCGCGTGCACTCGGCCTCAGAACAGTAGCCGAAGGCATTGAAACAGCGGACACGGTCGAGCATCTTCTGCTTCATCATTGCGATGAAGCGCAGGGGCGTTTCTTATCCAGTCCGCTTCCTGCAGATGCGTTCCGGCACTATGTGCTGGCCGCAATGCAACCGTCCGTTCCAAACAAGGTGCTGACCTGATATGGCCGGCCTTGCCTGCTGTGGTCCTGTAGCAAGCCGGCCACAGGGGCGCATCTTCGGGCTCAACGCGTCAACTCGATACCCCGAGTTCTGCGCACAGTTTTCCCACCACGGCTTTCAACGCCTCGACTTCAGCCTCCAGCCGCGCCACGTTGGCCTTGAGCGCGGCGAGTTCGCCGACGCTGACGTCGGCTGTAAATTCGCTTGATGGGCTGGCGAGGGCCGGTGCCTCGATGAGCGGCGCGCCGCTCAGCAGGTGCGCCCAGCGGTTTTCGCGTGCGCCGGGCTGGCGCGGCAGTTCGACCACCAGCGTGCCGTCCGGGCGATCGGCCAGTTCCTGCAGAAAGCCTTCGACCGCCGAGATGTCGGCGAAGCGGTGCAGGCGTTCACAATTGATGCGCAGCTCGCCGGCGGTCTGCGGGCCGCGCAGCATCAGCACGGTGAGCAGGGCAATGGATTGCGTAGGCAGTTGCAGGACTTTGCCCATGTTGTGGGCGTAGCGGGTGACGCGGCCGCCGCTGGATTCCATCACCAGCGCCGGGCCCTTGAGGCTGTCGATGGCGGCCTGCACTTCGGCTTCGCTGGCGTCGATCAGAGGCTGGCGGCTGGTCTTCTGGTTGCAGCCGGCGACCAAGGCATTGAGCGACAGCGGATAGGTGTCGGGCACGGTGTGCTGTTTTTCGCAGAGCACGCCGAGGACGCGGGTTTCGAGCAGGGACAGGACAGGCAGGCGGAGGGTGGTCATGACGGGGCTGCGTGATGTCGATGCGGGGATTATGCTCCTGCCATGGGGGGATGTTGAGCCGCCCGCCGGCCAGGCTTGAAACGGTGATTGAGGTGCCCCCATAAACAGGCTGTATGCAGAATGGCGGTCATTCTGATTCTGCTTGATGCACCGTGGATAAAGGCGCTCCGAGGTTTCACAAGGGCAGACCTGGTCTGCTACTTGCTAGTTTTCAGGCATTTCAACTTGATGCAAAACTGACCCGATGAGCAATGCCTCCACCCAGAAGAACGACATATTCCTGCCTTACATGCGCGATGTTGTCCGCAGCGAACAATCCCTGCGTGAACTGAACCTGATGTGGCGCATGATCGAGTCCTCGGCCAAGATGAATTATTTGGCCGAGACCAAATCAATCCTGCAAACCATGACGGCAACGCGGGCCGGATTCGACCAGCTGGAACACGAACTGGTTTCGAGCCTGGTGCACGAAAAATGTGCGAACGTACTGATGGAAATCGGCACCAAGGCGCACTACGTAATCGATATCGTGGTGCGCAATCTGTATGAGCGCACTGCTGATGTCGGCTTTCTCGCCACCGACCGTGATCTGTGTGAATTCGTCGCCGGTATACAGAACAATGCGGACGCCATTCATGCACGCCTGCTGGCCTATCGCAGCAAGTACACCGTTTACGACGAAATCATGCTGCTGGATCGAGACGGCAACGTATTGGTACAGATCGACGAGCATTCTGAAGTTGAGGGCAGCATTGACCCGCTGATCGGACAAACGCTGGCTTCGGGCAGCTATGTCGAAAGCTTCCGCGCGACTGACCTGCGCCCGGGCAAGGATAAGGCTCTGATCTATTCGCAGCGGATGCTGCATCCGCAAACCGGCAAGGTGGCCGGCATCCTTTGTCTCTGCTTCGATTTCGAGCAGGAAATGCAGGGCATTTTCAAATCACATCGCGATCCGGACGAGCGCTCGAACATGCTGCTGCTCGACAGCGATAACCGTGTCATTGCCAGTGCGGATGAGCTGTGGGTACCCGTTGGTTCGGTCGTTCCGGTGAACCGGAGCGGCAGCCCCCGCCTGATGATGTTCGGTGGCCGCAAATATCTGGTGCAGACTTTTGGCGCTGACGGCTATCAGGGTTACATGGGGCCTCCGGGTTGGCAGGGGCAGGTCATGGTTCCGGTCGAGGTTGCGTTTCTGGAAGGCGGCGACCGCTCCCTGCTGTCGCTCGATCCCGCAATCGTCGATGGTCTGTTGTCGCACGCGCAGACCTTTTCGCCGCCGCTCTACAAGATCATGCAGGCGGCCGAAACCATACAGCGCGTCGTGTGGAACGGACAGGTCATGACCGCCGGCAACATCGATAATCAGGTTCAGCTTAAATCGGTGCTGGAGCAGATCAGTGAAACAGGCAACCGCAGCAACGAACTGTTTTCGCAATCCATCAGCAACCTGTACGAAACGGTACTGAGTTCCAGTTTGCGCGGGGCGGAATTCATGACGCACCTGCTGGTCGACCTGCTCGACCGCAATTTGTACGAGCGCGCCAACGATTGCCGCTGGTGGGCGTTGACGCCGGCATTGCGCAACGCGCTGGCTGCGCCTGTGCGGACCGAGGCCATGCTCAAGAACATCACCGGCATCCTGGCCTACATCAACAGTCTGTATACCGTCTACACCCGGATTTTCGTGTATGACAAAAGCGGGCGGATCATCGCCAGCACCTGTCTGGCACAGAAGGGTGAGGACCGGGCCATTGTCGGCGCCACGGTCGAGCATGACACGCTGGCATCGGTGTTGTCGCTGGCGACCGAGCAGGATTACCACGTCAGTCCATTTGCTGCGACACCGCTGTACGACGGATTGCCGACCTATGTCTACCACGCCGCGATTCGCCATCCGGACAAGCCGAAAATGATCGTCGGCGGGATCGGCATCGTGTTCGACGCCGCGCCGGAATTTTCAGCCATGCTGAACGGCGGCTTGAATGGGAAATCTGGCACCACGGCATTCTTCATCGACCGCAGTGGCCGCATTATTGCCAGCACCGATCAGGCTCGTCCGGTGGGTGACCTGCTCGATATCGATCCGGAAATCCTGCACCAGAAAAACGGCTGCAGCACATCGACCATCACGGTCCACGACGGTCGCTATGCCAGCATGGGCTGCACCGTTTCCAACGGCTATCGTGAGTTCAAGGTCAGCGACGGCTATCAGGAAGACGTCATTGCCGTCGTGTTCGAATCCTTTGGCGAGGTGCGCGAACGCCGCGCATTGGGCAACCGGGCATCCACCGTCATCGAGCACAATTCACTGGAAAGCGGTGGCAGGCAATTCGCAACCTGCTTCATCGACGGCGATTTATATGCCATGCCGGCTGAGCGAGTTGTTGAAGCCCTGCCGGGCTCGGGTTTGCTGCCGGTTTCCATGGGGGGGGTTACCGGTCGAATTGGCATGCTTGCGCTCGTACACGAAGGCGAGGAGAAGACATTCATCTGGGTATTCGACCTGGGCTACATGGTGCGGGGACGACTGTCCGACATCACGCACACCAGCCAGGTTGTGGTGGTCAGGAACGGGCAGCAAAGCATCGGTTTGCTGGTCGATGAGCTGCATGGCGTCCCGGAATTCCGGGACGAGCAGATTAGGCCCAGCCCTTTCGCCCTGGAGACCGGAGACACGCTGGTGCCGTCGATCATCAAGGGCAATCGGGATGGGCTGCTGATACAGGTGCTCGATATCGACTACATCTATCGTGCGCTGGAAGGCGGTGAAATGCCGTGCATGCCGGAGGACGTGATGCAGGCGGCAGCGTAGGAGGGCTGCAGGACGATTAAGCGCACCGCGGGTACAGGGTTATCCGGACATGCACGTGCCGCGTCCGTCAGGGGCAGGCGCTCGGGGCGGACGGCCGATCGCTCAGAGCATCGCGCCGAAGTTCCAATCCATAATCATCCAGCGCCGTTCGTTGTTGCCTTCGACGATAAGCCGATGGCCGCGACGCTGGAGCGCGCCGGGGTGGGTGACGAACTGTCCCTCCCGGAACGGCAGCGTGGAACGCTCGATGCGCCAGGGTGCGGGGCCGTTGCGATGGCCGAAACTGATCTCGACATTCAGCCAGTCGAGCAATTGCGCGCGGGAGGGCCGGGATCGAGCGATGAGGCTGGCCAGGTCGGAAACATTTTTCTGATTGGCGATATGCGGCAGGGGATGGGCGCGGCCCCGCACATGGATGAAACAGTCGCCCGCGACGAGGAGCCAGGCGGGGCGCGCGGGCAGCTCGCCGGCGTCCACCAGCAGTTCGAGCGCGGCGGTGCCGCCCAGGCTGTGCTGCAATCGTTCCCAGATTTCCCGATAGTCTGCGTCGACACCGGTCTCGATCACACGCTCGCCGTCAAACACCATGCGGCCGATGTCGCGTCTGCCATTGGCAGGCTGGAAATCCAGCTGGCGATGCCAGGTGCAGTCATCACCATCCACCTGGGTGACGCCGCAGAAACCCTGCTGGGTGGCGAGCCAGGCCAGCTGGGCGTCGTCGCATTCGGCGAGGCAGGTGACGCCGGAAAAATCCGGCCGCCCGGCGGGGATGCGCAGGTCGGCGTGCCAGCGCGGTGTTTGCAGCCATAACACCTGGCTGCGTTCATCGCGCACGCCAGCGGTTTCGAGCAGCGTGCGCTTCCAGACGCCGAGATAGGCGTTCGGAACCGGTGCAGGTTGTTCCGTCCAGTCACCTAAGTGGCATGGATTGGATACTGTCACTTGATGCGTGGCGATGTGCACTGGCTCGGGCCCGTCGCCGTGCCGCTGAGCAACACTTCCATTTCCGCTGCGGGTACCGGCCGGCTGAAAAAATAACCCTGCAGTTCGTCGCAGCCGTGCTGGCGCAGAAAATCCAGGTGCGCACGGGTTTCCACGCCTTCGGCCACGACTTTGAGCCCCAGGGCGTGGCCCATGGTGATGATGGCGCGCACGATGGCGGCGTCGTCGGGGTCGCTGTCGATGTCGCGCACGAAGCTCTTGTCGACCTTGAGGCGGTCGACCGGGAAGCGCTTGAGATAGCTGAGGCTCGAATAGCCGGTGCCGAAGTCGTCCACCGCGATGTCGACGCCCAGCGCCTTGAGCGATTGCATGGCGACATTGATGCGTTCGGCATCGTGCATGACGAAAGATTCGGTCAGTTCCAGTTCCAGCCACGATGGATGCAGCTCGGCTTGTTGCAGGGCGTCGGCGACCGACTGCACCAGTCCGGTATGGCGGAACTGGATCGGCGAGAGGTTGACCGAGACGCTGATGGAGGGCAATCCGGCGCGCTGCCAGGCGCGGTTCTGGCGGCAGGCTTCCTGCAGGATCCATTGCCCGATGGGGATGATCAGCCCGGTTTCCTCGGCGATCGAAATGAAGCTGTCGGGCGGGATCAGTCCCTTGACGGGGCAGTCCCAGCGGATCAGCGCTTCGGCGCCGATGATGCGGCCGCTGGCGACGTCGACACGCGGCTGGTAGTAGACGCGGAACTCGTTGCGCTCGAGCGCGTGGCGCAGGTTGTTTTGCAGTTCCAGGCGTTCGCTGATCGCCTGATTGAGTTCGGGCGTGTAGGCGTGATAGGTGCTGCGGCCGGAAGATTTGGCCTTGTACATGGCGATGTCGGCGCAGCGCAACAGGGCGTCAGGGGTGTCGCCGTCGCGCGGATAGCAGCTGATGCCGATGCTGCAACCGAGGCCGTATTCCTGCCCGTCGTGCAGCCAGGGTTTGGAGATGACTTCCAGCAGGCGGTTGACGATGGCCAGGGTTTCGTCCGCATCGTGCTGCTCGGTGAGCACCAGAACGAACTCGTCGCCGCCCTGGCGCGCCACGGTGTCGTGGCTGCGAACGCAGGTCATGAGCCGGTCTGCCACTTCCAGCAGCAGGCGGTCGCCGATGTGGTGGCCGAGGCTGTCGTTGATCAGCTTGAAATGGTCGAGATCGACGAATACCACGGCCACCCGCATGTTTTCGCGGTGCGCCTTGGCGATGGCCTGTTCGATGCGGTCGCCCAGCAGCAAGCGGTTGGGCAGACCGGTCAGGCTGTCGTGGTTGGCCTGATATTCGAGTTCGGCTTCATGCTGTTTGCGTTCGGTGATGTCGACTACGGTGCCTTCGAAAAACTGCACGCTGCCATCCGCATTCATGACGGCGCGCGCGTTCTCGGAAATCCAGATCACGCTGCCGTCCATCCGGTGGACCTGCGATTCGAAATTACGCACCGCGCCGTGTTCCTGCATCAGATTTACGAATGCCGCACGCCGCTCCGGCAGCACGTACAGCTGGCGCGAAATGTCCTGCAGATGCTCGATCAGCGCGTCCGCCGAGGCGTGGCCATATATGTGCGCCAGCGCAGGATTGGCGTTGAGGTAGCGGCCTTCCGGCGTGGTCTGGAAGATGCCTTCGGTGGCGTGCTCGAAAATGCTGCTGTAGCGCCGTACGGCCTCGCGCAGCATTTCGTTGGCCGCCATGCGGTCGGAAATGTCCTGGATATAGCCTTCGATCCAGGCCAGCCGGCTGTTCTCGTTGCGTATCCCGACCCCGCGTTCGAGCACCCAGCACACCCGGCCATCGGCGCGCTGGATGCGGTATTCGACCTCGAAGGAGGTGTTGCTTTCCAGGGCGGCGTGAATGGTGCGGCTGACCTGCGCGCGGTCTTCGGGCAGCGTGATCTGGTCGTACGACACCCGGGTGTTGAATACCAGCTCGTCGGGCCGATAGCCGGTGAGCTTGTGGCAACCGTCGCTGACGTACTCCATGGTCCAGATGGCATCCACCCGGCAGCGGTAGATCATGCCGACCAGATTGTCCGTAATCGTGGTGAGCAGGCGCGTGACGTCGAGCGGTGCGTCGGCATCCGTCCCGTCCGCTGCGACCTTTCGCGCGGACCCAAGCTTCAAGACCGTATTCAGAACCATGCTGCGTTTCCTGGAGATCAAGGGTTACGCGTTCTCCAGGCTGGATATCCTCGTGGCGCGTGCGGTGGCGGAGCTGGCTGTAGCCGTTCCCGCATCGCGTGCTGCAGATGAATAATTGATGCGGACGACAGTGCGTCACGCACCCCGACAGACAGGGTCTAGCAAATCCTGTTCCAGATTTGCGCCGCCGGTGCGATACCCGGCAGGCCGCGTCTTTGCTCGGCTTGGAGGGGGGCTGCGGTTGAGGGCGGAGCGGGGTCGGGCTGTCGTGACCCATATCGGTGCGGCCTGCCGCCTGTCATGCACCAAACTGGCGTGCCGCAATGCGCCCTTTTGTATTGAGTGGCTTTTCGGTAGGCTTCGCGCTACTTTCAGGAAAACCGATCCCATGCACTTCACCCCCGAATCCTTTCGCGCCTGGCCGACCAAGCGCGTCACCCTGCTCGGCATGTCGGGCGTCGGCAAGACGCATATTTCGTCGATGCTGCGCGGCCACGACTGGTTTCATTTTTCCGGCGACTACCGCATCGGCACGCGCTACCTCGACGAACCCATCCTCGACCTGATCAAGCAGCAGGCGATGCAGGTGCCGTTTTTGCGCGATCTGCTGCGCAACGACTGGATCGACATCAAGAACAACATCAAGATCCACGACCTGGGGCCGGTGCTGACCTTCGTCGGCA
Organism: Thiobacillus sp.; assembly: GCF_018780105.1. Classification (GTDB taxonomy): domain Bacteria; phylum Pseudomonadota; class Gammaproteobacteria; order Burkholderiales; family Thiobacillaceae; genus Thiobacillus. Next base: position 258,324 of record NZ_JADMKC010000002.1, read on the forward strand.
AGCTGGGCGGGCCGGAGTGGGGCGGCTTGTCGCTCGACGAATTCTCGCGCCGGCAGGCGGCGTACCGCGAGGCGGAGATTGCAGCGATGCGCGATGTGCCGGCCTTCATCCGCAAGGGCCAGGAGATCTATGGTTATCCGCACTTCGTCAACGACGTCGGCGGCAGCCTGTGCGAGCTGGACGAGCCCGGCGTGGTCGAGCTGCTGGCCGAGCACACGCTGATTCTCTACATCCAGACCACCACGCGCGAAGAAGAAGACACGCTGATCAAGCGCGCGCAGTCCGACCCCAAGCCGCTGTATTTCCGCCCGGCTTTTCTCGCCGAGCAGCTGCCGGTCTACCTGAAGGAAAAAGGCATCGAATTTGTCGCGCAAATCGAGCCGAACGATTTTGCACGCTGGGTGTTCCCGCGCCTGTTCCATTCGCGGCTGCCGCGTTACGAGGCGATTGCGCAGCCGCACGGCTACACCGTGACCTCGCAGGAGGTGGCGCAGGTGCGGGATGAACAGGATTTCACGTCCCTGCTGGAAACCGCGATTGCAAGAAAGGGGTCAGGGGTCAGGGGTCAGGATTCAGGGGGAACGCATGCCGCTGGTCGCGCATAACGCGCTGCCCACCTTCGAGCGCCTGCGCCGCGACGGCATCACGGTGCTGTCGCCTGAGCGCGCCGCCAACCAGGAAATCCGCGAGCTGCACGTCGGCCTGCTGAACATGATGCCGGACGCGGCGCTGGAAGCGACCGAGCGGCAGTTCTACCGGCTGGTCGGCGAGTCCAATCCGATCGCGCAGTTCTACATGCACCCGTTCACCCTGCCCGCGCTGCCGCGCAGCGAATCGGCGCAGGCGCACATCGCGCAGTATTACGAAACCTTCGACACCATCCGTGCCGCCGGACTCGACGCCCTCATCATTACCGGCGCCAACGTCAGCCATCCTAATCTGGCCGACGAAGCGTTCTGGCAGCCGCTGATTGAGGTGATCGACTGGGCCTGGGACAACGTCACCTCGACCCTGTGTTCCTGCCTCGCCACCCACGCGGTGATGCAGTTCCGCCACGGCCAGACGCGGGTCAAGCAGCCGCACAAGATCTGGGGCGTGTTCGAGCATCGCGTCACCGACGCGCGCCATCCGCTGGTGGCCGACATCAACACCCGCTTCGACGTGCCGCATTCGCGCTGGAACGATGTTTCGCGCGCGCAGTTCGAGGCGGCCGGCGTCAAGGTGCTGGCCGAAAGCGCGGGCGCCGGCGTGCATATGGCGGTTTCCGGCGACGGTCTGCGCACGGTGTTCTTCCAGGGCCATCCCGAATACGACACTGTGTCGCTGCTGAAGGAATACAAGCGCGACCTGCTGCTGGCGGCGGCGGGCACGCTGCCGGCCATGCCGCCTTTCCCGGCGCGCTATTTCAACCGGCAGGCGCAGGCGCTGCTGCTGGAATACCGGGCGCGCACGCAGGCGGGCGAGTCGCTCGGTTTTCCCGAGTCGCTGCTGCTGCCGCAGCTCGACAACACCTGGCACGACACCGCCGAGGGCGTGATCGGCAACTGGATCGGCTGCGTCTACCAAGTGACCCACCGCGAGCGCGGCCTGCCCTTCATGCCGGGCATCGATCCGGCCAACCCGCTGGGACTGGTATGACAACTGCGGCGGCGCATTTTGACGCAGCCCAGGACGCGCTGATTGCCAGCGGTGCCTGGCACGTCGATGCGGCCGCCGCCCTGCCGCGCCTCAGCGGCCACAGCGTGCGCGTGCTCGATGGCGCGGCCATCACCCAGCTCGATACCAACGGCGCGTGGCTGTTGCTCAATGCCGTGCGGCCGCGCGCCAGCGACCCGCTGCCGGAGCTGCGGGGCTTCCAGCCGCAGCATCTGTCCCTGCTGAATCTGGTGGCGCAGCACGCTGCCGTCACCGCTGCGGCGGTCGAGGCGCAGCAGCCCGGCGTGCTCGAGGCCACCGGGCTGGGCGCGATGGCCTTGTGGCGGAACTTCAGCGGCCTGGTCAATTTCATCGGCCAGCTGAGCATCGAACTGGCGCTGCTGATCGGCCGCCCCGACAACTGGCGCTGGCGCGAGCTGGGGGCGCAGGTGAATGCGGTGTTCGTCGGCGCGATTCCCATCGTGATCGGCATGATGTTCCTGCTCGGCGTGGTATTCGCCTACCTGCTGGGCGACCAGGCGCAGCAGTACGGTGCCAGCATCTTCGTCGTCGACGGTCTGCTGATGGCGATCCTGCGCGAGATATCGCCGGTGATCGTGGCCGTGCTGATTGCCGGACGCAGCGGCGCGGCCATCACCGCGCAGATCGGCACCATGAAGGTCAACGAGGAAATAGACGCCATCACCACGCTCGGCCTGTCGCCACTGGCGGTGCTGGTGATTCCGCGCATGATCGCCCTGCTGATCGGGTTGCCGCTGCTGGTGTTCATCGGCGACATTGCCGGCATCCTCGGCGGCATGCTGGTCGCACACCTGCAGCTGGATATTTCGCCGCACCTTTTTCTGGAACGGACCAGCAGCGTGCTGGAGCTGAAAACCCTGCTGGTCGGCATTCTGAAGGGCCCGGTGTTTGCGGTATTCATCGCGCTGATCGCCTGCCGCATGGGCCTGTCGGTCAGCCGCGACGCCCGCAGCGTCGGCGCCAACACCACTTCCACCGTGGTGCAGAGCCTGGTGGCCATCATCGTGCTCAACGCCATTTTTGCCGTGATGTTCGTGCAGCTGGATATATGAGCAGCCACAACGTGATCGAGGTGCAGGGCGTCAGCACCACCCTGGGCGGCAAATCCATTCATCGCGACCTCGACTTGTCCGTCGCGCGCGGCGAAGTCATTGCGCTGATCGGCGGCAGCGGCACCGGCAAGTCCGTTCTGCTGCGTGAAATCATCGGCCTGCTCAGGCCGCAGGCGGGGCACATCCGGCTGTTCGGCCACTCGGTGTGGGACAGCACGCCCGAGCAGATGAACCTGCTGCGGCGACGCTTCGGCGTGCTGTTTCAGGATGGCGCGCTGTTTTCCTCGCTGTCGGTGGAAGACAACGTCGCCACCCCGCTGTTCGAACACACCGAACTGCCGCATCCGCTGTGCCGCCAGCTGGCGCGCCTGAAACTGGCGCTGGCCGGGCTGCCTGCAGACGTGTCCGCCAAGCGGCCGAGCGAACTGTCCGGCGGCATGCGCAAGCGCGTGGCGCTGGCGCGCGCGCTGGTGCTCGATCCCGAGTTGCTGTTTCTCGACGAGCCGACCTCCGGCCTTGACCCGATATCGGCGCGCGCCTTCGACAAGCTGATCCGCCTGCTGGCCGACAGCCTGGGGCTCACTGTATTTCTCGTCACGCACGACTTGGATACACTCTTTTCAATTATCGACCGCGTCATCGTGCTGTCGAATGGCCGCGTGCTGGGCAGCGGCAGCGTGGCTGAACTCAAGCAGATCGACGACCCGTGGCTGAACGATTATTTCGCTGCGCGCGCGCCGAATGGAGAAACCGTACATGGAAACTGAAGGTCGCTACACCCTGGTCGGTGCGCTGGTGCTGGCAGTGATCGCGCTGATGGCGCTGGCCATCGTGTGGCTGGCGGGCGCCGCCGACAACATCGCCTACCGCAACTACGTCGTTTATTTCGAGGACCAGTCGCTTGACGGGTTGGCGGTCGGCAGCCCGGTCAAGATGCGTGGCATCAAGATCGGTACGGTCGATGGCTACGACTTTGCCAATACCCGGGATGAGGCCGTCTCCGTGATCGCGCGGGTCGACGCCGACCTCGCTATGCATCGCGGCGCCGTGGCCTATATCAAGCGCAATCTGGTGACCGGCATTGCTGCAATCGAAATCGTCAACGGTCCGAATACCGAACCCGTGCTCACGGCCGTTGGCGACGAAGAGTATCCGGTCATCGCCGAGGGCCGTTCCGATATCGACAAGGTCGCCGTCACGTTCACCAAACTGGCGGACAACGGCGGCGAGATTCTGGACAAGCTGAACAAGGTGATGTCGGAAGAAAATCAGCGCGCGCTCAGCCAGTCGCTGGCCAACCTGAAAACGCTGTCGGCCCAGCTCGCGGACAACAAAGAGGGCTTGAAACCCACGCTGGCCGACGTGCGCGCCTCGGCGGACGAGTTCCGCATCGCCAGCACCAGCATCCGGCAGGCCACCGGCCGGGTCGAGGGCAGTCTGGTCGGGCTTGCCAGCAATGCGGATGTCGCTCTCAAGGAAGCGGTCGTCGCAATGGACAAACTACAGCAGGACGCCAGCGTGATTTCCGCCAGCATCCAGCAGCTGAGCGATACCGGCACGCTGGAAATGGCCCGTCTCAGCAGCGAGGTGCGCAACAGCACCGAAGCGCTCACCACCACCGGACAGCGCCTGTCCGACCCGCGCGCGATCCTGTTCGGGCCGGCGCAACCGCAGCTCGGCCCCGGAGAAAAACTGCCATGAAAACCGCCTGTTTCCGTCTGGTGTTGCTGTCGGCCAGCGTCCTGCTCGGCGGCTGCGTCAGCCTCGGCAATTCGTCCGACACCCCGGCTGCGGTGTATTACGTGCTGAACGACGCCGCGCCGGTCACCGCGCCGCTGCCGCCGGCTGCCGGCGCGGCACCCAGCCTGCGCGTGATCGACACCACCACCGGCAGTTTCTACGACACCGACCAGCTGGTTTTCAGCCGCAGCGCCGATACCCGCGGCCTCTACCAGTTCGCGCGCTGGACCGAGCGTCCGGGCAAGCGCTTCACCGAACTGATGCGCACCCGCCTCGAACGCCAGGGCGGCTGGAATGTCGCCTCGGGCAGCTATGTGCGCGCCGACTGGCTGCTGGACACCGAGCTGGTCGAGTTCTACCACGACGCCGCCAGCGAGCCGGGCCAGGTGAGACTGGTGCTGCGCGCCAGCCTGCTCGATATCAAACAGCGCAAGCTGCTGGGCCAGCGCGTATTCGAACAGCAGGTGCCGCTGGCGAACTACGACGCAGCCGCCGCCGCGCAGGCCTCCAGTCAGGCGGTTGGCCGTGTGCTCGACGATTTGACCGTCTGGCTCGCCAGTCTCAAATAAGTGCCTACAATTCAGGCAGCATCCTTGCTGCCCGCGCCTCACAAAAAAAGGAGAGAGACCATGAAACGCCTGCTTGCCGCCCTGTGCCTGTGTTCCGTCGCTGCCGTCGCCCACGCCGAAATATCGCAAAAATTCGGCAACCTCGAAATCCACTACAACGCCCTGCCGACCGACGAACTGCAACCCGAGGTCGCCCGCGCCTACAAGATCGAGCGCAGCAAGACGCGCGGCATGGTCACCCTGTCGGTGCTGAAGAAAAACAAGGTCGGTGTGCCCACGCCGGTGCCCGCCAAGCTCACGATCTATGCCACCAACCTCACCCAGCAGTTGTCCAACATCAGCATGCGTGAAATCAAGGAAGGCTCGGCGATTTACTATATCGGCGAATTCCGCGTCGCCCCGCCGGACACGCTGAAGTTCAATGCCACCGTCGAAGTGGCCGGCGAACCCAAATACGAAATGAGCTTCGACCAGAAATTCTTCAAGTAAACGCGAACGGCGGCAAGCGCGCTTGCCGCCGTCACGTCACCCGGACGCACCCGTCCGACCCTTCCCGGAGCGATTGATGCAGTCACACGACATGGAATATGCGGGTTTCTGGGTGCGCGTGGGCGCCGCATTGATCGACACGCTGCTGATCATGGCGATCACCTTTCCCCTGCTGGTTGCGCTCTACGGCTGGGAATATTTCGGTGCCGAGCAAACAGCGCTGATCGCGGGACCGGCCGATTTCCTGATCAGCTGGGTGCTGCCGGCGCTTGCCGTGATTGCGTTCTGGATGACCCGGCAGGCCACGCCCGGAAAAATGGCCCTGTCGCTGCGGGTCGTGGATGCCGCCACCGGCAACACCCTGACGGCCGGCCAGAGTATCGGGCGCTACCTTGCTTATTACGTTTCGATGCTGCCCCTGTTTCTCGGGATCATCTGGGTGGCGTTCGACAAGAAGAAGCAGGGCTGGCACGACAAACTGGCCGGCACCGTGGTCGTGAGATCAAAGCGCCGTGGCACGGAGCCGGTTCGTTTTGGCTAGTGCGCTGCGCAGCTGGCTTTGGCGGTACAAAAAGCCCCGGTCCCGGGGCTTTTCCATGCGGGCGGTGCAGAGCCCGCCTGACTTTCAGGTGTTCGAAAACGCCGAATAAGCCAGATTCAGCAAGCCCCATACGCCAAAGCCGGCCACCGTCAGCCCCGCCACACGGCGCACCCACAGCTGCTGCATGAACGGCTGGATCTGCCGAGCGAACAGGCCCATCCCCAGCAGGTTCGGCAGCGTGCCCAGCCCGAATGCCAGCATCAGCGCTGCGCCCGAGGTGGCGCTGCCCGCCGCCAGCGCCGACACCAGCACCGAATACACCAGCCCGCATGGCAACCAGCCCCAGGCCATGCCGGCGAGCAGCGCCTGCGGCATGGTCTTCACCGGCAGCAATTTCTGGAACAGCGGTTTCACCGCGCGCCACAACACGCCGCCGGCGCGCTCGAACACCAGAACCCACTGGCTGAAGCCAGCCAGATACAGGCCAAGCAGAATCATCACGAGCTGCGCCAGCACGAACAGCAGCGTCTGCACCGGCATGAATTCCGCCAGCTTCAACGATGCACCGAGCGTCCCGGCCAGCGCGCCGAACATCACGTATGAACTTACCCGTCCCAGGTTGTAGGCCAGATGCAGGCGAAACGGCGGCGTGCTGCCATCGGCGCGGAACGAGAACGCAGCGACGATGCCGCCGCACATGCCGACGCAATGCACGCCGCCGAGCAGGCCGGCGAGCAGCGCGGTGAGGAGGGAGAGTTCGATCATGCTTGCTTATGATTTCGGGATACCAGCCACACCAGCAGCAGCACCGGCAATCCGATTGCCGCGGTTCCGGTGAAGAAATTCGCCCAGCCGTACGCATCGACGAACTCGCCGGAAAAGCCCGCGATGAACTTGGGCAACAGCAGCATCACCGAGGTGAACAGCGCGTACTGCGTGGCCGAATAGGCCTGGTTGACCAGGCTGGACAGGTAGGCAACGAAGGCGCTCGAAGCGATACCCGCCGACAGGTTGTCGGCCGACACCGTGAACACCAGCGCGGAGACATCGTGGCCGCGCCCGGCCAGCCAGACGAACAGCAGGTTGGTCGCGGCCGACAGCACGGCGCCGAGAAACAGCGTGCGCATCACGCCGAGGCGCAGGGTCAGCAGGCCGCCGAGCGCCGCGCCGACGATGGTCATGATCACGCCGTAGACCTTCGACACGGTGGCCACCTCGTCCTTGGTGAAGCCCAGCTCCTGATAGAAGGGGTTGCTCATCACGCCCATCACCACGTCCGAGATGCGGTAGGTTGCGATCAGTCCCAGCATCAGCAGCGCCTGCCACTTGTAGCGCTGGATGAAGTCGATAAAAGGCGACAGCACTGCGCTGTAAAACCACGCCGTTGCAGTCAGCAGCCAGCCGGACAGCCCCGCGGCGGCGAAGCGTTCGCGCGTGTGCGCCTCGCGCTCGACGGTCGAAACGGAAATCTTCTTTTCCGGTTCGCGGATGATCAGCGTGGTGAGGATGCCGACCACCATCAGTGCCGCCATCACCGTGTACGCCACCTGCCAGGGGCGGAAATCGTAGGTCGCCTCGCTCGGGTCGAACGCCGCCGCGATCCACAGCGCGCCCGCGCCGGCAGTAATCATCGCGATGCGGTAGCCGGCCTGGTAGGTTGCCGCCATCGCGCCCTGCTTCTCGGCTTCCACTGCCTCGATGCGGTAAGCGTCGAGCGCGATGTCCTGCGTCGCCGAGGCGAACGCCACCGCCAGCGCAAAGAACACCATGTGCGTCAGGTCCAGCACAGGATCGGTGTTCGCCATTCCCAGCAGCGCGGCGGCAATGCAGACCTGCGACAGCAGCAGCCACGCCCGCCGCTTGCCCAGCCGCGCAGTGAGGAAGGGCAGCGGTAGTCGGTCCACCAGCGGCGACCACAAAAACTTGAAGCCATACGCCAGCCCCACCCAGGAGAGATGTCCGATCGTCGCGCGCGCAATGCCCGCTTCCGACAGCCAGAACGACAGCGTGCCGAGCACCAGCAGCAGCGGCAGCCCGGCCGAAAAACCGAGGAACAGCATGCCGACGACGCGTGGGTGGGTGTAGACCTTGAGGGCGTTGAGCCAGGGGTGGGACATGGTGAAGGGTAAGCGGTTAAGTGCGGGGTGCGATGCGTTCGCGCAGCCAGGCGGCGAGCATCGCTTCGTCCCATTCGCTGGCAGCGACTGCCAACACGGCCAGCGTCGCTTCCGCCTGGGTAGCCGTCAGCCGTTGTCCATTCGAGTAGAGGAACAAGCCTGTTGCAAGGAAGGCGGCGCGCTTATTGCCATCGACAAAGGGATGATTCTTGGCAAGGCCGACGCAGTATGACGCCGCCAGTTCGCACACATCCGGGTCGCCATACGCCGCCAGATTGAGCGGGCGCGCCAAAGCGGAATCGAGCAGGCCTTCGTCACGCAAGCCCGGCAAGCCGCCGTGTTCGGCCAGGCTCTCGTCGTGCAGCAGCAGCAGGGCGCGCTTGTCGAACCACTTCCAGGCGTGCGCCACTTACTTCGCCAGTTCGTGGAAGGTGTCGCGGAAGTCGCGCATGAATGCGCGGCCTGCTTCGATCTGTTCTTCCAGGCTGGGGTCGTAGGGCGTCACCGCCACGCCCTCTGGCGTTTCGGTCACAAACACCGTATCGCCTTTTTCCAGCTTCAGGCGTGCCAGTATTTCCTTGGGCAGGATCAGGCCGACTGAATTGCCGATTTGGGTGAGTTTCAGGGCGTGCATCGCAGACTCCTGTTAGTTATAACGGTTGTTATATTAGGCGGTGTTGCGGCATAAGCCAAGGAGCAGACCGGGGAGGCGGCTTGGCGCAAAGTCTGGATTTGTCGTGCAAGACGCCTCGCAAGCCGAACGCACTGGCGGGAGATTTCAGGCAAACCGCCGAACCCTGTCCGCGCATCCCTTCATCGGCCGACGCGGCGACCTTGAAGACACCCGCGAACAGATCTGCACTGCAACTCTCTTGGGTGCGGCGCTCGATGTAATCGGCGCGCATTACATTGCGCACCATCAGCATTCGCGCCCGCCCCGCCGAACTCGAAGCCTTTCAGTCGCATCAAGTCACCGTTTTTGTTCTGGCAGCGGGCAATGCTTCGGCGGCCGAAACGGCCGAGCTCATCACCCGTCTCTACGACAAAATCCAGCGCCTGGCCGCTCAGGCCAAACCGCCGGTCATGGTCAGCGTGACCCGGTCGGGAATCAGCAAACCCATCAAGTTCAAGTAGCGGTGGTTTTTTTCCGGCTGCGCTTGACCGTGGCCGCTGGCAACAGCGACGTCAGCGCCTGATAGCGCGCGAACAGGAACGCCACCCGCTCAGCGTCGGATTTGAAGCCGGTTTTTCCGTAGGCCTTGTCCACCGCCGCGTCGAGCTTCTGGTGCGCTTTCAGCAGCGCGGGCGGCATGGAGAGCGGGTCGTAGAGGTCGGCCAGCGTCGATCCGGGGAATTGCGTGCGGGCGTCGAGCACGGCCTGGGCGGCGGTTTCGATGGTCTGCCGGGTCTTGTCGTCCGGGGCGTCGGGCCAGGGGAAGTTGTTGTAGACCGACGGCTCATAACGAAAACGACTTTCCAGACGACCGCAGGTGTAACGCACCCAGGCGTTGTGCATGGTGCTGTTCATGATGCCGAAGTGGTACAGGGTTGCGCCAACGGCGATCCGAAGTTGATTGCTGGCAATAACATCACTGGAGAGAAAACCTATGGGAATAAACCGGCGGTTCTCAGATGACACTTCCGGTAGTGCCAAATAGTCGCCATCCGGTTGCCTGTCCTGCGTGAACAGGGTGGGTTGGTTGGCGAATTCCCGCACGCTTTTGGTTGGACTCCGTTTGCGTGTCTCGGCCACGGCGGCCACCCGCTTCATGACGTGCGGCATGGATTTCAATTCGCCCGGGCCGATGCCTTTCAGCCATAGACACCAACGGGGATTGCCGTTGATGAGTTCCTCGCCGCCGATATAGACCCGCAACCACTTTTCAGCGGCAGGTTCTATTGCCAGCAGCTCGGCCTTTTCCGATTCGGTAAGAATCAGATGGCCGCCATCCGTTGGCTGGCTGCCTTTGATGAGCTGCGGCAAGCCTTGCGGCGTGGTGGTTCTAGACGGCAGGATGACATCCGGCGCATCGACGAGATAGGGGTTGATGTTGGCCGCCTGGATGGCATGTGGCTCTCCCTTGATGTCCTCGTATTCAAAGATGGTTTTCTCTGCCGTATCGCGCAGCCCGAAGCCGACGATCACACAATGCACTGCGGCCTTGCCACGCGCTTCATTGCTCCATGAGAAGGTGCGATGGGCGAAGTGGATATGGACACTATGTTCCAGCAGATAGCCCCACAAGGTGCCGACCTGTTCGCCTTGGCAGATGCTGTTGGTGGATACCAATGCGCAGGTGATAGCCGGGTTGGTTTTCATGTAATCCGCAGCCTTGCGGTGCCAGCAGGTTACATAGTCCAGGCGTCCGAAACGGCCATCCGTGCCCCAAATCCGCTCCATGTCCGCCATCTGCTCCGCATTGCGCCACTGGTGTCCGATGAACGGCGGGTTGCCCATGACGTAGCTCGCCCGCTCCGCCGGCAGCACGTCGTTCCAGTCGAGCGTGAGCGCGTTGCCATTCACGATGTGCGGGCTGGTCTTGAGCGGAATGCGGGCGAAATACATGCCGAATTCCTCGCTCACCTTGAGATTCATCTGGTGGTCCGCCAGCCACAGCGCAACCTGGGCGATCTGGGCAGGGAATTCCTCGATTTCGATGCCGTGGAACTGGTCGACGTCGATGGAGAGCAGCTGGAAGATGTCGATCAGCGATTGCTTGAATTCGCGTTCCAGCGCGAGCGAGGCGCGCAGGATTTCAAGTTCCAGCAGGCGCAGCTCGCGGTAGGCGATGACGAGGAAGTTGCCGCAGCCGCAGGCGGGGTCGAAGAAGGTGAGTCCGCGCAGTTTTTTATGGAATTCGAACAACTTGTTGCGGTTCTTTTTGACTTTGTCGAACTCGGCCCACAGCGCGTCGAGGAACAGCGGCTTGATGAGCTTGAGGATGTTTTCCTCGCTGGTGTAGTGCGCGCCGAGGTTGCGCCGCGCCGTCTTGTCCATGATCGACTGGAACAGCGCGCCGAAGATGGCCGGCGAGATCGCGCTCCAGTCGAGCGCGCAGGCATCGAGCAGGGCTTCGCGCATGGCCGAATCGAAATCGGCAATCGGGATAGGCTCTTCGAACAGCCTGCCGTTGATGTAGGGGAAAGCGGCGAGCTGGTCGTCCAGCGCCTTGCCGCGTTTGGCTTCCGGGGTGTTCAGTACCTGGAACAGCTGGGCGAGCAGAGGGCCGAGGTCGGAACCATCCTCGCGGGTGCGTTCCTCGATATAGGTGCGCAGCGCCTGCGCGGGCTGGAAGATGCCGGTGTCGTCGGCGAACAGACAGAACAGCAGGCGCACCAGCAGTACTTCGAGCGCGTGGCCCTCGAATCCGGCGGCTTTGAGCGCGTCGTGCAGCCGGCCCATGCGTTCGGCGGCCTGGATGTTGACCGGGTTCTGCGGCTTGATTTCCTGGGTTTCGTAGCCGGCGATGAAACCAAAGTGGCGGATGTGCTTGTGCAGATCCTTCAGCGTAAATTCGCGGGTGTCGCCGGTTTCCAGATCGTGCAGGCGAAAGCGTGCGAAGTCGCACACGACAATGTGGCGCGGTAGATCGCGTTCCTTGATGCCGGGGAAGTAATCCAGCGCCTGATCAAAGGCGCGGTCGAGGTTCTTGCCGCGCGATTTCTGCTCGACCAGCAATACGCCGGGCCAGAACAGGTCGACGTATCCCTGATCGCCGCCGTATTTCTTGACCGCGTGCTCGAAGGTGGCGACGCGCTTGTTGGTAATGCCAAAGATTTCGAAGAAGGCGATCCAGAACGGCTTGGCCTCGCTGTCTTCGTTGGCGGCGTCGGCCCATTCGCGCGAGAACGATAACGCGCGGGATTTGATCTCGTTCCAGGAAAGCGGCATGGCTACGGAGTGTAGTTGTAATCGACGATCAGCGGCGCGTGGTCGGAAAAGCGCTGGTCTTTGTAGACGCTGGCAGCTTTTGCCTTGGCGGCGATGCCGGGGGTGGCGATCTGGTAGTCGATGCGCCAGCCGACGTTCTTGGCATACGCCTGGCCGCGGTTGCTCCACCAGGTGTAGGCCTCGCCGGTGTGCTCGGGATAGAGGCTGCGGTAGACGTCGACCCAGCCGAGTTCGTCGAACAGGCGCGTCATCCAGGCGCGCTCTTCGGGCAGGAAGCCGGAGTTCTTCTGGTTGGATTTCCAGTTTTTCAGGTCGACCTCTTTATGCGCGATGTTCCAGTCGCCGCAGATGACGATTTCGCGGCCGGACTTGATCAGGACTTCGAGATGCGGGAAGAACGCGTCCATGAAGCGGAACTTGGCCTGCTGGCGCTCGTCGCCGCTGGAGCCGGAGGGCTGATAAAGCGAGATGATGGCCAGATTGCCGTAATCGGCCTCGATATAGCGGCCCTCCAGATCGAATTCGGGCACGTTCAGGCCTTCGACGATGCGTTGCGGTGCCTGGCGGGTGTAGACGCCGACGCCGCTGTAGCCTTTTTTCTCGGCGTAGTGGAAAGCGCCGGTCAGACCGTCGCACTGGATGAATTCGGGTTTGAGGTCGGCTGCCTGAGCCTTCAACTCCTGCACGCAGACGACGTCGGCGTGTTGCGTGGGCAGCCAGTCGAAGAAGCCCTTGGTGGCGGCGGAACGGATGCCGTTGAGGTTGGCCGATATAATTCGCATCTAGATTGATTCAAGAAGTTAAGGGATATGTCCGATTACAAAGCCGAGTTTGTGGAATTCGCCATCGCATCGAACGTGCTGTGTTTTGGCGAGTTCAAGACCAAAGCGGGGCGGATGAGCCCCTATTTTTTCAATGCGGGGCTGTTCAACGATGGCGACAAGCTGAAACGGCTCGGCGAATTTTACGCCAAGGCGATTGTCGATTCAGGAATCGTCTTCGACGTGCTGTTCGGCCCGGCATACAAGGGCATTCCGCTGGCGGCGAGCATCGTGATTGCATTGGCGGGCATGGGCAGGAATGTGCCGTTCGCGTTCAACCGCAAGGAAGCCAAGGATCACGGCGAAGGCGGCACGGTAGTGGGCGCAGAGCTGAAGGGCCGGGTGTTGATCGTCGACGATGTGATTTCGGCGGGCACCTCGGTGCGCGAATCGGTGAACCTGATTCGCCAGTGCGGGGCCGAGCCGGCCGGCGTGGTGATTGCGCTGGACCGGATGGAACGCGGTGCGGGCGAACAGTCCGCCGTGCAGGAAGTGCGCGAGCAATATGGCATGCCGGTGGTGGCGGTGATCACCCTGGATAATCTGGTGGAGTTTTTGGAACGAGATGCGAACAGACAACAGGTTTTGCAAGCCGTGGCCGGATACCGCTCAACGTATGGCGTGTAGGGTACTGCTGGCGGCCTTGCTGCTGACAGCAGGCGCCGCGCAGGCGGCGATGTACCGCTGGGTGGACAGCAACGGCCGCGTGCAGTACGGCGATACCTTGCCGCCGACTTATCAGCAAAGCGGCGCGGCCGAGATGAACAAGCAGGGACAGATCATCAAACGCACGCAATCCGAAGCCGAGCGCAAGGCCGAAGCCGTACGCAAGGCCGAAGAGGCAAGAGTTCAGCAGGAACAGCAAAAGCAGGCGCAGTCCGATCGCGCGCTGACTTCCACTTACACCACCGAAGCCGAAATCGACCTGGCGCGCGACCGGGCGCTGGAACACCACAAACTGGCGATCAATGGCGCGAAAATCCGCAGCGTGGCGGTGGATGCCAATCTGGCCGAACTGAATGAGCGGATTGCCATGATCGAGAAAGCCGGGCGCAAGGTGGGGTCAGGCTTGCAGGGCCAGCTCGATCAGGCGACCCGGGAAAGCCTTGAGTTGAAGCGCACCATCCTCGCCAACGAAGAGGCGATGCAGAAAGTGCGCGAGAAATATGCCGCGGACAAGGCGCGTTTCCGCGAATTGACGGGCAAATGATTTGGGGTACCTCCGTCGCCTGACTGAGGGCGTGGATGTGAATTCAGAAAACTGGCCGGCGTGATCCGGCCAGTTTTTTTATCCCTGCAACTTCTGCTTGGCCAGCTTGCCGGACAGGGTGCCGTCGTGGATGCGGGCGACCCGCGTATCACCACGTAAATCGGCAGGCTGGCCGTCATACCGTCAACACATTGCATTATCCACTGATAAAAACTGCAATCGCGCCTTCCACGGTACACGTCCAGGAAAACTCAGTCTCGGCGGCAGGTGTGCCGTCGTGCCGCCAGGACATCACCTCAACCGATACGTCCGTCAGAAAACTATCGTTACTGAGTCGGTTGTTCGCCCGATCCTGAAGTAGGGTGGCGGCACCTGGCTGCAGGCGCTGCGCGCGCGTGGTTACGGTCATAAACGACTGGGTCGAGCCGTGCGCGGTGGCCACAACAACGGGCTCCCGCACGATGACCAGCTGGCTTCCCAGTCCCTCGCTTGCCGCTCCGCACAGCAGCGATTGCAGCGGCAGGGTCGTCTTGCCCTGACGGTCCGTCCTGTCCCGTCCGGACAGGAACAGAAGCCAGGTCTGGGAGCAGGCATTCCCGAATCCGAAGATGTTGCGTTTGGCATGGTAAGCGTCAAGACGTGCCGAAAAGCTATGACGCTGGAATCGCTCGATGAATTCGAGCCGAACGTCCTGGGGCAGTCCGACGAATTCGTCATGCAGCTTCGCGAGGGATTTTTCGTATTTGTCGTGCATGGCGTGTCACCTTTGTTACAAGGGCTTTTATTGGAATGCCGGAAATGAATCGACCCGACTCTCCCTCTGCCGCCAAGCGGCGTTATACAGCGCTGACTTCGCTGCGACGGCGCGCTGCGAAGCCGACCGGCCCCAGCCCGCCCAGCAGCAGGGCCCCCGTTCCGGGTTCCGGAACGGCAGCGGCATCAAAGCTTACGCTCGCAAGGATCCCCGCGCTGCTGATGTGGACGCCTGTTGCCAGTGGCGCGCCGAAAATCCCATTATCCGTGTCGTTGATAATCAGGCTTAGCGTATTCAGCCCCGTCAGGAATCCGCTTGTGACCACGACATTCTGGATCCCGTTTCCGAATGTGAAAGTAAACGGATCGTTCGATCCTCCCGGAATGAGCGTCATGAAGCCCGAGCCTGGTCCGAAAATGCCGGCGTTGCTGATCATCGTGCCGTTGAGCAGCAGGACGCCGCGATCGTCCGCGGCCATGCTCTCAATGGTCAACGAGGTGTTGCTGAATCCGATCGGCAGCACGAAATCATGGGTGACGGTGTAGACGCTGGGGCTTCCAGCCGTGGCAGTCGAGCTGAAGCTTGCGTCGATCACGGTCGCGAACGAAGGTGCCGCAAAAAGCGGCGCGATGGCAATGAATGCGGTGCGAAATTTCATGGATACCTCCCTTTGAATGGTTATGCCCGTTTGTCATGGTGGTTTTGGGATTAATTGCAGTCGCCCGCGACGATTGCTTGCTTGCCTGGGTATGCGTTTGCGGGGGTGTTGTGATGGTTCGCATACGAGGACGGTGTTTCCGCGTCGGTGCCCTTCTCATCGTCAGGCCGGGCGGGATTCCCGGCTTCAGGCGCACCTTCGAAATATCCGCCATTGAGGTATTCGTGCTTGTACGGTGTGTCTTCCGCGCCTGCCGGGCCCGCGAGGCCAAGCAGGGCGAAGCAAAAAACAATTCGTGCGGTATGCATGGTGTGCCTCCTTAAAGTTCGACTGGTCAAGACCGGTGATCGAACTATAGGGAGGCACCTCTCACGGATGGCTCACGGATGGCGAAATGCCCTGCTGCGGGATCAGCCTTTGGCCTGCTCCGCCAGGGACTGGGTGCGGGCGCTCGGATTGACGCCCAGGACGATGGACAGCATCTCGCGGCAGCGCCGGAACGCTTCCAGAGCCTGGGATTGCTCGCCATGCGCCAGGAGGGTCGTCATGAGGCGCTGGGTGATGACCTCGGCCAGGGGCTCGATTTCCAGCGCGCGCCGGAAAACGGATACGGCCGACTGCCAGTCTGCCGCCTGCTCCAGGCTGTCACCGTAAGCCAGCGCCAAGCGGATATAACGGCTGCGCAGGCGTTCGCGGCGCGGGAGCAGCCAGACGGCCGCGTCCTCGCTGCCGAGAAACGGCCCGGCGTAATGCGCCATGGCCCGTTCGCACACCGCCGGGGCGCCGTCGCCGCGGATCCGCTCGGCATTCCCGGACAGGCGCTCGAATGCCCAGATGTCGAGCCAGCAGTGTTTGTCGTTGAGGCTGAGTTTGCCGTCGTGAGTCAGGATGGCCGCCTCGTTGCCGAGCAGTTTGCGCAGGCGGGAGAGCGTCATGTCCAGGGCGTGCCGGCTATCCTCCGCATCGTCCGCCCACAGCGATTGCGCCAGGGTCGTCGCGGACACCCCGCGTCCGCCGTGGGCGGTCAAGGCCTTGAGCAGTTGCAGTGGGCGTTTCTGGGCCTTGCCGGCACAGACGACGGGCTGGTCGTCGAGCAGCACGGCAAAGCGGCCCAGGGTAAAGACGCGTACCGGCCAGGGCCAGGCGTCGCTGGCGGGCGATTCCGGCAGCAGCCCGCGGCGGCGGATCAGGCGGCGCACGTAGTCGACCTCGATGCCGGCCTCCAGTGCGCGGGCGCAGAGCGGGGCGACAAGCTGGGGCAGCCAGAAGGGAAACAGCGCCATGGAATCGATCCGGCGGCCTGCCGCAAGGGCGCGTTGCAAGGCGGCGAGACCCTGCGCGTCGGCGCCCTGTTGCAGCGCGATATAGGCTTCAAGCAGCCCGGCCTGGAATGCGATCTGCGGGCTGGGGAAACGCTGCGCGAATTCAAGCGGCCTGGACAGGTACGCGTGTGCAGCTTCCGTCTGGCCACTCAGCGCCAGCGCCTGACCCCGCAGTAGGTCGGTGACCATCAGGGGGAAATAGGCGCCGGTCGTCTGGACGCGTTCGCTCAGGCCATCCGTTGATTTCAGCGCGGCGGCGGTATCCCCCCGCATGAGTTGGATGCCGGCGCGCAGGTAGTTGAAATGATGCACATCCAGCGCCCAGAGTGGGTTGAGCAGGGGTTCCATCGCGTCCAGTGCCTGCTGGGCGCGCAACGGGTCGCCGCAGACCGTGGCCGCATAGACATTCTGTGCCAGCAGCAGGTTGTCCAAGAGGTGGGCACCGGTCGTTCTCGCCGTTTCCAGCCCTTCGGCCACCCAGTTGCGGCAATCTTCCGCATTCAGGTCGGCCCAGGCCAGGTATGCGCGGCAGATGCAAAACAGGATGTAGCCAAGCGGGTGATTTTCCTGAAGCCGCGGCGGGAGCGACAGGCCGGCAAACCAGGTGCGGGTGTGCGTCACGCTGTCTCCCCGCCAAAGGGCGTGCAGCGTGATGAAGTAGGCGAGGGGGCCAAAGTGGCGTGGCGAGGGCAGGGCGAGAATCAGGGCTTCGGCTTTAGGCTGCCAGGTGTGGATGAGGGGATGAAAAGGCGCGCTGATCAGAAGGGCGCTGCCGGTGCCGAGGAGTTGCGCCTCGGCTTCCGTATTGGCGGGCTCGGGGTGCAACTTCTGCAGGTGGTCCAGTTCCTCCAGCCAGGCGGGAAGCTGATGGTATTCGCTCCAGGGGACAGCGTAGGATTCGACAATGGCAGCCCAGGCGAGGAAGGCGCCATCGATCATTCCCCTAGCCTTGAACAGGCGCCAGGCCGGTTCCAGTTGCGCGCGCGCCTGTTTGGGGTCGTGCAGCCGGAGGATCGAGCCGTGCCAGAAAAGCAGCCAGGGATCGCCCTGCCGTACTGCATCGGGGAGACATTCGAGCCACTGCCGCAGGGTCGCCATGCGACCTTCGGCCATCCAGGCTGGCGCCTGGATGCGCAGCAGCGCGGCCAGCGCTTTCCAGTCCTCGGCATCCGCCAGCAATCCCGCCGCGGATTCACTTTCGCCGTCCTGTTCGAGCTGCAGGGCGGCCTGCCGCCGCAATGCCTGCACTTCGCCGGCCGGAAAGTCGCGCGTCAGGCGATCGAGAAGGAACGCCCGCAGCAGCGGGTGAAATTGATACCGGGCTGTTCCGCCCCGGCCGTGCCGGGTGGTCAGAAAGGATTGCCGGGCAAGGCGGGACAGGATCGCCTGCGTATCGGAACGCCCGGAAAGCTGCGCGGCCAGTGCAGGCGTGACGAAGGGGGGCAGGGCGACCTTGGCGAGAAAGCCGCGCAGGTCCGGATCCAGCTTTTCGTAAATCTCGCCACTCAGGTAATCGAACAGGAGCGCGTCGCCGGCAGGCAGATCGGGCCGGTGCTGATCGGGCGGCAGGCGCATCAGCAGCACCTGGAGTGCGGCCCATCCATGGCTGGTCGCATGCAGCACGGCGGCCCGCTCGGGGGGCATGCCCCAGCGTTCGGCCAGTTGGGCGCTCTCCGCCGCGGACAGGCGCAAGTCGTCCCCGCCGATCAAGACACTGTAGGCATAGGCGAAATGCCGCCGTAGCGAAGCGGGCGCTTCGTGGCGGCTGGCAACAACGATGAGGCTGCCGCCTGGCAGCAGGTCGAGGGCAATGTCGAGCAGACGATGCAGAGGGGCCGTGTCGGAAATTTCCTGGTAATTGTCCAGCACCCAGACGCATGGCTGCTTCCAGCCCTGGAACAGGCGGGTGAAATAGCGCCGGGCGAATGCCTCCGGCGCCATCAGGTTTTCCGGGGTGGCAGCAGGCAGACGGCTGCGCGAAACCTGCCTGGCGGCAAGGCTCAGGTAGTGAAAAAACGTGCCGAAGTCATGGTCGCCGGCGTCAACCTGATACCAGATGGCAGGTCGCTGACGTGCCCTGATCCAGCCGGCCAGCAGCGAGGTCTTGCCGGCGCCGGCCGGGGCGACGATCCAGGCCAGCTTTCCCGTGAGTGCGGCATCGAGCCGCTGGTAGAGACGTTCCCGTGCCAGCAATCCCGAAGCATCGGGCACTGCCAGCTTGCCGAGCGGCTGAATCCGGACCATTTCACCCTCCCCAGGGGTTATTTTTGGGGAGTGTATAGCGCCAGCCAGCCCGGCTCAACGCGGGCGGTTTCGTGCCTCAACCCGTCAGTTTTTTGCGGAGCGACTCGTTGACCTGCGCCGGGTTGGCCTTGCCCTTGCTGGCCTTCATGACCTGGCCGACCAGCGCGTTGAAGGCCTTTTCCTTGCCGGAACGGAATTCCTCCACCGACTTGGCATTGGCGGCCATGACTTCGTCGATGATTTTTTCCAGTTCGCCGGAATCGGACATTTGCTTGAGGCCGCGCGCCTCGATGATGGCGTCGACTTCGCCTGCGCCTTCCCACAAGCCTTCGAACACCTGCTTGGCCAGCTTGCCGGACAGCGTGCCGTCGTGGATGCGGGCGATCAGCGCGCCGAGATGGGCGGCGGAGACCGGGCTCTGTTCGATGCCCAGATCGGCCTTGTTGAGCGCGGCGGAGAGTTCGCCCATCACCCAGTTGGCGGCGAGCTTGCCCTGGCCGCAGGCTTTGGCGGCCGCTTCGAAGTAGTCGGCGAGTGCGCGCGAACCGGTCAGCACGGCGGCGTCGTAAGGCGAGACGCCGTATTCGGACTGGAAGCGCGCCTGCATCGCGGCCGGCAGTTCGGGCAGCGTGGCGCGCACCTGCTCGATCCAGTCTTCGTCGAGCTTGACCGGCAGCAGGTCGGGATCGGGGAAGTAGCGGTAGTCGTGCGCGTCTTCCTTGCTGCGCATCATGCGCGTCTCGCCGCTGTCGGGGTCGAACAGCACGGTGGCCTGCTCGATGCGGCCGCCGTCTTCCAGCGTTTCGATCTGCCAGCGCACTTCGTAGTCGATCGCCTGCTGCAGGAACTTGAACGAGTTGAGGTTCTTGATTTCGCGGCGGGTGCCGAACTCGGCCTGGCCGACCGGGCGCACCGAGACGTTGGCGTCGACGCGGAAGCTGCCTTCCTGCATGTTGCCGTCGCAGATGCCGATCCAGGTCACCAGCGTGTGCAGCGCGCGCGCGTAGGCGACCGCCTCGGCGCTGGAGCGCATCTCCGGTTCGGAGACGATTTCCAGCAGCGGCGTGCCGGCGCGGTTGAGGTCGATGCCGCTCATGCCGTGGAAATCTTCGTGCAGCGATTTGCCGGCGTCCTCTTCCATGTGAGCGCGGGTGAGATTGATGGTGCGCTCGCTGTCGCCGACCTGAATGGTGAGTGCGCCGCCTTCGACGATGGGCTTGGCCAGCTGGCTGATCTGGTAGCCCTTGGGCAGGTCGGGGTAGAAGTAGTTCTTGCGGTCGAACACGTTGATGCGATTGAGCGTGGCGCCGATCGCCAGGCCGAATTTGATCGCGCATTCCACCGCGCTCTTGTTCAGCACTGGCAGCACGCCGGGCAGCGCGATGTCGACCGCGCTCGCCTGAGTGTTGGGCGCGGCGCCGAAGGCGGTGCTGCTGCCGGAGAATATTTTGGAACGGGTGGCGAGCTGGGTGTGGACTTCCAGGCCGATAACGGTCTCCCACTTCATTTCAAACCCTCCGGTTGGCGAGTGTGCCAGTCGGTGACGCGCTGGTATTGATGGGCGACGTTGAGCATTTTCGCCTCGCTGAAGTAATCGCCGACCAGTTGCAGGCCGATCGGCAGGCCCTTGCCGTCGAAGCCGCAGGGCAAGCTCATGCCGGGCAGACCGGCGAGGTTGGCGGGAATGGTGTAGAGGTCGTTCAGATACATTTCCACCGGGTCGTCGGATTTCTCTCCCAGCTTGAACGCGGTGCCGGGCGCGGTGGGGCCGAGGATGACATCGCAGGTCTTGAACGCCGCGTTGAAATCCTCGGCGATCAGGCGGCGGATTTTTTGCGCCTGCAGGTAATAGGCGTCGTAGTAGCCATGCGACAGCACATAGGCGCCGATCAGGATGCGGCGTTTGACCTCTGCGCCGAAGCCCTGCGCGCGGGTCTTGCAATACATGTCGTCGAGGTTGCCGTATTCGGGCGCGCGGTAGCCGTAGCGCACGCCGTCGAAGCGCGACAGGTTGGACGAGGCTTCGGCCGGGGCGAGCACGTAATACACCGGGATCGCGAGTTTGGAGTTGGCAAGCGAAATCTCGACCGTGGTGGCGCCGAGCTTTTTCAATTCGCTGACGGCCGCTTCGACGGCGGCGGCGACTTCGTTGTTGAGCCCTTCGGCGAAAAACTCCTTCGGCAGACCTACACGCAGACCGCTCAAGGGTTTGTCCAGATCGCGTGTGTAATCCTCTTTGTCGCGCTCGAGGCAGGTCGAGTCCTTGGGATCGAAACCGGTCATCACGTTCAACAGCAGCGCACAGTCTTCGGCTGACGGCGCCATCGGTCCGGCCTGGTCGAGGCTGGAGGCGAACGCGATCATGCCGTAGCGCGACACCAGGCCGTAAGTCGGCTTGAGGCCGGTGATGCCGCACAAGGCGGCCGGCTGGCGGATCGAGCCGCCGGTGTCGGTGCCGGTGGCGGCGGGCGCCATCCGCGCGGCCACACACGCCGCGGCACCGCCGGAGGAGCCACCGGGTACGTAAGCGGTATTCCAGGGGTTTTTCACCGCGCCGAAATAAGACGTTTCGTTGCTTGACCCCATGGCGAACTCGTCCATGTTGGTCTTGCCCAGGCTCGGCATGCCGGCGGCCTTGAACTGCTGGATCACGTGCGCGTCGTAAGGCGCGACGAAGTTGTGCAGCATTTTCGAACCGCAGGTGGTGAGCCAGCCGTCGGTGCAGAAAATATCCTTGTGCGCGATCGGCACACCGATCAGCGGACCGGCCTGGCCGGCGGCGATCAGCGCGTCGGCGGCGGCGGCTTCCAGCAGGGTTTTTTCGGTGTCCAGCGTGATGAAGGCATTGATCGACGGATTCAGCGCGGCAATGCGGTCGAGATACTGCTGGGCAAGCTCGCGGCTGGAAACCTGCTTGGCCTTGAGTTGCGCGGCCAGGGCGGTGAGTGAGGTGGCGGACATGGTTTAGTCGATGACCTTGGGCACGAGGTAGAGGCCGTTTTCGACGGCGGGCGCGATGGCCTGAAAGGCGGCGCGGCGGTCGGTTTCGGTGGCGACGTCTGGGCGCAGGCGCTGGTAGACCTCCTGGGCATGCGCCATCGGACTGACGCCGGACGTATCCACAGCCTGCATGGTGGCGATCAGGTCAAAAATGCTGTTGAGCTGGGTTTGCGTGGCCTGCGCTTCGGCATCGCTGGTTTCGATGCGGGCAAGGCGGGCGATGCGTTTGACGTCGTCCGTTGTAAGGGACATGAAAACACCTGGTGGCTTACGGTAATGGAGCCCGGTAGGTTATCATAGCCCCCTTGTTTTTTCTGCCCTTTCGCCCGCCTGGCGCGGGCGTCGCCGCCACCATGTTCAAGTTCCTGACCAGCTATTTCTCCACCGATCTCGCCATCGACCTGGGTACTGCAAACACGCTGATTTATGTGCGCGACCGCGGCATCGTGCTGGACGAGCCCTCGGTGGTGTCGATCCGCACCGACTCGGTGGGCGGCAAACGCACCGTACAGGCGGTGGGCGCAGAGGCCAAGCAGATGCTGGGCCGCACCCCGGGCAACCTGCAGGCGATCCGGCCGATGAAGGACGGCGTGATCGCCGACTTCACCGTCACCGAGCAGATGCTCAAGTATTTCATCAAGAAGGTGCACGACACCCGAATGTTCCGCCCCAGCCCGCGCATCATCATTTGCGTGCCGTGCGGCTCGACCCAGGTGGAGCGCCGCGCGATCCGCGAGTCGGCGATCGGCGCCGGTGCGCGTCAGGTGTATCTGATCGAGGAGCCGATGGCGGCGGCGATCGGCGCCGGCCTGCCGGTGGCCGAAGCGACCGGCTCGATGGTGGTCGACATCGGCGGCGGCACCACCGAGGTCGGGGTGATCTCGCTCGGCGGCGTGGTGTATGCCAATTCGGTGCGCGTCGGCGGCGACCGCATGGACGAGGCGATCATCAATTATATCCGCCGCAATTACGGCATGCTGATTGGCGAAGCGACCGCCGAACAGATCAAGAAAAAAATGGGCTCGGCCTTCCCCGGCGCCGAGGTGCTGGAAATGGAAGTCAAAGGCCGCAGCCTGGCCGAAGGCGTGCCGCGCAGCTTCAACGTGTCGTCCAACGAAATTCTCGAAGCGCTGACCGAGCCGCTCAACGCCATCGTCAGTGCAGTCAAGCAAGCGCTGGAACAGACCCCGCCCGAACTCGGCGCAGACATCGCCGAAAAAGGCATGGTGCTGACCGGTGGCGGCGCGCTGTTGCGCGACCTCGACCGCCTGCTGATGGAAGAAACCGGCCTGCCGGTGATCGTCGCCGACGATCCGCTGACCTGCGTGGTGCGCGGCTGCGGACGCGCGCTCGAAGAAATGGACAAGCTGGCGTCGGTGTTCACCAACGAGTGAGCGTCGCAACGTGCAGTCAGGCTGACGGAGGTCGTTGATGGCGGCGTCGGATCAGCTCATGTTCGCGCGCCAGCTTGGCGCGACCGCCCGCCTGCTGATCTGGCTGCTGGTGGGGGTGGCCTGTGTGGTCGCCGATTCGCGTTATCACGCGCTCGACAGCCTGCGCAGCGGTTTGTCGCTGATGTTGCAGCCGGTGCGCGAAGTCTTGCGCGTGCCCGCCGATGCCGCCGCCGAGCTGGGCGGTTTTTTTACCCGTCACCGTCAGCTGCAAACCGAGCGCGACGCTTTGCGCGCGGAACGCGCGCGGTTGTGGGTGAGCGTCAACGCCGCCCGCGAGATCAGCCGCGAAAACGCCGAGCTGCGTGCTTTGCTGCAGTTGCAGCAGCGTCCGGGCCAGCGGGTGGTACACGCCGCCCTGTTGTATCGCGGCCATGACTGGTTCGTCCAGCAGATGATGCTGGATCAGGGCGCGGCGGCGAAACTGCGCAGCGGCCTGCCGGTGGTCGATGCGCGCGGTCTGGTGGGGCAGCTGAGCCAGGTCTACCCGGGCAGCAGCGAAGTCACCCTGGTGAGCAATCCCGAGCAATTGACCCCGGTGGTTATCGAGCGGACCGGCCAGCGCGGCCTGGCGGCGGGCAATGGGCGTGGCCAGATGGAATTGCGCTACATGCCGGGCCATACCGACGTGCGGATCAATGACCGCCTGCTGACCTCCGGCATCGACCGGGTCTATCCGGCGGGGATTCCGGTCGCACGCGTCACGCGCGTATCGCATTTGCAATCCGGGCCGTATCTGCGGGTGGCCGCCGTGCCGCTGGCGGGGCTCGACCGCGCGCGTGCCGTGCTGGTGCTGCTGGCCGAGCCGCCGCCGGTGCAGGCGCCGCTGCCACCGCCTTCCGGAGCCGGGAAACCATGAGCCCCACACATTCGAGCGGCAGCTGGCGCCGCATTCTGGGCAGTCTGGCGCTGGCGCTGGTGCTGGAACAATTGCCGTGGTCGGGCTGGACGTTGGCGCTGCGGCCGGATTTTCTGCTGATTGGCGTGTTGTTCTGGGTGTTGCATCAGCCCGCGCGGATCGGTTTCGGCGCTGCTTTTCTGGCCGGCTTGATGGCGGACTTCCAGAATGGCGGGGTGTTCGGCCAGCATGCGATGGCCTATGTGGCCGGCGTGTATCTGGTGCTGTTCCTGCGCCTGCGGCTGTTGCAGTTCGACCCGCTGCGTCAGGCAGCCCAGCTGTTCCCCATTTTCCTGCTGGTGCAGTTGCTGTTGCTGCTGGTGGGCTGGCTGGCCGGGCATCCGCCGATTGAACTGGCCGTCCTGTTGCCGGTGGCAAGCAATACCGTGATGTGGTTCGTACTGGCGGGCGTGCTGCGGCTATGGCATGGCAAGGGGATGCAGGATCGGGCATGAGACGGCCTGCCCCACTGAAGAATCTGGATCGCGAGCTGGCGCGCTTTCACGGGCGCCTGAAGGCAGGCGCAGGCTTTGTGGCCCTGCTGGCGACGGTGTTGCTGGCGCGCGAGTTTTACCTGCAGATCACGCAGCATGCGTTCTACACCGGCCGCGCCGAAAGCAACCGCATTTCGCTGGTGCCGATCGCGCCCAATCGCGGGCTGATTCTCGACAGCAAGGGCCGCGTGCTGGCGGAAAACTATTCCGCCTACACGCTGGAAGTCACCCGCGCCCATATCCACAATCTGGAAGCCACCCTGACCGAAGTGGGCAAGCTGATCGAGATTACGCCGGGTCAGCTGCGGCGCTTCCGCCGCCTGCTCGCCGAATCGCACGAGTTCGAGACGGTGCCGCTGAAAAGCAAGCTGACCGACGAGGAAGTGGCGATTCTGGCGGCCAACCGCTACCGCCTGCCCGGAATCGAGGTCAAGGCGCGGCTGTTCCGCAACTACCAGGCGGGGCCGGGAATGGCGCATGTGGTGGGCTTCATCGGCCGCATCAACGACCGCGACCTCAAACAGTTGCGCGAATCCGGGCGCGAAAAGAACTACCAGGGCGGTGCGCACATCGGCAAGACCGGGCTGGAGCAGAGCTACGAAACCCTGCTGCACGGCCGCACCGGTTTCGACCAGATGGAAACCGATTCCGGCGGCCGTGCGGTGCGGGTGTTGTCGCGCATTGCGCCCGTGCCGGGCAAGGATCTGCGGCTCTACCTCGACCGCGAACTGCAGGAAGTGGCCGAACACGCGTTCGGCGACTATCTGGGCGGCCTGGTGGCGCTCGATCCCAATACGGGCGGGGTGCTGGCGCTGGTGAGCAAGCCCGGGTTCGATCCCAACCTGTTTGTCGACGGTATCGACCCGGTGACCTGGAAATCGCTCAACGAATCGCCTGATCGGCCGATGGTCAACCGCGTGCTGCGCGGGATTTATCCGCCAGGCTCGACGATCAAGCCTTTTATGGCGATGGCCGGACTGGAGCTGGGGCTGCGCAAACCCGAGGATGCGATTGTCGACCCCGGTTATTTCAGCCTGCCGCGCAGCCGCCACCAGTACCGCGACTGGAAAAAGGGCGGCCACGGCGTGGTGAACCTGAGCAAGTCGATCGCGCAGTCGTGCGACGTTTACTATTACCGGCTGGCGGTCGACATGGGAATCGACCGCATGCACGACTATCTGGCGCAGTTCGGCCTGGGTGAAAAATCCGGCATTGATCTGGACGGCGAATCGGCCGGCCTGCTGCCGTCGCGCGAGTGGAAGCAGCGTCGCTTCAAGCAGGTCTGGTATCCCGGCGAAACTGTGATTGCCGGTATCGGTCAGGGGTATCACCTGACCACGCCGCTGCAGCTGGCTGTGGCCACCGCCATGATCGCCAACGGCGGCCAGCGCATCGAGCCGCGTCTGGCGCAGGCGGCGCGCGACCCGCTGACACGCACCTGGCAAACGCTGCCGGCGCCGGCGCGTACCCGACTTGCGATCGATCCGCAGAATCTGGCAGCGGTGCGCGAAGGCATGGTCGCAGTGACGCACCCGGGCGGTACCGCTTCCCGCGCCGCTGCCGGTGCGGTCTACACCATCGCCGGCAAGACTGGCACCGCGCAGGTGGTGGGCATCAAGCAGGGCGCGCGCTACGATGCAGCGAGCCTGGCGCGCAAGCATCGCGACCATGCGCTGTTCATCGCCTATGCACCGGCCGAAAATCCGACCATCGCCATTGCCGTGATGGTTGAAAACGGCGAGCACGGCGCGACCACGGCCGCACCGATTGCGCGCGCAGTGATGGACTTTTATCTGACCGGGAAACGTCCCGGCGCCATGACTCTGGGAGGGAACGATGCCACCGACTAGCCGTCACTGGATCGTGCGGCGCCTGCAACACCTCGACGGCATTCTGCTGACCCTGGTGCTGTTGCTGCTGGGCGTCAGCCTGGCCGTGGTGGCGAGCGCATCGGGGCAGAGCCCGGCGCGCATCAGCGGCCACCTCATCAACATCGGCCTGGCACTGTCGGTGATGGTGGTGATGGCCAATGTGCCGCCGCATATCCTGTCCAAGGTCGGGCCGCCGCTGTATGTGGCGGGCGTTGTGCTGCTGGTGGGGGTGGCGCTGTTCGGGGAAATCCGCAACGGCGCGCGGCGCTGGCTCAATCTGGGCTTCGCGTTTCAGCCCTCCGAACTGCTGAAACTGGCGCTGCCGCTGATGCTGGCCTGGTACTTTCAGCGCAACGAAGCGGTGCTGCGCAGCAAGCATTTTCTGGTGGGCGGGGCGCTGCTGCTGGTGCCCTTCCTGCTGATTTTGCGCCAGCCCGATCTCGGCACCGCCCTGATGCTTGGCGCCTCGGGGTTTTATCTGCTGTTCTTTGCCGGCTTGCCGTGGAAGGTGATTGCCGGCGGCGGGCTGCTGGGCGCGGCGAGCCTGCCGGTGGTGTGGGGTTTCATGCACGACTACCAGCAGCGCCGCGTGCTGACCCTGCTCGACCCGACCTCCGATCCGCTGGGCGACGGCTACCACATCATTCAATCCACCATCGCGATCGGCTCGGGCGGGCTGTTTGGCAAGGGCTGGGCGCAGGGCACGCAAAACCAGCTCGATTTCATTCCCGAGCGCACCACCGACTTCATCTATGCCGTGTTCGGCGAGGAGTTCGGCTATGTCGGCACGATTCTGCTGGTGGGGCTGTATCTGGCCATCGTCGCGCGCGGCCTGATCATCGCGGCGCGCGCGCCCACCTTGTTTGGACGCTTGATGGCGGCGACGCTCAGCTTGAACCTTTTCACCTATGCCTTCGTCAATATGGGCATGGTGTCGGGCATTTTGCCGGTGGTCGGCGTGCCCTTACCGTTGATGAGCTACGGCGGCACTGCGCTCATCACCCTGCTGCTGGGCCTGGGCATTGTGATGAGCGTGGCGACGCATCGCCAGCTCAATAAAACCTGACACGGTAAAATGCACGGATGAAAACAATCCTGACTTCGGGCGTGGTTGCAGTAGCGCTGTCTCTGGCCGGCTGCAGCAGTAGCCCCAGCGTGACGGGCAAGCCTGCGACGCCGGCCAAAAGCGCGAAAGGCGGCGGCTACTATCTCGACGACGGCCCCGAGTCCTCGCCGCCGCCCAACCTCGCCGCCATCCCGGACGCGGTGCCGCGCGATGAGCCGCTGCACCGCTTTGCCAATCGCCCCTACGAAGTGCTGGGCAGCCGCTATGTGCCGCAGACCGAGCGCCGCAGCTTTAGCCAGGAAGGCGTGGCGTCGTGGTACGGCAAGCGCTTTCACGGCAAGAAAACCGCCTCGGGCGAGCCCTACGACATGTATGCCATGACGGCTGCGCATCCGACCCTGCCGATCCCGAGCTATGTGCGGGTGACTTCGCTGGCCAACGGCCAATCCGTGGTGGTGCGGATCAACGACCGCGGGCCGTTTCACAGTCAACGCATCATCGACCTGTCGTACACCGCTGCGACCAAGCTGGGCTATATCAGCCAGGGCAGCACCCGGGTGCGGGTAGAGGGCCTTGATCCCGCCGCTTACGACACGACCGGCGAGGCGATCGGGCAGGGCGTCTATCTGCAGGTGGGCGCGTTTTCGAGCCCCGGCAATGCACAGCAACTGCTGGATCGACTGATGCGCGAACTCGAACTCGACAGCGGGCAGACACGCGTCGTGCTGACGGGCAAGCTGCATCGGGTGCAGCTGGGCCCGTATGCCAGCGACGATGTCGCGCAGGCCGAGCGCGCCCGGGTGCAGGAGCGTCTCGCGCTCAACGCCATTCTGGTCCGACGGGATTGAGCGGGCCATGGGCATGAAGCGATTTGGTCTCGGCGTGATCGGCCTATTTTTCGCGTTCGCGGTATCGGCCGCGCCGGTGGGGATGGGCGCGCGGGCGTGGGTGTCGATCGATCAGGCCAGCGGGCGTGAGCTGGCGGCGCATCAGGCCGATCTGCCGCTGGCGCCAGCCTCGCTGACCCAGTTGATGACGGCCTATGTGCTGCTCGGCGATATCAAGAAAAACAAGCTGAGTCTGGGCGAATTGCTCACCGTGCCGCCTGCCGCCGAACAGGTCGACGGCGCGCGCGTGTTCCTCAAGGCGGGCGAGCAGATCAGTGTCGACACCCTGCTGCAGGCCATGCTGGTGCAGTCGGCCAGCGATGCCGTACTCACGCTGGTGACAGCGGCCGACGGCAGCGAAGCAGCCTTTGTCGCGCGCATGAACCGTGAAGCCAAACGTCTCGGCTTGAGCAAAACCCGTTTCATGAATGCCACCGGCCTGACCGAGCCGGGACACGAGTCGAGCGCGCGCGACCTGGCCCTGCTCGGGCGCGCGCTGGTGCGGGACTTCCCCAATCGCCTGGCGTTCTTTGCGCAGCAGGAACTGGTCTTCAAGGGCATCACCTATTACAACGCCAATCGCCTGCTGTGGCGTGATCCCACGGTGAACGGGCTGAAAGTCGGCCGCACCACGCAGGCCGGCTACTGCGCGGTCATCTCGGCCACGCGTGGCGACCAGCAGCGCATCGCAGTGGTGTTGGGGGCGCGTACCGATGCCCAGCGCACGCAGGATGCGCTCAAGCTGCAGAACGATGCATTCGAGAATTACGACAGCGTGCGCCTGTACCGCGCCGGTCAGAGCGTCAAGGTGATCAAGCTCTACCGCGGTTTGAGCGACAGCGTGGCGCTCGGTTTTGCGCAGGATTTCCATCTGCTGATTCCGCACGGCAGCGCCGCCCGTCTCAAGGCTGAAGTCATCACTCAGCAACCGGCGCTGGCGCCGGTCAACAAAGGGCAGCGCATGGGCAGCCTGCGGCTGACATTGGACGGCAAGCCGCTGGGCGATTTCGCTCTGGTCGCGCTGCAGGACGTGGGCGTGTCCGGCATTTTTGGCCGCGCCTGGGACTCCCTGCGGCTGATGGTGGAGTGATCCTAAAAACCGCAGTTGACCGCTCATCGCTTTCGTAAATACCGTATGAATACAGAATTGATCGCCTTCGATACCATTCATCTTATTGGGCGAGTCCGCTACGCACCCGATGTCACGCCTGCTCGTGCGTCTGCCTTTGTCGCACCTCCTTGCGGGCCCCGGCCCGCGGCGTCGTTGCTTCGCGGCAGACACCCGACCAGACGCACCCTCGGGCGCGTCCAACTGCGGTTTCTAGGATGATGGCGGTGTATCTGGATGGCCGCTTCATGCCGCTGGCCGATGCCAGGGTGTCGGTGCTGGACCGTGGCTTCGTTTTCGGCGATGGCGTGTACGAACTGGTGCCGGTGTATTCGCGCAAGCCCTTCCGGCTGGAAGAACACCTGCGTCGCCTGCAGCACAGTCTCGACGGCATCCGCCTGGCCAATCCGCACGGCGTCGCCGTATGGCGCGAGTTGATCGAACAATTGATCGCGCAGCAGGATTTCGACGACCAGTCGGTTTACCTGCAAATCACGCGCGGGGTGGCGCCGCGTGACCACGCGTTTCCAGCGGGCGTGGCGCCGACCGTGTTCATGTTTGCGCAGCCGCTGGTGAGTGCAACGGCTGAACAAAAATCGGCCGGTGTGTGCGCCATTACCGCGCCCGATATCCGCTGGGGGCGCTGCGATATCAAGGCCATTTCGCTGCTCGCCAACGTGCTGGCGCGGCAGCAGGCGGTGGAAGCCGGCTGTGCCGAAACCGTTATGCTGCGCGACGGGTTTTTCAGCGAAGGGGCGGCGAGCAACATTTTTGTGGTGAAAGACGGCGTGCTGCGGGCACCGCCGCCGTCCCGTCTGATTCTCACCGGCATCACTTATGACGTGGTGCTGGAACTCGCGGCCGCGCATGGCATTCCGGCCGAGCTGCGGGCGATCAGCGAAGCCGAATTGCGTGATGCTGACGAGTTGTGGATGACCTCGTCGACCAAGGAAATCATGCCGATCGTAAGCCTCGATGGCGCGCCGATCGGCGATGGCAAGCAAGGACCGATGGCGCGGCAGATGGATGCGCTGTACCAGCAATTCAAACAACAGGTGATGCGCGCATGAGCGAGGAAACCCTGCTCGATTTTCCGACCGATTTTCCGATCAAGATCATGGGTGAACGACGCGACGATTTTGCGCAGGCGATGGTCGAACTGGTGCTGCGCCACGCGCCCGATTTCAGGCCCGAAACGGTCGAGATGCGGGCGTCGAGCAAGGGTAATTTCCTCTCCGTGACCTGTACCGTGCGCGCTACCTCCAAGGCGCAGCTGGATGCGTTGTATCGGGAGATCACCGCGCACCCATGGGTGAAGATGGCGCTTTGATGGTGAGCGGAGAGCGGCAAGCGGTGAGCGGCGAGGCGATCGTTCGGCGCTTGGGACGGGTCGAGTACGAGCCGACCTGGCGGGCCATGCAGGATTTCACCGCGCAGCGCACGCCCGACACGTCGGACGAACTCTGGCTGCTGGAACACCCGCCGGTGTATACCTTGGGCCAGGCGGGCAAGCCCGAGCATCTGATTGCAGCCACCGACATTCCCGTGGTGCCGATCGATCGCGGCGGCCAGATCACCTATCACGGGCCGGGGCAGGTCGTCGCCTACGTGCTGGTCGACCTGCGGCGGCGCGGTTACGGTATCCGCGAGCTGGTGACGCGCATGGAGCAGGCGGTGATTGACGCGCTGGCCGCGGTGGGCGTAAGCACCGAGCGGCAAACCGGCGCGCCGGGCGTGTATGTGGCGGGCGCAAAAATCGCCGCACTGGGGCTGCGGGTCAAGCACGGCTGCACCTACCATGGTCTGGCGCTGAATGTGGACATGGACCTGCGCCCGTTCGCGGCGATCAATCCCTGCGGCTATGCCGGGATGCGGGTGACGCAATGCCGCGACCTCGGCGTCGATTCAAATGTGACAGCATGGGCGCAGCGGCTGGAACAGGCGTTGCGCCGCACGATCTATTCTTGACCGGTTTAGTCGGTTATTAGTATTCTTGCAGCTTCTATTGGAGTTATTTATGACCACCGACACCCTGCCGTCCGACCCCAAGCTGCTGATGCGCTCGATTATTCAGCGTATTGCCACCGGCCCTGATCTGTCGAAAGACATCAGCCGCACCGAGGCGCATCTGGGCACCAAGGCCATCATCGACAACGTCATCGATCCGGTGCAAGTGGGTATTTACTTCATTGCGTTGCGGATGAAGCGCGAGACCATGGACGAGAACCGCGGCGTGCTCGATGCGGTGCTGGAAACCACGCGCCGCGTGACGGCCGAGGTGGACGAAGTGGTCGATATCGGCGACCCCTACGATGGCTATACCCGCTGTCTGCCCGCCGCGCCCTTCCTGGGCCCGCTGCTGGCCGAATTTGACGTGCATGTGGTGTCGCATGGCCTGGACAAGGTCGGCCCCAAATACGGCGTAACGGCGCGCCACGTGCTGGAAGCGGCTGGGGTGCCGGTCAACCTGTCGCCCGCCGAAGCGGCCGCGCGCCTCTCCGATCCTGCGCTGGGCTGGACCTACGTCGACCAGGCACATTCCAACCCCGGCATGCACAACCTGATTCCGTTGCGCACCCAGATGATCAAGCGCCAGGTGCTGACCACGGTGGAGGTGCTGTCGAAGCCCATCGCCGGCAAAAAATTGACGCATTTCGTGACCGGCTACGTGCACAAGCCCTATCCGCCGGTGTACGCCGACCTCGCGCGGGTGGCTGGATTCGACACTGCCTGCATCGTACGCGGCGTCGAGGGCGGGGTGATTCCGTCGCTGCGCCAGACCGGCAAATATTTCCACTACCACGATCGCGCCGAGGAAATCGAAGCCAGCATCGATCCGGTGGCGCTCGGCATCGACCAGCCGATACGCGCCGTGCCGCTACCCGGCAGCGTGGCGGGTGAGGCGGGCGAGGACGAAATCGTCGCCGCCATCGATATCAAGGCCACCGCGCATGCCGCCGCCGAGGCCGGCATTCTGGCGCTCAAGGGCGACAAGGGCGCAACCTACGATTCGCTGGTGCTGGCCGGTTCGATCATCCTGCACCACGTCGGCAAGGCAGCCAGCGTGGCCGATGCGGCGGCGCAGATCCGTGCGGTGCTGGATTCCGGCCGTGCCGTGGCGCGGGTGAAGTGATGGCCGAATATGTCGCCATCGCCGCTGCCGACGAACTCAAGCCGGCGCAGATGAAACGCGTCGTCGTCGACGGCAGGAAGCTGCTGCTGTGCAACGCCAACGGCACGCATTACGTTGTCGACGAAATGTGCAGCCACGAGGATTATTCCCTCTACCTCGGCTGCATCAAGGACGGCAAGATCAAGTGCTCGCTGCATGGCAGCTACTTCGATCTGACCACTGGCCAGCCCACCTGCGATCCGGCCGACGAGCCGATCAGGACCTACCCGGTGAAAATCGAGGCCGGACAGGTCTGGGTCAAGGCTTGATTATTTGGGCGTTGATTGTTTGAGTAGATCGCGGATCGTCTGCTCGATCTCCGGGTGGTCGAACTCGCGTCCGCCCATCGCCCGGTAAACTACGCGCCCCTGCGGGTCCACGATGTAGCTTGCGGGTAGGCCCAGCACGTTCCAGGCGTGGGAAACCGTGCTGTTGTGGTCGAACAGGATGGGGAAGGTGGGCGCTGGATCCAGTTGTCCGGTAAATGCGAATACCTGATCGGGTTCTTCTTGCTGGTTGACGGCCAGAATGACAAAAGGCTGGTCTTTGAGTCGCTGCGCCAGTCGCTCCATGGAAGGCATCTCTCGGCGGCAGGGCGGGCACCAGGTTGCCCAGAAATTGACCAGCACCACTTTGCCGTGATGATCCGACAGCTTGACCGGCTTGCCGTCCAGATCGGGCAGGGTGAAATCGCTGGCGGGCCTGGCTGGTTTAAGTGAAGTGAAACTGTGGCTCATTTCCGGCAGCGGCAGCGCTGCCTGGGCGCTGCCCGCAAGGCACAGTGCGATCCCGAAGCTAAGGAGCAAGCGGCGGCTTGTCGGGTGCGCAGACCAGGTTTTCCATTTTGCCGCGGTAGTGTTTGCCATGATGTTTCCATGAGTAAAGCAGATCGAAATGCGAACCGGGCGGCAGTTGTATCGTGGTGAAACCCTGCGCCCAGTCGCTCGCGTCAAAACTTGCGGCGGCGGGCAGGATCGACCAGCCGAAATCCGAGCCGAACGCTTTCCATTCGGCGATCCACTCGGGTTTGGTCTTGGGCCGGTGCTGCGTGCCGTCCGGCGTGACGGCGCGCCAGTCCGCCACCTGGTAATCCAGCGTGCTGCCGGACCTGTTCTGCGCCACGCTGCCAAACACACAATAGCCGCGCATGCTGTCCACCACGGCGGGCGGCAGGTTGCGCGAGGAATAGAGTGCTGCGACATATTCCGGCAATAACTGGATGAGTTCGAGGCTGAACCCCCGATCTACCTTTTTCCACGCCAGCAAGCCGCTTTCCGGGTCGCGATTCTGTGTCAGCTCTGCGGCATGAACGGCAGGAACCAGCAGTAGTGCGAGTGAAAAAGTGAAGCAAGAGAGGGCGGGTGCGCATTGCATGCGTGAATAGTAATCGCTTGCCTGACCGTGTCCAGATTCCCCTGTCGGGCGCGGGGCGGGACGCCCAGTCAACTCGGTTAAAATGGCATCTTTAGTGAGGACGCTATATGGCCGATCCCATCCAGCATAAAGGCGCAGCCAAAACCGCGCGCATCCCGATCAAGATCGTGCCGCAGGAACGCATGCGGCTGCCGCCGTGGATTCGCGCCAAGGCGCCGAGTCTGCCGAATGTCGGGCGGCTGAAAGGCATCCTGCGCGAGGCCAAATTGCACACCGTGTGCGAAGAAGCCTCGTGTCCGAATCTGGGCGAATGCTTCGGCCACGGCACCGCGACCTTCATGATCCTCGGCGACCTGTGCACGCGGCGTTGCCCCTTCTGCGACGTCGGTCACGGCACGCCGCTGCCGCCCGATGTCGACGAGCCGCGCCATCTGGGCGAAACCATTGCGACGATGGCGCTGAAATATGTCGTCATCACCAGCGTCGATCGCGACGATTTGCGCGACGGCGGCGCGCAGCATTTCATCGACTGCATTCGCGCCGTGCGCGAGCTGTCGCCGGCGACGCGGATCGAAATCCTGACCCCCGATTTTCGCGGCCGCCACGAGCGCGCACTCGACATTTTCGATGCCGCGCCGCCTGACGTGATGAACCACAACCTGGAAACCGTGCCGCGTTTGTACAAGGCAGCGCGCCCGGGCGCCGACTACGCACATTCGCTCAAATTGCTGAAGGATTTCAAGATGCGCCATCCCGACGTGCCGACCAAGTCCGGGCTGATGCTGGGGCTGGGCGAGGAAGACGATGAGATCCTGCAGGTGATGCGCGACCTGCGCGCGCACGATGTCGACATGCTGACGCTCGGGCAATACCTGCAGCCGTCGCAACACCACTTGCCGGTGCTGCGCTTCGTGACGCCGGAGCGTTTTGCCCAGTTCGAGCAGGAAGCACTGGCGATGGGTTTCAAGCACGCGGCGTGCGGGCCGATGGTGCGTTCGAGCTACCACGCCGACCAGCAGGCAGCGGGCGTCTGAGGCCTATTTCAACAGCCGCTTGCGCGTCAGCGCCAGCGCGATGACGTAACCCAGACTGCCGTAGATCAACAGGGCCGCCACGTGCAGCGCAACGCTATTGGGCACGCGGCCGATCACCAGCGGCCGCGCCAGATCGATGGCGTGGGTGAGCGGCAGCCAGGCCGACACGCTTTGCAGCAGTGGCGGCAGTTGCGTCACCGGGAAGAACACGCCGCACAGCAGCACCATCGGCGTGATCACCAGTGTGAAGTAATACAGAAAGAAATCGTAGCTCGGCGACACCGCGTTCATCACCAGGCCCATGCCGCCGAAGCAGAAGCCGACCAGTGCTACCACCGGGATGATCCACAGCGTCATCCAGAAATTGCCGAACAGCCCCAGCCCCCAGATCACCGCCAGTATCGCCACGCCGGAGAGCAGGCTTTTCGACGTCGCCCAGGTCAGTTCGCCGAGCATGATGTCGTCGAGCGTCATCGGTGCGTTGAGAATCGCATCCCAGGTGCGCTGTACGTGCATGCGCGAGAAACTCGAATACAGCACTTCGAAAGTGGCGGCGTTCATCGTGCTGTAAGCCACCGTGCCTGCGGCGAGAAAGCTCAGATACGACATGCCGTTGATGTCCGGCAGCAGGCTGCCGAGGCCGAAGCCGAGGCCCAGCATGTACAGCATCGGATCGGCCAGGTTGCCGAGGATGGACGGGATGGCGAGCTTTTTCCACACCAGGTAGTTGCGCTGCCATACCGGTATAAAGCGCCACGACAGCCGGGGCAAGCGCAGATGCTTAATCACGCAGGTCTCTCCCGGTGAGTTTGAGAAAGACGTCTTCGAGGTTGGACGGCCGGTGGACGTAGCGCAATGCAGGCACTTCCTTCAGCGCATCGATCACGCTGTCGGGGGTGGCGGTGTAGCAGAACAGGGTTTCGCCGACCGATTCATGGCGCAGGCACAGCGTGGCCGCGTGTGCGCGGGTCCAGTCGGCCAGGCCTTCGCCGAACACTTCGACCACGGCCGGCTCGATATGCGCTTCGATCAGCGCGCGCGGCGCACCTTCGACGACCCTGCGGCCGTGATCGAGGATGGCAAGGCGATCGGCCAGCCGCTCGGCCTCGTCCATGAAGTGAGTGGTCAGCACGATGGTTTTGCCTTCGGCGAGCAGGCGGCGCAGGCCCTGCCAGATCAGATGGCGCGCCTGCGGATCGAGGCCGGTGGTGGGTTCGTCGAGAAACAGGATATCGGGGTCGTGCACCAGCGCGCGCGCCAGCGTGAGCCGCCGTTTCATGCCGCCCGACAGCTGCGCAATCTGCGCGTCGGCCTTGTTTGCCAGCCCGGCGAACTCCAGCAGCATGGGCACGCGCGCGGTGACTGCAGCTTTACTCATGCCGAAATAGCGGCCATAGGCGAGCAGGTTTTCGCGTACCGAAAAATCCGGGTCGAGGTTGTCCAATTGCGGCACCACGCCGACCTTCATGCGCGCTTCGCGCGCCCTTTGCGGCACGGCGATGCCGGCCAGCTCGATGCTGCCGCTGTCGGGGTCGGTGAGGCCGAGCAGCAGGCGCAGGGTGGTGGTTTTGCCGGCGCCGTTCGGGCCCAGCAGGCCGAAACATTCGCCGCGCCGGACATCCAGGTCGAGGCCGCGCACCACTTCGGTGTCGCCGTAGGTTTTGGTAAGGCCGCGCACTTTCAGCATGGGCAGGCTTCCAGAAACGCCTGCTTCAGTTCACCCAGTTTGCCGTGAAAAAAATGTCCGGCATCGGGGATGACCTTGGTCGCAAGCTGCTGTTGCTCCGCCCAGCGCTGCATCGCTTCGGGGGCAATCAGCTCGTCGGCATCGCCATAGATCAGCACGCTGTCAGGTGGCACCGGGTCGAATTCATACATCGTGACGGCGGGGGCGACCAGGATCAGGCGGCGCGCGTCGAGTTGCTGGCGCAGGCGGTGCTGCACGAAGGCGCCGAAAGAGAACCCGGCCAGCACCCAAGGCAGGCCGGGATAGGTCGCTTCAACGAAACGGGCGGCGGCGAGCAGATCCTCGGTTTCCCCCCTGCCGGCGTCGAACAGGCCATCGCTCATGCCGACCCCGCGAAAGTTCGGCCGTACGCTGACCCAGCCCGCCTCGTTGGCAGCTTTGGCCAGCGTGGTGACGACCTTGTTTTCGAGACTGCCGCCATGCAGGGGATGCGGATGCGCCACCAGCAACAGGCCGCGGCGCTGGCCTTCGGGATCGTCGACCACGGTTTCCAGCTTGCCGACGGCGGTGGGGATGCGGAGTTTGTAGCGTTTCACGGGAGGGATTATTTCAACTGCAGACGCTCGACGATATGGCCGTGCTTGAGATGCTGTTCGAAGATTTCGTCGATGTCGGTTTCGTCGACGTAGGTGTACCAGACGCCTTCCGGGTAAACCACCAGCACCGGGCCTTCGTCGCAGCGGTCCATGCAGCCCGCACTGTTGATGCGGCATTTGCCGGCGCCGGTGAGGTGCGCCTGCTTGGCTTTTTTCTTCATGTAATCGCGCATCTGCTGGCCACCGGAGGCACCGCAGCAGGGGGCGCCGTCGTCGCGTTGGTTGGTGCAGAAAAACACGTGGTGGGTGAAATACGGCTTAGTCATCAGATCGTTCCGAATATTTGGTGGCATTCCCGTGCGCCAGATCGGCCGGGTATTTGCGGGCGTTGATATCGAGCTTGTCGGCGGCGGCTTCGAGCAGGTCGATGCCGAGCACGTCGGCCAGCCGCGTCAGGTAGATCAACACGTCGGCGATCTCCTGACGCACCGCCTCGTGTTGCGTTGGGCTCAAGTCTTGGCTTTGTTCGGCCGTCAGCCATTGGAAGGGTTCCAGCAGTTCCGCCGCTTCCACGCTCAGTGCCATGGCCAGATTTTTGGGCGTGTGGAAGCGTTCCCATGCGCGCGCCTGGGCAAACGCACGGATATGCTGGCGCAGGGTGTCGAGGCTGTCGATTACGGGGGCATTCATGGGCGGCATGATACCCCGCAGGCGATGAGCTTATGACACCCCTGACGAATGATCGACAAATGCCAGGGCGTACAGCGGACGGATGATCGATGTGCGGCCCGGGTGGTGGTGCCATGGCCTGGCGTGGTGTTTGCTTGGGCTTGTGCCGATGGCTTCACACGTTGAAGTCGAATTTTCATTTCGCTCAGGCATAATCGCGGCGGATAGCTTGCTTAATTTGAGGGAGGGTGGACATGTTCACAATTAATACACTCATCGCACGCGTCAGCGTGGTGTTCGCAGTCGCTGCGATAACGGGCTGCTCCAGTACGCCGACCTACCCGCCTGCGCCGATACAAGCGCCCCCCCCCGTGTCCGTGGATCCGCGGGTAAGCGGCTGGAATTACCTGCTTGGACCGGGTGACTCGGTCCAGGTTTTTGTCTGGCGCAACCCGGAAGTGTCCGGCAGTTTCCCGATCCGCCCTGACGGCAAAATGACCATGAACCTGATCGAGGACATGCAGGCTTCAGGTAAGACCCCGACCCAGCTGGCGCGCGATATTGAAAAGGCGCTCTCCAAATACATTCAGGAACCCATCGCCACCGTCATCGTTTCGGGAGGTATCGGGCCCTATAACCAGCAAATCCGGGTGTTGGGCGAGGCCACCGATCCGCAGGCGTTGGGTTATCGCGAAGGTATGAGCGTGGTCGATGTGATGATTGCAGCGGGCGGGCTGACCGATTTCGCCGATGGCAACAAGGCTTACATCTCGCGAATCGTCAAGGAAAATGGCGAGCGGGTCCAGCTGGGGGTGCGGCTCGAGGATTTGTTGCGGGACGGTGATAGCACGGCCGCCGTGGAAATGCGTCCGGGCGATGTGCTGGTCATTCCTGAGAGCCTGTTCTAATCGCACGCACACCGTCCTGACAGACGGTGTGCGTGTTTTGCCGGGGTAGAGAGTCCGCATGGATCAAGTGTTGCAACAAATTTTGGGGTATGCCAAAGCCGCGTGGCAGCGGCGCTGGTGGGGCGTCGCAGTCGCCTGGTTGGCGTGCATCGTCGGCTGGACCTGGGTCATGATGCTGCCGGACCGCTATGAAGCGTCGGCGCGTGTCTATGTGGACACCCAGACCCTGCTCAAGCCCTTGTTGCAGGGTCTGACAGCCGAACCCAATGTGGAGCAGCAGATCAAGCTGATGACGCGTCAGCTGGTGAGCCGGCCGACCCTGGAAAAAGTCGCCCGCATGACCGATCTGGATGTTAAGGCCAAAACCCCTGAGCAGACCGAGGCCATGCTGGACAATCTGGCCGGGAAAATTGCGATCGGCAACGCCGGACAGGAAAACCTGTACACCATCAGCTATCAGGATCCGAGCGGCGATCTGGCCAAGAAAGTGGTGCAGTCATTGCTGACCATTTTTGTGGAAACCAGTCTGGGCAAAACGCGCCAGGACATTTCCAGTTCGCAGCGCTTCATCGAGGAGCAGTTGCAGCAATATCAACAGAAGCTGACCGATGCTGAAAACGCGCTGAAGGAATTCAAGCAGAAGCATATCGGCATGATGCCAGGCCAGGGCGGGGATTATTATGCCAAGCTGGCCGAGGTTTCGACCCAGTTGCGGCAGGCGCAGCTGGATCAGCAGGAAGCAATCAATCGCCGCAACCAGCTCAAGCAGCAACTGGTTGATGAAGAGCCGGAATTGGTGGCGGCGGCCGCTTCAATGACCGATGGCGAGATCGACAGCCGTATCCAGGCTTTGCAGAAGCAGATGGATCAGCTGCGTCTGCAGTACACCGATCTGCATCCCGACATTCAGGCGAACAAGCGTCTGGTCGAAAAACTGGAAGCGCAGAAAAAAGCCGATATGGCAGCTCGCAAGGCGGATCCGGCCGGCACCAAAATCCAGAACCCGGTATACCAGCAGCTCACCATTGCCATCGCCGAGGCCGATGCGACCGTGGCGTCCCTGCAGGCGCGTGTCGGGGAATACCAGCGGCGCTACAGCGAGTTGCGGAGTGCCTCCAACATGGTTCCGCAGGTCGAACAGGAATATACCCAGTTGATGCGCGACTACGATGTGTATCGCCAGAATTACGATGCGCTGTTGAAGCGTCGCGAGTCTGTCAGCATGTCGGGCGAGGTCGAGAGCAAGACCGACACCGTCGATTTCCGGGTCATCGACCCTCCCTTTGTGCCGAGCCAGCCGGCTTGGCCCAATCGTCCCCTGTTGCTGTCGCTGGTGACGCTGGGCGCACTGGGTGCGGGCGTAGCCGTCGCCTTCCTGCTCAGCCAGCTGCGCCGCACCGTGACCGACCGCCGCGTGCTGCGCGAGTTGACCGGCTTGCCCTTGCTGGGCGCGGTTTCGCGGGTGGAAACAGATGAGACCCGGCGCCGCAAGCGCAAGGGCCTGCTGACTTACCTGGCCGCGCTGGGCAGCCTGATCGCCGCATATGGCGGGGTGATGATCCTGCAACTGGTCATATCGCGAGCCGGCTAGGAGAAACCCATGAGCATTATCGAAAAAGCCGCAGGAAAAATTGGCACAGGCGCGCCCAAGCCCACTCCTGAGAGCAGCCAGGGCGAAGCTGCGCGCGATGTCAGTCTGATCGAAGGTGCGGTCAACAAGCAGCAGGCCCGCGCGCCGGCAACGTCGTTTGTCGCCACGCCGGTGGAGCCGATGTTTAGCGACCCGGATGCCGGCGTGCTCGAAGGCAACAGCCAGGTGCAGTCGATCAATCTGACGCGTCTGCACCGCATGGGCGTGGTATCGCCGGACGCCGAGAAGAGCAAGATCGCCGAAGAGTTCCGCATCATCAAGCGTCCGCTGATTGCCAATGCCTTCGGGCAGGGTGCGGCGCGGGTGAAAAACGGCAATCTCATCATGGTGACCAGCTCGTTGCCGGGCGAAGGCAAAAGCTTTTGCGCCATCAATCTGGCGATCTCGATGGCGATGGAGATGGATCGCACCGTACTGCTGATCGACGCCGACGTCGCCAAGCCGCGTGTTCCGGAATATCTCGGCATTCATGCCGACAAGGGCCTGCTGGACGTATTGCAGGACAAGAATCTCAAGCTGTCCGACGTGATGATCAGGACCGACATCGCCAAGCTGACGGTCCTGCCGGCAGGCCGCACCTACAAGCGCGCGACCGAGTTGCTGGCGAGCGCGGCCATGACGCGGCTGGTCGAAGATATCGGCAACCGCTATCCGGACCGGATCATTCTGTTCGACTCGCCGCCGCTACTGGCGACCAGCGAAGCCAGCGCGCTGGCGACCCACATGGGTCAGATCGTCATGGTGGTGGAAGCCGAGAAAACATCGCAGGATGCCGTACGCGAGGCGCTGAGCCATATCCAGTCATGCGAAGTCGTGGGCATGTTGCTGAACAAAACCACGCCTACCCCCGGTGCGGATTATTACTATGGTCACTATGGCAGTTACGGTAAATAAGGTTCGCTCGTGCAGCTTTATGCCGGCGTTGCAGCGGCGTATGTTGTTGGCGGCAGCATTGTTGGTCGTGATTACGCTACCTGCTAGTCCGGTGGTTGCGATGGACTGGCAGTTTGAGCCCTCTGTAGGAGGCACGGCGACCTACACTGACAATGCTAATCAGAGCGGCGTCAATCCCGAAGATGCGCTGATCTTTACTGTGAGACCCAGCTTCAGCTTGCGTTCGGAAGGATCGCGCCGTATTCAGGCTAGCTTGGGCTATAGCCTTTCCGGCGTGGCGCGTTACGGAGAAGACCAAAGCACCGATCTCAATCACAACCTGGGAGCGCTCGGCAAAGCCGAGCTGGTCGAGGATTTCCTTTTTATTGACGGTACCGCAAGTATTTCGCAGGAACTGATTTCGCTGACAGGCTCGCCGGCCGACGCCAACATTAACGACAGCAACCGCGCCGCCGTCGGCACCTATTCAATCAGTCCCTACATTAAGAAACGTCTGGGTACGTTCGCCGATGCGCAGGTACGCTATACCACTGGTGGCGCGATTTTCGAGAATGATGTGGCCTCGAACTCCAATATAAATGCACTGACAGCAGAGTTGACCAATGGTACTCACTTCAACAATTTAAGCTGGGAGATCAATTACTCTCTGCGCAAGGCGAACAACAGCACCACCGCCGATACCACCTTCGAACGTGTCAGCGCGTCTGCGGGCTATGCGTTTACCCGCAAGTTCCGGGTGTTTGGTACCGTGGGCCAGGACTGGAATGACTACCTCAGCACCAGTGGAACCAGTGGCTCGTCGTGGAGCACAGGGGTTGGCTGGTCGCCTACCAGCCGCACCAGTGTTGAGGCCTCGTTCGGCGAACGCTATTTCGGCAACACTTACAGTTTATCCGCGAGCCATCGTACGCGGATATCACGATGGACGGCTAGCTACTCAGAGAATGTCAGCGATATCACGCAACAGTTTCTGGAAGAGAGTGGTCGCGTTTTCTGGGTATGTAATCGAATATTGCGGGAAACCCCCGACATCAATCCGCCGCAGGATCCCTGTCCAACAGGATGGGTGGGGCCTATTTCGGCTGGCCGGCTTGCTTTCGAGCTCAATAATCTCGGCATCTCGATTGACGATCTG
Organism: Thiobacillus sp.; assembly: GCF_018780105.1. Taxonomy (GTDB): domain Bacteria; phylum Pseudomonadota; class Gammaproteobacteria; order Burkholderiales; family Thiobacillaceae; genus Thiobacillus. The sequence continues at coordinate 301,305 of NZ_JADMKC010000002.1, forward strand.
GTGGCGGCAAACCTGCTGAACATTTCGATTGCCAATGGTGTTTACGTCATTAAGAGTTTTGCTGCCGGGGTGTCATGGGATGTCGGCCGCTTGGGGTTTGGATTATCTGCACGCGATATCAAGCGTCTCTATCAGGCGCTTAGTGATGCGCAGGATCATGTTCAAGGCCTGACTGGCTCTGTCAACTATCGAATGTCGCCCCGAACCAACGCCTACAGCAGCTTGTCGTTGACGTGGAACAATGTCGATGCCCTGCTGGCAGGTGGCACGGCGCGGGAGGATGAATTACTCAGCTTCAATCTGGGCTTCAATCATCGTTTTGCCGAGAGGCTCAATGGCGCGTTGACATTACGCCATACTCAACGGGATTCGAACGACGCGAACGCAGACTACGATGAAAATAGCATCACTGCCTCGGTCAATTTGAGTTTCTGACCGCTTTGCCGCGTGGCACGGCCCTTGCGTTGTAGAGGCAGGGCACGCCGAACCGGCCGCCAAAGTTCAACGGATCGTTCATGTACGAAGACTATTACCGCTTTAGTGCCAAACCGTTCCAGCTCAACCCGGACCCGCGTTTCTTTTACGGTTCCAAGGGGCACAAGCGGGCGATGGCGTATCTTGACTATGGCTTGTCGCTGGGCGAAGGCTTCATCGTCATCACCGGTGAAGTCGGCGCGGGCAAGACCACGCTGGTGCGCAACCTGTTCCGCCAGCTCGAGTCCTCCAATCTGCTGGCCGCACAGCTGGTCTCCACCCAGCTCGACGCCGAGGATACGCTGCGCAGCGTGGCCGCTTCGTTCGGCCTGGAACATGAAGGTCTGACCAAGTCCGCGCTGCTGAAAAACATCGAGGATTTTTTCATCGCCGCCACCCGCCAGGGCAAGCGCGTGCTGCTGGTGGTGGACGAGGCGCAGAACCTGACGCCGCGCGCGGTGGAAGAACTGCGTATGCTGTCCAATTTCCAGAACGACGAACGCTCGCTGATCCAGACCTTCCTGCTGGGCCAGCCGGAGTTTCGCGGCATTCTGCAAAGCCCCACCATGCAGCAACTGCGCCAGCGGGTGGTCGCCTCCTACCATCTGGGGCCGCTCGATGCGGACGAGACGCGCGGTTATATCGAGCACCGTTTGCGTACCGTCGGCTGGCAGGGGACGCCGGGGTTTGGCGACGATGCGTTTGCCGAGCTGCACCGCTTTACCGGCGGCATTCCGCGCCGACTCAATACCACGTGCGACCGCTTGTTGCTGTTCGGCTTTCTGGAGGAGAAAAACCACTTTGGCGAAGCTGAGGTCAACGAAGTGATTGCCGACCTCAGGAACGAAATCGCGCACCAGGATTTCAGTGGCCCGAGCGGTCTGAACGGCCAGCCTGCGGCTGAGAGCACGGTGACGAACGAAGACACCGCGCGCCTGTTGCAGCGCGTCGAGCAGATGGAGCGTTCGGTGAACCGCATCCTGCCCATCGTGCGGAAAATCCTCTACACCGTGAGCGAGCGCCAGGCTGCGGCCGAAGACGGCAGCTTGCCCGACAACCCTGAAATCACCCACTAGTTCACACGGAATCAACATGACCCAGGTTTTGTGTGTCGCGGGTGCGCGCCCGAATTTCATGAAAATCGCTCCGGTCATGGCCGCGCTGGCCGAGACCGGCATCGCCGCACAGCTGCTGCATACCGGCCAGCATTACGATGCGGCGATGAGCGATGGCTTCTTTGCCGACCTGGGCATTCCGCATCCGGACCATCATCTGGAAGTCGGCTCCGGCAGCCACGCGGTGCAGACGGCCGAGGTGATGAAGCGTTTCGAACCGGTGCTGGACAGCGTGAAGCCGCAGGCCGTGCTGGTGGTGGGCGATGTCAATTCCACCATTGCCTGCGCCCTGGTGGCGGCCAAGCGCGGGGTGCGGGTGATCCATGTCGAAGCCGGATTGCGCAGCTACGACCGCGCCATGCCGGAAGAAATCAATCGTGTGCTCACCGACCAGATTTCCGACTTGCTGTTCATCACCGAAAAAAGTGCGCTGGCCAATTTGCAGCGCGAAGGCATCGATCCAGCGCGCGTCGAGTTCGTCGGCAACGTGATGATCGACACCTTGTACCGCAATCTCGAACGCGCCGTGCCGAGCAGCCAGACGCTGGGGACGGCGCTGCCGGCGTATGCCGTGCTGACGCTGCACCGGCCGTCGAACGTCGACGATCCGGCTACGCTGGCTGCGCTGCTCGATGTGATCGGCGAAATCAACGCCGTGTTGCCGGTGGTGCTGCCCTTGCATCCACGCACGCGCGGCAATATCGAAAAGTTCGGCCTGAGCGCCAAGATCAATGCGCTGCGCATCCTGCCGCCGCTGGGCTATCTCGACATGCTGGGGCTGATGCGCGATGCCAAGCTGGTGCTGACCGATTCGGGCGGCATCCAGGAAGAAACCACTGCGCTCGGCGTGCCCTGTCTCACGCTGCGCGACAACACCGAACGTCCGATCACCCTGACCGAAGGCACCAACACGCTGGTCGGCGCCGATCCGGCAGCGATCCGCGCGGCGTTCGATCAGGTGATGACGAATGGCGGCCGCGCCGGCTGCATTCCTGAGTATTGGGATGGCCGTGCGGCGATGCGCATCGCGCACACGCTGAAGGGCTGGCTGCCCCAGGCGGCCGGCGTGCGGAGTGCGTAAATGGCGGCCATGAAAAACGCGATGTCGATCGATGTCGAAGATTATTTTCAGGTGTCGGCGTTTGCCTCGACCATTCGCCGCGAGGACTGGGACAGCCTGCCGTGCCGGGTGGAACGCAATATCGATGTGATTCTGCAACTGCTCGAAGAGGCGGATGCCAACGCGACCTTCTTCACCCTCGGCTGGATTGCCGAGCGCTATCCACAGGTGGTGCGCCGCATCGTCGACGCGGGTCACGAGCTCGCCAGCCATGGCTATGGTCACGAACGCGTGTCGGATCTCACACCTGAACAGTTCCGCAGCGACATCACCCGCGCCAAGCACATCCTCGAAGATCTCGGCGGGGTATCGGTTCGCGGCTACCGCGCGCCCAGCTTTTCCATCAACCAGAACAACTGGTGGGCCGTCGAAGAACTCGAAAACGCAGGCTACGTGTACAGCTCGAGCATCTATCCGGTCAAGCACGATCACTACGGCATGCCCGATGCGCCGCGCTTCCCGAATCGGCCCAATGGCGCCGACGGCATCCTCGAACTGCCGCCCACCACGCTGGCGCTGCTGGGGCGCAACCTGCCTGCGGCGGGCGGTGGCTGGTTCCGTCTGCTGCCCTATGCCCTGTCGCGCTGGATGCTGCAACGGGTGAACACACAGGATCAGGCGCCGTGCATGTTCTATTTCCATCCCTGGGAAATGGACGCCGGGCAACCGCGCCAGTCGGGTCTGTCGACCAGGACGCGTTTCCGCCATTACGTCAATCTGCAACGTATGCCGGGCAGAATGAAAAAATTGTTGAACGACTTCGAATGGGATCGTGTGGACCGCGTATTCCTGCCTTCGCTGTGAACATGCCGACCGAACTGCCCCAAGGGCACGCGTCCGTGCCCGCATCCGCTGCAGGTGAGGTGCGCATTCGTGCAGCATCGTCGAACGATGCCGCACGCTGGGATGCCTTTGTGCTGACGCATCCGGAGGCCACGTTTTTCCATCGCATCGGCTGGAAGCGGGTGATCGAGCAGGCCTTCGGCCATCGCAGTCATTATTTGCTGGCCGAACGCGCTGGCGCGATCGTCGGCGTGCTGCCGCTGGTGGAAATCAAAAGCCGCCTGTTTGGCCACAGCCTCGGCTCGCTGCCGTTCTGCGCGTATGGCGGTATCGTTGCCGCTGACGCGGACGCCCGTCGGGGCCTCGATCAGGCCGCGCAGGCGCTGGCCCGCACGCTCAAGGTGGGGGCGCTCGAGTACCGCAATCAGGTCGCGCAGCATGCCGACTGGCCGGCCAAGGACCTGTACGTCACCTTCAAGAAAGCCATCGAGCCCGAAGCCGAGGCCAACATGAACGCCATTCCGCGCAAGCAGCGCGCGATGGTTAGAAAAGGCATCAAGGCCGGGCTCACCGGTGAAATCGATCACGACACCACGCGCTTTTTTCAGGCCTATTCGGCCAGCGTGCACCGGCTCGGCACGCCGGTTTTTTCGCGCAAGTTTTTCCAGTTGCTCAAGGACGAGTTTGGCGATCATTGCGAGGTGCTGACCATCGTGCTCGGCGAACAGGTGATTGCCAGCGTAATGTCCTTTTATTTCCGCGACGAAGTGCTGCCATACTACGGCGGTGGCGTCGATGCGGCGCGCGCCGTGGCGGGCAACGATTTCATGTACTGGGAACTGATGCGGCGCGCCTGCGAGCGCGGCCTGAAAGTATTCGATTTCGGCCGCAGCAAGCGCGGTACCGGTTCGTTCGATTTCAAGAAGAACTGGGGCTTCGAGCCGACGCCGCTGCACTACGAATATTTTCTGGTGAGCGACAGCGAAGTGCCGGAAATCAATCCGCTCAACCCGAAATACCGCCTGTTCATCCAGGCCTGGAAGAAGATGCCGCTGGCTGTCGCCAATGTGATCGGGCCGCATATCGTCAAGAATCTGGGCTGAGCCATGGACGGACTGCTGTTCCTCGCGCATCGCATTCCGTTCCCGCCCAACAAGGGCGACAAGATCCGCTCGTTCCACTTGTTGCGGCATTTGAGCACGCGCTATGCCGTCCATCTCGGCGCCTTCGTCGACGATGCGGACGACTGGCAGTTTCAGGATGCGCTCAAACCCTATTGCGCCTCGATCAAGCTGTTGCCGCTGAACCCGCGGCGCGCCAAGCTGGCGAGCCTCGTCGGCCTGCTGAGTGGCGAAGCGCTGACGCTGCCGTATTACCGCAACCGCGAACTCATGCAATGGGCGGCCGGACTGGCTGCGAGCGGCACGGTCACGCGCGGGTTGGCGTATTCGTCGGCGATGGCGATGTTCATGCCGCCCTCGCTGGCCCGGCGGGTGATCGACATGGTCGACGTGGACTCCGACAAATGGACGCAATACGCGACGACCCAGCGCTGGCCGATGTCGTGGGTGTACGCCCGCGAAGGCCGCAAGCTGGCCGCATGGGAAGCGCGGGTGGCGCAGGATTTCGACGCCACCCTGCTGGTGTCGCAGGACGAGGCGGCCTTGCTGCAGCAGCGCGTGCCGCAGGCGCGGGACACCATCGGCGCGTTCGAAAACGGCGTCGATGCGGATTATTTTTCGCCGGCGCGCGACTACCCCAACCCCTATTCGCCCGACGTGAAGGGCATCGTCTTCACCGGTGCGATGGATTACTGGCCGAATGTCGATGCCGTGGTGTGGTTCGCCGAGCGGATATTCCCGGCCATACGCGATGCCTGCCCGGCGGCCCAGTTCACGATCGTCGGCAGCCGTCCCAGCGCGGCGGTACTGGCACTGGCGCGTCAGCCGGGTGTAGTCGTCACCGGGGGCGTGCCGGATGTGCGCCCCTGGCTGGCGCATGCAAGCTGCGCGGTGGCGCCGCTGCGCATTGCGCGCGGCGTGCAGAACAAGGTGCTCGAAGCGATGGCAATGGCGCGTCCGGTGGTGGTCAGCCCGCAAGCGGCCGAAGGCATCCGTGCCGAAGCCGGGCGCGATTTCACCCTGGCGCGTGGCGAGAGCGAATTCGCCGCAGCGGTGGTGACGCAATTGCAGCGCGCGCCGTCGGCCGCGCCCGCGCGCGATTGCATCCTGGCGCATTACGACTGGGCGGCCAATCTGCGCAGCATCGATCCCCTGTTCGAGCCGCTTGCGGCACCTTCCCCTGTTTCCGAGACCGAATTGCATGCCTCGCTTGCCTGACGCCCTGACTGTCCCCGCGCGCGGAGGGTGGCTGCCCGCCGGGCTGGCCATCGCCCTGGTTCTGCTGTTGATCGCGGTGTTCTGGCCGACGTTTTATTCGATGGCCGAAGTGTGGGAGCGTTCGGAAACCTTCGCCCATGGCTATCTGATCTTTCCGATCAGCGCCTGGCTGATATGGCGCATGCGCGACGAACTGACCGGGTTGCAGCCGCAGCCCGATCTGCGCGGTCTGCTCGTGCTGGCGGCCGCCGGCCTGGGCTGGCTGCTGGCGGACGCGGGCAGCGTGAACGTGGCGGCGCAGGCTGCTTTCATCGCCATGCTGGTTGCCGCGGTGTGGACGTTGCTCGGCTGGCAGGTGTTCCGGGCGCTGCTGTTTCCCCTGATGTTCCTGTTTTTCGCGGTGCCGGTGGGCGAGTTCCTGATCCAGCCGCTGATGGGTGTGACCGCGGATTTCACCGTGGCGATGCTGCGCGCCACCGGCATACCGGTCTATCGTGAAGGCACTTTTTTCAGTATTCCAAGCGGAGACTGGTCGGTGGTCGAAGGCTGCTCGGGGCTGCGCTACCTGATCGCCTCGATCACGCTGGGCGTGCTGTATGCCTATCTGACCTTCCGTTCGTGGCGACGCCGTCTGCTGTTTGTCGTCGCCGCCGTCATCGTGCCGATTTTCGCCAACAGCGGGCGCGCCTACATGATCGTGATGATCGCCCACCTGTCCGACATGAAGCTGGCGCTGGGGGTCGATCACTATATTTATGGCTGGGTCTTTTTTGGCTTCGTCATGTTGCTGCTGTTCTGGGTCGGCAGTTTCTGGCGCGAGGACGAAAGGCCGCAGTCCGATGCCCCGCCCCGCGGCATGGCCGCCGGCGACGTACCTGCGCGCGCATTCTGGCGGACCGGCGTGGCGGTGCTGGTCGTGGCCAGCCTGTGGCCGGCGTATGCCTTGTGGCTGAGCGCGCGCGCGCTGCCGGCCATGGCCCAGCTGCAGGTCGAACCGCACGGCGGCTGGCAGTCCGCCGGAGCATTCACCAAGTGGACGCCGCACTGGGTCGGTGCCGATCGCCAGCTGCGCCAGTCGTTTGTCCAGGCGGATCACCCGGTGTTGCTGGAGCTGAATTACTACGCGACCCAGCGTCAGGGCGCCGAACTGATCAATTCGCAGAATTTCATGATCCGGCAGAAAGACCCGGCCTGGTCGAACATCGGCGAAACGGTTGCCGGCGTGACGATAGGCGGCCAGCCGCGTCAGGTGCGCCAGGCCAAACTGCGTGGCAGCAACGGCCAGCGCTTGCTGGTGTGGCAGTGGAACCTGATCGACCAGCGTCATGTCGTGAATGACCAGATCGCCAAGCTGGTTCTGGCGGCCGACCGGGTGTTGCTGAAGCGCGACGACGGCCTGTCGGTGCTGATCGCCACGCCCTATGAAGATGGCGAAATGGATGCCGCGGTCACCATCCTGGCACGCTTTGCCGCCGACATGGACGCGCCGATCGGACGCGCGCTCGATCAGGTCGATGGACGGTGACGTGATTCCGCACATCGTGCATGTCGTTCACCGCTTCGATACCGGTGGCATGGAAAACGGCATGGTGAATCTGTTCAACACCCTGTCGCCGGAGCGCTACCGCCACACCGTGGTGGCGCTGACCGATTTCACCGATTTCCGGCGCCGCATCACGGCGCAGCCGGTCGGATTTTATGCCCTGCACCGTCCGCCGGGCCGCGGCCTCGGCTGGATGCTGCGTTTGCGCAGGCTGTTGCGCCAGCTGCAGCCCGACCTGGTGCACACGCGTAATCTCGCCGCACTCGAAGCGCAACTGGTGGCGGCAGCCTCCGGCATCCGCGCCACCGTGCATGGCGAGCACGGGCGCGATGTGTTCGACCTGTATGGGCAGAATCGCAAATACAACCTGATCCGCCGTGCCATCCGGCCGTTCGTCTCGAACTACATCGCAGTGAGTCAGGACCTTGAGAACTGGCTGCGCGAGACCATCCATGTGCCGGCGCACCGGCTGCACCAGATTTACAACGGCGTCGACAGCGTGAAGTTCCGTCCGCGTATCGGCGCCCGCCCCGAGTTTGCCCATCCTGACAGCATCGTGTTCGGCTCGGTGGGGCGCATGGTCGAGGTCAAGGACTATCCGACCCTGACGCGTGCCTTCATCCAGATGGTGCGCCAGCAGCCCGAGCGCGACGAACGGGCGCGGCTGGTGCTGGTGGGCGAAGGGCCGGCGCGCGCCACCTGTCTGGGCCTGCTGCAGCAGGCCGGGCTGGCGCATCTGGCCTGGCTGCCGGGCGAGCGCCACGATATTGCAGATATCATGCAGGCCTTCGATGTGTTCGTGCTGCCGTCGAAAAACGAAGGCATCTCCAATACTATTCTCGAAGCCCTGGCGAGCGGGTTGCCGGTGATTGCCACCGCAGTCGGTGGCAATGTCGAGCTGGTGCAGTCGGGGGTCAACGGCATGCTGGTGCAGCCTGGCGATGTGTCCGGCATGGCACAGGCCTTGCTGGGGTATCTGGACGCACCGGCGCGGATTGCCGAACATGGTCATGCCGCGCGGCGGTTGGCCGAGCAGCGTTACAGCATTCCGGCCATGGCCGAGGCGTATGCGGCGGTGTACGACCTGACGCTGCAGCGCAAGCGCTGAAACCCCGTCAAACGGCGCGAATACTTGACACGAACAGAGACCGAATAAGCGTATGTGTGGCATTACCGGCATTTTCGATACCCGTGGCGCAAGCGAGATGTCCCGCGAGCTGCTGCACCGCATGAACGAAACCCAGTTCCATCGCGGCCCCGACGAAGGCGGCCTGCATCTGGAGCCCGGCGTGGCGCTGGGCCACCGGCGGCTGTCGATCATCGACCTCTCGTCCGGACAGCAGCCGCTGTTCAACGAAGACGGCTCGGTGGTGGTGGTGTTCAACGGCGAGATATACAACTTCCAGGAACTGGTGCCCGAGCTCGAAGCGCTGGGCCATGTGTTCCGCACCCATTCCGATACCGAAGTCATCGTCCATGCCTGGGAAGCCTGGGGCGAAGCCTGCGTGGCACGCTTTCGCGGCATGTTCGCGTTTGCCCTGTGGGACCGCAATCAGGGCACGCTGTTCGTGGTGCGCGACCGCTTCGGCGTCAAGCCGCTGTACTACGCCTTTCTCGACAGCGGCGAATTCATTTTCGGCTCCGAACTGAAGGCGCTGATGGCACACCCCGGGCTTGGCCGCGCCATCGATCCGTGCGCTGTCGAAGAGTATTTCGCCTACGGCTACGTACCCGAGCCGCGCACCATTTTTAAAGGCTGCTCCAAGTTGCCGCCCGGGTTCACCCTCACCCTCAAACGCGGCCAGGCGACAGCCCAGCCGAAGCAGTATTGGGACATGCCGTTCACCCCGGTGCAGGTGACCGACGAGGCCGGCGCGATGGACGAGCTGGTCGAGCGGCTCAAGGATTCGGTGCGTCTGCGCATGATCGCCGATGTGCCGCTGGGCGCCTTCCTGTCGGGCGGAGTCGATTCCAGCGCGGTGGTCGCGATGATGGCGACGCAATCCGAAACGCCGGTGAATACCTGTTCGATCGGGTTCGACGATCCGGCCTTCAACGAGATTGAATTTGCCCAGCAGGTGGCCGACCGCTATCACACGCAGCATCACGTCGAGACCGTGGCTGCCGACGACTTCGGCCTGGTCGACAAGCTGGCAAACGTATACGACGAACCCTATGCGGACTCGTCCGCGCTGCCGACCTATCGGGTCTGCGAGCTGGCCAGGAAGCACGTGAAAGTGGCGCTGTCGGGCGACGGCGGCGACGAGCATTTTGCCGGCTACCGGCGCTATCGCTGGTTCCGCTACGAAGAGCGGATGCGCGCGGTGATGCCGCTGGCGCTGCGGCGTCCGCTGTTCGGCGTGCTCGGCAAGCTGTATCCGAAGGCCGACTGGGCACCGAAAGTGTTCCGTGCCAAAACCACGTTCGAGGCACTGGCGCGTGATACCGTCGAAGGCTATTTCCATGGCGTATCGCTGCTGTCCGACGCGCAGCGCAAACAGCTGTTTGCGCCCGCATTCAAGCGCGAGCTGCAGGGCTATCAGGCGGTCGAAGTGCTGCGCCGCCATGCCACAGCGTCTCCCACCGACGACCCCTTGTCGCTGGTGCAATACCTCGACATGAAGACCTATCTGGTCGGCGACATCCTCACCAAGGTGGACCGCGCCAGCATGGCGCACGCACTCGAAGTGCGCGAGCCGCTGCTCGATCACGAACTGATGGGCTGGGTGTCGGGGCTGCCGACCGATCTCAAGCTGCACGGCACCGAAGGCAAATACCTGCTGAAAAAGGCGATGGAACCCTATCTGCCGAACGACGTGCTGTACCGTAAGAAAATGGGTTTCTCGGTGCCGCTGGCCGCATGGTTCCGCGGTCCGCTGGCGGCGACCATCCGCAGCGTGGTGTTGGGCGAGCGGCTGGCTTCGACCGGGCTGTTCAACCAGGGCTTTCTGCGTGAAGTCGTCGAGGCGCATCAGAGCGGACGGCGCGACTATTCGGTGATCCTGTGGACGGTACTGATGTTCGATGCCTTCCTCGCGCAGGTGCTCGGCATGGACGCAAGCGATCGGGCGGCGGCATGAAGATCCTGCACGTTTTCGACCACACCCTGCCGCTGCATTCCGGCTACACCTTTCGCAGCGCAGCGATCCTGCGCGAACAGCGCAAGCTGGGCTGGGACACCCATCACCTGTCGGGCCCCAAGCAGATCAATTGCAGCGTCGCCGAAGAAGACGCCGACGGCCTGCATTTTTACCGCACGCCGAAGCCGAAGGGCTTGCTGGCAAAACTGCCGGGCGTCGACCCGTTTGCAGTGATGGGCGCGATCGAGCCGCGCCTGCTCGAGCTGGCCCGAACCCTGCGTCCCGACGTCATTCATGCCCATTCGCCGGTACTCGATGCGGTGCCGGCGATCCGCGTCGGCCGCAAGCTGGGCATTCCGGTGGTGTACGAAATTCGCGCGTTCTGGGAAGACGCGGCAGTGGATCACGGCACGACCCGCGAAGGCAGCCTGCGCTACAAGCTCACCCGCGCACTGGAAACCTGGGCGGTCAAGAATGCGGATGCCGTCACCGTCATCTGCGAAGGTCTGCGGCAGGATCTGGCGGCGCGCGGCATTGCGCCGGACAAGATCACGGTGATTCCGAACGCGGTCGATATCGACAAATTTGCCGTGGGCGGCCGGCCCGACCCCGAGCTGAAAATGAAACTTGGGCTGGGCACCAGCCGCGTGTTGGGCTTCATCGGTTCGTTTTACGCCTACGAGGGCCTCGACCTGTTGCTCGATGCGCTGCCGGCGATTCTCAAACAGATGCCGGACGTGAAGATCCTGCTGGTCGGCGGCGGGCCGCAGGAACATGCGCTGAAGCAGCAGGTCATGATGCTCGATGTGAAAGAGCGCGTGATTTTTACCGGGCGGGTGCCGCACGCTGACGTGAACCGCTATTACGACCTGATCGATGTGCTGGTGTACGCGCGCCATCCGATGCGCCTGACCGAACTGGTCACGCCGCTGAAGCCGCTGGAGGCGATGGCGCAGGGGCGGCTGATGGTGGCGTCGGATGTCGGCGGCCACAAGGAGTTGATCGAGGATGGCAAGACCGGCGTGCTGTTCCGCGCCGGCGAGGCGGACGACCTGGCTGCCAAGGTGGTGGACTTGCTGAAAAACGAAGCAGGCTGGGATGCGATGAAGCGCAACGGCCGCGCGTTCGTCGAATCCGAGCGCAACTGGACAGCCAGCGTGGCGCGATATCGCGGCGTGTACGGCGGGCTGGTCGGGGAGGCGAGCCTTGGCTGAGGCGACGGCGCCAGAGCACATCGATCTGGTCGTGTTCAGCTCGTTGTTTCCCAGCGCCGCGCGGCCGGCGGCGGGTCTGTTTATCCGCGAGCGCATGTTTCGCGTCGCCCGTCAGCGGCCGCTCGTCGTGGTGTCGCCGCAGCCGTGGTTTCCCGGTCAGGCCCTGATCCGCCGCTGGCGTCCGGACTATCGGCCGCATGCGCCAGCGCTGGAGGTTCAGCAGGGCATCCGCGTCTACCACCCGCGCTTTCTGTCGTTTCCAGGCGTGCTGCGCGGGCTCGACGGCTGGTCAATGGCATGCTGCAGCTACGGGCTGTTACGGCGCCTGAAGCAGCAGGGCGCGCGCCTGATCGATGCGCATTTCGCCTATCCCGACGGCGAGGCAGCCACCCGGCTCGGGCGCTGGCTCGAGCTCCCCGTGACGATTACCTTGCGCGGCACCGAAGTGCCGCACAGCCGCAATCCGGCGCTGCGCCCGCGCCTGGCGCGCGCCCTGCGCTGCGCGACACGGGTGTTTGCGGTGTCGGATTCCTTGCGGCGGCTGGCGCTGGAGCTGGGCACCCCGGCCGAGCGGACCGAAGTCGTCGGCAACGGCGTCGACGTGGCGCGCTTCCACCCGGTCGACCGCCATGAAGCGCGTGTGCGCTTCGGGCTGCCCGCGGATGCGCAAGTACTGATTACAGTGGGCGGGCTGGTGGAGCGCAAGGGCATGCACCGCGTCATCGATTGCCTGCCCGCATTGCTGGTGCGTCATCCTGCGCTGCATTACCTCGTCGTCGGCAGCGGCGGCCCGGAAGGCGACAAGCGCGCCGAACTCGACGCCCAGGTCGCGCGGTTGGGGCTCGCCGGGCGCGTGCACTTTACCGGCGCGGTGGCGCCAGACGAACTGAAGTGGCCGCTATCGGCGTCCGACGTCTTTGTGCTGTCCACCCGCAACGAAGGTTGGGCCAATGTGTTTCTCGAAGCGATGGCGTGCGGCCTGCCGGTCGTCGCCACCGATGTCGGCGGCAATGCCGAGGTGGTGTGCCGGGCCGAACTCGGCAGCATCGTGCCGTTCGGCGATGCCGCCGCCCTGACGGCTGCGCTCGACAGCGCGCTGGACAAACCATGGGATCGCGCCGCGATCCTGGCGTATGCCGAGGCCAACCAGTGGGACAAGCGGGTGGCGCAGTTGCTGCATGCGTTTGCACCCATGCTGGCGGAATCGGGCGCTGCGTCAGAATCGATCGCGGTTCCTACCCGTAAATGAACATGAGCTTTCCTGCCTGGTTTTCTCGCACCGTGTTTCGCGCGCAGGAGGCCGCGATGAAACGGCCGACTTTTTCCGTCCTGGCCGGACTGGAGCACACGCAATGGCTGTCGCCCGACGCGATGCAGGCCGAACAGACTACGCGGCTGAACCAGCTGCTGCAAAGTGCCCTGCTGCACAGCCCGTGGCATGCCGCGCGTTTGCGCGAGGCGGGCCTGGCAGACCGGGTGCAGTCAGGGGCCGTTGCGCTAACGGATCTGGCGGCCTTGCCGACGATGGACAAACGCGATGCGCGCGACCACGTCGAACAGCTGGTATGGCGCGGCGTACCGGGCGGCGTGTTCCGGTATACCACCGGTGGTTCCAGCGGCGAGCCGCTGATTTTTTATTTCGGCCGCGCCCGTCAGGCGGCCGATGCGGCTGGGCGCCTGCGCGCACGCCGCTGGTGGGGCGTCGAACCGGGCGCGCGCGAGGTCTACCTGTGGGGCGCGCCGGTGGAACTGAACAAGACCGACCGCATCAAGACGGTGCGCGACCGTCTGGTCAACCAGCTGCTGCTGAATGCATTCGAGATGTCGCCCGCGCGGATGGATGACTATCTGGGCGCGCTGCAGGCGTGGAACCCGCTGGCCATTTACGGCTATGCCAGCAGCCTCGCCCTGCTGGCGGCGCACGCCGAGGCGCGCGGGATAGTGCTCAGGCTGCCTGCGTTGCGGGTGGTCAGCGCCACCGGCGAGCCGCTGTTTCCGCACCAGCGCGAGCTGATCGAGCGCGTCTTCGGGGTGGCCGTGTCGGTGGAATACGGCGCGCGCGATGCAGGGCTGATGGCGCTGGAGTCGCCCGACGGCGTGCTGCTGCAAATGAGCGAAACCCATCTGATTGAGGTGCTCGACGCGGCCGGACAGCCGGTGGCGGACGGTGAGGAAGGCGAAGCCGTGGTCACCAGTCTGGTGTCCGACGCGCAGCCCTTCATCCGCTATCGCACCGGCGACGTGGTGCGGCGCTCGACGCGCCGCGATCCGGGTGGCCGCGGTCTCGGCGTGCTCGATGCGGTGGTGGGACGGCAGACCGACTTCATCGTCGCTGCCGACGGCCGCATCATGCATGCGCTGGCGCTGATCTACGTGCTGCGCGCGATTGCGGGCGTCGGCCAGTTCAAGCTGGTCCAGCATGCGCTGGACCGCCTGGAGGTGCAGGTGGTGCCGGATGCGCGCTGGAACGAGGCCGCGCGCACCGCCGTGATCGAAGGCCTGCGTGCGCGACTGGGGCCGGCGCTGGCGGTGGACTTGAAACTGCAGGATGCGATTGCCCCCGAAGCCTCGGGCAAACACCGTTATGTTGTCAGCCACGTGCCACTTCCCGGCGCGCTGGCGCAGAAAGCTGAAGCCGCATGAGAGATCTATTCATTACCGCAGTCATCTTCGGCCTGCTGCCGTTTGTCTTCAAGCGACCCTGGCTGGGGATACTGCTGTGGTCGTGGCTGGGCTACATGAACCCGCACCGGCTGGCGTGGGGTTTTGCCTGGAATTTCCCGTTTTCGATGGTGGTCGGCCTGGTCACCATTGCCGCTTTCATGGCATCCAAAGATAAGAACAAGATGCTGTGGACGCGTGAAACCATCGTTCTGCTGCTGTTTGTCGGGTGGATGCTCTTCACCACCCTGTTTGCGATTTTTCCGGAGCTTGCCTGGTTTCAATGGGACAAGGTGTGGAAAATTCAGCTGATGGTGTTTCTTACCGTGCTCATCATCGCCAATCGACATCAATTGCATTGGCTGATCTGGGTGATTGCCCTGTCATTCGGGTTTTATGGGGTCAAGGGGGGAATCTTTACCATCATCAATGGCGGCGCCTACCGGGTGCAGGGGCCTTCCGACACCTTCATTGCAGGCAATAACGAATTGGCGCTGGCGCTGGTGATGGCGATTCCGCTGATCCGCTATCTGCATCTGCAGGCGCACCGCAAGTGGGTCAAAATCGGACTTGCCAGCGCCATGGTGCTGACCGGCGTTGCCGCCATCGGCAGCCAGTCGCGCGGCGGCCTGGTGGCGATGGTGGCGATGGGCCTGTTCCTGTGGCTGAAGAGCCGCAACAAGATCGTCACTGGGTTTTACATGGTGGTTGCCGTGCTCATCATGGCGTCGGTGATGCCGCAGTCGTGGTACGACCGCATGAACACGATCAA
This sequence comes from Thiobacillus sp., assembly GCF_018780105.1. Classification (GTDB taxonomy): domain Bacteria; phylum Pseudomonadota; class Gammaproteobacteria; order Burkholderiales; family Thiobacillaceae; genus Thiobacillus. The sequence continues at coordinate 316,406 of NZ_JADMKC010000002.1, forward strand.
TACTTATCAAAGCGACCAGTCCACCCAAGGGCGCTTCAATGCCTGGCACACCGCCTTCAATGTGGCGAAGGACCGTATCACGGGTGGCGGCTTCGAGATGTTCAAGCCTCCTGTGTTTCGCCAATATGCGCCCGATCCTTGGAACGTCCATGACGTGCACAGCATCTATTTCGAACAGATGGGCGAGCATGGTTTTATCGGTTTCTCATTGTTCCTGCTGCTGGGCCTGCTGGCCTGGATACGCGCCCAGCAAATCATCAACCGCTGCAAGAAGGATCCGGACAAAAAATGGGCGGCCGATCTGGCGGCGATGATCCAGGTGAGTCTGGTCGGCTATGCAGCGGGCGGCGCTTTCCTCGGCATGAGCTATTTCGATCTGCCCTATCACCTGATGGTCATTCTGGTGCTGACGGCCAAGTTTGCGGGGCTGCTGGAAAAGCAGCCTGCGCCGCTTGCACAGTTTTCCCGGACGGCCAACGCCGCCCGGCCAATCAACTGAGCGTTCCGGTTCGATGCGGGTGTTTAGTGTCGTGTATCAGAAATATCGAAACATAAAACGGCGTCTTTTTTCGCATAGCGGCGTTGCTCGTCGTTGCCATAGAGCTCGCTATGTCGCCTCCTCGCGCCTCTTGTGCCCAGGCCGGCAGGCCGTCGGGTATGCCCTGCGAAAAAATCCATCCGTTTTATTTGCCCCGCTATTTCTGATTCACGACACCAGGAGTCTTCCTTGCTGCGATTGAGCCTGCCGCCCGGCTTGGAGCGAGCGTTCTGGTTCGCCGTGCTGATTCTGTTGGGCGTCGAGTTGGCGCTGCACAGCGATGCCGTCGTGCAGCGCTATCGTTCGGTGTTCGCGGTGGGACGGGCGATGGACAAGCTGCATTTCGTCGAAACCCGGCCGCCGCGTGTGCTCTTCATCGGCAACAGCCGGACCGACAACGGCATCGACCCGCGCGCAGTCAGTCAGGCGCTGGGTCAGCCGGCGGCCTACAGCTTCAACCTGGGTCTGCCAGGCACCAACCTGCTGACCTGGCACGGCATGGTCGAGCGCCTGAACCGGCAGCGCCTGCTGGGCGCCGGCGGCATCCACACGGTGGTGCTTGGGTTGGACGAAAGCGCGCTGCAAGACGACAACTCGCTCGGCTATGTAGGTTTCTTCGCCGACCGCGCCACTTTATGGCAGAGCGGGCGGTATCAGGACTGGCTGGGCAGCGTGGCGCGCCTGTGGTCGTACAGCGGCAACCTGCGGCAACTGCGCGAGCCGGACAAGGCGTTGCGCTTTCTCGCTGCCAGCACGCGGCAGATCGAGCCGGTGGGCGGCGCGGCCGCTGCGCATCTGGGTTACCGCGCCGGCTTCGGCGCGGCGCAGGATCAGGCGCAGGTCGACCGCCAGGAGGACGCCGCGCAGCAGCCGCCTTCGCCCGTCACGCTCGCGTTCCTGTGGCGCATGCTGGATCGGCTGCAGATGCAAGGCGTGAAGGTGTTCGTCACCATCCCGCCGTTGCGCGACCGCGATTCGGCTTTTTACGATGCTGCCGCGAGCGCCGCGCCCTACCGCGCCCTGCTTGCCGCGTTGCAGCGGCGCGGCGTGACGGTGCTGGCCGCCCCCCGCGGTTACGTGCCCGCCGATTTCATCAATGCCGGCCATTTGCGTGACGCGGGCGCGCAGCGCTACAGCACCGACGTCGGCCGGCAGCTGCAGGCGCTGGGAGTGAAATAGAACATGGTGTTCAGCTCGCCTTCCTTCCTGCTGTTTTTTGCGGTGCTGCTGCTGTTTTACGCCAGCGCGCGCAGCTACCGCGAGCGTGCGGCCGTCATCCTGGCAGGCAGCCTGATCTTTTATGCGTCGTGGAAGCCGGTCTATCTCATTCTGCTGGCGGTGTCGGTCAGCCTCAACTACCTGATCTACTCGGGCCTGACGGCGACCCGCAGCAAGCGTCTGCTGACGTTCGGTCTGGTGTTGAATCTGGGCTTTCTCGGCGTCGTCAAATATCTCGGTATGGCGCTGGAAAGCCTGCTCGGCCTGTCGGCCTGGCTCGATATGCCGCTGTTCGGCGCACCGCCCGCCTGGAGCCACTGGGCCTTGCCGCTGGGCATCAGCTTCTACACCTTCCACATGCTGTCGGTGATGATCGATGTCTATCGCGGCGAGTGGACGCACCGCATTTCCTTCCGCGCCTGGTGGCTGTATGTGACTTTCTTCCCGCACATGATCGCCGGCCCCATCCTGCGCGCCTCCGAGCTGGTCGAACAGCTGGAAAACCTGCAGCCGCTGAAGGCCGCCGGCCTCAAGCTGGGCGCGCTGATTTTCATGGCGGGACTGATCAAGAAAGTGCTGTTCGCCGACAATCTGGCGCCGCTGGCGGATACGCTGTTCAGCCAGCCCGGGGCGCTGGACCTGTATACCGCGTGGCTGGCCGCCACCGTGTTCGCACTGCAGATCTATTTCGATTTTTCCGGCTACAGCGAAATGGCCATCGGTCTCGCGCTGGTCTTCGGCGTGACGCTGCCGCGCAACTTCCTGCATCCCTACACCAGCCGCAGCGTGCGCGAATTCTGGCAGCGCTGGCACATCACCCTGTCGCGCTGGCTGCGCGACTACCTCTATATTTCGCTGGGCGGCAACCGCCGCGGCATGCCGCGCAACCTGACCAACCTGATGGTGACCATGCTGCTGGGCGGCCTGTGGCACGGCGCTGCCTGGACGTTCGTGTTCTGGGGCTTTCTGCACGGCAGCTATCTGGTGCTGCACCGCATGCTGCTCGATGGCTACAAGCGGCTCGGCGTGGTGGACGGCTCGACCGTGTCGCGCGCCCTGTCCTGGCTGGGCTGGCCGTTGACGCTGGCGCTGGTGTGGGTGACCTGGGTGTTTTTCCGCGCGCCGTCGTTTCACGATGCCTGGATCATCACTGCAGCGATGCTGGGCTTGCGCGATGCAGGCGATGCGCCTGCCGTGCGCACCTACGTGCAACTGCTGGTGTGGGGCAGCCTGCTGCTGGTATTGCTGGAACCGTGGATCGAGCGTGCGCTGGCGCAGGGATTGCAGCGCTGGGGGCAGCTGCATTTCAGTCTGCGCGGCGGGGTCTATGCAGGGATCGTGCTGGCGGTGATCGTACTGGGCGGCAGCAGCCAGAAATTCATTTATTTCGATTTCTAGCGGGGTATTTTGGTTTCAGTGATCGTTCGCCTGCAGCCACTGTTCCAGCATCATCACCACCCAGATCATTACGCCGTAGTAGCTGGCGTGTGGGCCACGCTGCATCGCCAGCATGTGGTCGAGGTAGGCGGGCTGGATCCAGCCGCGCTGCTTGAAACTGGCGAGGCTGTCGCCGACGGTGTCGCCGAGTGGCGCGTATTGCGTGCTCCAGACGCCAAAGGGCAGGCCGAAGCCGTGCTTGCTCTTGTTGATGATTTTTTCCGGCAGCAGATCGGACAGCGCTTCCTTGAAGAACCAGCGCAGTTTCTGGCCGCGCACCTGATAGTCGACCGGCAGGTGATTGGCGAAGGCGACCATGCGGTCGTCCAGCAGCGGGTAGCGCACCTCGATGCCGGCGGCTTCGGTCATGCTGTTCACCTTGCGCAGGTCGTTGTCGGCGAGGGTGAATTTAAGGTCCAGATGCATCATGCGGTTGATGTACTGGTCCGAGGCGGTGCGTTCGTAGACCTCGATCAGTGCGGCATCGGCGGCCGAGGGGTCGACCGCGCGGATGAAGTCCGCGGTCAGCAACTGGTCGAGCGGGGTGCGGTGCAGGAAGTTGTAGCTTTCCAGCCGCAGCGGCAAGCCGATGTTGGCCTGCTGCACATAGCTTTTCAGTTTGGACAGCGGGAAGCGGCTGGACAGGCCGGGCAAGTGGGCGATCGGCTCGATCAGATTGCGGCGTAGCGCAGCGGGCACGCGGAAGTAGTTTTCGAACAGCTTCTGCTTGGCGTAACGTGCGTTGCCGCCGAAGATTTCGTCGCCACCGTCGCCTGCCAGCATGCGTTCGAAGCCGGCTTCGCGCGCGGCCTGGGCGCAAAAATAGGTGGGCACGGCGGAGGCATTGCCGAAGGGCTCGTCGTAGGCGCCGGCGATGACTGGAATTGCGGTGACGATGTCGGCGGGCTTCAGGTAGTACTCGTGCGGGCGGCTGGCGTAGCGTTCGGCCGCGCAACGCGCGTACTCCATCTCATCGAAGCCGGCGGCGTCGAAGCCGATGGAAAAGGTATCGACCGGCGCACCGCGCGCGGCGCTCAGCGCGCCGACGATGGTGGAGCTGTCGGTGCCGCCGGAGAGGAAAGCTGCAGTGGCCGGGCCGTCGGCGTCGCGCACTGCCTGATCCAGCACGCTGCGGAATTGTGCGCGATGGGTGGCGAACGGCGCCTCGACCGGGGTGTAATCGGCGTGCCAGTAGAAGCGGGTCTGGATCTGGCCGTTGCGGAAGCTGACAAGTTGGCCCGGCAGCAGTTTGCGCACGCCCCGATAGAGGCTGCGCGGCGCCGGCACGGTATGGAAATACAGGTAGTCGTAAATCGCCTGCGGGTCGATGGTGCGGCCGACGGCGGGATGCGCGGCCACGCTCTGGATGCTGCTGCCGAATACCAACTGGCCGCCGTGCTTGGCATAACACAGGCGTTCGGCGCCGACGCGGTCGAGCACCAGGCAGGCCTGGTGCTTGTGGGGTTCGAGCACGGCAAACGCGAAATTGCCGCGCATCAGGGTGGGCAGTTTTTCGCCGTGGCGCAGCCAGCCGTGGGCCACCGCCACAGCGGGGTGGCGTTCGCTGGCCAGCGCGGCGAGCTCGGCATCGAGAAAGACCGGCCGCCCGATCAGGCAGGCAGCGAGGCCGTTCTCGACATGGATGTCCGCCTTGCCGAAGCGCGAGCTGGCAGCCACGCCGAATGCCGGGCTGCTGTGTTCGTGCAGCGGAACGCCGGGCGCCAGATGGGCGGCCTGCCCCATTTGTTTGATCAAGTCCTGGTGCGCGCCGTGGTCGCCGAGCCAGCCAAATATGCCATCCATGGTGTGTCGTGTCAGAGTGATGCGGGATAATGCCCGCCAATATATAACGAGCCGGTGATCAGGCACGAATTCTGCTCACCAGGATTGGGATTGAATCCATGTGCAGCCGTGCCGGTTCGCAAACAATGAAGGTCTATGCGTGTGAGTGAATTTTTCGACAAGGTGAATAAAACGCTGACGCATCACGCGCGCCGGCTGCGGCGTGCGATGCGGGGCATGCGCTGGGATCGCTCGCGTCGGCCCGCCAGCCGCCCCATCATCGTGGTGGGCTGTTCGCGCGCCGGCACCACGCTGGTCTACAAGGTCTTGTCCGAATCGCATGAAATCGGCAGCCTGCAGCGCGAAACCCATGACTACTGGACCGATCTGCACCCGCTGTCGGACAAGCACTGGGACACCCATGCGCTGGATGCCGCGGATGTCGGCGCGACAGACCGGGATGAGGTCAGCCGCTATTTCTATCGCTGGACAGGACACCATCGCTGGGTCGACAAGAACAACCAGAACGGCCTCTGCGTGCCTTATCTGCAGGCGCTGTTTCCCGATGCGGTGTTTGTGTTCGTCAAGCGCAGCCCGGGCGACAACTTGAATTCCCTGATCGAGGGCTGGCGCAAGCCCGACGAATTCGCGACCTGGTCGAACGACTTGCCGGCGACGGTGGCGGTGGAAAACGGCCAGCTCAGCCAGTGGTGCTTTTTCCTCGCCGAGGGCTGGCGCGACTATGTGAATGCGCCGGTCGAGGACGTGGCCGCGTTCCAGTACAACGCGATCAACCAGGCAATTCTCGATGCCCGTGCCGGGCTGCCGGCCTCGCAGTGGGTCGAAGTGTTTTACGAAGATTTTCTGCGCGACCCCGACGCGACGTTCCGCCGGGTGTTCGAGGGCTGCGGCCTGCGCTTCGATGCGGCCCTGCAGGCGCGTTGTGCGGAGGTGCTCGATACGCCGTTCAACGCGTTTTCCGAGATCCGGCTCGACAAGTGGAAGGACGGCCGCAATCGCGAAAAAATCGAGCGCGCGTTGCCGCAGGTGGCAGACGTGGCCGGGCGGATGGGTTACTGATGGCAGTGTGGGCGTTGTTGCCGGCGCTGGTGGGGCTGCTGTGGGTGGGCGTGCTGCTGGCGTTCGCCGCACCGCTGGCGGCGCGCTGGCGCGAACCGGTGCTGAAGCATCCGGTGTTGATCATCGAAAGCGACGACTGGGGCGCGGGCGCCGTGGCGCAGGCCACGGCGTTGCGGCGCCTGGCCGCGCTGCTGCAGGGCGTACGCGATGCGCAGGGCCGTTCCGCCGTCATGACGCTGGGCGTGGTGCTGGAAGTGCCGGACGGCGCGCGCATCGCCGCGTCCGGGTGCGCGGACTATCACGCGCTGCCGTTGGCCGATGCGCGCTTCGACGGCGTGCGCCAGGCCATGCTGGAGGGCATGCAGGCGGGCGTGTTCGCTCCGCAGTTGCATGGCCAGTGCCACTACTGGCCGGCGGCCGTGATGGCCGCCGCGCAAACCGATGGCGCGGTGCGCAGTTGGCTCGCGGCAGCCGAACCCGCCGCCACCGAAGACCTGCCCTCGCACCTGCAAAGCCGCTGGGTCGATGCCGCCAGCCTGCCGTCGCGCGCCCTGCCGGCGGCTGCGGTGCAGGCTGCGGTGGCGGATGAGGCCCTGGCGTATCGGGCAGTGTTCGGCGAAGCGCCGCAGGTGGCCGTCGCCACCACCTTCGTCTGGGACGATGCGGTCGAAGCCGCGTGGCGCGCAGCCGGGGTCGAGGTGATCATCACCCCGGGGCGGCGCGCCACCTGCCGCGACGCCACGGGCAAACCCGCATGCGTCGATGCCGCCATGCTGAGCGGTGAGCGTTCCGGCGCGGGACAAATCTATCTGGTGCGCGACGTGTATTTCGAACCGGCGCTGGGCCACGCGGCGCAGCGCCTGGCGCAGGGACTGCGGCAACGTACCCGGCAGGGGCGCGCCTGTCTGGTGGAAACCCACCGTTTCAATTTCCTGCGCGCGGCGGAAGCCAGTTTTGCCGCGCTCGACACGGCCTTGCATCAGGCTTTGCAGGCCTGCCCCGATCTGCGTTTCATGACGCCGCTGCAACTGGCCCACGCACTCGGCGCCCGCGATCCGGGCTGGGTCGAAACCCGCGTGCTGCCGCGCCTGCGCGCCTGGTGTGCGCGGCTCGATGAGATCCCGCGCTTTCGCCGCATCGCGCAGCTCAGCGGGCTGGCGCTGCCCTTGCGCTTGCTGGGGAGGCCGGCATGAACGCGCGCTTTTCGGTGATCATTCCCGCCTACAACAGTGCAGCCACGCTGGCGCGCGCGATCGAGTCGGTACGCGCGCAAAGCTGGCCGGCGCACGAAATCATCGTGGTGGACGACGGCTCGACCGATGCCACCGCCGACATTGCGCGCCAGTTCGGCGAGGACGTGCGCCTGATCCGGCAGCCCAACAGCGGGGTGTCGGCGGCGCGCAACGCCGGGGCCGCCGCAGCAAGCGGCGACTGGCTGGCATTTCTCGACGCCGACGACTGGTACGCGCCGGAGCGCATCCGGCTGCATGCCGAATGGATCGCCGAAGACCCCGGCCTGGATTTTCTGACCGGCGATTACGAATACCGCGATGCGGCGAATGCGCTGCTCGGCACCTCGATGGCGCAACATGCGGCCGGACGGGCGATGTTGGCGAAATGCGGCGGCGCGTCGCGCGGGGTGATCGACACCCCCGCCGAGATCGCCGCTTTCGTCGCCGATCACTTCGGCGATACGCATACGCTATCGCTGCCGCGTGCGCGCTTTGCCGAGTTGGGCGGGTACCCAACGGGCTTCAAGGTGTGCGAGGACGTGCATTTCCTGGCCAGGCTAGTGGCGCACAGCCGCCGCATCGGCGTGGTGTGCCAGAGCCTCGGTGTCTACGTCATTCACGGCGGCAGCGCCACGCGTCGCGATCCGGTGGCGGCGCAGCGTGAAAATGTGCGCACCCTCGACGATCTGGCGCGACTGGCGGCGCAGTTTCCGCAACCGGTGCGGCAGGGTGTGGCAGCACGCATGCAAAGTGCGCGCTACAACCTCGGCTGCGCCTTGAGTAAAAGCGGCCAGCGTGGCGCGGCCATTCGCGCCGTGCTGCCCTCGCTGGTCGACGCGCCTGGCTGGACCAGCGTGCGTCATGTTTTGTCGATGCTGAAAGGATGATCCGGTGACTCGCCTGCTGGTGCTGACCGAACTGTTTTTGCCGACCAAGGGCGGCACCGCGGTATGGGCGGCCGAGGTGTACAAGCGCCTCGGCGGCAAGGCCATCCATATCGTCACCGCCGACGTGCCGGGGGCGGTGACAGTCGATGCCGTCCACCCCAACACCATTCACCGTCTCAGCCTCAAGCGTGTGGCCTGGCTGCGTCCCGAGTCGCTGGCGATGTATGCGCGCTTCTTCTTCAAGTCGCTGGGCCTCGCGCTCAGCCATCGCTTCGATGCCGTCCACGCGTTCCGCGCCTTGCCGGAAGGCCTGGTGGCGTGGGCCGTGGCGCGGCTGACGCTGCGCCCGGTGGTGATCTATGCCCACGGCGAGGAACTCACCACCTGGGGACGCGGCGGCAAATATCAGGCGATGCGCTTTGCGCTGCGCCACGCCGACCGCGTGATCGCCAACAGCGAGCACACGCGTGACACCCTGTTGACGATGGACGTCGATCCCGCGCGCATCACGGTCATTTATCCCGGAGTCGACGTGGCCGTTTTCAGGCCGGGGCTGGAGGCGAATGGCCTGCGCGAAACGCTGGCCATTCGCACGGACGAAGCCCTGGTGTTTTCGGTCGGCCGCCTGTCGCGCCGCAAGGGCTTCGACCAGATGATCCGGGCGGTGGCGCAATTGCGTGCCGAAGGCAGGGCGCTGCGCTACGTCATCGGCGGAATCGGCGAGGACGCGGATTATCTGGATCGGTTGATCGCCGAGCATCAACTGCAGGACAGCGTGCATCGCATCGGTGCCGTGGGTGAGGCAGACTTGCCGCGCTGGCTCAATGCCTGCGACCTGTTCGCCATGCCCAACCGCGACATCAACGGCGACAACGAAGGCTTCGGCATGGTGTTCATCGAAGCAGCAGCCTGCGGCAAGCCCAGCCTGGCGGGCGAAGCCGGCGGCACCGGTTCGTCGGTGCTGCACCAGCAAACCGGCTTGCGGGTGGATGGCGAGTCGGTCGATGCGGTGGCGGCTGGTCTGCGCATTTTTCTGACCGCGCCGGAACAGGCGCGCGCGTGGGGGCAGCAGGCCCTGCAGCGGGTGCAACGCGAATTTGCCTGGGAGCGCGTGGCAGACAAGACCCGAAAACTGAACCTGAGCCAACCTGATTAACGCCCAATCGACGCCCATGACTGATACTTCGCAAGCCTGGCCGGTCGCCGTATTCGCCCACAACGAGGCGCGCAACATCGTCGCCTGCCTCAACAGCCTGCAGGCCGCCGCCCGCCACCCGATCGAATGCCACGTGCTGGCCAATGCCTGCAGCGACCGCACCGAAGACTTGGTGCGCGACTATGCGGCGCGTCATCCGAATGTGCAGTTGCATTCGATCGCGCTGGGCGACAAGGCCAACGCTTGGAACCGGTTCGTGCACGATTTCGCGTCGCAGGGAGCGTCGCATTATTTTTTCATCGACGGCGACGTGCGGGCGACGCCGGGTGCGCTCGACATCATGGCCGCGGTGCTGACGCAGCACCCGCAGGCCAACGGCGTGTCGGCCCTGCCGAAAAGCGGCCGCGGGGTGGCCGCATTCCAGCGCGACATGCTGAAGGACAACGGCGTGGCGGGCAATCTATACGGCTTGCGCGGCACCTTTGTCGAACGACTCCGCGCGCAGGCGATCCGCATGCCGGTCGGCACCATAGGCGAAGACGCGCTGATGGGCGCGATGCTGAAATGGGATCTGCGCGGCGATACGCGCTGGGACAACAGCCGCGTCGTGGTGGCGCAGGATGCCGGGTTCGAGTTCGATTCGGTGTCGCCCTGGCTGCCGCGCGAATGGAAAAAGTACTACCGGCGGCGCGTGCGTTACAGTGTGCGCGGCTACCAGAATAAAATGCTGGGGCAGGCCATTCAGCCGGCTGGCTTCGAAGCGCTGCCGCAGCAGGTGCGCGCGTTGTATGTGCGTTATCCCGAACTGCTCAGGCTGCAGTGGCGTGGCCTGAATACCCTTTTCGACTGGCTCGCGCTCAAGAGCATCAATCTGGATCGGCAAAAAAATGACGGTTAACGGCAAAGGACCCAAGACAGCATGAAAACTCTGACTCTTCATCGCGCCATGACAACAGGGGTGCTCACAATATTGACGCTTGTCAGCATGCATGCGCACGCGGCTAGAAATATAACGGCGACCGAGATCGCAACATTACCGCCTTATTGCGATGCAAAAATAGGCAGCCAAACCCCTTCAGCCGTGAGCCACTGGGATAAAACCTTGGGCCATGGCAACTGGATACACATACATCACTATTGTGACGGTTTGATCGAGTTGAATCGGTATTTCAAGTTGGTGAGCGCTGCCGACAGGAAAGCGACTCTGGGTCGCGCGGTGTCGCAGTTTGATTACACCTTGAACGCGACCTCACCGGACTTTTCTTTGCGTGCCGACGCGCATTTTAATCGCGGCAGGGCACAGCTGTTACTCGGAAAAGATGGCCAGGCGTTAAACGATTTCTCGAAAGCCCTTGAATTGAATCACGATATGCCCCCGGCCAGCATTGAACTGGCAAAGCTCTACAAGAAGCAGGGTAAGCAGACACAAGCGCTCGCCACGCTTAAATCAGGGCTGTTGTTGTCGCCTGCCCATAAGGGCTTGCGCCGGAATTACGAGGCAATGGGCGGGAATCTCGCTGATATCCCGGAATCGAAACCTGAACCCGCGCCTCAGACTGCAGCCCCCACCCCGATCGCAGCAGAAGCGCCAAAGCCCAGCGAACCGCCTGTCAGTCCTGCATCAGCCGTCCCCGCTGTGGTTGAGCCCAAAATTGGTAACAAAACCAATCCCTGGTGCCGTTTTTGCCCCGACGGACCTGATGAAGCGGTTAAACCCAATTCGAATTGACAATCATGTTTTATACCCGGAAAAACCAGTTGAGACGTTGGTGGTTTGACCTGCGTATGCAAGGTGTTTTGCGATCGCCCCCCTTGATTTTGGGCGATGCAGCGGCGCCACTTTTGCTGTCCCAGTTGCAGCACAAGGATGTGCTGATGTACCTGGCCGCAATCAAATCGTTTGCCAGTTACCTGGCCCCAGGAGAAGTTCATGTTGTTGATGATGGCAGCCTGACAAGCAAGGATTGTGCGTTGTTAAAGTCGCACATCCCAAGTGTTCAAATTCACGCCTTGGCAGATTGCCGTGAGCCAGGTTTGCCAAAGGGCGGCACTTGGGAGCGTCTTATTGCAATCGCGCGCTTGTCGCAGACGCGCTACGTGATTCAATTGGACTCAGACACGCTGACATTGGGGCAAATTGGTGAGGTTGCAGCAGCCGTCCGGCAAGCCAGATCATTCTGCATAGGCACTTGGGACACGCAGGATATCGAAGCCGTCATAGAGCGGGCGCAGCGTACGCGTAAACGATTAGGAGAGGGCCGTGCTCATATTCAGATGCTGGCGGAAGCGAATTTCGACCGCCTGCAGGATGCTGCAAACCTGAAATACGTACGGGGATGTTCGGGATTCTCCGGTTTTGCCCCGGGTGCCGGCAAGCTCGATTTGATGCTGAGTCTGTCTGGCCAGATGCAGGCTTTGCTGGGAGATCGTTGGCTGGAATGGGGTAGCGAGCAGGTGATGTCAAATCTGGTGGTGGCGAACCAGCCGGATGCCATTGTGCTGCCCCACCCCGATTACGCGGACTGCACAAAAATGCAGCCAGGCACACGTTTTGTTCATTTCATCGGAACATGCAGATTTGTTGGGGGACGCTACGCTAGGCTGGTAAACCAGATGGTTTCACAAGAATTAAGATAGGGAACAAGTCTTTTTAGGGGGTGATCGGAATGAGGCTTAAGGCGCTAGTGAAATCTGTTGTTCATAGGGCTGGTGTCGATATCGTACGCTTCGTGCCCGAACTGAATCGACCTTTCGAGGTGCTGCCGCTGCTTGTGCGAGAACATATTGCGACCGGCGAGCCATTTTTTTTCGTGCAGGTTGGTGCAAACGATGGTGTTTTAGACGATCCTTTGCGCGATCTTATTCTTCAGAATCGCTTAGCTGGACTATTAATCGAACCGTTACCCGATATCTTCGACAAGCTTAAGCACAATTACACAGGGCAGCCTCAACTCTTGTTTGAAAATGTGGCCATTCTCAGTAGTGATGGAGTTGTTCCGATACATCGAGTCCGTAGTGACGCAGCTGTACCTCATCATTGGCATGGAATCGCAAGCTTTAATCGCGAGAACTTGCTAGCGCAAGGGGTGGACCCGGAAAATTTAGAAGTTGTGCATGTTCAGGGGACAACCTTACAGTTTCTTCTGACAAAGCATAAGATCGATAAAGTCAATCTATTGCAGATTGATACGGAAGGATATGACTTTGAAATAATTCGGTACGCCTTTGATGCGGGGGTCTTCCCCGACATAATTAACTACGAACATTGTTGGTTGGTTCCTAATATCCGTTACCAATGCAAACAAATGCTTGATAGGTATGGCTATCAATTTCTGGAGGTTGGAAAAGACACATTGGCTGTTCGCCAAGTCTGAAAACGGTGTGCGAGCTAATAGAGCAGTTAATTGACATGGTCGACTGTGTTTTTTTACACATGGCCGCCGAGAGTTTTAGAGGGTGAAAGTGCCGAGTATCGGTATACGCCCCCGGTCGGCGAGCAAGCTCCCCATTGTCATTATTCAAGGCTGGTTAAGGACCTGATCAAGGTGGGGTAGTTTGGCCTGTTGTGCGTACGATAAAGGGCTTGAGACTCTTCCATAAATCGGCCGTCATCTGCGGGTGCGCATTCGACACATCGTGCTGACAGGCCGGGTCGTTTGCAAGGTCGAACAGGCGCAGCAGATGGCCGCTGTCCAGCGGCTGATACACCAGTTTCCAGCGGCCGCGCCGGATCATGCGGTCTTTCGCGTGCAGGATGGTGTCGAGGTATTCAGGCTTGATCGCCAGGGTGCCGCTGGCGCGGTTGGGCACTTCCAGCAGTTCCAGCAGATCCGGGTAGCGCAGATGGCTCGCCGGCAGGCCGGGAATGTCGGCGATCCAGATGCCGGTTTCGTTGAAGGCATCGAGCTCGGGACAGTTGCCGTCCGGGCTCAGGCAGGCCAGCAGCGAAACGCCGTCGATTCCCGCAGCAGGTGGAGCATCGGCCAGATCGAGCAGGGTGGGCACCAGGTCGATCGAGCGCACCACCCGATCGATTTTGCCGCACGGCGGGCGACGTGGGTCGTGGATCAGCAGCGGGATGCGCGGGCTGAAATCACCGACGGCCGAGTTGCCCTGGCCCCAGGTGTCGTGCTCGAAAAACTCCATGCCGTGATCGGAATACACCACCACGATCGTATTGCCGGCCAGTCCGCAGACATCGAGATGCGCCAGCATCTTGCCGACTTCGTCGTCGAACTCCGCTACGCAGCCGTCGTATAGATCGACGATCTGGTCGAGGTCGAATTCCTCTTTGGGCGCGCCCTGGCGGCGAATGATCTCGAACGGATCGGTGAGGCGCGCCATCGCGAACTTGGATTCGCCGGCGTGACCCGGGTCGGTAAAGCGGGCATACCACGGCCACTCCGAGGCGAACGGCGGGTGGGTGGTGGAATAGAACAGGTTGAGAAAAAACGGCTGAGCGTCTTCCGCCAGACGCGATACCAGTCGCCGTGCCCGCTTGCCCAGCGGTTGCGTCAACGGCACGCCGCCCAGGTAGTACAGCTCGGGCAACAACAGCCGCCCCAGCCGGTTGTGGGTGAACAGGGAGACGAACAGGCGCAGGTCTTTGGGGCCCTGACGGATCAGGTATTTCAGGTTCCACTGGTCTGCCGGCAGGTCGGTGTAGTCGAAGCCGAACGAGTACTTGCCGAGATCGGCGCCGCACCAGTCGGAAATGGCTGCAGTGCGATAGCCCGATTGCTTCAGCAGGGTGGGCAAGGCATCGTTTTTCAGCCGGGTGTTTTCGTCGTCGACGAAATTGTCGCGGATGCCATGGGTGTGCGGCCAGGTGCCGGTCAGCATCGAGATCAGACTGGGCGCGGTGCGCGCGCAGGGCACGTAACAGTTGCTGAATAGCGCGCCGGATGCCGCCAGCCGGTCGATGTGCGGGGTCAGCGCACGGTGGTAGCCGAGTGCGCCCAGGCGGTCGGCCCGCAGCGTGTCGGAGCCGATCATCAGGATGTTGGGCGCCGCCCCGGACGCACGCGGTGCAGGCTTGCGCGGCGCGCGCGCCTGCGGTTGCCAGCTGGCCCAGACCAGCGTGCCGCTGAAGAACAGCGCCGTCGTCCACAGTGCGATCAGGTCGCCCAGCCGGTTTTCCCGCGCCAGCTGCCAGGAAGCCGCCATCAGCAGCAGCCCGCCGAGCACCCCGCCGCCCCATTGGATCCCGGCTATCCGGGCGGGCGTCATCCATTGCCACAACGGATACAGCCGGCTCATGCGGTAATGCATCGACGCCACCAGCAGGCCGGGATTGAAGCGCAGCTTGCGGACGAACTGCAGCGCGAAGCTGCCGAGAATGCCGAGGACGGCGGCGCCGAGCGCGATGGCGGTCGACCAGCCAATGCCGCTGACGGTGACCAGCATAAAGGCCAGCAGCATGCCGATGCCACCGGTGAACAGCATCAGGCCGAATGCCCACAGCGACAGCCGCGCCAGCGCATAGAGCGTGTAGCGCTGGTAGTGGGTGAGCACTTCCTCGCGGATGCGCGGTCCGGTCTGCGAAAAATCGAGCAATGATTTGGTGAGCAGGGCTGCCGTGCCGGCGCCCGCCACGCCGAGCGCCGGCAGCAGCGCTGCCCAGCGGGCGTCGCCACTGGCGAACCAGGCGATCAGCCCGCAGGCGGCAGTGACGATGGCCAGCGCCTCGATGCGCAGGATGCCGGCGTCGGGCGGCAGGTTCAGCCGCTTGCCGCGAAAGCCGGACTCGCGGTGGCCCTGGATTTCGCCCAGCGCCGCCGCCGTGCGCACCCAGTAAAAACGCCGCTTGGCCCACGACAGGCTGAATACGCTGTGGAAACCATACTCCGCCAGCTTGCGCCACATGTAGGCCGGAACCGAGCCGCCGCCGTGAATACGTGCGGTCGAGCGGGTGCGTTGGTAGCTTTTCTTCAGCAGGTAGCCCAGCTGCAAGCGCTCGGTGTCCACGTAATGGTGCTGCACGATGTCCGGCGCGTACTGGCAGCGTTCGCCGCGCGCCATGGCGCGCAGCACGTATTCGCTGTCTTCGCCGCCGCCCAGGTCGTGGCCGACCGGCCCCAGCTCGGTGGAAAACTGCCCGGCCAGTTCGAACACGCGCCGCCGCACCACCAGGTTGCCGCCGCCCGGGATGGGACCGACTTCGGCGCTGATGGTCTTCGGCGTCATCCCTTGGTCAAAACGCGGCACCGGCAAGGGGTAGATGCGGTACGCCCCTTCGTCGTGGACCCACGACGGCTCGCTGCCATCCCAGTCCGGCAGGATGCGCCCACAGTAGAGGCCGGCGTCGGGCCAGGCGGTGACGGCGCGTTCGATCGCCATCAGGTAGTCGTCGTCGACGCGGTGATCGTCGTCCACGAAGGCAGTGAGTTCGGTTTCGATCTGCGGGATCGCCTCGTTCAGCGCGTGTGACTTACCCGGCGTCGGTACCGTGATCACGCGCAGCGGCAGCCAGTCGTTGGCGACTTGCTGCGCCTGATACGCCTGCATCTGCGCCACGGTGTCGTCGCTGCAGGCGTTGGCGGCCACCAGGATCTGCATGGGCATCGCGGGACGCCGGGCGCGGTTGAGCGAAGCCAGGGCCTTGTGCAGCAGGTCTGCCCGGTTGTGGGTGCAGATGAGGAGGGTGAGTTCGGTCACTTGCGGTATTGCTTGGCGCGCCGCCAGAAGCCGGTGAGCAATTGGTTGTGCAGCCGGTATGCCGCCTTGGCGAGCATCGAGGGCGGGGGCGCGGAAGTAGCAAGTTCATATCCGAATTCGCGCAAGGTTTTTCCGCTCACGCTTTCGAATGCCCGGATTTGGGCGGCCGTCATTTTGCGGCGCCATTTTTCGGCGTTGTCAGCTTGCAGGGGCTTATGCACCAAGGGCGTTTTGCCCGGGTCGTCCACTGCCGCGACATCGAACAGCTCGGCTGAGTATTCCTCATCCAGAAAATCACAGAGCGTTTTCATGGTGGTATCAGGCTGATCGAGCAAATCTTCGTAGCGTAATTCCAGATACTGGCTGGATGTCAGTTGGCGGCCGAGCGCGCGGCCCTTTTCGACATAACTTTCCCAATACTCGGCAGCGAAATAAGCGTTGTAGACATAGAAGTCATGCTGTCTACCAAACAGAGAAAGCGTGACGTCCCGTCCGTCGCGAATCAGGTGGACGATCTGCGCATCCGGGAACCATTCGAGCAGGATGGGCAGGTGCATTACGTAATAGGGTGTTTTGTCTCCCCAGCGCACCTTGCCTTCGCCCTGCGCATTTTTTTCGAACAGGCCCGAGATGATTGCCGGCATGCTATGACGGCCGTCAGCATGCAGTTCGCGGGCCAGCGTGTCGATATCGAATTTCATTCCCTGCAGATCGGTTTCCAGAAAGTCCTGGCTTTGCTTGTGCATGGCCTGCAATACGGTGCGGATATTTGCCAGCTGGCTGAGGTCGCCATATTTGGCCTGATCGCGATAGAGCGGGATGAAAAAATGCGATTCGCCGGTTGGGAAGGAAATGCGCGGATGGTTGCGCAACCGGTACTGCAGCATGGTGGTGCCTGAGCGGGGGGCACCGACAATGAAAATTGGGCCGTTGCGCGGAGCAATGTGATTGGACTGCGATGTCATAGGTAGTCGGGTGATCGGATGGATTCGGGTCAGGCTTCTTGGGCCTGAATGCAATCGGCTTGCGCCGAAGACGGTATGCTGGCCCCAGCCGCTCTTCGTTCGGCGTGCCGGGATGGCAGCACGGCCTGGGTCAGATAGAGCGGGCGCTGCTTGGTCTCGTTGAACATGCGCCCGAGGTATTCGCCAATGATGCCCAGACTGGCCAGCTGAATGCCGCCGAGCATCAGGACCACCACCATCAGCGAGGGATAGCCCTGCACCGCGTCGCCGAACATCAGCGTTTTGTAAATGATGAACGCAGCGTAGGCGAAAGCGAACAGTGAAATAAACAGCCCCATATAGGAAGCGATTTTCAACGGAACGGTCGTAAATGAGGTAATGCCCTCAATGGCGAAATTCCACAGCTTCCAGTAATTCCATTTGGTGTTGCCGGCAAAGCGTGCGTCGCGCCGATAGGGTACGGCGATTTGCGGGAAGCCGACCCAGGCGAAGAGTCCCTTCATGAAGCGGTGGTGTTCGCGCAGGCGCAGAAGCGCATCCACAGCGCGACGGCTCATGAGCCGGAAGTCGCCCGTGTCCTGGGGGATTTTCACCCGGCTCAGGCGTTGAATCACCTGATAAAAGGCGCTGGCTGTGGCGCGCTTGACCCAGCTCTCGCCTTCGCGTGCGGTCCGTTGGGCGTACACGACATCATGTCCGGCGAGCCACAGGCGGATCATCTCCGGGATGAGTTCGGGTGGATCCTGCAGGTCGGTGTCGATCACCACGATGGCATCGCCGCTGGCATGATCGAGTCCGGCCGTCATGGCGATTTCCTTGCCGAAATTGCGCGACAGGTCGATCAGCGTAATGCGGGGATCCTGTACGCGCATTTCGTGCAGGAGGGCAATTGTCCGGTCGCTGCTGCCATCGTTGACATAGATGACTTCAAGCTCGTGGTCGAGTCCATCGAATACGGCGCATAGCCGTTTGTGGAATGCCGGCAGGACGTCTTCTTCATTGTAGGCGGGGGCGACAACCGAGATGAGCTTGGCGCTTGGGTCCGGAGGCGAGGTCAGGTTCGCGGCTAGCATGACGTTCCTTTTTCAAATGTCCAGTGGCGGTTGCCAAGAAAATTCCAGACCAGTACGCAACCCGTGGCAATGAGTTGCGCAATCAGATAATGCAGCTGAAGCGGCTCGACCAGCAGAAACATGAGGGCCGCATTCAGCGCCAGGCCCACTGCGGCGATCGCGAGGAACCGGGGCAATGCTTCGCGATGCCTTCGGGCGCTGCGAAAGGTGAAGCGATAGTTCAGGGCATAGTTGATGGCGGCGCCGAGTGCCGCACCCGCGACAGAGGCCGGAACCGGATGAGCCGTCTGGCTGCTGACCAGCAAAAACAGCAGTGCATAGTGAGCCAGCGTTCCCGCGACCCCCACCAGGCTAAAAACCGAAAACTGTTTGAAGGCGGCGATCATGGCAGGCTGATGACAAGCACGGTCGGCGTTCGCATCAGGATTCGATAGCCGGAAGAGATTTGGCGCAGGGTTTCATCCTGCCAGGTGTCGGCCTGGCCGCTTCTGAGTATTGCATTGGTCGGCAGCATCGCCAGAATCACCACGCGATCGCCAATGTGCCGACGCAGGGCTGCCAGCTCGCTCAGGTTTCTTGCCGTGGGTTCAAAGCTGCGTATGTGCCGCCCCGTTTCCAGGCTCAATAATTGAGCCTGATTCGACACGATGTGCGCCTTGTCCGGCAGGGACTTCAGCAAGTTCATCAGGTCGTGATCATGGCGGGTGTTCTGTTTGATGCGGTTGGTCAGCACGCTGTCGGGGTATAGCCTGGCGGCCGCCACATAGCCGTGGGTGTCGACGGCAGCGCGAATGTCCGCTTCGCGATGCAAATCGATCTGGATGCTGACGAGCCGGCCTGCAGCCAGGAGCGCGCCAAGCAGCAGCAGGGCACGGGTTCGGCGGCTGCTGTTTCCTTGCGGCGTATCGGTCTGCAGCGCCCAGGTGATGCCGGCGAAAACCGCCCAGGAATAGGGCATCAGTTGCCGCGTCAAGGTCACTTCGACCCAGTCGAAATGGCTGCGCCCCCATACGACCAATGCGAATCCGAGACCAGCGTAGAGCGACAGGAGCAGCAGCGCAGAACGGGCGACTTGCGGGCTCCGCTGCCAGCGCCGCCAGCCTGCCCATAGCAGTAACAGCGTAGCCGGCAACAGCAGCAGCGCCATGGCAACGATGCTCCAGGCCATGTCGGCCACCGCGCGCCAGGCGCTCAGATCGAGCAGCAAACTCCACAGGCTGACGCGGAATGCCTTGACCACGCCGAAGTCGACCCCGCCATGCGCGGAAAAATAGGGCTGGATACTGCCAAAGGTGTGAAAGTTGTAGAAAAACAGCGGGAATGCCAGCAGGGCGAATCCGCTCCCCCAAATCAGCCCGGTTCGCAGGGTGGTCAGCCAGTCCGACTGCCTGGTCAGCAGGTTCAGCCCCAGGTAGGTAATGACCGTGAGAGGCAGCACCGCAGCGGCATTGCGTAGTGAGTAGGCGCACCCAGCCAGGAAACCCGATAGCAGGATGGCTTGCCAGCATGCGCTTTGGCGGTAGCTCTGACGAATCAGAATGCCCAACGACAACACCGAGAGCAACGTCATCCCGGCATCGCTCAAGGCGAGGTAGCCGTATTCAACGAAGCCGGGTGAACTGACGGCCAGAGCTGCAATGATTATTGCCGCCCAGCGTCCGACGAGGGGACGCAAGGCATAGCTGATCGCCGGCAGGAGTAACAGCCAGGAAAGCCAGGCTGCAGCAAGCGCGGCATGGGGCAGGCTGAGCCCGAGTTTCGACAGGCCTGCAATTTCCATGGCAAAGCCTGGCGGAAACAGGGGAAACGCCGCCCATTCCCGGGTGATGTCGGTCCAGTCGGTGCCGCGCAGAAATCCTTCGCCCCGGAGCCAGTTGCGGGCCTCCTGCAGATAGCCGGCCGTGTCGTTCGCAAAGGGGTAATTCAACGGCGACAGCAGGGCGATCAGCAGGCCAAGCAATCCGATTCCCAGTGCGGTCAGGATGAGATGGTCGCGCCATTCAAGGGCTTGAGCCCAGTCAGGGATAGGAGCACCGACAACGTTCCAGTGCGGGTTATCAAGCATGGCGTCGCTTCCTGTAGCCCAACAAGTAGCCCCATGCATGGGCGGCATTCATCGCCTGCCTGATCAGGCCGGGCTTGCCGGTAAAAAACAGGACGAAGGTTTTGAAACCGTGGCTGAAAAACTGGCGAACAAGGAAGGGTGGAATGCCCTGCCAACCAGACGGAAAATCGGGTGCACTGAGTTGAGCCCGGCGCATGCCTGCCTGGAAATGAAGTTTCAGGAAATAGCGGCGATGCAGTTTCCAGGGGTCAACAGAATGCAATATGACCATGTCCGGGCGATAGCGGATTCTGGCCTGCTGCGCCAGCAGGGCGCGCAGCATGATGGCATCTTCGCCGCCGCCGACATCCGCCCCTTCGCGGTTGTAGCGGGGGTCGAAGCGCAAGGCCGGATAGTCGCGAAAAACTTGCATTGCATATGCCGTATTGCCACTCCAGATGGGGGTAGCGTCATTGGCAATCCAAAAAGATACAGCGCCATGATCGAGTCTGCCGAGGAAGCCGGCCACCTCGTTGTCAAGCCATGCAGGACGGCCATATGGGCTGAAATCGATTTCGATATGCCCGCCAACGCATTGCGCGCCTTCGTTCACGATGGCGTCGTATGCAGCCGCCAGAAAACCGGGCTGCGGCAGTTCGTCGTCGTCGATGAACACCAGTATGTCGCGATCGAGCGATTCGTCGAGGGCGCGGTTGCGGGCCGGCACGATGCCGGGGGCGGTTTCGGTGACCACGCGCAGCGACGCGCCGGGCTGCTTTTGCAGGGCGTCAAGCACCGCCCGCGTGTCGTCGGGGCTGTTGTTGTTGACTGCAAGAATGTCGAACGGCACCGGGCAGCTTTGCGCGCGCAGGGCTGCGACCAGCCTGGTCAGCCGGTCGGCGCGCTTGAAGGTGCAGAAAGCGACGGTAAGCGTGGTCATGCAGTTCGGGGAATCAGATGCGATTGCGTACGTTGCGCCGTTTGTCTACTTGGCGGATCAGCGTATCGAACAGCGGCGCAGGCAGAAAACTGGCAAAAATGTATTTGGCGTCGCGCGCTTTCCAGTCGGCCTTGAGGAACGCGCGGCGGAACAGACGCCGCGACGAATCGGTGTCGCGTCGCCAGTGGCAGCGATAGGCCTCCGGCAGCAGCGAACCGTAGACCAGCGCGTCGCGCTTTTCGCGGCCGAGGTGGGCGACCGGCTCCGGGTGGCGGCGGACGAAGGTTTCGCGCACGGCGATGGCATCGAACACTTGCCGCCAGCGCGGAATATGTGCATTGCCGCGCGGGTAGCGGCGGTAAAACGCCAGTACCTCGGGCACGCGCACCACGGTCGGCTGGGTGGCGAGCATGCGCAGCCACAGGTCATAATCCATTGCGGTGGGCAGGCGTTCCGAAAACCCGTTCAGCCGGTCGACCAGCTGGCGCCGCAGCAGCACACCGTTGATCGGCCAGGGGCAGGACTGCAGGAACAGCGCGGCGGCGTCGGACTCGACGTAATCGGGCGGCAGATAGGGTTGCGTATTGCCGGCCGCTTCGCCCACATTTTGCCAGCCGCAATAGGCCACATCGGCCAGGGTGTCGATCATGGCGGCATGCAGGCGTTCGAGGGCTTCGGGATGCCAGCGGTCGTCGGCGTCGAGAAACGCGATGAAGTTGCCGTGCGCATGTTCCAGCGCGTAATTGCGCGCGGCATAGGGGCCGCTGTTGGTCTGGTGCAAAAGCGTGATGCGGCCAGGGTGCGCAGCGGCCAAGCGCGCGACAATCTGGGCCGACGCGTCGGTCGAGCCATCGTCCACGACGATGAGCTCAAGCGGGGCGTAGCGCTGCTGCAGCACGCTTACGATCGCCTCCTCTACATAAGGCGCGGCGTTGTAGCAGGGCATGACTACCGAGATCAGCGCGGGGTCGAAGTGGTCCATCGGATAGGTCGGTTTATGGGTCTCGTTGCCCGATCAGCCAGCGCTGCCAGGACTCGGGCAGCCAGGCGGGCAGCATGTATTTCCAGTCGCTGAGTGTGCCATAGCCGTGTTGCATTACGACACGAAAAATGCGCCGCGCGGCGGGTAAATCGCGTTGCCAGTAGCGGGCATAGCCGCGCTTGAGCAGTTCGCCGGTGGTCAGGGCGCGCCTGCGGGCGCGGCCGAGCTGGTCGCCGAAAGCCGGGTGAGAGGCGAGGTAGTGACGTTGCGTCTGCCAGAACTGCAGCGCGGCGCGGGCATGATCGGCCGAGGCCTGAACGCCGCCATGAAAATGGTAGAAGGCCAGCACCTCGGGCACCCGCACGATCGGTGCGGTGGTCGCCACGTTCAGCCACAGCGCGTAATCCTCGGCGTTTTTCAGCAGCGGATCGAAACCGTTCGCGGCCAGTACCGCCTCGCGTTTGACCAGCGCGGCGTGGATCGGCCAGCGGCACCCGGCGAACAGGATTTCGGCCTTGTCGGCGGTTTCGTAGTCGGGCGGCACGAAAGGCTCGCCGCGGCCGCCCGCCACGCCCAGGTTTTGCCAGCCGCAATAGGCCAGCACGGCCTCCGGTCGGTCATCCAGCGCGGCGGACAACCGCGCCAGACATTGCGCGTCCCAGCTGTCGTCCGCGTCCAGGAAGGCGATGTAACGTCCCTGAGCCAGGGCAATCCCGGCATTGCGCGCGGCACTGACGCCTTGGTTGGTCTGGGTATGGACGCGGATGCGCGGGTCGCTTTGCGTGCGCAACCAGGCCAGGGTCGAGTCGCTGGAACCATCGTCCACTGCGATGAGCTCCCAATCCGTAAACGTCTGCGCCAGCACGCTGCGTGTGCTGGCAGGCAAATGCGCCGCTGCATTGTGGCAGGGCATGATGACGGAAATGGCAGGGGACATCGGCCAGATTCACACGCGACGCAGACGCCGTAACGCATAGCCCGCAATATCCCGCCAGGCCACATCGTGGCTGCCGAAATAGAGTTTGCGTGCGAAGCTACCAAGGGTGTCGGTATTGAAAACGGTGAGGCGCCGCAAGCGGTAGGGATCCTTGTCGCGCAATGCCCAGCCCGTTCGGGTGGTGCAGCTTGCAGCATAGCCGGCTTGTTTGACCGCATTGGCACAGCGCTCGTCCCATGCGCCGTATGGGTAGGCGAAACTGCTGACCGGGTGGCCGAGCATCGATTCGAGCGAGGCTTTGGATTCGCTGAGTTCCCGCATCAGGCGTTCATCGTCGGCA
This sequence comes from Thiobacillus sp., assembly GCF_018780105.1. Taxonomy (GTDB): domain Bacteria; phylum Pseudomonadota; class Gammaproteobacteria; order Burkholderiales; family Thiobacillaceae; genus Thiobacillus. The sequence continues at coordinate 339,674 of NZ_JADMKC010000002.1, forward strand.
TCGGGAAGGCGCGCATGGCTGACCGTATGGGAACCAATCTCCATGCCGTTTTCCCGCATCTCGCACAACTCGGCGGAATTCAGCAGGCGATCCCCAGGGCGGCCGTCGGCAGGCCATCGCGGCGACTGCCCGACCGAGCCGGAGACGATGAACCAGGTGGCGCGCATGCCGCGTTTCTGCAGTTCTTCGCAGGCAGCAAGGTTGTCTACATAGCCATCATCGAAGGTGATGACGGCGGTGCGCCCGTTCCATTTCTTCGCTGGCGCGTCCACCAGTTCCTCCATGGTCGGCGTGGCATAGCCTTCGGTGGCCAGAAAATCGAGTTGCTCGCGGAAGCGTTGCATGGAAACTGCCCACGGCCAGTCAGGCGTTCCCTTGCCGGGCTGCACAGCGTGATACATCAGCATGACCGGGCCGTGCTGGCCTGCGTTGCGGTGCAGGGCCCGGGAAACGGGATCAAGCATGGATCAGGCGTTATCGAGTTGAGTCAGCCGGTTTTTGACGACTTCCAGATAGGCGTGACCATACTGGAGGTCGGGTTCCAGGTGATTGCCTTCGGCCCATTCGTTCCACGACTTGATGAACACAATTTGCTGGTCTGCCGGCAGGCGCTGGGCATTGCGCAAGCAAGCGTCGAAATGCTGGGCGAACAATGCCGGCGTTGAGTTTTGCATGATCAGGCCATTGAGGCGTGAGCGCGGGGTGTTGTCCCAGTTGGGAATGGCGCAGGGAAACTCGACGTAACCGGGCTGTTCCTTGCGGGTGAGGGTGGGATAAATGTCGGCGTACTGATGGATGGTCAGTTCATATTTGTGCCGCATCTGGCCGATTTTGAGCAGCGGGTGTCGCCACGTCACATTGGGTTTTTTGGGGGGCAGCTTTTGCAATATGGCGGCGTCAAAACCGTCTGCTTGCGGTTTCCATTGGTCGTTGTGGTTGATGCCGACGAAATAAAAGCCGGGCAAGCCCGCAGCTTGCGCCCACTCGGTCCACAGCCGGATGAATGCTTGGGCATCGGGCAGCTCGGTGGGGCGATACACCACGAACAGGGGTTTGCCCTGCACCCGGATATAGCGCGGATCGGAAAAAGCGGGAAGCAGTGCGTCGAAGTGCGCGCGGTAGTCGGCTTCGCCCGGATAGGTCTGCTCGATCAGGACTTTGTTGGGCGCCCCGTGCCAGATGCCGGTCCAGGTCTGGTTGGCCCAGCACAGGCAGAACGGCATGTCGGGCTGTCTGGAGTCGATCACTTCGTTAAACGGACGCTCCAGAAGACGCTTCCCGCCGAACCAGTAGTGGTAATAACAGAAACCCGTAATGCCATATTCCTTGGCCAGGCTGGCCTGAGCCTGACGGCTCTCGGCGCAGCGCAGGTCGTAAAATCCCAAGTCGGCAGGTACATGCGGTTGCTCGTGGCCCTTGAACAGGGGTTTGGCTTTGGCCGTGTTGGTCCATTCAGTGAATCCCTTACCCCACCAGATATCATTTTCCGGGATGGGATGGAACTGCGGCAGATAAAAAGCGATGGTCGAAATTGGGTTGGTCATGTTTTTTTGTTTCCTGCGAACGTGAGGCGGCCCCAGAGCAGGCCCAGCATTTTTCGGCTTTCGTGCCGCATGGCTTCAAAGGGTGAATACAGGCCGCTCAGAATCACGATCAGCCCGGCAGCTGTGCCATAAAAGGCCAGTGTCAGGAAGTCTCCGTTGATGAAGCGGCCGGCTAGTTCGCCGAGCAGCACCAGCGCGGCGAGCAGTCCGGCCGCATGAGCCGCCGCCGGCATCACCGCCTTCGCGATATCCAGCCATCCGATCCGGGTGGCTCGGCAGGCAATGGTCGTAATGTAAATCATGCCAAAGAACTGCGAGGCTACCAGCACCCAGGCGGCCCCGTTGATGCCATAGGGGGTGGCGATGAGCATACCCAGAATCAAAATGACCAGGTTGATCACCTGCATCACCAGTTCTTTGCCCAGCAGATTCAGGGCAGCCAGCAACGCGCCTGCAGGATGACCGATCGACATGAAAAAACCGGCAAAAACAAGAATGGACAGGGGTTCGGCGGAAGGGAGCCAGTTTGCGCCGTAGAAAAACCGGATGGCTTCGGGTGCCAGCCAGAACAGCAGAATGTAAATCGGGTAGGTGTACAGACATCCGAGCTGGATGCTTTGCAGGTAGAGGTAACGGACACGATCGGGGTTGTCGGCCGATTGCGCAATGGCCCGGAAAACCGGCTCGTATGCCGATCCGCTCACCATGTTGAAAGGCATGTAGGCCAGACTTCTGGCCTTGTTGAATAAGCCTACCGCGGCGGCATCGCCGGTGCGCGACAACACAAACGTCGCCACCTGCCCCTGGATGTAGCCGACCACATTGTTCGAGGTGGCCAGCAGGCCATAGCGCATCAGATCGCGAGCGCGTGCAAAATCAAAGTTGATTCCCGGGAGCCAGCGCGCATACCAGGCAAACTGCAGCGCCCCCGTGATTGCGCTGAAAAGCCCAGCCAGGATCAAGCTCCATGGACCGTAGCCCAGATAAGCCAGGCTCAGGGCAATGCTGTTGTACACCACCAGACCGGTCAGCTGGGTCGCGGTTTTAGCCTTGAAGCGCATGTCCCGGTGCAGCATGTTGCTGGGTACGTTGACAAACGGCCGAACCAGAAAGGACAGCGCGGCAACCCGCAGCAGGTCGGCATATTCCGGGTTGGCGTACCAGCGACCAAACCAGGGCGCGATGGCAAAGAAGAACCCGACGATCACCAGTCCGATCAGAAATTGCACCGTAAACAACAAATCGTAATCGCGCTTGCTGGCTTCTTTGGCACGGACCAGGGCTTGCCCCATGCCGCCGCCAGCCACAAAGCCCGCGAGATTGGTGAAGATCAGAATGGTCGCAACCGTGCCGAATTCGGCAGGCATCATCAGACGCGCAAGAATCAATCCCAGTGCAAAATTGATGATCTGGCTGCCGGTATTGCCGATAAATACCCACTTGGCGCCGTGGCGGATCGAGTTTCCAAGACTCATGGTTTGCTTCGCATGGGTTGGCTTTCTGTGGGCTTCGCTACGGAATGCAGTACGCGCTTCGGGTGGGTCAATGGCTTCTCCCCATCCAGCGCTTGATCGGCACAGTCAGTTGCGCAATACCCGGTAGCCGCTTCAGTTTTCGCAGAATCAGACTGTCGATGCGGGCATTGGGGCGAAAGTGATTGCGATCGAGCCGGTCGAACTGGCTGTTTTCAGGCACGGCGTAGCGTTGCCGCATGCGTTGGATGGCTGTCATGGATTCGGCGAGATTATGTTCGATGTAGTCGATTTGTCCGCTCCAGGAAATATCGTTGCCGATATGGAACGTGAGCGGTATGTCATTTACGCGTTGCATGCGAAATCCGCTGGCTGCATCCAGCGCCATGAACATCAGGTAATCGAAATGTGCGGCGCCGATGCAGCAGCGCCCCAAATCCAGTTGTGAAACGTAAGCCATGGGGAACACGAAACAATCGAAACCGTAGGCGACGTCACCCGGCTCATCATACATGTCTGGAAGCTGGTCAATTCCGGTGTAGTGTCCCGGGATGTTTCGCCTGTAGATGATGAAAGGCGTTTCGCTGTCGAATCGTTCTTCGATCAGCGTGCGCAACTGGGCATAAAAATCGGGCTGAAGCACGATATCCATGTTGGTATAAATCAGGTGACTGCTGGTGCCTGATGTCGAACCTGCCTTGAGGATGTCGGCAATCAAAGGGAACGGTCGCCAGGGGTGCAGCGCGCGGATATCCTGTACGGTTTGGTGCAAATGGCCGCCGAACTTCGCCGGAGCTGCGATGGCGGCCTCCTCCCCTGGCAGGATCACCGCGTTGATTTCAACCTTGACGCCGGCTTGTCGGGCGCGCTCGTAAGCAATGCCCAGGCTGGCATAGGTGATGCGGCTGGCGATGCCATGTTTGGTGTTCGGCTCGCAGACAAAAGGGTTGATGATGTGGGTGAACGAAACGGGCATGCAAACGGCTCAGTGGGGTGGGGGCGTGGCATCAGTACTTCGACTCAGCAAATATCATGCCTGCGGGGGGAGGGACCGCTTGCGAATGAGGGTCTGGTCTTTGCTGCGCCGGGAGCCCAGGCGAAAGGCCGCAAATAGCGCGATGGGAACCACCAGCAATTTGTTGCTGGCCAGCTTGAGTTTCCAGGTGGGCAAGGCTTGCTTCGAGAAAACGTGTATCCGGCCTAGAGGGTAGTAGTGCAAGCCCAGCTTGCTGGCCAGAAGCGATAAGCCCTTGCGCGAGAAAAAGGCAATATGCTGCCCTGTGTCGAAAGAATAATAGCCCCATTGATCGGGCGCGGGCGGGGTATTGTCGGGGAAGACTTCCGTTGTGAAAAGCAGGGTGTCCGACTGATATTCGAGCAGACTTTGTCGAATAAAATCGAGCGGATCAGTCGTGTGTTCCAGCACTTCGACGGCACTGATGGCAACGCAGGCGCCCTGCCGCGTAGCGGCCTCAAACCCCCGGGCAAACAGGTTGAGCGCATAGGGGTCGGACCAGTAGTAATCGAATCCAAGATCCCGCATCAGCCGCGTCAACAAGCCATATCCACCCGCCACGTCAACGTATTGACCGTTCCCTCTCTCCTCCAGCACCAGATAGTTGATTGCGGCAAGCCGCAATGCAGTGAAAATATTCCGCACCGCAATATCCGTGTCCGACCGCACGATGGCATCCGAATAAGCCTCATCCAGCCATGTTGGCTGGTCGACAAAGATGTGGTCACACTCAACACAATAGTGGAAGTTCGCCGCGTATTTGTTGAGCAGGGTGGCGTTGAACAGGGTGCTGGTTTGGGAGTGACAAATGCGGCACTCATCCTTTTCTCTTGCGGGCACTAGTTTCTTCCCAGTATTTTTTTGACGATAGGCCGCAAGTAATTGAGCCTCAGCTTGTGCTCGGCCCGGAACAGCCAGACTTTGTGCTTGATGATCGCCGTCAAGTCCTGGCGTCCCATCGCTTCAAGTGGTGCCAGCACTTCACGATAGAGCTCCAGTTCGGCATACGTCTTGATGGGGATGGCTTTCAGCAATTGGGGGGATATGTCATTGCTGGGGAAAGCGGTGGTCTGGGCGAGCTGGCCACAAGCCATGAACGCGAGCATGGTGCGAACGCATTTCAAACAGCGCCCGCAATTTAGATGGCCTTCCGGGATGGCAGCTGAGTCCCAGCACACCCTTAGGGCGTTCAATACGCCGGGTTGGGTGGACAGGAAGCGTACTTTTTCCACGCGGCTGAACTGTTCCATGTCACCAGCGATGATCTCAAGAAAGTCCGCACCAAAATAGCTGTTCAGCCAAGGATGCGAACCATGGGGATGAGGGATGTGTTCCACTGAATAGTCTGGGGCGATGATGCACCGGTAAATGCGCGAACTCGCAGCGTGGGCGATGGCCGCCAGCAGGGAAGCGTGTTGCCACCCGCCATAGAGCCGCCAGCTCATGGCCAGATTCCTCAAGTTGACTTTGACCGTGACCAGTTCTACCCCCAGTTCCTGACACAGGACAGAAAGCTTTTCGATGCCGAGGTTCCATACATCGAGCCGATTCGGTTTGTTGGGGTCGCCGACGTCGAGGCCATGGACGAAGAAAGCGACGCTTACCCTCCGCGGGTCGCCCATCGGGTATTGCGTGGCATTCCAGTACAGGGCCGACAATGAGTCTACGCCACCAGACAGGAATAGCGCGGTGCTGGCTTTGGACGGGTCCGGCAAGGGGTGCACCGCTGCAGGTGCCACGATCTTAACGGGTTGTAGCGGACTTTGATGCCAACGCTTCAGTAGCCGCATGGCGATGGTGAGCCGGGATTTAAGTTGCGGGTCCACGCCACCGTCGATTTCCATCCGGGTCTCGCCGTTCCACATGGCGGCCATGGCGGTTCCTACCATGAAGGCATTGGGGTCAGGGCGAATCCAGCCGGCCTGTTTGGCCGGTACGGAGATGAAAATGGTTTCCTGCAGTGGTCGGGACTCCAATGTCACGTCAGCCTGCACGCGATACTGGTTGCCTTCATGCATTTCTTGAATATTGCGAATCAACATCTTCAGACTCTCCCTTTATTGATTCTGCATAGCCATCATGATTTGCTTGTGACAGGGGCCACTGAGCCGATTTCGGCATGCCGAGCATCGCTGCCGGCAATGACCAGATTGCGCGCCGACAGTGTCTGAACCTGGGGCAGCCTGGCGCGAATGCGCTCGCGATTGGCCTGCCTTTGCCGGAAGGCATGGCCGATCTTGATCGACAACGCGTTGCCTAGACAGTCCAGGGGGAGCAGGGTGTGTTCGAGGGGCAGGTCGACATGCTCATATAGTCCCTCGAACTTGTCCTGATAGGTGATCGACAGGATGGGGGTGCCGCAGCCGAGCGAGGCGATGGCCAGGTGCATACGGCCGGTGATGACGAGATCCAGCTGCCCCACCACCCGCTTGATGCGGTCGGAACGGTGAATCGGGGTATAGCGAACGTGCGGAAATCCGTTTTGGTGTAGCTGCATTTCGATTGCCTGAAGCATGGCCACGTCGCCTGCTTGCAGCTTGAGGTCGTGCGGAATCAGCAAGAATGCCAATTGATGGGTCTCGCCTGCCGTATGGAGTTGCTCGGCCAGATGGGTGATCAGGGCATCGGTGCCGATTTCTGTAAGTGTCGGTGCCAGAGCGTGGGCATTCAGATTGACGCCAACCGGGTTACGGCCGGCAGCGCGCATGGCGGCGATCCAGGCTTCTGCCTCAGGTTCAGGCTCGCTGGCCGGCGGCATGAGGAAAGCGACATCCGCGCACAGGGTGGCCGAAGTGCCGGTCATCTGCGTGAAGCGAGTGAGCGAAGGCTGGTCGCGTACATTGACCGTCACCTTGGGGTGCAATCGCGACAGGGCGTGCAGGGTTGGCCACCGCGGGTTGCGGTTAAAGCTGAAGCCCAAGGTGGTGGCAGGTATGCCGAGACGGACGCTGTGGTTACAGTAAGCCACGATGCGCTGAACCAGCGCCGCACCGTATTTTCCGTCGAGGATATCGGCACCCATGACGAACAACGCATGATGCTGGCGTATCAGAGCGTCGAATGCGACGCTGCCTTCCCGGCCGATCCAGGCAGCTGCCACCGGTATTTCGCCGATTCCCGGAACGTCAATGCGGTGATCGTGCGTGCCAACGATGGTGAACGAGGCATTGGGGTGGAGTGCGCGCAGTGCTCGCAGCAAGGCGCAGTACATGGCCATGTCACCCAGAGAACCGGACGGATTGCTGGCGTCACCCGGGATGATGAGAAAGCGGGAAACGGCTTGCGGCGGCGCGGCCGGGGGGCGAGTGCGCAATTGGTACAGCGGCAGGCTGACCTCGAAGAAATTGCGGGCAATGATGGCTTGGTCAATCAGTACTTGTTTGAGTCTCATGGTGTGATCAGCAGGTACGAGCTGGGAGCGCGCACAGTTGTGCCACCCGTTCATCAAACAAAGCGCGTGTGTAATGACTCCTCAGTCTAGTTAGCCCTTTTCCCGCTGCACTGTGATGGTGGTTCGGGTGCGTCATCCAGGCGATACAGTGTTCGGCAAACAGGGCGTCGTCCAGGGCGATGGCCAAGCCCGCGTTGCCGAGACCGATGCTGAAGGCGTCGGCGCAGTGCGGGGTGGTCACGCACGCGCGGCCATAGGCGAGCGATTCCAGAATCTTGATATTGGTGCCGCCGCCGGAATGGATCGGGGCGATGGTGAACGCCGCGTTGCGGTAGGCCTCATCAAGATTGTCGACAAAGCCCGGGGCGGACACATCTGGATGCTGCTCCCAAGCTTGTCGTAGCGCAGGCGGAGCAGCGCCGACCAACAACAAATGGGCCTGCGGCTGGGCCGCCTTGATGGCGGGCCAGCTGTGAGCAAGAAAGCGGTCGATGCCCTCGCGGTTGGGCGGATACCAGAGCGAACCGACGAACAGCAGGGTGGGGTTGTCGGTTTGCGGAAAAGGCGCAGCGGGTGGGTTGAATGGGATGTTGGGCAACAGCACCGATGGCAGGTCGAGATGGCACGCCTGGTCGCGCGGGCTGACGAAAAAAAAGGCGTCAAATCGTTTGAGCTGGCGCTTTGCCAGTTGGGCGGCGTAGGTTGATTTGAGACGGGCGGCCATCGCCATCGCCCCCGGCGCGTAGTGATAACCCCAGTCGTCGAGATCGACCACGGTGCGTGTCCCGCGTGGAATGGTCAGTTTGCAAATGGGATTGAGATAGCGGCTGACAATGAGTCGATACTGTCCAAGATCTACGCCAGCACTCAGGAGGGCTTGCTGCAAGTGACGATCGGGCTTGAACTTGCCGATGCCGAGCGGGCGTTGATGCCAAACGCCATGCGCCAAGACACCGGGTTTGGCTGGTTCCAGACGGCTTGGGCCCGCGCCGGGTTCGATCAAAACCGTATCTACTTCACCCAGCCTCTGCAGGGCCTGATGCAGTAAAGCGGTACGTTGCTGCGCGCCCGATTGCGGATCAAACGGTGAGGCGGGCGAAACCAGCAGGATGCGATCAGCTTGAATGGCCATTGCGTGGCGTGGGTTGATGATGAACTTGCATCTGGATCAGCAAAAATCCGGATCACGATTAGGGAGAAACCCGATGATACGTGTTGGCGCCGCCTGGACAAGCGGATCGGATATTCCTGCTGCCTTCGTCGAGTTGGTGGGCGTGCTCACCCTGGTTGATCGGAGCGCGTCGCGTTTCCTGCATTGGTTACAATGAGCCATCCCTTTGTTAGCTGCTTTGCGAACCATGCAAACCCTCACCGTCGACCTCGGCGACCGCTCCTACCCCATCCACATCGGTACCAGCCTGCTGGATCGGTCCGAGCTGATCCTGCCGCATCTGGCGCAAAAGCGCGTGGCGGTGGTCACCAACACCACGGTTGCGCCGCTGTATCTGGAGCGGCTGAGCGCGTCCTTGCAGGCGGCCGGTGTGGCGGTGATGCCGATCGTGCTGCCCGACGGCGAAGCCTACAAGACCTGGGAAACCCTGAACCTGATTTTCGATGCCCTGCTGGGCGCGCGCGCCGAGCGCAAGACCACCCTGATCGCGCTGGGCGGTGGCGTGATCGGCGACATGACCGGGTTTGCGGCGGCGTGTTACCAGCGCGGCATGCCGTTCATCCAGATTCCGACCACGCTGCTGTCGCAGGTCGATTCGTCGGTGGGCGGCAAGACCGGCATCAACCATCCGCTCGGCAAGAACATGATCGGCGCGTTCTATCAGCCGCAGGTGGTGCTGGCGGATACCGATACGCTGAAGACGCTGCCCGCGCGCGAAGTGTCGGCCGGCCTCGCCGAGATCATCAAATACGGCCTGATCTGGGACGTCGAATTCCTCGGCTGGCTCGAAGCCAACATGGACAAGCTGCGTGCGCTGGACGCGGCAGCGATCGCCCACGCCATCCACCGTTCGTGCGAAATCAAGGCACAGGTGGTGAGCCAGGACGAGCGCGAAGGCGGCATCCGCGCCATCCTCAACCTCGGCCACACTTTTGGCCACGCGATTGAAACCGGTATGGGCTACGGCAACTGGCTGCATGGCGAAGCCGTGGGCGCGGGTATGGTGATGGCGGCGGAGGCTTCGCGCCGCATGGGCTGGCTGAGCGACGCGGACGTCGCGCGCAGCCGTGCCCTGATCCGTGCCGCCGGCCTGCCCGACGTGGCACCCGATCTGGGCGTGGACACCTGGCTGGATTACATGGGGCACGATAAGAAGGTCGAGTCCGGCAAGCTGCGCTTTGTGCTGCTGAAACGCCTGGGCGAGGCGGTGGTGACGGGCGACATGCCGGAAGCGACCTTGCGCGCCACATTGGCGGCGTGTGTCGCCCCCACCGGTGACTGATTGCGCGGATCGGGCAGTTGCGGCCCGCCCCGGCGTGCCGCACACTGGGGCCGACTGTTTTGTCACTGAACCGATTCCACCCATGATCGAACTCGCCCCTTACGCCGCGCATTCCAGCCAGACCCGCGGACGTGCCCATGCCGAAGCGCCGGCGCATCCGCGCTCCGAATACCAGCGCGACCGCGACCGCATCATCCATTCCACCGGGTTCCGGCGGCTGGAATACAAGACCCAGGTGTTCGTCAATCATGAAGGCGACCTGTTCCGCACCCGTCTTACCCACAGCCTCGAAGTCGCGCAGATCGGCCGCACCATCGCCCGGCTGCTGGGGCTCAACGAAGACCTGGTCGAAGCCGTTGCGCTGGCGCACGACCTTGGCCATACCCCGTTTGGCCACGCCGGTCAGGATGCGCTCAACGCCTGCATGAAGGAACACGGCGGCTTCGAGCACAACCTGCAATCGCTGCGTGTGGTCGATCTGCTGGAGGAGCGTTACGCCGAGTTCGACGGTCTCAACCTCACCTTCGAGGCGCGCGAGGGCATCCTCAAACACTGTGCGCTCGGCAACGCCGAAAAGCTCGGCGCGGTGGGCGAACGCTTCCTGGCCAAAACCCAGCCCTCGCTGGAGGCGCAGATCACCAATCTGGCCGACGAAATCGCCTATAACAATCACGACGTCGACGACGGCCTGCGTTCCGGGCTCATTCAGATCGAGCAGTTGATGGAGGTGCGCCTGTTCGCCCGCCATCACGACGAAGTGAAAGCCCGCTATCCCGAACTCAATGGCCGTCGTGTCGTGACCGAGACCGTGCGCCGCATCATCAATGCGCTGATCGTCGACCTGGTGGCCACCACTCGCGCCAATATCGAAGCCAGCGCCGTCGCCAGCATTGCCGACGTGCGCGCCGCGCCGCCGCTGGCGGCGTTCAGCGAGGCGCTGCTGGACGAACACCGCGAACTGAAACGGTTTTTGCACCGCCACCTGTACCGCCATTACAAGGTCGCGCGCATGAGCGCCAAGGCGCAGCGCATCATCAGCGATCTCTATACCGCGTTCATCGGCGATGCCCGCCTGCTGCCGCCCGAACATCAGGCGCGCGAGTCGCTCGAAGGCGCGCGCGCGGTCGCCGACTACATCGCCGGCATGACCGACCGCTACGCCATGCGCGAGCACCGGCGCATTTTTGCGGTGGAAGAAATTTACAGCTGAGTCCGCGCCAGCCGTCTGGCCAACCAAACGTCCGTAACCGGCCCGCAGCGCCTGTCTGCGTATAATCGCCGCTTTCGTTTCCCCTCCGGCCTCCCCATGCGCACCCTCATTTGCGGTTCCCTCGCCTTCGACTCGATCATGGTGTTCCAGGATCATTTCAAGAACCACATCCTGCCCGACAAGATCCACATGCTGAACGTGTCGTTCCTGGTGCCCGAAATGCGCCGCGAGTACGGCGGTTGCGCCGGCAACATCGCCTACAACCTCAAGTTGCTGGGCGGCGAGCCGGTGATCATGGCGACGGTGGGCGACGATTTCGGCATCTATGCCGATCGTCTCGACCAGCAGGGCATCACGCGCGAAGCCATCCGCCAGCTGCCGGGCAGCTATACCGCGCAGGCCTTCATCACCACCGATCTGGCGGACAACCAGATCACCGCCTTTCACCCCGGCGCGATGAACTACTCGCACCAGAACGACGCGTCCAAAGTGGGCGAAATCGGCCTCGGCATCGTCTCGCCCGACGGCCGCGACGGCATGCTCAACCACTGTCGCCAGTTCCACGCAGCGGGCGTTCCCTTCGTGTTCGATCCCGGTCAGGGCATGCCGCTGTTCAGTGGCGCCGAACTGCTGGAGATGGTCGAGCTGGCGGACTACGTCACCCTCAACGATTACGAAGCCGAGCTGCTGTTGGCGCGCACCGAACTCACGGTCGAGGCGCTGGCGGCCAAGGTGAAATGCCTGGTCATCACGCGTGGCGAAGCCGGCTCGCACCTGTATGTGGATGGCCGCGTGATCGAGATTCCGGTGGTGCAGGCTGCGCAGGTGCTCGACCCCACCGGCTGTGGCGACGCCTTCCGCGCAGGTCTGCTCTACGGCATCGCGCAGGGGTTCGACTGGGAAACCAGCGGCCAGCTGGCCAGCGTGATGGGCGCCATCAAGATCGAGCACCGCGGCGGACAGAATCACCAGCCGAGCCGCGAAGCGATCGCCGCCCGTTTGCAGCAGGCTTTCGGCAAGTCGCTCTGAACTTTGCCGGCCTGACGCAGCCTATTCATCATTCCCTTCAGCCAGGAGTCGTCTTATGTTGAACCCCCGTCAAAGTTTCGCCTTCACCCTTGCCGCTGCAGCGCTGCTTGCGCTGGGCGGCTGCGCCAGCGGCACCGGCGGCAAGGACTATTCGCGCGACCAGACCCGTGCCGTGCAGGAGGTGCAGATGGCCGTGGTGGAATCGGTGCGCGAGGTGAACATCGAGGGCACTAAAACGCCAGTCGGCGCTGCTGCGGGCGCCGTGATCGGCGGCGTGGCGGGCAGCACCGTCGGCAGCGGCACCGGCAGCACCCTGGCCACGGCGGTAGGCGCGGTGCTGGGCGGTGTCGGCGGCGCGGCGGTGGAGGAAGGCGTCACCCGCCAGAAGGGCGTCGAAATCACGGTCAGGCTGGATTCAGGCCGCCTGATCGCGATCACCCAGGCCGCGGACGAAAGCTTCCGGGTGGGCGACCGGGTGCGCGTCCTGTCGGGCGGAGGCACCACCCGCGTGTCACATTGAGCGCATAAGCGCGTCATCATTCCGCAATCTGAACGTCATGCCGGATTAATACCGTCTCTCTAAGCTGGCGGCATTCCATCGATAGGAGTGCCCCATGCTCGACGTTTGCAACCCGTCGTCCGCTCAATCCGGTTCGACCCAAACCAGTTCGACTCAAACCGGCGCGACCCAATCAGCCGCGATCCAAACCAAACTGGCCGGCCGTTATCACGTGTCGCTGGCGGTCGACGATTGCGAAATCCGCGAAGCGCAGCGCCTGCGCTACCAGGTGTTCGCCGGGGAAATGGGGGCGCGCCTGACCACCGTGTTGCCGGGCCACGATATCGACCTGTACGACCCCTTCTGCGATCACCTGCTGGTGCGTGAGCTGGCCAGCGGCGAGGTGGTCGGCACCTACCGCATCCTGCCGCCCGGCGCCGCCAAGCGGATCGGCAGCTATTACTCCGAACAGGAGTTCGACTTCAGCCGTCTGCGCAATCTGCGTCCGCGCATGGCCGAGCTGGGGCGTTCCTGCGTGCATCGCGATCATCGCAGCGGCGGCGTCATCACGCGCCTGTGGCTGGGTCTGGCCGAATACATGGCGAATCACGGCTGCGAATACATCGTCGGCTGCGCCAGCGTCGGCATGGCGGATGGCGGCCACGTCGCGGCCAGCGTCTACCGCCAGCTCAGCGAAACCCACATGGCGCCACTCGAATGGCGCGCCACCCCGCGCGACCGCCTGCCGCTCGAATCGCTCGACGATGGCCGGATCGCACCGCTGCCGCCGCTGATCAAGGGCTACACCCGTTCGGGCGGCATGGTGTGCGGCGAGCCGGCGTGGGATCCGGATTTCAACACCGCCGACCTGCTGATGTTGCTGCCGATGGCGCAGCTCAACCGCAGCTATGCGCGCCGCTTCGGCGCGTGAGCCTTACGCAGGCATTCAGCGCGGCGCGTCTTACAATGACCGGGTGATCCTCGCCCACCTGCCTGCGCCGCTTCGTCGCGTCATCCGCACCAGCTTGCTGCTGCTGCACCTCGTCCTCGGGGTGACGCTGGCCGCACTGGTCTTTCCGCTGTGCCGGACGGCGCTGCGCGACCGCATCATCATGGCGTGGGCGCGGCAACTGCTGCGCGTGCTCGGCGTTCGCCTGCAGGCCGGGCCTCCGCCTGCGCTGCCGAAGGGCGCGCTGCTGGTGTGCAACCATGTGTCGTGGCTGGATATTTACCTGATCTATGCCGCCCGGCGGGTGCATTTCGTGTCGAAGGCCGAAGTGCGGAACTGGCCGGTGGCGGGCTGGCTGGCGCACAAGACCGGCACCCTGTTCATCGAACGCGGCCGTCGCGCCGACACCAAACGTATCAACGCCGAGATGCGCCTGCTGCTGCAGTCGGGCGCCTGGGTGGCGGTGTTTCCCGAAGGCACCACCAGCGACGGGCGCGGGTTGCTGCGCTTTCTGCCCTCGCTGCTGCAACCGGCGGTCGAGCTCAACTGCCCGGTGGTGCCGGCGGCCCTGCGCTATCGCAGCCTGACTGGAGAATACTGCGCGGCCCCCGCCTATATCGACGACATCAGCATGTGGCAAAGCCTGATGCAGATCGTCAGCGAGCCGGGCATCATCGCCGAACTGCAGTTCGGCGCCCCCATCGTGCCGGACGGCCACCGGCGCGAACTGGCGGCGCAGGCGGAAGCGGCTACGGCGCGGCTTTTGGGCGTCGAATCTGCGGGCACTTCACCGCGAATCCCCGGCGGTCCTCCAGCCTGATGGCGGTCAGCTGGTTGCCCCACAGGCAGCCGGTATCCAGCGCGATCAAGTCCTGCCGGTTGATCAGGCCGAGCGTCGACCAGTGGCCGATGACGAAGCAGGTGCCCGCGCTTTTGCGTCCGGGCACCTCAAACCAGGGCAGCCAGCCTGGGGGCTGCAGGCCGGGCGCGCATTTGTGTTGGAACTCGATTTCGCCTGCGGCCGAGCAGTAGCGCAGCCGGGTGAAGGTGTTGACGATGCCGCGCAGGCGTTCGATGCCGCTCAGGCTTTCGTCCCACAGGGTCGGAGTGTTGCCGTACATGCGCTCGAAGAATGCCCGGTAATCCGGGCCCTGCAGCACTGCTTCCGCTTCCTGCGCATAACGCATCGCGTCGTCCGCCGTCCAGCCCGGCAGCACGCCCGCATGCACCATCAGATAATTGCCCTCGCGCCAGGCCAGCCGCTGATGCCGCAGCCAGTGGATGAGTTCGTCGCGGTCCGGCGCCGCCAGCACCGTTTCGAGGGTGTCGCTCTTGTGGATGCGGCCATAGCCTTCGGCCAGTGCCAGCAGGTGCAGGTCGTGATTGCCCAGCACCGAAATGGCGGCATCGCCCAGCGATTTGAGCAGGCGCAGCACGCCCAGCGAATCCGGGCCGCGATTGACCAGATCGCCGACCAGCCACAGCCGGTCGGCTCGGGCGTCGAACTGGATTTTGTCCAGCAGCCGCAGCAGGGAGTCGTGGCAACCCTGAAGATCGCCAATGGCATAGGTAGACATATAAAATACGGTTTCTTAGGCGCTGTTTGGTTCGGTCCGGACGCAACATCCGGGCCCACATCATAGCGCTCCCGCCTGACCTCCACGTGACACCCCTGCGATGAAACCCCTGATCCGACTGTTTTGCAAAACCCTGCGTTTCGTGCTCACGCCCTTCATGCTGGCGTGGTTCTGGCTCACCCGTCCGAAAGGCATCGTGCGTCCTGCCGCCGCGCAGCAGGCGGTCGACGCGCGTACCCGCAATCTGGCGCTCTATCACTACGCCACCTGCCCGTTCTGCCTGAAAACCCGCCGCGAAGTGCGGCGCCTGTCGCTCAATATCGAGTTGCGTGACGCGCAGCACGACGCGGCGCATCGCGCGGCGCTGATCGCCGGCGGCGGCAAGGCGCAGGTGCCCTGCCTGCTGATCACCGACGCCGAAGGCAAGCAAACCTGGATGTACGAATCGGGCGACATCAACGCGTACCTCGCGCGCGAATTCGGCGCCGCATGAGCCTGCTTTCCGCATTGAACCCGCCGCAGCGCGAAGCGGCGAAGTACCTCGACGGCCCCTTGCTGGTGCTGGCGGGCGCCGGCTCGGGCAAAACCCGCGTCATCACCCACAAGATCGCCTACCTGATCGGCGAGTGCGGCTACAAGCCGAGCTCGATCGCCGCGATCACCTTCACCAACAAGGCTGCGCGCGAGATGGCGGATCGCGCCGCCAAGCTCACCCAGAGCGTCAACACCAAGGGTCTGATCGTCACCACGTTTCACTCGATGGGCCTGCGCATGCTGCGCGAGGACGCGAAATTCGCCGAGCTGAAGCCGGCGTTTTCCATTCTCGATTCAGCCGACGCGGCCGGCATTGTGTCGGAAATCATCAAGACCACCGACAAGCAGGAAATCCGCCGCGCGGTGAGCCGCATCTCGCTGTGGAAGAACGAACTGAAGTCGCCCGCCATCGCGCTCGCCACCGCCGAAGACGACAACGCGCGGGTCTACGCCAAGATTTACGACCGCTACGATGCGACTCTGCGCGCCTATCAGGCGGTCGATTTCGACGACCTGATCCGCCTGCCTGCCGAGCTGCTCGATACCCACGCCGAGCTGCGCGAAAAATGGCAGAACCGCCTGCGCCACATCCTGGTCGACGAGTACCAGGACACCAACGTCGCGCAATACCGCCTGCTGCAAAAGCTCACCGGGGTGCGCGCGGCGTTCACCGCGGTGGGCGACGACGACCAGGCCATTTATGGCTGGCGCGGCGCGTCGGCCGACAACCTGAAGCAGCTGCGCGAGGATTACCCGCATCTGCATCTGGTCAAGCTGGAACAGAACTACCGCTCGACCGTGCGCATCCTGAAAGCCGCCAACAGCTTGATTTCCAATAATCCCAAGCTGTTCGAAAAGCGCTTGTGGAGCGACCTCGGCCACGGCGACGCGATCCAGATCATGCCGACCAAGGACGACGAGCACGAAGCCGAATCGGTGGTGATGCGGCTGCTGTCGCACAAATTCCAGCACCGCACCGAGTGGCGCGACTACGCCATCCTGTATCGCGGCAACTACCAGGCGCGCGTGTTCGAGCAGGCGCTGCGCAACGAGAAAGTGCCGTACCAGTTGTCCGGCGGGCAGTCGTTCTTCGACCGCACCGAGATCAAGGACGTGATCGCCTACCTGCGCCTGATCGCCAACAGCGACGACGATCCGGCCTTCATCCGCGCCGTCACCACGCCCAAGCGCGGCATCGGCACGGCGACGCTGGAGAAGCTCGGCCAGGTCGCCGCCACCTTGCACGTCAGCCTGTTCGAGGCCGTGTTCTCGGCGGCTGCCGCGGCGCAGATCGGCGAGCGCCATCTGGCGCCGCTGGTCGAGTTCTGCCAGTTCATCAACCGCATCGAGGAACGCGCCGCCCGCGAACCGGCCGGCGAAGTGCTGAACGACCTGCTGAAGTTCATCGACTACGAGGTCTACATCTTCGACCAGGACGATACCCGCGTCGCGCAAGGCAAATGGAACAACGTGCTGGAGTTCGCCGCCTGGTTCGCCAAGAAAGGCGAGGAAGACGACAAGAACCTGCTGCAGCTGACGCAAACCATCGCGCTCATCACCCTGCTCGAAGGCCGCGAAGAAGAAGCCCCCGACGCCGTGCGCTTGTCCACCCTGCACGCTGCCAAAGGCCTGGAATTCGGCCACGTTTTCCTGGTCGGCATCGAAGAAAACATCCTGCCGCACCGCGACGCGGTCGATGAAGGGCGGCTGGAAGAAGAACGCCGGCTGATGTATGTCGGCGTCACCCGCGCAAAAAGGTCGCTCACGCTGTCCTATTGTTCGCGCCGCAAACGCGCGCGCGAATCCGTCGCCTGTGACCCGTCACGCTTTATCGAGGAAATGGGCGACGACGTGCGGATGCCGGAGAAGCCCACCACGGCCGATGCCAAGGCCAGCGGCAGCGATCGGCTGGCGGCGTTGAAGGCGATGCTGGGGTAAACCCGGAGTCCCATGAACGACGGGGGGCGACAGTCCGGTTGTCAGTCAACGCAGCCGGTTGGAAGCATCTAGAGAACCAGGGGTCATTCAAAGCGTCGCCTGACTGTTAACTTGCTCCATGCTATTCCAGCCGCGAATAATCGAGCAGAGGTTGTTCAATTGTTCCTCAAGATCAAGAACATTGCTCATATTGTCACGAGTCATATGAGGGACTAATTGCTCAGCCAATAGAGGCTTCTTCGACAAGTAGCGCTTACCCGCACCATCTAAAAGCGTATCGAGATAATCAAAGAAGTTTTGGTATTGGTCTACTTGATCGACTTGGTTTGATGTGTTCAATAAATTAGCCACCGCTTCAGCAGGAATGTAATTTTCAACCTCTTTCCCATGTGTCACCCATGGCATCCCACCCATTGCTTGAACCTCATCAATTACACGGTGCTTGGTGTCATTGAGCACAGCCTCAGAGTCTCGTTTATCGCTATCCATCAAGACGACGGCATTTCTGTTCACACGTAAAATTGATACCGCTTCTTCGACAGTGTCTGGGTCTTCACTCGACAGGTGAGAAAGAAGTCTGCCACCATAAAAAACACACTGATAGTGAGTTCCCTCCACAAGTGAGTCATCAGTCCAAAGGCTGATCCAACGGTTTAAGTAAATCCTGTCGGATGGTCCCTCTACCCAAATGATTCCATTCGATTGAAGTAAATCGCTGGCCCGTACGTCTAGGTCATCGAGAATGCCTTTGTTGTCGATGTAAGTCGTGACCGTTCTTACGGTAGCCTCCCTCCCGTCATGCGTCACGTGCAGGATTTGAGCGTTTTCGTCCTTGCTGAAAAGATCAATCGCAACGTTTGAGTGCGTCGTCAGGAAGAACGTACAGCCGTGGTCCAAGCCTTTCTTCCTCAAATAAGTCAGAAGTCGGCGCAATAGTGAGGGATGCAGATTGTTTTCCAGTTCCTCGAATGCGAAAACGAAATTCGACAAGTCTTTTTTGGCAACGGCTGGCAGCAAATGGATATTTGCAAGGACTAGGATGATCGTTTTTAGGCCGCTGCCTGACTGAGAAAGCGGAATCCGGCCTTTGTGGTCTTCTTCCAAATAGATTTCCCATCTTCCATCCTGAAGTTGCTGACAGACAATATCCTTGAAGTGCGCATCAGGGCCGAAAATGTCATTTAGGTCTCTCAGCATCGTCCGTTCGACCAGTTCGCTTGGAAGCTCGGCTTTGTTGATGAAACTTTGAATTACGTGTGTACCACCTCGGCCATCACCATGGATTGCCAAATTCAAATTCAGTTCTGGTTGGCCTGAAATGCTAGATGATTCTGGCATTAAGTTGCGCTCGGCGAATATGCGTCGAAATTCTTTACCAACGAGCGGGGTTTTAAGACGTGCAGCAAGTTGTTGCTGATATCCAGCTTTAGATTTTTCGTGCTTAACGCGATCAAATGGATATTTTCCATCTGGATTAGGGCCAAGCGTCACGAATCGCTGATCCTGCGGCGCATTAAGTTTCCAAGCCAAAAGTGAGCCGATAAGCGTAACGCCAAAGCCGTAGTGGCTTTGCCCAGGTATTTCACCTCCACTCGTGTTTTCTGGGAAAACGGGTTTGACATGCTCATCTAATAGGCTGGAAGTGCAGTGAAACTCGGGTTGGCGTTGCGCATGCCACTTACTTTCAGGAACCTTGATCTTTTCCATAGTGGCGTACTCGATCATGTCCAGGAGGGAAGACTTTCCAGAGTTGTTCCGTCCGATGATCAAATTCATCGGCGTGATGGCATCGAAACCTTGCGGGCTCTCGCCAAAGCACTTGAAGTTTTTGGCCTTAATTGAAAAGTCAGAAAATTCCGCCATCTTGAACTTGGTATCCCCGATTGAACTGTGCCCAGTTTACTCGATGCTTTTGATCATCAAGTTTGTGCGTCCAATTTGGCAGAGGAGCGGCCTGTAGCAGCGCTCAGGCCGCATTATTTATGGGTTCAAAGGAATTGCGGTGAAGCCCTTCGCGGAGCGCAGCCATTTCTGATCCACGACACTAGCGCGGCTTCACCCGCGCGCCATCACTGAGCAGATCGTCCGGGTGACTGACCACCTCGGCACCGGCCGCCAGTCCGGACACCACCTGTGTCGCCAGCCCGGCTCGCTGGCCCGTCTCGATCAGGGTCAGGCGGGCGCGGCCACCTTTCACCGCGAATACGGCCCAGCCGTCGCCGTGACGGAACAGTGCACTGGTCGGCAGTTGCAACACGTCCTGGCCTTCCCACAACACAAAACGCGCTTCCACCCGAAAGCCGTCGCCCAGTCGCTGCCAGGCTTCGCGCGGTGAAACGAAGTCGACGATGACATGCACGCGCTGCTCTTCGACACCGAGCGCGGAAATCTTGGTGAAGCCGCTGGGCTCCACCACGCGCACGCTGCCTTGCACCGGCTGGTCGCCGCCCCAGCGATCCAGAATCACTTTCGATCCGGGGGCGATTTTCACTGCGTGGGTGGACAGCACGTCCACTTCGACTTCCAGGGTTGCGGGGTTGCCGATCTCGAGCAGCGGCTGGCCAGCGCTGACTGCGCCCTCGCTTTCGTGCTGCAGCTTGAGTACGCGCGCGGCCACCGGTGCGCGCACCTGCAGGGCTTCGGTTGCTCCGCCGCTCTGCAGATCGGTGGTGTTGATGACGGCTGCGCGTGCCGTTTCCAGTTGATAGCGCGCCACCTTGACTGCATGCGTCGCGGCCTGCTGCGCGGCCTGGGCACGGGCTTCTGTGCTGCGTGCCGTGTCGAGTGCCTGCGCCGAGAGAAAATTCGATTGCCGCAGGGATTCGGTGCGGACGCGTTGCTGCTGGGCCAGCTGCGCGTCGGCTGTCGCGGCACGGGCGTTTTCCTGGGCGACGGCGAGGGCGGCCTCGGCGGCGCTCACTTGCGCCTGCGCCTGCGCGCGCGTGCGCGGATCGAGCGCGACGGCGCGGGCGGGTTCGATGATCGCCAGCACCTGCCCGGCCGCGACGGCGTCGCCCGCTTTGAGGTCGATGCGGCGTACGTAGCCGGCCACCGGCGCCGACACCAGATAACGCTCTCTGACGCGGGTCTTGCCTTCTTCTTCCACCGTCACCGTGAGCGGCGCGCGTGCCACCGTGGCGATGTCCACCGGCAACGCGCGCGGCATGAAGCCCAGCACGAGTCCGGCTGCGACCAGCGCCGCAGTGGCCAGCATTCCGATTTTTGCGCGTAGTTGCATGGTGTGTCGTTTGCCTTATTCGCGTGTTTTGAGTACCGCTACCAGATCCAGCCGGCCGAGCCGAAACCACAGCAGCAGGCCAGACAGCAGCGCGGAAACGATGACGACGCTCGCGCCCATGGCGTAGTTTTCCGGGGTCAGGATCAGCGGCAGCCGGTAAAGCTCGCTCCTGAAAGCGATTACCAGGATGCCGACCAGCCCGACGCCGACCAGGAAGCCGACCGGGATCGCCGCCAAAGTCAGCAGCGCCAACTCTCCCAGCAGAATATAGGCGATCTCGCCGCGGGTGAAGCCCAGCACGCGCAGGCTGGCGAGCTCGCGCCCGCGTTCGGACAGGGCGATGCGCGCGCTGTTGTAGACCACGCCAAAACCGATGGCGCCGGCGAGCACGGTGGCGACCAGGTTGTAAAACAGGATGAACTCGCCGATGGTGGCGTAAAAGCTCTGGATCGCCGCGACGTTGGCGACCATGCCGAGCACGCGCGGGCGTTCGTGCAGGCGGGCGTAGAGTGCCGCTTCGGTGCCCGGCTTCACCGCCAGATAGGCGCCGGACACCGTGCCGCCCTCGCGCATCAGGGCATTCAGCGAATCCTGCTGCATGTAGGCCGACACTCCCAGATACTGTTGGGTGATGCCCAGCACCGGCACCTGCAGCAGCGGGCGGCGGCCTTCCAGCACTTCCACCGTCAGCATGTCGCCGGGTTTGACGTGCAGGATCCGGTTGGCCAGGTGATCGGTCAGCACCACGCCGCCGGGCTTCAGCGCGACGGGTTTCAGCTGGGCGTCGAGCGAGCGGTGCAACTGGCCTTGCGGCTGGATGCCAAACAGCGCCGCCCGGTAATGGTAGTGCCCGAAACGCAGGATCGCCGGCACGTCGCGAAAGCCTTCCACGAAATCGACGCCCGGCAGCGCGGCCAGCTCGTGCAGCGCGCGGCCGGAGGTGGGCTCGATAAAGGTGAGCCCGAGGTCCTCGCGCGAAGCCTGGCGAAACTGCACGTCGACCATGAAGTCGATCGCGCCCTTCTGGTAATTGCCCACCATCATCAGCCCGCAGGCACAGGCGATGCCGAGCACCGTCAGCAGCGACTTCAGCGGGCGCCGTTCGATGTGGCGCAGGATCATGCGCGTCGGCGCGGAAAACCAGCGCTGCAGGCCGATGCGCTCGATCAGCGTGGTGCGGTAGGTCTCCGGCATGTCCGGGCGCATGCCCTCGGCCGGTGGCAAGCGCACCGCGCGGGCGACGGACAGCAGCGTGCCGCTGACCGCCGCCAGGCTGCTGACCGCCAGCGCAATCAGGATGATGCCGGCACTGAGGCGAAAATCGAGGTAGGGAAAACGGAACGTCGTTTCGGTGTAGACATGGGACAGCCCCTGGCCGAACCAGGTGCCGAGCGCAATCCCGGCCGCCACGCCCAGCAGCACCATCAGCAGCACCAGCTTGACGTAATGCACGCCGATCGCCAGATAGCTGTAGCCAAAGGCCTTGAGAGTGGCGATTTGCTCGCGCTGCAGCGCAATCAGCCGGCTCAGCACCACGTTGAGCAGAAACGCGGCGACGCCGAGAAAGATGGCGGGAAACACCGTCGCCATGGTTCGCAGCTGCTTCAATTCCTCGGTCAGAAAGCGGTTGGAGAACTGGTCGCGGCGTCCATACGCGCCGGTGCCGCCGTAGGGGGCGAGGATGGCATCCACCCGGTCGATCACATCCTGTTCGTGCGCATCGCGCGCCAGCGTCAGACTGACCTGGTTGAAGCCGCCCTTCATGTCGTAGGCAGCGGCGAGCGCGTTGCGCCCCATCCACAACACCCCGTAGCGCTTGAAATCGGGAAACATGGCGCCGGGCGCGATCTGGTAGACATATTCGGGCGACACCGCGACGCCCACCACCGTGAGCGTTTTGCGCTTGCCGTTGATGATCGCGGCCAGCGTATCGCCCGGCTGGAAGCGATGCGCATCGGCGAAGGTGTCAGACAGCACCACCTCGTCCGTGCTCCACGGCTGCACCAAGCGCCCGCGCTTGAGGTGCAGCGCATTGAGCTGCGGCGCACCGACATCCGGCAGCGACAGCAGCAGGCCGGTGATGGGGTCGCTGAACCCGGCCACTTCGAGCTTCACCCCGGCCCGCACCCGCGTTTCCAGGCGCTCCACCCCGGGCAGCGCGGCCAGCCGTTCGGCCACGGGATCGGGCGCGCGCTTGAGGCTGGCGAACACCTCAGCAAAGCGGTATTCGCTGTAGAAACGATCGCGCGTGGTGACCAGCGAATCGTAGGTGGAGAGCGACATCACCATGGTGGCGACGCCGCCCATGATCACTGCCGCGATCGCCAGCACCTGGCCGCGCAGATGCCACAGATCCCGGAACAGTTTGCGGTCGAGGGCGCGCATGGTTGGGCTGAAAGGTTTACCAGGACAGCTCGCGTGCTGCCTTCTTCGTGGGGTTGCTCTGTATCTCGGCGATCTGGCCGTCGGACAGCCGGATCACGCGGTCGGCCATGGCGGCAATACCGGCGTTGTGGGTGATCAGCACGGTCAGCGTACCGAGTTCGCGGTTCACCTTTTCCAGCACTTCGAGCACCACTACGCCGGTGGCGGAATCGAGCGCGCCGGTGGGTTCGTCGCACAGCAGCACCGCCGGATTCTTGGCGACCGCGCGGGCGATCGCTACCCGTTGCTGCTCGCCGCCGGACAGCTGCGCCGGAAAATGGTCGAGCCGGTTGCCCAGCCCAACCAGTGCCAGCGCGTCTTCGGGGCGCATCGGCGCGGCCGAAATCTCGGTCACCGCGGCGACGTTTTCGCGCGCGGTGAGGCTGGGAATCAGGTTGTAGAACTGGAACACGAAGCCGACATGTTCGCGCCGGAAGCGGGTGAGCTCGGATTCAGACGCGCCGGTGAGCTTGTGGTCGAGGTAGTAGACTTCGCCGCCACTGGGGGCGTCGAGCCCGCCCAGAATGTTGAGCAGGGTGGACTTGCCGCTGCCCGAGGGGCCGAGCAGCACCACCAGTTCGCCACGATTGAGGGTGAGGTCGATGCCGCGCAGCGCATGCACCTCGACCTCGCCCATGCGGTAGATCTTGGTGAGGCCGTGGGCGACAAAAACAGCGGTGTTTGAAGGTTCCGGGGGCATGCGTTTCATGATGCCATGGCCGCTGCCGGGCGGCCAGCGAGTGTGCGGCGATTGCAGCGGAATCGCCTGCAGGCAGGGCGAGATAGTCAAGCCGGAATGAATACATTGACATCCGATTATATAATATTGATAATTGTTCTCATTCCTGCATGACGCGCCCGGACGGATGCGCCAAAGGAAAACCTTCAGCCAGCCAATGGGCGCCTGCCCGTCTAGCCAGCCAAAATTTTTCGATACTTTTTGGAGTGGCCATGAACCCCATTACACGCATCGGCGCAATGCTTAGCTTCGCTCTGGCCGCCGCCACGTCTATTCCCGCCCATGCGGTGGAGTACCCCATCGGAACGCCGCAGCAGCGCTACGGCATGGAAATCGGCGCGGTCTATCTGCAGCCGGTGGAAATGGAGCCGGCCGGCATGATGCGCCCGGCAAAGGAGTCCGATGTCCATCTGGAGGCGGACATCCGCGCGCTGGGCAGCAACCCCAACGGCTTCGCGGGAGGTGAATGGATGCCCTATCTGCTGGTGAAGTTCGAGGTCTGCAAGCAGGGCGGCGAATGCATCAAGGGCGACTTCATGCCGATGGTGGCCAATGACGGCCCGCACTATGGCGACAACGCCAAGCTGATGGGGCCGGGCAAATACACGGTGAAATACACGATCTCCCCGCCCACCGACAATCCCCACGCCCACTTCGGCCGCCATACCGACCGCCTGACCGGGGTGCGCCCGTGGTTCAAGCCCTTCACGGTGGAATACGATTTCATCTATGTCGGCATCGGCAAGAAGGGCGGGTACTGACATGCGCCCGCTCCACAACACCGTACGCCTCGGCGTGCTGGCGCTCGCGCTCGTTGCCGCGCTGCCCGCGCTGGGAGCGGAACCCAGCGTCTCCCCCGCGCAACTGCAAAGCCTGCTGGAGCGGATGGACCGGCTGGAAAAGCGCAACAGCGAACTGGAAAAAGCCTTGCAGGCGCAGACCCGCGCCGCCGATGCGAAACTGGAAGAACGGGTGATGAGCCTGGAAACCCAGAACAGGCAACTGGAAGCCGCCCTCGCCAGCGACTCCATCAGCGAACAGGAACCGGAACTCGCCATGCGCCTGAAGTATGCCGAGAACCAGGCGCAAAACGCGCAGACGCAATCCAGGATGCTCGATGCGCTGGGCGGTTTCTCGATCGGTGCCGATTTCTTCGGCGCGGCGCAGGGCGCCAGCGGTATCGGCAATAACGATGTGCAGCTCAACTACCGGGCCGACCTCAGCGTCACCTCCCCGACCATCACCACCGGCGATGTCGACAGTTTCGTGTTCGCGTTTTTCCGCGCGGGACAGGGCAATGGCGTGGATTTCACGTCCTTCGTCGGCCCCAATGCGAGCGCCTTCCAGCTGGGTTCCGTCGTGCCCGCCGACAACAGCGCGCTGATCGTGGGCGAACTCTGGTATCAGGCCGACATTCCGCTGCCGCTCAACGGATACAAGCCGCAGTCGCGGGAAACGCTGACGCTGAACTTCGGCAAGATGGATCCCTTCGGCTTCTTCGACCAGAACAACGTCGGCGGCGACGAAACCACGCAGTTCCTGGCCAGCGCCTTGGTGCACAACGCGCTGCTGGACAACCCGCTCGCGGCCAACGTGGGCGCGGACGGCTACGGGTTCTCGCCGGGCGTGCGCATCGGCTATACGAATGCCAGCCAGAAGCCGGAAAGTTACGGCCTGTCGCTGGGCGTGTTTGCCTCGGGTGACGGCGCCGATTTCAGCGGCCCCTTCACCAAGCCATTCGTCATTGCCCAGGCCGAAACCAGCCAGCGCGTGTTCGGCGGCCTGGAAGGCAATTACCGCGCCTATCTCTGGAGCAACGGCCAGGCGCCGACCTTCATCGCCGAGCAGACCGAAAACCATTGGGGCTGGGGCATCAGCGCCGACCAGCGCGTCGGCGACGGACTCAGCCTGTTCGGCCGTGCGGGCATGGCCTACGGCGATAATCTGCCGTTCGACGTCACCGCCAGCCTGGGCGGCGAATTCAACGGCAGTTACTGGTCGCGCGGCAGCGATGCGATTGGCCTCGCCTACGCCGCCAACCGAGTCGCCGACGATTTCCACGACCAGTCCGCCGCGCTGCCGGAGTATGGCTACGGCGCCGACGGCTGGGAGCAGACGATCGAACTGTATTACCGCTTCCAGGTCCACCCGCAATTCGAGCTGACGCCCGATCTCCAGTACATCCGCCACCCCGCGGGCAATACCGGCGAAAACGCCACGGTGGTCGGCTTGCGTACCAATCTGTCGTTCTGAAGGAGCTTGCCGTGAACGCACCCCTTGGTTTTTTCCTCATGCTGTCGGCGGCCGCCGCGAGCGTCCCCGCGCAGGCCGTCGAACTGCCGGTCTACACCCTGGTCGCCCGCGACGGGCGCTTTACCCCGGCCAATCTGGAGGTGCCGTCGGGCGTGCGTTTCAAGATCGTCATCAAGAACGAAAGCAGCGGCGCGATCGAGTTCGAGAGCCTGTCGCTGCGCAAGGAAAAGGTGCTCGGACCGGGGGCGCAGTCGTTTGTCGTGATCGCCCAGCTCAAGCCCGGTGAGTTCGACTTTTTCGACGAGTTCCATCCCGACACCAGCCGCGGCCAGATCCGCGCGAAATAGGAGCACAGCATGGGAAACACCCTGTTCATCGTCTGGCGCGAATCCATCGAGGCGATGCTGGTCATCGGCATTCTGCATGGCTGGCTGTCCGCGCGGCCCGATGCGCGTGACGGTTTGCCCTGGCTGTGGGGCGGCGTGGCGGGCGGGCTGGTGCTGGCCGGGGCGCTGGCGGTCACCCTGATGGGGATACAGGCCTGGGCTTCCGACACCGCGCTGGAATGGTTTCAGGCACTGATGCCGCTGGTTGCCAGCGTGCTTATTTTCCAGATGGTGTGGTGGACGCAGCGGCACGGCGCCGGCCTCAAGCGCGAGCTCGAATCCGGCATGGCCGTCGCCGCCGAACGCGCCAACTGGATGGGCATGGCCGTGCTCGCCGCCGTGGCGGTGGGGCGCGAGGGCGCCGAAACCGTGGTCTTCCTCTATGGCGCCGTGGGCAACGAAAGCTGGGCCGATTTCCTGATCGGCGGCGCGGGCGGATTTCTGCTGGCGCTGGCCGTTTACTGGCTGCTTTCGCGCAGCGGCCGTTTCATTTCCTGGCGCAATTTTTTCCGCATCACCCAAGCCTTGCTGCTGCTCCTGGGCGGCGCGCTGCTGGTGGATGCGGCCGAGCGCCTGGTCGGTCTGGAAGCGCTGACCGCGCTGGCCGATCCGCTGTGGGACAGCTCGGCGCTGCTGGATGACGGCAGCCGCGCAGGCGGCGTGGCGGCAGCCTTCATCGGCTATCGCGCCCTGCCCTCGGGCATGGCCTATGCCCTGCTGCTGGGCTACTGGCTGCTGGCCGTGACCCTGCTGTTCTCAAGCCGGGCTGGCAAAAAGCCATGAACCCTGTCGCCCAGCCTCTGGTATTCCTGCCCCCGCAGCGGCTTGCCCGCCTGGGGCTGCTGCTGCGCCGCCACCAGGGCGTGATCATGGGCCTGCAATGGAGCATCGTACTGGCGTATGTCGGGCTGGTGGCGGTGCCGGCCTTCCTGCCGCTGCCGCCCGAGCATACGCATCTGTGGGACAACCTCACGCGCTTTGCCCAGTTCGCGTTCTGGGGGATTTGGTGGCCTTTCGTCATCCTCTCCACCCTGACGCTGGGACGTGTCTGGTGCGGCGTGCTGTGCCCGGAAGGCGCGCTGACCGAGTGGGCTTCGCGCTATGGCCTGGGGCGCGGCATGCCGAAGTGGCTGAAGTGGGGCGGCTGGCCCTTTCTGGCGTTTGTTTCCACCACCGTGTTCGGCCAGATGACCAGCATTTACGAATACCCCAAGCCCGTGCTGCTGATTCTGGGCGGCTCGACCCTCGCGGCGGTGGCGGCCGGCTTGATCTGGGGCCGCGAAAAACGCGTGTGGTGCCGCCATCTGTGTCCGGTGTCCGGCGTGTTCAGCCTGCTCGCCAAAGTCGCGCCGCTGCATTACCGGGTCGACCAGCAGGCGTGGGACAGCGCGCCCCCGGGCAGCCGCGCCAGCCGCACGCATGTGGTCAACTGCGCGCCGCTGATCAATATCCGCCGCATGGACAGCGCTTCCGCCTGTCATATGTGCGGCCGCTGCGCCGGCGAGCGCGACGCGGTCCAGCTTAGCCTGCGGCGGCCGGACAGCGAAATACTGGCGAGCCAGAGCGGCGCGGGCAACGATCTCTGGGCCGCGCGCCTGCTGGCCTTCGGCATGCTGGGCGTGGCCCTGGGCGCATTCCAGTGGAGCGCTTCCCCGTGGCTGGTCACGCTCAAGCAAGCCCTGGCGGAATGGCTGGTGGAGCATGAAATCTGGTGGGCGCTCGACCCGGTCGGGCTGTGGTGGCTGTTCACCGATTACCCGGAAGTGAACGACGTGTTCACCTGGCTCGACGGCGGCGTGCTCCTGGCCTACATCGCGGCCGAAACCCTGGTCGTGGGCGGCTGGGTCTGGGGTTGGCTCAAGGTGGCGGGGCGGCTGGCCGGACTCGACTGGACGCGCATGGCCTATACCCTCATTCCCTTCGCCGGCATCAGCGTCTTTGTGGGGCTGTCGCTGCTGACCACCGGTCAGCTGGCCGCCGAAGGCGTGGCCGTTCCCTGGGCCGGCCACCTGCGCATCGGCCTGCTCGGCATAGCGGCCTTGTGGGGCGCGAGCCTGGCGTGGCGGCTCGCGCCGCAACGGCGTCTGGCCAGTGCGCTGACCGTAGTGCTGGCCGCCGCGCTGCCGTTTTCAGCCTGGGCGGTGCAATTTTTCGTCTGGTGAGTGGGCAATAAGGCGGATTGGGTTTAACAGTCCGCTCCGGATAGACAGAAAAAAAGGGACGCTGCAGCGTCCCTTTTCATTGCAATCAATCAACCAGCGATCAGTTGACCTTGGGATCGAGTTCGCCCTTGTCGTAGCGCTTCTGCATTTCTTCCAGGTTAAAGACCTTCTTGATTTTGCTGGCCTGGCCGGCAGCGCCGAAGGCTTCGTAACGGTCGCGGCAAATGCCGCTCATGGCAGCGGTGGCTTCCTTGAGGAATTTGCGCGGGTCGAAGTTGGCCTTGTTGTCGGCCAGGTGCTTGCGGATGGCACCGGTGGAGGCCATGCGCAGGTCGGTGTCGATGTTGACCTTGCGCACGCCGTTCTTGATGCCTTCGACGATTTCGCTGACGGGCACGCCGTAGGTCTGGCCCATGTCGCCGCCGTAGCTGTTGATGATGGCGAGCCAGTCTTCCGGAACAGAGGACGAACCGTGCATCACCAGGTGGACGTTGGGGATGCGCTCGTGGATTTCCTTCACGCGGTCGATACGCAGCACCTTGCCGGTGGGCTTCTGGGTGAACTTGTAGGCGCCGTGCGAGGTGCCGATGGCGATCGCCAGGGCGTCGACCTTGGTCTTGGAGACGAAGTCAGCGGCCTCGTCGGGGTCGGTCAGCAGCTGGCTGTGGTCCAGCGCGCCTTCGGCGCCGTGGCCGTCTTCTTCACCGGCCATGCCGGTTTCGAGCGAGCCCAGGCAGCCCAGTTCGCCTTCGACCGAGACGCCGCAGGCGTGCGCCAGTTCGGCCACTTTGGCGGTGGTGGCGACGTTGTATTCGTAGGTGGACGGGGTCTTGCCGTCGGTGCCCAGCGAACCGTCCATCATCACCGACGAGAAGCCGGACTGGATGGAGCGGAAGCAGATGCTGGGCGAAGCGCCGTGGTCCTGGTGCATACAGACCGGAATGTGCGGATACATTTCGATCGCGGCCAGGATCAGGTGGCGCAGGAAGGGCTCGCCGGCGTAGGAACGCGCACCGGCGGAACCCTGCAGGATCACCGGCGAATCAACGGCGGCAGCGGCCTGCATGATGGCCTGGACCTGCTCCATGTTGTTGACGTTGAACGCAGGCAGGCCATAACCGTTTTCGGCGGCATGGTCGAGCAATTGACGAAGGGAAATC
The DNA here is from genome assembly GCF_018780105.1 of Thiobacillus sp. GTDB lineage: Bacteria > Pseudomonadota > Gammaproteobacteria > Burkholderiales > Thiobacillaceae > Thiobacillus. The sequence goes on from NZ_JADMKC010000002.1 coordinate 369,647, forward strand.
AGGGCCATTTACAGTCTCCTAGTTTAAAAAATGATCGGGTATCAGGGTTTCTTGGAGTCGCCCACGCGGACGATCTTCATGGTGTTGGTGCCACCGGACTGGCCGATGGGCTCGCCGATGGTGAGCAGGATCAGGTCGCCGTCGCGCACTGCGCCACGTTGCCGCAACTCTTCTTCGGCCTCGGCCAGCAGCACGTCACGATCCTTGCTGGTGGTGACCAGATTGATCGGGTAAACACCGCGAAACAAGGTGACTTTTCTACGGGTTTCGACCTGGGGTGTCAAGGCGTAGATCGGCACCCGGGTCGACAGGCGGCTCATCCACAGGCAGGTGTTGCCGCTTTCGGTGAGTGCTGCGATGGCCTTGATGTTGAGGTGCACCGAGGTGAACACCGCAGACATGGCAATTGCTTCGTCGGCGCGCAGGAAACTTTTCATCATGCGCTCGCCGGAGAACTTGGGCTCGGCTTCCTTTTCCGCTTCGAGGCAGACCCGGTCCATCGCCTGAATGGCTTCGACCGGGAACTGGCCCGCCGCGGTTTCCGCCGACAGCATCACCGCGTCGGTGCCGTCGAGCACGGCGTTGGCGACGTCGGACACTTCGGCGCGGGTCGGGATCGGGCTGGTGATCATCGACTCCATCATCTGGGTCGCGGTGATCACCACCTTGTTGCGCTCGATTGCCAGGCGGATCATGCGCTTCTGCAGCGCAGGCACGGCCGCGTCGCCGACTTCGACGCCGAGGTCGCCACGCGCCACCATGATGGCGTCGGAGGCATCGAGGATTTCCTCGAGGTTTTCGATCGCCTCGGTGCGCTCGATCTTGGCCACCAACTGGCTTTTGCCGCCAGCCGCACGCAGCAATTCACGCGCTTGGCGCATGTCGGCGCCGCAGCGCGGGAACGACACGGCGAGGTAATCGGCCTTCAGTGCAGCAGCCGTCTTGATGTCTTCGATGTCTTTGGTGGTGAGTGCAGCAGCCGACAGGCCGCCGCCCTTGCGGTTGATGCCCTTGTTGTTGGACAGCACGCCGCCTTGCACCACTTTGCAGAGGATTTCCGTGCCGGTGACCGACTCGACCCAGAACTCGATACGGCCGTCATCCAGCAGCAGGGTGACGCCGCGCTTCACGTCGTTCGGCAATTCCTTGTAGTCGAGGCCGACGCGGGTCTGGTCGCCGAGCGTACAGGCTGCGTCCAGAATGAACATGTCGCCCTTGGCCAGCGTGATCTTGCCATCCTTGAACTTGCCGATGCGGATTTTCGGACCCTGCAGGTCAACCAGCACGCCGACGGCGCGGCCGCGCGTGCGGGCCAGCGAGCGCACCAGTTCGGCGCGGTCGATGTGGTCCTGCGCGACGCCGTGCGAAAAGTTGAGGCGCACCACATCCAGGCCGGCTTCCATCATCCGGTCCAGGGTTTTGGCATCGGAACAGGAGGGGCCGAGGGTGGCGACGATTTTGGTTCTGCGGATCATAGGTAGTGAGCGGTAAGCGGTGAGGAGTAAACGGGAAAATGCAAAACGGTGAGCAGGAACCTCTCACCGTTTACCGTTCGCTACTTATACTTGAGCGCGTTCCTCCAGAATCGCCACGGCGGGCAGGGTCTTGCCTTCGAGGTATTCGAGGAAGGCGCCGCCAGCGGTGGAGATGTAGCTCACCTTGTCGTAGATGTCGTATTTCTGGATCGCGGCGATGGTGTCGCCGCCGCCAGCCAGGGTGAAGGCGTTGGTGTTGGCGATCGCCATGGCGATGGTCTTGGTGCCTTCGCCGAACTGGTCGAACTCGAACACGCCGACCGGGCCGTTCCACACCACGGTGCCGGCGTTCATGATGATGTCAGCGAGTTGCTGCGCGCTCTTCGGGCCGATGTCGAAAATCATGTCGTCGTCAGCCACATCGCCCGCGTCTTTCAGCACGGCGGGTTCATTGGCGTCGAACTGCTTGCCGCACACCACGTCGACTGCGATCGGGATGATCGCGCCGCGTGCGGTCATTTTCTCGATCAGCGCCTGCGCGGTGGGGACCAGGTCGTCTTCGCACAGCGATTTGCCGACGTTGTGGCCGGTGGCCTTGAGGAAGGTGTTGGCAATGCCGCCGCCGACCACCAGCTGTTCGCATTTTTCCGACAGCGCTTCCAGCACGGTCAGTTTGGTGGACACCTTGGAGCCGCCGACGATGGCGACCATCGGGCGTGCCGGGTTGGCCAGCGCCTTGTCGAGTGCATCAAGTTCTTCGGTCAGCAGAATGCCGGCAGCCGCCACCGGGGCGAACTTGGCAATGCCGTGGGTCGAGGCTTCGGCGCGGTGCGCGGTGCCGAAGGCGTCCATCACGAAGACGTCGCACAGCGCGGCGTATTTTTTCGCGGTTTCGTCGACGTTCTTCTTTTCGCCCGCGTTGACGCGGCAGTTTTCCAGCACCACCAGTTCGCCGTCAGCGACGTTGAAACCGCCGTTGACCCATTCGCGGATCAGGCGCACGTTCTTGCCGAGCTTTTGCGCGATGACGTCGGCAACCGGCTTGAGCGAGTCTTCTTCCTTGAACTCGCCTTCGGTCGGGCGGCCCAGGTGGGAGGTGACCATGACCTTGGCGCCGGCGCCAAGGCAATGTTCGATGGTGCGCATCGAGGCGGTGATGCGGGCGTCCGAGGTGACTTTTCCGTCCTTGACCGGCACGTTCATATCGGCGCGAATGAAGACGCGTTTGCCAGCAAGGTCGAGATCGGTGACACGGATGAAATGGGGCATGTGGTTCTCCTGAATAATTAAGCGGTAAGGGATGAGTTCACTCATTCCTTACAACTCAGTTGCTTGGGTGAGCGGTGAGCGGAAAACGGTGAGCGGATGCCTCCGTTCACCGTTCACCGCTTACCGTTTACTTAGCTACGTGCTGCACAAAACGCAGCATGTTGCAGGTGTAGCCGTACTCGTTGTCGTACCAGGACACGACCTTGACGAAGGTGCCGTCGAGCGCGATACCGGCTTCGGCATCGAAGATCGAGGAGAAGCCGACGCCACGGAAGTCGGTGGAGACCACCTTCTCGTCGGTGTAGCCGAGGGTGCCCTTCATGGCACCTTGTGATGCGGCTTTCATCGCAGCACAGATTTCAGCGTAGGTCGCGGGCTTGTCCAGCTCGACGGTCAGGTCGACCACCGAAACGTCGGAGGTCGGCACGCGGAAGGCCATGCCGGTCAGCTTGCCTTTCAGCGCGGGCAACACCACGCCCACGGCCTTGGCAGCGCCAGTGGACGACGGGATGATGTTTTCCAGGATGCCGCGGCCGCCGCGCCAGTCTTTCATCGACGGGCCGTCAACGGTTTTCTGGGTGGCCGTTGCTGCGTGAACGGTGGTCATCAGGCCGCGCTTCAGGCCCCAGTTGTCGTTCAGCACCTTGGCAACGGGTGCCAGGCAGTTGGTGGTGCACGATGCGGCCGACACGATGGCCTGACCGGCGTAGGTGTCGTGGTTGACGCCGTACACGAACATCGGGGTGGCATCCTTGGACGGGGCGCTCATCACGACTTTCTTGGCGCCGGCAGCGATGTGCTTCTGGCAGGTCTCGTCGTCGAGGAAGAAGCCGGTGCACTCGATCACGATGTCGGCGCCTGCTTCGTTCCACTTCAGGTTGGCGGGATCGCGCTCTGCGGTCAGGCGAACGGTCTTGCCGTTGACGATCAGGTTGCTGCCGCTGACCGATACGTCACCGTTGAAACGACCATGCACCGAGTCGTATTTCAGCATGTAAGCCAGATATTCGGGGTCGAGCAGGTCGTTGATCGCGACCACTTCGATTTCGGGGAAATCCTTGGCGATAGCGCGGAAAGCCATGCGGCCGATGCGGCCAAAACCGTTAATACCAACTTTGATTGCCATTTGCAGTCTCCAGAGTGAAGTTGAAAATCATTTTTAGGGGCCGGGGACCAGGATTCAGGGACCAGGGTAGGTGCGGCTGAAAGCCGCGCCCCTGAACCCTGATCCCTGAATCCTGGCGCCTTGTTTTTTTACAGAACGCCCTTGACGGCGGCGGCCACAGCTTCGGCGGTGATGCCGAAGTGCTTGTACAGCGCAGGTGCGGGAGCGGATTCACCGAAGGTGTCGATACCGACAACAGCGCCTTCCAGACCGACGTACTTGCGCCAGAAGTCGGTGACACCGGCTTCGACCGCCACGCGCGGCAGGCCTTTGGTCAGCACGCTGGCCTTGTAGGCAGCATCCTGGCGATCAAAGGTGTTGGTGGACGGCATCGACACCACGCGAACCGGCACGCCATCGGCTGCCAGGGCATCAGCGGCCTTCATGGCCAGTTCCACTTCGGAGCCGGTGGCGATGATGATGGCCTTGGCGCCTGCAGCATCCTTCAACACGTAACCGCCCTTGGCGATGTTGGCCAGGGTGGCGGCGTCGCGCGCCATGAACGGCAGGTTCTGGCGGCTGAGGATGTGGCAGGTGGGGCCGTCGGTACGCTCGACCGAGTGGGCCCAGCCGACCATGGTTTCGACGGTATCGCACGGACGCCAGACGTCGATGTTGGGGATCATGCGCAGGGTCGCGGTCTGCTCCACCGGCTGGTGGGTCGGGCCGTCTTCGCCGAGGCCGATCGAGTCGTGGGTGAACACGTGGATCACGCGCTGCTTCATCAGCGAAGCCATGCGGATGGCGTTGCGCGAGTATTCCGAGAACATCAGGAAGGTGCCGCCGAAAGGCAGCAGGCCGCCGTGCAGCGCCATGCCGTTCATGATCGCGGCCATGCCGAATTCACGCACGCCGTAGCTGATGTAGTTGCCGGGCTTGCCGTGGCGCACCGGGTGACAGCCTTCCCAGTTGGTCAGGTTGGAACCGGTGAGGTCGGCCGAGCCACCGAGGAACTCGGGCAGCGCGGGCGCCAGCGCATTGATCGCGATCTGGCTTGCCTTGCGGGTGGCAACGGTTTCAGCCTTGGTATTGATCGCAGCCAGTTTCTCGGCGACGTGCGCCTTGAAATTGGCGGGCAGTTCGCCCTTCATGCGGCGCTCGAATTCGGCGGCTTCAGCCGGGAACGCGGCCTTGTATTCGGCAAACTTGTTGTTCCACAGCGTTTCCAGGCCTTGACCCTTGGTCTTGGCATCCCAGCCAGCGTAGATGTCAGCGGGGATTTCAAACGCGGGGTGATTCCAGCCGATGTGCTTGCGGGTGGCTTCGATTTCGTCGTGGCCGAGCGCAGCGCCGTGCACGTCGTGCGTGCCTTCCTTGTTGGGCGAACCCTTGCCGATGATGGTTTTGCAGCAGATCAGCGTGGGCTTGTCGGTGCTGGCCTTGGCTTTCTGGATAGCAGCTTCGAGCGCCACGACATCGTGGCCGTCGACGCCGGCGATCACGTTCCAGCCGTACGCCTCAAAGCGCTTGGCGGTGTCGTCGGTGTACCAGTGTTCGATGTGGCCGTCGATCGAAATGCCGTTGTCGTCCCAGAACGCGATCAGTTTGTTCAGTTTCCAGGTACCGGCCAGCGCGCAGGCTTCGTGCGAAATGCCTTCCATCATGCAGCCGTCGCCCATGAACACATAGGTGTGGTGATCGACGATTGTGTGGTCGGGCTTGTTGAATTCGTTGGCGAGAATCTTTTCGGCCATGGCCATGCCGACGCCGTTGGTGATGCCCTGGCCAAGCGGACCGGTGGTGGTCTCGACGCCGGGGGCGTAACCGTACTCGGGGTGACCCGGAGTTTTGGAATGCAGCTGACGGAACTGCTTGAGATCGTCGATCGACAGGTCGTAGCCGGTCAGATGCAGAAGCGAGTAGATCAGCATCGAGCCGTGGCCGTTGCTCAGCACGAAGCGGTCGCGATCCGCCCATTTCGGGTTGGATGGGTTGTGGCGCATGTGGTGATTCCACAGTGTTTCGGCAATTTCAGCCATGCCCATGGGGGCGCCGGGGTGACCGGATTTGGCTTTTTCGACGGCATCCATCGCGAGTGCGCGGATAGCATTGGCAAGGTCGTTACGGGTTGGCATTGCGTTCCCTTATGGCTAGAAAAAACTGGCTTGGGTGGTCGCCCGGAAAGCGTGTCGGCAGACAACTCGGGCAGACTACGGAAAACCTCAATTATCCGTCAGCAAGCCTGACTGAGGCAAGCCGGCCGCCCGGGCACGAAAAAGGCTTGGCTATCCGCGGCTTACGCGGTCTTGTGCGGGTGCCGTATCAGCAGCGGGGGATTCAAATGTTTTTATTCGCAGGACGGATGGGCTTATGGCAGAAAGCCGGGGTGTTTTGCGCAGCTTGCGTGTGCGAGCCTAGGAGCCCTCGCCCAGGTAGGCGTGGCGTACCGCCGGGGTGGCGGCAAGTTCGGTCGCCGGGCCGCTCAGGGTGATCGAGCCGGTTTCCAGCACATAGCCGCGCGCGCAGGTTTTCAGCGCGAGATGCGCGTTCTGCTCGATCAGCAGCACCGCCACGCCACTGGCGGCAATCTGGCGAATGATGTCGAACACCGCCTGCACCATCAGCGGCGCCAGGCCCATGCTGGGCTCGTCCAGCAGCAGCAAGCGCGGGCGCGCCATCATCGCGCGTCCGAGCGCCAGCATCTGCTGCTCGCCGCCCGACAGCAGGCCGGCCATTTGGGCGCGGCGTTCGGTCAATCGCGGCAGCAGCCCGTAGACCTGGTCCAGATCGCCGGCAATCCCGGCGCGGTCGCTGCGGCTGTAGGCGCCCATCAGGAGGTTTTCCGCCACGGTCATGCGCGGGAACACGCCGCGCCCTTCCGGCACCAGCGTCATGCCGCGCCGCGCGATGGCGTGCGCAGGCAGGCCGGCGAGCGGCTGGCCATCCAGCTGCACGCTGCCCGACTGGGGGGCGATGAGACCGCTCAGCGCCTTGAGTGTGGTGGTCTTGCCGGCGCCGTTGGCGCCGATCAGGCAGACCATTTCGCCCGGTGCCACTTCGAGACTGAGATCGCGTACGGCCTGGATGCCGCCGTAAGCAACTGACAGCCGACTGACGCTCAGCAGCGCGCTCATAGCGTCTCGTCCCCCAGATAGGCGGCGATGACCTTGGGGTCGCGGCTGACGACATCGGGGGTGCCTTCGGCGATTTTCACGCCGTAGTCGAGCACCGCGAGGCGCGTGCACAGCCCCATCACCAGCTTCACGTCGTGTTCGATCAGCAGCAGGGTCAGACCGTCGGCCTGTAGTTGCAGCAGCAGTTCGCGCAGGGCGCTTCGTTCGGCCGGGTTCATCCCGGCGGCGGGTTCGTCCAGCGCCAGCAGACTCGGCTCGGTCGCCAGTGCGCGGGCAATTTCGAGCCGCCGCTGGTCGCCGTAGGACAGGTTCTTGGCGAGGCGCTGGGCATGCTGGGCGATGCCGACCCGTTGCAGCAGGGCAAGCGCGCGATCATGCGAATCGGCTTCTTCGCGGCGGGTGGCAGGCAGGCGCAGCACTGCGCCGATGACGCCGCTGTGGGTGCGCGCGTGGCGGCCGACCAGCACGTTTTCCAGTGCGGTCATTTCGGCGAACAGGCGGATGTTCTGGAAAGTGCGCGCCAGTCCGGCCTTCAGTACCTTGTGCGGCGGTCGGTTGTCGAGCCGGGTTTGGTTCAGGAGGATTTCGCCGCGGTCGGTCGCATACAAACCGGTCAGCGTATTGAACAGCGTGGTCTTGCCGGCGCCATTGGGACCGATAAGGCCGAAAATCTCGCCGGCGTTCACGCTGAGCGTAATGTCCGACAAGGCCTGCAAGCCGCCAAACGCCTTGCTCACGCCGCTGACTGTCAGCAATGCGCTCATGCCTTGGCGTCAGCGAATTCCTGGCGCCGCCGCGCCGAGGGAATGAGGCCGGCGGGACGGTATAGCATCACCGCCACCAGCGCGATGCCGAACAGCAGCATGCGCAAATCGGCCGGGTCGATGTAGATCTGGCCGAACAGGTTGCGCTGCCACTCGCCGGTGTAGCGCAGCGCCTCGGGCAGCAGGGTCAGCAGCAGGGCGCCGAAAATCACCCCGGGGATATGCCCCATGCCGCCCAGCACGATCATGCACAGGATCATGATCGACTCCATCAGATTGAACGATTCGGGACTGATGAAGCCCTGGAAGCTGGCGAACAGTCCGCCCGCCAGGCCGCCGAAGGTGGCGCCCATGGCGAACGCCAGCAATTTCAGGTTGCGGGTGTTGATGCCGGTCGCGGCGGCGGCGATCTCGTCTTCGCGAATCGCCACCCAGGCGCGGCCGATGCGCGAATTTTCCAGCCGCATCGAAATGAAAATCACTGCCAGCACCAGCAGCAGGAAGAAGTAGTAAGTCAGGTGGACGCCGCTGAAGGTATAGCCGAACACGCTGAGCGGCTGGCTCAGGCTGGCGCCGCCGAGCTGCACTGGGTCGATCAGGTTGATGCCCTGCGGGCCGTTGGTGAGGTTGAACGGCGCGTTCAGGTTGTTCATGAAAATGCGGATGATTTCGCCGAAGCCCAGCGTCACGATGGCGAGATAGTCGCCGCGTAATCGCAAGGTCGGCGCGCCGAGCAGTACGCCGAACAGCCCGGCGAGCGCCGCGCCCAGCGGCAGGATGGCCCAGAACGGCAAATGCAGGCCGAAGTGCGGGCTGGCGAGCCAGGCGTAGACGTAGGCGCCGAGCGCGTAGAACGCGACGTAGCCGAGATCGAGCAGCCCGGCGTAGCCGACGACGATGTTGAGCCCCAGCGCCAGCATCACGTAGAGCAGGGCCAGGTCGAGCAGGCGCACCCAGGAGCGGCCCATGCTGGCATCGATCAGAAACGGCAGTAGCGCCAAGCTAATGGCAAACAGACCAAATATTAGCCAACGGGATTTCAGATGCGCTGACAAAGTCATTAGTAATATTTTTCCAATTGGGCTGCTGGCAAAAGAATGAGCGCAAGGAAAACATAAAAAGCCCCAGCGTCTCCGAGCAAGGGTGCCGCCCACCAACACAAGAAACCTGCTGGAAAAAGCAGGAGAGCAACTTTTCTACCTGAGAATGAGTAGGTGATTTTATTGGAACATTTCGGGCAATTTCCATGGCCGTATCGCGCGATTGGAATGCCGATCTCGCTTCTACAATAAGGGCAGATCATCTTTGATCCCTGTTTGAATCAAGCACGTTCGACCACCCGCGCGCCCAGCAGCCCCGACGGGCGGAATACCAGCACCGCGATCAGCACGAAAAACGCGAACACATCCTGATAGTGGCTGCCGAGGAAGCCGCCGGTGAGGTCGCCGATGTAGCCTGCGCCGAAGGATTCGATCAGTCCCAGCAGCAGGCCGCCCAGCATCGCCCCGCCGAGGTTGCCGATACCGCCCAGCACCGCCGCCGAGAACGCCTTGAGGCCGAGCAGGAAACCCATGTAGTAGTGCGCCAGACCGTAATAGGCGCTCACCATCACGCCCGCGATCGCGGCCAGCGCGGAGCCGATGATGAAAGTCGAGGCGATCACCCGGTTGACGTCCACACCCATCAGGCTCGCTACCTGGCGCGACTGCGCGGTGGCGCGCATGGCGCGGCCGAGGCGGGATTTCTGCACCACCAGGATCAGCGCTGCCATGATCAGCACGGCCAGAGCCAGAATGGCGATCTGCGTATCGCTGATGGTCGCGCCGAGGATTTCATGGTGGCCTTGCGGCAGGATGGGCGGGAAGGGGATGTACTGCTTGCCCCAGATCAGCATGGCGATGTTCTGCAGGATGATCGACACGCCGATCGCGGTGATCAGCGGCGCCAGGCGCGGCGCGTTGCGCAGTGGCCGGTAGGCGACGCGCTCGATCAGCATGCCCAGCGCCATGCACACCGGAATGGCCACCGCCAGTCCCGCCAGCAGGATCACCCCGCCTGGCAGCCCGGGGGCGGCCAGCGCCAGCGCACCGATCACTGCCAGCGACACCATCGCGCCCATCATGGTGATTTCGCCGTGGGCGAAATTGATGAGTTCGAGGATGCCGTACACCATGGTGTAGCCCAGCGCCACCAGCGCATAGACGCTGCCCAGAACCAGGCCGTTGATGAGTTGCTGCAGGAAAATATCCATTCGTTGTGCCGTGAAGCCTGTTGTCGCTTTGCCGGTGGCGTGCACGGTAAACGGATCAATCGGCTGCGAAAACCGGACCGCGCACCTGCAAATCGCCTGTATTGGGGCGGAATGTAGCATAAGGACGGCGCATTCCGGCCGCTGGCGACGTGCATTGCCGGGCACCCGCGCGCGCCCGGCGCGGCGCTATAATCGCCGCTCCCTTTTGCAAACTCGAGGCGACGCAGCGCGTCTCCGTCCGCATGTCCCACGGTTTTTCGCTCAAAGAATCTCTTGTTTCCCTGCTGCAGGACGCGCTTGCCGGCGTGGCCCCCGAGGCCGCCCTGACGCTCGAACTGGAGCGCCCGAAGAACGCCGCCCATGGCGACTTTTCCAGCAACGCGGCCATGCAGCTGGCACGCCCGCTGAAACGCAATCCGCGCGAGCTGGCGCAATTGATTCTGGACGCGCTCCCTGCCTCGTCGCTGATTGCCAAGGCTGAAATCGCCGGTGCCGGTTTCATCAATTTCCACCTCACGCCGGCCGCCTGGCATGGCATCGTGCCGGCGGTGCGCGCGGCAGGTGCGGACTTTGGCCGCAGCGACGCAGGCGCGGGGCATAAAGCGCTGGTCGAGTTCGTTTCGGCCAATCCGACCGGCCCGCTGCATGTGGGACACGGCCGCCAGGCCGCGCTGGGCGATGCGCTGTGCAACCTGTTTGCGGCGCAGGGCTGGGAAGTCTGCCGCGAGTTTTATTACAACGACGCCGGGGTGCAGATACAGACGTTGGCCAACAGCGTGCAGGCGCGTGCGCGTGGCACGAACCCGGGCGACCCCGGCTGGCCGGAATCGGCCTACAACGGCGACTACATCGCCGACATCGCGGCGGATTTTCTGGCGCAGAAAACCGTGCATGCCGACGACCGCGCGTTCACCGCGTCGGGCGATGTCGACGATCTGGATTCGATCCGCCAGTTTGCGGTGGCCTATCTGCGCCACGAGCAGGATCTCGACCTGCAGGCGTTTGCGGTGCGCTTTGACAACTATTATCTGGAGTCGAGCCTTTACACCAGCGGGCGCGTCGAAGCCACGGTCAACCGGCTGATCGCCGCCGGCAAGACCTACGAGCAGGACGGCGCGCTGTGGCTGCGCACTACCGACTACGGCGACGACAAAGACCGTGTGATGAAAAAATCCGACGGCACCTACACCTACTTCGTGCCGGACGTCGCCTACCATATCGCCAAGTGGGAGCGCGGCTTCGAGCGCGCGATCAACATCCAGGGCACCGACCATCACGGCACCATCGCGCGGGTGCGCGCCGGGCTGCAGGCCGCCGGCGTCGGCATCCCGCAGGGCTATCCCGACTACCTGCTGCACACCATGATCCGCGTGATGCGCGGCGGCGAAGAGGTCAAGATTTCCAAGCGCGCCGGCAGCTACGTCACCCTGCGCGACCTCATCGAATGGACCAGCAAGGACGCGGTGCGCTTCTTCCTGCTGAGCCGCAAGGCCGACACCGAATACAGCTTCGATGTCGACCTGGCCGTCGCCAAAAACAACGACAATCCGGTCTACTACGTACAGTACGCCCACGCGCGGATATGCCGGGTGTTCGAGGAATGGGGCGGCGATGCCGCCACGCTGGCGGGCGCCGATCTCGCACCGCTGGCGAGCCAGCACGAACTGGCGCTGATGCAGCGCCTGGCCGAGTATCCCGAAACGGTGGCCACCGCCGCGCGCGAACTCGCACCGCACCTGCTGGTGCATTACCTGCAGACGCTGGCAGCCGATTTCCATGCCTGGTACAACGCCGACAAGTTTCTGGTGGCGGATGCGGCCATCCGGACAGCGCGACTGGCCCTGGCTGATGCCGCCCGCATCACCCTCGTCAACGGTCTGGCCTTGCTGGGCGTATCCGCTCCGGAGAAAATGTAGCCATGGCAAAACCCGCATCCAGCAAATCCAAACGCTCCGGCGGCAGTTCGGTATTCACCGGCGTGCTGATCGGCCTCACCGTCGGCGCAGTGCTTGCCGTGGGCGTGGCCTTGTTTGTGACCGGGAACAACCCGTTCAAATCCGGGACAGCCACGCCAGAGACAGAAGTAAAAACGCCGCCGCCGGCTGTCGAGGTTGCGCCGACCGCCACGCCCGACACCGCGCCGCCGCCGGTTGAGCCGGAAGCCGCGCCGAGTTTCGATTTTTACAAGGTGTTGCCGGGCGGCGCGCCGAGCGACTTGCCGCCTGTTCCCGACACCACGGCCAACCATCCCCTGTATTACCTGCAGGCCGGCGCGTTCCAGAACGCGGACGATGCCGACAACCTGAAAGCCCAGCTGGCGCTGCTGGGGGTCGAGGCCGAGATCCAGACCACCGAAATTGCCGGCAAGGGCATGTTCCACCGCGTGCGCGTCGGCCCCCTGCGTGCGATGGACGAAGTCAATTCCACCCGCAGCCTGCTCACGCAGAACAATATCCCCGCCACGCTTGTCAAAGAAACCCCCGTTCCCCAGGAGAAGCCTTGATGTTTGCCCGTACCCTGGCGCTGTTTGGCGCCGCCGTATTGTCACTGTCCGTGATGTTCCAGCCGGCCGCCGCTGCGCCGGACGCGGCATTCGAAGGCCACGACTACGCCGTGGTGAAGTCCCCGCAGCCAGTTGCCACCGGCAAGAAGATCGAGGTGCTGGAGTTCTTCTGGTATCGCTGCCCGCATTGCTTCCAGCTTGAACCGAGCCTGCACAAGTGGCTGAAAACGCTGCCGAAGGACGCACAGATTCGCCGCGTGCCGGCCGTGTTCCGCGACGACTGGCTGCCCGCGGCCAAGACCTTTTACACGCTGGAACAGATGGGCCAGATCGAGCGCCTGAACAGCAAGGTGTTCGACGCCTACAACATCGAGCGCATCAACCTCGACGACCCGGCCATTCTGGGGGGGTGGATTGCAAAGCAGGGCGTGGATCGTAAGAAATTCGAAGCGATCTACAACTCGTTTTCCACCCAGTCCAAGGCCATGCAGGGTGGCCGGTTGGCTACCACCTATGCTATCAGCGGCGTGCCGGCCTTTATCGTGGATGGCAAATACCTGACCGCGCAGTCGATGACGCAAACCGAGACCCGCCTGTACGAAGTGCTTGACCAGCTCATCGCCAAGGCGCGCGCCGAGCGCAGCGGCAAGAAATAAGTCGGTCCCTTGCCCGATCCCCTCAGGGTTTTCATCACCGGCGCCAGCTCCGGGCTTGGCGCCGCACTGGCCCGGCATTACGGCGCGCAGGGTGCACAGCTGGGCCTGCTCGGACGCAAACCGGATGCGCTGGCTGCGGTGGCTGAAGGGCTGGATGCCCGCACCTATCTCGCCGACGTGCGCGATGCCGCAGCCATGAATGCGGCCGCATCGGCGTTTCTGGATGAGGTCGGTATCCCCGACATCGTGATCGCCGCTGCCGGCATCAGCGTCGGTACCCTCACCGAGGAAGCCGCCGACGCCGGGGTGTTTCGCGCCGTGATGGATGCCAACGTGCTGGGACTGCTGCATACCTTCGCGCCGTTCATCGCGGCGATGAAGCCGCGCGGCGGGGTGCTGTGCGGTATCAGCAGCGTGGCCGGCGTGCGCGGCCTGCCGGGCGGCGGCGCCTATTCGGCGTCCAAGGCCGCAGCCACGGTGTACCTCGAGGCCTTGCGGCTGGAACTGAAACAGCATGGCATTGCCGTGGTCACCGTCTCACCCGGCTACATCGCGACCCCGATGACCGCGGTCAACCCGTATCCCATGCCGTTCAAAATGAGCGCCGCGACTGCCGCCGAAAAAGTTGCCCGCTGCATTGCCCGCCGCAGCGCCCATCGCGTGATTCCCTGGCAGATGGCCGCAGTGGCGCAAGTGCTGAAATGGCTGCCGGTTCGGGTCTATGATGCGTTATTCGAAAAAGCGCCGCGCAAGCCACGCGGCCTGCCAACCTGAACGCGCCACAAAATTCGCAATGGAGACGTGATGCCCAGCCCCCTGAATATCATCCTGATCGACGACCACCCGCTGCTACGCATGGGCGTGGCCGGCTACATCCAGCAGGAGCCTGATCTCAAGCTGATCGCGCAGCTCGCCGACGCCACCGAATTGCGCGCCTGGCTGGAGGCAGGCAATCGCGCCGATGCCGCTCTGCTGGACCGTTCGTTGCCGGATGCCGACGGGCTCGACCTGGTATCGGAGCTGCGCGACCTCGGCATCAAGGTCATCATGCTCACCATCGCCGATTCGGACGAAGAAATATCCGAAGCCATTTCTTCCGGCGTCGACGGCTATGTCGTCAAGTCCAGCGAGCCGGACCGCGTGCTCGCCGCGATCCGCAGCGTGTGCGAAGGGCAGAGCAGCTTCCCGCTCGCCATCATGCAGAAAATGGCGCGCGGCGAACTCAACGCCAACGCCCTCGCCGCCCTTACCGCACGCGAGATGGACATCGTCAATTACGTGAAGGAAGGCCTCTCCAACAAGGTCATCGCCTACAAGCTCACCCTGTCGGAAAACACCGTGCGCAATCACCTGCGCAACATCATGGAAAAACTGGGTTTGAAGAACCGGGTCCAGGTCGCCACCCTGGCGTTGAAGGAAGATCGCAAGCGGCATTGAGTTACTTCAATCCACTTGGCGCGACATCTAACCGCGCCTGTGGGTGACATGAAAAACGGCGGCCCGCGGGCCGCCGTTTTTCATTTGCCGGACGGGCGATTAATCAGCGGAGGCGGCGGCGCGCGGCGAAACCCACCAGTCCCAGGCCGGCCAGCATCAGCGCGTAGGTTTCGGGTTCGGGGACGGTTGCCACACTCAAATTGATGTTGTCCACCTGGGCATACACGGAGCTGAACACCAATTTGTTCACGCCTTTGAAGTCGTTCCCGAAGGTGATGGTTTGAAGGGTGGTGTAGTTGTAAGCAAGAGGGGTGTATTGATGGACGTAGCCACCTTGAGGGAAGTAGCCGTATACATCGAAATGGGGATAGTTGTTAAGCAGACCCACATCCATGCTGAGGAGGTCGAACACGCCGCCGTCAGCGCGCTCCAGCACGAAGGCGCTGCCGTAGTTGGTGATCACTCCGGAATACACGGCGGGAGACCCCATCCATTGGCCATGACTGGGCGTGAGGGCGTAGATCGTACCGCCGGCATAACCCGTATAGGGTGAGCCGGAACTGGTGGTCAGTTTGAAGCCGTCTTCAATATACGGCGAGGGAACGACGACGGTGGGATTCGTGGTCACCGTTCCCAGGGAATTGAAATCGATAACTGTAGTGCCGGCCTGTACCGGCAACGCCGAAAAAGCACACAAAGAAGACAGCACCACGTTTTGAAGTGTTTTGGACAAGCGCATTTTTAGGTTCTCTGGGCGAATTGTTCTTAGCGGGTGACGCACGATTCAGGCCCGCAGGCTGAAACGCGGTCATCGCCCACGAATTAGCAACTGTCGTGCCAGCGATTGATTTTTGGCGGAAAATCAACGTGCTGCAAGGAACGGCTCACACGGAATTCGGCGCGGGACGCCGCTGCGTGTAAAAAATCCCGACGCTATTCGACGGTGACGGACTTCGCCAGATTGCGCGGTTTGTCCACATCCGTGCCCTTTTGCAGCGCAACGTGATACGACAGCAGCTGCAGCGGGATGGTGTGGAGGATCGGCGACAGCGCGCCGTTGTGGCCGCCGGGCAGCTTGATGACGTGGACGAAGGGCGACTCCTCCAGATGCACGTCGCCGTCGGCGAACACATACAGTTCGCCGCCGCGCGCGCGTACTTCCTGCAGGTTGGATTTGAGCTTCTCGATCAGCTGGTCGTTGGGGGCGATGGTGACGACCGGCATGTCCTCGTCGACCAGCGCCAGCGGACCGTGCTTGAGCTCGCCGGCGGGATAGGCTTCGGCGTGGATGTAGGAGATTTCCTTGAGCTTCAGTGCACCTTCGAGCGCGACCGGGTAATGCACGCCGCGGCCGAGGAACAGCGCGTGGTGCTTGTTGGCAAAGCGATGCGACCAGGCTTCGACCTGCGGTTCCAGCGCCAGCGCCTGCTGCACCTTGTTCGGCAGGCCGCGCAGGGCGGCGAGGTGGGCAGTTTCCTGCAGCGGCGTCAGCTTGCCGCGCAGCTTGGCCAGCACCAGCGTCAGCAGGAACAGGCCAGCCAGCTGGGTGGTGAAGGCCTTGGTCGAGGCGACGCCGATTTCGGGGCCGGCGCGGGTGAGGAACTTGAGCTTCGAGGCGCGGGTGAGCGCCGACTCCGGCACGTTGCAGATGGTCAGCGTCTTGTCCTGGCCGAGCGACTTGGCATGGTTGAGCGCGGCCAGGGTGTCGGCGGTTTCGCCGGACTGCGAGATGGTGACGATGAGCGCGTCGGGATTCGGCACGCTGGTGCGGTAGCGGTATTCGCTGGCGACTTCGGCGTTGGCCGGGATGCCGGCGATTTCTTCCAGCCAGTAGGTGGCGACCTTGGCCGCGTGGAAGCTGGTGCCGCAGGCGAGGAAGGTGACGGCATTGACTTTGCCCAGCACTTCGGCGGCGTCGAAGCCGAACCATTCGGGCTGGATGTGATCCTGCGCCACTGCGATCAGCAGCGTGTCGGTCAGCGCGCGCGGCTGCTCGTGGATTTCCTTCTGCATGAAGTGGCGGTAGTTGCCGAGTTCGGCCATGTCGGCCGACAGCTCGGAGATGTGCACACTGCGGTCGGCGGGCTTGCCGGCGGCGTCGTACACTTGAACCGTCAGCAGGCCGATGTCGGCGACGTCGCCTTCTTCCAGATACATCACACGCTGCGTCACCGGCAGCAGCGCCGAGACATCGGAGGCGATGAAGTTTTCCTCGATGCCGAGACCGATCAGCAGCGGGCTGCCCTTGCGGGCGCAGATCAGGCGGTTGGGCGAGTCTTCGCTGACCACGCCGATGGCGTAGGCGCCTTCGAGCTCGGCGACCGCCGCGCGGGTAGCGGCGAGCAGGTCCTTCGACTGGCGGTAGTAGAGTTCGATCAGGTGGGCGATAACTTCGGTGTCGGTTTCCGAAGTGAAGGCGAAGCCGGCGGCCTTGAGGCGGCTGCGCAGCGCTTCGTGATTTTCGATGATGCCGTTGTGTACTACCGCGAGGCCGCAGCTGACGTGCGGATGGGCGTTGGCTTCCGACGGCGCGCCGTGGGTGGCCCAGCGTGTGTGGGCGATGCCGAGGTGGCCGTGCACCTGCTGCGCCGCGCAATCGGCGGTCAGCGAGGCGACGCGGCCGACGCTGCGTACGCGCTGCAGGCCGCCGTTGACGACCACCAGGCCGGCCGAGTCGTAGCCGCGATATTCCAGCCGCCGCAAGCCTTCCAGCAAAATGGGGACCACGTTACGTTGCGCAACCGCGCCGACAATGCCGCACATATTCAGCTTTCCTTTTTGAGTTTGACCGGACGTTTCCAGCCCGGAATGGTCGTCTGTTTGGCCCGTGACAGCGTCAGTTCACCGGCCGGCGCATCCCGGGTCAGCGTGGTGCCCGCGCCCAGCGTTGCGCCATTGCCGACGCTGACCGGCGCCACCAGTTGCGTGTCGGAGCCGACGAAAACATCATCCCCGATCACGGTGCGGTGCTTGTTCGCACCATCGTAGTTGCAGGTGATGGTGCCGGCGCCGATGTTGACCTTTTTGCCCATGGTGGTGTCGCCGACGTAGGACAGGTGGTTGATTTTGGAACCATCGTCGATCTGGCTGTTCTTGATCTCGACGAAGTTGCCGACGTGGACGTCGCGTGCCAGCACCGTCCCCGGCCGGATACGCGAAAACGGCCCGAGCCGGTTGGCTTCGCCGATGGCGGCGTCGTCGATCAGGGTGAAGGCGTCGATGCGGGTGCCGGCGGCAATCGTGGCATTGCGCAGCACGCAGTTCGCGCCCACCTGCACGCCGTCGCCCAGCAGCACCTTGCCTTCGAATACACAGTTGACGTCGATGTTGACGTCGCGCCCGCAATTCAGACTGCCGCGCACGTCGAGCCGTGCCGGGTCGGCCAGCGTGACGCCGGCTTCCAGCAACGCCTGCGCGATTTCGTTCTGGTGGATGCGTTCGAGCTGCGCCAGCTGCGCCTTGCTGTTGACGCCGAGGACTTCCCACTCGCTGGCAGGCTGGTGGGTTTCGATGGCGACGCCATCGGCCACCGCGCGGGCGATGATGTCGGTGAGGTAATACTCAGCCTGGGCGTTGTCGTTCTTGAGCGTGGCAATCCATTGTTTGAGATGGCGCGTCGCCACCGCGAGGATCCCGGTGTTGACTTCGGCGATCGCGCGCTCGGCGTCGGTCGCATCCTTGTGTTCGACGATACGGGTCACTTTGCCGTGCTCGCGCACGATGCGGCCATAGCCGCTGGGGTCGGCCAGGATCACCGTCAGCAGTCCCAGCTTGCCGGACTGTGCCGCCGCCACCAGGGGGCGCAGCGTGGCGGTATGGGTCAGCGGCACGTCGCCGTACAGCACCAGCGTCACGCTGTCGTCGGCGAGTGCAGGCAAGGCCTGCTGCACCGCGTGGCCGGTGCCGTGCTGTTGGGCCTGCAGCACAAACGTCAACTTGTCGTCGGCCAGCGCCTGCGGCACCGCGTCGCCGCCAAAGCCGTAGACCACGCAGGTCTGCGCCGCGCCGAGCGCGTGGGCATTGTCGACCACGTGTCCCAGCAAGGGCTTGCCCGCCAGCTTGTGCAGCACCTTGGGCAGGTCGGAACGCATACGGGTGCCCTTGCCGGCGGCGAGGATGAGGATTTCGAGCTTGGGTTGCATGGGATCGGTCTGAATGGAATGTCAGGGAGTCTGCAAAACGCGCGCCAAGTATAAAGCCAGCCTTGCTACACCCGCATGAAAAAGGGCAAGCCTGCGCTTGCCCTGATTTTTGATCCGGTGGCTGAATGGCCGTGATCTAGCGCAGCAGGTCGTCCTGCTCGCGCCTGAACTCGCCTTCCAGAATGTCGTCGTTGGCCGGACGCATGGGGTCGAGTTTGCGCTTGCCCCAGCTGCCGGGCATCAGCATCAGCACCAGTGCCAGGACATCGCTGATGAAGCCGGGGAAGACAAGCAGCCCGCCCGCGAGGAGAATGCGACCCGAGGCGAACAGCGAGGCCAGCGGGTTCGCCCCGGACTGGACCGAGAACAGCAGGCGTGCGCCCCAGGCCACCCGCTCGACGCGGATCAGCATGACGCCGGCGACGGCGGCGAGTAGCAGCCACAGCAGCACCCAGCCGCCGATATAGCGGGCCGCCCAGAAAATGCCGATGGCCTCGAGCACAGGGAATGACAACAGCAGTAGCACAATCCAACTAAAGCGCATGACATGGAACCTTTGTTAATCTTGACGAACTTACCCGATGCGGCGAGCGCGGAATCACTCGCGACCGCCCTGGTCGAAAAGCGGGCGGCGGCATGCGTGAACGTTTTGGCGCCTTGCCGCTCCATCTATCGCTGGCAGGGTCGGGTGGAAACGGCGACTGAAATTCCGCTGCTGATCAAATCCACCGTGGCAAATTATCCGCTGGTTGTGCAGATTGTTCGCGCCCAGCATCCTTACGACGTACCTGAACTGATTGCTTTGCCGATCACACACGGCTTGCCGGCCTACCTCGACTGGCTGGCCACGGAGACTGACCAAGATGAATAAATGGTTGAGCATTAAACGGGCAGGCGTGCCCGGCATACCCACATTGATGTGGGGCGTGCTGGCGCTTTTTCAAGCCGTGCTGTTCCCGGTCGCTCATGCTGAAGAATTTCTGGAGCCCGAGGCCGCATTCGCCTTGTCGGCGCGGGCGCTCGATGTCGATACGCTGGAAGCGCGCTGGCAGATCGCGGATGGCTATTACATGTACCGCGACAAGTTCAAGTTCGAGCTGAAAGGCGCTGTGCTCGGCCAGCCCGTGCTGCCCGCGGGCAAGCTCAAGCAGGACGAGAATTTTGGTCAGGTAGAAACCTATCGCAAGGACGTGCGCATCCGCCTGCCGATCCAGCGCACGCCGGGCGCCACCTCGGTCACGCTGACTGCCAGATCGCAAGGTTGCGCCGATGCCGGGCTGTGCTACACACCGCAAACCGTCAGCGTGACGCTTGCCCTGCCTGCGCCTGCGCCTGCGCCCGCACCGATCGCCGATGTAGCGCCTGCCGCTTCGCGCGCGCCGGTCCCGGCGCTGGGGGGGCTGGGCAGTCTGGCTGGCCTGGGCATGCCCAAACTGCTGCCGCCGGACGAAGCCTTTGTGGTGGCGGCAACGCTGGTCGACGCGCAGACTGCCCGGCTCGAATTCACCCCGACGCCCGACACTTACCTGTATCGCGACAAACTCGGCTGGACGGTCAAATCCCCGGCGGGTGTGACGGTCACGCGGGCCGATCTGCCTGCCGGCGAGATCAAGAACGACCCCAATTTCCCCACCCCGATGGAGGTGTATCACCACGATGTGGCGGCCACGCTGACCCTGTCGCGCGCGCTCGCCGCCGGGGAAAAGCTGGTGATCGAAGCGGGCTGGCAGGGCTGCAATGAAAAGGTCGGCGTCTGTTATCCGCCGCTCAAGCGCGACTTCACGCTGGCGGCCGATGCCGCCACGCCCGCGGCGGGTGCCCTCGCCGCGGCACCCGTGTCCGCCGCCGCTGCGGCAGCGACGCCCGAGTCCGACACTTCGCGCATCGAACGCGTGCTCAAGGGAGGCAGTTTCTGGGCCGTGGTGGCCACGTTCTTCGGCTTTGGCCTGCTGCTGGCGCTGACGCCCTGCGTGTTCCCGATGATCCCGATCCTGTCGGGCATCATCGCCGGGCAGAACCGCACCATGACCAAGATGCACGGCTTTCTGCTGGCGCTGGCCTACGTGCTGGGAATGGCGATCACCTACGCACTGGCCGGGGTGGCGGCGGCGCTTTCCGGCACGCTGATTTCCAACGCGCTGCAAAATCCGTGGGCGCTCGGTGTCGGCGCGGGGTTGTTCGTGCTGCTGGCACTGTCGATGTTCGGCTTTTTTGAGATCCAGCTGCCAAGCGCGCTGCAAAGCAAATTCTCCGACGCCTCGAACAAGATGAAGGGCGGCAATTTCGTCGGCGTATTCGTCATGGGCGCACTGTCCGCCGTTATCGTCGGCCCCTGCGTGGCGCCGCCGCTGGCGGCTGCGCTCGCCTTCATCGCGCAGACCGGCAACACCACGCTGGGCGGGGTGGCGCTGTTTGTGCTGGCGCTCGGCATGGGCGTCCCGCTTCTGCTGGTCGGGCTGTCGGCGGGCGCGCTCTTGCCCAGGGCCGGCGGCTGGATGAACGCAGTGAAGTATTTCTTCGGCGTGCTGATGCTGGCCATCGCCATCTACCTCATCTCGCCCATCATTCCGGCCTGGGTCAACATGCTGCTGTGGGCGCTGCTGCTGATCGCGTCGGCGATTTACCTGCACGCGATGGATCCCTTGCCCGTCCAGGCGTCGGGTTGGCGCCATTTGTGGAAAGGTCTCGGCGTGGTGCTGCTGATCGGTGGATTGTCACTGCTGCTCGGCATGCTGGCGGGCAGTCGCGATCTGTTGCAGCCGCTTGAAGTGTTTAAAGGCGGCGTATTCAAGGGCGGCACGCTTGCCGCTGGCAGCGGCGGCACGGCGCAGGCGGCCGAAATGCATGCGCTGCCGTTCGAGCGGGTGAAAGATGTCGCTGCGCTGGACGCGCGGCTGGCGCAGGCCAAGGCCGACGGACGCGCCGTGATGCTGGATTTTTATGCCGACTGGTGCGTGTCGTGCAAGGAAATGGAACGCTTCACTTTCAGCGATGCCAGGGTGCAGGCGCGGCTGAAAGACGTGGTGGTGCTGCAAGCGGACGTCACGGCCTCCAGCGAGGCCGACAAGGCCTTGCTGAAGCGCTTCAACCTGTTCGGCCCGCCCGGGCTGATCTTCTGGAACAACACAGGCGCGCAGTCGACTTACCAGGTGATCGGCTACGAGAAACCCGACAAGTTTCTCGCCAGCCTGGATGCCGCGCTGGGCCGTTGATCAGCCGGCCTGCAGCCGTTCGCGGCTGCTGATCCTGAAGTTGAAATGGTCCGGCTCACGGCCGTCCAGAACCCCATCGCCGAACTCGGCGTAGGGGTACATGAGATACGGCAGCGGCGCGCGGGCGGGCGGCGCGAGCGCAAAATCGCGTGCGGTATTGAAGCCGACCCAGTTCATTTCCCAATAACCGAACAGCCGCTCACGCAGCGCAACGATGCGCGCGTCGGTGAGCGGCAGGTTTTCTTCGAGCACGGCCTTGCGTACGTCGGCCGGATCGACACCGACCCAACCATGGCGCGGTGAAAAATACTCGGCACGGCAGTGCTGCGCTTTCGAGATGTCGTCGGCCTTGCCCAGGCTCTTGAACTGTTTCGAGGCGGCCACCCGCACGCCGTACATTTCGCGCGCGGGCAGTCCGGCGGCGCGCGCCAGGCCGACGAACAGCGAGTTGATGTCGGCGCACTTGCCGCCGAGGTTGCCCGATTCCAGCATGAACTTGATGTCACCCAGACCGCAGCCGCGCGTTTTCGGGTTGCGGAAAGCGTTGTCGACCACCCAGTCGTAAATCGCGCGCGCCTGGGCATCGGGACCCTGGATGTCCTTGATGATCTTGGCCGAAGTGGTGGCGACGATGCCGTCGGTCGGCATATGCGGGGTCGGCGCCAGGTAACGGGCGACGTCGGCCGTCAGCGGTCGCAGTGGCCCTGCGGCACCGCGGGTGCGGTCGTGGGTGGAAACGACCGCAGTCACGCTGATGCGGTGAGGACTTGCAGAAGCGGGCAGCGCGGCGCTGAACATGGCGGCCTGGTAGACCGGATCCCAGTTGAGCGCCGCTCCTGCCGGCGCACCGGCCCAGTTGAGCGCGTGCACGGTCTGGAAGTCGCCCGCATCGGAAGGCAGCGGCAGCCACATCCGGCCGGCGCCGGACTGGGCAGGAATGTCGACGTCGTAGCGCAGCTCGAACGTACGCCAGCCATCGGCTTGCGGGGTCGGGGTGGAAGGTGCGGCCTGCAGCGCGGGGGCGCCGGCCAGTAGCGGGCTTGCGGCAGCAAGCCGCATGAAGTCACGTCGTTTCATGGTTTCTCCAAAACGTTATTTCCGTGCGGAAACCTTCGGCGGGTTGAGTGCTGGCGATGGCGCGGCTGCGCCCAGATCGCCGGAAATGGCGTCCGAAGGAATGGCAAGTGTAGTCGAACGGCGTGCCGGCGTGGCTGGCTGCTTAGCCGCGGCGCAGGATGGCGATGTTGTCGAGCAGCGGGGTGATGACCGGCTGGATCTTGCGGCGCATCAGCGAGCCGATGGCGGTGGTTTTGAGGAAGATGGGGCGAACCGTGTCGGCGTCGACGGCGGCCAGGGCGTCGAGCGCGTCGCAGTCGGCCTCGAATTGCGGCGCGGCGGCGAGCAATTCGGCGCGCGCAGCGGCGCGGCGCTCAGGCTCGGCCTGGCGCAACGGCGCTGCCCAGTTGGCCAGTGCATTCAGGGTATGGTTGACCACTTCCTGCACTTCCGGGCGATCCAGAATCACTGCCGTGGTGGCGATGAAGGTCTGGCCCTGGCCGGACAGCGCTTTGTCCAGCATCACGCTGTAGGGGTTGCCGGCGAGCTGCGGCACTGTGGCGTGGTCGGCGCGTGCGGCGCGCGGGCTGGGCAGATTGTCGGGCTGCAGTTCGAGGAAGGCGACGTAATAAGAATTGCGGCTGTTGCCGCGCTTCCACATCGACAGCCGTTCGGCATCGGTCATCACGCCCGAATAGAGCATGACCGCGATGGTGTCGAGTATGCCGACGTCGTCTTCGTGCAGAAACGCCAGATGTTCGACCAGGAATTCGGCCAGCACGCGGCCCATGGCACCTTGGTACACCACCTCGCGCATCAGCATCAGGCGCGCGTTTTCGATGGTGGACATGCACCACCAGGCGCGCCGCGCCAGCTCGTCGGTGAGCGCGGGCGAATGCACCACGGCCACCACCGCTTCTTCTTCCGCGATCAGCAGCAACTGCGCCAGATGCTGCGGCGACAGGCCGGATTGCGATTGCCGCGTCCAGCGCGTCAAATGTACCGGGTAGCCGCCCGGCGAACCCAGCGCATGGCCGGACAGCAGTTCACGCACGCGCTTGAGGTAGCGGTCGGAACGCTCGTTGGGTTTGAGTGGCACGCTGGCTTCGCCCTGCGGGGTGAGCGCCCACAGCGTCATGTTCGATTCATCGATGCGCACGGCCAGCAGCTCGGTATTGAACAGGACATTGAGGCGCAGTTCGTCCTCGGGGGAGAGTTCGTCGTTCATGAAAATAGGCAGACAGAAAACAGAAGGCCCGGTCGCGACTGACCGGTTGGCGTGCGCCTATTTTAGCCTGAGCGGGGCGGCATTCCCGGATCACACAAACAGGATTAAGATATCCTAATTGCACGTTTGGGGGATTGATATGTTGCGACGATTCATTGCCTGGATGCTGTGTGCCGGACTCGGCGCGACGACGGTATGGGCCGCTCCGGTACAAACGGCGGCGGCGCCCAGCGGCGGCCAGCTGTATACACGCAATTGCGCTTCCTGCCACGGCCAGCGGGGCGACGGCGGCATCGGCGTGCCGCTGGCGCTGCCTTCGTTTCAGGCCGGCATCAGCGACGACTACCTGCGGCAAACCATCCGTCATGGTCGCCCCGGGCGAGTAATGCCCGCGTTTCCCAGCCTCGGCGCGGATGAAGTCGAGGCCATCGTGCGTCACGTGCGTTCCTGGAACAAGGGGCCCAGCGTCGCGTACTCGAAAGCGCCTATCGCGGGCAATCCTGTGCACGGCAAGCAGCTGTTCGGGCAATACTGCACCGCCTGCCACGGCGCGAACGGTGAAGGCGCCAAGGGCACCGGCGTAACCTTCTCGCGACCGCGCGACCTGCCGATCATGGCGCCCGCGCTGCACAACCCGGGCTTTCTGGACGCCGCGCCCGACGCCATGATCAAGGCCACGCTGATGAACGGCCGCGAGGGCACGCCGATGCAGTCCTATCTCAAGCTGGGGCTGAAGGAAAAGGACATCGACGATCTGGTGAGCTATGTGCGCAGTTTCGAAACCCAGCCGCTGGGTTCGAGCGCGACCCTGGTGAAAACCGAGACTCCGGTGATCATCCGCGAATCGCCGTACGACTTGAATACCACGGTCGAACGCGTCAAGACGGCGGTGACCACCAACAACTTTTTCTATGGCCGGGTGCAGACGCTGGAATACGGGATGACGCCGCCGGCCAACGAAAATCCGAACCAGGTGATTGTCTATTTCTGCAATATCAGCCTGCTCAATCAGGCGCTGGCGATCGATCCGCGGGTCGGTATGTTCCTGCCCTGCCGCGTCAGCATTTTCGAGAAAAACGGCAAGGTGCAGGTGATGTCGGTCAATCCCAAGGTGCTGAGCCAGTTGTTCAACAACTCCGAACTGAACCAGTTGTGCGAGCAGCTGGAGCAGAGCTATACCGCGATCATCGAGGAGGCGACGCTATGAACCTGCGCAAATGGATGGCCAGCACGCTGGCGCTGGCATGCCTGAGCGGCCCGGCGACGGCGGACGGGTTGCTGATGGCGCGCAGCGACAAGTCCTTTCCCGAGGCGATGACCGTGCTGCAAAGCGCGATTTCGGCGCGCGGCTACACCATCACGCGCCTGCAGCAGGTGAACGAAAACCTGGAGCGGCGCGATTACAAGAGCGACATGTACCGCGTGGTGTATTTCGGCAAGTTCGAGGAAGTGCGGCAGGTGACGGCGGCGCACCCTGAGCTGATCGCCTTCCTGCCGCTGAGCATCACGATTTTTGCGGAAGGCGACGAAAGCATCATGGTGGCGAGCCACCCGCAAACCATCTCGGCGTTTTATCCGGATGCGGCGCTGAAGCCGCTGTTCGATCGCTGGGAACAGGACATCGAAGCGATCATGGACGAGGTGCGCGAGTAAGGCGCAGCCCGTCCGCTCAGACGGACTTGAACGCCTGACGCGCCGCGGCGACGGTGGCGTCGATATCCGCATCGCTGTGGGCGGCCGAGACGAAGCCCGCCTCGAACGCCGACGGCGCCAGATAGAAACCGAGGTCGAGCATGGCGTGGAAGAAGCGGTTGAACTTCTCCTTGTCGCACTGCATGACTTCGGCAAAGCTGGTGGGCGGTTTGGCGGCGAAATAAAGACCGAACATGCCGCCGACCGAATCGGCGCAGAAGGTGACGCCCGCATCTTTGGCAGCGGCGTTGAGGCCGTTCACCAGGCGCTCGGTGCGGGCCGTCAGGTTCGCATGAAAGCCGGGCGCGCTGATGGCGTCGAGCGTGGCGAGGCCCGCGGCCACCGCAACCGGATTGCCCGACAGCGTGCCGGCCTGGTACACCGGGCCGGTGGGCGCGAGGAAGTCCATGACGTCGGCGCGGCCGCCGAATGCGCCGACCGGCATGCCGCCGCCGATCACCTTGCCGAGCGTGGTCAGGTCCGGCTTGATGCCAAGCAGTTTCTGCGCGCAGCCGAGGTCGACGCGGAAACCTGTCATCACCTCGTCGAAAATCAGCAGCGCGCCGTGCGCATCGCACAGCCGGCGCATGGCGGCCATGAACTCGGCGGTCGGTTTGACCAGATTCATGTTGCCGGCAAACGGTTCGACGATGATGCAGGCAATTTCATTGCCGATTTCGGCGAAGGTGCGCTCGAGTCCGGCGACATCGTTGTAATCCAGCACGAGGGTCATCGCCGCGACTTCAGGCGGCACGCCGGCGGAGGTCGGGTTGCCGAAAGTGAGCGCACCGGAGCCGGCCTTCACCAGCAGGAAATCGGCATGGCCGTGGTAGCAGCCTTCGAACTTGATGAACTTGCTGCGTCCGGTGAAGCCGCGCGCCAGACGGATCGCACTCATTGTCGCCTCGGTGCCGGACGACACCAGCCGTACCTTTTCAATGCTCGGCACCAGTTCGATGATGCGGCGGGCAATGGTCAGCTCGGCCTCGCTGGGCGCGCCGAATGACAGACCCTTGGCGGCTGCATCCTGCACCGCTTTTACCGTGCCGGGATGCGCGTGGCCGAGAATGGCCGGGCCCCACGAGCCGACGTAGTCGACGTATTCGCGGCCGTCGGCATCCCACACGCGGGAACCCAGGGCGCGGCTGAAAAATACCGGCGTGCCGCCCACGCTCTTGAAGGCGCGCACCGGCGAGTTGACGCCGCCGGGGATGACCTGTTGCGACTGCTCGAAAAGTTGTTCGTTGCGATTCATGGTGCGGGTCTCACTGTTCGGATTCGGTTGCAAATAATAGATTCAGCGCCTGCGCGTTGGCGCTGATGTCCGCGCCCTCGAACAGCGCCGACAGCACGGCGAGGCTGTCGGCGCCGGCGTCGAGCAGCGCCGGCGCGTTGGCCAGCGTGATGCCGCCAATGGCGACCAGCGGCAGGTGGATCTGCGGCGCGGCTGTGCGCAGCAGATCGACGCTCGCGCGGCCTGCATCAGGCTTGGTGGGCGACGGAAAAAAACTGCCGAAGGCGACGTAATCGGCGCCTGCCGCCTGCGCGGCCAGCGCCAGATCGAGGCTCTGGTAGCACGATGCGCCGACGAACTTGTGCCGGCCGAGAATGATGCGCGCCTCGCGCACGGTGCCGTCGTCGCGACCGAGGTGAACGCCGTCGGCATCGGCGAGGTCCGCCAGCCGCAGGTCATCGTTGACGATCAGCGGCGCGCCGAAGCGGCGGCACAGCGCGACCAGTTCGCTCGCCTGTTCGTGGCGGCGCGCGACGTCGCCGGATTTGTCGCGGTATTGCACCGCGGCCACGCCGCCGCGCAGGGCGGCCTCAACCTGCGCCAGCAGACGTGCGGTGTCGGTGGTTTCGGGCGTGATGGCGTAGACGCCGCCGGGGAATTCGGGTTTGACTGCGCTCACGCGTTGCCTTCGGTCTGCACGTCCTGCGCCCAGAAGAAGCGTTCCGGAATGTATTGCCCCATGCCGGGGCGGAACGCAGCCTTGAGCGTTTCGTAGGTGAAGTTCTGCGCTTCGCGCACGGCCAGCGGCATCTCCTGACCGTAGGCCAGGGTGGCGGCGATGGCCGAGGCCAGGGTACAGCCCGAGCCGTGATAGCTGCCGGGTAAACGATCCCAGGCATCGGTCTGCACGTGGCCGTCCAGGCTGTACAGGCTGTTCAGCACGCGCGGCGTGGTCTCGTGGGTGCCGGTGATGAGCACGTATTCGCAGCCGAGATCGATCAGGTGCTTGGCGCAGGCCGCCAGGTCCATGTCGTCGTCGTCCGAGTCGAACAGCGCCAGCCGCCGCGCTTCGTGGCTGTTGGGCGTGATGATGCTGGCCTGCGGGATCAGCAGGTCGCGCATGGCCGAGATCATATCGTCGGTGGTGAACTCGTCGCCGCGCCCGGAGGCCAGCACCGGATCGAGCACCACCGGAATGTCGGGGTAATCGGCGAGGATCTCGGCGATCACCGCCATCGACTCCGGGCTGCCCAGCATGCCCAGCTTGAAGGCGGCGACCGGCACGTCTTCAAGCAGCATGCGCGCCTGATCCATCACCCACTCGGAATCGATCACCAGGATTTCATCGACGCCGGCGGTGTCCTGCACGGTGAGCGCAGTGATCACCGACAGCGGATGGCAGCCCATGCTGGCCAGGGTGAGCAGGTCTGCCTGGATACCCGCGCCACCGGTCGGGTCGGATGCAGCAAAACTCAGGACCAGCGGTGGCGTGGGTTTGGGGGTGAAAATGGGCGGCATGGCGTCACTGCTATAAAATCAAGCCCCCAATTTTAGCCGATTCCAACAGTCCCCATGCCTGAAACCCCTGAATACACGAGCTGGATGTGCCTGATCTGCGGCTGGATTTATCACGAGGAGGCCGGCGCACCCGACGACGGCATCGCGCCAGGCACACGCTGGGCGGATGTGCCGATCAACTGGACCTGCCCGGATTGCGGCGCGCGCAAGGACGATTTCGAGATGGTGCAGTTCTAATCCCGATAAAATTGCTCAAGAAAACACGCAGGCAGGCGTTAAGGCGTACAGATTCGCGCGTTGTAAGCAGGTTGTCCCGGTTTTGCCCCTCGCCGGGGCGTCTGGATGCAGAATGGCCGGGGCAGGACGACATTAATCAATATAAGGAGACAGGTGATGAATATTCGGTGGATTGCAACATGGGCGATGCTGACCCTTTCAAGCAGCGTGTGGGCAATTTCGCCCTATATTCAGGGCGACTCGGTCGCCGCGGGCACCCCACAGAGCGTGGCGACAGCGGTCGAAGGCAAGCTTAAAAAAGGGGGATTCAAGGTTGTGGGCAAGTATTTCCCCAAAGGCCTGACCGGCTTTGGCGTGGTGATTGCAACCGATGATGACATGCTCGATGCCGTGGGCTCGGTCGGCGGCGAAGCGGTTCTCGGCTCGGCCATTCGCGTCGGCGTCAAAGCCGATGGCAGCATTGCCTATACCAATCCGGATTACTGGTATCGCGCCTATTTCCGCAAATCCTTCACCAAAAAAGAGGATGCGGTCAAAGCGCTGCAGGGGCGTCTGCAGGAAGCGCTGGGTGCGGGCAAGGGCCAAGGCGGCGATGAAAGCGCATCGAGCCTGTCCAATTATCGCTACATGATCGGCATGGAGCGCCTGGACTCGTCGAAGAACGAGCTGAACGCATTCGGCAGCTACGCCGAGGCGCTCAAGGCCGTACGTGAAAATTTGGCCAAGGGTGTGGGCAAGACCTCCAAGATTTACGAAGTGGTTTTGTCCGACCGCAAGCTGGCGGTGTTTGGTGTGGCCATGAACGACGGCGAAAACAGTGATGGGGAATGGATCAAGCGCATCGACATGCAAAACAATGTTGCAGGTCTGCCCTACGAGCTTTACATCGTAGACAAGCAGGTCGGCGCGCCGCACGGCCGCTTCCGCATTGCGCTGGCTTTCCCCGATGTCGGCATGGGCCAGTTCATGCGGATTTCCTCTCTGCCGAACGTCGTCATGGAAACCATGGGCAGCGTGGCGGGCGCCGAGAAGAAGTCTACGGAAGAGTCCTGGCAGTAAGTTGTCAGGCCGGTTTCAGCCAAAAAGGGCGTTGCGTTTGCAACGCCCTTTTTGTTTGCCTGAATGCAGGGTGAATACAAGCGATCCGGCATTAAAGAAGCGGGAGTCGATGCCGTAATGTTTACCACACAGGGTGTGTGCAATTCAGGCCACCCGCTGACCCTGGTGGAGAGAACGTGTGGATAACGAAGCATTGAAGGGCGTCAAGGTGATGATCATCGATGACAGCAACACCATCCGTCGCAGCGCGGAGATTTTTTTGAGCCAGGCGGGTTGTGAAGTCATTCTGGCACAGGACGGGTTCGATGCCCTGTCCAAGATTACCGATCACGAACCCGACGTGGTGTTTGTCGACATCATGATGCCGCGGCTCGATGGCTATCAGACTTGTTCGCTGATCAAGCGCAATGCGAAATACCGTGCCACGCCCGTGATCATGCTGTCGTCCAAGGATGGCCTGTTCGACCGTGCGCGCGGACGCATGGTGGGCTCGGATGAATACCTGACCAAACCTTTCACCAAAGACACGCTGTTGACGGCCGTGCGCGAGCACGCCGCCACCCGGGCCTAACTGTTTACAAGGAGCATAAAACATGGCGATTAGCCGAATTCTGGTTGTGGACGATTCCCCTACCGAGCGCTTTTTTCTGTCCGAGTTGCTGGTTAAAAACGGCTATCTGGTGAGCATGGCGGAAAGCGGCGAAGAAGCCGTCGCACAAGCCAAGCAGACCCTGCCTGATCTGATCGTGATGGATGTGGTGATGCCCGGCATGAACGGCTATCAGGCCACCCGCATGCTGACCAAGGAAGACGCCACCAAGCACATTCCCGTGATCATGTGCACCACCAAGGGTCAGGAAACCGACAAGGTGTGGGGCATGCGTCAGGGTGCCAAGGCCTATCTGGTCAAGCCGGTCAAGCCGGAAGAGCTGCTGTCGCAAATCAAGGCCCTGGGCTGAGCGATTCGAAATGGGCAAGAAGTTCAATCTGCGCGAGTTCCAGACCACGCTGTCGCAGCAGTTGCTGGCGGCTGCGACGCGCGACAACACGGGTTCCCGTCTGGGCTTTCAGGTGGGCGAAGCGAACTGGCTGGTGAGTCTGGCCGACACCGAGGAAGTGATCCCGGTGCCCAGCATCGTCAAGGTGCCAGGCGCGCGCCGCTGGTTTCGGGGGGTCGCCAATATCCGCGGCAACCTGTACGCAGTCAGTGACTTTGCCGATTTCATGGGGCAGGGCGTGACGTCGGATCATGCGAGCTGTCGCCTGCTGATTCCGCATCATGACTTTGGCGTGAATGCGGCCCTGCTGGTGCGCAGCGCGCTGGGTTTGCGCAACGTTAGCCGCTACCAGTTGCGTGAGGAGCAGGACGTCCAGCCCTGGGTTGCGCGTCACTATGCCGACGATGCTGGGGCGGTCTGGCGAGATCTGGATTTCGGGCAACTGCTCGGCAATCCGGATTTCCTGATGGTGGAGTCGTAGCGGGGCAAGAATTTCCGTCGTTAAAACAGGGCGCGCAAGCGCTGATCAATAGATAGTTTGGAGTGTTGAACATGGCAATCACGATGAATAGCCTCAAGGGTCTGGCCGGCCGCATGACGGACAAGGTCACGGGGGGGCGCGGTAGCGATCAAACCACCCTGATCATGCAGACGGTTCGCAAGCTGGCGGACAAGGAATCCGGCAGCGTCCCCCTGATTGGTCATCTGCCTGTCGAGAAACAATATCTCTACACCGGCGGCACCCTGATTCTCTCGCTGTTGCTGGCGGCCGGCTTCACCATTTACAGCACGGTGCAGCTCGACAACCGCGCGGGCTACGAGACGCGCACCGGTACGCTGAAAGTGCTGTCGCAGCGTCTGCCGCTGACCGCACAGCAATCCGTGCTGGGTAACGTGGGCGCATTCAAGAAGCTGAGCGAAGGCAAGGCCGAGTTCGAAACGACCCTGACCGGTTTGACTGAAGGGGATGACGATGTGCCTGCATCCGGCGGCGCAGCACTCGATACCGTCGGGAAAATCACTGCGCAGTGGACGAAATTCAGCCCGCAGGTTTCGCAGATCCTGTCGCAGCAGAAAAACCTGGTCGCGGTGAGCCAGAACGTTAAAAAAATTAACGCCTTGTCGCTCGATCTGCAGGAAGTGGCCGAGCAGTTGGTGGTCCAGTTGCTCGACTCGGGCGCCAGTGCGCGCGAAGTGTCGCGTGCCAACGAACTGGTGATGCTGAGCCAGCGCCTGCCGAAAAACGCAAACTTGCTGCTGTCAGCCGACCTGATCGACCCGGAGGTGGTGCTGCAGCTGGAAAAGGACACCACGCTGTTCCGCGACAACGTACAAGGCCTGATGGAAGGCGCGTTCGGCCAGAACGAAAGCAACATGAAGTCGATGGAAGACCTCGGCACCAACATGGGCGACATGGTGGAAGCGGTGGGTTCGGTGTTGAGCAATACGCCCCCTCTGCTGCAGGCCAAACTGGCGGCGAACAACCTGTTTGTCGGCAGCGATGCGCTGCTGAAGGATACCGAGCAGCTGTCACAGGATTACCGTTCCGTCGGCGGCACCGGCTATCTGCTGGCAGGCGTGTTCGGCTTGCTGGCAATTGCCTCGCTGGTGTTGCTGGGACTGGTCAACATCAGCGAAACCAAATCGCGCGCCAAGAAGAGCGAAGAGGAAAACGCCCGCAACCAGGAGGCGATTTTGCGTCTGATGGACGAACTGGGCGAACTGGCAGAAGGCAACCTGACGATCAACGCCAGCGTGACCGAGGACATCACCGGTGCGGTGGCCGACTCGATCAACTACACGGTGGAAGAGTTGCGCAGCCTGGTGCGCGGGATCAACACCGCGACGGTGCAGATGGACCAGGCCGCCGAGCAGGCCGGCATGGTGTCGGAATCGCTGCAAGAGGCATCGCAGCGTCAGGTGAACGAAATTGAAACGACCTCGACCGCGGTTGTGCGGCTTGCGCAGTCGGTGCAGCAGGTGTCGGGCAACGCGGCCGAGTCCGCCCGCGTGGCAGAACAATCCATGGCGGCGGCCGAAAAAGGCCAGCAGGCGGTGGCGAATGCAATCAGCAGCATGAATGGCCTGCGCGAGCAGATTCAGGAAACTTCGAAGCGGATCAAACGTCTCGGCGAATCGTCGCAGGAGATTGGCGAGATCGTCGAACTTATTTCCGACATTACCGAGCAGACCAACGTGCTGGCGCTCAACGCGGCCATTCAGGCGGCGTCTGCGGGTGAGGCCGGACGCGGCTTCTCGGTGGTTGCGGAAGAGGTGCAGCGACTGGCGGAACGTTCCGCCGACGCGACCAAGCAGATTGCGGCGATCGTGAAGACCATTCAATCCGACACCCACGACACGGTGGCGGCAATGGAAGTCTCTACCCAGGGCGTGGTCGAGGGCGCCAAGCTGTCCGACGCCGCCGGCCAGACGCTGGCCGAGATCGGCGACGTGTCGAAGAAACTGGCCGGCCTGATCGCCGACATTTCCTCGGCGACGCAGAACCAGGCTGAGTCGACTGCGCTGGTGGCTGAAACCATGCAGGACATCAAGACGATTTCGTTGCAGACCAGTAGCGGCACGCAACAGACAGCGGACTCGATTGGCGGCATGAAGCAGCTGGCGCACGACCTCAAGAACTCGGTGGCAGGCTTCAAGCTGGCCTGAGCGATTGTCGCGCCGAATGCATCAACCCATTCCGCAACCGATTGCAGCAACCGATTGCCGCAGCTGAATTAACGTCAGGAATTACACATCATGAGCGCCTTACTCGACTACGACACCGGCCCCCTCAATTGGGTCCGCGGGGATATCGACGCCGCCTTGCAAGCCGCGCTGGGGCGGGTGCAGGCTTACAGCAGCGATGACGAGCTTACCAACGCACTGCGGCTGGCGCGCGACGATGCGCACCAGGTCGTCGGCGCCTTGCGCATGGTCGGCCTGGAGGGTGCGGCAACGCTGGCGGGCGCGATCGAATCCTGCCTGCTCGATATCAATGAAAACCGTCTGCCGGCCAGTGACGAAACGCTGCGCGCCTTGCGCAATGCGCTCGAAGGCCTGCAGCGCTGGATCAAGGATTTGTGCGACGGCCGCGGCAGCGGCGAGCTGGCGTTGTTCCCCTTGTACAAGCGCCTGCGCGAGCTGCAGGGCGCCGAGCGGATTTTCGAAGGCGAACTGTTTTTCCCCGATCTACAGGTGCGCAGCGGGCGCAAGGCGGGCGATAACGGTTTGTCGCAGGACGCGCTGGCGACGGAAGTCAAAACCGCTCGCGGCCTGTTCCAGCGCGGCTTGCTGGCTTTTTTGCGCAATGTTGAAGCCGAACAGGGTCTGCAGCGGATGCGCGATGCGCTGGCTGCGATCGAGCGCGTCGCGCCGTCGCAGGCTTCGCAAACCTTCTGGTGGGCGTGCGTGGGGTTTGTCGACAGCCTGATTGCACACGGGGTCGAGGCCGATTTCCACGTCAAGCAGCTGCTGGCGCGGGTCGATCTGCAGATGCGCCGCCTGATCGAAGGTTCGCCCCAGGTCGCGGAACGGCTGCTGCGCGATGCGCTGTTCTTCGTGGCCAAGAGCCAGACGCTGGATGGCCGTGCAGCCGAAGTCCGCGAATCGCTTGGCCTGGACCGCTATCTGCCGGGCCGCGGCTTGCTGGATCCCGAGGCGCTGGCGCGCATGCGCCCGCTACTGGAGGCCATGCAGGCCGGCCTGAAGGCCGCCCGTGATAACTGGCACGCTTACGTGGAAGGCCAGGCCGAACAGCTGGCGCAGTTCCAGAGCCAGTTGACGCGCATGCAGCCGCAGGCGCAAGCCTTTGAAAACAGTGGCCTGCCGGCATTGCTGAACGAACTGGCCGCCGTCGCGGACGCCGCGGGTCAGCGCGATGGCGAGGTGCGCGAGCAGATGAATCTGGAAGTGGCTTCCACTTTGCTGTTCATCCAGAACGCGATCGAACACGAAGACGTATTGCATGCCGATTTTGCCGAGCGCGCAGCCGGCCAGCAGGCACGCTTGAACGCCCTGCTCGAAGGC
The DNA here is from genome assembly GCF_018780105.1 of Thiobacillus sp. Taxonomy (GTDB): domain Bacteria; phylum Pseudomonadota; class Gammaproteobacteria; order Burkholderiales; family Thiobacillaceae; genus Thiobacillus. The sequence continues at coordinate 404,643 of NZ_JADMKC010000002.1, forward strand.
CGCGAAATGCCGGCTGCGGTAATGGTCGATGCGAACCAGCGCGAAGCCGAGCGGGACATGCTGGTGCAGATGGCGCAAGAGGTCAGCCTCAACCTGAGAAAGATGGAAGAGGCGCTGGATGCGTTCTTCCGCGACGACGAAGCGCGCACCGGACTGGCCGAATTGCCGGTATTGTCGCAGCAGGCGCAGGGTGCGCTGACCATGCTGGAGCTGCCGGATGCGGCAGGCCTGCTGGCGGCCGCCACGGCGACCATGCAGCCATTTGCCAGCGAAGGCTTTCCCGATGCCGAAACCCGGCAGCGCCTGGCCGACGCATTCTCCAGCCTGGGCATTTATGTCGAGTCCTATTGCGCCGGGCGTGTCGACGCAGCGAATATCCTGCGTCCCGTGCTGATCGATTTCGGCTTGCTCGACCCAGATGCAGCGCTTGAAAACGGGCTGGGCGACACAGTCGAATCCGGTTTGCCGGCGCGCAAGGCAGAAGTCCAGGCGGACTATCTGGAATGGCGCGATCAGCCCGACGCCGATACAAAAAAAAAATTCCTTGATGGTTTGACCGAGCTCAGCTGTGACGCCGACCTGATTGACGACACGACGCTGAAAAACCAGACCCGCGGCGCGCTCGACGCCAGCCGCGAGGCAACCGAACCTCCGCAGGAACTCGATGCGGCGATCGAGGCCATGACCGGCCTGGCATTGCCCGCGCGTGCTGTTGCACAGGCCGATACGGCCATGACGCTGGATTGGGCGGAAGCCACGCCCGAGTCCCTTGATTTCGACAGCGTGCCTGTTGCCGACGGCGAAGCGCAAGCCATCGAGGTGTCCGGATTCTCCTTGCTGGATGAGACGGCCCCTGTCCTGGCTGAGGCCCGCGATCATGCATACCCCGAGTCCCCCGCAGCTGAATCCGAACTGGCGGAAGTGGCCGTGGCAGCAGCAGACGACGCGCTGCTGACCAGCATGCCGGAAGACGCTGAACCCGAGCTGGTGGAAATCTTCCTCGAAGAAGCCAACGAGGTGTTGGCAACCATGGGCGATGCCTGCGAGCAATGCAAATCCAGGCCGGACGATCTGGAATCCCTCACCGTGATCCGCCGCGGATTCCATACCCTGAAGGGCAGCGGCCGCATGGTCAGCCTGAACGAACTGGGCGAAACCGGCTGGCGCTTCGAACAACTGATGAACGGCTGGCTGGCCGAGAAAAAACCGGCCAACAGCGATTTACTGCGCCTGCTCGAGCGCGCGCGCGGCGTATTCCAGGACTGGGTCAATGCGCTGCAGGCGAACCAGGTGATTGCCCTGCCAGTGCCGGCCTTGCTGGCGGCGCTTGAGCGGGTGGCGCGCGGCGATGCGCTGGATGCAGCCCCGGCGATGGCCGCCGAAGCCGTTCCTGCACAGGACAATCTGGAAACGGAAAGCGTGGCGGAAGCTGCGGCAGAAGCCAGCGAAACCGTTGCCGAATCTGGGCCCGTCGTCGAACGGGCGGCCGATATCGAAACGGACTGGATGGAACCCTCCGTTTCCGCAGATGAACCCGCCGTTGAATATGACGCCGCACCCATGATCGATTTCGTGGCGCAGTCGATTGAAGCGGCTGGCATCGAAATGCCGGTCGAAGCCGTATCGCAGCCGCCGGTCGAGCATGCGCCCGAGTTCGTGGCCATCGTTGAAGTGGCCGCTCCGGTTGAAACTGAAGCGGTCGTCGAGGCGACTGTTCCCGCACCGCTACTTGATGTCGGCGCAATCATTGAATACGCCGTGGCGCCCGTTGCGGTGGAAGTCGAGGGGGCCGAGCCCGAGCCGCAGGAAGCGGTGGCCGAATTGCCGCCAGACGAAATCTGCATCGGCACGGTCTGCATTTCCAGCGGCCTGCACGAAGTCTTCATGACCGAATCGCGGCAGCGTCTGGAAATGCTGCAGAGCGAAGTGGAGCGTCACGCCGACATGGCCAACAGCGCCGTCAGCGAACAGGCGCGGCGCGCAATCCACACCCTGGGCGGCATCGCCGGTACCGCCGGCATCACCCCGCTGGCCGAACTGTCGCATGCGCTAGAGCTGTACTGGAATCGTTTTGCGCATACGCCTTTGCCGGTCGCGCACCTGCCGCTGGTGCAGGACACGGTTGCCCGCCTGCATGACATGTTTGCCACTGTCGAGCGCTTGCAATTACCCGAATCCGCAGGCGATCTGATCGCCGTGCTGGGTGAACTGGAAGACGAACAGGCGATGCCGGAAGCGGTGGCATTCGAGCCGTCCGTGATCGAGCCCGCAGAAGAAGCCACCGCGGCGTATACGGAAATTCCGGTCGAAACGGCGCCCGAAGCAATGGCGGTGCAGGCCGCGCCAGAAGAAACGGGACATGGCGAGGTCGTCGCTGGCGTGCTTGACGTGAGCGCTCTGATTCCCGACCTCAAGCTGGCTGCGCCCGCGCCTGTATTCGAGCGACGCGAAGTCACTGACGAACTGGACGAACAGCTGCTGCCGATCTTCCTGGAGGAAGCCGACACGCTGGTGCCTGAGGCCAGTTCGCAACTGCGCGCCTGGCACGCTGCGCCCGGCGATGCCTCGGCGCGCAATGCCTTGCAGCGCACCTTGCATACCATCAAGGGCAGCGCGCGCATGGTCGGCGCGATGCGACTGGGTGAACTGACGCACGTGATGGAATCGCGCGTGATTGCCGTGATGGAAGGCCATCTGAGCGCAAACACGGAAGTATTTGAAACGCTTGAGGCTCAGGTTGACCGTCTGGCGGAGGCCGTCGAACGTCTGAAGCGTGGCGAGCTGACGGCGCTGAACGAAGAAGAAGTGGCTGAGCCGCTGGCTGCACCCATCGAGCCGGTGCTTGCGCCGGCCGAAGGCGCGCCCGTCGCGGCCAGTGCCGTGCACGCCGACCCGCTGGCGATTGCGCAGCCGGTCACCCGCGACAGCAATGCGCTGACCCTGCGTGTGCGCGCCGACTGGATCGACCGGCTGGTGAATCAGGCCGGCGAAGTGGCGATCGCACGTTCACGGATCGAAAGCGAAGTGTTCGCCTTCAAGCGTCACGTCGGCGAACTGTCCGATGCGCTGCTGCGCCTGCGCGGCCACATTCGCGAAGTCGAAATCCAGGCCGAGTCGCAGATGCAGGCGACCTTCCATACCCAGGGCGAAGCCGAAGGCTTCGACCCGCTGGAATTCGACCGCTTCACCCGTTTCCAGGAAGTCACGCGCTTCCTCGCGGAAAGCGTGAACGACATTTCCACCGTGCAGCACATTCTGCTCGCCCGCCTGGGCGAAGCGGATGCTGCGCTGATCCAGCAAACCCGTCTCAATCGCGAACTGCAGCAGGACCTGCTGCGGGTGCGGATGGTGCCCCTGTATTCGGTGGCCGAGCGGCTGTACCGCACGGTGCGGCAGACCGCACGCGACGTCGACAAGCGCGCCCAGCTCGACATTCAGGGCGGCGAACTGGAAATCGACCGTTCAGTGCTGGAGAAAGTCACGGCACCACTGGAGCACCTGCTGCGCAACGCATTGGCACACGGCATCGAAACGCCGGAAGTCCGGCGCGCAGCGGGCAAGGCCGAATTCGGCGAGATCGTGCTGACCGCGCGCCAGACCGGCAATGAAATGCTGATCACCGTCAAGGACGATGGCGGCGGTCTCAACTATGCGCGCATCCGTGAAAAGGCCGAGGCCAACGGCCTGCTGCTGCCCGGCGTCGAACCGACCGAAACCCTGCTGGCGCAAATGATCTTTGCTGCAGGCTTCTCCACGGCCGAAAACGTGACCCAGGTGGCCGGGCGCGGCGTCGGCATGGACGTGGTCAAGAGCGAAATCTCAGCACTCGGCGGTCGCATCGACATCAGTTCGGAAGCCGGCGTCGGTACCAGTTTCCATATCTTCCTGCCGCTGACACTGGCGATGACGCAGGCCGTGATGATTCAGGCCGCCAAGCGCGACTTTGCCCTGCCCGCACCGCTGGTGCGCCAGGTGCTGGAGCTCAAGCCGCACGAGCTGGAAGAAGCGATGGCGGCGGGCGAAATCAACTGGCGCGGCGGCAAGTACCCGCTGTCGTATCTGCCGCACCTGCTGGGCGAAACCGATGCCGTGCACGAAGTGCTGCGCTACAACCCGGTGGTGCTGTTGGCCAGCGGCTCCAGCCAGGCGGCCGTGCTGGTCGACACCATCGAGGGCACGCGCGAAATCGTGGTCAAGAACATCGGCCCGCAAATGGCGCGGATCACCGGCGTGGCCGGCGCAACCGTGCGCGGCGATGGGCGCGTGGTGCTGATCCTCAACCCGGTACCGCTCGCCCTGCGCTGGGCCAGCATGCCGCGCAGCGCCGCCGAGCGCGCCGCGCCGGTTGCCCCGGTCGAGACCCGCGTGGAAGCGCAACCGCCGATGGTGCTGGTGGTCGACGACTCGCTCACCGTGCGGAAAATCACCACGCGTCTGTTGACGCGCGAAGGCTTCCGCGTCGACAGCGCCAAGGACGGCGTCGACGCGCTGGAAAAAATGCGCGATCTGATTCCCGACATCGTGCTGCTCGACGTCGAAATGCCGCGCATGGACGGCTTCGAGCTGGCGCGCGTGATGCGGGCTGACGAACGCATGAAGTCGGTGCCGATCATCATGATCACCTCGCGTACTGCCGACAAGCACCGCAATCTTGCGATGGAAATCGGGGTGAACGTCTACCTCGGTAAACCGTATCAGGAGCACCTGCTGCTCGAACATATCGCCGAGCAGCTGGGACAAGAAGTCGCCCAGCCGGCATAAGCAAACCGGCACACAGCAATAAAAAACGGGCATTCGATGCCCGTTTTTTATTGGCCAGGGTGGAGACAGACCCCGGCGTGTTCCCGGTTCATCCGGCCATGCATACGCCTTGCCGCACCAGCTGCCAGAGCAGGAAATCGACACGCTGTGCCCGCTGCTCGGGCGGCAGCGTGATGCCGGCTTCAGTCAGATATGTCCCCATCTCCATGACCAGCGCGGCCTGGTCGCGACTGCCATCCATCCGCTGCAGCAGTTCGCGTGCGGGTGCATCCAGATCGATGGCCACGTGCCGTGTTCCGCTGACCACCCAGCCGGGCGTGGCCGCCTGCAGGCGGGCCAGTGCATGGGCGTGCGGGTGGCTGCCGGGTTCATCGGCGAGCTCCGGTGCGGCTTGTGCTGGCAGGGTCGGCATTACGCAGTGCATCAAGACCAGGCTGAACCAGGCCTGCCTGAAGCGCGCTGCATCGCCTTCGCCCGCCACACCGAACCCATCGCGTACCGCATGGAGCGCCGCGATCAGGTCGGAATAGCACAACGCGCGCGGGTAGGCGGATGACAGCGCGATCAAGGCAGCTTTGGCCAGCGCATTCTCGACGAGGAATTTATTGCCGGCCGGGTTGACGAAATCTTGCGCGCTATCGTGTTCCAGATCGAGTTGTTCGTCGCTGGCAAGGTCGGCGTAAAAAGCCAGTTCGTCCAGTGCGTCGGCTTTGGGCGGCTGGGCGCAGGGCGCGTCGGCGCGGGCGATGAGCGCGCGACGAAAGCGGGTGGCGAACGTGTCGTCCAGTGCGCGCTCCGCGTCGAGCCAGCGTCCGGCCATGCTTTCGGGAATCAGCCCCCAGGCGTCCTCCAGCTCGACCACAGCGCTGCGCGGCCCGGCTTCGCCGATATACCGCAGGCCGTGCGCGTCGAGTTGCGCGGCGAATTCGCCAAACGGCATCGGCGCATTGCAGTCGGCCAGATATTCGTGAAACAGGTAGGACGGCGCGGCGGTTTTGAGATAGGCGATTTCATTGAGCAGAACGGGATCGTCCCACTCACGCGACAGTTGATCCAGCACAGCGCGGGCGGCGGCATAGCGTTGCGGCGCCGGCGTCACGCCAGCGGTGCGCGCCAGCAAGGCTGCGCGCAGGGGCAGCAAGGCCGCCCAGCCTACGGCCACGTTGAAGCTGACGTAAGCCACGCCTTGAGGCGACAAATGGCGGCGGCAGATATCGAGCAGCGCCTGCTGCACCGCGGGCGGTACCCAGGAAAATACGCCGTGAGCGATGATGTAATCGAATGCGCCGAGATCGTCCGGCAGTGCGGCCAGATCGCCATGCACGATGCGCACATTGGGCAGGCCCAGGCGCTGGATGAACGCGGCGCCGGCTTCTGCCTGCACCCGCGACAGTTCCACGCCCACGCAGTCGGATTCGGGCCAGCGCCAGGCCAGCGGGATCAGGTTGCCGCCCTGCGCGCAGCCCAATTCCAGGATGCGCGCGCGGCGCGGGTCGGGGCTATCGAAGCCGTGCAGCTTCGCCACCGCCGCCAGAAAGTCTGGCTGGGTTTCTGGCAGCGGCAGGCTGTCGTAGGGGAGTTCGTCGTAACTGGCGAGCGTATCCATGGGGCTGATTTCGGGGGTCAGGATTCAGGGAATGAGCGGCTTGGCCGCGTTTCATGAATTCTGGAACGCGGCCAAGCCGCACAAAGCTCCCTGAATCCTAGCCCCTGAATCCTGACCCCTGCAATCAATGCCCGCGCGTGCCCGGTTTGGACGAGAACAGGGCGGCCTGCGGACGCGGCTTGCGCGGCTGGCTGGACGGCGTGGTGCCATGCGGGGTCGGCGCAGCGCGGCTGGCGGCAGGTTTGGCGCTGCCGCTCGCTGCGGGTTTGCCTTGCGGCGCGCGCCCGGAGGCATTGCGGCCGCCGCCGGGTTGCCCCTGGCGTTGGCCCTGGCCTTGACGTGGGCCGCCGCGACCTTGCGGCGGACGCGGCGGGCGCTCGTCGGACATCAGGTCGGCCTTGGCCGGCGGCACGAAACCGGGTTCGATTTCGACCCGCACGATCGCGCGCTTGATCAGCTTTTCGATGTCGCGCAGATAGCTCAATTCCTCATCGTCCACGAGCGACAGTGCCGAGCCGGTGCTGCCGGCACGGCCGGTGCGGCCGATGCGGTGCACGTAGTCTTCCGCCACGTTGGGCAGCTCGAAGTTCACCACCTGCGGCAGCTGGTCGATGTCGATGCCGCGCGCGGCGATGTCGGTCGCCACCAGCACGCGCACGCTGCCGTCCTTGAAGCTCGACAGTGCCTTGGTGCGCGCCGATTGGCTCTTGTTGCCGTGGATCGCGGCGGCGGTGATGCCGTCCTTGATCAGTTTTTCGGCCAGTTTGTTGGCGCCGTGCTTGGTGCGGGTGAACACCAGCACCTGTTGCCAGTCGTGGTGCTTGATCAGGTGCGCCAGCAAATCACGCTTGTGCGCCTGCGGCACGCGGTGCATCGACTGCTCGATGACTTCGACCGTGGTGTTGCGGCGCGCCACTTCGACGCTCTTCGGGTTGTGTAGCAGGCCGTTGGCCAGGGTGCGGATTTCGTCGGAGAAAGTCGCCGAGAACAGCAGGTTCTGGCGCTGCTTCGGCAGCACGGCGAGCACTTTCTTGATGTCGCGGATGAAGCCCATGTCGAGCATGCGGTCGGCTTCGTCGAGCACGAAGATTTCAACGCCGGACAGGTCCACCGTCTTCTGCCCCAGATGGTCGAGCAGGCGGCCCGGTGTGGCGACCAGAATGTCGACGCGCGACTTCAGCGCCTTGAACTGCGGATTGATGTTGACGCCGCCGAACATCACCATCGAGGTGAGCGACAAATACTTGCCGTAAGTCTTGACCGACTCCTCGACCTGCGCGGCGAGTTCGCGCGTCGGTACCAAAATCAGGCAGCGCGGGCGGCCCGGCTTGGGCGCTTGCGCGGCGTGCGTCGACAGGTGATGCAGGATCGGCAGCGTGAAGCCGGCGGTTTTGCCGGTGCCGGTCTGCGCGGCGGCGAGCAGATCGCCGCCTGCCAGCACTTGCGGGATCGCCTGCGCCTGGATCGGAGTGGGCGTGGTGTAGCCGGCGTCCTGAATTGCACGCAAAATGGGTTCAGCCAGGCCGAGCTCGACAAATGCCGGGCCGGCAGTGTTTGTTTCAATAGTCATGTATGTGTCCTGCGACGGCCTGTTGCGCGTAGTGCTTTGATTTAAAAGCGACGGCAACACCAATCGGGGCAGAAGAATCGTGATCGGATGATCGGGTGTAAAACCCGCGACGATTGGTGGAAGCGGGGGTCTGGACTTGTACCTGCCAGACAGGAGGCGTTCGGGTGGTGGGCAGTACAGGGTTTGAACCTGTGACCCCCGCCGTGTGAAGGCGATGCTCTACCGCTGAGCTAACTGCCCCGAAGCGGCGCGAATTAAACCACAACCGGGCGGGCAAGGCAATTTTGCCGCGCGCGATCCGGTAAAATGGCGGGCTTTTGCCCCGTCTGCCGCCATGATCCGCACCCGTTTCGCTCCTTCTCCCACCGGTTTCCTGCACATCGGCGGCGCGCGCACTGCGCTGTTCTCGTGGGCGTTTGCGCGTCATCACGGCGGCCAGTTCATTCTGCGCATCGAGGACACCGACATCGCGCGCTCGACCCCCGAGGCGGTGCAGGCGATTCTCGACGGCATGGCCTGGCTCGACCTCAACCACGACGAGGGCCCGTTTTACCAGACCAAGCGCCTGTATCGCTACAAGGAAGTAATCGAGCAGATGCTGGCCAACGGCCAGGCCTATCAGTGCTATTGCAGCCCGGAAGAACTCGATGAGATGCGCGAGGCCCAGCGCGTGCGCGGCGAAAAACCGCGCTATGACGGCCGCTGGCGCCCCGAAGCCGGCAAGACGCTGCCGGTGCCGCCTTCCGGCGTGCAACCGGTGGTGCGCTTCAAGAATCCCACCGATGGCACGGTGGCGTGGAAGGATCTGGTCAAGGGCGTCATCGAATTCGCCAATGCCGAACTCGACGACCTCATCATCGCGCGCGGCGACGGCACGCCCACCTACAATTTCTGTGTGGTGGTGGACGACCTGGACATGCAGATCAGCCACGTCATTCGCGGTGACGACCACGTCAACAACACCCCGCGCCAGATCAACATCCTCAAAGCGCTCGGCGCGACGGTGCCGCAATACGCCCACTTGTCGATGATCCTCGGCGACGACGGCACCAAGCTGTCGAAGCGCCATGGCGCGGTGTCGGTGATGCAGTATTCCGACGAAGGCTACCTGCCGGAAGCGGTCATCAACTACCTCGCGCGACTCGGCTGGTCGCATGGCGATGCCGAGCTGTTCAGCCGCGAACAGTTCGTGCAGTGGTTCGACCTTGACCACATCACGCCGTCGGCCGCGCAGTTCAATACCGAAAAGTTGCGCTGGCTCAACCAGCAGTACATCAAGGCGGCCGACGACGCCCGGCTGGCCGGCCTGACCCGGCCGTTTCTGGTGCGCAACGGCGCCGATCCGGACAAGGGCCCCGATCTGGCGGCGGTATGCGCACTGGTGAAAGAGCGCGCCGCGACCATCGAAGAACTGGCCGCCGCCGCCACCCTGTTCTACCGCACCCTGCACCCCACGCCCGAACTGCTGGCGCAACATGTCACCCTCGAGGTGCTGCCCGCGCTGGCCGAACTGGCCGAACGTTTTGCTGCGCTGACCTGGGAGCGCAGCGCCATCAGCGCCGCGTTCAAGGAAACCCTGGCCGCTCACGGCCTCAAGATGCCCAAGCTGGCGATGCCGGTGCGCGTGCTGGTGACCGGCGAGCCGCAAACCCCGGCCATCGACGCCACGCTGGAGCTGATCGGCCAGGAGCAGGTGGTCGCGCGCCTGCAGGCAGGACTGCAGGCTGCCCAAACCTGAGCAGTTCCGCGTGTATAATGCGCGCTGTTTTTCGCCGTTGTAGCTCAGTTGGTAGAGCAGCGCATTCGTAATGCGAAGGTCGCCAGTTCGATTCCGGCCAACGGCACCAGTTGTAAAAAAACGCCGCTCATTGAGCGGCGTTTTTCATTTCCGGGCTTGCGCTAGAGCTTCAGGCCAGCCAGGTCGCCGCCCGCAAGCGCGTTGATGGCCGCGTCGCCGTGCGCAGGGTCGCGCTGGTAGGCGGTCGTCAGTTTCTGCGCCGCCTCCAGCCAGTGCGTGGCAGCAGTATCGATGACAGCGGCGAGCTGGCTGCCATCGCGGCTGCCGAGCCATAGCTCGTATGCCTGCACCAGCGCCGGAAACAGGGCGCGCCGCAGGCCGGACAGGTTAGCCAGATAGAAATGCAGGGAACCGTGGGCTTCGCGTTCGAGCAGCGTCGGCAGGGTGACCAGACAGTCGGCCAGATGATCGCGCACGGCGCGCGCCAGCAGTTCGGCGTGCTTGGAATTGAGCTGGCCGAGCATGCTGTTCCAGTCTGCGCCGAGCAGTTTTTCGGCGCGCGCCTCGCCCACTTCGTGCAGGATCATGGCTTCGCTTTCGGCCTCGGCCATGCGGTCGAGCCCGCGCTCGATATCCTGCTCGAAGTCATGGTAGGCGAACGCACGGCCGAGTGCGGTGTCCTTTTCCTTCCATTGCCATTCCTCGAACTTGTTCCACAGCAGCCGCCGCACCGCATCCATGCGCAGGAAGATGGCGCCGTCGCGCATGGCAGCGGGCGGCGCGATCAGGTCGCGCGCGTATTCGCAGCCGGCGACGTAGACTTTCACGCCTTCGCGCACCTCGGCACGCTTGAGTTCGGCCAGCACGAAATGGGGCTTGCGGAAATGACCCAGTCCGCTGCTGTAGACGAGACCGTACGGAACCAGCGCGCGGTTGACGTCGTCGGCGTCGAACGGGTCGATGCCGCCGCTGACCGGCAGCGGGATGAAGGCTTCTTCTTCCACGGTGTCCCACAGGCTTTCGCGCGCGGTGAGCCAGTCGCCGAGTTCGTCCTTGGGCAGACGCGCGCCGTAGGGGATTTCCATTTCCCAGCGATAGTACTCGCGCATCTCCAGCAGGAAGGTGCAGATCGTCATGTCGCGCGCGTGGCGGGCATCGGCGATGGTGCAGTTCTTCTGTACGGTATCGATGAGGGCGGACAGATTTTCGACCATGGACGGCTCCAGAAAGTGCGTGCTTACTGAAGTGTACAAATAAAAACAGCCCGTACAACCGGGCTGTTTTCAGGGATATTACGGCTGGCTTAGTGGCGGCGGGCGGTGCCGAAATAATTGAGATCGGCGCGCGAGCGGCGGCTGAGTTCGAAGCGCGCCGCATCGCTGCCGGTGAACTGGCCGGCAAGACTGGAATACGCCTCCGTGGCCCAGGCTTTGTCGTTCAGCGCATCGGCAATGCCCTCGGCCCAGCGTAGTTTGTCGGCCGGCGCTTTCATGTGCCCGCCGCACTCGGCATACCATTTCTTCAGCGCGTCGGCCGGCAGCGCAAAGCCCTTGAGGCGGTCGATGAACTGGATGCAGGCGTCGCCATTGCTGCACGCGGCGGCAGCGGCGGTAAACAGCTCGTCAGCCTTGGCGGCGTTGCCCATCGAGGCATACAGGCGGCCGATGTGCAGCAGCGCATAGTGGTCTTTGGCCTGGGCGCGCGCAGCTTCGAGCAGGCGGCTGGCTTCGGCAGCGTCCTGGGTGGCGGCAAAGCTGGCTTCGGCGAGTTTGGCGGTGTCGTAGACGCCAGCCTGGGGATCGGCGCTCAGGGCCGCCTCGCGCGCAGCCAGGTAGGCGCGCGTCTTGGAGACGCCGAGCTCGCGATGCTTCAGGGTGGCGGCAGTCACCGCCAGGTCGCGGAACGAGATGGAATCGGTGGCGTTTTCTGCCGCGCGGTCAAGCAGGCGGCCGAGCCACTCGGTGTCGTCGAGGTTCTTGTCGACTGCCACCAGAATCGGTTTGTAGCGCGAGAACTGGTAGCCGGTGCCGTCGAGCAGGGCCTCGGCGGATTCGATCAGTTTGGCGGAATAGAAGGGATCTTCCAGTTCCAGCCGCACCCGTTCGGCCAGCGCGAGGAATTGCTTGACGCTGGCAGCGTCCTTTTCCAGTTGCTGGAATTCCATGTAGCGCGCGTGATTGGCCTGGCGCTTTTCCAGCTTGACCTTGACCCGCGCCAGACGTTCGGCGTCGTCGGCCAGATGCGCTTCCACGGCAGTGACCAGCTTCTGCATTTCGTCCAGTCCGGCGACGGCTTCTTCCGCCTTGTCCAGCAGCGCCGCTGCGCCCGGCTTGTCGCCCACGCTCGCCAGGCCTTCGGCCAGATCGATGTATTCGCCGGTAGCGCTGGCCAGATCGCCGGCTTTCTTCAAGGCGGCCTGCATGAATACGGTGTCGCCGGTCTGCTTGGCCGATTCGATCAGGGTTTTGGCGGCGGTGAAATCGGTCGCTCCAGCGAGCGCGCGCTCATACAGCGCCTTGGCCTTTTGCGGGTCGCCCAGGGTTTTGGTGACTTCGCTGGCCAGCGACAGCAAGTCCGGCACGCTGGTCAGCTTGTCAGCGGCCTTGCTGAAAATCGCCGCGGCGTACTCCTTGTCCAGCACGTGTTCGGCAGCGGCGGCAGCCAGCTTGCTGAATTCCACCGCACGCGCGATTTTCGCCTCGGCCTTTTCCAGCACTTTTTTGGCGAAGGCGCTGTCGGCAATCACGCTCATCACGTTTTTCGCCAGATCGATCAACGGGTCGAGGTTGTTGGTTTCCTTGAGGGCCTTTTCATAGGCACCGACCGCTGCGGTCTTGTCGTCCAGCACCTTGAATTTGGCTTCGGCCAGGGCGATCTGCTCCTCGCCCGACATGCAGTAGTCTTCCGCGGTCTGCAGCAGTTCCTCGGCGCGGCCCTGTTCGCCCAGCGCCTTGTAGGCGATGGCGCAGGCCGCCAGATCCTTGGTGAACTGGCAGCCATCGGCCTCGCGATCCATCAATTCCTTGGCGTAAGCCGCGTCGGCCGGCTCCTGCAGGGCTTCCAGCGCGAGGGCCGCGTAGTCGGCGCCGCTGCTGCACTGGGATTCTTTGGGGCTGAGGGTGTCGCGTGTGGCCATGACGGGTTCTCCGGGAAGTTAAGTCGCATGATTTTCCGCCGTGGGCGGAGAGGCAGCCAATAAGTAATGTCGATGGCGATATTAACGCAGTGCAAAGTGGGGGGCGCCTGCCCCCGCTTGGGCAGGCCAGTCAGCGAGCGCCCACCTCGGCCATCGCGGCTGTGCTGAAGCGCAGCGTGGCTGCGAAGCCATGGCCGCCATCCGCTCGTGGCAGTCCGTCACCCAGTTCGAGTACCGCATGGGATAGCGTGGCGATGCGGGCGACGATGGACAATCCCAGTCCGCAGCCTTCGCTCTCCACTTCGCCGCGCACAAAGCGGGCACTCAGTTTTGCGCGCAAGTCCGGCGCCACCCCGGGCCCGTCGTCCGCGACGGTGAGCGTACAGGCCGGGCCACTGCGTGCGAGGCGCACTTCGATGCGCGCGCCTTCGCCCGCATAGCGCAAGGCGTTGTCCAGCAGGTTGCGCAGCGCGATCTGCAGCCAGGCCGCCGTCACCGCGATCGAACAGCCCTCCGCTGCCTCGACGATCAGTGATTGCGCGTGTCGCGCTGCCTGCGGCTGCAATTCGGCGCATACCGCTGCGACGATCGCGGCCGGATCCAGCGGCGGCGGGGCGCTGCCCTGGCTGGCCGGATCGACCCGCGCCAGCGTCAGCAATTGCGCCACCAGATGCGTCATCCGGTCCACCCCTGCGACGACCTGCGTCAACGCGTGCTGCTGGCTATCGGACGTTTGCGCGCGCTGCGCCACTTGCGCCTGGATTTTCAATGCCGCCAGCGGGGTGCGCAGCTCGTGCGCGGCATCGGCGGTGAAGCGGCGTTCGTTTTCAAACGCCTCGGTGACGCGCCGGATCAGGGCATTCAGCGCCGTGCGCAGCGGCGCGATCTCGTTCGGCAGGGCGAGCGACGCATCAAGCGGCACCAGGGCTTGTGCATCCAGCGCACCGACCTGTCGCGCCAGTGTATTCACCGGCCGCAAGCTGCGGCCCACCCCCCACCACACCGCCAGCGCCATCAGCGGCAGCGCCAGCAGGGCGGGAATCAGCAGGGACAGGCCGATTTCACGCGCCAGGCCTTCGCGCGAGGCGTGTGCCTGCCCCACCACCACCTGATATTCCGCATCCTCATCCAGCACCGTATAAAAGCGCCAGCGCGCACCCTGGTAGGGGTGTTCGCTGAACCCCGGGGTCATCGCCGCTTCAAATCCGCCGCGCCCGTTTGACGTGACCAGACGCAGCATTTGCCCGTGTTTGCGGTGCCACACTTCGAATGCGATCGGTACGGAATCGGGGCGGTGATGCTCGTGCAGTTCCTCGACAAAATGCTCGACTTCCCCGCCTGCCACGATTGCCAGCAGGGTGTCGGCTACCTGCGTCAGCTGGGCGTCGAACAAGGCATCCGCTTCGTCATGCGCCCGCTGATACACCACCAGCGCGGACAGCAGCCAGATCGCCGCCACCGCGCTGGTCAGCAGCCACACCAGCCGGTTGCGCAGGGAATAGCCTGGCGTGCCGCTCATGGCTGGGGCGGTGTTGCCGAAGCGATATAGCCGACGCCGCGCACGGTGCGGATCAACTCGTTGCCAAGCTTGCGGCGCAAATGGTGGATGTGGACTTCGAGGGCGTTGCTGTCGACTGCGTCGTTCCAGGTGTAGAGCTGTTCTTCCAGCGTGCGGCGGGTCAGTACGCGGTCGGCGTTTTGCAGCAGCAGGTGCAGCAGATCGAATTCGCGCGGGGTCAGCTCAACCGGCAGGCCGCTGCGCGTGACCGTGCGCGCCGCCGGGTTCAATTCGATCTCCCCCAGGCTGAGCACCGGCTCCGAGCGGCCATGCGCGCGCCGCACCAGCGCGCGCAGGCGGGCGGCGATTTCGTCGAGATCGAACGGCTTCAGCACATAGTCGTCGGCGCCCAGATCGAGGCCGCGCACTTTGTCTTCCAGCTGGTCGCGGGCGGTGAGGATCAGCACCGGTGTCGCGTCATGGCGTCCACGCAGCCACTGCAAAACCGACAGCCCGTCGCGCTTCGGCAGCCCGAGGTCGAGCACCACCGCGGCAAAGCTTTCGGTCGACAGCGCGGCCACCGCGGCTTCGCCGTCGCGCAGCCAGTCGACCGCGTAGCCGGCCTGCGTCAGACCGGCCTGCAGCCCGTCGCCCAGCATCCGGTCGTCTTCCACCAACAATATGCGCATCGCTCGGTTTGACCCCTGGGCGTTATTTCGGAATGTTGACCGTGTCCTCGTCGAACACCCCTTGTTCCGCCTGCCGGTGGCACGCCGCGCAGTTGGCGGCAGACCCCACCGCCTTGCGCGACCACACCGCGCGTGAAACTTCGTCGTGCTTGCGCACAAACCAGCGGGTTTCGGTGACGCGCAACGGTGCATCCTTGGGCCCGATGTCACGCATCACCCGGTTGCCCATCCGGCTGGTGCCGGCATCAGCGGCGTTGGCTTCCAGGAAGCGCAGGATATCAGCCTGCGTGACTGGATCAAGGCTGGCGTTCTCGCCGAAGTGCTGGTCGAGTCCGCCCATGACGCGCCGCCACGAAGCCTTGGGCAGAAAGGCCGGCGCATACGCAATGTGGCAACTCGCGCATTCCTGTTGCCAGTTCTTGTGGGTCAGTTTCGGCAGCGTATCGCTGCCGCCATCGCCGCGCGCCTCGCCCGAAGGCGAGGGCAGTGAAAACGACAGCAGGCTGATCATGCCAACCGCTGTGACGACGCCGATGCCACGCAATAGATAGTTCATGGTCTGCTCCTTTTATTTGGTTTGATTCAGCCAGGCAATGAAATCGCCCTTTTCCTGCGCGCTGCATTCGCGTTGCAACACGTCGGTGCAGTTACGGCGAAACCATTTCTCGACCTTGGCCGCATCGGTGAAACGCTGCGGATTGGCCGCCGGCGCCAGCGGCTCGATCTGCTTGCCGACACGCGTGCGTCCGGCCTGTTTCGGATTGGCGGTATGACAACTGGCGCAGCTCACCATCGGGCCATTGCGTCCGGGATGTTCGGTGCGGTAGAGCGTTTCGCCGCGTGTGGCCGACAGCGCCGAAACCGGAACGCCCGCCGTTGCCGCGTAGTGCGCCATCAGGCTGGCCGGGCTGTCGGTGGCCCACGCGACGGTCGAGACCATGCCCAGCATCGCCAGGCTGTTGCGGAACAGAGACTTAGTCATGTTGCACTCCTTTTTCGGTCTGAAGGTATTGCTTGCCGGTGACCATGCTCTGCGCCACCCGCTCGCCGCGCAGCTGGTGAAACACCAGTGCCGCCAGATGCAGGCCGATGAAGCCCAGCATCAAGGCAAAACCGACTTCGTGCGGCTCGCCCAGCACGTCTTCCAGCCAGTCCGCGTTGCCCAGCCAGCCGGCGAGCGGGCCTGCCTGAAATTCGCTGGCGGCGAGCCCCAGCCCGGTGATGACCATGAGCGCCATGACGCCGTAGGCAAACAGATAGGCCAGACTGGCGATCGGGTCGTGTCCCGCGCGATGGGCGCTGGGCAGGCGCAGATTCCGCAGACTGTCTTTCCATACTGTGGGATGCCACAGGTCGCGCCAGCGTGCGCTGACCGGCCCCACCACGCCCCACAGCAGGCGCGTCAGCAAACCTGCCGCCAGCACATAGCCGCTGAGAATATGCAGTTCCCACAGGGTGTCTTCATAGGGACCGTGTTCAAACCATTCGGCCAGTTGGCTGGTGGCGATGAGCGCCACAATCGACAGGGCGATAACCCAGTGCAGCAGCCGCAGCAAGGGATCGAACACGCGGTGCGGATGAGGGGGTGAGTGCGGCATGACAGTCTCCTGAGAGGGGGAATGCCGCAGACTCTATGCGCGCAGGCTTAGGGGAACCTTAAGGCGGGCGTGTTTGCCGTCAGCCGGCTGGAAAGCTGGCTGCGCTTACAGCGCCTGGCGCGACGTGTATCGATACAGCTGGCGCTCGGTCAGCACTGCATCGAGCGGCATGTCCCACGGATCATGCGGCAGCGATTCGACCTGCTGGCATTCGTAGGCAATCCCCACCAGCCGCGGCTTGCGCCAGCTGCGGCGGTGCCGCATGAACGCCAGCGTCGCGTCGTAAAAGCCGCCGCCCATGCCGAGGCGATACCCCTCGTGATCGAAGCCGACCAGCGGCAGCAGCAACAGGTCGAGCTGGCGCGCCCGCAGCGGCCGCGCATCGACCGGCTCGGCGATGCCGAAGCGATTGCGGGTCATCCGCGTGTCGCGCGCCAGCCGGGCGAAGCGCAGCACGCGGCCGCGCTGCGGCAACACCGGGGCGTAGCATTCGCGCCGCATCAACTGAATCTGGGTGATCAAGAACTGTGCATCGAACTCGCCGCCGTGCGGCAGATACACGCCGATGCGCCGGGCGCGCAGCAACAGGCCGTGGCGTAGCGCCAGCCGTAAAGAAGCGTGCGCAGCCTTGCGGCGCGCAGCAGGGCTGTACGCATTGCGCGCAGATTTGAGTTGGCGCCGGAGGGCGGATTTATTCATGTCGGAAAAGAAGGGCTCCCCGCCTGTGCCGTGACGAGCCGCAGACTCTTGAACCGGGGTTCAAGACGGCCGCAATCAAAGGCACTTTGGGCACATGAAACGTGTCACGCGCACACCCGCACCGGAATAGACCGCAGCCTTGCACGTATGCATTGGTTCAGAGAAATTGCAGCCCATCTCGAACACCGCAGGGAGCAGCACCAGTTTAGAAGAGTTTGTCCTGATCTTCCAGTGCGGCATCGAGCAGCACGTTGCAATGGGTGATCCGGGTGCGCGCCTCCTCGATCAGGCCGCCGCCGCCCTGGGTCAGCAGGTCGTGCGCCAGATTGAGCCCCGCCATGATGGCGATGCGCTCGGCGCCGATCACCTTGCTGTTGTCGCGGATCTCGCGCATTTTTTCGTCCAGATAATCGGCCGCCGCGATCAGCGCCGGTTCTTCCTCGCGCGAACACGCTACCTTGAAGGCGCGGCCGAGAATATGAATGTCGATCGAGCGCGGGCCGGCCATCAGTTGTCCTCCGGCAGGGTTTGGAGCAGCGACTGCAGCCGGGTTTTGGCGGCTTCCAGACGGCTGGTCAGCTGTTTGTTGTCTTGCTGCGTGGTGAGCAATTGCTGGCGCAGCGCGATGTTGTCGCGCCGCAGGTAGTGGCACAACTCGGCCACCTGGCGGATTTTGGCTTCGAGGGTTTCGAGTTCGGCGTGCATGGCCGCGACTATAGGGGGCGCTTCGCGCACGGTCAATCGCGCCCGGATATAATGCGCGGCTTCAGGTGCCGACGCAGCTTTCCGCTGCCGAGGATAAACGGGAAACAGGTGTGCAGTCTGACTGCCAAGCCTGTGCTGCCCCCGCAACGGTAAGCGTTGTTGTACGGCGTTTCACACAGCCACTGTCGCAAGATGGGAAGGCGAAACGCCTCATGCGCGAGCCCGGATACCGGCCTGAGCCCTGTCGATTGATGACAGCGGATCGTGCAACGCGCCTGCGGGGAACCAGGTGCCCCAACCGGAAACTCATCATGCGTCAAACCCGACTCGCGCTCGCCCTGGGCGTTGCTTTCATTGCATCCGCCCAGGCGGAATCCCTGCCGGAATTCGTCGGCGACACCATTGTCGTGACGCCCACCCGGTTCGCAGAGCCCGTTCCGCCCACGCCCGGTAAACTGATCGTGATTACACAGCAGGATATCGAGCGGACACCTGCTACCAGCGTCCCCGATCTTCTGGCGGGGACCGATGGAACAATGGTGACGCCGCTTTACGGCGCGCTCGGTATTGATTCCTCGGTCAGCCTGCGCGGTTCGGGGAGCGGCGGCACGACGACCAGCAACACGCTGGTCCTGCTCAACGGCCAGCGGCTGAACTCAATCGATTCGGGGTCGATCGACTGGTCGCTAATCCCGCTGTCGAGTATCGAACGAATCGAAATCATGCCAGGCAGTGGAACGGTTTTATACGGTGATCGCGCCACCGGTGGCGTCATCAACATCATCACCAAGAAGTCGGCTGACACCCACTATGTCAGCGCAGGCGTCGGCAGCCACGGCCTGCGCGAGCTCAGCATGCAAACCGGCGCCTCTGCTGGGTCGGTGGATGGGAGCCTCTATTTCCAGTACGGCGCGAGCGATGGCTGGCGCACCAACAGCAATCAGGAGCGCTACTCGCTGGGCGGACGCGTCAATTTTCTGAACGAGACAGACAAGCGCGCTTTCGTCGAGCTTGCCGCCTTCCAGGAAGATCTGGGCCAGCCTGGCGGCCTGTGGAGCGCGGAATATGTTGCCGATCCAACCCAGTCGCGCCACCCGCACGACAGTTCGGACCGCAAGGGTTTCCGGATTCGTCCCGGCTTCGAAATCGATCTCTCACCCGACGCCAGGCTCGATGCGGATATGGTTTTTTCGCGTGATGAACGCAGCGGGTACAGCGATCCGACCAATCCGGTCGAACAAACTCGCGACCTGTCGCGCGACTTCGTGTCGTTCAGCCCCAAGCTCAGGATCAGACATTGGCTCGGCGGCTTGAGCAACCATGCCACGGTGGGGTTCGACTACTATCGCGGCACGACCGACAGCCTGACCTCGCCGACTGGGCATCAGGCCTACACCCAGGCCGCCACCCAGACGAGCAATGCCGTGTATGCCCAGAACATTACCGATCTCAGCGAGCGCCTGGCGCTGACGCTTGGCGTGCGGTCCCAGCGACTGGATCAGTCTGCGAGCCAGTCGGAGTACACAACCTACTCGGGCTGGTACCGGCCGGCGATGGCTGGCCATTCCGTCGATACGCGCGAGGCTTACGAGGCCGGCCTGAGCTATCGTGCCGGCGACTGGAAGGTCTACGGCAGAGTGGGAACGTCCTACCGCTTTCCCAATACCGATGAACTCTATGGGCTGGATCCGATCACCTTTGATCCGGTCTTTGTCTTCGGCCTCCGACCCCAGCACGGGACGACCTATGAAATCGGTGGGACCCAGGAAATTGGACTCGGCCGCCTTGGATTCAGCGTCTATCAACAGGATCTGAAGGACGAGATCACCTCGGACCCCAATGGCGGCAATATGAACATTCCCAGGACCCGCCGTCTGGGAACCGAGCTGAGCGCCAATCTCAAACTGACCGACGCACTGCGCGGAAACCTCGGCGTCACGCTCGAAGACGCGGAGGTTCGGGCTGGCGTCTACGCAGGACGAACCGTACCTTTGGTGCCGAAGGTGCAGGCGAGTGCAGGCGTGACCTGGAGCAGGCGCGCTGCAGCGGCCTATTCCGCGCGGCTGAATCATGTCGGCAAGCGCCGGTACGGCGACGATTATGCGAACGCGGCGGGCTACCTTGCCGGCTACACCAAGCTGGATCTGATGGCGAGCTGGCGGATCCGGGATTGGCGGCTGGATGCCAAGATTCTCAATGCGACCGACAAGAAATATGCGGCCTACGGTGGCTATGGCTTCAACACGACCACCTTTGCGTGGGACACGTTCTACTATCCCGCCGACCAGCGGACGTTCGGAGTCAGTGCGCGCTACGATTTCCACTGATCCTATGTGTTGCCGGTTGGTGTGAGGCCGAATTGAAAAGGAAAAAGTATGGCTGATTCGCAACGTGCTGCCGACAAAGACGCAAGCCAGGGGCAATCGAAAAATCAGCGCCACGCCGCCCGCATGGCAAAGAAAAAAACCGTCGTCGACGCCGCCATCGCCGCGGCCACCGACGAACACGGCCTGCTCATCGTCATCACCGGCAACGGCAAAGGCAAGAGCACCTCGGCGTTCGGCACCGTGGCGCGCGCGCTCGGTCACGGCATGAAAGTGGGCGTGGTGCAGTTCATCAAGAGCCGCACCGACACCGGCGAGGAAGCCTTTCTCGGCAAGCACGCCGAATGGCACGTCACGGGCGACGGCTTCACCTGGGACACGCAGAACCGCACGCAGGACATCGCCACCGCGCAGCGTGGCTGGGCGATCGCGGCGCGCATGCTGGCCGATCCGTCGTATCGGCTGGTGGTGCTGGACGAGCTGACCTATCTCTTGAGCTACGGCTATCTCGACAGCGACACGGTGCTGGACGCGCTGGCGCAGCGGCCGCCGATGCAGCATGTGGTGGTGACGGGCCGCGCCGCGCCGGATGCGCTGATCGAACTGGCCGATACCGTGTCGATCATCGCCGATGAGAAACATGCGTTTCGTGCCGGCGTGAAGGCGCAGCCCGGCATCGATCTTTGAACGCCGGACAAGAGCGCCTGATACGCCTTGTTTGTCGGAATTTTTTACGCCCGCGAGCGGGCTTGAAACTCAAGCCATTGTTTTTGCTTATGGAGTACGTATTGGCACATAATCTGCATGAATAAATGCCGTGCGTAAGCGGCACATAAAACATAAAGTAAAAAACCGGAGGAGTGTTCCATGCGTGCCAAGCCTAAACAGATAGCCCTTGCAGTCATTGCCGCGCTGAGCAGCCCGTCGGCGTTCGCATTGGTCGGCGGCAGCGTCGATTCCAACCTTGCGACCTCGCCTTGGGCGGGCGTGGGTGCGATCACCATCAACGGCGGCGTCTATTCCGGCGTGCTGATCGACAGCCAGCATGTACTGACGGCCGCACATGTGGTGAATAGTCAGGCGGGCACGCCGGGCAACGTCAGCTTCACGCTCAATGCCGGTGATCTGACGCAAGTCCTCGGCGCCGCGGCGATCACCGTGTATCCAGGATTTACCGGCACCAGCCCCGGCGCAGACGGCGTCTGGCACGACGATCTGGCGATTATCACGCTGGCGGCCCCGGTGGCCGGCGCGGTGCCGACCTATGGGCTGTATGGCGGCAGCCTGAGCGGACAGACGCTTACGCTGGTGGGCTATGGCGGTGGCGGTGACGGGGTCAACGGCGTCACCAGCGGTGCCAATGCCAGCGTCAAGCGGGTGGGTCAAAACCGGGTCGATTTGTTGCTGGTGGACGATGACGGCGGGTCGAGCGATGAAGTCTTCGTGTTCGATTTCGACGGACCGACGAAAGACACGAATTATTTTGGCAATGGCAACCAGCCGTTGAATCAGACACTGGGTGCGACGATCGAAGCGCAATACGCGGGTGGCGATTCAGGCAGCCCGGTATTCGTCGATGACAACGGCGTGTGGAAGATCGCTGGCATCGGCACCTTCAATGGCAGTACTGACCTGTCCAGCAGCAATGTGCTGTTTGGCTCCATCGGAGGCGGCACGATTGTGGCGCCCTACCAGACCTGGATCGAATCGACGGTAGCGGCTCCAGTACCTGAACCCCGGACCTGGCTGATGATGCTGGTAGGGATGGGGTTGGTGGGTGCCATGGTGCGCCGTCAAAGTTAACGCACATCGCCCGCACGACAGCAGGTAACAGATTTCCGTTGGTCATCAACACGTAACAGAACTGCCATACAACGCAGGCTTCGTCCAAGCGGAGTCCTGCCGTGCGTATCCTGATGGTGTCCGACGTGTATTTCCCGCGCGTTAATGGCGTATCGACTTCGATCCAGACTTTGCGGCAGGCGCTCGACAGGGCGGGCCATGCAAGCGTGCTGGTGGCGCCGCAATACCCCGCTGCGCAGCCAGAGGCCGACATCGTGCGGGTGCCGGGCTGGCAGATTCCGCGCGATCCGGAAGACCGGTTGATGCATCCGCGTGCACTGGCCGCCGCGCTCGATGCCCTCAACCCGGCCGATTTCGATATTGTCCACATCCACACGCCGTTCCTGGCGCACCGCGTCGGCGTGCGCTGGGCGCGCAAGCACAAGCTGCCGTGCGTCGAGACCTATCACACGCTGTTCGAGGAATACTTCCACCATTACCTGCCGTTTTTGCCGAAGTCCTGGCTGGCGGCGGCGGCGCGGATGATTTCGCGCAAGGAGTGCGACGGCGTCACTGCGGTGATCGCGCCGTCGTCGGCGATGAAAAGCGCGCTGATCGGCTATGGCGTGTCGAGCCCGATCCACATTATTCCCACGGGCCTGCGGCTGGCCGACTTTTCCGCGTGCGACGGCGCGGCATTTCGTGCCAGGCACGGCATAGCGCCCGAGCGTCCGGTGATTGCCTGCGTGGGCCGGGTGGCGTTCGAGAAGAACCTGGAGTTTCTGTTGCAGGTAACTGAAGTCACCCGCCGCAGCTTGCCCGATGTGCTGTTCGTCATTGCGGGCGAAGGGCCGGCGCGCGCCTCGCTGGAAAAATCGGCGGCCCGGCGCGGGCTCGGCGACAACGTGCGTTTCATCGGCTATCTTGAGCGTCGCACCGAGTTGCCCGGCTGTTACTGCGCGGCGGACGTATTCGTGTTCGCATCCAAAACCGAAACCCAGGGGCTGGTGCTGCTGGAGGCGATGGCGCTCGGCGTGCCGGTGGTGGGGCTGGCAGAAATGGGAACCAAGGATGTGCTGCAGGAAGGCGAGGGTTGCCGCATCGCGCCGGACGATGTCGAAGGCTTTGCGCGGGTGCTGACCCCGCTGCTGGCTGACCGCACGGCCGCGCAGCAACTGGGCGAAGCGGGCAAGCACTACGCAGCAGGCTGGAGCGAAACGAAAATGGAAACTTCGATTCTGCAGCTTTATCATGCACTGGCTGCGCCGGACGGCCGGGTGCGGGATAATCCCGCACTGGCTGCATCGTGAGCGGCCAGGGTCCTTCAACCCCGCTCATCAATCCAACTCCGGGATGCCCATCATGGACAAAGATATTCAGAAGTACACCGATATTGCGGCTGCCTATGCGACCGAAGCCGGCCTGAAAGTTCTGGCCGCGATTGTTTTCTGGATCGTTGGCCGCTGGTTGATCGGCCTGGCCGGTCGCATGCTGCAGCGCGTGCTGGAAAGGCAGAAAGTAGACCCCACGCTGATGCGCTACATCGGCAGCTTCCTCGCCGTCACGCTGAATATCGTGCTGGTGGTCGCCATCCTCGGCTACTTCGGCGTGCAGACCACCACCTTCGCCGCACTGGTCGCCGGTATCGGTATCGCCATCGGCGCAGCCTGGGGTGGGCTGCTGTCCAACTTCGCCGCGGGCGCCTTCCTGATTGTGCTGAAACCGTTCAAGGTGGGCGATTTCATCAGCGCCGGCGGGCTCACCGGCACGGTCAAGGAAATCGGCCTGTTCGCCACCTCGATCAACACCCCCGACAACGTGTTTTCCATCGTCGGCAACAGCAAGATCTTCGGCGACACCATCCAGAATTTCAGCGCCAATCCGTTTCGCCGCGTCGAATTGAAATGCCAGCTTGCCGGCAACGCCGATCACGTGTCGGCGATGGAGCTGCTGCGCAGCAAGTTGCAAACCATTCCGAATGTGGTCGCCAGTCCGTCGGTCGAAGTCGAGATTCTCGAATTCACCCTGGTCGGCCCGGTGCTGGCCGTGCGTCCGTTCTGCCACACCGATCACTACTGGCAGGTGTATTTCGACGGCAACCGCATGATCCGCGAAGCGCTCGCCGAAGCCGGCTTCCCCGCGCCGATGCCCGCACAACTGATGCTGACACGCACGGCCTGATTCGCGCGGCCGGATGCAAAGCGCCGCCAGTACGGGGCGCTTTTTTCATCCCTGCATTCGCGCCCGGCATGCGGCTTGACCCGGGTGGATGGCAATGCAAGCATGTCCGTTGACATCACCTTGACCGCCCGCTGCCTTGAACCTGCCTGCTGCGCCTTATGTCGGACGCTTCGCCCCATCGCCCACCGGGCCGCTGCACTTCGGCTCGCTGGTCGCGGCGCTGGCGAGCTGGCTCGATGCGCGCGCGGCCGGGGGGCGCTGGCTGCTGCGGATGGAAGACCTCGATCGCCCGCGCTGCGTGGCGGGTGCGGCCGATACCATCCTGCGCCAGCTCGAAGCCTATGGGTTGCAGTGGGACGGCGCGGTAGCGGTCCAGTCGGCGCGCGACGACGCCTATGCGGCCACGCTCGACGCGTTGATTTCCCAAGACCTGGCTTACCCCTGTGCCTGCACGCGCGCCCAACTGGCGCAGGCGCCACGCAATGCCGAGGGCGAGATCGTTTATCCCGGCACCTGCCGAAATGGTCTGCCCGCCGGTGCCGCGGCGCGCGCCTGGCGGCTGCGGGTGCCGCCGGGGACGGTCGCCTTTCACGATCGCATCCACGGCGATCTTGACCAGGATGTCGCCCGTGAAGTCGGCGACTTCATCATCAGGCGCGCCGACCAGCTGTTCGCCTACCAGCTCGCCGTGGTGGTGGACGATGCCTGGCAGGGCGTCAGCCATGTCGTGCGCGGCGCCGATCTGCTGTGGAACACGCCGCGCCAGATCGTGCTGCAAACCCTGCTCGGCCTGGCCACGCCTGCCTATGCCCACGTTCCGCTCATCACCAACGCCGCCGGGCAGAAACTGTCCAAACAGACACTGGCCCCCGCCTTGCCGCTCAGCGGCCAGAGCCGCGTGCTGACGCAGGCGCTTGCAGCGCTCGGGCATCCCGTTCCCGACGAATGGGCGGGTGCTGCCCCTGCCGAACTGCTGGCGTGGGCGAGCGGGCAGTGGCAGATCGAACGCGTGCCGATGCAGCCTGCCATTGCCAAGCCCGCGCCCTGACGGGACAATCGGCATCCCGATTACTGCTTACCGATTACCGTCATGGCTCAACTCCCTACCGCCGTCGAACAGGTTCTGCGCGTACACGCAGGCTTCATCCATGCCGTAGTCAATGCCCTGCGCGACCGCAGCCAGCTGCCCGACTTGATGAAGCAGCTCGAAGCCGCCGAGCAGGCAGGCTGGCCGCACCTGGTCGGCGCAATTCGTCATGTCATCAACGGCCGCCGCGATCCGTCGATCAAGCTGGGGCTGGACGACGAAGACACGATTCTGATCGACGCCATCCTGCTCGGAATCGACAACCCGGCCACCCTGCCACCGCTGAACGCCCAGCCCGACGGCAGCAGCGCCGCGCCGGGCCTGGCCTCGCTGATCGACGCTTCGGCGCGCGGCGACGCGCAGGCCATGGCGGTGCTGGCGAACATGGCCGAGCAGATGGTGCGGGCCGGCGGCGACATGGCCTTGCTGGGCGGCCGCATGCGGCGGCTGGTCAACGGCGAGCGCGATACCGAACAGTTGATCGCCGGCATGGGCGGGCTGGGGCGCGAACTGGTGATCAGCGTGCTCGATGAGCTGGCCAAGCTGCGGCCCCAGTAAATCAAGCGCGGCAAGCCTTTTGACAGCCGCGCCGGGCATCGGCTAAAATGCGCGGCTTTTCGGCGTCCTGTGGTTTGGGCGCTTTACGAAAAAGGTGATGTAGCTCAGTCGGTTAGAGCATCGGATTCATAATCCGGGGGTCGGTGGTTCAAGTCCACTCATCACCACCACATTCCTCACTGCTGCTTTGGCGGCAGTCTTTGCCCCCAGTCTATTCACTGTCCCGGCACTCCCTGATGAAAAAAATCTACATCAAAACCTTCGGCTGCCAGATGAACGAGTACGACTCGGACAAGATGGCCGACGTGCTCAACCTGTCCGAAGGTCTGGTGAAAACCGATACGCCGGACGACGCCGACGTGATCCTGTTCAACACCTGCTCGGTGCGCGAAAAAGCGCAGGAAAAAGTGTTCCACGACCTCGGCCGGGTGCGCCACCTGAAGCAGGCCAACCCCAATCTTATCATCGGCGTCGGCGGCTGCGTGGCTTCGCAGGAAGGCGCGGCCATCGTCGCGCGCGCGCCTTTCGTCGACGTGGTGTTCGGCCCGCAGACCCTGCACCGCCTGCCCGAGCTGATCGCAAAGAAGCGTGAGACCGGCCGCGCCCAGGTCGACATCAGCTTTCCCGAAATCGAGAAATTCGACCACCTGCCGCCTGCGCGCATCGAAGGCGCATCGGCATTCGTCTCGATCATGGAAGGCTGTTCCAAATACTGCACCTTCTGCGTCGTGCCCTACACCCGCGGCGAGGAAGTGTCGCGCCCGTTCGACGACGTCATTGCCGAGGTCGCAGATCTGGCCGCGCGCGGCATCAAGGAAGTCACCCTGCTGGGGCAGAACGTCAACGCCTATCAGGGCGCACTGGACGAAGGCGGCACCGCCGATTTCGCCTACCTGCTGGAAATGGTGAACGAGATTCCCGGCATCGAACGCATCCGTTACACCACCAGCCATCCGCGCGAAATGACGCAGCGGCTGATCGACTGCTACGGCACCTTGCCCAAGCTGGTGTCGCACCTTCATTTACCCGTGCAGTCGGGTTCCGACCGCGTGCTGGCAGCGATGAAGCGCGGCTACACCGTACTGGAATTCAAATCCATCGTTCGCAAGCTCCGTGAACAGCGCCCCGACCTGTGCCTGTCCTCGGATTTCATCATCGGTTTTCCCGGCGAGACCGAGACCGATTTCGAGGCGACCATGAAGCTCATCGTCGATCTCGATTTCGACGCCAGCTTCTCCTTCATCTACAGCAAGCGTCCCGGCACGCCGGCGGCGGATTACCCGGACGACGTGCCGGCCGAACTGAAAACGCAGCGGTTGATGAAGCTGCAGGCGCAGATCGAGGCGCAGGCGCAGGTCGTCAATCAGTCCATGGTCGGCACCGTGCAGCGCGTGCTGGTCGAAGGCCACGCGCGCAAGAATGCCGCCGAACTGGCCGGCCGCACCGACAACAACCGCATCGTCAATTTCGCCGGGCAGCCGCGCCTGATCGGCCAGTTCGTCGACGTCACCGTCACCCAGGCCCTGCCGCACAGCCTGCGCGGCGAGATCGTCACCACCGAGAGCGCCGCCGCTTGAAAACCGATAGCGTCGAACTGCGACTGGCGCCGGAAGACAACCGCCGCCTCGCCAATCTGTGCGGCCCGATGGACGAGAACTTGCGCCAGGTCGAGGCCGCGTTCGACGTCACCATCAGCCGGCGCGGCGCCAGCTTCCGTTTCGGCGGCGACACCGCGCAGGCCGAAAAAGCCGGGCAGGCGATCGAGTATTTCTACAACCGCGCGCACGACGAACTCTCGCTCGACGACATCCAGCTCGGCCTGGTCGAACTCACGCGCGCGCGCAGCCTCGGCGAACTAGGCGCGGAAGAAGCCGGCCCGGCGCTGCGCACCCGGCGCGCCGACCTGCGCGCACGCACCCCGCGCCAGGGCGAATACATCGAGCAGATCCGCAACCACGACATCACCTTCGGCATCGGCCCGGCCGGCACCGGCAAGACCTATCTGGCGGTGGCCTGCGCGGTCGACGCGCTGGAGCGCGAACAGGTCAAGCGGCTGGTGCTGACGCGCCCGGCGGTGGAAGCCGGCGAGCGCCTCGGTTTCCTGCCGGGCGACCTCACGCAAAAAGTCGACCCCTACCTGCGCCCGCTGTACGACGCGCTGTACGACCTGATGGGTTTCGACAAGGTGACGCGGCTGATCGAGCGCCACGCGATCGAGGTCGCGCCGCTCGCCTTCATGCGCGGCCGCACGCTCAACCACGCCTTCATCATTCTCGACGAAGCGCAAAACACCACGCCCGAGCAGATGCAGATGTTCCTGACGCGAATCGGCTTTGGCGCGCGTGCGGTGGTGACCGGCGACCCGACCCAGATCGACCTGCCCAAGCACGTCAAATCCGGCCTGATGGATGCCGCTGAAATCCTGTCCGGCGTGCGCGGGCTGGCCTTCACCCATTTCCTCTCGGAAGACGTCGTGCGCCACCCGCTGGTCGGCCGCATCGTCGACGCCTATGCCGCGCGCCGCGCGGAAACGGAAGCGCGTGGCAAGGTCTGAATTCAGTCTGCCCAGGCTTAATTTGTCGGTACAGTTCGCCAGCGCGGCGGACAGTCTGCCCAGCCGCGCGCAGGTGCGCCGCTGGGTCGCCGCCGCGCTCGAACATCCGGCCGAAGTCACCGTGCGCATCGTCGATGCCGACGAAGCGCAGGCGCTCAATCAGGATTACCGCGACAAGACCTACGTCCCCAACGTGCTGACCTTCGAATACGGCGAAATCGGCCAGGACGAGTCCGGCCAGGCAGTGCTCGGCGGCGACGTGGTGATCTGCGCCCCGGTGGTCGAGCGCGAGGCACGCGAACAGGGCAAGTCCCTGCAAGCCCATTACGCGCACATGACGGTTCACGGCGTGCTGCACCTGCAGGGCTACGACCACATCGACCCCGTCGGGGCTGAAATCATGGAGTCACGCGAAGCCGTTATACTGAAACGGTTTCATATCCCCAATCCCTATTTATCTACCTGACGCAAAAAAATGGAGCCCGACAGTAGCCACAAGCCGAGCTTGCTCGAACGCATTTCCCACTGGCTGATGCGTGAGCCCGAAGACCGTGAGCAGTTGATCGAACTGCTGCATGGCGCCTACGAAAACAGTTTGATGGACGCCGACGCGCTGGCGATGATCGAAGGCGTGCTGCAGGTATCCGAAATGCGCGTCGGCGAAATCATGATTCCGCGCGCGCAGATGGACGTCATCGACATCAACGACGCGCCCGAAGTGTTCATCCCGCATGTGATCGAAACCGCGCACTCGCGTTTTCCCGTCATCGACAAGGACCGTGACGACATCATCGGCATCCTGCTGGCCAAAGATTTGCTGCGGCACTACGCCGAAGACGATTCCGATATCCGCGGCATGCTGCGGCCCGCCGTGTTCATCCCCGAATCCAAACGCCTCAACGTGCTGCTGAAGGAATTCCGCTCCAATCGCAATCACATCGCGATTGTGGTCAACGAATACGGCGGCGTCGCCGGCATCGTCACCATCGAGGACGTGCTGGAGCAAATCGTGGGTGACATCGAAGACGAATACGACTTCGACGAGACCGAGGACAACATCATCCGCGAACTCGACGGCGTGTTCCGCGTCAAGGCCTCCACCGAAATCGCCGACTTCAACCAGACCCTCGGCGCACAGTTTTCCGACGAAGAATTCGACACCATCGGCGGCCTCGTCGTCTCGCGCTTCGGCCATCTGCCCAAGCGCGGCGAATCGGTCAGGTTCGCCGGATTCAGCTTCAGCGTGCTGCGCGCCGACAGCCGCCGCCTGTATGCCGTGCGGGTAACCCGCCTGCCGCAGCATGAGGACGCCCAGCTGCCGCTGGTTTAGAGCTTTGAAGAAGGTGTTGTCTGAAGCGGCTCGCGAAAGTGGAGCCGCTTTCTTTTTGCGCGATGGATTGCTCGGCTTTGTGGCGTGATCTATAGCGATGCAATGAGCAATCGATCGGGCAAAAAAGATGTGATCACATCTTTGTTTCCGCAAAGGCTGCACCGATCATATTAATAGATGCAATATCATCTTTTAATTGACGTGCCAGCGTGCCGTTCCTAGTAGTCGTGATAAGAGAGAGCTTGTCTCTTGAGGCAAAAGGCAAGACCTGACCCCATGTCTGCCATGTCTGCGCACATGTCTGCGCATGTCTGCGTGTCTGTGCCGTGTCTGTGAAGGGTTGGCGTCAGCTTCGCAGGGGCCATGACTCAGGGCTTCTCAAGCCACTCGGCAAATCGGGCGACTTCTGAGACCGCCGCGAGAAATTTCTCTGGAGTGACATGGATCGCTGGAGGCATAAGCCAGCCCCGTTCGCTTTCTTCCTGTTCGTTGAACAGTTCAAAGTCTCGATTGTCGATGAAAAACGGGCTCTGTAATTTCTTGAGATCATCTTCCGAATAGTAGGTACTTTGGCTCGTTATCGACTCTGGGTGCTGTACACGATTGCGAGCCAGAACAAGCTCTTCAAGTAGGCCGAGATTGCATTGGCTATCTTCGAACGCGACGCGGAATTCACCGAGAAAGTAGGCCTTGTACCCATTGAACCAGCCTCGCTTGAAATCAGATTTGTATTTGTCTCCAGCTGGAACATTGAACTGGCGTTCCCATGTCTTGAAGTACAGGTGAAACGAGGCGGAGAGCATGGATACGCATGCATGGCCTAGAACCTGAAGAGACTCTTCGGCTTCAAGCCACTGGGTGAGAAACGCGGGTTCTTCGTCTTCGCTGTATGGCGGAACGTAGGGTTCTTCTTCAGCCTCAATCATTCGCTTTCGCTCCACGAACGGCTCGGCGCTGTTGGTGTACAGCTGCCTAACGAACGAAAGGCGTTGAACAAGAAAGTAGCAAACGTCCACGGCCTATGCTCCCGACGCCCAACGTTTGAGAAGAGAAGCATGACCCGGCTTGCCGGGACATATCCTCTCGAATGAAGGGTTAGGCCTCACCACCAAATTGCGGAAACTTGGCCAAGTACTGCTGTAGCCCATAGTTTCCCTTCAGCAACTCGGACTCCTGAAATAGTGCTTCAAGGTCAAGTAAGTCGATGGGATCCTGTTTCTTGTTGGGCCAAGCTGCAAACCCATAGATCACGATTGCGGATCTTGGCTCGATTGGGCCTTTCTCGAAGTACGCCACTTGGTAAATGCGATCCTTCAAGAGTCTTAGGTAGAACTCGTGGCGCCAATGCTCCTCGTGTTGTTGGCATAGACGGCTATACAGCCTTGTCTTGAGCGAATTGCGCAACGACTTGTAGGACTCGATGTGCCTTGCCGAGGTAAGCCAGTTGAGTCGATCGGCTTCAGGCCTGTCATTCGAACTTGCCTCGCTCATCAATGACCGGTAGGCCCTTTCCAGCGCCAAGACCGCTTCTTTGAAGACTTCGGAGTCATGCGTATTTCTCCACGGGACATAAATGGCTAGAACAGAAACGACTGCCGAACCAAGGGCAATAGCTGCCGCGATGACTGCAATTTGATCGGCTGTTGACATTGATGCGGTAATCCTTGTGGGGCCTAACGTGGAGCCAACCCGACTGCGCGGCTTTTCGCGCAGTCGGGTTGAGCGCAAAGTTATGCATTTAACGGCGCGGGCCAAGTGACTTTCAGTGCAACTTGGTCTTTGCTCTGTGCTTTGTATAGGATGCGACCACCATCAAGATGAACTACTAACTCCAGCTTTATTAATGCTCCCCTCGCATCGGAGCCTGCTTGAACAAAAACTTGAGCATAGCCCTGTGGGGGCAGTATGCACGGAGGGTAAGCCGTCCATTCCCGAGGAGCGCTCTCAGCGGAAAATGCGGTAATTTCAATGGGGGCAATAAACTCGATTTCACGCTTGCTTTCACAGGCTTGTTTGATTTGAAGATAGTTCTCTTGATTAAACAGCATTAGTGATACTCCATAAGATGCATAACAGTTATTGGAGAGACCCATGGGACCGGACATTTATTAATATGGAGACAGCCGTCATAGTGTTTTATTTTGATGATTATTATCAATATTTTCAGTGTCCGGTCTCTGCATTACGTTATAAACAAAAGAGATCGGTGGCTGATGGATTATGCACCTGATTAAGCGGCTCAAATATCGACGGGAAGTCAGAGACGGGATTTTGAATGGGCCGCTTTCACAGCATCAACGGCAGTTCGATAAGCAAACCCCGAGCGCCTCGGGGTCATGAGCAGCCGATGTCTCAAGACCAAATCAAGCACCCAAACGCCCGAGCAGGGTGAGGTGATTCGCCAGGCAGTAACCCGGTTTTTTTCTTACAACGTGTGCCGGCGGTCGCCGCGCGCAAACCCTGTGAGTTGCGGAAGCGCGCCCTTCGTCAGCGCAATCACCTTGAACAAATCGCCCATTTCGGCGGGTGAAACCAGTCGCTGCACGGCATTGCTCTGCGGCAGAAAGGCGGCGGCGTCGGTCGGCGGGGTCTGCATCAGCAATTCGGTGAGGCCGGCGTTGAGCAGGAAATTCGCCTGGCTGGCGTAACCGGACAGGTCCAGACCGGCCTCCGTCCCTGCCCGCGCCAGCGCGCTGAAGTCGACGTGCGCGGTGAGGTCGCACAGCCCCGGCAGATAAAACGGATCGTCCAGCGCGTGATGGCGGTAGTGCGCGCGCAGCGTGCCCATGTGGCGTTGCGGGTGGTAGTACTCGGCGGCGCTGAAGCCATAATCGATCAGTAGGATCAGGCCGCGCTGCAAACTGTGGGCGAGGGCGGCGATCAGGTGGTCGGCGGCGAGGCTGATTTCGCTCAGGTAGCCGGGCGCCAGATCGAGGGCTGCGGCGCGGGCGCGCAGCGCGGGGTCGTCGATGGGACGGTCCTGCCACGCGAAGCCTTCGCCTTGCTCGACCACGCCGTGCGCTTGCGGCCCGCTGGTCGTCCAGTGCACCACGTCCACCGGCAGTGCGTCGAATACTTCGTTGCCGAGGATGACGCCTTCGAACGCGGCCGGCAGTGTGTCCAGCCAGACCACGCGGCGGGCGAGATCGGGCCGTTCCTGCGCGATGCGCGCCTGCTGGCGGGCGCGCAGGTCGGCGCTCACTTCGAGGATGGCGTAGCGCGCGGGCAGGGCGTCCAGGCGTTCCAG
The DNA here is from genome assembly GCF_018780105.1 of Thiobacillus sp. Lineage (GTDB taxonomy): Bacteria > Pseudomonadota > Gammaproteobacteria > Burkholderiales > Thiobacillaceae > Thiobacillus. The sequence continues at coordinate 437,706 of NZ_JADMKC010000002.1, forward strand.
TTCGCCCAGCACGTCGAGCGCCAGCTTGCCGCTGCCGGCGCCGAGTTCCAGGATGTCGCCGCGGGGCTTGTCCCCTTCAGGGGAGTTGGCCAGCACCGGCGCAATTGCGTGCGCCAGGGTGCGGCCGAACAGCGGGGTGAGTTCCGGCGCGGTGACGAAATCGCCCGCCGCGCCGAACTTCATCGCGCCTGCCGCGTAATAGCCGAGGCCCGGCGCGTAGAGCGCGGCTTCCATGAAGCGGGCGAACGGGAGCCAGCCGCCGGCCTCGCGGATCAATGCCTGCAGGTGAGCGGTTACGCGCTGGCTGTGGGCAAGCGCATCGGGAGCGGGGGAGGGCAGCATGCGGCGGATGAGTTCAGGGATAATGCGGGGTGGCCGGACGATCCGGTCGATCCATTCCTAACCCGGCGACTATAAAGGCGAATCCCGATGCAAGGCAAAGTAGTGTTGATTACCGGCGGTGCCAAACGGGTGGGCGCGGCGGCGGCGCGGTTGTTGCATGCGGCGGGCGCCAACCTGATGATCCACTACCGTAATTCGGCGACCGAGGCGCGCGCGCTACAGGACGAACTGAACGCGGTGCGCGAAAACTCGGTCGCGCTAATCCAGGCCGACCTGCTCGATATCGGCGGCCTGCCGGCGCTGGTCAAGCAGACGGTGGTGACCTTCGGCGGGCTCGACGTGCTGCTCAACAACGCGTCGAGTTTTTATCCCACGCCGGTCGGCAGCATCGAGGAAAAGGACTGGGTTGATTTAATGGGAAGCAACCTCAAGGCACCGCTGTTCCTATCGCAGGCCGCCGCGCCCGAGCTGAAAAAACGCCGCGGCTGCATCATCAACATCACCGATATCCACGCCGACCGGCCGATGAAAAGCTACGTCGTCTATTCCATCGCCAAGGCCGGTCTGGTGGGGCTCACCAAATCGCTGGCGCGCGAATTGGCGCCCGAAGTGCGCGTCAACGGTATCGCCCCAGGGCCGATCATGTGGCCGGAAGACGATGCCAATTTCGACGAGGTGTCGCGCCAGCGCATCATCTCGCACACCATGCTGAAGCGTGCCGGCGACCCGCACGATATCGCGCTGGCGGTGCGCTTTTTCGCGATGGATACGCATTTCGTCACCGGCCAGATCCTGGCGGTCGATGGCGGACGCAGCGCCAAGCTCTGAGCGCTGTTGCCCCCTATGCGCAGCTTTCTCTGGCATGACTACGAAACCTTCGGCATCAGCGCGCGCAGTGATCGCCCGGCGCAGTTCGCCGCGATCCGCACCGACGCCGAGCTGAATGAAATCGGCGCGCCGCTGATGCAGTATTGTCAGCCCGCGCCGGATTACCTGCCCGACCCGCAATCCTGCCTGATCACCGGCATCACCCCGCAGCAGTGCCTGGAGCAAGGGGTGCCCGAGCACCAGTTCGCGCGCGACATCGAGCAGGCGTTCAGCCAGCCCGGCACCGTCGGCGTCGGCTACAACACCATTCGCTTCGACGACGAGTTCACCCGCTTCCTGTTCTGGCGCAATCTGATCGATCCCTATGCGCGCGAATGGAAAGACGATTGCGGGCGCTGGGATATTCTCGATCTGGTGCGCACTGCCTACGCGCTGCGGCCGGACGGCATCGTCTGGCCGACCAACGAACAGGGGCGGGTGAGCTTCCGGCTCGAACTGCTGAGCGCGGCCAATGGCCTGGCGCACGAAGCCGCGCACGATGCGCTGTCCGACGTGCGCGCCACGGTCGCGCTGGCGCGTCTGATCCGCCAGAACAATCCGCGCCTGTTCGATTTTTGCCTGGACCTGCGCAAGAAGGAGCAGGCCGCCGAGCAGGTCGGCCTCAACGCGCCGCGTCCGTTCCTGCACATCACCGGGCAGGTGCCGGTCGAGCGCGGCTGCCTGATGGTGGCGTGGCCGCTGGCGCAGCACCCCACCAACAAGAACGAGATCATCGTGTGGGATCTGGCGCACGACCCCGGCGAGCTGTTCGCGCTCGACGCCGACGCCATCCGCCTGCGCATGTTCACCAAGACCGATGCCCTGCCAGAAGGCGTCAGCCGCCTGCCGGTCAAGACCATTCACCTCAACAAGTCGCCGGTGGTGATCAACAAGCTCAACACCCTGAGCCCGGAGCGCGCTGAGCAGTGGGGCGTCGACATGGCGGCGGTGCAGCGCCATTCTCTTGCCTGTGGGGCGGCGCCGGACATGCGCGCCGTCTGGCAGGCGGTGTTCGAGCGCGCGCCGCAGGCCGCCGCCGATGTCGACGCCGACCTCTACGGCGGCTTCGTCGGCAATGCCGACCGTGGCGTGCTGACCCGCCTGCGCGGCCTGACGCCGGCGCAACTGGCTGCGGCGCAACCCGCGTTCGCCGACCCGCGCCTGAACGAATTGCTGTTCCGCTACCGCGCGCGCAATTTCCCGGCCTCGCTGAGCCCGGCCGAGGCGCAGCAGTGGCAGGCGCATTGCGCCGCGTGGCTGTTCGACGGCGCCGGCGGTGCACGCACGCTGGAAGCCCTGTTCAACGAAATCGATACCCTGGCGGAAACGGCCGACGCGCGCGGCGAGGCCATCCTGGGCGCGCTCTACGAATACGCCGAGGCCATTGCGCCCGCCCGCGTCGGTTAAAATCCGCCGCGCAATTTCGCCCTGACAGACTGCTTCGTGACCCCCGTTCACCTCTCCCATTTCACCGCCACCAGCTGCCTGGGCTACGGCAATGCCGCCACCCTGGCCGCCTTGCGCCTGCAGCGCAGCGGCTTGCAGCCCTGCCAGTTCGAGACGGTGCACGATCTGGCGACCCACGTCGGCGAAGTGTCCGGGGTCGACGCCGTCGAACTGCCCGCATCGCTCGCCGAACATGACTGCCGCAACAACCGCCTGGCCTGGCTGGGGCTGCAGCAGGACGGCTTCAGCGATGCGGTCGAAGCGGCCATCGCGCGCCATGGCCGGCGGCGGGTCGGCGTGTTTCTCGGCACCAGCACGTCGGGCATCCTGCAAACCGAGCAGGCGTATCGCCGCCGCGATCCGGCGAGCGGCGCGCTGCCGGACGATTTCATTTACCGCACCACGCACAACACCTACTCGGTGGCGAATTTCGTCCGCACCGCGTTCCAGCTCGAAGGCCCGGCCATGGTGGTGTCCACCGCGTGTTCGTCCTCCGCCAAGGTGTTCGCTTCGGCGGCGCGCATGCTGGCCGCTGGCCTCATCGATGCGGCCATCGTCGGCGGCGTGGATTCGCTGTGCCTCACTACCTTGTACGGCTTCAATTCGCTCGAGCTGCTCTCGTCCGAGCCGTGCCGGCCCTACGACGTTCATCGCCAGGGCTTGTCGATCGGCGAGGCGGCCGCGTTCATCCTGCTCGAACGCCCGACTGCGCAGCTGCCGGCCGATGCCGTGCTGCTGCTCGGCGTGGGCGAAACCAGCGATGCCCACCACATGTCGTCGCCGCATCCCGAAGGCCTGGGCGCCAGGATGGCGATGGAAGCGGCGCTGAAAACAGCAGGTTTGCAGGCGGCCGATATCGATTATCTAAATCTGCACGGCACTGCCACCCCCAGCAACGATGCCGCCGAAGGCCAGGCCGTCGCGGCGCTGTTCGGCGACCGCGTGCCGTGCAGCTCGACCAAGGGCGCCACCGGCCACACGCTGGGCGCGGCAGGCGGGCTGGAGGCGATCATCAGCGCGCTGGCGTTGCAGCAGGGTTTTTTGCCGGGCGGGGTGAATACGCAGCAGCTCGACCCGGCCATTCCGATCCAGTACCTGACGGCCAACCGCGACAGCGTACCGCGGCGGGTGCTGAGCAATTCGTTCGGCTTCGGCGGCACCAACTGCAGCCTGATCCTGGGGCGCGCAGGATGAGGCTGACCGCTTACCTCGACGGCATCGGCCTGATCGGCCCCGGGCTCGACAGCTGGCCTGCCGCGCAGCCCATCCTGGCGGGCCATGCGGCGTACGAAGCGCGCCCGCTGGCCGTGGCTGCACCGCAATCGCTGCCGCCTGCCGAGCGCCGCCGCACCGGACTCGCGATCAAGGTGGCGCTGGCGGTGGCGTTTGATGCCATCGCCGCCGGGCAGCTCGATGCCAGACAACTGGCCACCGTGTTCACCTCCTCGGGCGCCGACAACGACAACTGCGACGCGATCTGCAAGACGCTGGCCTCCGACGACCGCAGCATTTCGCCGACGCGCTTCCACAACTCGGTGCACAACGCCCCAGCCGGCTACTGGGGCATCGCCTCCGGCGCAATGACGCCCGCCACCGTGCTGTGCGCGCACGACGCCAGCTTCGGCGCCGGTCTGCTGGAGGCGCTGACCCAGGTTGCGGTCGATGGCTCGCTGGGATTCGAGCGCGGTGGCACCCTGCTGATCGCCTACGACATGCCCTATCCCGAGCCGCTGCACGCCAAGCGGCCGCTGCCGGCGGCATTCGGCATCGCGCTGGCGCTGATGCCAGTGCGTAGCGCGCAGTCGCTGGCGCAGATTGAACTTGAACTGGGTGACGCCGCTCCCGACACGCTGGCCGATCCTGCACTCGAAGCTTTGCGCCGCGCTATTCCCGCCGCGCGTGGCTTGCCGCTGTTGCAGGCAGTGGCGCGCAGGGAAACGTGCCGGGTGGTGCTGGATTATCTGGCGCCGCTCAGTTTGGCATTAACGATCGAACCTATTTGAATAGGGGACTGGATGGAGCCGTACCGCAGGACCCTGAAAGCGTCTGCGCGTTCGCTCAGGACCAGCATGACCGATGCTGAGCAAATGTTGTGGCATCGCATCCGCCGCAAGCAGATACACGGCGTGCAGTTTTATCGGCAGAAACCCTTGCTTGCCTATATCGTGGATTTTTATTGCCCGGCGGCGAAGCTGGTTGTTGAGCTTGACGGCAGCCAGCATGCGGAATCTGTGCATCTGGCCAAAGATCAGACGCGTGATGTCGCTTTGGCTGGTCTGGGTTTGCGTGTGCTGCGGTTTGATAATCGGCAGGTGTTGCTGGAAACCGAAGCTGTGCTGAGTGTGATTGATGAGATGGTGAGAGCGCGACGTGAAACTTGAATCCCCCCTAGCCCCCCTTTTTCAAAGGGGGGGACAACAGCACGCTCGGCCATACAGAGCCAGTATGCAAAAGATGGCTTCCTCTTTTGATAAAACAGCACTGACGCAAGCAGCAATACCCCCCTTTGAAAAAGGGGGGCAGGGGGGATTTTTCCCATGACCCCAGACCACAACTGGCTGCTCGCCCATATCCCGCACCAAGGCAGCATGTGCCTGCTCGACCGCGTCGACAACTGGGATGCGCAGCACATCCAGTGCAGCGCCAGCAGTCACCGCGCGCTCGACAATCCGCTGCGCGCGCACGGCCGCCTCGGCGCAGCGTGCGGCATCGAATACGCCGCGCAGGCGATGGCGGCGCACGGTGCCTTGCTGGCCGCAGCCGACAGCGCGCCGCGCGCGGGCTATCTGGCCAGCGTGCGCGCAGTCGAATTGAAGGTGGCGCGGCTGGACGACATCGCCGCCGATCTGCGGGTGGAGGCGGTACGCGAGTCGGGCGACGACAATACGATTCTGTACAGGTTCAGCGTGTATGCCGGGCCGGATTTGCTGCTCGGCGGTCGCGCCATTGTCGTGCTGGACGCGACTAAAACAGGGAGTTCAACATGAAGCGCGCGCTGGTTACCGGCGGCAGCGGCGGTATCGGCGCGGCGATCTGCCGGCGGCTGGCCGCCGACGGCTATTTTGTCTACGTTCACGCCAACCGGAATGCGGCGAAGGCCGAGGCGCTGGTCGCGGCCATCCGTGCCGACGGCGGGCAGGCCGAGGCGCTCGCCTTCGACGTTACCGATGCCGACGCCAGCCGCGCCGCACTCGAAGCGCTGGTTGCCGACGCACCGATCCAGGTGTTGGTGAACAACGCCGGCATCCACGACGATGCGGTCTTTCCCGGCATGAGCGCAGCGCAGTGGCACAGCGTGCTCGACGTCTCGCTCAACGGTTTCTTCAACGTCACCCAGCCGTTGACGATGGCGATGATCCGCAGCCGCTGGGGGCGCATCATCAACATCACCTCCATCGCCGGCCTCACCGGCAACCGCGGTCAGGTCAATTATTCGGCGGCCAAGGGCGCGTTGCATGCCGCCACCAAATCGCTGTCGCTGGAGCTCGCCAGCCGCGGGATCACGGTCAACGCCGTCGCGCCCGGAATTATTCAAACCGGCATGATCGACGGCGTATTCGACAAGCAGGCCATCGAATCCATGGTGCCGATGAAGCGCGCGGGCACGCCGGAAGAAGTGGCCAGCGTGGTGAGCTTTCTCGCCTCGGAGCAGGCGAACTACCTCAGCGGTCAGATCATTTCCGTGAACGGAGGCATGATTTGAGCGCGCCCGCCCATACCCTCGCGGTCCACCAGACCGAAGCCCTGCTGTTCTTCACCCTGCTGCAGTTGACGCTGATCGTGCTGGCCGGCCGCCTCGGCGGCGTGCTGGCGCAGCGCGTCGGGCAGTCGCCCGCGGTGGGCGAGATCATCGTCGGCATCCTGCTGGGGCCGTCGCTGTTCGGCCTGCTCGCGCCCGATCTTTTTCAATATGTATTCCACTCGACGCCGCCGGCGCCGATGCAGATGTTGTCGCAACTCGGCCTGATCCTGCTGATGTTCCAGATCGGCCTCGAATTCGATTTCGCCCACCTGACCGAACGCCACAACCGCCGCGCCGTCACCGCCATTGCCAGCGCCAGCATGATCGCGCCGTTTGCGCTGGGCTTCGGCTTCGGCTGGTTCACCGCGCCGCTGCTGTCGCCCGGCGTCGATCGCCTCGCTTCGGCGCTGTTCATCGCCACCGCCTTCTCCATCACCGCGCTGCCGATCCTCGGGCGGATCATGATCGAGTTCAAGCTCACCCGTCTGCCCATCGGCGTCATCGCGATCAGTTCCGCCGCCATCAACGACGTCGTCGGCTGGCTGTTGCTCGCGCTGGTCACCGCGCTCACCCTGGCCGAATTCAGCGCCGCCGCCTTCGCCCTCAAGGTGGCGCTGGTGGGCACGTTTTTCCTCGTCTGGTGGTTCGCGGTGCGGCCGCTGATGAAGCGCGTGATCCACCTCACCCAGACCAGTCCCGCCCCGATCGGCGAAAAATCCGGGCGTGGCAAGCTCACCCACAACATGCTCGGCATCGTGCTCGCGGGCATCTTCATCTCGGCGATGACCACCTACCAGCTCGGCATCTTTGCCATCTTCGGTGGCTTCATGATGGGCGTCATCCTGCACGACGAACACGAACTGATCGAAGCCTGGAAGGAACGCATCGGCCATTTCGTCATGGTGTTTTTTCTGCCCATCTTTTTTACCTACACCGGCCTGCGCACCCACATCGGCAGCCTCGATTCGATGGAAGCCTGGGGTTGGTGCGGGCTGCTGATCCTGCTGGCCACGCTGGGGAAATTCGGCGCCAGCTACCTCGCCGCGCGCTGGGTCGGCATGTCACATCATGAAGGCAAGGTGATCGGCATCATGATGAATACCCGTGCGCTGATGGAACTGATCGTCATCAACGTCGGCTTCGACCTTGGCGTGATTTCGCAGCAGGTGTTCACCATGCTGGTGCTGATGGCGATTTTCAGTACGGTGATCACGACGCCGGGGTTAAGGCGGTGGTTGCCGGGGATGGGGGTGGCAGTGGCGGGGCGGCATTGACCATTGGCCGGGGGTAGCCCGGCGGCTAGTCACTTTCTTTGTCAATGCGACAAAGAAAGTAACCAAAGAAAACGCACCCCGACATCCCCGAAACCCCGGAAATCGAGCCTGCCGGGTGGGCGTCAAAGAACTCGCCCCGCTTTTGTAATGCTTGATTGATTTTTGTGAGCGGGGCTCAAACACCTTTGCCGCTGATCCACCCGACAGACTCAATTTCCGGCGGGGCTGAGAGGGGGAGAAGGTCAAAACCAGGGCGGCGATGATTTTGAGTTTCAACTTTATGGCGGCTCGTATAAAGGCGGGCATTTAGCCATGCTTAATCAACCTTGATACAAGAACAAGCAAGCAGACGCAAAACAACAAGGCGTAGAAACGGTCGTCTTGAATGTACATAAGGAGAATTCGAAATTCTCGAAATATTTCTGCTATGGCTACCCATTTCATGTCGGCTCCTGCTACTTGTGAAGATGGAGCGAGTATGGGAAATCCTCTTGCCATCAGGACATTAACCGGCGTTAGTTATTTTCCTGGACTGGCGAAATGCGCCGGATGTGCATCACAACACAAGCACTCGAACCGCTCAGTCACCACCGCTTTGGTTTTGCCTTCAGCCCCTCTCAGCCCCGCCGGAAATCGAGACTGCCTGGTGGGTCAGCGGCAAAGGTGTTTGAGCCCCGCTCACAAAAATCAATCAGCATTGCAAAAGCGGGGCGAGTTCTTTGACGCCCACCTGGCGGGCTCGATTTCCGGGGTTTCGGGGATGAGCGGGGTCGCCTTTTCTTTGGTTACTTTCTTTTGGCGAAACCAAAAGAAAGTGACTAGCCGCCGGGCTACCCCCGGCCAACGGTCCGTCATCACCCCAGCTCCACCCAAACCGGCTGATGATCCGAAGCCTCCGTCCCCGCATCGATCCCATGCGCTGACAGCCGTCCCGCCAGCCCCTCAGTCACAAACACAAAATCAAAGCACTCCGGCTGCTTGACGAAATCCACTGGATGGATGCCCACCGTGGGCGCATGAACCTGACCCGGATGCAGCACCGACCAGGCATCCTGGAATGTGGGCACGCCCGCTTCAAACGGGGCGAGCATCTGCGCGCGCTCGGATGCGTGGGCGGGAAAATTCATGTCGCCGCACAGTAGCGCTTGCGTCGGGCGCGGAAGCACTTCGAAGCTGCCGCCCTGTTCTTCAATCAACGGTGGCCTTCCCGACAGGGCGCAGGCTTCGGCATGCAGACGGCGAATGGCGTCGATCTGCGCCTCGCGCTGGATGGCCGAGTAGTACTCGAGATGCGTGGTCATCACCCGTAGTGGGCCGAGGTCTGTGCTCACTACGGCTTCGACCAGTATCCGCTGCATGCTGGGCACGGTCGGGTCGACGGGCCAGGGCAGCAGGTGTCGCCACACCTGGCCGACCGGCAGGCGGGAAAAAATGGCGTTGCCGAACTGGCTGCGGCCACCGTGGCCGTCCGGCACGTCGGTAGCCGGGCCGTAGACCGGGGTGTAGCCGGGCAGACCGGCGGAGAGGATGGCGACCTGATTCTCGCCGTGGCTGCCGGGTAGGCCAGGGAAGTTGACCGCGACTTCCTGCAGGCAGATGACGTCGAAATCACCCAGTTGATGAAGGGTGCGCAGGGTGCGCGCAAGGTCCACTCGCCCGTCCATCCCGCGACCCCATTGGATGTTCCAGCTGAGTAACTTCATGGCTTGTCCCCTGAGTGATGACTGTTTCAGGATAGGCCAGCCGGCAGGCAATTCAGCCTGCCTTCACCGCCTGATACTCCGCCAGGATCGACAGTGCGCCGGTTTCGACATGCCGTTTAGCACCGGTGAATCCAGCCTCGACCAGGGTGTCGATCACCGCGGCCGGCGGCACGCAGGCTTCGATGGTGTCCCAGTAGTAGCGCCACAGTTTGGCCGATTCGGCGCTGCAGCCGGTCAGGCGCGCCAGCACCGGCACCACGCCGCGCATGTAGCCTTTGAGCAGCGTCCGGCTCCAGGCGCGTTCGGGCTTGGTGATTTCGAGCAGGCAGAGGCGGCCACCGGGTTTGAGGACGCGGTGGAATTCGCGGAAGGCGGCGTCGATGTCGCTGATGTGGCGCAGTGCGTAGCCCATGCTGAGGAAGTCGAAACTGGCATCGGGAAAGGGGATGGCTTCGGCGCGCCCTTCGATGAGTTTGACGCCGGGCAGCTGCGCCTGCGACATCATGCCGACGCTGGGGTCGACGCCGATCACCAGGGTGGGGTCACCCACCAGTTTCACCGCTTCGCGCGCGACCAGTCCGGTGCCGATGCCGATATCGACGACGCGCATGCCGGTGGCGAGGCCTGCACGCCGCAGCGCCTGGTTGCGATACCAGGGGCCGCTGCCGAGCGCGAGCAGGCGGTCGATGCGGTCGTAGTCGGACGCGGTGCGGTCGAACAGCTTGCCGACGAAACTGCGCCGTTCGTTTTCGCTGGCGTAATAGGCGGTGAGGGGCGGGTGCGGGGCGCGGGCGATGATGGACTCCTTTGGATAACCGGGTTCAGTCGAGCTGCCAGACCCAGCCGAGGTTGATGCCGAGTACATCGATGCCTGGGTTGGGGTCGGTCATGCCGAGGTTGGAATGGTGGGTGAAATAGGCGGCGGCCGTGAGCGCCTGCTGCTTGTCGAGCTGGTGACGCGCACCAAGCTGGCTGAACCAGTTGACGGTGAAGTCCTGGCCTTGCCCGCCGGGGGTGCCGTTTGCATTGGTGAGGCCGAAACCGCCGCCGATTTCGAAAAACAGTGCGTCGGTCGCGGCCGCATTCCACAGCTCGAAGCTGGGCGCGCCGGCAAACGCAAAGTAGTAGTCTTCGGCGCCTTCCAGATAGGTCTCCAGAATGACCGCGATGCGGTTGCGCACCCGCAGGCGCGCGCCGCTGTCGCTTTGCCACAGGTCGAACGCCGCCGGCGAGCGCCAGGCGATCTGCACCGGCACGATGACGTAGTCGAGCGGGGAGTTGTCCCGCACCTTTTCCAGATAACCCACTTCCACCGCGACTTCCCAGTGGTCGGCGGGATGGTCGTCGGCGCGCACGGCGGGCGGGGCGGCGAGCAGACCCAACAGCAGTGCGGGCAGATAGAAGCGGGTCATGGTGTCAGCCGTGAAAAAACCGCCGCACCAGCAGCAGCGGCAAGCGCAACACAAAGCCCAGCACCAGCCGGAGATGCATCCAGGTGAGCAGGGTGTTGTCGCGCAGGTAGTTGAAATGGGAGACGCCGCCCTCGTCGGCGCGCAGGTATTTCACCGGCGCGTCGAGGTTGATCGGGCGCACGCCGCGCCAGCACAGGCGCACCACGGCCTCGGGATCGAAATCGAAGCGGCGCATCCAGCGCTGGCCGCGCATGACCTGGCGCAGCGGTTCGATCGGGTAGACGCGAAAGCCGTACAGCGAATCGCCGATGCCGGCCCACAGGGTTTCCAGGTTGGCCCAGCAGTTGGAAATCTTGCGGCCCTGCACCCGTAGCGCGGGCGCATCGGCATCGAATACCGGCTTGCCGAGAATCATCGCGGCGGGCTGCTGCTGCGAGGCGGCCATGAAGGCCGGAATCAGATCGGCCGGATGCTGGCCATCGGAGTCCATCGTCAGCGCGTGGGTGTAGCCCTCGGCCGCGGCTTGATCCAGGCCGTGCAATACCGCGGCGCCCTTGCCGCCGTTTGCGGGCAGCACCCATACCCGCAGGCCGGGGTCGCTGGCCGCCATGTCCTGCAGTCCGGCGGCGGTGCCGTCGCTGCTGCCGTCCACCACCACCCACACCGGCTGCCAGTGTGCGCGTGCGGCGCGCACGGTGGCGTACACCTGCGCGCCGGGGTTGTAGCTGGGAATCAGCACCAGATGGCTGGCCGACGCAGTGGGCTCAGACATCATCCGGCGTGACGGTGAGGGTGGAGCGCGGGGGCATCGGGCGCGTCGGCCGGCAAAAAGCGCGGGGCGTCGCGCAATGCGTCGATGAAGTAGCGTTCGAGTTCGGCGGTGAATGCGCCGGCCCGGGCCGGCGGATCGAAGCGGCGGCCGAGGCGGAAATGGTAGGTGATCGGCATGACCGGGCGCTTGAACAGCGGCCAGCCTTTGCTGAGATAGGGCGAGCTGGTTTCGATGAACACGGTCTGGATCGGTACGTTGGCACGTCCGGCAATCAGCGCCGTGGTGCCTTTGCATTCATTGACCGGCCAGCGCGTGGTGCGGGTGCCTTCCGGGAACAGCAGCAGCTGGCTGCCGTTTCTGAGTTCGGCCACGGCTTGCTTGATCATGGAGAGCTGCGCGTCGTTGCGGATGTAGCCGGCCATGCGGGCGCCGGCGCCGAGAAAGACGTTGTCGACGATGTCGGCCTTCATGATGCAGGCGAGGTTGGGCAGGCGCGAAATCACCATCACCGCGTCGAGCAGGCAGGGATGGTTGGGGGCGACGATGAGCGGGCCCTGGTCGCGCAGCGCATCGAGCGCGCTGAAGTCGAAACGGCAGGCGCCGATCCGGCTGAGCGCGCCGAGGTAGAAGCGAAACCCAGTGGTGATGCCCCAGCGCCCGAGCGGGACCGCCCAGCGCTTGGGCAGAATGTAATACAGCGGCACCGACAGCGACGACCAGCCGAGCGTGATGATGCCGAGCAGGATCAGCCCGAACCACAGCGCGCAGATTTCGTACAACGCGTGCAGCTTGCGCTGCAGCGTGCCTGACGCACGGCTCATGCGCCGGCCCCGTCCGCGATGGCGTGGCCGCCCGAGGCCTCGATCTCGACCAGCAGGTCGGCGCGGCAGACATCGGCCTGCAGGAACACCGCAGTCAGCGGCGCGGCGATGTGTTCCGCCATGGCCGCACGCACGGCGGCAAGGTCGGCCGGATGACGCACGTAGACTTTGTACGCCAGCCGGTCGAGGCGGAAACCGGCATCGGGCGCCAGCCGGTTCGCCTCGCCCACAATCGCCGCGATGTTGTGCAGGCATTCGCGTGTTTGCGCCGCCACGTCGCCGCCATGCAGGGTTTGGTGGCCGACGATGCTGGCGGTACCGGAGATGAACAGCATGGCTTGCCCGCCCAGCCGCACCAGGCCTGCGCGCGAAAACGTCGGGCTGCGCGGGCCGTACTGGCTGGGGTAGTGATAGGCGGCGAGCTGGCGCGGGTTCTCGATGCCGATCACGTCGGCGCGCGTCGCCAGAAACGCGACGTGCAGGCCGCCGCTGACAGTGCCCAGTGCGCAGGCGGCCGGCACATTGCCGATCACCGTGCGGCCATGGGCGAGGAAGGCATCCTGGCGGCCGATGTTGAACTGGCGGTAGCGCTCGATCTGGTGGCTTTCCTGGTTGATCGCCGGGAAGTAATTCCAGAAGCGCAGTACCGCGCCAAAGCCGCGCGCTTCGAGCAGTTCAAAGATCGACTGGTAAGCCGCTTCGGCGCTGAGCTGCAGCGGCGGGCGCGCGTCCGGGCTGGTCTCGGCCAGACTCAGGCAGCCGAACAGCAGGCTGTCGTTCTCGCGATAGCGGATCGCGCCCTGGCGGCCGGACTGCATCGGGCCGGGGCTGTGCCAGACTTCGCACAGCGCGGTCTCGCCGTTCAGCAGCGGCATGTCCACCGCGAGCAGCGGCAGATCGCCCGCGGCAGTTCCCGTTGCCGGATGTGAAAAGCAGGCGCCGCCCAGCAGGTCTTCCTGCTCGGGCAGACAGGCCAGCGCTGACGCAGGCAGCAGGCTGAGGCCGAGCAGGGCGTCCAGTGCGATCAAGCCATGCCCTCCGGCTCTTCCACGTAACGGATATTGAACTTGCGGTTCTTCCAGGCCAGCAGCGTGCGCTTCAGGTTGGCGAGCGAGGCGAGGTAATAAATCGCCTTGAGGATGCGCAGCGAACCCCAGATCGGCGTCTTGCCGTAAATGTCGCCCGCCAGCACCGACAGCAGGGCTTCCTGCACCCGGAACCTGTTGCTCGGACCCATGAACAGGTCGCGCATGGTGGGGTTGGTGACGCGGTAGATGAACCAGGAAAACTCCTTCGGCCCGTGCTTCATCACCTTGTCGAAGCGTTTGAGCGCGGCGGCCGATTTTTGTGGCTGGCGCAGGCAGGTGTCGATCGCGTCGGCGCCCTCAAACCCGCTTTTCATCGCCAGCATCACGCCGGAGGAAAACACCGGGTCGACGAAAGCATAGGCGTCGCCCAGCAGAAGGTAGCGGTCGCCGTGGCTGTGGTCGCAGCTGTAGGAGAAGTTGCCGGTGGCTTCCACTTCGGACACCAGCTGCGCATCCTTCAAACGCATTGCCATGGCCGGGCACAGCGCGATCTGTTCGAGGAAGAATTCCTTGACCGAGGTCTTGCGCATTTTCATGCGATGCGGCCAGGTCACCACGCCGATACTGGTGGTGCCGTCGGCCAGCGGAATGAACCAGAGCCAGCCGTGCTCGAACCAGAAAATGCTGATGTGGCCTTCCTTCTTGCCGCAGTTGCGCTGCGCACCGGTGAAGTGGGCATACAGTGCCGAGCTGTTGTGTTTGGGGTTGCGCTGCTTGGCCTTCAGGCGGTTGCCGAGAAAGGTGTCGCGCCCGGAGGCGTCGACCAGAAAGCGGCAGTGCCAAGTTTCGCTGCGGCCGTCGTCGTGTTCCGCATGCACCAGGGCGCCAGCGTGGTCCGGCAGGAATTCCACTTCGCGTACCCGGCAGCCCTCGATGACTTCCGCACCTTTGCGACCGGCATTGCGGATCAGGATTTCATCGAACTCGGACCGCCGCACCTGGAAGGCGCTCGGCATGCTCTTGTCCCAGGCGTCGGCGAACTCGAAGGTTTGCCGGTGATCGTGCCAGGGCGAAATGAATTCCGCCCCCCATTTCTGCATGCCGATGGCCTCCACCTCGCTGCGCACGCCCAACTGGTCGAGCAGCGGCATGTTCGCCGGCAGCAGCGATTCGCCGATGTGGAAGCGGGGGTGATGCGCCTTTTCCAGCAGGGTGACGCGGTGGCCCATTTCGGCTAGCCGCGTGGCGGCGGTGGAACCGGCGGGGCCGCCGCCGATCACCAGCACGTCGCATTGATGGTCGGCCGATTGAGGCAGGGTTTCGTGCGGCATGAGACTTTCCTTGAATGGATACAGCACTGCGAAAAGCGTGATCTGAAAATACTGGACAACAGCCGGATTTTACCCAAACCCGCCCTGTTGCCGGTATGGAAATTCCGCACCATGTGAATCCCGCCGCGGCCCGATTCCACGGCGGGTCGATTGGGCACCCGGGAGGCCCGCGCTATCATGCGGGCTGTTTTTTGCGAGCGTCGCCAACCATGCTGGTGCTGGGTGTTGAATCTTCCTGTGACGAAACCGGTGTCGCGCTGTACGACAGTACGCGTGGCCTGCTGGCGCACGCCCTGTATTCGCAGATCGCCATGCACAACGACTACGGCGGCGTGGTGCCGGAACTGGCCTCGCGCGACCATATCCGGCGCGTATTGCCGCTGACGCGGCAGATTCTGGCCGAGAGCGGCTGCAGCCTCGCCGACCTCGACGGCATCGCCTACACCCAGGGTCCGGGGCTGGCTGGCGCCCTGCTGGTGGGCGCCGGCATGGCGCGCGCGCTGGCGTATGCACTGGACATTCCGGCGGTCGGCGTGCATCACCTCGAAGGCCACATGCTGTCGCCGCTGATCTCCGACAAGCCGCCCGAATTCCCCTTCGTCGCCCTGCTGGTGTCGGGCGGCCATACCCAGTTGATGCTGGTGGAAGGCGTCGGCCGCTACACCCTGCTCGGCGAAACGCTGGACGACGCGGCGGGCGAGGCGTTCGACAAGACCGCGCAGCTGCTTGGCCTGGGCTATCCCGGCGGCCCCGCCTTGTCGAAGCTGGCCGCCAGCGGCGATGCCAGCCGCTTTACCCTGCCGCGGCCGATGCTGCATTCCGGCGATTTCGATTTCAGCTTTTCCGGCTTGAAAACGGCCGTGCTGACCCTGGTGAAAAAAGCCGGTGTTGTCGCCGCGCCCGACATCGCGGCGGCGTTTCAGGACGCCGCAGTGGACGTGCTGGTGACCAAAAGCCTCGCCGCCTGCAAGCACAGCCACGCCCGGCGGCTGGTGGTGGCGGGCGGCGTCGGCGCCAATACGCAGCTGCGCGAACGGCTCACCCGCGAAGCCGCAGCACGCGGCATTGCGGTGTTTTACCCGCGCATGGAGTTTTGCACCGACAACGGCGCAATGATCGCGTTCGCCGGCGCGCAAAGGATGGCGCACGCCGCGCCGGAACTGACGTTTGCGGTCAAGCCGCGCTGGGATCTGGCGACGCTGGAGGCGGTGTAATGCTGTGTTTTCCCGGCACCAAGGCTGCGGGGATTTTAAGGTTGTGCTACATGGCTTGACCCGCCCCCGGATTGTTCCTGGCCGGTAAATCGAATCAACCCGACGACACGCAAGGGAGAAAGAACCCGAATGGGAAACGAGATGAGGAATAACTTGCCCGGCCCCTTTGATTCACGGCTGCCAGAATGAGGGGTTCACTGGCCATGCTTCTCATCTCTTTCATTGATGGTTATCAGGGTATTGAGTTGCTGCAACACATCCTCGTGGATCGATTTCCAGTCCTTGAGGTGGCGATACCGAATCGCGTATGAGATATGAAAGTTGGAGCGGAATTCTGCATGCACGCTGCACCCATTTCCGGTGTCAGGCTGCTTGGCGATGCCGCCCGGGGGTTCTGCGCAGACAAACCAGGCAACCGGCGAACCGCAGGTCCCGTTTTCGATCATCGCTCGGCGTTGCACTGACCACACTGACGAGGTTTCAGGATCGGTTACTGTCTTTATGCAGCCTTGCAGTTTTACCCCGTTGGCTTCCAGCGGCACGTAGTAGGAAGCGACAGGCTCATGTTTCCGCTGTTTAAACACATCAAAGCAGTTTTGCTTTATCAGCAACATTCCGCCCACAGGTTCGTTCACTACACATGAATATTTGTCCATCGATATCGATAACCAACGCGAAAAAAGAACTTCGTGGCTTTCAGGGCGGATATCTATCCTGGGAGCTTTGCCGCTATCGCCAGACAACAACCTTCGCTCGTCTTCTACAGGCATATAAATCCTGAAACTCGGCCCAGTAAGGCCGAAATAGCTACCTTCAATCGGGTACCACCTAAATTTTTTTATCTTTGCATTGACTGCCACATCCAGCAATTTCTTGCACTGCGCTTTTTCCGGCGTAGGCGCGCCACCATCCATGCACACCTCAAATTTGGTTTGCTTGTCCATCAAACTGCAGCCTGATAGCAAACCCACAAACATCCCCGCCAACAATAGAGGCCAAACCAATTGGGTCAGACATGATTTGTTCACGGGGCGCATTGGTGGAGGTGGCGGTATGGCCGGCTGACCGGGCTTGAACTAGCGCAGCCAGGCGGCGATGGCCACGATGGCCAGCACGGCGACCGCTGCGCTGAGCCAGACTACCCGGACCCGGTTGGCTTCGACGCGCTGGACCAGCTGGGTATTCTGCTCGGCCAGCGCCTTGATCAGTTCGGACGAGGCGAACATCTGGCTGTGCAGGTCGGACACCGCGGCCTCAAGGGCCAGCGTGCGGGCTTCGAGGGCAGCCAGATTCGGGGTGCCGGGCGCGGCGTCGGGCTGCGGCTTTGTAGCGGCAGGCTGCACGGGATGGCCAGCGACGGCGTCCCACAGTTTCTTTGCACCATCCGCCAGTTTGGGGGCGTTCTTGATGACCTCCGCCCACGGCACGCTCTGCAAAACCATCAACCAGCCGACTGCCATGAATGATCCTTTCGTTCAGGCCCTGTTCACTGTCGCAGAAACGGATACGCCTCGCGTAGCCCGCGCAGCCATTTTTCGCTGCCGGTCAGCTGGGCGATCTGGTCCGGGAACAGCAGGAAGCCCACCAGCACCGCGATCAGGCACACCAGGATCAGGGTGCCGAATACGCTTTCCGGGCGCAGCACACCCCAGTAGCGGCTGACCAGGAACAGCGTGTCCTTCTTGTGTTCCGACATCGACAGCCAGCGCCGCACCACCCGCACCGCGAGAAACGCGCCCCAGCCGCCTACCAGCGAGGCGAACACGATGCGGAACATGGCGAACAGGTCGAGCCCGCCGCCCATGTACTGGTGATACAGCCAGGATACGAAGCCGAGTGACACCGAGGCGAGGATCGCGATGGCGACGTTGATGAACAGGCGCCGCCGTTCGCGCGCGAGATCGCGCTGGCGTTCGATGAAAAAGCCGTCGATTTCGCGTTTGAAGTATTCGACCTTGTCCTGCACCAGCGAGGAAATTTCGGACTTGGCCACCGCCATGCGCTGGTCAAGGAGGGTGCCGAGCTTGTCGCCGGCGTAGTCGACCAGTTCGCGCACGTCGTCCTTGGTGAACTGGCGCTGTTCGTGCAGTTCGTCGGAAATCTTGTCGAGCTTGGCGTCGATTTCCTGACTGGCTCGCCAGATGACATCTTTCAGCTCGCTGCCCGCCTGCGTGACGCCTTCCTTGACCACGCCAGACAGGCGATCGCCGGCGCGGTCGATTGCTTCGCGCGAGACTTCGGCGAGGCTGTCCTTGGCGTGGTCGATGGATTTCTCGAAAAAGGCCATGTCAGTTCGTCTGGAGGCTTATGAGCGGGCGCCGATGCGGCCTTCCTCGCCGTTGGCCAGCTTGATCAGATTGCTCTTGTGACGATAGACCAGCAGCAGCGCGATCACCAGCACCGCGACGGTGGCGGTGCCCCAGCCCAGCAGCAGGCCGGAATACACCGGCGCCAGGATCGCGGTGACGAGCGCCGCCAGCGAGGAAATGCGGAATACCTTGGCCATGAACAGCCAGGTAGCCAGGCACGCCAGGCCGAGCCAGGGGTTGAGGCCGACCAGCACGCCGAGCGCGGTGGCGACGCCCTTGCCACCCTGAAAGCGGAAAAACACCGGGTATAGATGGCCGGCAAACACCGCCAGCGCGCACAGCAGAGCGATGTCTTCCGTCAGGCCGAATTGCGGCGCCAGCATGCGCGCCAGCACCACCGCCACCCAGCCTTTCAGCGCGTCGCCCAGCAGGGTCAGCGCGGCGGCGGTCTTGCGCCCGGTGCGCAGCACGTTGGTGGCGCCGGGATTGCCCGAGCCGAAGCTGCGCGGGTCGGGCAGGCCCATGAGCTTGCTGACGATGACGGCAAACGATAAGGAACCGATGAGGTAGGCGCCGATGACAAATAGCAGCGTGGTCATAACGAAGTCAGTAAAATGGCGGGTTTTGGATGGGCCCCAAGCGGGCGCGGCGCGATGGATATCTTGTTTTTGCGGGACTTTCGTCTCGAACTGATTATCGGCGTATACGAATGGGAACGCAAAGTGCCGCAGCCGGTCCGGCTCGACCTCGAAATCGGCCTGGCCAACAGCAAGGCGGGTGACACCGACAATGTGGCCGACACCATCGACTACGGTGCGGTGGCGATGCGGGTGAAGGACTATCTGCACAACGCGCCTCAGCCGATCACGCTGGTGGAAACGGTAGCCGAGCATGTCGCCGCCATCGTGCTCAACGAGTTCGGTTCGCCGTGGGTGAAGGTGTCGGTGACCAAGTTCGCCATCGTGCCCGGCATCAAGGAACTGGGCATCTGCATCGAGCGCGGCAGCCGCGCGTGAACTTTGAACAGATTGCCGCCGGCCAGATTGCCAGTGCGGTGGCCATCCTGCTGGCGGCGTATTTCATCCGCGGCATCACCGGGTTTGGTTCGGGGCTGGTGTCAGTGCCCTTGCTGGCGCTGTTCCTGCCGCTGCAGTTTGTGGTGCCGCTGATCCTGCTGCTGGATTTCACCGCGTCGATCGTGATCGGCGGCCTGCATTTCAAGCGCGTGAAGTGGGATGAAATCGGCATTTTGGTTCCGTTCGGCGTGATCGGCGTGATCGCCGGCACCACGCTGTTGGTCAAACTGCCGACAGAGCCGATGCTGTATGCGCTGGCCGGCTTCGTGTTCGTGTTTGCGCTGCGCAGCGTGCTGAACCTGCACGGCGATAAGCTGATTTCGCGCGGCTGGGCCGTGCCGGCCGCGCTCACCGGCGGCACCGTGGGCGCGCTGTTCGGCACCGGCGGGCCGCCGTATGTGATTTACCTGAACCACCGCATCCGCGACAAAAGTGATTTGCGGGCGACTTTTTCGGCGCTGTTCTTTACCGAAGGCCTGACCCGCATCGCCAGCTTCCTGATCGTCGGCCTGCTGTTGTCGCGCGAGATCTGGATCGCGTATTTTGCCGCCTTGCCCATCATGCTCGGCGCGCTCTATCTCGGCGGGCGCGTGCATGTCGGCTTGAGCCAGACGCAGATGACGCGACTGGTCGGCGTGTTGTTGCTGGTGTCGAGTGTGTCGCTGTTATTCAAGGCCATGAACGTATGAATACATCCCAACAAAAGCAGTCTGAGTCGCTGCATTTCCAGTCCGTCTCCTTCACCGGCCTCGCGCCCGGTGCGCGCCTCATCGTGCTGGGCGCCGTGCATGGCAACGAAACCTGCGGTACCCAGGCGATCCGCCGCGTGATCGGCGAGATCGAATCGGGGCAGCTCGGCATCATGGCGGGGCAGGTGACTTTTGTGCCGGTCACCAATCCGCTGGCCTACGCATTGCACCGGCGCATGGGCGACCGCAACCTCAACCGCAATCTGGTGCCGACCGACACGCCGACCGAGTTCGAGGACCGCATCGCCAACTGGCTGTGCCCCTTGCTCGCACAGCACGATGCCCTGCTCGACCTGCATTCTTTCCATACTGCAGGCAAGCCTTTCGTCATGCTGGGGCCGCTGGACAACAGCGGCGCGCTGGAGCCGTTTGCGCGATCAGCCGAGGAAACCGCGCTGGCGCTGCGGCTGGGAGTGCATCGCTTCGTCGACGGCTGGCTCGATACCTACGCTGCCGGCGTTGCGCGGCGGGTGGCAGCCGGCGTTTCGGCGCGCGAAGCCGACGCACGCTACGGCGTCGGCACCACCGAATTCATGCGCGCGCACGGCGGCATCGCGCTCACCCTCGAATGCGGCCAGCACGACGACCCCGCCGCGCCCGCCGTCGCCTATCAGGCCATCTGCAACACTTTGGCGCATCTTGGGCTGACGGCCGCAGCCGCGCCGCAGGCGGTGACCGACACCGAAGCGCTGAGCCTGTATCAGGTCATCGACCGAGTTCACGCGGAAGATGCATTCAGCCGCCACTGGTCGAGCTTTGACCGTTTGCACGCAGGCGACCTGATCGGAACGCGCCACGACGGCACGCCGGTGCGGGCGGACACCGATGGCTATGTCGTGTTCCCCAATCCCAATGCGCTACCCGGCCAGGAGTGGTTCTACCTCGCCAAACCCAGCAGGCGGGTGTAACTTTTTTCATCGCACTGTCGTTGGGTGGCGTCAGGAGTATGCGCTATGGGCCAGGAAGTCGACCGCACGCACTTTTCGGAAACGGATTCCCGCCAGTTTGCCAGCAGGCTGGCAGAGGAAACGGCTGCACTGCGGTCGTTTGCCCAAGCAGGCGGATTTACCGATGCGCGCTACGTGGCGGGCTTCGAACTCGAGGCCTGGCTGCTCGATCATGCCGGGCTGCCCCATCCGGTCAACGAGGCGTATCTGCGCGCGCTGAACGATCCGCTGGTGGTGCCCGAGCTGTCGCGCTTCAACGTCGAACTGAATGCGCCGCCGCTGGAAGTGGGCGCGGGTCTGCTGGCCGCGCTGGAGGAATCCCTACTGAGCACCTGGGACCATTGCCAGCAGGTGGCGCACGGCATGGACACGGTGCTGGCGATGATCGGCATATTGCCGACCATTCGCGATCAGGATCTGTGCCTTGCCAACATGTCGGCGATGAAACGCTTCGACGTGCTCAATGCGCAGGTGCTGCAGCAGCGCGGCAGCGCGCCCATCCGCATCGACATCGAGGGCGCGGATCATCTTCAGTTGAGCCGGCCCGACGTGATGCTGGAAGCCGCCACCACCTCGTTCCAGCTGCATCTGCAGGTGCCGTTCGCGCAGGCGGGGCGCTACTACAACGCTTCGCTGATCAGCTGTGCGCCATTGCTGGCGGCGGCGGTCAATTCGCCGTTGTTGTTCGGCCAGCGCCTGTGGCAGGAGACGCGGGTGCCGCTGTTCGAGCAGGCAGTGGAGCTGGGCGGCTATCAGGGGCTGGCCGAGGCCAGCGTGCGGCGGGTGAGTTTCGGGCGCGGCTATGTGGCGAACAGTCCGCTGGAACTGTTCGAAGAGAATCTCGAACACTATCCAGTGTTGCTGCCGATGCCGCAGGCGGAAGCGCCCGCACGCTTTCCCCATCTGCGTCTGCACAACGGCGCCATCTGGCGCTGGGTGCGGCCGCTGATCGGCTTCGATGCCACGGGGCTGGCGCACATGCGGCTGGAGCAGCGCGTGCTGCCGAGCGGCCCGACGGTGCTGGACATGGTAGCCAACGCGGCGCTGTATTTCGGGCTGGTGCACACGCTGGCGCGGAAGCCGCGCGCGGCCGAGGCCGATTTGCCATTTGGCGACGCGCGCGCCAATTTCTACGCGGCGGCCCGTCACGGGCTGCAGGCCGAACTGGTCTGGCTCGATGGGCGGCGTTATTCCACGCGCGAACTGATCCTGGAGACCCTCCTGCCGCAGGCGCGCCAGGGTTTGCGCGATTTCGGCCTGCCGGACGCCGAAGTCGAGCATTATCTGGGCGTGGCCGAAGCCCGGGTGCGCAGCGGCCAGACCGGATCGGCATGGCAGTTGCAGCGGCTCGCAAAAGTGGGTGGCGACGTTCATCGCATGATGGACGATTACCTGGTGAACCAGCGTTCAGGCGCACCGGTACATGAATGGGGCCTGTAATGCTGACGCAATTTGAAACTTTGCCCGCAGGCTTGCTGGAGGCGACGGCCGCCCAGCTGAGCGAGGTGCTGCCCGGCCCGGCGCTGATCCATCTGCCGGGCCGCCACACCCTGCCGCTGTTCGTTTCAGTGCTGCTGCACGGCAACGAAGACACCGGCTGGCAAGCCGCACAAACGGTGCTGAAAAAATATGCGACGGCAGAATTGCCGCGCGCGCTGTCGCTGTTCATCGGCAATGTCGAGGCGGCCCGCGTGGGCTTGCGCAGGCTCGACGGCCAGCCGGATTACAACCGGGTCTGGCCGGGCGGCGAGGCGGCGCACCCGGCCGAGCAGGCGATGATGCAGCAGGTGGTCGACGCCATGCGCGTGCGCGGCGTGTTCGCCAGCCTCGACATCCACAACAACACCGGCCTCAATCCACACTACGCCTGCGTCAACCGGCTGGAGCAGCCCTTCCTGCATCTGGCCACGCTGTTTTCGCGCACGGTGGTGTACTTCATCCGTCCACGCGGTGTGCAGTCCGCGGCCTTTGCCGAGTTGTGCCCGGCGGTGACGGTGGAATGCGGCAAGCCGGGCACGCCCGGCAGCGTCGAGCATGCCGCCGGCTTCATGGAGGCCTGCCTGCATTTGTCGGAATTCCCGCAGCATCCGGTGGCGCCGCATGACGTCGATCTGTTTCATACCGTGGCCACGGTCAAGCTGCCGGATGAGGCGAGTTTCGGCTTCGGCGCACCGGCTGCCGACATCGATTTCGTGCCCGAGCTCGACCACTTCAATTTCCGCGAACTGGCGCACGGCGACCTGTGGGGGCAGGTGAAGGCGGACAGCGCGGCGCGGCTGCAGGTGCTGGACGAAAGCGGCGCGGACATCGGCGACCGCCTGTTCGATTACGAGAAGAATGCGATCAGGCTCAGGCGGCCGCTGATGCCGGCCATGCTGACGCGCGACGAGCGGGTGATCCGGCAGGACTGCCTGTGCTATCTGATGGAGCGGATCGCGTATGCGTAGTCAGCCGCGCGGATGATGCGCGGCGTGCAGTTGCTTCAAACGCTCGCGGGCCACGTGGGTGTAGATCTGCGTGGTGGAAATATCGCTGTGGCCGAGCAGCATCTGCACCACGCGCAGATCGGCGCCGTGATTCAGCAGATGCGTCGCAAACGCATGGCGCAGTGTGTGCGGCGACAGCGGCCGCACGATGCCGGCGCTGCGCGCGCGCCGCTTGATCAGGTACCAGAAGGCCTGCCGCGTCATACCGTCGCCGCGCGCGGTGACGAACACTGCGTCGCTCAGATTCTTTTCCATCAGCGCCGGCCGCGCTTCGGCCAGATAGCGCCGTAGCCACGCCACAGCCTCCTCGCCCAGCGGCACCAGCCGGTCCTTGTTGCCTTTGCCGGTGACGCGCAGCACGCCGTCGCTGAGATTGATCGCGGTCAGCTTCAGCCCCACCAGCTCGGACACGCGCAAGCCGGTGGCGTACAGCGTTTCGAGCATCGCGCGGTCGCGCAGGTCGAGCGGCACGTCGCTCGCTGCACTGGCGAGCAGGCGTTCGACGTCGGCCTCGGTCAGCGACTTGGGCAGCGAGCGCGGCAGCTTGGGGCTGTCGAGATTGAGCGTGGGGTCGGCGGCGATCAGACTCTCGCGCAACAGGTAGCGATAAAAACGCTTGAGGCTGGAGGTGTAGCGCGCGGCGCTGCGTGGCTGCGCGTGGCCGGCAAAACGCCAGGCCAGGTAGGCCTCGATATCACCCGCCACCGCAGCGTCCAGTTCGCGGCCACGGGACTGCCGCAGCCACTTGCCGTAGCCGATCAAGTCGCGTCGATAGGCCGCCAGCGTCAGCTGCGCCAGCCCGTCTTCCAGCCACAGGTGATCGCAGAAGCGATCGATCAGCGGATCAGGCGTCGCCGTGGTCGGGGGCATGTTGTTCGTGCGCCAGCAGCCAGGTTTTCACGTCCAGCGGGGCGCCCGCCGCCGCGTGCATGAAACCGCCCAGCCCGTGGGCCGCCACCACGCGATGGCAGGGCACCAGAATCGGCAACGGGTTCGAACCGCAGGCCTGGCCTACCGCGCGCGCCGCGGTGCCCAGCTGTTTGGCCAGTGCACCGTAGGTCGTCGGCTGGCCCGGCGGAATCGCCCGCAGCGCCTGCCATACCCGCTGCTGGAACGGCGTGCCGGCCAGCGCAAAGCGCAGGTCGAAAACATGCGTGGGATCGCTCCAGTAAGCCGCCAACTCGCACGCAAGCGGTTCGGCGCGCGCATCCAGCTGCTTTGATATCGGCGTATCCAGCGGCAAAAAGTCCAACTGCGTCAGCGCGTCGCCGTCAAAGCGCGCGCCCAGACGACACATCGGGGCTGGGAGGATGACATCGTAAGTTTGCATGGATGAACAAAAAGGCTGTTCCGGAGTAAGGGCGGCAGATTCAAGCGGTGCGAGGTGATATCCTGCCGGAATTTTTTGGCTGTGTCCCGCTTCTGCCCCACCGGGCAAAACGGCCCGATGCATTTCGCATCAGGCCGTTTGTTTTTGGTGGGTCTGCACGGACTTGAACCGTGGACCAAGGGATTATGAGTCCCCTGCTCTAACCAGCTGAGCTACAGACCCGTGATCGTCTAAGCGTGGCCGTTGAACGCAACGGCCCGGCCCATTCAGACTTCGCCGCTGCCGGTAAAGCTTTTCAGCTTTTCGGAACGGGTCGGGTGGCGCAGCTTGCGCAGGGCCTTGGCTTCGATCTGGCGAATCCGCTCGCGGGTGACGTCGAACTGTTTGCCGACTTCTTCCAGCGTGTGGTCGGTGTTCATTTCGATGCCGAAGCGCATGCGCAGCACCTTGGCTTCGCGCGAAGTCAGGCTGTCCAGCACTTCGCGGGTGGCGTCGCGCAGGTTGGCGTAGACCGCGGAATCGTCGGGCGACAAGGTGCTCGAATCCTCGATGAAGTCGCCGAGGTGGGAATCCTCGTCGTCGCCGATCGGCGTTTCCATCGAGATCGGCTCCTTGGCGATTTTCATGATCTTGCGGATCTTGTCTTCCGGCATTTCCATCTTGATCGCCAGCGTCGCGGGATCGGGTTCGATGCCGGTTTCCTGCAGGATCTGGCGGCTGATGCGGTTCATCTTGTTGATGGTTTCGATCATGTGCACCGGGATGCGGATGGTGCGCGCCTGGTCGGCGATCGAACGCGTAATCGCCTGGCGGATCCACCAGGTGGCGTAGGTCGAAAACTTGTAGCCGCGACGGTATTCGAACTTGTCGACCGCCTTCATCAGGCCGATGTTGCCTTCCTGGATCAGGTCGAGGAATTGCAGGCCGCGGTTGGTGTACTTCTTGGCGATGGAGATCACCAGACGCAGGTTGGCCTCGATCATCTCGCGCTTGGCGCGCCGCGCCTTGGCTTCGCCGGTGGACATCTGCTTGTTGATGTCCTTGAGGTTCTTGATCGGCAGGCCGATACGGTCCTGCATGGCGATCAGCGCTTCCTGGTGCGCTTTCACTTCGTACTGCACGCGGGCCAGCGTCGAGCAGTAGCCTTTCTTGGCGGCGATTTCCTTGTCCACCCAGGCCAGCGCGGTTTCGTTGCCGGGGAAGGTCTTGATGAAGTGCGCGCGCGGCATGCCGGAGCGGTTGACGCAGAAGTCCATGATCTTGCGTTCGTGCGAACGGACTTCTTCCACCGCGTTGCGGATCTGTTCGCACAGACCGTCGACCTGGCGCACCGAGAAGCGGAACACCATCAGCAGTTCGGTGACTTCGGACTGCGCCTTCATATGCTGCGGCGTGCCGAGGCCGTATTTGGTCTGGGCGAGCTGGGCTTTCTTGTAGGCCTTGCGGATGAAATCAAACTGCGCGAGTGCTTCGGCCTTGAGCTGCGCCAGATTGGCAGCGGCCATCGCAGCGCTGGCGGCCTCGGCGGCTTCTTCGTCCTCTTCTTCGGCTTCCTCTTCGTCGTCTTCGTCCGCAACGGCCGCCGCCGGGGCGGGGGAAGCAGAGGCGACTTCGACGAAGCCGTCAATCAGTTCGTCGATACGCAATTCATCCTTTTCGACTTGCGCGGCCATGTCCAGAATCTGCTGGATGGTGAGCGGGCACGAGGAAATGGCCATCACCATGTGGCGCAGGCCTTCTTCGATGCGCTTGGCGATCTCGATTTCGCCTTCGCGGGTGAGCAGGTCGACCGTGCCCATTTCGCGCATGTACATGCGCACCGGGTCGGTGGTGCGGCCGAAATCGGAATCGACGGTGGTCAGCGCCTGTTCGGCTTCGGCGACCACGTCTTCGTCGGCAACGGCGGGCGTCGTGTCCTGCATCAACAGGGTTTCGGCGTCAGGCGCGGTGTCGTAGACCTGGATGCCCATGTCGTTGATCATGCTGATCACGCCTTCGATCTGGTCGGCGTCCAGCACTTCGTCGGGCAAGTGGTCGTTGATTTCGGCGTAGGTCAGGAAGCCCCGTTCCTTGCCGAGTATGATCAGGTTTTTAAGCTGGGTGCGACGCGCTTCGGCTTCCACCGGCGTCAGCTCTTTGAGAGGGATCAGCGCTTCGGCTTTCTTGGCACTACCACCTGGTTTTCTTCCACGTACAGCCACAGATTCTTCTCCGCTCAAGTTCCAGCTCGCGCAGTGCGCGCGGGTGGATAAAGTCGTTCAAAAACCGGAAATTATACCGCAAATCAAGGCCTTGTCGCGAGGTATTTGGCAAGCTAGGAGCGTGCCAGGTCCATCAACTCCTGGCGTTCACTCGCGTTGAGGCTGTTTAGCGGCCGCGCCGCCAGCTCTTGCTGACGTCTGCGCCGCCAGTCGTCGCGGAGCTGCCGGGCGGCGCCGTCGAATTCGGCGTGCCAGTCCCAGCTATCGTCTTTGTCGAGCAAATCGGTCATGAGTTCATTCACCAGGCTTTCCAGCGTGCTGCCGCGTGCTGCCTCGGCCAGCGAGGGCAGGCTGGATTGCCCGATATCGCGCAGCCAGGTCATGAGTTCGGTCAGGCGCTCGAACAGTGGATCGTTCGCGTCCAGCCAGTCCATTTCGATTTCGCCAACGCGCTGCGGGTTCAGCAGCAGCATGCGCGCCAGATTGCGCAGGCGCGAGGGCGCCGGACGCCGTTGCGGGCGCGATGGCGCGGGACGGGTCAGGCTGGGTTTCACGCCCATGTGGGTGAGTTCGTTGGCGGGTACGTGCGCCAGATCCGCGATTTGCCGTTGGATCAGGTTGCCCAGCAGCGGCGCGGAGATTTTTTCCAGCAGCGGCTTGGCCTGCTTGAGCAGGGAGGCCCGCCCTTCCTGGCTGTCGAGCTTGAGGCCGCTGGACAGTTCGCGCACCAGAAAGGCCGACAGCGGCAGCGTGTCGGTATCCAGCAGGTGCAGGAAGGCAGCCTGACCGTGGGCGCGGATGGTGCTGTCGGGGTCCTCGCCCTCGGGCAGGAACAGGAAGCTGATTTCCTTGCCATCCTGCAAGGCCTCCAGCGAGTTTTCCAGCGCGCGCCAAGCGGCTTTGCGGCCGGCATTGTCGCCGTCGAAGGCGTAAATCAGGCAGTCGGTATGGCGCAGCAGGGTGCGCACGTGGATCGGCGTGGTGGCGGTGCCCAGCGCGGCCACGGCGAATTCCACGCCGTGTTGCGCCAATGCGACCACGTCCATATAGCCTTCGACCACGATGGCGCGGCCGGCGGCCTTGATCGCCGCGCGTGCTTCGAACAGGCCGTACAGTTCCGAGCCTTTGTGAAACAGCGGGGTTTCCGGCGAATTGAGGTATTTCGGCTCGCCCTTGTCGAGCACGCGTCCGCCAAAGCCGATGATCTGGCCCTTGATGTTGCGGATGGGGAACATGATGCGGTCGCGGAAGCGGTCGTAGCGCCGCCCGCGCTCGCCGTCGACGACCAGGCCTGAGGCGGCCAGCGCATCGGCCGTGTAGTCACTAAAAACCTGTTTGAGTGGCGACCAGTCGTCCGGCGCGTAGCCGATGCCGTAGCGTGCCGCGATGGCGCCGGTAAGACCGCGCTGCTTCAGGTACTCGATGGCGCGCGGGGTCTGTTTCAGTTGCTGCTTGTAGAACTGAGCTGCCTGTTCCAGCGCGTCCCACAGCGCGGGCGGCGGTCTGGGACGTTCGGGTTCCTGCGCCGACTCCGGTATTGCCAAGCCGACATCCTGCGCCAGCGCGGCGACGGCGTCGGGAAAGCTCATGTGCTCGTATTCCATCAGGAAACCGAGCGCGGTGCCGTGCGCGCCGCAACCAAAACAATGGTAGAACTGCTTGGTCGGGCTGACGGTGAAGGAGGGGGTCTTTTCGCTGTGGAAGGGGCAGCAGGCCTGGTAGTTCTGGCCGGCTTTTTTCAGCGACACGCGGCGGTCGATGACATCAACGATATCAACGCGGGCAAGCAGTGTATCGATGAAGTCGCGCGGGATCATGGTTGCCGCAGGTCAGGGGTGTGGCATGAAAAACCCGGACGGGCGCCGAGGGAGACTCAGCCCGCCAGGCGGGCTTTGATCAGCGCAGAGACCTGCCCCATGTCGGCGCGGCCGGCGAGGCGGGATTTCAGCAGCCCCATGACCTTACCCATGTCCTTTGCGCTGGCGGCGCCGGATTCGGCAATCGCCGCGGCAACGGCCGCTTCGACTTCGGTCGTGGAAAGCTGTTCGGGCAGATAGGCCTGCAGCACCACCAGTTCAGCCTGCTCGGCGGCGACCAGATCGTCGCGTCCGGCCGTCTGGAACTGGCTGATCGAGTCCTTGCGCTGCTTGATGAGTTTTTCGACGATGCTGCCGATGATGGGATCACCCAGCGCTGCGTCGTCCAGTTCGATCCGTTCGTCGACCTCGCGTTGCTTGATCGCAGCGAGCAGCAGACGAATCGTGCCGAGGCGCGCCGTATCCTTGGCGCGCATAGCCGTTTTCATGTCGTCAGTGATGCGGAGCTTGAGCGACATGCCAAGTGGCCGTGCGTGTGAAGATTCTGCCGAACGGCAGAATCAATACATCTTGGGGGGCAGTTGCTGGCTGCGCAGGCGCTTGCTCTGGCGCTTGACGGCTGCAGCGAGCTTGCGCTTGCGCTCGGCGGTGGGCTTCTCGTAGAACTCGCGAGCGCGCAGTTCGGTCAGCAGACCCACTTTTTCGATGGAGCGCTTGAAGCGGCGCAGTGCGACATCGAAGGGCTCGTTTTCTTTGATTTTGACGAAGGGCATTGAAAAGATCTTCCGGGAAACGGGAAAAATGAGAAGCATAGCAAGCTTATTCGATTTTTTCCAGCCCCCCGTTGTGAAACCTGCCTGCGCGGGTTGGAAAAGACCAAGGGCTGCGGTAGCCTCGGCGCTTTGCAACGCTGTTTGCGCTCAAGGGGAGAGAAGGATGAAGTTGACCAACAAAATCAAAAAGATGCTGGTTCTGTCTGCGGTGGCGCTCGGCATGTCGCATGCCCAGGCTGGCTGGTTCGATTCCGCGCCCGAGGCGCCGGCGCGCGTGGGTTATACCTGTTGCAACCTGCACCATGAAGGCGACTGGATCAGCGATTCCAATTTCGGTGCCTTGCCTTTTGTGCCGGCGGGTACCCCCGTCAAGCTGAAAAGTTATGGCAGCAACCGGGTGTATGTGGACATGGACGGCAAGGATATGCGCTTCGGGCTGGATTATGGGCGCGCGCAGGAAACCCTGCAGCAGTTTGCGGAGAAGCTGATCCTGACGGATGACCCGAAAACGAAAATTGCCGCTTATCCGGCTTATGTGCGCGAGGCAATCAAGCTCGGCCAGGTTGCGGTGGGCATGACCAAGGAACAGACCATCATCGCCGTCGGTTATCCGCAGCGGGACGAGACGCCGTCGCTGGATGCCCCGGTGTGGAACTACTGGGCGTCGAGTTTCGAGCCGTATCGGGTGGTTTGGGGCAAAGACGGCCGCATCAAGGAAATTGCGACCGATCCGGCCACGCAGGCGCGCATGGTGTATCGCAAGCCGTAAGCAGGCAGCGCTCGGTCGGCTGGCATACCGAATATAATGGGCGGTGCGATCCGGCAGGTTCGGGTCGCTCCGCCCATTTTTGCCGTGAAATTGATATGCCCGAATCACTTCCAACCGAACCCAATCAGGCGCTGCAAAGCGAGATCGCCGGCCTGATCGTGACCGCACTCAATCTTGACCTCGGTCCGCAGGATATTCAGCCCGACGCACCCTTGTATGGCGAGGGGCTCGGGCTCGATTCCATCGATATTCTGGAAGTGGCGCTGGTGGTGTCCAAGCAGTACGGGTTTTCGCTGCGCGCGGATAGCGCCGATAACGTCCGCATTTTCAGTTCGCTCGCCGGCTTGACCCAGCACATCGCGGCCAACCGGACGAAATGAGTCTGTGACCATGCGCATGAGCTGGGCGCGCGTCGCGCGCGGATTGGCCATCGCTGCCGGAGCCGTTGCGTATCCGGTCCTGGCGCATTTCAGTACCGCCACGTCGGCCGCGACCACCCTGCCGTCGCTCGGGGTGGCCGTGTCGCTGGCGCCCTCGCTGGCGATTTTGCTGTGGCTGACCTGGCGCTCGCCCAGGCGGCTGCTCATGTTGCTGCTGTGCGTGACGGTGGCCGGATTGCTGGGGCTGTTCTGGGGCGCGCTGCAGCGCAATTTCAGCTGGGTATATTTCCTGCAGCATGCCGGCACCAACCTCATGCTGGCCGCGGTATTTGGCGCGACGCTGCTGCGCGGGCGGCAGCCGCTGGTGACCCGGCTGGCCGAAACCGTGCATCGCACCCGTCTGGCGCCCGAGGTGCTGCGCTATACGCGCCAGGTCACGCTGGCGTGGACGCTGTTTTTTCTGGCGACCGCGCTGGTTTCCAGTGCGCTGTTCTGCTGCGCCAGCAAGGAGGCGTGGTCGGTTTTCGCCAACTTCCTGTCGTTTCCGTTGATTCTGCTGATGTTCGCGCTGGAATATGCGGTGCGTTTGCGCAAACTGCCTGATCTGGAGAAGCACAGCATCATGGATGGCGTGCGTGCATTCTGGAACAAGCCCGCCACGCTGCCGGACACATCCTCGAATTCGCACTGAAGCGGCACCCCGACCATGCCGACCCTGCCGCTGCTTGCCCACTCCAGTCTCGATGCCACCGTGGCGTGGCGCGGTGCGGTGCCGGTCAGCGTCCGTCAATTCCTGCATGAAGTTGACGCGCTCGCGGCGCAATTGCCGGCCGGGCGGCATGTGCTCAACCTGTGCGGTAACCGCTATCGCTTCACGGTCGCACTGGCGGCTTGCATCGTCAGCGGCCGGGTGAGCGTGTTGCCGCCCAATCACACGGCGGAAATGGTGCGGCAGATGCAGCGCCGTGCGCCGGATGTGTTCTGCATTGCCGATCAGGATG
Organism: Thiobacillus sp.; assembly: GCF_018780105.1. GTDB lineage: Bacteria > Pseudomonadota > Gammaproteobacteria > Burkholderiales > Thiobacillaceae > Thiobacillus. The sequence continues at coordinate 469,496 of NZ_JADMKC010000002.1, forward strand.
CACGCGACATCGATCTGCCGGTGTTTCGCTACCCCAACGACCTGCCGCCTGCCCCCAGCGCCGCGCGCATTCCGCAGATCGATTGCGACCAGCTCATCGCGCAGGTTTTCACCTCCGGTTCAACGGGCGAGCCGATGCCGCATGACAAGCGCTGGGGCAGCCTGGTGCGCAATGTGCAGGCCGAGGGTGCGCGGCTGGGCATCACGCCGGCGCATGCGCTGCTGGGCACGGTGCCGCCGCAGCACATGTACGGGCTGGAAACCACGGTGCTGCTGCCGCTGCAGTGCGGTGCGGCCTTGCATGACGGCAGCCCGTTTTACCCGGACGACATCGGCATGGCGCTGGCGCAATTGCCCCGGCCGCGCGTGCTGGTGACGTCGCCCTATCACCTGCGCGCGCTGCTGGCGGTGTCAACCGAACTGCCAGCAGCCGACCTGCTGCTTTCCGCCACCGCGCCGCTGTCGACCCAACTGGCGAGCGAGGCCGAAAGCCGCTTCGGCTGCCCGCTGCTGGAAATCTACGGCTGCACCGAAACCGGCCAATTGGCGACGCGCCGCACCACTGCGGGCGTGGCCTGGCAGGCTTTTCCGGGGGTGCGGCTGTGGAACGCCGGCGAGACAGTGTGGGCCGAAGGCGGACATATCGACACGCCGACCCGGCTGAGCGACGTGATCGAGCCTCTGGACGCAAGTCCGGGCCATTTTCTGCTGCATGGCCGCCATGCCGATCTGGTCAACATCGCCGGCAAGCGTACTTCGCTGGCTTATCTGAACTATCAGCTGAATGCGATTCCGGGGGTGGACGACGGCGTGTTCATGCTGCCGCCGGACGATGCCGGTGCGCTGGAGAATGTGCGCCGGCTGGCTGCGCTGGTGGTGGCGCCGACCTTGACGCCGGCCACGCTGATGCACGCGTTGCGCGAACGCATCGATCCGATTTTTCTGCCGCGTCCGCTGCTGTTTGTCGACGCGCTGCCGCGCAACGCCACCGGCAAGCTGCCCACTCAGCTGGCGCAGGGCTTGCTGGCCAGCCTGCAGGCGAAAGCTGCCCTCGGGCTACGGGTATGACGGTGCAGCGTCTGGCGTTGACGATCGCCGCCGATCATCCGGCGTATGCCGGGCATTTTCCCGGCCAGCCGATTCTGCCCGGCGTGGTGCTGCTGGACGAGGCACTGCTTGCGCTGGCGGCGTTGCAGGGAAGGGCGGCCGCGCCGGCTCAAATCAAATCGGCGAAATTTCTCAGCCCGGTTCAACCCGGCGAAAGCCTGTACCTCGACTATGCGTCGACATCGGCTGGCGTATTCCGCTTCGAACTGAAGGCGGTAGAGCGTGTGGTCGCCAGCGGCATCGTGGCATTTGCTGCAGCAGACGGGGCGAGCGCATGAGTCCCTCCGGGGTCGAGCATCGGGCCGAATGGCTCAAGCGCCCGGAACGCAGCAACATGCTGATGTTGCGCGTGATGAGCTGGATTTCGCTGACCCTGGGGCGTTCGCTGTCGCGCGGCGTGCTGGTGGGGATCAGCCTGTATTTCCTGCTGTTTTCGCCTCGCGCCCGAGCGGCTTCGCGCGGCTACCTGCAACGCGCGCTTGGGCGGGCGCCGCGTCTGTCCGAACAGTTTCGCCATTTCCACAGCTTCGCCACCTGCATCCACGACCGGGTGTATCTGCTCAATGGCCGCTATGACTTGTTTGAGATTGAGGTTCACGGGCGGGAGGTGTTCGATGCAGCCTACGCCAGCGGACAGGGCCTGTTTCTGATGGGGGCGCACATGGGCAGTTTTGAGCTGGTGCGCGCGGTTGGGCGGCAACAGCCCGGTTTGCGGGTGGCGATGGTGATGTACGAGGAAAACGCCCGTCAGATCAACGCCGCGCTCGCCGCCATCTGCCCGGCGGCGGTGCAGGACATCATTCCGCTGGGGCAGCTCGATTCCATGTTGCAGGTGCAGGCGCGTCTGGATGAAGGCGTGGTGCTCGGCGTGCTGGCGGATCGCGCGCTGGATACGGGCCCCACGCAGACGCTGCCGTTTCTGGGTCAGCCTGCGGCATTCCCGCTCAGCTCGATGCGGCTGGCGGCGATGCTCAAGCGGCCGGTGGTGTTCATGACCGGGCTGTATCTGGGCGGCAATCGCTACGCCATCCATTTTGAAAAACTGGCCGATTTCAGTCAGGTCGAGCGTGCCGGGCGCGATGCCGCCATCCGGCAGGCCGTGAGCGACTATGCGGCCTGTCTGGAGCGGCATTGCCGCGCCGCGCCGTACAACTGGTTCAATTTTTTCGATTTCTGGCGTACGCCGGGCGACGCCGGGAGCAAAGCGCCATGAGCCTGTTTGGACTGCGTTGTCTGGGCGCGCTGCTGCTTGCCATCGGTCTGGCTGCGCCGGCCGCGGCTGCGCCGCTTGGTCTCGGCCAGCTGATGGAGGCCCTCGCCGCATCACCGCACGGCACGGCGACGTTCACCGAGAAAAAATACATTTCCTTTCTGGAGCAGCCGGTCGAATCGTCGGGCACGCTGCGCTTTGTCGCGCCGGCACGGCTGGAAAAAAACACCCTCAAGCCGACCGCCGAATCGCTGGTGCTCGATGGCGCGGTGCTGACGCTCGAACGCGGCAAGCGCAAGCAGGTGCTGCAGCTCAAGGACTATCCCGAGATCGCCGGCATGATCGAAAGCATCCGCGCCACCCTGGCGGGTGACCGCCGAGCGCTGGAAAAGGTATACCGCTTGAGCCTGCAAGGCACGACTGCGCGCTGGACGCTGGTGCTGGAGCCGCTCGACCCCAGGGTGGCGCGCATGGTGACGCGCATCCGCATGGACGGCGCGCAGGCCGAGGTGCGGACGGTGGAAATCCAGCAGGCCGGCGGCGACTATTCCATCATGACCATCGAGGCGATGCCATGACGCGCCGCAGCCTGTCGTCCGGCAGCGGTATTGCCGTTGCCGTGTGGCTGCTGTTTCTGCTGGCCTGCGTCTGGCTGGTGAGTCGCGCCAGCTTCACTGCCGACCTGTCGGCTTTTCTGCCGCGCAGCCCCACGCAGGAACAGCAGTTGCTGGTCGATCAACTGAAATCCGGGGTCGCCTCGCGCCTGATCCTGATCGGCATCGAAGGCGGCGACCCGGCGGCCCGCCTGCGCACCTCGCGCGAACTGGCCGCGCGCCTGCGCACCGACGCGCAGTTCCTGCACATCGCCAATGGCGAAATGCAGGGCATGGAGCGCGACCGCCAGATCCTGCTGGACAAGCGCTATCTGCTGAGCCCGGCGGTGAATCCCGAGCGCTTTTCCGTGGAGGGCTTGCGTGCTGGAATCAACGACAGCCTCGACCTGCTGGCGAGTTCTGCCGGTCTGTTCAGCAAGGCCCTGCTGCCGCGCGACCCGACCGGCGAATTCATGCAGCTGTTGGAGGCCATGGGCAACAGCGCGCAGCCGCAGTCGGACGACGGCGTGTGGGTGGCGCGCGACGGCCAGCGTGCGCTGCTGCTGGCGCGCACCCGTGCCGAAGGTGCGGACATCGACGGCCAGGCGACGGCCGTGGCCGCGATCCGCAGCGCGTTCCAGGCGGTGGAGGCGCCCGGCACGCGGCTGGCGTTGACCGGTCCCGGACCGTTTTCGGTCAATGCGCGCGCCACCATCAAGGACGACGTGACCCGCCTGTCCGGCATCGGCATGGCGATCATCGTCGGCCTGTTGCTGCTGGTGTATCGCTCGCCCACCGCCCTGATGCTCGGGCTGTTGCCGGTGCTGTCGGGCGCGCTGGCCGGGGTGGCGGCGGTCAGTCTCGGCTTTGGCGTGGTGCACGGCATCACCCTCGGCTTCGGCACCGCGCTGATCGGCGAGGCCGTGGATTATTCGATCTACCTGTTCATGCAGTCGGAGCAGGCGGACGCCGCTGCGGGCGATCCCCGGCGTCACTGGATCGCCACCTATTGGCCGACGATCCGCATCGGCGTGCTGACCTCGGTGTTCGGCTTTGCCTCGCTGCTGTTCTCGGGTTTTCCCGGCCTCGCGCAGCTGGGCCTGTATGCCATATCGGGTTTGCTCACGGCCGCGCTGGTCACCCGCTTCGTACTGCCGCATCTGTTGCCGGCGAAGCTGCGCGTGCGCGACGTCAGCGAACCGGGCCGCCGCCTGCAAGCCTGGGTGGCGCGGGCAGGGGGCTTGCGCGGCGGGGTGTGGCTGTTGTTCGCCGCGGCCTGCGCGCTGCTGGCGGTCAAGCACGACAGCCTGTGGAACCGTGAACTGGCGGCCCTGAGTCCGGTGCCGCTCGCCGATCAGCAGCTCGACATGAACATGCGTGCCGACCTCGGCGCGCCGGATGTGCGCTATCTGGTGGTGGTGACGGCGCCCAGCGAAGAGGCCGCGCTGGTCGCCAGCGAGCGCGCGGCAGAGGCGCTGGAGAAGTTGCAGGCGGCAGGCGGGATCGACGGCTTCGAGAGCCCGGCGCGCTATTTGCCAAGCCAGGCCAGCCAGCGCCAGCGACTGGCCAGCCTGCCGGCCGACGCCGAATTGCGCCAGCGTTTTGCCGCCGCCACCGCCGGCCTGCCGCTGCGTGCGGATCGCTTCGAACCATTTTTTGCCGAGGTGGCGCACGCGCGCAGCCAGCCGCCGTTGACCCGGCAGGATCTGGCGGGCAGCAGCCTCGCCGAAGGCGTGGATGCCCTGATGATGGAATCAGGCGGGCGCTGGACCGCGCTGCTGCCCTTGCGCGCAAGCGCGGCGAACCAGCACCTGATCGACGCGGCGCAGGTGCGCGCGGCGCTGACCGCAGGCAAGCCGCCTGCAGCCGGATCGAAGCTGGTTTTCGTCGACATCAAGGGCGAGACCGACCGCCTGTATGCGGGATATCTGCAGGAAGCCATCCTGCTGTCGCTGGCGGGGCTGGGAGCGATTTTGCTGTTGCTGTTGCTGGCCACGCGTTCCCTGCGCCGGGTGTTCCGCATCGTCGCGCCGCTGGCGGTTGCGGTCGCCGTCGTCATCGCCGGCCTGGTGCTGGCCGGACAGCAACTCACCATCCTGCACCTGGTGGGCATGCTGCTGGTGGTGGCGGTGGGCTCCAATTACGCGCTATTTTTCGATCAGGGCAGCTTCGATCAAGGCAGCTTCGATCAGGGCAGCTTCGATCAGGGCCACTTCGACCAGGGCAGCGTCAACGGCGGCATCGCCCCGCGCACGCTGGCCTCGCTGCTGCTGGCCACCACCACCACGGTGGCGGGCTTCGGCATCCTGGCTTTTTCCAGCGTGCCGGTGCTGAGCGCCATCGGCGCCACGGTCGGGCCGGGCGCCATCCTGGCGCTGGTTTTTTCCGCCATCTTGGCGCGCGCCACATGAGCGCCCAAGCGCACGGCGCGCCGCGCCCATCCCAACCCGGCGCGCCGCGCCCATCCCAACCCGGCGCAGCGCGCCGCTGGCGTCCCACCCCGTTGCTGTGGGCGACGTTTGCGCTGCATGCCGCCGCGCTCGTCTGGATATTTCTGCAGCCCGCGCACTGGCGCTGGGTGCTGGCGACCTTGATCGCCAATCACATCGTGCTCACGGCCGTCGGTCTGTGGCCGCGCAGCCGCAGTCTGGGCCCCAACTGGGTGCGTCTTCCGGCAGCGGCTGCGCCGGGTCATATCGCGATCACCATCGACGACGGTCCCGACCCGCTGGTGACGCCGCAGGTGCTCGACCTGCTCGACCAGTTCGACGCGCGGGCGACTTTTTTCTGCATCGGCCACGCAGCGCAGCGTCATCCCGAGCTGTGCCGTGAAATCGGCCGTCGCGGCCACGCGGTGGAAAATCACAGCCAGCATCACTACTTTCATTTTGCCGCGCTCAGCCCGCGCCGCATGGCGCGCGAGATCGAAGCGGGCGCGCAATCCCTGGCTGAACTCACCGGCCAGCGGCCGCTGTTCTTCCGCCCAACGGCCGGGCTGCGCAGCCCGTTCCTCGAACCGATCCTGGCGCGCAACGGCCTGCATCTGGCCTGCTGGACCCGGCGCGGGTTCGATACCCGGTGCGGCGATGCCGACGTAGTGACCCGGCGTCTGATCCGCGGTCTCGCCGCCGGCGACATCCTGCTGCTGCACGATGGCCATGCCGCGCGCACCGCGGATGGCCAGCCGGTGATTCTTGCGGTGCTGCCGCGCGTGCTTGAAGCCGCCGCCACTGCGGGCTTGACCCCGATTACCCTGCGTTCCGCTCTTGAAATGTCCGCACCATGACCCTCTCTCCCGAAACCCTGCGTCAACGCCTGCTCGACCGCGCCAGCGCGCCTTATCGCGCGGCGGGAAAATTCGCCTACCACTTCGCGCGCGGCAAGCTCGGCGGCGACCCGATGTTTCTCGCCCTGCTGCAACGCGGTCTGATCCCGGACCGCAGCCGCATTCTCGATCTCGGCTGCGGCCAAGGCCTGCTCGCGGCCTGGCTGCTTGCCGCCCGCCAGTTGTACGACGCGGGCGAATGGCCGGCAGGCTGGCCGGCGCCCGCACAGGTGGCCGACATCCGCGGCATCGACATGCTGGCGAGCGACATCCGGCGCGCCCGCGAGGCGCTGGGCGCGCCCGCCCGTTTCGAACTGGGCGATATGCGCGATGTGGATTTCGAACAGGCCGACGTGGTGGTCATCATGGACGTGCTGCATTACGTCGACCGCCCGGCGCAGGAAGACGTGCTGCGCCGCGTGCGCGACGCCCTGCCGCCCGGCGGACTGTTGCTGACGCGCGTCGGCGATGCTCGTGCCGGCTGGGGATTCCAGCTCAGCAACTGGGTCGATCGCACGGTCGCTTTCTTTCGCGGCAACCGCCTGCCGCCGCTGCATTGCCGCCCGCTGACCGACTGGATCCAGTCGCTGGAAGCCCTGGGATTCAGCGTCGAAACCGCACCGATGAACGGCGATTTGCCGTTTGCGAACGTGATGCTGGTCGCCCGCCTGGGTTGATGTCGTACGCGACCGGATTTGAATGCGGCGTGTGGCAGGCGAAGACCAAAATGAAGGCCGGCTTGCTGGCGGAAATCTCCGTCAGCAAGCCGGCCTTGTTCGTTCACGGGAATGAACGGGCGCATTTGCCCGGATCAATCCGTTGTGCGATTACAGCCCCATGCTGGTGAAATCCAGATCGGCGTGCGGCGTGTCGGCCACATTCTCATCGATCATTTCATAGATGTCTTCATCGACGATATCTTCGGCGGGGTGATGGGCGAAAGCCGAGAACGATGCGAGGAAAGAGGTGAGCACTGCAACCTGAAGAATGTTTTTCATAACGGTATTCCCATAAAAGTTGAACATGTCATTCAGCGTGCTGCGATCGCGTGTTGAACGTTCGCGTCTGCTGATGGAGGACATCGTAAGCAAGGGGCGTTTCAGCGGCGTGTCGTGCTGGTTTCAGCTTGTGACAATATGTTTCAGCGGGCATCGCGCCAGACGCGCGCAAGAAAACTGACCCATGGCCAGCTTCGCAACGCGCCGGCAGATTGACTCAATCTCCCGGTGGCAGCGTCCGCGCCACCACCCAGCAGCTCACTTCCCGCGCGCCCGCGCGCTTCAAGGTCGCAGCCAGTTCGTCGAGGCTGGTGCCGGTGGTCATGACGTCGTCGATCAGGGCGATGTGCGAGCCCGCCACGTCGCCCTCGCAGGCGAATGCTCCGCGCACGTTGCGCCGCCGTGCATCGTGCTTCAGGCCCATTTGCGGCGGAGTGTCACGGATGCGCTGACAGTGGGTGGCGCCGAGCGGCAAGTCGAGTTGCCTGGCGACGACGCGGGCGATTTCGGTGGCGTGGTTGAAGCCGCGTTCGCGGATGCGGGTGGGATGCAGCGGCATCGGGATCAGCCAATCGGGGCGCGATTGGGCCGCGACCGCTTCGCTGAGGTGACTGGCCAGCGCGGGCACGATACTGAGCTGGCCGTGATATTTCAGGCGCGGGATCAGGCGATCGAGCGGAAAGGCATACGCCAGCGCGGCCTGGGTGCGGTCGAAAGCGGGCGGGTGTCTGAGGCAGGCGCCGCAGACTTCACCCGCCGGGGTGGGGAGTGCGCATTGTGGGCACTGGGGCTGACGGTGCCAGGGCAGCTCGGCGTGGCAGGCGCGGCAAACGGATTGCGCATCTGAATGGGTACCGCACAGCAGGCAATGCTGGCCGAACGTGCGATTAAAAAATGATCTGATGTTCAAAATAGTGGTGCGCCGAATTTGACAGTCTGGGAGCGTGCCTCGACAATCCTGCCCATGAAAGCCAAACGCGTCATCTCTGCCTCGTCCTCCCGTTTCGCCTCGCAGCTGTTCAACGTCATCACCGTCGTGGTGATGCTGGTTTCGCTGACCGCGCTGCTGCTGGGCAAGCTCATGGCCGGGCACAAGATCGGATTCCTGCCGTTTGTGCTGTCGCTGCCGCCGGTGATGCTGTGGCTGGGCGCGTCGATTTTCGTCTACGCCAGCATTGCCCATCACCCCAACACGCTGACCACGCATTACAACAAGTGGGCAGGCTACCGGTTTTACGGCGTGATGGGCAGTCTGGTGGTGGTCGGGCCGGCCCTGTATGGCCTGATGGGGGGCTGGCAGGGCTTGATGCTGGTGCTGGGACTGGCAGTGGCGATCATCGTGCCGTGGGCGCTGTTCGATATTTACAAGGCCGCGCGCGAACCGTGGGCGGATATGACCATCGAGGTGGAGCTATGAGCAGCAAGCCGGGCTCCCTCGCAGCGGGTGCACTCGCCCGCGAAGAACAAGGCCAGTCGCCGTACGGCGCTCGCATCACAATGATGACTTTACAAGGCGACACTCAATGAATGACATGACTCAACCCGTTGCACGCCGCTCGGTGGCCGATATCGAGGCCCTGTTTGTCTTGCCGTTTGCCGACCTGATGTATCAGGCGCAAACCGTTCACCGCGCGCATTTCGACCCCAACCGGGTGCAGCTCTCGACGCTGCTGTCGATCAAGACCGGCGGCTGTTCCGAGGATTGCGGCTATTGCCCGCAGTCGGTGCGCTACGACGCCGGCGTCGAAACCCAGGGCTTGCTGGATCTGGAAGATGTGTTGACTGCAGCCCGCGCCGCCAAGGCGGCCGGCGCCTCGCGTTTCTGCATGGGCGCGGCATGGCGTGGCCCCAAGCAGCGCGAACTCGAACCGGTATTGGAAATGGTGCGCTCGGTGCGCGCGCTGGGGCTGGAAACCTGCGCCACGCTGGGCATGTTGAAAGACGGCCAGGCCGAGCAGCTGAAGGAAGCCGGGCTCGACTACTACAACCACAACCTCGACACCGCGCCCGAGTTCTACGGCGACATCATCACCACGCGCCAGTACCAGGATCGTCTCGACACGCTGGAACGCGTGCGCCAGGCCGACCTGCACGTGTGCTGCGGCGGCATCGTCGGCATGGGCGAATCGCTGACCCAGCGCGCCGGCCTGATCGCCCAGTTGGCGAGCCTCGACCCGCAGCCCGAGTCGGTGCCGATCAATCTGCTGGTGCAGGTCGAGGGGACGCCGCTGGCTCACACCGAGGCGCTCGATCCGCTGGAATTCGTGCGCACCATCGCGGTTGCGCGCATCTGCATGCCGAAGAGTTTCGTGCGCTTGTCGGCCGGCCGTCAGCAGATGAGCGACGCGGTGCAGGCGCTGTGTTTCCTTGCCGGCGCCAACTCGATCTTCTATGGCGAAAAGCTGCTGACCACCGGCAACCCCGAGTGGGAACGCGATCAGCGCCTGTTCGACAGCCTGGGCCTGACGGCGTTGTGAGCTGGGTTGGGTTGTGAGTAGCGCTGCGCTGACCCGCCTGCAGGATGGGCTGGCGGCGCTGCAGGCCGATCATCTTGAACGCCGGCGCCGCCTGCTCGACGGCGCGCAGGGCGCTCACGTCACGATCGACGGCCAGCGCGTCGTCTCCTTCTGCAGCAACGACTATCTCGGGCTTGCCGCCGATCCGGCGCTGGTCGCCGCCGCGCACGCCGCGCTCGATATATGCGGCGTCGGTGCCGGCGCGGCGCACCTCATCACCGGCCATCACCGCTTTCACGACGACTTCGAAGCCGCCTTCGCGCGCTTCGTCGGCAAGCCGGCGGCGCTGCTGTTTTCCACCGGCTACCTCGCCAACCTCGGCGTGCTGACCGCGCTTGCCGCCAAGAAGGGTGAAGTCTTTGCCGACAAGCTCAACCACGCCTCGCTGGTCGATGCCGCGCAGCTGTCGGGCGCGAGCTTCACGCGCTATCGACACGGCGATCTGTCGCAGCTGGAGGGCCAGCTGGCGGCCAGCACGGCGCTGGACAAAGTCATCGCTTCCGACCTGGTGTTCAGCATGGACGGCGACCTCGCGCCGGTCGACGCGCTGCTCGATCTGGCAGAGCGTTACGACGCTTGGCTGTATCTCGACGACGCGCACGGGTTTGGCGTGCTGGGCGACGGCCGCGGCGGTCTGACCGCGCGCGCGCGCGCCAGCGATCGGGTGATCTATCTCGCCACGCTCGGCAAGGCTGCCGGCGTTTCCGGGGCGGCGGTCGCGGCGCACGTCAGCGTGATTGATTGGCTGGTCCAGAAAGCGCGCCCGTACATCTACACCACCGCCTCGCCGCCGCTTTTGGCCGCCTGCCTGCTGGAAAGCCTGCGCCAGATCGAGGCGGGCGAGGCCCGGCGCGCGCGGCTGCGCAGCCACATCGCGCAGTTGCGCGAAGGTCTTGTCGACCTGAAGCTGGGTGCGCTAATGCCGTCGGACACGCCGATCCAGCCGCTGGTGATCGGCGCCAATGCCGACGCGGTGCGTGCGTCGCAGGCGCTGTTGCAGCATGGCTTGCTGGTGCCAGCGATCCGCACGCCGACCGTGCCGGCGAATACCGCGCGGCTGCGCATCACCCTGTCCGCGGCGCACAGCGCGGACGACGTCGCCCAGCTGATCGAGGCGCTGCATGCGCTTGGCTAAACCGCATCTCGCGATGCTGCATGGCTGGGGCATGAATGCGCGTGTGTTCGACACGCTGACGGAATGGCTGGCAGACGACTTCGAGCTGCACGCCCTCAGCTTGCCTGGACATGGCGGACGCGCTGCGCTGCCGCACAACACGCTGCAAAGCTGGGCGGATGATCTGGCGCAGCAGCTGCCGCCGCAAAGCACGCTGCTCGGCTGGTCGCTCGGCGGGCAGGTGGCGATGCGCGCGGCGCTCGATCATCCGCACGCCATCGCGCGGCTGGTGCTGCTGTCCTCCACCCCTGCGTTCGTGGCGACAGCGGAGTGGCCGGCCGGCATGGCGCTGGACGATCTGGAGGCTTTCGGCCGCAGCCTGATCGCCGATCCGGACGCCACCCTGATGCGCTTTCTCAGCCTGCAGACGCGCGGCATGGCGGAGCAGAAACCCGTGCTGCAGCGATTGCGCCAGACCTTCGCTGCGGTGCCATCGGCGGACGCCGGGGCGCTGGCAAGCGGGCTGGATATCCTGCGCGACACCGATCTGCGCGCCAGCGTGCCGCATCTGACCCAGCCCACGCTGGTGCTGCATGGCGCGCTCGACACGCTGACGCCGCCTGCAGCGGGTGACTGGCTGGCCGCGCACGTGCCGAATGCGCAGCGGCGGATTCTGTCGCGCGCGGCCCACGCGCCGCAGCTGTCGCACAGCGCTGAAGTGGCTGCGGCAATCCGGGAATTTGCAGCACATGGCTGAACGCGAACTCGACTCCCGCGAGCTCGGCCACCGTGAACTCGGTCCGCGTGAACTCGATTCACGTGAAGTCAGGCGCGCGTTCGACCACGCCGCCGCCTGTTACGACGCGTATGCAGTATTGCAGCGCGAGGTGTGCGACCGCCTGCTGGAGCGGCTCGATTTCATGACGCTGCAGCCCGAACGGGTGCTCGATGTCGGCTGCGGCACCGGCTACGGGCTGGCGCACTTGCGCGAACGCTATGCCACGGCCGAACTCTGCGCGCTCGACCTCGCCCCGGCCATGCTGAAAGCCGCGCAGGCGAAACTGCCACAGGCAGGCTGGGCGCAACGCGCACGCGATCTGCTCACGGTCCGGCGCACACCGCCGACGCACATGCTCTGTGCCGATATGGAGCGGCTGCCGCTGGCGGTCAGTAGCGTCAACCTGCTCTGGTCGAGTTTGGCCCTGCAGTGGGCAGGCGATCTCGAAGCAACACTGAAGGACTTTCACCGCGTGCTGGCGCCTGGCGGCCTGCTGATTTTCGCCACCTTCGGCCCGGATACCCTGAAGGAGTTACGCACGGCGTTTGCGGCGGTCGACGATGCGCCGCACGTCAACCGCTTCGTCGATCTGCACGACATCGGCGACATGCTGGTGCACGCGGGCTTTGCCAGCCCGGTCATGGAAATGGAGATGCTGACGCTGACCTACGCCGACCTCAAATCCCTGATGCGCGACCTCAAGGGCATCGGTGCGCATAACGCGGCCGCATCGCGCAAGCGCGGCCTGCTCGGCAAGGCGGCGTGGGCAAAGCTGGAGCAGGCCTACGACGCGTTGCGTCAGGCGGGACGCCTGCCTGCCACCTACGAGGTGATCTACGGTCATGCCTGGGTCGGCGATAAAACCCGGCGCGAGGACGGCAGGCAGGTGATCCAGTTCAACATCAACCAGCGTCGCCGCGAGGCTGGACTGGCATGAGCGGCCTGTTCGTGACGGGCACCGATACCGGTGTCGGCAAAACCCGGGTGGCGGTGGCGTTGATTCATGCGCTGCGCGCGCAGGGCTTGCGGGTGGCGGCGATGAAGCCGGTGGCGGCGGGCAGCGAGCTGGGCGAACTGAACGACGATGTCAGTGCGCTGCTGCAGGCGGCCAACGTGTCCGCCGATCTGCGCGACGTCAATCCCTATTCCTTCGCGTCGCCGATTGCGCCGCACCTCGCCGCGCAGCAGGCCGGCATCCGGATCGAGTTGCCCGTCATTGTGGCCGCCTATGCACGACTCGCAGCGGCGGCCGATGTAGTGGTGGTGGAGGGGGCGGGCGGCTGGCGCGTGCCCTTGAACGCGCACGAAGACATGGCCGATCTGGCGCAAGCGCTCGGTTTGCCGGTCGTGCTGGTGGTCGGATTACGGCTGGGTTGCCTCAACCATGCGCTGCTCACGGCCGAATCGATCGACCGGCGGGGCCTGCCATGGGCAGGCTGGGTGGGCAACGCAATCGACCCGGAGATGGCTGTTCGGGCTGCCAACCTGGAAGCCTTGCAGACGCGTTTGCCCGCGCCCTGTCTGGGTGTGCAGGAATTTTCTCCCGTGCCGACGCAGCACGCCGACGCACCCGACTGGCTACAGCTGCCACCTAAGTTAGTATCTTAGAATAGTCTTGAATAACGATATTTAATAATTAAATCAATAAGTTAAACGTGCTCCTCGGTTGTTTGAAGGCGGTGCATCGTGTACTGTCCGTGGCAGATTGCCGCACCCGGTTTGCTGGTTTCCGGCCTTGATTTCACCTTGAGTCTGAGCGCGAGTGAAGTCAGGTAGCGCGGCACATGTTGCGGCATACCGATAACACGCGCCGCGACATCGACCCATAACAGCGATGAGAGGACGGGGAGCGCGATGAGCATCAGGCAACGGGCAGTGATGGCGGGGACGGCGTGGGCAGTGAGCCAGCCGGTGTGGGCGGAATACGCTTACAACCTGCAGATACCGGCAAGCAAAGTGGCGCAGGACGTATTCGATCTGCACAACCTGATCATGCTGGTATGTCTGGGCATTTTCATCGTGGTGTTCGGCGCGATGTTCTATTCGCTGTTGAAACACCGCAAATCGGTCGGCCACAAGGCGGCCCACTTCCACGAGAACACGACGGTCGAGGTGATCTGGACGGTGATCCCGTTCGTGATCCTGATGGGCATGGCCTACCCGGCGGCCAAAGTGGTGATCGACATGAAGGACACCAGCAACCCCGACATCTCGATCAAGATCACCGGTTATCAATGGAAGTGGGGTTACACCTATCTCAACGACGGCGTCAGCTTTTACAGCACGCTTTCGACGCCGCGCGACCAGATCGAAGGCACGGCCGCCAAGGGCGAGAACTATCTGCTGGAAGTCGATGAACCCATGGTGGTGCCGGTGGGCAAGCGGGTGCGCCTGCTGATTACCGCCAACGACGTGATCCATTCCTGGTGGGTGCCCGCGCTCGGCGCCAAACAGGATGCCATTCCCGGTTTTATCCGTGACAGCTGGTTCAAGGCCGACAAGATCGGCACGTACCGCGGCCAGTGCGTCGAGCTGTGCGGCAAGGATCACGGCTTCATGCCGATTGTGGTCGAGGTGGTATCGGAAGCAGATTACCAGGCATGGGTGGAGAAAAAGAAAGGCGCTGCGAGCAGCGCGGCCGCCGACAATGACAAAACCTTCGATCAGGCCGAATTGATGGCGCGCGGCGAGAAAGTCTATGCCGGCAACTGCGCCGCCTGTCACCAGGCAAACGGCATGGGGCTGCCCGGTGTGTTTCTTCCGATCAATGGTTCGAAAGTGGCAACCGGTCCGGTCGATGCACACATCAGCACCGTGTTGAACGGCCGTCCTGGTACCGCGATGGCGGCGTTCGGCGGACAGCTATCTGACGCGGACATCGCCGCAGTCGTGACTTACCAGCGCAATGCCTGGGACAACAAGACCGGCGACGCGGTACAACCCGCCCAGATCGCCGCAGCCCGCGGGGGCGCTGAAGCGGCTGCCCCCGCTGCGCAATAAACACCGAGAGGAGAACAGACCATGTCTGATGCAGCACACGTCCACGGCCATGACGATCATGCGCACCACGCGCACCCGAACGGGATCATGCGCTGGCTGACCACCACCAACCACAAGGACATTGGCACGATGTACCTGTGGTTTGCGCTGATCATGCTGTTTTCCGCCGGAACGATGGCGCTGCTGATCCGTGCAGAGCTGTTTCAGCCGGGTTTGCAACTCACCAACCCCGATTTTTTCAATCAACTCACCACCATGCATGGCCTGATCATGATCTTCGGCGCCATCATGCCGGCCTTCACCGGCTTTGCGAACTGGCAGGTGCCGCTGATGCTGGGCGCGCCCGACATGGCGTTTCCACGCATGAACAACTGGAGTTTCTGGTTACTGCCGGTGGCAGGTTTGATGTTGATGTCTTCGTTCCTCCTCCCGGGTGGCGCAGTTGCTGGCGGCTGGACGATGTATCCGCCGCTGTTCATCCAGGGGGGGATTTCCTACGATCTGACGATTCTTGCTGTCCATATCATGGGCCTGTCGTCGATCATGGGTTCGATCAACATCATCACCACCATCCTCAATATGCGGGCGCCCGGCCTCACGTTGATGAAGATGCCGCTGTTCTGCTGGACCTGGCTGATCACCGCCTATCTGCTGATTGCCACCATGCCGGTGCTGGCGGGTGCCGTGACCATGCTGTTGACCGACCGCAACTTCGGCACCAGCTTCTTCAATGCTGCCGGCGGCGGCGACCCGGTGATGTTCCAGCATATCTTCTGGTTCTTCGGGCATCCTGAGGTGTATATCCTGATCCTGCCCGCGTTCGGTATTGTCTCCAGCATTATCCCGACTTTCGCGCGCAAGCCTTTGTTTGGTTATGCCTCGATGGTGTACGCCACGGCGTCGATTGCAATACTCTCGTTCATCGTCTGGGCGCACCATATGTTCGCCGTGGGCATGCCCGCGGCCGCGCAGCTGTTCTTCATGTTCTCGACCATGCTGATTGCGGTGCCGACCGGGGTGAAAGTGTTCAACTGGGTCGCCACGATGTGGCAGGGTTCGATGACGTTCGAGACCCCGATGCTGTTCGCCATCGCCTTCGTCTGTCTGTTCACCATCGGTGGCTTCTCCGGCCTTGTGTTGGCGATTGCACCGGTCGACATCCAGTTGCACGACACCTACTACGTGGTGGCGCACTTCCATTATGTGCTGGTGTCTGGCGCGCTGTTTTCGATCTTCGCCGGCATTTATTACTGGCTGCCAAAGTGGAGCGGGCACATGTACGACGAGACGCTCGGCAAATGGCATTTCTGGCTGTCGGTGATCGGCATGAATATCGTGTTCTTCCCGATGCACTTTCTCGGACTGGCCGGCATGCCGCGCCGCATTCCCGACTATGCGCTGCAGTTCACCGAGTTCAACCAGATTGCCACGGTGGGCGCGTTCATTTTCGGTTTCAGCCAGCTGATTTTCCTGGTGGTGGTGCTGAAAGCCGCCCGCGGCGGCGTCAAGGCAACCGACCGTGTGTGGGAAGGTGCCGAGGGTCTGGAATGGACCTTGCCCTCGCCCGCGCCGTACCACACCTTTGAAACGGCGCCGGTGGTGAAGTGAGCGGAGGGTCAAGCGTGATGGCGAACAAATTCAACGGCAAATACCGTACGGCCATTCTGCTGGCAGCGTGGGCGCTGGGTCTCTTCATCTTCACGCTGTATTCCGGGCTGAAATAGACCATGTCTGGGGGTAACGCCAAAACCCTGAGCAAGCTCGTCTTCGTGACGCTGCTGATGTTCGGGTTCGGCTTTGCCCTGGTGCCGTTTTATTACAAGATTTGCGAGGCAACCGGCATCAATGCGGGAGCCGAGCAAAGCCTGGTCAGCAATACACAGGTCGATACCAGCCGCTGGGTCACGCTGGAATTCGACGCCAACACCAACACGTCGCTGCCGTGGCAGTTCAAACCGCTGCAAAACAGCATCAAGGTGCATCCGGGCCAACTGGTCCAGGTGGAGTACGAGGTGGTCAATACCAGCAACCAGCCGGTAGTGGGACAGGCGGTGCCCAGTTACGGGCCGGCGCGTGCGGCGGCATTCTTCAAGAAAATCGAGTGCTTCTGCTTTACCCCGCAAACGCTGGCCGCCGGCGAGCGGCGCCGGATGCCGGTGCTGTTCGTACTGGACCGCACGATGGATCGGGACGTCCACACCGTGACCCTGTCGTACACCTTTTTCGATGTCGGGACGAAGGCGCGGGTGAGCGGCGTACAGCGAGGCGTGCCGCATGGCTGAGAAAAGCAATCTCAAGGTGGTGCTTGCGGTGTTCTGGAGTTTCTTTGGCGTGCGCAAGCGGCGTGACTACGATACCGATGCGCAAAGTCTGACGCCGGTACAGGTGGTCATTGCCGGATTGATCGGCGGCGTGGTGTTTGTTTCGACGATGTTGCTGGTGGTGTATCTGGCGATGCAGTTCTTGACGTGAGCAATCCATAAACAGGGAATAAGGGGAAGACATGAGCCTGGCGCAAACCGAAAAATATTATTTGCCGCAACCTTCGCTGTGGCCGATCGTCGGCTCGATCGCCCTGTTCCTGATGGCGGTCGGCGGCGTGATGACCATGCGCGAAATCGACCACGGCGGCTGGGTGCTGCTGGCCGGCTTGGGAGTGCTGTTCTTCATGATGTTCGGCTGGTTCGGCGAGGTGATCCGCGACAGCGAAGCCGGGCGCTACAACAAGCAGGTCGACGCCTCGTTCCGCTGGTCGATGAGCTGGTTCATTTTTTCCGAAGTGATGTTTTTTGCTGCCTTCTTCGGCGCGCTGTTTTATACCCGCGTGCTGTCGGTGCCGTGGCTGGGAGAGGGCGACACCATGCAGCAGCTGTGGCCCGAATTCAAGGCAACATGGCCGACGGCCGGCCCCGGGCTGACGCAGGACGGATTCCAGTTCACGCCGATGGGTGCGTGGGGTATTCCGGCCATCAACACGCTGTTGCTGCTGAGCTCGGGCGTGACCGTGACCTGGGCGCACTGGGGACTGAAAAAGAATAGCCGCACTCAACTGATTGCCGGTCTGGCGCTGACGGTACTGTTGGGCGTGGTGTTTATTGCGCTGCAGGCCTATGAGTATCATCACGCCTATACCGAGATGGGCCTGACGCTGGGTGCCGGGGTGTATGGCTCGACCTTCTTCATGCTGACCGGCTTCCACGGCTTTCACGTGCTGGTCGGCACGACCATGCTGCTGGTGATGTTGCTGCGTGCGATCGCCGGACATTTCAGTGCCGACCATCACTTCGCGTTCGAGGCGGTGTCGTGGTATTGGCACTTCGTCGATGTGGTGTGGGTGATGCTGTTCATCCTGGTCTACTGGATGATCTGAGCCATCGGATACCGTAAAAAAGCCGCCAGACCGGCGGCTTTTTTACGGGGAAATTCAACGCAGCCCGCTTTGCGGAACGATGCCGAAGTAATATCCGGCCATCAACAGGATGAACAGCGCGAGCGAGAGTCCGACCCGTATCGTCAGCATTTTGACGGTGCGGTCGGTCTGGCCTTTGTCCTTGATCAGGTAATAGAGCGCGCTGGCGAGACTGCCCAGAATGAACACGATGAACAGCAGGGCAAGTATGCGCATGGCGCGGTTTCCTCGACAAAATTTCAGTCTAACCGGATTGCCGTCACGATGCATGGTTTGAGACTGCGCGCCGGCGGGTGGCAGTTTGCACCTGCGTTGTGGCCGACCGTGGCGGCGCTGTTTTTTTTCGTGCTGACGCTGTGGCTGGGCAACTGGCAGAGCGGTCGTGCCGAAGCCAAGCGCGCCCTGCAGGCGCAATACGATGCGGCTACGCAGGACCCGCCGATTCATGTCGGCAAGATCCTGCTGACACGCGACGATTTGTTATACCGCAAGATCGAAGTGCAGGGCCGCTTCGACGATGCGCACACCATCTTGCTGGATAACCGGGTACAGGGCGGCGTGGCGGGCTATCACGTGCTGACGCCGCTGAAGATCGATGGCAGCCCGTTGGCCATTCTGGTCAACCGGGGCTGGATCGCAGCGGGTCGCTCGCGCGCGCAGCTGCCGGTGGTTCCGGTGCCGCATGGCACGGTGAGGCTGGAAGGCATGGCGGTTGATCCGCATAGCCGGTATCTGGAACTGGCTCACGCTACGCCGCAGGGACGCGTCTGGCAGAATCTGGACTTTGCACGCTACACGGTTCTAACCGGCCAGACGCTGCAGCCCGTGCTGCTGCAACAGACGAATTTCCAGCCGGATGGCCTGCAACGCGACTGGCCGCGCCCCGACACCAGCGTCAGCATGCATCTCGGCTATGCCTTCCAGTGGTACAGTCTGGCGACGACATTGGCGGTGCTGTGGGTAGTGATGAATGTGAAGCGCGAGCGCAATGCCAACGCGCCAGCTGTGGAATGAATCGAGTATGCAATTAACTTCGCGCAGTAAATTCCTGTTCCTGATTGGCGTATTCATGGTGCCGGTGGTCGCAGCCTATTTCGCCTATTTCGGCTGGCGCCCGGCGGGCCATACCAACTACGGCGAACTGTTGAAGGTTGCGCCCTTGCAGTCGACAACGGGCAAAACGCTCGATACCCGTCCCGTCGACCTGGACGCCTTGCAGGGCAAGTGGGTGATGGTGCATGTCGGGTCGGCGAACTGCGACGCGGCGTGCCGGCAGCAACTGTATTTGATGCGGCAGGTGCGGATCACCCAGGGCAAGGAACAGTCACGCATCGAGCGACTGTGGGTGGTGAGCGACAGCGGCACCCCCGATGCGGTTTTACTGCAGGCTCATCCCGGCTTGGTGGTGTGGCGGCCAGCTGACGCTGATTTTGTTGCCCAGTTTCCTGCGGTCCGGGAGCGGGATGAGCATATCTATCTGGTCGATCCGCTCGGCAACCTGATGCTGCGGTTTCCCGCACAGCCGGATGCCAAGCGCATGATGAAAGACCTCAAGTTGTTGCTCAAAGCCTCCCAGATCGGTTGATCCCAATTCGCCATGACGTTCTATCGCAAGCTTATTCTGGCTGCCCTTGTCCTGACCTTGTGTGTCGTGAGCCTGGGTGCGTATGTCCGCCTGTCCGACGCGGGACTGGGATGCCCGGACTGGCCGGGCTGTTACGGCGCACTGACGCCGCATCACGCGGCCGATGCCATCAATGCCGAATTGGCAGTGCGACCCGATGGCCCGGTGTCCCACGCCAAAGCCTGGAAGGAAATGGTCCACCGCTATTTTGCCGGCACGCTGGGGATGCTGGTGCTGCTGATTTTTGTGCTGGCCTGGCGCGGGCGGCGAGAGACAAATGGCGGCCCGGGGCTGCCTTTTCTATTGCTGGTGCTGATCGTGTTTCAGGCATTGCTGGGCATGTGGACCGTCACACAGATGCTGAAGCCGCTGGTGGTCAGCGCGCATTTGCTGGGCGGTATGGCCACGCTGTCCTTGCTGCTTTGGTTGTGGCTGCGTGAACGCGGGCAGGCCAGTCATGCCTATTTCGCCAGTGTCGATCATTTGCGGCGCGGCGCTGGCCTCGGGCTGTTGCTGATCGTTGCGCAGATCGCACTGGGCGGTTGGGTGAGCACTAACTATGCGGCGCTGGCATGCACCGATTTCCCGCTGTGTCAGGGTGTGTGGGTGCCCGCCATGGACTTCGAGCATGGCTTTACCCTGCATCGTGAACTGGGGGAAACCGCCTCGGGTGATTTGCTGCCGCTGGCCGCCCTGACTGCGATTCACTGGACCCACCGCTTGATGGCCTTGCTGGTCAGCCTGGTTTTGGGCTGGCTGGTGGTACGTCTGTTTCGAACTCCGGGCTATGCAGGCACGGCCGTGGTCATCAGCATTCTGCTGCTGGTCCAGGTTTCGCTGGGTATCAGCAATGTCCTGCTCAGCCTGCCGCTGGCGGTGGCGGTGGCCCACAACACGGGTGCGGCGCTGTTGCTCGCCAGTCTGGTGTGGCTGAACTTCAAAGTACGCAGGAGATAAGCATGGAATCCCTGATGATCGCGGGTGCGGCCTGTCGCTGCCAGCAGTTTCTGGCGCTGTGCAAACTGCGCGTGGTCAGCCTGATCGTGTTCACGGCAGTGATCGGCATGTTTCTCGCCGTGCCCGGGTGGCCGGCCTGGAATGTGCTGTGGGCTGGCACGCTGGGCATTGCACTGGTGGCGGGCGCGGCAGCGGCATTCAATTGTCTGATCGAGCAGAAGATCGACGCCGTCATGGCGCGAACGCGGGCACGCCCGCTGCCGCGTGGCGAACTCAGCAATGCGCAAACCTTGGTATTTTCCGGCGTCGTCGGCGGGCTCGGGCTGACGTTGCTGAATGTGTTCGTCAATCCGCTCACCATGTGGCTGACCTTGGCTACTTTCGTTGGCTATGCGGTGATTTATACAGCCATTCTCAAACCGGCCACGCCGCAAAACATCGTCATCGGCGGGGCATCCGGCGCGATGCCACCCGTGCTCGGCTGGGCAGCGGCTACAGGGGAGGTACATCACGATGCGCTGCTGCTGTTCCTGATCATTTTTGCCTGGACGCCCCCGCATTTCTGGGCGCTGGCGCTCTATCGTCGCGACGAATACGCCAAGGCCGGGTTGCCGATGCTGCCGGTGACCCATGGCGAAGCCTATACCCGCCTGCATTTGCTGCTTTACACGCTGCTGTTGTTTGCCGTCAGCCTGCTTCCGGTCGGTACTGGCATGGGGGGCTGGATTTATCTGCTGGGTGCCATCGTGCTGGGTGGCGGGTTCCTGCTTTACAGCTGGCGGTTGTACCGTCGCTATAGCGATGCGCTGGCCAAGGAAACTTTCCGTTTTTCAATCTGGTATTTGAGCGCACTGTTTGCAATCATGCTGGTCGATCATTATTGGCCAATACCCGTTTGATTAATAAGGGGAATTGATCTTGTTTGTAGATATTCGGACAGGATTGTTTTATATTGTGCCCACTCAATTTCTAGGGGCACGAGATGATTCTCTCTCGAACCAGTCAGTATGCCGTGCAGGCGCTGATCTATATGGCCACTCAGCCGGCAACCACGCCAGTACTCAACAAAGACATCGCCAGCCAGCTTGGCGTGCCCGCACCCTACCTCGCCAAAATCCTGCAAAGCCTTGCCAAGGGTAACTTGCTGTTTTCATTCCGGGGTCGGCTGGGCGGGTTTTGCCTGCGCGACGGTGGAGACAAGATTACCCTGATGCAGATCCTGCTGCTGACCGAAGGGCCGGCGTTTACCGAGAGCTGCCTGCTTGGACTGAAAAAGTGCAGCGATGAAACGGCATGCCCGCTGCACTTTCGCTGGGTCCCGGTGAAGAAAAAAATCATCGACCTGCTGCTGGATACGACCCTGGACAAATTGGCGAGAGCCGTTGAGACCGGAAAATACCGACTGGCGGATGTGCCGGGGATGCTATTCGAGCAGCTGAAGCCATGAATCACCGGCTTGCCGCGGCATGCGCGTTGCTGGCTATGGCTTTGACTGCGTGCCAGCCTGCGCCGCAGGCGCCGGTGTTCCAGGCTACCGATATTACGGGGGCGGCGTTTGCCCGAGACTTCAGGCTAACGGACCACAATGGTCAGTCGCGTACGCTGGCGAGCTTCAAAGGCAAGGTGGTGGCCATTTTTTTTGGCTACACGCATTGCCCGGACGTCTGTCCGACCACGCTGTCGGATTTTGCCGCTGCGCTCAAACAATTGGGGCCGTTGGGCGATCGGGTGCAGGTGCTGTTCGTGACCGTCGACCCGCAGCGTGATACGCCAGAGCTGCTGAAATTGTTCGTGCCCGCCTTCGATCCCCGGTTTTTGGGGATGTATACCGATGCAGCCAGTCTGGCCGCCATCGCAAAAGAGTACAAAATCGTCTATCAAAAGACTTCCGTGAAAGATGCGGACAGCTATCTGATCGATCACAGCGCCGGTACCTATGTCTATGATGCCGAAGGCCGTTTGCGCCTGCTGATCCCCTACGGCAGCAGCCCTGACCTGATCGCCCACGATCTCAAAACCCTGGTGGGAGCTTCCTGAACGGGTTTGGTTCCTTGCGGCGGATGTTGGGGCTGCGATATAATGCCGCAGTTTTTATATAAGCATTTGCTGTTTGAGCGCGGTGGTTTGCGCAATTTTGGTTTAACAGGAGCGGTCGATGGCGGTAACAACCTATTCCGGGGCGGAACAATACAATTTTGATATTGTTAAGAAATTCGCCGTAATGTCGCTGATTTGGGCGGTTGTTGGCATGTTCGTTGGCGTGTATATCGCCTCCGAACTGGCATGGCCGTTCCTGAACTTCGACAGCCCTTATTTCTCGTTCGGCCGTTTCCGCCCGGTTCACACCAGCGCGGTGATTTTCGGCTTCGGCGGTTCGGCCTTGTTTGCCACCTCCTACTATGTGGTTCAACGTACCTGCCAGACTCGCCTGATTTCGGACGGCATGGCCAGCTTCACCTTCTGGGGTTGGCAAACCATCATCGTCACGGCGGCGCTGTCCTATGTCATGGGCTATTCGCAAGGTCGTGAATACGCCGAGATGGAGTGGCCGATCGATCTGTTGATCGAAGTGGTGTGGGTCACCTATCTCATCCTGTTCGTCGGCACCATCATGCGCCGCAAGCAGCCGCACATCTACGTCGCCAACTGGTTCTACCTCGCCTTCATCCTGGCGACCGCGCTGCTGCATACCTTCAACAACCTGGCGATGCCCATCGACCTGTTCTCGATGAAGTCCTACAGCCTGTTCGCCGGCACCCAGGACGCGATGACCCAGTGGTGGTACGGCCATAACGCCGTGGGCTTCTTCCTGACTGCCGCCTTCCTCGGCATGATGTATTACTTCGTGCCCAAGCAGGCAGGCCGCCCGATCTACTCCTACCGCCTGTCGATCGTTCACTTCTGGGCGCTGGGCTTCATGTACATGTGGGTCGGCGCGCACCACCTGCATTGGACCGCGCTGCCGGACTGGACCTCGTCGCTGGCCGCTGCCTTCTCGATCCTGCTTTTGATGCCCTCGTGGGGCGGCATGATCAACGGCATCATGACGCTGTCGGGTGCGTGGGACAAGATGCGTACCGACCCGATCATGCGCTTCATGATCGTCGCGCTGTCGTTCTACGGCATGTCGACCTTCGAAGGTCCGATGATGTCGCTGAAAGAGGTCAATGCCTTGAGCCACTACACCGACTGGACCGTGGGTCACGTTCACTCCGGTGCGCTGGGCTGGGTGGCGATGATTTCCTTTGGTTCGCTGTATCACATGATCCCGAAGCTGTGGGACACCAAAATGTATAGCCAGAAACTGATTGAATGGCACTTCTGGCTGGCCACCATCGGCATCGTGCTGTACATCGTTGCCATGTGGATTTCCGGCATTACCCAAGGTTTGATGTGGCGTTCGTTCGACGAGTTCGGCAACTTGCAGTACTCGTTCGCCGAGTCGGTAGCTGCAATGATGCCCTTCTACGCGATGCGCGCGATCGGTGGCATGTTCTTCCTTTCTGGTGCGGTTCTGATGCTGTTCAATTCGCTCATGACCATTCGCCAGGCCAAGCAGGAGAACGCAGTTCTGGAAGCCAAGCTGGCCGCAAAGTTGGCGCGTGCCTGATCAGGGAAATAAATAATGAACTTCAACTTCAAACACGAATGGATTGAAACCAACATCGGCCTGATGGCCGTGTTGACCATGCTGGCGATCAGCGTCGGTGGTTTGGTGGAAATCGCCCCTTTGTTTTTCATCGACAAGACCATTGAAAAAGTCGAGGGTGTGCGTCCTTATACGCCGCTGGAACAGCGTGGCCGTGATATCTACGTCCGCGAGGGTTGCTATCTTTGCCATTCGCAGATGATTCGTCCGTTCCGCGACGAGAAACTGCGTTATGGTCATTATTCGCTGGCGGCGGAATCGCAATACGACCACCCGTTCCAGTGGGGCTCCAAGCGAACCGGCCCGGATCTGGCTCGCGTCGGCGGCAAGTACTCGAACGAGTGGCAGGTTCAGCACTTGGTCGCGCCGCGTTCGATGGTGCCGGAGTCGGTGATGCCGAATTACCCCTGGCTGCTGTCGACCCCGCTGGATATTTCTGACGCGGCTGATCGCATGAAGGCTTTGCGCAAAGTTGGTGTGCCCTACTCGCTGACGCAGGAAGAGTACAAGGCCAACGTCGTCAAGTTCGGCGAGACGGTGGCACCGCTGCTGCATATCCCGGATGCACAGAAGAACCTGCTCGAGCAGGCCAACTTCGGCAACTATGACGGCGACCGTTCGGGCATTTCAGAAATGGACGCGCTGGTGGCGTATTTGCAGGTGCTGGGCACCATGATTGATTTCAGCAAATACAACGACGATGCGTTCGTCGATAACCGCTGATCGTAGCCGGCAAGGGCGCTGAACATGGAATGGTTGATGTGGTTTTCAAAACCTGAAAACACCAAACCCGTGGCGTTGATCATTTTCTTCGTCACGTTTGTCGGCATCGTGCTCTACGTTTACGGCAGCAAAAACCGCAGCAAGCGGCTCGAAACCTACCGCGATATACCGTTTCTGGACGAACAGCAGGGTGAACGTCTGGGCGATCAAAAAGACACGAAGGACAAGCAATGAGCGAGCAAAAACTACAATCTCAAACCGTGCAGACCACAGGCCATGCCTGGGACGGCGACCTGCAGGAGTACAACAATCCGTTGCCGGTGTGGTGGGTCTACACCTTCTACGCCACGTTTATTTTTGCCATCGTGTACTGGGTCATCTACCCGTCGTGGCCTTTCGGCAAGGGCTGGATTGGCGGCTTGTCGGATATTTCCTATGTGAATAGCGCTGGCGAAACCAAAACGCACAGTTGGAATACGCGTGCTTTGTATCTGGAAGACATGAACCAGGCGGCGGCGGCGCAAAAGCCCTATTTCGACAAAGTCCAGTCGATGAGCTACGAACAGATTTCGCGTGACCCGGAAATCACCGCATTCATCCTGTCTTCAGGCAAGGCCTTGTTTGCAGACAACTGCGCGGCCTGTCACCAGTCGGGTGGCCAGGGTGTGGTGGGATTCTTCCCCAACCTGACCGATGACGACTGGCTCTACGGCGGCTCTTACGAAAAGATTCACCAGACGCTGGTCGGTGGTCGCCGTGGCTACATGCCGAGTTTCAGCGAGGTGTTGTCGGCCGAGCAGATTGGCGATCTGGCCAACTACGTTGCCGGCTTGTCGGGCATTCCGCATGATGCAGCCAAGGCCAAGGCAGGCGATGTCCTGTTCCACAGCGAAACCGCAGCTTGCTATTACTGCCATGGCGCGGACGCCAAGGGCCGCAAGGAAATGGGCGCACCCAACCTGACCGACGGCATCTGGCTGTGGGCGGGTGTGGCGGCGGCACCCTCGAGCGAAGGCAAGGTTGCGGCGATCCGCAACGTAATTTCCACCGGCCTCGCCAAAGGGGTGATGCCGGCATGGGGCGGACGTTTGTCCCCGGAACAAATCAAAGTGTTGACGGTCTATGTTCACGATCTGGGTGGTGGGCTGTAAGCCAGTCAGACTGAATTAAGCAAAAGCCCCCGTTCTCGGGGGCTTTTGCTTCCCACTTATCCAGTAGCGATCACACCATGCAAACAGGTTTAGAAGACCAGCTAGGGCTGTACCAGAAGCGCATCCCCATATTCACCCGCTCGGTGAAAGGTAACTTCAGGCGTTTCAAGACTGCCGTGCTGGTAATGGCATATGCGATATTTTTTCTGCTGCCCTGGCTCCCCTGGTCGCGACTGGATGCGCCGTCGCAAGCTGTTTTGTTCGATGTGCTGGGGCGTCGTTTCCTGATTTTCGGCTTGACGGTGTATCCGCAGGATGTGATCTGGCTGGCCTTGCTTCTGTTCATCGCAGCCATCCTGCTGTTCTTTGTCACAGGCTTGGTTGGGAGGGCCTTTTGCGGCTACTTCTGCTTCCAGACCCTGTGGACCGATTTCTACATATGGATCGAGTCCAAAATACAGGGTGAGCGTCCGGCCCGAGTGCGTTTGTTCCGCCAACCATGGAATCGCGAAAAGCTGCTCAAGATCGGCGGGACCCATGCCCTGTGGATTCTGGCGTCGTTCTGGACCGGACTGACTTTTGCGGCCTATTTCGCCTACGCTCCGCAGTTGCTGGTGAATTTCTTTACGGGCCAGGCCGCCGCTGCAGCCTACATCACGGTCACTGTGCTCACGCTGGCAACTTATGCGGCGGCAGGCTTGATGCGGGAACAGATCTGTACCTACATCTGCCCGTATGGCCGTTTCCAGAGCGTGATGTATGAACCCGAAACCCTCGCCGTGCATTACGACGCCCAGCGCGGCGAAGGCACGCATGGGCGGGCCAGCGTGCGCTCCGGCCGCGGGATCGTGGTGGAACGCCGTTCGCGCGAGCGTGCCGAGGCGACGGTTGCACAGGAGCGCCGCCGCATAAACCGCAACTCGGGCGAACGCGCATTGGCTGAACGCCATGAGCAGGGCTTGGGCGATTGCATCGATTGCGGCCTGTGCGTGCAGGTGTGCCCGGTCGGCATCGATATCCGGGAGGGTCTGCAATACAAGTGCATTTCGTGCGGCCTGTGTATCGACGCCTGCAACACCATCATGGATTCGTTCAATTTTCCGCGCGGGCTCATTCGCTACGATTCGGAGAAGAACCTTGCGTCAGCCACGCCCAGCGCGCCCAAGCTGGCATGGAAACGCCTGAAAATCATTGGTTATGGTGTCGCGCTGGTGCTGATGAGCGCTTATCTGGTTTACAGCATCGGCACACGCGGCA
The DNA here is from genome assembly GCF_018780105.1 of Thiobacillus sp. Taxonomy (GTDB): domain Bacteria; phylum Pseudomonadota; class Gammaproteobacteria; order Burkholderiales; family Thiobacillaceae; genus Thiobacillus. Next base: position 496,906 of record NZ_JADMKC010000002.1, read on the forward strand.
GTTTCGACCGAGCAGTCAACCAGATCCGGCAGCCTTTGTATGTCGTGCTGTCGAACGGCGACATCCGCAATCGCTACCAGATCCGTATCACCAACAAGGCGGCCGAGGATCAGGTTTACGTGATTTCCGTACGCGGTATCCCCGAAGCGGCACTTGATGTCGGTCACTTCCGCGAAATCACCATCAAGCCGGGTCACAGCGGTCTGGTACAGGCCAGTGTGCGGTTGTCGCCCGAGCTGGCCACGCAAACAAAGCACTTCGAGCTGCTGATCACGCCGAAAGGCAAGCCCGCAGAAGCGCGCGCCGAAAAAATCCGCTTCGATACGCCGGGTTTGCGCCCATGACGACAATGAGCACCCTGTTCGGCGGCCTGATCGCCGTGCTTGCGCTGTACGCGATCGGCGGACTGTTCCATCGCCTGCCGGTCGTGTTGCGCGCGGTACTGGCCGCGGTGATTCCGCTGATGGGATATTTCATCCTCATCGTCGGCCGCTGGCCGGGTCTGGATGTCGTGGCGATGCATATCTCGGTATTCTCGGCAGCGGCACTGGTGATGTTTGCCATGACGCAGTTCCGTCGTCGGGGCGGCGCACGGATGCACTGGGTGCCCAAATTGCTGGTTGCATTCTTCATCGGGCTGGTTTTCCTCAATGCGGCGCTGTTGCAGATCGCGACCAAGGGATTGCCCGAGCCACTGGCGCGCTGGTGGCTGGGCAGTGATGGGGGTGCGGTATACAGCGGATTTTCCGGGGTGGTGCCGCATGGCGAGAATGCAGCCAAGGCGGTGTCGTCCGAATTGAGCGAGGCGCATCGCGAATCTCAACTCGGCTGGCAGGTGGAAATCTCCGGCCTGGACAGCGTCGGGCCGAGCGGCCCGATCCAGGTTCGCATCAAGGATCGCACCGGCTTGCCGGTTGAACGCGTAGACGCAGAAGTTCGGCTGTTGCGCCCCGGGGTAACTGAGCCTTCGCTGAGCTTGCCGCTGGCCGCAACCGAAGCGGGCGTATATACCGGCGTGCTGACGCTGCCGGCGAAAGGGCGCTGGCTGCTGGAAATGCGTTTGATGCAGGATGGCAAGCTGTATTACCACACCATACAGGAGCTCGCGGCATCATGAGCGGCATTATGGGGTTCCTGTTTGTGCTGTCCGGCTTGTTCGTGGTGCTGATCATCGTGGGCGTGTTCTGGTCGATCAAAAGTGGCCAATTCGACGATATGGAGGGCCCCGCCGAACGTATCCTGATGGACGACGACGATCCCCTGTTACCGACGCGCCGCTTGAGCGGCGAAGACAAGTCTATTAAAATTCAATAAATTAATTGGAGTAAGCGATATGAAACAACTGATGACTTTCCAGGGTTTTCCGATGGTGCTGGTGGTGGCCTTGATCGTTTGGGCATGGGTCAGCGTACTGTCTGTGTTGGTCGCTTCGTTTTTCTAAGCACCAGCTGGCCGATCCAATAAAAAACCCCCGCCACTTTGAAAGTGGCGGGGGTTTTTTATTGCGTCAACTGCTACGCGCTCAGACCGGAATTGCTGCGCGCATTTTTTGCAGTGCACGTGCTTCGATCTGGCGGATCCGCTCGGCCGATACGCCATATTGCGCAGCCAGTTCGTGCAAGGTGGCGGCTTCTCCCTCGGTCAACCAGCGTGCCTTGATGATGTGGCGGCTGCGATCGTCCAGATTTTCCAGTGCGGCAACCAGCCCGGTGTGGCGCAAACGTTCGGTTTGCTCGCGCTCGAACAGCTGGGCCGGATTCTCATCCGGGCTTGCCAGATAGGCCAGTGGGCTATAGCCCTCTTCACCGTCGTCGAACGTGGGATCGATGGAGACGTCGTGCCCCGACATCCGGGTTTCCATCTCCAGCACGTCCTTGCGGCTGACATTGAGCTCGCGCGCCATGGCGTCGGCTTCCTGCAAGCTCATGCTGTTGAGCGACTGTTTCAGGCTGCGCAGGTTGAAGAACAGCTTGCGCTGCGACTTGGTGGTCGCCACTTTGACCAGACGCCAGTTCTTCAGCACGTACTCATGGATTTCGGCACGGATCCAGTGCAGCGCGAACGACACCAGCCGCACACCGCGGTCCGGGTCGAAGCGTTTGACCGCTTTCATCAGGCCGACGTTGCCTTCCTGAATGAGATCGGCGTGCGGCAGTCCGTAGCCCAGGTAATGCCGGGCCACACTCACCACCACACGCAAATGCGACACCACCAATTGACGGGCGGCATCGACGTCTTCATGGTCGTGCCACGCGCGTGCCAGCCGTTGCTCATCTTCCAGGCTGAGCATGGGATAACGGTTCACCGTCTGGATATAACTTTCCTGGCTATACGCCGAGGGTATAGGTAAAGACATGGACTGATTCATGGATTCATTTCCTCCTATGAAACTCATTTTAGCACTCGCGTCTAATGAGTGCTAAATCGGCGCAGAGTTCCATGGATGTGTGCTTCAGTTTAGCGAATGGCAGAGGTTTGATGCAGCGTGCGCGCCACCGCAATCCAGGCGCCCGCCCAGCCCGTTAGGGTCGCCAGGGCCAGCACGACCGTGATTTCAGTCGGGTTGGGCGGCAACAGCTGGAAACTGGTGCCATACAAGCTGGACAGATGGGCGACTGGCGCCCGCAACAGGGTTCCGGCCAAGGCCAGCACGCCGCCTGCGGCAAGTCCGCCCAGCAAGCCCTGCAACGCGCCCAGATACAGGAAAGGGCGGCGGATATAGCGATGGGTGGCGCCGATCAGGCGACTCACGTGGATCTCGTCGCGGCGGCTGAGGACGCGCGCCCGGATGGCATTGCTCGAAATGGCCATCAGCGCGACAGCGAACAGGCCACCCAGCAGCCAAACTCCGGTGCGGCCAATGGCAAGCGCGGCCTGCAGCCGTTCGATCCACAGGCTGTCAAGGTGGGTTTCCGCCACGCCCGGGAGTTTGCCGAGTTCGGCGGCAACGCGCTTGAGCGCTTCCGGCGTACCGGCCTGCGGGCGCACTACCCAGGCGTCCGGCAGGGGGTTTTCGGTCAGGCCGGCTGTAATGTCGGCCAGGCCTTGCGAGGCGCTGAGTTCAGTGAGCGCTTGCTCCTTGGGGATATGCCGCGCTGCCGCAATGTCCAGCTGTTTGAGGCGCGCCGCAATAAGGTGCTTTTGCGCCGGCGTGACATCGGCAGCGAGAAACAGGCTGATTTCCGGCTGCGCAGGCAGCTCGCCCGCCAGCCGGTTGAGATTGCCAAGCATGAGATACAGCGCGCAGGGCAGGCTGATGGCGACACCCATCGCCAGCGCAGTGAGCAGGGTGACTACGGGCTGGGCCGCCAGACGGCGCAGCGATGAAGTGAGCGCATGCTTCTGGTGACGCAGCCAGCCGATCATGCGGCCACCTCTTCAATTTTGCCGTGATCGAGGTGCAGGGTGCGGCCGCCCAGGGCGGTGATGGCGCGGTCGTCGTGCGTGGCGATCACCAGCGTGGTGCCGACCTGATGGAAGTCGCGGAACATCGCCATGATATCGGCGGCGTAGCCCGCGTCGAGGTTGCCGGTCGGCTCGTCCGCCAGTAGCAGGGCGGGGCGCGACACCAGTGCGCGTGCGATGCACAGGCGCTGCTGCTCGCCGCCCGACAGGCTGACCGGGTTGGATTTTTCGCGGTTCAACAGGCCGACCTTGTCGATTACCGCGCGTGCGCGCTTCAGCGATTCGCGGCGGTCGAAGCCGGCGATGTCGAGCGGCAGCACCACGTTCTCGATCACGTTGCGGTCGAACAGCAGCTTGTGGTCCTGGAACACCAGGCCGATGTTGCGGCGCAGGTAGGGCACGGCGCGCTGCGGCAGGCGACTGATGTTCTGGCCATTGACCGACACGACGCCGGATGTGGGGCGCTCGATGGCGGCGATCAGCTTGAGCAGGGTGGACTTGCCGGCGCCGGAATGACCGGTCAGGAACACCAGTTCGCCCTTTTCGATCAAGAGGTTGGCGCCCGTCAGGGCTTCGTGGCCGCCGGGATAGCGCTTGGTGACCTGGCTGAAGCTGATCATGCGGTGAACACCGCGTCGACGAACTCGCGCGCATCGAACGGTCGCAAGTCGTCCAGACTTTCGCCGACGCCGATGTAGCGTACCGGGATCGGGCGGGCCTGGGCGATGGCAGCAATGGCGCCGCCCTTGGCCGTGCCGTCGAGCTTGGTCAGCACCAGCCCGGTGACCCCGAGTGCATCGTCGAAGGCCTTGACCTGCATGACTGCGTTCTGTCCGGTGTTGGCGTCGAGCACCAGCAGCACTTCGTGCGGCGCGCCGGGCGCGGCTTTTTCGATTACGCGCTTGACCTTCCTGATCTCTTCCATCAAATGCAACTGGGTGGGCAGGCGGCCGGCGGTATCGGCCAGCACGACATCGATATTGCGCGCGCGCGCGGCCTGGATGGCATCGAAAATCACCGCAGCGGAGTCGCCCTTGTCCTGGCTGATGACCGTGACGTTGTTGCGCTCGCCCCAGACCTGCAACTGTTCGCGCGCGGCGGCACGGAAGGTGTCGCCCGCCGCCAGCAGTACCGACAGGCCTTGCGACTGGTAGAGCTTGGCAAGCTTGCCGATGGTGGTGGTTTTGCCGGCGCCATTGACCCCGGCCAGCATCAGGATGAACGGCTGCTTTTGCGTGATGACGAGCGGCGCCTGCAGCGGCAGGAGCAGATTAATCAGCGCCTGCTTCAGCGCCGCCTGCAGGTCGGAGGCTTCGGTAAGGCCTTCGCGCCGCACCTGCTTCTGCAGGGTGTCGAGCAGGGCCTGGGTGGCGTCGACGCCGACATCGGCGGTGATGAGGATGGTTTCCAGCTCATCGTAGAGCTCGGCGTCGATCTTGCGGCCGACACCGAACAGGCTGGAGAGCTGGCCGCCCAGTTTGTCGCGGGTCTTGGCCAGCCCCTGCTTGAGGCGTTGCGCCCAGCCGGGACGGGCCGGCGCCGCGTCGTCTGCTTGCGCGGCAGGCGCGGCCTCGGGTGGCGGTGCGATGGGCGCCGCAGGCTCGGATACGACGGGTTCGGACGTGACCTGTTCCGGCGCAACGGGTTCGGCAGCCGTTGTTTCCGGTGCGGCAGTGGGTTTGGACTTTTTGAAGAAACTAAACACGGATAGAGGCGGTCTGCACAGCAGTTTGACGAACGGCCTAATCTTATCATTCGGCTACGGCTTATTATTCGGGCTCATTCAATTCGGGGTGGTGACATGCGGAGCATGTGGGGATTCGTGTTGGCCTTGGTGGTCGGCAGCGTGCAGGCGGCGGTGACGGATGTCACGCTGGACAATGGCATGCGGGTGATCGTGCAGGAGGATCATCGCGCGCCGGTGATGGTGTCGCAGGTGTGGTATCGCGCCGGTTCGATGGACGAATTCAACGGCACCACGGGGGTGGCGCACGTGCTCGAGCACATGATGTTCAAGGGGACGAAAACCGTGCCGCCGGGCGAGTTCTCGAAAAAAATTGCGGCGGCGGGCGGGCGCGAAAATGCGTTTACCAGCCGCGACTACACGGCGTATTTCCAGCAGATGCAGAAGGACCGGCTGGAACTGTCGATGCAGCTGGAAGCCGACCGTATGGCCAATCTGGTGATCAGCGACGAATTGTTTGCCAAGGAAATCCAGGTGGTGATGGAAGAGCGCCGCCTGCGCACCGACGACCAGCCGCAGTCGGTGGTGTACGAACGCCTGATGGCGAACGCGTATCAAACCCACCCCTACCGTCGACCTATCATCGGCTGGATGGATGATCTCGAGAACATGAGCGCCCAGGATGCGCGCGACTGGTATGCGCGCTGGTATGTGCCCAACAACGCCACGCTGGTAGTGGCGGGCGATGTGAAGGCCGATGAGGTGATCGCGCTGGCCAGACAAACCTTCGGCAAGTTGCCGTCGCGCGCCTTGCCGTTGCGCAAGCCGCAGGACGAACCGGCCCAGCTCGGCAACAAACGCATCGTGGTCAAGGCGCCGGCGCAACTGCCCTACCTGCTGATGGCGTGGCACGCCCCGACCCTGAAGGACTGGCAACTGGACGCTACCCCGTATGCCCTGCAGATACTGGCGGGCGTACTGTCGGGCAACGATTCGGCCCGGCTGCAGAAATCGCTGGTCAAGACGCAGCAGATTGCGGTGGACGCGAGTGCGGGCTACGACCCCGTGTCGCGCGGGCCGGGCATGTTCATGATCGATGCGACGCTGGCGCCGGGCAAGACGACCGCAGGACTGGAACAGGCCATCCGCAGCGAAATCGGCCGCATCCAGCGTGAAGGCATCAGTGAGGCCGAGCTTGCGCGGGTCAAGGCACAAGTGATTGCGGCCGACGTCTACCAGCGCGATTCGCTGTTTTATCAGGCGATGCAGCTCGGCGAATACGCCACGGCAGGTCTGCCGCCGGAAGCGCTGGCACGCCGTGTCGACAAACTGCGCGCCGTCACTGCGGCGCAGGTGCAGGCCGCGGCGCAGCAATACCTGCAGGATGATCAATTGAGCGTGGCCGAACTCGCTCCCCAGGCCTTGAAACCGCAACCGCGCCGCGCGGCCGTGTCGGGAGTGCGTCATGTCAATTAAGCGTTTTGTCAGTGTTTTGCTGTTGAGCCTGCCGCTGTCGGCGCAGGCCGCGATTAGCATCCAGAATTGGCAAACCCCGCAGGGCGCGCGCGTGTATTTCGTCGAGAGCCACGAACTGCCGATGCTGGATATTTCGGTCGATTTTCCGGGCGGCAGTGCGCGCGATCCGGCCAACCAGCCGGGGCTGGCCCAGTTGACCCACGGCCTGCTCGATCAGGGCGCGGGCGGGCTGTCCGATTCCGAAATTGCGCACCGTCTGGCCGATGTCGGTGCCGAGTTAGGCGGCACGTTTGAGCGTGACCGTGCGGGTGTCACCCTGCGCACGTTGTCGTCCGGCGCCGAAAAAACCGCTGCGCTGGCGTTGCTGGCGCGGGTGCTGCAACAGCCCGAGTTTCCGCAGGCGGTCATCAAGCGCGAAAAACAGCGTCTGATTGCGGGCATCCGCGAAGCCGAAGCCGACCCCGGCACGGTCGCCGGGAAGGCGTTTTATCGTGCGCTGTATGGCACGCATCCGTATGCCCACGATGAGTCGGGCGACCCTGCTGCGATCGCAAAGCTCACGCGTGGCGACTTGCAGGCGTTTTATCGTGCGTACTACAGCGCGCCCAATGCGGTGATTGCGCTGATGGGCGACATCAGCCGCACTGAGGCCGAGGCCATCGCGGCACGGCTGGCGGCAGGCTTGTCGACGGCGGCGCGCGTGGCCGAACTGCCGAAGCCTGTTCCGGCGCCGGTCTCCGATACGCGCATCGCCCACCCGTCCACGCAAAGCCATGTGCTGGTGGGCGCGCTGGGGATGGCGCGCAGCGATCCCGATTTCTTTCCGCTGTTTGTCGGCAACTATGTGCTGGGCGGCGGCGGTTTTGATTCGCGGCTGATGAAAGAAGTGCGTGACAAGCGCGGCTATGCCTACAGCGCTTACAGTTATTTCATCCCCATGCAGGCGGCCGGACCGTTCCAGCTCGGCCTGCAGACCAAGCTCGAGCAGACCGGCGACGCCCTCAAGGTGGCCAAGGACACGCTGCGGCAGTTCATCGCCGCGGGGCCGAGCGAGGCTGAACTCACGCAGGCCAAGTCCAACCTGACCGGCGGCTTTCCGCTGCGCATCGACAGCAACAAGAAGATACTCGACTACCTGTCGGTGATCGGTTTTTACAATTTGCCGCTGGACTACCTGGACACTTGGGTGGGCAAGGTCAATGCCGTCGATGTGGCAGCCGTGAAGCGGGCGTTTGCGCGCCGGCTGGATGCCGACAAGCTGGTGACCGTGGTGGTGGGGGCCGAGGGTGCTCGCTAAACGTGCCGCACCGAAGCGGGCGCATGGGGTCGCCAACCGGGTGCGCATCATCGGCGGCAAGTACCGCCGCCGTTTGCTGGATTTTCCCGACGCCGACGGTTTGCGTCCCACGCCCGATCGCGTGCGCGAGACCTTGTTCAACTGGTTGGGACAGGATTTGCCGGGCTGGACCTGCCTCGATCTGTTTGCCGGCAGCGGCGCGCTGGGGTTCGAGGCCGCCTCGCGCGGCGCGGCGCGCGTCATCATGATCGAGCGTGACGCCCAGGCCAGCCGCGCTCTGGAGCAAAACCGCGCGATGCTGGGCGCCAATCAGGTCGACATTCTGCGCGTCGATGCGCTGGCTTGGCTGGCGAACAATCGCGAGTCCTTCGAGCTGGTTTTTGTCGATCCCCCGTTCGATAGCGGGCTGGCTGCGGCCGTGTTGCCCAATCTGGGTACGCACCTGAAATCCGGCGGCCAAGCCTACGTCGAACAAGCCATGCCGGTGGTCGCACCGCCCGGGCTTATCATCCAGCGCAGCGGGCGCGCAGGGCGTTCGCATTTTGCGTTGCTGATCAAGGAGTAAACCATGCTGACGGCTGTCTACCCCGGCACTTTCGACCCCATCACGCGCGGCCACGAAGATCTGGTGCGGCGCGCGGTGCGATTGTTCGATCACGTCATCGTCGCGGTAGCGGAGTCCCGCAACAAGCGACCGTTTTTCAGCATGGACGAACGCGTGGAGATGGCGCGGGAAGTGCTGGCCGACGTGCCGAAGGTGCGGGTGGAAGGCTTTTCCGGGCTGTTGATCGACTTTGTCGCCGAACAGGGGGCGATCGCCGTGTTGCGGGGGCTGCGCGCGGCGTCCGACTTCGAGTACGAATTCCAGCTGGCGGGAATGAACCGCAACCTCAAGCCGGACATCGAAACCTTGTTCCTGACGCCGTCGGATCAATATATGTTCATCTCCGCCAGCATGATCCGCGAAATCGCCCAGCTGGGCGGCGAGGTCGCGCCGTTCGTCCACCCGTTGGTGGCGCGGCGATTAAGTGAGAAAATTAGCAAAAACTGATATGACCCGGAGAATCCCATGTCGATGATGATCACGGACGAATGCATCAACTGCGACGTCTGTCTGCCCGAATGCCCCAATGACGCCATTTCCCAGGGCGATGAAATCTACATCATCGATCCGAACAAATGCACCGAATGCGTCGGCCACTTCGATACGCCGCAATGCGTGGAAGTGTGCCCGGTCGACTGTATTCCGCTGAATCCCGACTATTCCGAAACCAGGGACCAATTGCAGGCGAAATTCCTGCGCCTGACTGCCGGCAAGTAAAACTCAGGCCGTTTTGGCCAGCTGTACCCCGCTGAGGTCGTCGGCCAGGGCATCGACTATGCGCGTGTTGATGCGCGCAAGATTGTCCATCTGGTCGGTCACCGTCCCTATCGTCGCATCGAGTTCGGCAATCCGGTCGTCCAGCGTTTCGGTCGCGGCGTGAATGCGGCTGACGCTTTCCAGGCGGCGTTTCAGCTGGATTTTATGCTCGCGGATCTGGGTTTCCATCGGTGAAATCGTCGCCTTGAGCCAGGCTTCGGTTTCGCTGTTGGCCAGTTCGAACACCTGCACTACCTTGCTGGCCAGGGTTTCGAAGAAGCGCGCCGTCAGCTGGCGCTGGCCGACGGTCAGCATTTTGAGCGTGGTATTGAAGCGCTCATCGAAAATCCGTTCCAGCCGGGTCATCTCCTTGCAGTATTTTCCCAAGCTGTAGTCCGGCGGACTGACCGCTGCCAGTCCATGTTCGTCGCTGAACTTCTGGTACATCGCATCCATCATGGCGCGGATTTCCAGGATGACATCGCTCGATGCATTCAGATTGGCGTCAACCTGGCGGAAGAAGTGCCCCATTGCCTCGCGCAGCCCGGCGCTGAAATAGCTTTTTTCCATGGCCTGGCGGACCTGGCTCACCTCGCGCTTCAGCGCGGGCATGCCCAGATGGTCGCGCAACACGTCCACCCGCGAGGCAAACACGTTGCGCAGCGCATTGAACTGCTGCAAACCGCGCTCAAACTGCTGTTTGTCTTCGTTGGCTTTGCTCATCATGCTCTGGATCACGCCGCGGTTCTTGCCACGCAGGCTTTCCAGCTCATCGACCTGATCCTGGATCGCAGCGAGCCGGGTTTCCAGCAGCTCGGTGGCCTTGACCACCGCATTCTCGACGACCAGCTGCGAGGATTCGCCGACCAGCGCCTGTTTGCACGGAATGAGTTCCTGCGTCAGGGCGGCTTCCAGCTCGGGCAGGCGGCTTCTCGTCAGCAACGCGGCGTCGCCGCGCACTTTTGCCACCAGCGCCTTGTGGGCCGACACCGGATAGATCTGGTTGATCGGCAGCTCAAGCAGGGCCGCGCTGCTGGCCGCCTGCTTGGTGATTTCTGCGTTGATTTCGGTCTCGGTCTTGAGTTCGTCCCACAGCCCGTCAATCTTGTTGAGCACCACCAGGCGGGCGCGGCTGGCGCCGCCGAGCGGGGCAATGTGGTGGTGCCAGATTTCGATGTCGGACTTGGTCACACCGGTGTCGGCTGCCAGCAGAAACAGCACCGCGTGGGCGCTAGGCAGCATGCTGAGTGTGAGCTCGGGTTCGGTGCCAATGGCGTTCAGCCCCGGCGTATCGAGAATGACCAGCCCCTGTTTCAGCAAGGGATGCGGGAAATTGATCAGGGCGTGGCGCCAGCGCGGAATATCGATGTGGCCGTCGTGCGCCAGGTGGCGGGCGGTTTCCTCGTCTTCCGGGTCGATCAGACCATAGGCTTCGGCCGTGGCGGCGTCGACGCGCAGGGTGTCGGCCAGCCGCATCAGCGCGGCGCTCATTTCGTCGGCCGAATCGAGGTTGAGCGGGAATTCGGACCAAGCGGCGGCATCGTGCTTGAAATCGGCCAGGCTGCCGGGCTGGGTCTTGGTTTCGATCGGCAACAGGCGTAGCGAGGCCGCGCGCAGTGGCGTGTAATACAGCTCGGTGGGGCACATCGTGGTGCGCCCGGCGGACGACGGCAGCACACGCTGGCGGTAATCCGAAAAGAAAATGGCGTTGATGAGCTCGGATTTGCCGCGTGAGAATTCCGCGACAAAGGCCACGTTCAACGTGTCTTCCTGCAGGCGGCCGAGCAGCTGGTTCAGCCGCAGCTCGGAGTCGGCATCGCTCAGTTCCTGGATGTTGAGCCAGTCGCGCAAGGCTTCGACGCGTACATAGACCGCGTCGCGCCAACGGCTGTAGTGCTCAAATTCATCGACCAGAGTGGTGGAAGTCATGGGGTTGGTTTTTCAGCTGAAGCGCGCCTATTTAACGACAGTTTGATGACAAACTTGATTGCCGTGTGGGTTTGCAATCTTAACGCTGGCAGGTCGGGCAGTAAAAGCTGGCGCGCTGGCCCTGCACGATACGCCGGATCGGCGTGGCGCAGGTTTTACAGGGTAAGCCTGCGCGGTCGTACACCCGTGTTTGTAGCTGAAAATACCCGAGTTCGCCGCTGCTGTGAACGTAGTCGCGCAAGGAACTGCCGCCTGCCGCGATGGCCGCCGTCAGTACCTGCTTGATCGCGGCCGCCAGTCGGGCACAGGCCGGGCGGCTCAGCCGCCGTGCGGCGGTGGCGGGACGGATGCCAGCGTGAAACAGCGATTCGGACGCATAAATATTGCCGACCCCGACCACCACCTGCGCATCCATGATGACCTGCTTGATGGCCGCGTTGCGGCGCTGGCATTGCGCGTGCAGATAGGCGGCGTCGAATTCAGCAGTGAGCGGTTCCGGCCCCAGATGCGCCAGCAAGGGGTGGTGCGTGGCATCGTCGGCCCACAGCACTGCGCCAAAGCGGCGCGGGTCGCGCAAGCGTAGCATGGTGCCGTCGTCGAATAGCCAGTCGACATGATCGTGCAGCGCTGCCGGTTCCCCGGGCCCGGCAAAACGCAGGCTGCCCGACATGCCCAGATGCACGATCTGGGTGGTCGCGCCAAAGTCGAACAGCAGATATTTGCCGCGCCGGGCAAGGCCACGCAGCGTCTGCCCGGCCAGTTTTGTGCCCAGATCGTCCGGCACTGGCCAGCGCAGGCGCGGGTTGCGCACCACGATGCGCGTCAAGGTGCGCCCCTGCAGACGCGGCAACAGTCCCAGACGGGTGGTTTCAACTTCGGGTAATTCGGGCATTTTCAGGCTGATCGATCGGGCCGGGGCGCCGGTAAAATAAAGGCCCCCGTGCGGGGGCGTGTGCACAACGGTTTTGTTCGCAGGCGGGAACCTAACCGATACACTGCAATTCTATACAACGCTTTTCAACCTGGTTTCTTCGGCTTTCCCTATTTTGAACTCACGACTTTCCTTGCTGCTGGCGGCAGTCCTCAGCAGTGCAGCGCATGCTGCCGATCCGTTCGAGGTGTTTCCGCGCGTGCTGCCGTCGCCTGCGGCCGACTTGCGTCCGGCCGCGGTGTGCAATCCGGCTGCACTGTCGGGCCCGCTCACCCTGGCGCATGCGGTAGAGCGCGCCTTGTGCGCCAACCCCGCCACGCGTAGCGCCTGGCTGGCGTCGCGGCTGCGCGCAGCCGAGCTGGGGCAGGCAAACAGTGCCTATCTGCCCGACGTGACGATCAGCGGCAATCTGGGGCGCAACGGCGACAGCGTGCTGCCGAACGATTACACTTCGTGGCAAATCGGCCTGGATGCGCAATATCTGCTGTACGACTTCGGCGGCCGCGAAGCGCGCAGCGAGGCGGCCGAATCCCTGCTGGCGGCTTCGCTCGCCAGCCATGAAGCCAGCGTGCGCGATCTGTACCTGCAGACCGTGACCGCCTATTTCAATCTGTTGACGGCCCAGGCTGCGGTAGTCGCCGCGCGCGAGGTCGAGGCATCGGCGCTGGCCGCGTTCAAGGCCGCCGATGCGCGGGTGGGCGCCGGCACCTCGATTCCGGTCGACCGCCTGCAGTCGAAAACCCAGTACACCCAGCGCCAGATCGAGCGGATTCGTGCAGAAGGCACGGCGGCTCGCCTGCAGGGCGAACTGGCGGCCTTGATGGGCGATGCCAGCCAGAACCGCTTTACGGTGGTGGATAACGATTGGGCGTTCAGCCAGACGCCGGATATCGACATCAAGGTGGATGCGCTGATCGAGGCCGCGCGCACCCGGCGCCCGGAATTGCGCGCGGCGGAGGCCACTCTGCTGGCGCGTGAAGCCGGGGTGAAGAGCGCCCGGGCTGATGGACTGCCGCGTTTGTCGGCATACGTGGATGCGCGGCGGCAGGACCTGGATGCGCTGGCGATCGACAGTTCCAGTGTCGGCGTCAGCCTGACCATTCCCCTGTTCACCGGTTACCGCAATACCTACCAGATCGCCGCCGCACAAACCCAGGCGGCCCTGGCGGCCGTCGACCGCGACAGCGTGAACAATCAGGTGGCACTCGACGTGTGGCGTGCGTATTACAAACTGAAAAGTGAAACCGAAGCGGACAGCCGCAGCACCGATCTGGTGGAAAGCGCGGCGGCGGCGGAAAAACTCGCGCTCGGCCGGTATCAGGCCGGGCTCGGCATTCTGCTCGACGTGCTGAGCGCGCAGGCCAGTCTGGCGCAGGCGCGCTACACCCAGTTGCTGACGCAACTGGGGCTGCGCGTGGCGCGCGCCGAGCTGGCGCAGGCGATGGGCGAATTGAGCTGGGACTGGATGGAACCCGCAGGGCGGGAAGGGACTAAATGAAAAAATTCTGGATAGTGGTTTTACTGCTGCTGGCTGGCGCGGCGGGATGGTGGTGGAGCGGCAAGGACAAGGCGGACGAGCCGCAATTCCGCACCGAGACGGTGGATCGCGGCGACATCAGTGCGCAGGTGTCGGCCAACGGCACGCTCAACCCGGTCACGCTGGTCAATGTGGGCACCCAGGTGTCGGGTACGGTCAAGCGTATCGAGGCGGATTTCAACCAGCAGGTGAAGGCCGGGCAGGTACTGGCCGAGCTCGATCCGGCTTTGTTTCAGGCGGCGCTGGCGCAAAGCACGGCCAATCTCGCCAACGCGCAGGCGCAGCTGAATCTGGCGCAGGCCAACGCCGCGCGCATGCAGACTCTGTTCAAGCAGGAATACGTGTCGCGACTGGAACTCGATCAGGCCGTGGCGGCGCAGGCGCAGGCCGCGGCGCAGTTGCGGCTGGCGCGCGCGCAGCAGACGCGCGACGAGATCAACCTCGGCTTTACCACCATCCGTTCGCCGGTCGACGGTACCGTGATCGACCGCCAGGTGGATGTCGGCCAGACCGTGGCGGCGAGCTTCCAGACGCCGACGCTGTTCCAGATCGGCAAGGATCTGACGCGGATGCAGATCGATTCCACTGTGTCTGAAGCCGACATTGGCCAGATCAAGATCGGGCAGCCGGTCAAATTCCGCGTCGATGCGTTTCCCGATGCGGATTACAGCGGCGTGGTACGGCAGGTGCGGCTGAACGCCAAGACCGAGCAGAACGTCGTCACTTACAACGTGGTGGTCGACGTTGCCAACGCCGATCTGGCGCTGATGCCGGGGATGACCGCCAATCTGCGGGTGCAGGTGGAAACCCGTCCCGATGTGCTGCGGGTGCCGACCACGGCCTTGCGTTTCCGCCCGGTGGATGGCGCGACCGACGGCGCCAGCAAACCGCGTGGCTCTGCGGTCTATGTGCTGGTCAATGGCAAGCCGGAGCGCGTGAGCATCAAGACGGGCATCAGTGACAAGGCGTTTACCCAGATCGTCGGCGGCAAGCTGAAGGCGGGCGACGCGGTGATAGTGGCCGATCTCGGTACGAAAAAAGAAAACGGCAGCGGGATGCCGCGCGGGCGCCTGTTTTAAATGACGGCACCGCTGATCGAGGTGACCGCCCTCGAAAAGGATTATTCGACCGGCGCCGGCGTATTTCAGGCGCTGCGCGGCGTGAGCATGACGATTGCCGAGGGCGAGTTCGTCGCCATCATGGGCGCGTCGGGTTCGGGGAAAAGCACCTTCATGAATCTGCTCGGCTGTCTGGATCGCCCCACCCGCGGCAGTTATCGGTTAAATGGCCAGGATGTCGGCCGGATGACGTCGGATCAGCTGGCCGCCCTGCGCAATCGTGAAATCGGCTTCGTGTTTCAGGGCTTCAACCTGCTGCCGAAGCTGACTGCGCTCGACAATGTCGCGCTGCCGCTGATGTACGCCGGCATGGCGCGCGAGGCGCGGCGGCAGCGGGCGCAGGCGGTGCTGGAGCGGGTGGGCCTGGGCGAACGCTCGAACCACACGCCGCTGCAGTTGTCGGGCGGGCAGCAGCAGCGGGTGGCGATTGCGCGGGCGCTCGCCACGCGTCCGCGCATCATTTTTGCCGACGAGCCGACCGGTAATCTCGATACCGAAACCAGCCGTCAGGTGATGGAGTTTTTCACCCAGCTCAATCGCGAAGAAGGCATCACCCTGGTGCTGGTCACCCATGAAGCCGACATTGCCGACTATGCGCAGCGGCGCATTCGCTTTCAGGATGGCCGCGTGGTGGAAGACGTGACCCGCGCAGAGGTCGCAGCATGATTTTCAGCAGCCTGTTCGAAACCGCCTGGCATGCGCTGGCCACGCACCGCATGCGCAGTTTCCTCACCATGCTCGGCATGGTCATCGGCGTTGCGGCAGTCATTCTCATGATGGCGATCGGCGCGGGCGCGCAGGAGATGGTGCGTGGCGCGATCCAGTCGATGGGCAGCAATCTGTTCATCATCATGTCGGGCGCCAGTACTTCGGGCGGCGCGCGGGTAGCGACCGGCAATGCGCCCACCCTCACGTTTGACGATGCCGATGCCATCCGCGACCTCAAAGACATTCTGGTGGCCGCTCCGGTGTCGCCGGGCAGTGCGCAATTGATCTACAACGGCGTCAACTGGAGCACCTCGGTGTTCGGCACCACGCCCGACTATATCCAGGTGCGCAACTGGCCGATGGCCGCAGGCGGCTTCTTCAGCGAGGCCGATGTGCGCAGCGGTGCGCGGGTGGTGGTGATCGGTCAGGTGGTGGCGAACGAGTTGTTTGGCGCCGAGGACCCGATCGGCAAGATCATCCGCATCAAGCAGGCGCCGTTCGAAGTGATCGGCGTGCTGGCGGCCAAGGGGCAAAGTCTGGACGGCCGCGATCAGGACGATACCGTAATCGTGCCGATCACCAGCGCGCAGCAAAAAGTCTTCAGCAGCAGCATCCGTAACCGTGCGCGCTTCGTCATGGCGCAGGCGGTGTCGGCCAAGGCCATGAATGACGCCGAAGCCGCCATCAACGACACCCTGCGCAGCCGCCACCGCATCGGGGTCGGGCAGGACGACGATTTTTCCGTGCGCAACCTCACGGCACTGGCCGAAACCGCTGCCGCCACCACCCGCATCATGAGCATCCTGCTGGGTACCATCGCCGCGATCTCGCTGGTGGTGGGCGGCATCGGCATCATGAACATCATGCTGGTGTCGGTGACCGAGCGCACCCGCGAAATCGGCATCCGCATGGCCATCGGCGCGCGTCGGCGCGATGTGTTGTGGCAGTTTCTGATCGAGGCGCTGACGCTGTCGCTGATCGGCTGTGGCATCGGCCTGCTGCTCGGTGTCGGCGGAGCGCTGCTGGTGAGCAGTCTGGCCGGCTTGCCGGTGTCGATCACGCCGACCTCGGTGTTGCTGGCGGTGGGCGTGTCTTTCCTGATCGGTGTGTTCTTCGGCTTTTACCCGGCGCAGCGTGCGGCCGGGCTCGATCCGATCGAGGCGCTGCGCTCGCAATGATGGCTTGCGTGAACCTTGCTTGCCGGGAGGCATCCAAGGCTTAGAATCATGGCAAGCCACTCCCTCGACAAGGTAATCCGCATGACGCAGTTCAAATTTCTTCCTCTTTACGCCGCCCTGCTGCTAGGCACTGCGTGCAGCCAGCCCGGCGTCAAGACGTCGCAGCCGGAAGCCGTGGCGACGCAGCAGGCGGCTGCGGACGCGGCAGCCGAGGAGGCGGCCAAGGCCAAGGCGGAAGCGGCGTATCCCAAACAGCCGCTGACGCCGGACATCCTGTTCAAGTTTCTGGTCGCCGAAGTGGCGGGTCAGCGCGGCGCGATGAGCGTGGCACAGCCGGCCTATATGGATCTGGCGCGGCAGACGCGCGATCCGCGTATTGCCCGGCGTGCGGCCGAGGTGTCGATGTTTGCGCGCAATCAGGCGGGCGCGCTGGAAGCGGCCCAGCTGTGGGTGGCGGCCGAGCCCGACTCGGAGCGCGCGCAGCAAACCGTGGTGGGCTTGCTGCTCAACGAGGGCAAGCTCGAAGAGGCGGAGCCCATCCTGCGCAGCCTGCTGAAGCAGAACCCGGCCAATGTGTTCATGCAGCTGTCTTCCCTGATGGGCAAGATCCGCGATCACCAGGCGGCGTTTGCGATGACGGAACGTCTGGCTGCGGATTACCCGGCCTTGCCCGAAGCGCGTTTTGCCGTGGCGCAGGCAGCCGCACACGATGGCCGCATGGACGTTGCGGTGGCGGCGCTGAAACAGGCCGATACGCTGCGCCCGGGCTGGGAGCCGGCCGCCTTGATGCGTGCGCAGATTCTGGCCAAAACTTCGCCTGCCGATGCGCTTGTCTTCATGCGAGAGTTTCTGGTGACGTATCCGGATGCGCGCGAGGTTCGGCTGGCCTATGCGCGTTCGCTGGTAAGCGTCAATCAGGTTGCCGAAGCGCGGGTCGAATTCACCCGGCTGGCCAAGGAAATGCCGGCCAATGCCGAAGTGACCCTGGCGGCTGGCCTGCTGGCGCTGCAGATGGACGATCTTGAGGCGGCGCGCAGTCTGCTGACGGAAACGCTGGAATACGACCCACGCGATGTCGATATGGTGCATTACTACCTGGGTCAGGTGGCCGAGCGCGCGAAGCAGCCCGACGTGGCAGCCGCGCATTATGCCGAAGTCAAGACCGGCAATTATCTGGTGCCGGCGCGCGCGCGCCAGGCCGCGTTGCTGGTGCAGGCCGGCAAGCCGAAAGAAGCGCAAGCGCTGCTGGCGTTTACCCATGGCGAAAATGAGGCGCAAAGCGTGCGCCTGCTGCAGGCCCAGGCCGAGTTGCTGAGCGACGACAAACAATATGCGCAGGCTTTTGCGACGTTGTCGGACGGCATCAAGCGCTATCCGAACGCGGCGGACCTGTATTACGACCGTGCCATGGTGTCCGAAAAACTGGGCAAGCTCGATGTGCTGGAAACCGACCTGCGCCGCGTGATCGTGCTGCGCCCGGACAATGCGCAGGCCTACAACGCGCTGGGTTATACGCTGGCGGATCGCACCAGCCGCCTGGCCGAAGCGATTACCTTGCTGGACAAGGCGCTGTCGCTGTCGCCAAACGACGCCTATATTCTCGACAGCGTCGGTTGGGCGCAGTTTCGCGCGGGCAATCTGGCCAAAGCGCAGGAATACCTGGAGCGCGCCTACGCACTGCGCACCGATCCTGAGATTGCCGCCCATCTGGGTGAGGTGATGTGGGCGCGCGGGCAGCGCGACGAAGCCGGCAAGCTGTGGCAGACCAGCCTGCAAACCCATCCCCGGAATGAAGTGCTGCTGGAAACTCTGCACCGGTTGAACCCCTGATGCTGCGCGGATTTGCGCCGCTGTGGCTGGCGCTGGTGCTGGGCGGCTGCGCCACCACGGCCCCGGTCCCGCCTCTCGCCGTCGATGTTCGCCTGCCGGCCAATTGGGCCCTGCAGGGCCGGATCGGCATTCAAGCCGATGAACAAAGCCTGTCGGGTACGTTTTACTGGCAACACCGCGGGCAATCAGATGAATTGTTGCTGACCTCGCCGCTCGGGCAGGGTGTCGCCCGGATCGTGGTCAACCCGGACGGTGCGCTGCTTGTCCTGCCCAACCAGGCAGAGCGCCGCGCGGCGGACGTCGAGACCCTGACACGCGAGGTGCTGGGGTATGCCTTGCCGGTTGCGGGTCTGGTCTGGTGGGTGCAGGCGCAAGCCGCGCCGGAACGGATAGCGGAAACCCGGCGCGATGCGGCCGGGCGGCTGGTGCACCTCAAACAGGATGGCTGGGTGATCGATTATCAATATGCCGCCGATATGCCTGCGCGCCCACGCAAGCTGGTGGTCACGCGCGACGGGCTGGAAATCCGCCTGGTTGCGGACAGCTGGAGCACCGAATGAGTCACGCTTACCCCGCCCCCGCCAAGCTCAATCTGTTTTTGCACGTGGTGGGCCGACGCGACGACGGCTACCACCTGCTGCAAAGCGCATTCCGGCTGATCGACCGCGCCGATACCGTGCATCTGGCGTTGCGCGACGATGGCCGGGTGGTGCGCGAAGGCGATCTGCCCGGCGTGGCCGAAGACGATGACCTGACGGTACGCGCGGCGCGCTTGCTGCAGACGCATGCTCCGGAAGGTGCGGGGGTGACCATCCGGCTCGAGAAAATCCTGCCGCTGGGCGGCGGCCTGGGCGGCGGCAGTTCGGATGCGGCCACCGTGCTGCTGGCCTTGAATCGTCTGTGGCAGGTTGACCTGCCGCGTGAAAGTCTGCAGGCGCTGGCGCTGCAGCTGGGCGCCGATGTGCCGGTGTTCGTGTTCGGCCAGACGGCTTTTGCCGAAGGCGTGGGCGAAGTTCTGAGCCCGCTGAACGTGGCGCCGGCCTGGTATGTGGTGTTGATGCCACCGGTGCAGGTGCCGACCGCTGCAATTTTTGCCGCGCCGGAATTGACGCGCGACACACCTACCCTTAGAATGGCGCGCTTTTCCGCAGGCATGGGTCGAAATGACCTGCAGCCAGTGGTTGTCAGTCGCTACCCGGAAGTCGCCCGTTATCTTGAGTGGCTGGCGCAGTTCGGGGCGGCGCAGATGACCGGCTCGGGTGCCTGCGTGTTTGCATCTTTCGAGTCGGAAGAGGCGGCGTGGGGCGTGCTGCGCCAATTGCCCGAAACGATGCAGGGATTTGTGGCGCAGGGTCTGGACAGGCATCCGCTGTTTGATTGCTGCGCCTGAGTTGCACTATTAAGTAGTACCCGTTGGGGAGTCGCCAAGTGGTAAGGCATCGGATTTTGATTCCGACATTCGTAGGTTCGATCCCTACCTCCCCAGCCAAGATTATGTGGGCAGCCGCCCGTGGCGGCGCCTGGAGAGAATGAACAGCCGCCAGTGGCGGCTGTTTTTGTTTCGGTATTTGAGCCCAATCGCCGGAGGCGTGCGTGTCCATAGACAACTTGATGGTGTTTAGTGGGAATGCCAACCCACGCCTGGCCAACGATGTGGTGCGTCATCTCAACATCCGTCTGGGGCGCGCCACTGTGTCGCGCTTTTCGGATGGCGAAGTCATGGTCGAAATCCTCGAAAACGTCCGCGGCAAGGATGTGTTCGTGTTGCAGTCGACCTGTCAGCCGACCAATGACACGCTGATGGAGGTGATGGTGATGGTGGATGCGCTCAAGCGCGCGTCAGCCGGTCGCATCACCGCCGCTATCCCGTACTACGGCTATGCGCGCCAGGATCGCCGCACCCGTTCGGCGCGGGTGGCGATCACCGCCAAGGTGGTGGCCAACATGCTGCAGGTGGCGGGCATCGACCGCCTGATGACGATGGATTTGCACTCGGATCAGATCCAGGGTTTCTTCGACGTTCCGGTCGACAACATTTATTCCAGCCCGATCCTGCTGGGCGATATCTGGAAGCGCAATCATCCGAACCTGATGGTGGTGTCGCCGGATGTGGGCGGCGTGGTGCGGGCGCGGGCGATCGCCAAACGTCTCGAATGCGAGCTGGCGATCATCGACAAGCGTCGCCCCAAACCGAACGTCGCCAAGGTGATGAACATCATCGGCGACGTCAAGGACCGTACCTGCATCATCATGGACGACATGGTGGATACCGCCAACACGCTGTGCGAGGCGGCCAATGCGCTGAAGGAACATGGTGCGAAGCAGGTGATGGCGTATTGCACCCACGCCGTGCTGTCGGGAGCTGCAGCCGAGCGCGTGGCGAATTCCGCGCTGGACGAGCTGGTGATCACCGACACCATTCCGCTACGCGAGGATGCACTGGCGTGCAAGAAAATCCGGCAGTTGTCGGTGGCTGAATTGCTGGCGGAAACCATCCGCCGCATCAGCAATGAGGATTCTGTCAGCTCGCTCTTTATTGAGTAGCGGGCGTCGAATACCCCTGGTCGCGGGGGTGGGTTGTTATTTACTTGTGTTGTGAAAATTGGAGAAACACTATGGAAATCGAAATTATTGCTGCCAAGCGTGAACTGCAAGGTACGGGTGCGAGCCGCCGTCTGCGTCACGCGGGCAAGGTTCCCGGCATCGTCTACGGTGGCACCGCTGCCCCGGTTCAGATCGAGCTGGATCACAATGCGCTGTACCACTCGCTGCGCAAAGAGGCATTCCATGCTTCCGTGCTGACGATGAATATCGACGGCGCCAAGGAATCCGTTCTGCTGCGCGATGCGCAATGGCATCCCTACAAGCAGCAAGTGCTGCACGTCGACTTCCAGCGTGTCGACAAGACCCACAAAATTCACGTCAAGGTGCCCCTGCATTTCCTCAATGCAGATGTTGCGCCCGGCGTTAAAACGGGTGGCGGCAAGGTCAGTCATGTGATGACTGAAATCGACGTAAGCTGCCTGCCCGGCAACCTGCCCGAATTCATTGCCGTGGACTTGGGCGGTCTCGAACTGGGGCATTCCATTCACGTGGCCGATCTCAAATTGCCTGAGGGCGTGGAATTCGTCGCGCATGTCCTGCATGAGAATCCCGCTGTGGCGTCGGTCACGCTGCCCAAAGGCATGAAATCCGACGAGCCTGCGGCCGGGGCTGCTGCACCCGCAGCCTGAGCATTGCGGCCGTCTGTCGTTGCGTTCTGAATCGCCATGACAGTGCCACGCCTGATTGTCGGCCTCGGTAACCCGGGGCGCGACTACGAAGAAACCCGGCATAACGCCGGGTTTTGGTTTTGCGCGCGGCTCGCGCAAGCGTGGGGGGCATCGCTCGCCATGGAGTCGCGCTTCCATGGCGTCGTCGGCAAAAATGCGCGCAATGTGTGGATGCTGTTGCCGCAAACCTTCATGAACCGGTCCGGTCAGGCGGTTGGCGCGCTTGCGCGCTTTCATCGCATCGAGCCGGCCGAGATCCTGGTGGTGCACGATGAGCTGGACGTTCCGCCCGGCCAGCTGCGCCTCAAGTTTGGCGGCGGCATGGGCGGGCACAATGGCCTCAAGGACATCACCTCGCACTTGGGCACGCAGGACTACTGGCGCTTGCGCATCGGTATCGGCCATCCGGGGGACCGCAACGAAGTAGTGAATTACGTCTTGCAGCCACCGCGTCGCGAAGAGCAGGCCGATATCGATGCGGCCATTGAGCGGGCGCTTGACCTGATGCCCTTGATCGAAAAGGACGACTGGAATGCGGCCATCCAGCGTGCCAACACCAAACCCGCACCCCCAAAACCCCAGGAAAAACCATGAGCTTGAAATGCGGCATTGTTGGCTTGCCCAACGTCGGAAAATCCACCCTGTTCAATGCGCTGACCCAGGCGGGTATCGCGGCGGAAAACTACCCCTTTTGCACCATTGAGCCGAATACCGGCGTGGTCGAGGTGCCCGATCCGCGTCTGAAACAGCTTGCCGAAATCATCAAGCCGCAAAAGACCGTGCCGGCGATCGTGGAATTTGTCGATATCGCCGGCCTCGTGGCGGGCGCCTCCAAAGGCGAGGGGCTGGGCAACCAGTTTCTGGCCACCATTCGCGAGACCGACGCGATCTGTCATGTAGTGCGCTGCTTCCATGACGAAAATGTGATCCACGTCGCTGGCAAAGTCGATCCGTTGTCGGATATCGAAACCATTGCAACCGAATTGGCGCTGGCCGATCTGGCGAGTTGCGAAAAGGCCTTGATTCGGTATGAAAAAGCGGCGCGTGGCGGCGACAAGGAGGCCAAAGTGATCGTCGAGGCCTTGAAACCGGTGCTGGCGACGCTCAACGAGGGGCATCCTGCGCGCGCAGCCGGACTCGATGCCGAGGGCCTGGAGGCGATCAAGCCCTTGTGCCTGATGACGGTCAAGCCCACGCTTTATGTGGCCAACGTGAGCGAGGATGGCTTCCACGACAATCCCATGCTGGATGCCTTGAAAGCCTTCGCCGCCAAGGAGGGCGCGCCGGTGGTGCCGGTCTGCGCCGCGCTGGAGGCCGAGTTGCAGGAATTGTCGGAAGAAGACCGGGTGGAATACCTGAAGGAGTTGGGCTGGGACGAACCGGGGCTGAACCGGCTGATTCGCGCCGCCTATGATTTGCTTGGGCTGCAGACGTATTTCACCGCCGGCGTGAAGGAAGTCCGCGCCTGGACCATCCACAAGGGCGATACCGCGCCGCAGGCGGCGGGGGTCATTCACACCGATTTCGAGCGTGGTTTCATCCGTGCCCAGACCATTGCCTTCGAGGACTTCATTGCCTGCAAGGGCGAACAGGGGGCCAAGGAGGCGGGCAAGATGCGTGCCGAAGGCAAGGAATATGTCGTGAAGGATGGCGATGTCATGAATTTTCTGTTCAATGTCTGAGCAGGAGGTTTTTGCGGGGAGTGTTTGACAGCCGATTCTGAAAGCCCCTATAATCTCGGGCTTCGTTTGGGTGGGGTTCCCGAGCGGTCAAAGGGATCAGACTGTAAATCTGAC
>NZ_JADMKC010000024.1 GCF_018780105.1 Thiobacillus sp.
CCCACCACGATCACCACATCGCATTGTTTGGCCAGCACCTTGACCGCATCCTGCCGGTTTTGGGTGGCGTAGCAGATATCGTCTTTTTTCGGGCCGGTGATGTCGGGAAAGCGCGCACGCAGGGCATCGACTACACGGGTGGCGTCGTCGACTGATAGCGTGGTCTGGGTGACATAGGCGAGCTTGTCGGGGTCGTTCACTTGCAGGCTGGCGACGTCTTCCGGCGTTTCGACCAGGTACATGCCGCCGTTCGACTGGCCTAGCGTGCCCTCGACTTCAGGATGGCCCTTGTGGCCGATCATGACGATTTCAAATTCCTTTTCGCGCATCTTGCTGACTTCGACATGCACCTTGGTCACAAGCGGGCAGGTGGCGTCGAACACGTTCAGTCCGCGCGCTTCGGCTTCGGCGCGCACGGCTTGCGAAACGCCATGGGCGCTGAAAATGACGGTGGCGCCGGCAGGTACGTCGGCGAGTTCGTCGACAAAAATCGCGCCTTTGTTCTTGAGGTCGTTGACAACGAAGGTGTTGTGAACGACTTCGTGGCGGACATAGATCGGTGCGCCGAATTTCTCCAGTGCGCGTTCGACGATGGCGATGGCGCGATCGACACCGGCGCAGAAGCCGCGGGGGTTGGCGAGCAGGATGGTGGGGTGCATGGGCATTACCAGGCTAGAGGATGTCGACAATTTCGACTTCGAACTCGATGGACAGATCAGCGAGCGGATGGTTGAAGTCGACTTTCACCGCATCGTCGGTGATTTCGAGAATGTGCCCGGCCAGGGTTTGGCCGTTGGGCATGGCGAATTCGACCAGTTGATCGACTTCGAGTGTGATGTCGGCGGGCACATCGGTTTTGGGCAGGGTCTGGATCAGGTCGGACTGGCTTTCGCCGAAAGCTTGCCAGGGTTCGAGCAGAAACACGTAACGTTCGCCGGGCACCAGGTCCAGCAGCCACTGTTCCAGCGTTGGCGCCAGTGTGCCGTCACCGAGGGTGATGGTTTCCGGTTGGGCGTCGTCGAAATTGGAGATGACATCGTCGCCGCCGCGCGGGCGCAGGGCGTAGCGCAGCCGGAAGGTATCGCCGGGATTGAGCGTACGTGCGTTCATGCTGCCGTATCGGCCGGAGCCGGTTTTCCGGTCAGGCTGTCCCAGATCAATAGGCCTGCGCCGAGGGTGATGGCGGAGTCCGCAACATTGAAGGCGGGCCAGGCAAAGCTGCGGTAATGGAAATACAGAAAATCCACCACATGGCCGAGTACCACGCGGTCGATCACGTTGCCGAGCGCTCCGCCGAGCAGCAAGGCCAGGGCAAAAGCCAGGCGCGGCTGCTGCGCGTGCGTTCTGAGCAG
The DNA here is from genome assembly GCF_018780105.1 of Thiobacillus sp. Taxonomy (GTDB): domain Bacteria; phylum Pseudomonadota; class Gammaproteobacteria; order Burkholderiales; family Thiobacillaceae; genus Thiobacillus. The sequence continues at coordinate 1,353 of NZ_JADMKC010000024.1, forward strand.
GCGCAGGATGATGAGCGTGGCAACGATGCCGACGGCGATGAAGAACCAGCGTTGCCAGCCGCCCGCATCAGCCAGGAAACTGAATGCGGCGCCGGTGTTGTAAACCAGGACCAGCGAGAAGAACGGCAGTACCGGTACGGCCTCCTGGTAGTCGAGCACGGACGTCACCCAGAATTTGGTGAAGTGGTCGGCGGCAATGACGGCCAGCGCGATGCCGAGCCATTTGCGCATGGCGGGATGGAGGTAGCTACGCATGGGTGCGCACCTCGCCTGCCATTGTCAGATTGCTGACGCAGCGGCCGCACAGGCCGGGGTGATCGGCATGTGTCCCGACGTCGTCGCGGTAGTGCCAGCAGCGTTCGCATTTCTGTGCACTGCTCGGGGTGACTTCGATGCGGTCGCTATCGCTTGCGACCACAAGCGCCTGCGAGGTGATCAGCACAAAGCGCAGATCGTCGCCCAGCGGCGCCAGCAGGGCGCGGGTTTCCGGGCCGGCGTGCAGAGTGACTTCGGCCTGCAACGACGAGCCGATGCCACCTGCGGCGCGCACGCTTTCCAGATCTTTCTGCACTTCGCTGCGCACCGCGCGGATGCGCGTCCAGCGCGCCAGCAGATCGGCCGCATCGGCCTGCTCGGGCAGCGTATGCCAGGTGTGCAGAAAGACTGAGTCGTCGCCCGCCAGCTGCGTCCACACCTCTTCGCCGGTGAACGACAGGATCGGCGCCATCCAGCGGGACAGACTGTGGGTGATGTGGAACAGCGCGTTCTGCGCGGCGCGGCGTGCGCGGCTATCGGCGCCGCTGGTGTAGAGGCGGTCTTTCAGAATGTCGAGGTAGAAGCCGCCGAGGTCTTCCGAGCAAAAGGCCTGCAGTTTTTGCGCGACGAAATGGAATTCGTAGGCGTCGTAATGCGCCTGCAGTTCGCCTTGCAGCTGGCGGGTCAGCGCCAGCGCGTAGCGGTCGATTTCCAGCCAGTCTGCAACCGGCAGCGCGTGCGCTTGCGGATCGAAGTCGGACAGATTGGCGAGCAGAAATTTCAAGGTATTTCGAATCCGGCGATAGCTTTCCACCACGCGCTTGAGGATTTCGTCGGAGATGGTCAGCTCGCCGGAGTAGTCGGTGGTCGCCACCCACAGCCGCAGGATGTCGGCACCGTATTGGTCCATCACTTTTTGCGGCGCGATGACGTTGCCCTTCGACTTGCTCATCTTGTGGCCCTTGCCATCGACGACGAAGCCGTGGGTGAGCAGCGCCTTGTACGGTGCGTGGCCATCGGTCGCACAGCCGGTGAGCAGGCTCGACTGGAACCAGCCGCGATGCTGGTCGGAGCCTTCCAGATACAGGTCGGCCGGATGCGCGAGTTCGGGGCGGCGCTTCAGCACGCAGGCGTGGGTGACGCCCGAGTCGAACCACACATCGAGCGTGTGGCCGGTTTTGTTGTAGTGCGCGGCGTCGTCGCCCAGCAGCTCGGCTGGGTCGAGTGCGAACCAAGCCTCGATGCCCGCCTGCTCGACGCGCTGGGCGACCACTTCGAGCAATTCCAGGCTGCGTGGGTGCAGCGCGCCGGTTTCCTTGTGGGTGAAAAACGGCATCGGCACGCCCCAGTTGCGCTGGCGCGAAACGCACCAGTCGGGACGGTTCTTGATCATCGCTTCCAGCCGCGCACGACCCCAGGCCGGGAAGAACTGCGTGCTGTCCACCGCAGCCATCGCCTGCGCGCGTAGCGTTTTCCGCTCCCCGCTTCCTGCTCCCCGCTCACCATTTTCCATCCCGATAAACCACTGCCGGGTGGCGCGGAAAATGATCGGCGTCTTGTGCCGCCAGCAATGCGGATAGCTGTGCAGCAATTTGGCGTGCGCCAGCAGGTTGCCGCTGGCTTCCAGCGTTTCGATCACGACGGGATTGGCCTGCCAGATGCTCATGCCGCCGACCAGCGGCACGGTGGCGTAGAAGCGACCGTCGTCACCCACCGGGTTGTCGACCTTGAGACCGTAGCGGCTGCCGACCACATAGTCGTCAAGGCCGTGGCCGGGTGCGGTGTGGACTGCACCGGTGCCGGCATCCGCCGTCACATGGTCGCCGACGATGACCGGCACCTGGCGCTCCTGGAAGGGATGCCACAACAAGGCCCCTTCGAGTGCCTGACCCGTGGTGTGTGCGATAACTTCAGCGCCATCGCTCAACTCATAACGCGCCAGCGCGGCTTCGCGCAGGCTGTCGGCCAGAATCAGCAGGCCTTTGGCCGTGCGCACCAGCGCATATTGAAAATCGGGATGCAGCGCCACCGCCTGGTTGGCGGGCAGCGTCCACGGCGTGGTGGTCCAGATGACGATTTGCACCGGCTCGTCGATGGTGCCTAGGTCAAACCGCTGCGCGAGATCGGCGCGGTCGGCCACCGCAAAACCGACGTCGATTGCAGGCGAAGTCTTGTCTTCGTACTCGACCTCGGCTTCGGCCAGCGCGGAGCCGCAGTCGACGCACCAGTGCACCGGTTTCGCCCCCTGATACAGATAGCCGGCCTGCTGGATCTGCCCCAGCACGCGCAGGCTGTCGGCCTCGAACTGGAAATCCATGGTGCGATAGGGATGGTCCCAGTCGCCCAGCACGCCGAGGCGGATGAAGTCGGCCTTCTGGCGTTCGATCTGCTCGGCGGCGTAGCTGCGGCATAGTTCGCGGAACTGGGCCGGGGGGATGGCTTTGCCGTGGGTTTTTTCCACCTGCAGTTCGATCGGCAGGCCGTGGCAGTCCCAGCCCGGCACGTAGGGCGCGTCGAAACCGGACAGCGTCTTGGCCTTGACGATGATGTCCTTGAGGATCTTGTTAACCGCGTGGCCTATGTGGATGTCGCCGTTGGCGTAGGGCGGGCCATCGTGCAGGATGAACTTGGGGCGTCCCGCTGCCGCCTTGCGGATTGCTTCGTAACGCTTCTTTTCCTGCCAGCTCTTGACCCAGCCGGGTTCGCGCTTGGCGAGGTCGCCGCGCATCGGGAAGGGCGTGTCGGGCAGGTTGAGCGTGGACTTGTAATCGGGTTTGGATTGATCAGGCATGGTGGGTGTTCAGGTAGTGTTTGGCGTTGTCGACGTCGCGGCCGATTTGGGCCACCAGCGTGTCGAGATCGGGGTATTTGGCTTCGTCGCGCAACTTGTGCATAAAATCCACGCGCAGGCGGCGGCCATAGATATCGGCGTTGAAATCGAATAAATGCACTTCGAGCACCGGCGCCGCATCGGGGTTTTTGACCGTGGGGCGTTTGCCGAGGCTGGCCACGCCGGGCAGGGGCGCACCGTTGAGGCCGTACACCTGAACCGCGAAAATACCCATCAGCGGCGGCCGGTTGTGCTTGAGCTGGATATTGGCGGTGGGAAAGCCGATGTCGCGTCCCAGCTTGTCGCCATGTTCCACCCGCCCGGAGATGCTGTAGGGACGGCCGAGCAATTGCGCCGCATGCGCCAGATCGCCTGCCGCGAGCGCCTGCCGCACGGCGGTGGACGAAGCGCGCTCCCCTGCGATTTCAACAGTCGGCAGAAACTCGGCATCGAAACCAAGCGACTGCCCGCCCTGCGCCAGCAGCGCAAAGTCGCCGGCGCGCCGGGCGCCGTAGCGGAAGTCGTCGCCTACCAGCACGTAGCGCGCCTGCAGGGTGTGCCCCAGCACCTGCTCGATGAAAGCGTCGGCGGTCAACGCCGAGAATGCCCGGTCAAAGCGGAAGACGTGGAAGCGGTCGATGCCGAGCAGGCGCAGGCACTCGGCCTTTTCGCGCAGGCTGGACAGGCGGGCAGGGGCCTGCTCGGGCGTGAAGAACTCGCGTGGGTGCGGCTCGAAACTCAACACGCAACTCGGCAGGCCGCGCGTCCGCGCCACGTCCTGCAGGCGGGCGAGCATGGCTTGATGCCCCAGGTGTAGGCCATCGAAGTTGCCGATGGTGACCGCATGGGGGGTGCCGAGGGAGCGAAAACCGTGGGTGATGCGCATGGGGGTGCAGCGTGCGGCGAAGCGGAAAAAGGCGCTAATTTTAGCCGATTCAGTCACTTATTGATTCGGCCTGATGAAGTTTGAAGGGCTAATGAAAGTCGGCTAGCCAAGCTCCGGATCAAGGCATGGGGGCTGAATCAATAAGCATTGAAACAGTATTGTATTGAGACGGCTCAACGAACCGGCCCATTCGGAACCATGCAGAAAATTGACTGCATGGGTTCAGACATCACTTGGCCGTCTCGATATCAGGCCGCGCGACGGGTGAACTGGCGCGGGCGGAAGCCCATTGCGCCCAACGCCGCAAAATACAGCGCCACGCCACCGCCAACCAGCAATGCCAGACGCAGGGCGCGTTCGGCAAACCCTGCGGCCAGCCACCATTGCGTGTCGCCCATGGCGTAGAACAAGGCGGCGGACATCAACAGAACCGCCAGTAGTACGCGTGTGAAATAGCCTGCCCATCCTGGTTGCGGTTGATAGACCTTGTGTTTCTTCAGCAGATGCAGCAGCAGTCCGGCGTTGAGGCAGGCGGCCAGCCCAATCGACAGGGCCAGCCCGGCGTGGCCGAGAGGTTTGTAAAACGCCAGGTTCATCAGCTGGGTCACGATCAGGGTGAAAATTGCGACCTTGACCGGCGTTTTGATGTTTTGTCGCGCATAGAAGCCGGGCGCCAGCACCTTGACCAGAATCAGGCCCAGCAATCCCAGGCTGTAAGCCAGCAGTGCCTGTTGGGTCATGCTGACGTCCAGGGCATTGAACGCGCCGTAATGAAACAGCGTCGTGATGAGCGGCACCGCCAGCACTGCCAGCGCAGCCGCAGCGGGAAAGGCCAGCAGCAGGGTTAGGCGCAGTCCCCAGTCGAGCAGCTTGGAATATTCGGCGGGCGAGTCGTCGGCGTAATGCTTGGCCAGGCTGGGCAGCAGAATGGTGCCGAGCGCCACCCCCAGCATGCCGGCCGGAAACTCCATCAGGCGATCGGCGTAATACAGCCAGGAGACGCTGCCGGTGGCAAGGAAGGACGCAAAAACCGTGTTGATCAGCAGACTGATCTGCGCGACGGACACGCCGAGCAGGGCGGGCGCCATCAGTCTGCCGACGCGGCGCACGCCGGGATCGTTGAAGTGGGTAGTGGGACGCGGCAGCAAATCCAGTTTTTTCAGGTGCGGGACCATCCAGGCCAGCTGCAGCACGCCGCCCAGCGCCACGCCCCAGCCCAGCGCCAGCACGGGTGGGTCCACATGCGGCGCAATCCAGAGCGCAGCCGCGATCATCGCCACGTTCAGCAGAACCGGCGCAAATGCGGGGACGGAAAACTTGCTATGGGTATTGAGGATGCCCGCCGCCAGCGCAACCAGCGAGATAAAGACAATGTAGGGGAAGGTGATTTGCAGCAGCGTGACGGTGAGCGCGAATTTTTCGCCATCGGTGCGAAATCCCGGCGCACTGATGTATGCCACCCACGGCGCGCCAAAAATGCCCAGCAGCGCGACGACCACCAGCACCAGTGTGAGCGCAGTCGCCACCTGGTCGACCAGGGTTTTGGTGGCATCGTGGCCGAGGCGGTTTTTGTATTCCGCCAGAATCGGTACGAAGGCCTGGGAAAAGGCACCTTCGGCAAACATCCGCCGCAGCAGGTTGGGGATCTTGAAGGCGACGAAAAAAGCGTCGGTCATCATCCCGGCGCCGAAAGTACGTGCAATCACGGCATCGCGGACGAATCCCAGAATGCGCGAGAGCAGGGTCATGCTGCTGACCGCGGCGAGGGCTTTGAGTAAGTTCATGGATGGCGCATGTCGGTTGTGCGCGCATTGTGCGGGTCGCGCGGGAGCGCTGCAACACAATTGCGGGCCGGCTTGATTTTGCCTGCTTGATTTTTAATGGGCTTCTTCCGTATAATCGCGGGCTTCGGTGAATTGGCGCCTGTGATTATGGGTTGCCTGAATCAAATTTATTTGCCTTGCGCGCGGCGCAAGGCCTACAGGAGCAAGTACATATGGCGAATTCCGCCCAGGCGCGCAAGCGCGCACGTCAAGCCAGCGCTCAGCGCGACAGCAACATGAGCCAGCGCTCCGAGCTGCGCACTGCAATCAAGAAAGTGCGCAAAGCCATTGAAGCCGGCGACAAGTCTGCTGCACAGCTGGTTTTCCAGTCCTCGATGAGCGTGATCGACAGCATTGCCGACAAGAAAATCGTTCACAAGAACAAGGCTGCACGCCACAAGAGCCGTCTGTCCCAAGCCCTCAAAAGCATGGCTTGAGCGCTGACTTGTAATCAAGCCAGCACTTGCCCATAAAAAAACGCCGCTGTTGCGGCGTTTTTTTATGGGCGCCGCAGCAAGATCAGTCGGCGTTTTCAACCAGCAACTCATTGCTGCCGGCAAATGCCAGCAGGAAACGGTAGGCGTCTGGATCGCTGGACTTGAGCTTCTTGTCTACGATCACGCAGGGAATGTTGTCGAGTTTGGTGGGCTGGACGTAAGGCGAATAATTGGTGCGATTGTTGGGGTCGATGACGGCGAACGCGCCGGCCAGACGATCCGCCCAGTCGCTGGGGCGAAACCGGGCGCCCTTGGCGGTGATGCCGCGAATGATCAGGGGGGCGGTGGCGTTATCCATTGAGATGGCTGAACTTCTTTAGGAGGTGGCGGATTCTAACATGCTGCACATGCATGGCAGTCAGCTAGCCCGCAGCTGGCAGGGCTGCCAGCCATGGGTTTGCTAGGGGGCGCAGTGCGCGCATTTCGGCCTATAATCACGCAGGTGCATGATAGGCACGGCGGCTCAGGCCGCCGTTTTCAATTTCGTTATTTCTTTTTTCAGAACAGCCTGGTTACGACTGCCATGACAACACATTTGATGAACACCTATGCCCGCCAGCCGCTTGCCTTTGTCCGCGGCGAAGGCGCTTACCTGTGGGATGAGTCCGGCAAGCGCTATCTCGATGCGGTGGCCGGGGTGGCCGTGAACGGACTGGGCCATGCTCATCCCAAATTGGTGAAGGCGATTGCCGATCAGGCCGCTGCGCTGATTCATTCATCCAATCTGTACCGGGTGTTGCGTCAGGAAGAACTGGCCGACCGCCTGTGCGAACTGTCGGGCATGGACAAGGCTTTCTTCTGCAACTCGGGTTGCGAGGCGAACGAGGCCGCGATCAAGCTGGCTCGCCTGTACGGTCACGGCAAGGGCATCGAGGTGCCGACCATCATCGTGATGGAAAAGGCCTTCCATGGCCGCACCATGGCCACCCTGACAGCAACTGGCAGCCGCAAGATCCAGGCAGGTTTCGAACCCCTGCTGTCGGGCTTCGCGCGGGTACCGTTCAACGATATCGAAGCGATTCGCCAAGTCGCCGAGCACAACAAGAGCGTCGTCGCGGTGCTGCTTGAAGTGGTGCAGGGCGAAGGCGGAATCAATGTGCTGCCGTCAGAATATCTCGTCGAGTTACGTAAGATTTGTGATGCCAACGGCTGGTTGCTGATGTTGGACGAAGTGCAGACTGGTATCGGTCGCACCGGCACCTGGTTTGGCTTTCAGCATTCGGGCGTAATGCCGGACGTGATTGCGCTGGCCAAGGGCCTGGGTTCGGGCATGCCGATCGGCGCCTGCCTGGCGCGCGGTGCAGCGGCCGACGTATTCGTTCCGGGCAGTCACGGTTCCACCTTCGGTGGCAATCCGCTGGCGTGTGCCGCTGCGCTGGCTACGCTGGCTGCGATTGAAGAAGACAAGCTGCTGGACAACGTGAAGCTGCGCGGCGAGGCGATCCGTGCCGGCCTGCGCGCAGCCTTGAGCGGCGTGCATGGCGTGGTCGATATTCGCGGCGAGGGCATGATGATCGGCGTGGAGCTGGATCGTCCGTGCGGCGAACTGGTGGGTGTGGCGCGCGATGCGGGCGTACTGATCAACGTCACCGCCGATACGGTGATTCGTCTGGTGCCACCACTGGTGTATGGCTCGGCTGAAGTCGATGCGCTGGTCGCGGCCGTGTCCGGCATCGTCAAAACCTACCTGCAACAGGCGGCGTGATGCTGCGGCATTTTCTGCAATTCAAGGATCTGTCGCGCGACGAGCTGCTGTATCTGTTCGATCGCGCCACGCTGATCAAAAGCCGCTTCAAGCAATACCAACCCTATCACCCGCTGGCCGACCGCACGCTGGCGATGATTTTCGAGAAAAGCTCGACCCGTACCCGGCTGAGCTTTGAGGCGGGCATGCACCAGCTCGGCGGCTCGGCGATCTACCTCAACACGCGCGACACCCAGCTTGGGCGCGGCGAGCCGGTGGAAGACGCGGGCGAGGTCATCTCGCGCATGGTCGACATCGTGATGATCCGCACTTTCGAGCAGGAGATCATCGAGCGCTTCGCCGCGCACTCGCGGGTGCCGGTGATCAATGGGTTGACCAACGAATACCACCCCTGTCAGATCCTCGCCGACATCTTCACCTTCATCGAGCATCGCGGCCCCATCCAGGGCAAGACCGTGGCGTGGGTCGGCGACTCCAACAACATGTGTAATACCTGGCTGCAGGCCGCCGAGGTGCTCGACTTCAACGTGCACGTGTCGACCCCGCCGGGTTATGAAGTCGAGCCCGAGCGCGCCAATCTGTTCGGCACCGATCACTTCGAAAGCTTTGTCGACCCGATGGATGCCTGTCGCGATGCCGACCTGGTGACCACCGATGTCTGGACCAGCATGGGCTGGGAGGCGGAAAACGACGAGCGCCTGAAGGACTTTGCCGACTGGCAGGTCGACGCCGAGATGATGGCGGTGGCTAAACCCGGCGCGGTTTTCATGCATTGCCTACCCGCGCATCGCGGCGAGGAAGTCACCGCCGAGGTGATTGACGGCGCGCAGTCGGTGGTGTGGGACGAAGCCGAAAACCGTCTGCATGTGCAGAAGGCCTTGATGGAATTTTTGCTGCTGGGGAAAGTGGACGCATGAACATTGCCTATTTCAAGGACATGGATTCTTTGTACATCGAGATCAGCGCCGAAAACCCGGATCACGCCTGGGAAGCGCATGAAGGTATCGTGCTCAACCTGTCCGCAGACGGCCGCGTCGTCGGCATCGAAATCGAGAAAGCCAGCCTGGCGACCAATCTCGACATCCTGAAAATCGGCGATTTTCCCGGCCAGATCGAAATCATCGACAAGAAAACCTCCGGCACCACTCACTGAGTCCGAATGACTAAATCAGAACCAAGAGCATCCTTATGAGCGATATCAAGAAAGTAGTTCTCGCCTATTCCGGCGGCCTCGACACCTCGGTCATTCTCAAATGGCTGAAGGACACCTATCAATGCGAAGTGGTGACCTTTACCGCCGACCTGGGGCAGGGCGAAGAGCTCGAACCGGCACGTGCCAAGGCGCTGCAATTCGGCATCCCGGCAGCGTCGATTTACATCGACGACCTGCGTGAGGAGTTCGTGCGCGATTTCGTCTTCCCGATGTTCCGCGCCAACACCGTGTACGAGGGCGAATACCTGCTCGGCACCTCGATCGCGCGGCCGCTGATCGCCAAGCGTCTGATCGACATCGTCAACGAAACCGGCGCCGATGCGATTTGCCACGGCGCTACCGGCAAGGGCAATGACCAGGTACGTTTCGAGCTTGGCGCGTATGCGCTGAAGCCCGACGTCAAGGTGATCGCGCCATGGCGCGAGTGGGATCTGCTCTCGCGCGAGAAGCTGCTGAACTATGCCGAAACCCACGGCATCCCGATCGACATGAAGCATCGCCAGGGCGGTTCGCCGTATTCGATGGACGCCAACCTGCTGCACATCAGCTACGAAGGCCGCCATCTGGAAGACCCGAATGCGGAAGCCGAAGAGGACATGTGGCGCTGGACCGTGTCGCCTGAAAAGGCGCCGGATCAGGTCGAGTACATCGAGCTGACCTACGCCAAAGGCGACGTGGTTGCGATCAACGGTGCGGCCATGAAAGCGCATGAAGTGCTGGCCAAATTGAACGAAATCGGCGGCAAACACGGCATCGGCCGACTCGATCTGGTGGAAAACCGCTACGTCGGCATGAAGTCGCGCGGTTGTTACGAAACCCCCGGCGGCACCATCCTGCTCAAGGGCCACCGCGCCATCGAGTCGATCACGCTGGATCGCGAAGTCGCGCACCTGAAAGACGACCTGATGCCGCGCTATGCCAGCCTGATTTACAACGGCTACTGGTGGAGCCCTGAACGCAAAGCCCTGCAGGTGCTGATCGACCACACTCAGCAGAACGTCAACGGCACGGTGCGGATGAAGCTCTACAAGGGCAACGTCATCGTCGCCGGCCGCGATTCCAAAACCGATTCGCTGTTCGATTCCACCATCGCCACCTTTGAGGACGATGCGGGCGCCTACGACCAGAAGGACGCTGGCGGTTTTATCAAGCTCAACGCGCTGCGCATGCGCATCGCAGCCAAACTCGACGCACGGAGAAAATGAATATGCCCCAGTTCGACAACATCAGCCTGGTGAAGAAGGCCAACGTTTATTTCGATGGTAAGTGCGTATCGCACACAGTTCAATTCGCTGACGGCAGCAAAAAATCGGTCGGCGTGATCCAGCCGTCCACGCTCACTTTCAACACCGGCGCACCGGAAATCATGGAGACGGTGGCGGGCACCTGCCGGGTGAAACTGGCCGGGCAAACCGAGTGGAAAACCTATTCTGTCGGGCAGTCGTTCGACGTGCCGGCCAATTCCAGCTTCGATATCGAAGTGTCGGGCGAGCCGTATCACTACGTCTGCCATTTCGGCTGATTTGAAATGACCACCGTCACCGTCGTCAGGAAGGATGGCCGCATCGCCATCGCGTCCGACACGTTGACGAAATGGGGCGGCGGCAAGGAGTCGGCTGACTACGTCGCCAACCACGAAAAGATCCTGCGCGTGGGCGACAGCTACATAGCCATCACCGGCTCGGCGACCATGAAGCTGATTCTGGCGGACTATTTCGCCAGCCTTGAAGCGCCGCCGGTTTTCGACACGGCGATTTCGATATTCCGCGTCTGGAATACCTTGCATGCGGCGCTGAAAGAGCAGTATTTTCTGCAGGTCGGCGACGACAAGGACGACGAGCTGGAGTCGAGCCGGATGGACGTGCTGATTGCCAACCGGCACGGCATATTTGGCGTGGCCGCGCACCGCACGGTGCAGGAATTCTCGAAGTTCTATGCTTACGGCAGCGGCAGCCCGTACGCGCTGGGCGCCATGTATGCAGCCTGGCGTGCGCCTTCGCTCGACGCCGAATCGGTGGCGCGGCTGGGGGTGATGGCGGCGGCCGAGTTTCACGACGAATCGGGATTGCCGGTTCAATCGTTTGTGATGGATGAGGAGTAATCAGAATGCCGACTTTCGATATCGTGTCCGAAGTGGACAAGCAGGAAGTGCGCAATGCGGTGGACCAGGTCAACAAGGAAGTCTCGACCCGCTTCGACTTCAAGGGCAGCGATGCCCGCGTGGAGCAGGCCGATTACGTGCTGACCATCCATGCGGATACCGATTTTCAGCTCGACCAGGTGCAGGACATCCTGTCGCAGAAGCTGGCCAAACGCAGCGTCGATGTGAAATGCCTGGACATCGGCAACATCGAGAAAGTCTCGGGCAACAAGGTCAAGCGCAGCATCACGGTGAAAACCGGCGTGGAGACCGAGCTGGCCAAGAAGATCGTCCGCGTCATCAAGGACAGCAAGCTGAAAGTGCAGGCCAGCATCCAGGGCGACACCGTGCGCGTATCCGGCGCCAAGCGCGACCTGCTGCAGGAAACCATCGCGCTGGTGCGCAAGAGCATCACCGATTTTCCCCTGCAGTATCAGAACTTTCGCGACTGAGCCGCCATGCCCAAGGTCCTGGTTCCCCTGGCGGAAGGCTGCGAAGAACTCGAAGCCGTCACGATCATCGACTTGTTGCGCCGTGCCGGCATCGACGTCGTCACTGCCGGACTCAAGCCCGGTCTCGTCAAGGCCAGTCGCGGCGTGCAGCTGATGCCGGACACGACGCTCGATGCTGCGCTGGACGGGCATTACGACATGGTGGTGCTGCCTGGCGGCATGCCGGGCGCGGCGCACCTCAAGGCTGATGCGCGCATCATCGGACTGCTCAAAAAGACAGCGGCAGCGGGCCATTACACCGCCGCCATTTGCGCTGCGCCGATGGTGCTGGCCGAAGCCGGCCTGCTGCAAGGCAAGCAGGCAACCAGCTATCCCGGATTTCTCGACGGCTTGCCCGGCGTGGCCGTCAGCACGGCGGCCGTGGTGCAGGACGGCAAGGTGCTGACTTCGCGTGGCCCCGGCACCGCCATGGATTTTGCGCTGGCGCTGATCGAGGCGCTGGCCGGCCGCGAGGTGCGTCAGCAGGTCGAAAACGCGTTGGTACGCACGTAGACGAGCTGTATTGGCTCATCGTTTATCATTCCAAACTTACCCAGCCCGGAGCACACCATGCAGATTCGCGAAATTCTTACGCTGAAAAGCGACGACATCCACAGCATTGCCCCGACCGATACCGTGGCCAGTGCGGTCGAGAAAATGGTGGGTCTGGGCGTGGGCTCGCTGGTGGTTCTGAAAGACGGCGAAATGGTGGGTTTGCTGACCGAGCGCGACGTAGTGCACGGCATGGTCAAGCTGGGGCTGGGGCTCAAGGATATTGAAGTCAAGGCCATCATGGAAACCGAACCGGTGGTCGCCAACGCCGACGACTCGGTGGACTACGCGCGCGACGTCATGACCAAATCGCACATCGGCCACCTGCCGATCCTTGACGGCAACAAGCTGTTCGCCATCATTTCCTTCCATGACGTGGCGCGCGCCAGCCTCAAGGAAGCCAAGTTCGAAAACAGTCTGCTGAAACGCTATATCAAGCACTGGCCGGAATAAATCCGGTCATCGCGGTCCGCGGGCATAGACCGATACGGGATATCGGTTGTCTGTTTAGAGCAGGCTGTGCAAGGCTTGTCGAAGCGAACAGGCCAATCACCCCCGCACACCTGACGCACATCGGAATGTGTGCGCTGCACCCTTCAGGTGGGTGACACGCGCAAGCTCTGGATGCCTTGGTGCGCGGCTATTTCGTACCGGGTCTCGTGACGCCCGGCTCTGCAGCCTTCGGTGCCTCCGGCACCTGTTCACGTTGAATTTTCCAGCTGTTGCCCTCGCGCACCCACTCCATGCGTTTGATCACCGCGTCGCGGTAATTCGCTGAGGTATAGGTCTGCCGGAATTCCGTTGTGGCTTTGTTGGCGTCGATGTTGCTCACCTTCAAGTCGCTCACCCCAATCGTGATGGCGCTGGGCTGGCTGAGACGCGCCGCACGCGCGTTTGCCCATTGTTCAAGCGAATGGCCGCCTTCAGGGGTGAAATTCTTTGCGTAATACCCACGGTAACGCGGGAAATCCTTTGACGACCAGGCCGCAGTCCAGCCAGCGAGTGCCTGCTGGATCGTTTCTGCGGGGGCAGCTGGCGGAATTGGCGCAGGGGGTGCGGGCCTGGCCGGGGCTGCTTCGATCGTGCGTGGCGTCAGCCCCATATCGGTCGTGGCCACCAGGGGTGTTTCCGCCGGACACTGGCTGTCGGCATCGACTTCCTGGCGATCCTGCCCCAGTTCCTGGGCGGTGGGCATGCCGTCACGGCCTACCTGCAGCGTGGATAACAGGCTGCCCATGCCGGCCAGGGTGCGGGCATGGGCAATGGCACGATCGTAGGTGGCATTCGCGTAAGCACGCCGTGCCTGAAAATATTCGTTTTCCGTATCGAGCAGGTCGAGCAGGGTGCGTTGCCCGATATCGAATTGCTGGCGATAGGCTTGGCGCACTTTCTCGCTCGCGAGTTGGTGCTGGTCGAGAAAGCCCAGTTGCCGGTACAGGTTATGAATGTCGTTGAAAGCAATGGCCAGGGTCTGGCGGACATCGTGACAGGCCTTGTCGCGCAGATCCTTTGAAAGCGACAGGCGCTCGGCATACTGGCGTTCGAGCGCACGATCGGAGCCGCCATTGAACAGGTTGTAATTGAGGACGAGCTCGATAACCTGGTCATCCCGTTTCCCTTCGATGCCATCCCGGTTGTATCCAACATCCTGAATGGCGCGCAGGTTGACCTGGGGCTGATAGTTGGCCCGCCGGCCACGTACTTCGGCCTGGGCGGCACGCACGTTTTCAATCGCGGCGTTGAATGCCGGGTTGCCTTGATAGGCCAGTTTCAGGGCCTCTTCGATAGACGCGGGGATGCCCTGCTTGAACGGGGCGGGCGCGCTCATGTCGCCGGGGGGAATCTCGCCCACGATGCGCTGGTAGCGCGCGCTGACATCGTACAGATTGCTGGCTTCGGTCAGCACGTTCGATTGCGACAGCGCCAAGCGACCGCCTGCCTGTTCGAGGTCGACCCGCCGGCCTACGCCTGCCTGAACCCGTTGCTGGATCTGGCTGAACACCTGTTCGTGCTGGGCGAGGTTGTCCTGGGCCAGGGTGGCCAGTTCGCGATAGCGCAGCACATCCAGGTAAGCCCGGGTCGCTTCCAGTGCGACCGATTCCGACGCATCGAGGACTTCGTAATACCGCACCAGTTTGGCATACGCCAGTTTGGCCACTTCCTCGCGCGTGGAGAAACCGTCGTAAATCATCTGGTCAAGCGACAACGCAGCGCCATGACGGGTCATGTTGGTGGTCGGCTGGTTGTATTCGGTCAGCTTTTGCCGGCCAACGCCCGCGATGAGGTCCACACGCGGAAAATAGCCGCCCCGGGCGACATCCTGTTCATGCTGCGAAGAAAGCAAGGTGTGCCAGCGGGCCTGCACTTCGGGATTGCTCACAATGGCTTTCCTGACGGCATTTTCCAGTGTGGCGGCCGGCTGCGCCCCGGCAACGGGAGCGAGCATGCTCATCACCATAACAATCAATGCGACTTTTATTCTGGGCATTCCTTCAGCCTTCCGGGACACGTCCGATAACTTGTAGGTAGAACAACGGCAATCTAACTGCAATATTTATACCAACCTGCTTGTTTGTGCATATTGATCACAGACACCTGCGGCTTTATTTCAATCCGGGAAAGCGTTTTGAAGCGATTCAGTGACTCAGATCGGTCGTGGGCGTGCCTGGCGGCAAGCGCCGTCAGCCGGCAGACGGCGCCGGTTTTCAAACGGGCGCTCAATAGCATGTCCCACGCCCGCCCATGCTGAAGCGCTGTTCAGTGCTGAATTGTCGACAGGCTTTGTCAAGAACCGACTGGGCCGCATCGATTTGCACGCTGGCTTTCAGCGTGAGCGTTGCCCTTGCCGGCGTCGAAATGGATCGCATGCTGATGCAGGCAGGCCAGCGTTATGGCGACGCCGGGACAGCCTCGGTGGTGGCCTGGCGTGATTTGCTGACCCGGGCGGCCAGCCAGCCCGATGCCGTCAAGCTGCGCCAGGTCAACGATTTCTTCAATCGCAGAATCCGCTTTGGCGAAGACAGCGATATCTGGGGCAAGCAAGACTACTGGGCGACGCCGCTCGAGACGCTGGGACGTTCGGAGGGGGACTGCGAGGATTTTGCCATTGCCAAATACGCGACGCTGAAGCAGCTCGGCATCCCGGCTGAAAAATTGCGGCTGACCTACGTCAAGGCGCGCATTGGCGGACCGCAAAGCACCCTGGTTCAGGCCCATATGGTCCTCAGCTATTATCCGGCCCCAGACGATGAGCCCCTGGTGCTGGACAACCTGATTGGGGATATCCGACCCGCATCCCGCCGCGCTGACTTGACCACGATTTTTGGTTTCAATGCCGAAGGCTTGTGGATCGGGGGGGGCGCTCCCCGAGCGCCCAGCGCATCACAACGCCTTTCCAAATGGCAATCGGTGCTGACCAGGATGCGGGAAGAAGGAATCGAATGAAATACCACTTGCCAAGGGGCCTCACATGACACTCACCAAGCAACTCTGGCTGGCCATCGCGACCATCATGACCCTTGCGTTCGGGATCAGTTTTCTGGTCAGCGCCTGGTCGGCAAAAGGCTATCTGGAAGATCAGCTGCGGCTGAAGAACATCGACAATGCGAATTCGCTGGCGCTGTCGATGTCGCAAATCGAAAAGGACCCGGTCCTGATTGAATTGCTGCTGTCAGCGCAATTCGATATCGGGCATTACCAGAGCATCAGGCTGACTTCGCCATCCGGCAAGCTCATGGTCGAACAGGCCAGCGAGGGCGGAACCGACAAGGTGCCTGCCTGGTTCGTCGACCTGATTCCCCTGCGCACCGAGCCCGGCATCGCCAAGGTGCAGGATGGCTGGCGTCAATATGGCACCCTGAGCGTCGTGAGTGACAACAGCTTTGCCTACCAGGCCTTGTGGCAGGGCAACCGCAGATTGCTGGCCTGGTTTCTGGCCAGCGTGCTGCTGTGCGGTGTGATTGGTACCCTCATCTTGCGTGCCATTACCCGGCCGCTGGGCGAGGTGGTCAAGCAGGCCGAAGCCATCGGTGCACGCCGTTTCATTGCCATCAGGGAGCCCCGTACGCGGGAGTTTCGTAGCGTAGTGCGGGCAATGAACACCCTGTCCGGTCAGGTACGCAGCATGCTCGACGAAGAATCCGCGCGACTGGAGCAGCTGCGGCGCGACGCCCAGCATGATGCGTTGACCGGCTTGCTGAGCCGCGAGCATTTCCTGAAAAAGATCCAGCACGCGCTGGAGGATGAAGCTGCCGCTCCGACCGGCGCCCTGTTTATTCTGCGCCTGCCCGATCTGCTCAAACTGAACAAGGCACTGGGACGCGAAGCCACCGACACCCTGCTGATCCGGGTGGCGGGCGCGTTACAGGAATCCTGCCCGGATGAGCCTTGTCTGATCGGGCGCTTGAATGGCTCCGATTTTGCGGTGCTCGCCCCCGATGTGGATTCGGTGGTCGAACTCAGCAACCAGATATACGCACGCGCCCGTTTGTCGATCAACGACCCGAGCGCGGACATCGGACATCCCTTGCTGCTGGGTGCCGCCGTGTATCGCCATGGAGATGCGGTATCGCAGGTGTTGTCGCGCGCGGATATCGCATTGGGCCGCGCCGAGCAGGAAGGCGGCAGCGCGGTGGAATTGGGGGATATCGATATCGCGTGGAAACCGGTGGCCAGCCTGATCGCTGCCTGGCAGGTCTTGATCGAAACGGCTCTGGACCGGAAGCTGATCCAGTGTGCGACGTACCCAGTGCTGAACGGGCAGGGCCAGCTGATCCATTACGAAGCGCCCGGACGCATGCAGAACATCCAGGATTCCCTGTGGATGTCGGCGCAGGAGTTCATGCCCTGGGCCAGCCGGCTGGGCCTGACCGAGCGCATCGACGAGGCGGTGTTCGACTACGCGCTGACGTGGCTTGAAAGCAACGCGGGGCCGATATGCATCAACATGTCACCGCAGACCGTGTGCGATCCGGTGCTGGTCGCGCGTTTTTACCAGGCGCTCAAACGCAGCCCGCAGCTTGCGGGCAGGATCTGGATCGACATCCCCGAATTTGTCGCCTATCGGCACGCCAGGGAATTCCGCGTGTTCTGCGATGCGCTCAAACCCCTGGGCTGCAAAATCGGCCTCGAACACGTGGGCAACCAGATTTGCCATATCGGCGAGCTGTACGACGTGGGGCTCGATTATCTGAAGATCGATCGCGCCATCATCCACGACATCGATCAGAACCTGGGCAACCAGACGTTCCTGCGCGGCCTCTGCAGCATCGCCCACACCATGGGCATGATGACCATTGCCGAGGGCGTGTTGAATCAGCGCGAAGCCGGCTGCCTGCGGGAACTGGGCTTCAAGGGGATGACCGGGCCAGGCATTGTGCTCGCCTGAGCACAGCAGGCTGGCCACGCCCAGTTTCAAATGGTTTCGTTGTCGCCGCCGAGCAGGTCGAGCGCGCCCAGGGACTGGCGGATGGAGCGCCGCTCCATCAGTTTTTCCTGCGCTGGCAGCGGCAGGTCGGTAAAGCGAATCACATCGCGGTCGATCAGCAGGTCGATCAGGTCCTCCAGCACGCGCACCAGCCGCATGTCGGACTGCTGCAGCGTGCTCTGTTCCTGCCCCAACATGTGCATGAACGCCAGCAGTTCCGGCGCGTTCGGCGCCAACTCCACCAGACCGTCGCCGGGTTCCAGATTGACCGTGGTGATTCGGCCCTGTTCGTCACGTTTTACATAAGGCATCTATTCATTCTCCTGTCGGGATCCGCTCCGGGCTGCAAAGCGGATTCATCCCTGACTTCAGTCGGTAATCAGTTTTCCCTTGGTCAGCAGATCCTGAATGATCTGCTGGTCTGAACTGAGGGCGCCGCTTGCCGTGATGTCCGCCCACTGTCCCTGCAGCGTGATGGTCTGATCGGCAGCACCGGCATTGAAGCCGCCCGTGAATCCCCCGTTCGAGCTCACCTGTACCACGACATCCGCGCCTGACTGTGAAAAATGCAGGAAATTGGTGAGATTCACGGCATCCTGGGATTCGCCCTGCAGCAGATCCCGCAGATCCAGGCGGTCACCGCCGGCTGCTGCGGATGCGCTGTTGAAATCCTGCACGGTGTCGGCTGCCGGGGTGCCGGCGACGCCGCGATCGGCGAGTTCCCAGCGGAACACGTCCGAGCCCAGTCCGCCGATCAGGATGTCGTTCCCGGCGCCACCCACCAGCGTGTCGTTGCCATCGCCGCCATTCAGCGTGTCATTTCCCGCACCGCCGCGCAGCACATCGATGCCGGCGCCACCGTTGAGCGTGTCATTCCCGGCGCCGCCTTCGAGAATGTCATGGCCATCGCCGCCGTTGAGCGTGTCAACGCCATCGCCGCCGATGATCCGGTCGTTGCCGGCCGTCCCGCTGAGCGTGTTGTTCGATGCATCGCCGAAGAGGTTGTTGGCCATCGTGTTGAGCGTCAGCGTGGTCGCTGCGCTGGTGTCCCCGTCGCTATCGGTCAGCACGTAACCGATTTCGACCGGCTCGATGGCAGGTGCGCTGTTGTTGAGCTGGACGCTCTCGAAGCTGACGCTGGTGACCCGGGCGGAGGCGGCACTGTTGGCTTCGATTTCGATGCGTCCGATATTGCCCAGCTCTGCAGGCACGGACACGGTGTTTTCCAGGTTGCTGTAGAACTGGCCGATCTGATTGCCCGCCACGTCGAACACGGTGTAGGTCAGCGCATACACGATCCCGCCCGAGGCGCCGAGGTTGCTGGCTGCGCTGGCGATCACAAAACGGACATCCTGCACGCCGTAAGGATGCGTTGTCGAGTTGAAGGTGACGACCAGCCGTTCCAGGTTGTCCACGGTATTGCTGCTGTTGCCCCCGCTGACGCCCACGCCATCGCTGCTGGTGCCGCCCGGATTGGAATAGCTGAGCGTCTGCACGGCCCCGGTGCGACTCAGGCCGCCCAGCACGACGCCATTCGCGGCCGCGTTGGCCGCAGATGTGAAGGTGGTGGTGACGGCGGCTGCCGTCGGGGTGACGGGGAGGGCGGCCGCGGGCGGCGTGTAGTCGTAATAACCGCTGGCATTGAACACCAGCTGTTCGCCGCCGCTGGTCGCCTGCCAAGCCAGTTCACCGTTGCTGACGGTATAGGTGAAGCCGGCGCCCGAACCGGAACTGTTGCTGGTGAGGCTGAAGCTTTGCCCGCGGAACGTAACCGAACTGACCTGTGCCTGATCGACCGCCACATCGACGCCCGATCCAGCCGGCGAAAAGCTCGTGACCTGTCCGCCCAGCGCGAGACCGCCATCGGTTCCGAGGCCGGTAATGACGTTGCCTTCCAGATGGGTCTGGTTCGGCAGCAGCGTATCGGTGTCCGGACGCGCAACGGGTTGGCCGTCGGCGACCTGGATCGTCACCGTCGCAGGCGCGGTAACGTCGCCATCATTGTCGCGTGCCACGAAATCGAGCGAGAAGCTGTCCCCAACCTGCGCGGACCCGGCGGTGAAGAAGGTGTAGTCGCCGGTGCTGAAGTTGAAGGTCAGCGTGCCCATGCCGAAGCCGCTCGATGAATCCAGCGTCAACAAGCTGCCCGCCAGCGTCGGCGGCAGGAAGCTGCTGTTGTTGCTGATCTGTCCGCCGGCGGCCGGATCGTAGGTGAAGACCACGTTCTGGTCTGGCGTGCCGTTGCCATCGCTGTCCAGCGTCAGCGTGATGGTCTGCACGTGGCCGCCGTCCGCGCCCAGCACGTTGCCCGCGTTGTTGCCGGCCACCAGATTGCCGCCGAATGCGGCCGGTACGGTGGAGAGCAGCGCGGAGTCGAGCTCGTTGAGGTCGGGAACGATAATGGCAGGATCGCGGGTGCCGTCGCCGTCGGCATCCACGTTGTGGATGTCGTTGAGAAACTGCGGGTTGGCAATGCCCGTACCGACGCCCACGCTGTAGGAATCGATACTATTGGCGGCAATGAAGGTGTCGTAGCCGGTTACGCCCACGGGATCGGTGGTGTTGCCCTGGGAGGGCTCGCCATCCGACAGGAAATACACGGCGTTGCGAACGGCGGGATCCACGGTGCCGAACGCGGTCTGCACGGCATCCAGCGCGGCCTCGTAGTTGGTGCCCCCGCTGCCGGTCATTGAGTTGATGCCGTTGATCGCATCCTGCAGCGTGGTGTAGGCGTTGCCGCCATTGAGAAGGGTGGCGCCGCTGGAGAAGGAGACCAGCTTGACCGACACGTTCTGCGCCTGATTGAAATATTCCTCTACCAGCTGGACCAGCGCTGCCTTCGCCATGTCGAGGCGGGTGGTGATGGTGGTGGAACCATCCGGGTTGATCTGCCGCACGGCGCCGCCTGCCGAGGTGGTGGTCATGCTGCCCGAGACGTCGAGAACCAGCACGAGGTTGTAGTTGGGCAGGGGGTTTTCCGATACTTCCAGCACCTTGTCGTAGGCGACCGGTTTGTCGTCCACCACACTGACCCTGAGCGCCGCCGACGTAGCATTCGATACATAGTTGAATACTTCGGTCACCGACAGGTCGTTGGCCGGCGCACTGTTATCGGCCGCGTCGGTCAGCGTATAGGTGTAATCGCCCACCCCGGCGCCTGCCGTGTCGACTACCAGTTGCCCCAATGAGGTGGTGACCCCGATGTATCCGGCACGGCTGTCGGTGTCGTTGGCCGAGCCGTTAGTGATGCCATTGATGCTGGAGATCGAGGTGCCGCCGCCGTCGTTGGCAAGCAGGTTGCCGCTGGTCACTGTCGTGCCCCCGCCGGTGCCGCTCGCCAGTGCGCTTTCGTGCACCGTGGCGAGGTCGTCCCGGCCACTCACGGTGTTGAGGGTCACCGTCGCGGTACTGGTCTGCCCGTCGTCGTCGGTCAGGGTGTAATTGAAGCTCGTGGCGCCGATCGCCGCCGGCGTGTAGGTCCAGGTGTCGTTGCCGTTGTAGACCAGTGTGCCGCCGCTGACCGCGCTGACATTCGTGATCTGGGCGTTGTCGGGCAAGGCGTCGTTGGCCAGCAGTTGGCCACGGGTAATGATGATGGGCGTCCCCAGCGTTGCCATGAAGCTGTCGTTGCCCGCCAGCGGCGCACCGTCGTCCACTGCAGCGATATTGACGGTCGCGGCAGCCGGGGCCGACACCGCGCCCAGATTGTCCGTCGCGTTGTAGTCGAAGCTGGTCGTGCCGCTCCAGTTGAGCGGTGGTTTGAAATACAGCGTCAGGCTGTTGCCCGCCGCGGCCAGCGCGGCTCCGGTGGGAGCAAGCTGCGTCATCGCCGCATCCAGATACAGACTGCCGTTTGCCGGCAGGCTGGACAGGGTGAAGCTGGCCAGCGTGCCATCCACGTCGGAGCCGGTAATCGTGACGGCGATCGGTGCAGCGGGATCCTCGTTACCCGACACCGACACGCTGTTGGCTACCGGGGGGTCATTGACGGGCACAACGGAAATCGTGGTGACGCCCGTGTTGCTGGTATTGGCGCCATCGGTGACCGAAACCGTGAGGTTGCGGTCGACCGTGTCCGGATTTTCACTCGTGTTGCTGAAGCTCACGGCGCGAATGGCCGTCTGGTAATCCGCTGCGCTCGCCGCGCCGGAGAGCGCCACGGTGATCTGCCCGGCCACACTCGTATTCACCACCGCAGTGATGCCGGCGGGCAGGGCGCCCACTGCCAGTACATCCCCAGCCTGCGCGTTGGTGAGCCGGATCGTTGCGCTGGCGAGATTGTTGCCATCGGCGTCGCTCACGCTGATATCGACATCGGCAATTGAAACGCCCGCACCGTTCTCCGTGTAGCTGGTCTGGTGGTTTGCACCGGTGGCCAGGCTGCTGTTGTTGGCATCCAGATCGAGTACCGGCGTGGTGTCGTCGTCGGTGATCGTGGCCGTTCCCGTGGCGGTGCCGCCCGGATTGGTCACGGCCGTGCCGACGGTGCGCGTGGCTGTCAGGCTGAAGTTTTCGCTGGCCTCGTCCAGCGCGTCGCTGGCGATCGGCGTCCGCACCAGCACGCTGGTCTGGTTGGCCGGGAAAGTGGCGCTGGTGGCGGCCAGCCAGATCGTGCCGCCGTCGGTCGACACTTCGAGGCCGGGGCCGAAGTCGGCAGCGCCAGCGCTGCCATTCGTCAGCGCCAGGTTGACCGTGGTGGACTGGCTGCTGGGGTTGGACAGGCTGACCGTGAACTGGGCATAGCCGGAATTTTCCAGGACAGTCGGGCTGGACACGCTGAGCGTGGTCGTGTCGTTGTCGCTGATCGACGTGCTGACGCTGCTGGCCGCACCGCTAACAACAAGGTTCTCGAAGTTGCCGCCCGTTGCGCTGGCGATGCTGACGACCAGATTTTCGGCTGTTTCGACCAACGCATCGTCGAGCGTGGCGATGCTGAAGCTGGCGGAAGACGCACCGGCCGGGACGGTCACGCTGAGCACGCCGCTGAAATCGGCGCCGTTGGCCGCCGTACCGCTGTAGCTCAGGTTGACCGTGACAGCGGATTGCGCTGGGCTGGTGAGCGACACTGTATAGCTCGCACTTGCGCCTTCGGCCACACTGCCGTCGCCGCTGATCGACACCGTGGTCGTGTCCAGCGTATCGGTAATGCTGGTGGTCGCTGCCGCCGGATTGATCGTCAGACTCTCGAAATTGCCACCGGCAGCCGAGGCAATCGTGGCCGAGACCGAACCCGCATCGACATAGACATCATCGG
>NZ_JADMKC010000042.1 GCF_018780105.1 Thiobacillus sp.
GAAACGCCCGCCGAACGATTTCACCAATCCGTTGCATCCACCGGTTGAATTCGCACCTGCTATGCAGAGATTCAAGCTGAAATGCGGTAGTTGTCCTGGGTAAACAGGTCGATTCCGCACTCCAGTTTTTCGATCCAGTCGAGAAATGCGTGGATGGCTACTTTTCCCTTGAAGTAGCAACCGTGCTGCGGCACCAGATAGTCCATCTCCAGGCCGCGCGCCATGTTGGCCCACAGACGGCACGCCTTGTTTGACACCATGTAGCGGCGATGAAAGCCTTCCATCCGGGGGATGTGCGCCTTGAATGCTTCGACACTGGTAATCGGCGTATTCACCTGATCGTGATGCACCAGCGACGCGCCCATGTCACCTGAAAACAGCACTTTGGCTTTTTCGTCGTAGAAGTGGAAATTGCCTTCCGAGTGCAGAAAGTGGGCGGGCACGATCAGCATGCGCGATGCGTTCAGCTGCAGCACCATCCCCTCGTCCGGCACCCCCACGATACGTCCCACGCTGCGGTCCTGCGTCGTGAAATGCGGCACGAAGCGGTCCCACAGGCTTGATACATAGAGCGTTGCATCCGTCCCGAACAGCCATTTGTTGAGCGAGGCCACAATGTCGGGATCCTGATGCGAGGCGAGGATGTATTTCAGTTTCTTGTAGGGAAAGTAGCGGCCCATCGCCATCAGAAGCGCGTTGTAGGTCATGTTCCCGGCGGGGTCGATCAGGGTCCCTTCGCCGTTCGAAATGACGAGAAACTGGTTCGCCTGCACGGCCGCACTTTTTTCGTCGTCCACCAGATCGTTGAAGAGCAGGCAGATGTGCTTGCCGTCGTTGTAGAGTTCGATCGCCATATAAAACACCAATTAAAGATACATGGGTCTTTATATCGGCGCTTCGGGCCCGAGCTTGAGTGTTCACCGTCACACCCGCAGACAGGCGCTAGAATCGGGCCTTCCTTTTTTCTTTGGCAGACAATTTTCGCTTCGCCATCCCCTAACCATGATCTGTTCATGACAATGCCAAATGATCTGATCGCCGCCATCGCCACTGCCCCCGGGCGCGGCGGGGTGGGCGTGGTGCGGGTATCGGGGCCGGACGTGGCGCCGCTGGCCCGGGCGATACTCGGTCGCGTGCCTGCGCCGCGCCATGCGACGTTCACGGCTTTTTTCGATGCCGATGGGTCGACGCTCGACGAGGGCATCGCGCTGCTGTTTGCCGCGCCGCATTCGTTCACCGGGGAGAACGTGCTGGAACTGCAGGGTCACGGCGGGCCGGTGGTGCTGAATCTGATCCTGCAGCGATGCTTGCAACTGGGCGCGCGTTTGGCCGGTCCGGGCGAGTTCACGCGCCGCGCGTATCTCAATGGCAAGCTGGATCTGGCGCAGGCCGAGGCGGTGGCCGACCTGATCGACGCGGCGTCGACCGAGGCGGCGCGTTCGGCGGTGCGTTCGCTGTCGGGCGCATTTTCGGCGCGGGTGCACGAATTGCTGGAAGGGCTGACGCGGCTGCGCATGCTGGTGGAAGCGACGCTGGATTTTCCCGAGGAAGAAATCGATTTTCTGCAGCAGGCCGATGCGTTCGGGCGGCTGGATCGGATCGAGGCGGCGCTGGCAGCGGTGCGTGCGCAGGCGCGTCAGGGCGCGTTGCTGCGCGAGGGCCTGACGGTGGTGTTGATTGGCCAGCCCAACGTGGGCAAATCGAGTCTGCTGAACCAGCTGGCCGGGTTCGAGGCGGCGATCGTGACCGATGTGGCCGGGACGACGCGCGACACGGTGAAGGAGGCGATCCAGATCGAGGGCGTGCCGCTGCATGTCATTGATACGGCTGGCCTGCGCGAGACCGACGACGCGGTGGAAAAAATCGGCATCGCGCGGACCTGGGCGGCGCTGGATAACGCCGACGTGGCGCTGCTGCTGGTGGACGCGGCGCACGGTGTGGGGGCGGACGAGCACGCGATTCTGGCGCGGTTGCCGGCAGTGGCGCGGCTGACCATCCACAACAAGATCGACGCTAGCGATGAGCCGCCGCGTGCGGTGGGCGACGAAATATGGCTGTCGGCCAAGACCGGTGCCGGAGTGGAATTGCTGCGTAAAAAACTGCTGGCGGCGGCAGGCTGGCAGACGGCGGGCGAGGGTGCGTTCATGGCGCGTGCGCGCCATCTCGATGCCTTGTCGCGCGCCGCGACGCATGTGGCGGCAGCACGGGCAGCGGTTGCCCAGTTGGAGTTGTTTGCCGAAGAGTTGCGCCTGGCGCAGGTGGCGCTGGCAGACATTACCGGTGAGTTTACGGCGGACGATTTGCTGGGCGAGATCTTCAGCAAGTTCTGTATCGGCAAGTGAGCGTGGTCTGGCTAGCGGGCAATCTACCGGCCTGGGGCGCGCCAAAAGCAAGCCCGAAACTGCTAGAGTTCAGGCTCCCCTTATCTATTTGAAAGGACACACCATGAACCGCATTCTCCTGTCTGCATCCGCGATGCTGCTTGCCCTGACCCTCAGCGGTTGCGGCGGCGACGAAACAGTCGTCAAGAACGTTTCCCAGCAGTCCACCGGGCAGCAGTTGCTGAGCCTGAAGGAAGCGCTGGACAAAGGCATCATCACGCAGGATCAGTACGAGCAGCAAAAGAAAGTCATCCTCAAGAACAGCCAGTAAGTCAGGGGTTCAGCGACAGGGGGATCGGCCCTTTGTCGCGGGGCGTCTGATGGATGCTTCAGAATCAGTGTTTTCTGATATACTTCGCTGAGTTGTGCATACAGCAAGTGGGCAGGTGATGTTTTAGCCGCCGTGCCTCGGGACTGTTCTCACAGCCCCATCGTCTTCGACCTCTCTATTGTGCCGCCCGCGCCTTGCGGGCAGTGACAAGTCTTGTGGTTGGCGCCGATGTGATCGACGCGACCCGTGGGCGTTCATGGATTGATCCTTTTGGATTCAGCCATCCAAACGCCGCTTTATATCCGGTTCGTATATTTGACCCGTCTGGTTTCGGACGGGTCTGGATAGCGCGTTTTTGTGCGCTCATTTAAAAGGTTAGTCATGCAATTTTCCGATCTGGGTCTTGATCCCATCATTCTTAACGCTGTTTCTGGCGCCGGTTACACGACCGCGACGCCGGTGCAGCAGCTTTCGATTCCTGCTGCCATGAAGGGCGGGGATTTGCTGGTGTCCTCGCACACCGGCAGCGGCAAGACCGCCGCCTTCCTGCTGCCCTCGCTGCAGCGTTTGCTGACCGACTCGCCCAGCAAAAGCATCGGCCCGCGCGTGCTGGTGCTGACCCCGACCCGTGAACTGGCCCTGCAGGTTGAAAAAGCAGCCATCACTTACGGCAGCGGCCTGCGTCGTTTCCGCACAGCCTGTTTGGTCGGCGGCGCGCCGTATGGCCTGCAGCTCAAACGTCTGAGCCAGCCGGTCGATGTGGTGGTGGCGACGCCGGGTCGTCTGATCGATCACCTGGAGCGCGGCAAGATCGACTTTTCGCGCATTGAAGTGCTGGTGCTGGACGAAGCCGACCGCATGCTGGACATGGGTTTTGTCGACGATATCCAGGCTATCGCCAAGCGCTGCCCGACCGATCGTCAAACCCTGCTGTTCTCGGCCACGCTCGACGGCGTGGTGGGCAATCTGGCGCGTGAACTGACGCACAATGCCGAGCGCATCGAGATCGAAGCGGTTCCGCACACCGAATCCAAAATCGAACAGCGCCTGCTGTACACCGACAACATGGACCACAAACAGCGTCTGCTGGACGCGCTGCTGCGCGATGTCGACATGACGCAGGCGATCGTGTTCGCTGCCACCAAGCGCAGTGCGGAAGAGCTGTCCGACATGCTGGCCGATAGCGGCTTTGCTTCGGATTCGCTGCACGGCGACATGCAGCAGAGCGCGCGCAACCGTTCGCTGCAGCGCCTGCGTGAAGGCCGTACCAAGGTGCTGGTCGCGACCGACGTTGCCGCGCGCGGCATCGACGTTGCCGGCATCAGCCATGTGATCAACTTCGACCTGCCGCGTCAGGCCGAAGACTACGTGCACCGCATCGGCCGTACCGGCCGCGCCGGCCGCACCGGCATCGCGGTGAGCTTTGCCGGCATGCGCGAAGGCGGGCTGGTGAAGAACATCGAGCGCTACACCGGCAACAGGATCGAAGTGCACACCCTGCCGGGTCTCGAACCGCAGCAGCGTCCGCAGAGCGGCGGCGGCCGTCCGGCGGGCAATGGCCGTCCGCGCACGAGCAATGGCGGCAACCGCAGCACGGGCGGCTTTGGCGAGAAACGCAGCTTCGGCGGCGGCGAGCGCAACCATTCGGCCGGTGGCTACGGCGCACCGCGTAACGATGGCGCACCGCGCGCCTACGGCGACCGTCCGCCGCGTGGCGACAACCAGGACAACCGTGACCGTGGCGCGCGCAGTGATCGTCCGCGTTCGGATGCCCCCCCGCGTGGCAATCGTTTTGATAATGCCGCACGGGGTTCGTTTGACAAGGCCCCGCGCACGTTTGCGCCGCGTGAAGGCAACCGTATCGAGCCCGAGCGCGCACCGCGTCCTGATGTCGACGGCAACAGTGTCGAGTACTGGAAGAAGCGCGAGAGCGAAGCCAAGGCGCGCCCCCAGGCACGGGCGTACGGTGACCGTCCTGCGCGCAACGCAAATCCCGGCGCAGGTCGCAGCTATGGCAGCGACAACCGTGGCCCGGGCAATGCGCCTGCGCGCGGCGGCGTGCGCGGGCGCTTCAAGGACTAAGCGACTCGCTTGATTCCGGCATGACGAAAAGGGCTCCATCTGGAGCCCTTTTTCATGGGCGGGCGTTCAGCGCGCAAGGCGCAGCCGGCCCAGCGCCAGCCAGCTCATCCCCAGCAGCATGAAGCCGCCGAACACGGCAACCAGTTGCTGTGCGTCCAGTGCGTAGTGCGAGATCGCGTAATAGACGCCCACCATCAACAGCATGAAACCGTTTTCGGTGAAGTTCTGCACCGCCAGCGCGCGCCCGGCGCCGATGGTTTCGTGGCCGGTTTCCTGCAGCAGCGCATTGAGCGGAATCGCGAAATAGCCGCCGGCCAGGCCGATCGCGCCCAGCAGCAGCGCGGTGGACACGATCCCGCCCTGAAACGCCAGCGCCAGGATCAGTGGCCCGAGCAGGACGCCGCCGAACAGCACGCGGTTGACGTTGGACAGCTTGACCAGCATGCCCGCCAGCGCCGCGCCGATGACGATGCCGATCGACACCACGCCCATCAGGTTGGCCGGGGTCTGGGTGTCGTCGATGAGCAGCGCGGCCGGCACCCAGGCGAACAGCAGCAGGCGCAGGGTGGCGCCGCAGGCCCAGAACAGGCCGGTGCCGAGCAGGGAAAAGCGCGCATCGGGAAGCCGGAACAGGGTTTTTACGTCGCTCCAGAATGCTTGCAAGAAATGCCAGGCGCGACCGTGCTGCAAGGCTTTTTCCGGCGGCAGTCTGGGGATGAAGAGATTCAGCAGCGAGGCCAGGCCGTACAGCCCGACCGCCAGCCACAAGGCCAGCTTTATGTCGTGGTCGGCGAGAAATCCGCCCAGCACCACGCCCAGCAGGATGGCGGCAATGGTCGAGCCCTCCAGCCAGCCGTTGGCCTTGACCAGTTTGGCCGGGTCGAAAAACTGCGTGAGGATGCCGTATTTGGCGGGCGAGTACGCCGCCGCGCCGGCGCCGACGATGGCGTAGCCGACCAGCGCGTTGCCGCCGGCCAGGATGTATGCGGCGCCGAGCAGCTTGATGCCGTTGGCCAGCAGCATTACCCGGCCTTTGGGCTGACTGTCGGCGAAGGGGCCGACGAAGGGCGCCAGCAGGATGAAGGCGAACACGAAAAATTCCTGCACCAGCGGAATCATGCCGTTGCCGCCGCTTTCGCGGATCAGCGCCAGCACCAGGATGAACAGCACATTGTCGGCCAGCGCCGACACGAACTGCGCCCCCAGCAGGGCGAACATGGGGGCGGAGGCGAGCGGAAGGTGCAGCGAGAAAAAGTTACGTTCGGTGTTCATGGCGGAGTTCATTGTGGCTGGGTTCAGGCGGCGTGGTTTTTCGGCGGAGCGGGGGCGAAATAACCCGCAATCAGGATCAGGCCGCCCATGCCGAGCAGGGTGGCGGTGCGGGTGGCGAGGCTGGCTTGGCCGAGGTCGAGGAACAGCAGCTTGAGGCCGACGATGCCGAGCAGGCCGACGCCGGCAAACCAGGTTTGCCGTAGTTGGCGGCGCGAGCCCAGCAGCATCGCGGCGATGGCTGCGGCCGTCCACAGCAGCGACACGCCAGCCTGGAACAGCGCGGAATGCTGCAAGGCCGCGCCGCTGAACGCCACATCGAGGTAGTGGTGGGTAATACGCACCCACAGCGCCGTCAGCCACAGCAGTCCCAGGGCGCTCCATCCTGCCAGCCCGATGTGACCGCTGTACTGTCGCCAGCTAGGCGCGTTCAGGCGTTGCCACAGGCAGGCCAGCGCGACCAGGCTGATAAGGTCGAGCGGGTTGAGCAAGGGTAGATAGGGCAGGCTCCAGCGCCCGCTGAAGTTGAGGTTGAGCAGCGCCACGCCGAGCGCCAGCCCGGCGGCCAGCGGCGCGGGTGCAACCCGGTCGTACAGCGACGCGAGCCCGGCCGCCGGCCAGACTTTGTGTTGCTGCAACTGGCGCAAAGCCAGCAGGCCGAGACACAGCACCGCGAGGATGGCGACCGGCGCCCACAGCGGGGTGGCGGGCGCGAGCCGCTCGGCCTGCCAGCCGGCTTCGAGCACGGCGGCCAGCATCAGCATCCAGAACAGTGCCAGATGGCGGGCGTGCAGCCAGTCGTTCAGGCCTGCGGATTGCTGGCGATGCAGCATCCAGTAGCCGGCGCCGAAAGCGAGCGGCAGGGCGAGCGCCATCCAGTGCGCGAGCGGGTGGCCGCTGTCGCCGGTTGCGGCGAGCAGCGCCAGCAGGGTGACCGGCCACAGGACGAGGGCGGCGTAGCGTCCGCGGGTCCAGTCGAGGCGGGCCGCGAGGGCTTCCAGCGCGACTGCACCGGCGCTCATCCACAGCAGCACCGCGCCATATTCCTGGCCGCTCGGCAGCAGGGCGCTCGCCTCGTTCCAGCCCGCCAGCAGCCACCAGAGCACAGCCCAGCCGAGGGCGATGCCCTGCAGCAGCAGCGGGCGCGCGTGCCGCTGCAAACGCCAGGCGCTATAGCCGCCGGCCAGCGCCAGGGCCAGCGCGCCGGGGAAGAAATCGTTGAGGAACGGGGTGGCCGTGTCGTGCCAGGCATGCGCGTCGAGCAGCCGCAGCGCGGCCAGCCCCTGAATCGCCGTGCCCGCGAGCAGCGCCAGCGGCCGCTGGCGCGACAGGCCGAACGCCAGCACGGCCGCGCCCTCGAGCGCCCAGAATACGGCGGTGACCTGGGCGCCGAAGTACAGCGGGATCGCCACGGTGAGGCAGGTAATGGCCAGCGCGACAAAGGCGCGCGGCAGCACCGGGTTGTCGCTGGCGCGGGTGAGCGCGGCCAGCCCCAGGTAATACAGCCCGGCCAGCAGCGCGGTCAGCGCCAGATAGTCGCGTTCGTAGCCGAGCGACCCCTGCACCATCGCCGCCACGGCGGGCACGCCGAACAGCAGGGTGCCGTCGAGCCAGCTCCGGCTGGCGGGCTGGCGGTAATGCGCGAGCAGGGCGGGGGCCAGCGTGTACAGCACAAAAAACGCCAGCAGGAAGGCTTCGATGTCGGCGCGGAACGCCGTTTCATAGCGTGCCAGCGCCCAGGCCAGGCCGAACAGCGTGGTGAGGAAGAAGCCGAGCAGGTTCAGGCTGCGCCAGCCGGTGCGGCTGCTGATCGCCACGATGAAGAGGTCGAGCAGCAGGAAATGGCCGAACAGGATCCGGTACTGGTTGCCGCCGCTCGACGCCAGCGCGGGCGCGAAGAACGCTCCGGCCAGACCCAGCCAGGCCAGCGCTTCGCTGTTCTGCCGCATCGCCAGCAGCGCGCAGCTCACGCCGAGCAGTGCAAACCCGGCAAACGCGAGGGTGGCATCGAGGTAGCCGTAGCGCGCAAAGGCGAAATACAGACTCAGGTACAACAGCGCAAAGCCGCCGCCCTGCACGGCGAAACCGAAGGCTTGCAGGACATTCTGGCGCGCGCGGTTGTGGCCGAAGGCAATCAGCGCGACACCCGCCAGCGCCGCCAGCAGCAGCCGTACGCCGGGCGGGAACAGGCCGTAGTCGGCCGCCATCTTGAGGCCGGACGCGGCGCCGAAAAACAGCAGCACGACGCCTGCCTTGGCTAGCAGGTTGCCGCTCAGCAGGCGGCTGATCCAGGGGTTGGGCTCGCGTGGCCACGCAGGATCAGCATAAGTGGGCGCTGACTTCGATGGCGTGGGCGAGTGAGCTGGCCGGGGCAGGGCGGCGGCGGGTTCTTCCGCTGGCGGGATGGCTGCGACGGTGGCGAGGGGCGGGGCGGGTTCGGCGGCCGGCGCCACGCTCGCTGCTTCGGCGGGTTTGATTGCGTCCGCTGCGGCGTCCTCGTGTTCGAGTCGGGCCAGTCGCTGTTCCAGCCCACGCAGGCGTTTTTCAAACGCCAACTCGCTGCGCCGGCTGCGCGACAGGCGGCTGGCCATGCCACCGAGAATCGCGCCGAGCAGCAGGCCGCCGCTTTGCTGCAGCAGCAAAGCGCCGCCGATGGCGCCGAGGATGACCCATAGCCATAGCCAGTTCATGTCGAGACGCCTGTTGTCCGGTCGAAGAATGCGCGTGTTTCAAAACAGCTGGCTGCGAATTTGTTGCCATTCCAAGTAAGTGAGCGCTTCATTACAAAGTCAAATAGCAGCGGATTGTGACGACGAATCGCATGCAGCACCTCGGCCTCGTCGGCTTTCAGCAGGCCCGCGCGCACGAGTTCCTTGAGCAGATAAATCGGCAGGATGCCGGGCAGCGGGTAGTCGGAGGCGTTGAGCAGACGCGCCTGCCAGCTGGCGTTTTCCAGCAGCGTCGGCAGGATGCGGTAGCGGTGGAATTGTGGAATCGCGGACAGGTCGCCATACAGCTTGACGCCGATCGGCTCGTTCATCAGGCGGGTGAACAGCGTAAAGCTGGACACCTTTCCGGCCTGGTCTCCGGCATCCCAGTCGCGGTCTTGGCCCAGCGAAGCGCAGTGCGCGGCGACCACGCGCACCCTGGCGGCCAGCGGTCGCCGTAAGTGCAGCGGGTTGTTGTGATCCTGGCTGTGGCCTTCGCTGTTGACCGACAGCTCGGTGCCGGTGTGGACGATCAACGGCAGGTCATGCTTTTTGAGTGCGGCGTAGAACGCATCGCATTGTGCAGAGGCCGGATGGATGCCCATGGCCGAGGGCAGCCATTTCACGGCGCGCGCGCCGTCGCGGATGCACTGCTCCAGATGGGCCACTGCGTTGCTGCGATAGGGGTGGATCGAGGCGACCCATTCGAAGCGTTCCGGGTAGGCCTGCGCCAGTGTGCGTACGTAGGCGTTGGGCACGTGGATGCCGGTGTGGACGTCGTGGGCGTGGCCGCCGTCGTCGTGAAACTGCTCCATGGCGTAGAGCATGAATTTCACCCCCGGCGGAAACGCGGTGGCGAGGTGCAGCAGTCGGTCGAGATAGGCGGCATCGACGCCGCTGTCGCCGGACGCGCAGGCCGCATCCATGAACACGCGTTTCTGCGTATACAGCACCGGATGCGCCAGACTATCCATCGCCGGGTTGACCCGCATGCCGCTGCCGCTGTCGCCGGTACCGGCGACGTGCACGTGCATGTCCCACACCCGGGCCGGGTCGAGTCCCGCCCAAGCGGCGCGCACCAGCGGATGATTGGCCAGCGCCTGCGGCAGGCCGGGCAGGCAGGGATTGCGCCATTCGCCGTCCGGCCACCAGCGGCTGCCGGCCCATGCCGCGGCGCCAACGCCTGCCAGACTCAGCAGAAAAGTGCGCCGTTTCACGCGGTGGCCGCCAGCGTTTTCAGCATCTGGTAGTCGGTCTTGCCGGTGCCCAGCACGGGCAGGGCATCGAGCAGGCGGATGGCGCGCGGAATGGCGATTTCCGGCAGCCCGTGTTCGCGCGCGGCTTGCTGCAGGTGTTCGCGGCTGAGCGCCGGGTCGGTGCTGAACAGGATGATGGCTTCGCCGCGCTTTTCATCCGGCACGCTGGTGGCGGCGTGCGGGTGCGCGGGCGAGGCGGCGACGGCGAGTTTTTCCACCACTTCGAGCGACACCATTTCGCCGGCGATCTTGGCGAAGCGCTTGACCCGGCCGAGGATGCGCACGAAGCCTGCGGGGTCGATCTCGACCACGTCGCCTGTGTTGTACCAGCCGTCGCCGGCCTCGCTCGCCGGCGGCTCCAGCCGGCCCGGCGCCTCGAAGCGCAGGTAGCCCGACATGAGGTTGGGCCCCTGCACATGCAGCATGCCGCCGCGCTCGATGCCGGGCACCGCGATCACCTGGGCGTCGATGCCCGGCAGCAACTGGCCGACGCTGCCGGCCTGATACGCCAGCGGCGTGTTGACCGCCAGCACCGGCGCGGTTTCGGTGGCGCCGTAACCTTCGAAAATGCGGATGCCGAATTTTTCGACCCAGGCCGTGCGCACGCTGTCGGCCAGCTTTTCCGCGCCGGCGATGACGTAGCGCAGCTTGTGGAAATCGTAGCCGTGGGCATTTTTGGCGTACTGGCCGAGGAAGGTGCTGGTGCCGTAGAGCACGGTGCAGTTGCGGTCGTAGGCCAGTTCGGGGATTACCTTGTAATGCAGCGGCGTGGGGTAGAGCACCACTTCGGCGCCCGACAGCAGCGGCAACAATGCGCCGCCGGTCAGGCCGAAGGAATGGAACAGCGGCAGCACGTTCAGCACCTTGTCGGCCGGGGTGATGTCGATCACCGCGCGGATCTGCGCGACGTTGGCGAGCAGCGCGCGGTGCGACAGCACCACGCCCTTGGGCTTGCCTTCGGTGCCGGAGGTGAACAGCACCACGGCGGGCTGCTCGGGGTCGCTTGCGCGGATCACGCGGCGCGGAAACAGCACGGCCAGCGCGATCCACAGTTTGTCGCTCAGCGTCGTCTGCGTGCGCAGGTCTTCCAGATAATGCAGTTGGATGCCGCTCAAGGCGGCGAGAACCGGTTCGAGCTTGGCTTTCTCGATAAAGGCGCGCGAGGTGATAAGCGTGTGGATGCCGGCCGCGTGGCAGGCCGACTGCATGCCTTCGGCGCCGGCAGTGAAATTGAGCATGGCGGGAACGCGGCCGCCGGTCTGCAGACCGAGCAGCATGCCCAGCGTCGAGGCGGCGCTCGGCATCAGCACGCCGACCGTCTCGCCGGGCTGGGTGAAGCGCGCAGTCAGGCGCGCCAGCGCCAGCGCCATCTTCAGCGTGTCGCCATAACTCAGGCGCGACGGCTTCATGTCTTCGAGGCAGGGGCGCTTGCTGCCGTAGATCGCCACCGCATCGAGGAAAGCGGCCGGCAGGGTTTGCCGTGGATGCGAGGCAAACAGCATGTGCTGCATGATCCTGCGCATGTGCTCGCCGGTTTCCTGGCGGCGGGCTTTCGCCGTGAGCCCATTCAGCGCCGGGATGCTGACGGCGGGCTGGATCGACAGAGTCAGGCGCGGCAGCAGCGATTTCGGATAATTACCCGACACCCGACTGAAATAGGTGCGCGACGCGCCGTCGATGCGTACCGGCACGACGGTGGCGCCGGTGCGCGAAGCGGCAAAGGCCGGGCCATCGTAGACCTTCATCAGGCCGCCGGTGGTGGTGATGCGGCCTTCCGGGAAAATGACCACCGGCCGCCCCGATTCCAGCAGCTTGACCACGCGGCGCATCGCCAGTGGATTGGTCGGGTCGACCGCCAGATAGTCCACCAGTGCCAGCACAGCCTTGAACAGCGGCTGCCGGGCGATGTCGGTGTTGACCACGAACACCGGATCCAGCGGCAGGAACAGGCCGAGCAGCATGCCGTCGAGAAAGGATTCGTGGTTGGCCACGATGAGCAGACGCTGGCCGGGCTGCGGCGGCGGCAGGCTGCCGCGGCGCTGGACGCGGAACAGCAGGCTAAACAGGGTTTTCAGCAACAGCTTGATGGCTTTACGCATGGTCAGTTTCCAGATTCAGGTTTTGTTCCGGATGCAGGGTTTGGATATAGGTGCGCAGCGCGTCGAGTGCCCACTGCAGGCGGCTTTCGTCCAGCTGATACATAACGGAGCGGCCGGACTTTTCTGCAAGCAGAATGCCGGCGTCGCGCAATACGCCGAGGTGGTGCACCACCGCGGTTCGCGATAGTGGCAGCGCGTCGGCAATGTCCTTGATGGACAGCCGTTCGTCCGGCTCGAAGGCCAGCAGGATGCGCTGCCGCCAGTCGTCGCCGAGCGCGGTGAAGACGAGTGCGACCCCCGACCACTCGGGGGGCATGCCTTGGGTGATGTAATGGGTTTTCATGACAACATAATTAGTTATGTAGTCATGAGTGTCAAGTGCCGTTCGTCGGCGGGTAAGGGCCTGTTGCCGCTATTTTCGCGCCGGCGACATCACGAGTGTGTCACTGCATCCGCACACTCGCCGCCATCGCCTCGAAATCGGGCAGGCTGCGCTGGAAATAGACGATGCCCGGTGCTTCGTATTGCAGGGTCAGCCGGCCTTTGGTGTCGACCATGGCAATCATCAGGCGCTCGATCGGCAGGCCGCGCTCGTTCCTGTAGCGGATGTGCAGGCGCACGGCGGGCTGGCCGCCGAGGGTGGCGGGGGTGTTGGCGATCACTTCGAGGTTGGCGGTGGCGTTGGTGCTGCGCCACTCGGCGAGGGCGAGTTCGGCCAGTTCGTGCGGCAGCATGTCGGCGTTCGTGGTGCGCTTGGTGCGCGGCAGTTTGGCGTCGTGCGGTTTGCGGTAGATGACGATGGCGTTGAGCGCGGGGCCGTCGCGCGTGATGAAGGTGCCGTTGCTGCTGTCGGTGGCTTTGACCCAGCCGAGCGGCAGTTCGACCGTGTAGTCGCTGCTGCGGGTTTCGACGCGGCTGGCGGAATCGACCCGCGCCCATGGGGTGCAGGCGGCGAGGCTGGCCAGCAGGAGGGCGGAAAGCAGGATGCGGTGCAGGGTCATCGGTCAAGTGTCTTCAGGTAATGCTCGATATGGCCGCGGTCGGCGGCGTCGGGGGCGAGCTCGAGATAGCGTTGCAGCAGGGGCGCGGCGGCGGCCTTGTCGCCACGTTTGTAGAGCTGCAGGCCCAGTGCGCGGTAGGGCGGGGCGAAGGCCGGCGCGGCGTCCATCGCGCGGCGGTATTCGGCTTCGGCGAGCGCGGGGTCGCCCGCTTCGCCGCGCTGGCGGTAGGCCTCACCCAGGTAGTAGGCGGCTTCGGGGGGATAGTTGCTGCGTCGTGCGGGGTCGCCCAGCACGAGGATGAGCTGCTTGTAGCGGTAGGCGGCGAGGTCGGCGTCCAGCGAGGCGAGCCGCAGCGCGGCGGTGGTGTCGAGGTAGCGTTCGCGTGCGATTTCGCCACCGCTTGCGTGTTTCGACAATTCGCTGAAGCTGTCGATGCGTTCCTGCAGGCGCGGGTGGCTGGCAAAAAAGAAAGGCTCGTCGATGTCCTCAGCCTTGATCTCGGCCAGCAGATGTTCGAAGGTGTGCACCGATTCGCGCGGGTCGTAGCCGGCGTCGACCAGGCGCTGGTAGCCGATGGTGTCGGCTTCGCGTTCGTGCTCGCGCGAATAGCCGAACATCGACGACAGCGCGGCGAGATCGCCGACCAGCGGCACCCCGAGCATGGCTACGACCAGCGCAAAGGCGCTGGCGTTGCGGGCCATTTCGGCCTGCTGCAGCGAGTGGCGGTGGGTAAAGTGGGCGCCTTCGTGCGCCATCACGGTGGCAAGCTGGGCCTCGTTCTGGAAACGGGCGACCAGGCCGGCGTTAACGTAGACGCTGCCGTTGGGCAGGGCGAAGGCGTTGATCTGCTGGGCGTTGAGCAGGTGCACGCGCAGGCGGCCGCTGAATTCGGGATAGAGCCGGTCCATGATGCTCTGCAGATAGGCGGCGAGCACGGGATCGGCATTGATCTTGCCGGCGCGCGCCAGCGCTTGGTCGAATTCATCAGCTTCGCGCCACAGGCTGGTTTCCTCGGGTGCGCGCAGTTCGGTGTCGGCCAGGTTGGTCCACGGCGCCAGATCGGCGGCCGCCGGGGTGGCCAGCGCGGCCAGCAGCGCGAGGGTCAGCGCAGGCTTCAGCCTCATTTTGCCGCCGGCCAGGTGGCGTAGAGGTCGTGCATCAGGGCGTCGACGTCGGTGCGGGTGCGACTGTCCATGGTGGCGCTGCTGTCGAAGCTCATCCACAGCACGTCGCCGGTGGTGAGGTCGACGATGCCTGCGGTGATGAAGGATTGCCCGAGCGGCATGATGACGCCCAGCGCCAGTCCGGCGATGAAGGCGGCGCGCCGCCCGCCGGATGAAATGTAGTCCGAACCCAGCACGATCAGGGCGGCGTCGGCGCCGCTCTGCTCGCGCAGAAAGGCGAGGCCGGGGCCGAGGGTGTAGTCGAATTCGTTCTGCTTGTGCGCCCAGGCGTCCTGGTCGCCGCGTCCGTAGACGAACACCGATTGCGCGACGCGCTCATACAGGCCCATGTGGGCTTCGAGCTGGTCGCTCAGTTGCGGGTCGAGTGCAGGAGCGGGCAGCAGTTCAAAGCCGGCTTCGTGCGCCAGACGGTTGGCGGCGGCGACGAGATTGTCGCGCGCGGTGGCTTCCCAGTCCGCCATGCGGGTGGGCACGCCGCCGGCCGAGAGTTCGTAGACGAATACCTGCGGCGGCAACAGCATGACTTTTTTCGGCCGGGCGGCCGAGCTTTGGGCGAGCGCCGGATTGACTGCGCTCATGGCCGCAAGCGCGGGCGTTGCCAGTACACTTGCCGCCACCAGAATCAGCGCGAATAGGGTTCGCATGACACATCACTCCGAGAAGGGGCTTCACCCTAGGACAAACCCGGAAGCCGGTCAACCGCCTGTCGGCGCAGCCTGGCGCTGGGTCAGCGAGCGCGGCTTGCGGCTGGCGACAGGCGAGGCGACGCTGGCGCGTTATGCCGCGTTGCGCGCGCTGACGCTGCCGGAAATCGAGGACATCATTCCGGCCGACGGCTGCGTGCTGGTGGTGCTGCGCCGGGGCGAGACGGTTTCGCCGCGCTTGCGGCAGGCACTGGCCGTCGATTCGGCACCCGCGCCGCAGGCAGGCAGCCGCCTGCACGAGATCGTCGTCGAGTATGGCGGCGCGGCGGGCCCGGACCTGCCGGCGCTGGCGCAGCGGGCGGGGATGGATCTGACTACTTATATAGAGGCACATGCTGCGGTGGAATACACGGTGGCTTTTCTGGGTTTTCAGCCCGGCTTCCCCTATTTGCGTGGTTTGCCGTCCCGGCTGCACGCACCGCGGCTGGCTTCGCCGCGCGTGCGCGTGCCCGCCGGGAGCGTGGCGCTGGGCGGCGGCTACTGCGGGATCTACCCGGCCAGCGGCCCGGGCGGCTGGCAATTGATCGGCCACACCGAGGCCGTGTTGTTCGATCCGCAGCGCGACGCGCCCGCCTTGCTGCAGCCGGGCGACCGGGTGCGCTTCGTTCAACCCGGATAATTCATTAGGACGCGCGATGATGGCGAGACGGTTTGCGAGGCAGTTTTGTTGCTTGGGAGAAGCCCATGGTTGTTCCATGGGCGCCGAGCAAGCGGCAAAAATGACCGCAAAGCGGCCGCCAGCGCGCGCGTAGGCTCGAAGAGCCGCCTGATGGATTATCCGGGTTCAAGCATGATTGAAGTTGTCCGCGCCGGCCTGTGCGATCTGGTGATGGATCAGGGTCGCCCCGGCCATGCGGCGCTCGGTGTGCCGGCCGGCGGCGCGGCGGACCCGGCGGCTTTGGCTGCGGCCAATCGGCTGGTGGGTAACCCGGCCACGGCCGCGGGGATCGAGATTGCGTTCGCCGGCCCGGCGTTGCGTTTTCCCACCGGCGGGGTGGTGGCGCTCACCGGCGCGCGCTTTGCGGCCCGCCGCAGCAGCGGCGCGGCGGTGGCATGGAAGCAGACGCTGGTGCTGGCCGCCGGCGAAACCCTGACGCTGGAGCTGGCTGAGGACGGCGGTCGTTGCTGGCTGGCGGTGCGGGGCGGGCTGGCGGTGCCGCCGGTGATGGGCAGTCGCAGCACTTTTTTGCCCGCGGGCTTCGGCGGATTTCAGGGGCGGGCGCTGCAAAACGGCGATTCCGTGCCTTGTGGTCTGGTACAGGGTGAAGTGAAGTGGTTGCGCGCAGAACCGCCCGCCAGCCTTGCTACGGATACGGCGGGGCCGCATTGCCTGCGGGTCGTTGCCGGGCCGCAGGCAAGCTGGTTCGACGATATCGGACTGGCGGCATTTTTTACCGCGACGTATCGGGTGGCGGCGGCATCCGACCGGCGCGGCGTGCGTTTGCGCGGGGCTCCGGTGTCACACAGCCAGTGGGTGCTGCCGTCGCAAGGCGTTCTGCCCGGCGCAGTCCAGGTCCCGCCGGATGGCCAGCCGATCATTCTGGGCTGGGATGGCCCGGTGACCGGAGGCTATCCGGTCGTCGCCGCCGTGATCGCGGCCGACTGGCCGCAACTGGCGCAACTGAAGCCGGGCGACGTGGTGCGGTTTGAAACGATCGCTGGCGACGCGGCTCAAATACTCGCCAGGCAGGCCTGGAATATTGAGGAGTTGGGATGATCGAACTGAATGCGGATATCGGGGAAGGCCATGACGACGCCAGCCTGATGCCCTATCTGGATCGGGTGTCGATCGCCAGCGGCGGACACACGGGCGACGCGGCCAGCATGGCCGCCGCTTTGCGCCTGGCCGCCGACCATGGCGTTGCGGTGGGGGCGCACCCGAGCTATCCCGACCGCGCGCAATTCGGCCGGCGCGAACTGGCGGCGTCGGCCGGGGAGATCGCAGGCTGGGTGACGCAGCAAACCGAAATGCTGGCTGAGCAGGCGACGCGGCTGGGCTTGCACCTGGCGCATGTGAAGCCGCATGGTGCGCTATACAACGTGGCCGCGCGCGATGCCGGGGTGGCACGGGCGATCGCGCAGGCGGTGGCGGCGCTGGACCCGGCGCTGATACTGGTTGGCCTGGCCGGATCGCAGCTGGTTGCCGCCGGCCAGACGGCCGGACTGGTGGTGCTGCACGAGGCGTTTGCCGACCGCCGCTACCAGCGCGATGGCCGTCTGGTTTCACGTGAAACACCAGCCGCGCTGATCGTCGATCCCCTGCTTGCCGCCGCGCAGGCCGCGGCGCTGGCGCAAGGACTGGCGATCGACACCCTGGACGGCAGTCCGCTCCGGCTCAGCGCCGGCACAATCTGCCTGCACAGCGACACGCCCGGCGCAATAAAGATCGCCGAGGCCGTGCACGCCGCGCTCAAACGCGGATAATTCTGCGCTCACCGCTCACCGCTCACCGCTCACCGCTCATGCCCTTGCTCACTTTTGACCGACTCGAACTGGCCTATGGCCACCACCCGTTGCTGGATGGTGCGTCACTGGTGGTGGATGCGGGCGAGCGCATCGGCCTGATCGGTCGCAACGGCACCGGCAAGTCGAGCCTGTTGAAAGTCATTGCCGGCATCAACGCGCCGGATGCCGGCGATGTCTGGCGCAAGCCGTCACTGAAGCTGGCCTATGTGCCGCAAGAGCCGCAATTCCAGCCCGGCCACACGGTGTTCGAGGCGGTGGCCGAAGGGGTGGGCGCCGCGCAGCGCCTGCTGGCCGACTATCACGCTGCCGCCCACCGGGTGGCCGAGGGTGACATGGAGGCCTATCCGGAGTTTGAGCGGCTGTCGCACGAACTGGAAGTTCACGACGCCTGGCGTCTGAACAGCAAGGTGGAGGAAACCATGCAGCGGCTGGGGCTGGACGCCGACCGCACGGTCGAGACCCTGTCCGGCGGCCTGAAAAAGCGGGTGGCCCTGGCGCGCGCGCTGGTCACCGAGCCCGAAATGCTGCTGCTCGACGAGCCGACCAACCACCTCGACTTCGCCGCGATCGAGTGGCTGGAAGGCCTGCTCAACGAATACAAGGGCGCGCTGCTGTTCATCACCCACGACCGGCGCTTCCTGGACAATGTCGCGAACCGCATCGTCGAGCTGGATCGCGGCCAGTTACGCGAATATGCCGGCAATTTCAGCGCATATCAGCTCAAAAAGGCCGAGCAGCTGGAAATCGAAGAGGTACATAACCGCAAGTTCGACAAGTTCTGGAAGCAGGAAGAAGCCTGGATCCGCAAAGGCGTGAAGGCGCGGCGCTGCCGCGACGAGGGTCGGGTGCGCCGGCTGGAATCGCTGCGGCTGGTGCGCGAGGCGCGCATCGGTCATGCCGGCCAGGTCGGGTTCCAGCTGGACTCGGGTGAGCGTTCCGGCAAGATCGTCGCCGAGATGGATCACATCAGCTACGGCTACGACGACCGTACCCTGATACGCGACTTCAGCGGCGTCCTGTTGCGCGGCGACAAGCTGGGCTTGCTGGGACCCAACGGCGCTGGCAAGACCACGCTGATCCGCCTGATCCTCGGCGAACTGCAGCCGACCTCCGGCACCATCAAGCAGGGCACCAAGCTCGAGGTCGCGTATTTCGACCAGTTCCGCAACCAGCTGAACGACGAGGCCACCCTGATCGACACCATCGCGCCGGGCTCCGATTTCGTCGAAATCGGCGGTCAGCGCAAGCACGTGATCAGCTATCTGGAAGACTTCCTATTCCCCGCCGAGCGCTCGCGTGCCAAGGTCAGCGCCCTGTCGGGCGGCGAGCGCAACCGTTTGCTGCTGGCGCGGCTGTTTGCCCGCCCGGCCAACCTGCTGGTGCTGGACGAGCCGACCAACGACCTTGACATCGACACCCTCGAGCTGCTGGAAGAGTTGCTGCAGGAATACAGCGGCACGGTGCTGATCGTCTCCCACGACCGCACCTTCCTCGACAACGTCGTGACGCAGTCGATCGTGTTCGAGGGTGACGGCAAGTTGACCGAAATCGTCGGCGGTTATGGCGACTGGCTGGCCTGGAAAAGCCAGCAATCCCAGCCCCAGCCGGTCAAGGCCGAGGCACCCA
Organism: Thiobacillus sp.; assembly: GCF_018780105.1. GTDB lineage: Bacteria > Pseudomonadota > Gammaproteobacteria > Burkholderiales > Thiobacillaceae > Thiobacillus. The sequence goes on from NZ_JADMKC010000042.1 coordinate 19,048, forward strand.
AGCCGGCTGTATCCAAACCCGCCGCCAAGAGCAAGCTGAGCTTCAAGGAGGCGCGCGAGTTCGAAGTCTTGCCCGCGCTGATCCAGCAACTGGAAACCGAGCAAATGGACATCGCGGGACGCCTGGCCGACCCCGCGTTGTATCAGACCGACGCCAAGGGTGTGGCCAAATTGCAGGCACGCAGCGAGGCCATTGACGACGAGCTGCTCGAAGCACTGACGCGCTGGGAAGTGCTGGAAGCAAAGCAGGCAGGCTAAGCTGATGCTGGCGGCGATGGGCGCATGGATGTTACACGTGGAGTTTGGCATGTGGATGTTTCACGTGAAACAGACGCGCGCAGCAGGTAAAATGCGCCGATGAAATTTCCTGATTCTTTCGATGTGATCGTGGTCGGCGGCGGCCATGCCGGCACCGAGGCCGCGCTGGCGGCTGCGCGCATGGGCGTGAAAACGCTGCTGCTGTCGCACAACATCGAAACCCTCGGTGCGATGTCGTGCAACCCGTCCATTGGCGGTATCGGCAAGGGGCATCTGGTCAAGGAGGTCGATGCGCTGGGCGGCGCCATGGCGATTGCTACCGACGAGGCTGGCATCCAGTTTCGCACCCTGAATTCCTCCAAGGGGCCGGCGGTGCGCGCCACCCGCGCGCAGGCCGACCGGCTGCTGTACAAGGCGGCGATTCGCCAGCGTCTAGAAACCCAACCCAATCTCACGCTGTTCCAGCAGGCGGTCGACGACCTGCTGCTCGAAGGTGATCGCGTCGTCGGCGTGAAAACCCAGCTCGGCATCGTGTTCAGTGCGCGTGCAGTGGTGCTGACAACCGGCACTTTTCTCGCTGGGCTGGTGCATGTGGGGCTGGAAAACTTCGAGGCCGGGCGCATGGGCGACCCGCCATCGGTGTCGCTGGCCGCGCGACTGCGCGAACTGAGCCTGCCGGTGGGTCGGCTGAAAACCGGCACGCCACCGCGCATTGATGGCCGCACGATCGACTATGGCCGCACTCAGACGCAACCGGGTGACGACCCGGCGCCGGTGTTTTCCTTCATGGGAGAAGCGGGCATGCACCCCCAGCAGCGGCCGTGCTGGATCACCCACACCACCGAGCAGACCCACGCGATCATCCGCGGCGGGCTGGACCGCTCGCCGATGTATACCGGCGTGATCGAAGGCGTGGGGCCGCGCTACTGTCCGTCGATCGAGGACAAGATCACTCGTTTTGCCGACAAGGCCTCGCACCAGATTTTTCTGGAGCCGGAAGGCCTGACCACTCACGAGATCTATCCCAACGGCATTTCGACTTCGCTGCCGTTCGACGTGCAGCTCGCCATCGTGCGTTCGATCCCGGGGCTGGAAAACGCGCACATCCTGCGCCCTGGCTACGCCATCGAGTACGACTACTACGATCCGCGCAACCTCAAGGCCTCGCTCGAAACCAAGTCGATCAAGAGCCTGTTTTTTGCCGGCCAGATCAATGGCACGACCGGTTATGAAGAGGCGGCGGCGCAGGGGCTGCTTGCAGGTATCAACGCGGCCTTGCAGGTGCAGGAAAAAGACGCCTGGAGTCCCGGACGGCACGAGGCTTACCTGGGCGTGCTGGTAGACGACCTGATTACGCGCGGCGTGTCGGAACCCTACCGCATGTTCACCAGCCGCGCCGAATACCGCCTGCAGCTGCGCGAGGACAACGCCGACATGCGGCTGACCGAAATCGGGCGGGCGCTGGGGGTGGTCGACGACGCGCGCTGGGAGGCGTTCAGCCGCAAACGCGACGCCGTTTCACGTGAAACCGAGCGACTCAAGGCGACCTGGGTCAATCCGGCGATGCTGCCCGCCGAGACGGCGACGCGCCTGATCGGCCAGCCGATTGAGCACGAATACAGCCTGTTCGAACTGCTGCGCCGCCCCACCCTGAGCTACGCGCAGGTGCTGAGCTTGCCCGGTGGCGGCGAAGGGGTGGACGATGCCCGCGTCGCCGAGCAGGTTGAAATCGCCGCCAAGTACCAGGGCTATATCGACCGCCAGAACGACGAAGTCGACCGCCAGCGCGATCAGGAGTCTCTGCGCTTCCCGGCCGATATCGATTACAGCCTGCTGACCGGCCTGTCGATGGAAGTGCGCCAGCGCCTGCAAAAAGCCCGTCCGGAAACGCTGGGTCAGGCCGCGCGCCTGCAGGGCATCACCCCGGCAGCGATTTCGGTGCTCATGGTCTATGCCAAGCGTGGGTTCAAGCCCGACCCCGCGCCTTCCCCACCCGGATTGGCGAAGCAAAGCGCATGAGCCTGCCTGCTCAACTCGCTGCCGGTATTGCGGCGCTCGGCCAGACTTTGCCGGAAGGCGCGGAGGCGCGCTTGCTGGCCTATCTGGCCTTGCTCGACAAATGGAACCGGGTTTACAACCTGACTGCGGTGCGTGAGACCGAACGCATGGTCAGCCACCATTTGCTGGATTCGCTGGCGGCGGTGCCATTTTTTCAGGCTGAAGCCGTGCTCGATGTCGGCAGTGGCGGCGGCCTGCCCGGCATTCCGCTGGCGATCGCGCGCCCGGAATTGCAGGTGACGCTGATCGACAGTATCGCCAAGAAAACCGCGTTTCTGCTGCAGGCCAAGGCCGAACTGGGCCTCGCCAACCTGAAGGTGGTCACCAGCCGGGTCGAGGATTTCCGGCCCGAATCCGGGTTCGACGTCATCACCTCGCGCGCGTTTTCCGACCTCAGGGAATTCGTCACGCTGACCCGTCATCTGCTCAAACCCGGCGGCCAGTGGCTGGCGATGAAGGGCTTGATGCCGCACGAAGAGATCGCATCCTTGCCGGACTGGGTGAAAGTGAGCGCTAACCACGCGCTGCAGGTCCCGGGGCTGGATGCGAGCCGCCATTTGATCGTTCTGGAGCCTGTCGTATGAGTCGTATCCTGGCCATTGCCAACCAAAAGGGCGGCGTCGGCAAGACGACGACAGCGGTGAATCTTGCCGCGTCGCTCGCCGAACTCGGGCAGCGGGTGTTGCTGGCCGACCTCGATCCGCAGGGCAACGCGACCATGGGGGCGGGCATCGAAAAGCGCAGCGCGCTGCCGACGGTGTACCAGATCCTGCTCAATCAGGTGAGCGTGGCCGACGCGCGGGTGCGTTCCAATCCCGGTCATTTCGATGTGATTCCGGCCAACCGCGAGCTGGCGGGCGCGGAAATCGATCTGGTCAATCTGGAGCAGCGCGACATGCGCCTGAAGTCTGCGCTGGAGCGGGTGGCCGACGAATACGATTTCATCCTGCTAGACTGCCCGCCGACGCTGAACCTGCTGACCGTCAACGCGTTCGCGGCGGCCGAGTCGGTGCTGATTCCGATGCAGTGCGAGTACTACGCGCTGGAAGGGCTGACCGATCTGGTCGCCACCATCAAGAAGG
>NZ_JADMKC010000034.1 GCF_018780105.1 Thiobacillus sp.
ATGCCGAGCGAGGCCTGTTGCGGCGCGGCGCGTTCGAGCACCCATTTCAGTTCGCGGTTTTCGTTTTCCAGGCGCGCGGTCTGTTCCGCCACGCGATCGTTCAGCTTGAGGACCTGTGTGATCAGCGTGGCGATGATCTCAAGGATGCGCAGATCGTCGGCCAGTGCGCGTGTGCGCCCGCGGATGCGGTGCACGCCCAGCAGGCCCAGCACCTCGCCCTCGCTGCGCAGCGGCAGGGCGATGAAGCTGACGGTTTCATTTGGCAGGCGGTCGCGTTCGATGGCGCGCGCGAGGTAATGCGGATCGGCGTCGATGTCCTGCACGATCGCCGTTTCACCGCTTTGCAGCACGCGCCCGGTGACGCCGTCGCCCGGCTGGTAGACGCCGCGCTCGATTTCCTGCTGGGTCAGCCCGTAGGCGTAGCGGATCGCAAACTCAGTGCTGCCCGGCTGGCGCAGCACCACGCGTCCGCGATTGAGGCCGAGAAACTCCGAAATCAGGTGCAGCATTTCGCGGATCACCGGAGCCGGTTCGAGGCTCTTGCCCATCAGCCGTGCCGACTCGCGGATCACCAGCAGTTCCTCGTCCTGCAGGCGTTCGGTAGGGGGCGTGATAGAGGGCATGGCGGTTTCCTTGAAACAAATTGTCAACACTGTGTAATCAAGAAGCGGGCCAGAAAATTGGACATGGATGAGGCGTGGCCTGCTGAATGTTTTAAAAACAGATGCTTAGCGTGAATTTGGCGTGCTGGCACGCTTCCTGAATATGACCTAAGTGGAAACACGACTTTGCACAGCCGTTTTGCCGAACCCGCGCCATTTCAGGCGCTTCGGCCAAACAGGTCGATGCCCGTCACCCTGTTCGACATGCACCACACAAGGGCATCGGGGCGACTTTCTGGTGCAAGGCGACGAGTGATCTGCGGAGCATTTTTTCATCACAACAGGAGCGCGCTATGTCCGGCTTTGACAACCCGTTTGACCCCGATACCAAACTGCATCGTGCAGGCTGCAGCTGCGGTCGCCACCACAGTCAGGCCGACCACGAGGCCGACATGAAGAACGAGGATGCGCGGGTGTCGCGCGTGGTCGAGTCGGCGGTCATGCGCGGGCTCTTCCCCGACGACCAGATGCGCCGCAATTTCCTGCGCGCGGTCGGCACCGGCACCGCGATGGCGGCGATCTCGACCTTCTTCCCGATGGGTGCGGCGAAAGCGCTGGCGGCGGAAAAGGGCAAGCTGGAAAAGACCGACCTCAAGATCGGCTTCATACCCATCACCTGCGCGACCCCCATCATCATGGCGGGCCCGATGGGCTTTTATGCGCGTGAAGGGCTCAACGTCACGCTGCAGAAAACCGCCGGCTGGGCGGTGATCCGCGACAAGGTGCAGAACAAGGAATACGACGCTTCGCACATGCTGTCGCCGATGCCGCTGGCGATGTCGCTGGGACTCGGTTCGGCCAAGCAGGCCGTGGATGTGGCGTCGATCCAGAATATCAACGGCCAGGCCATCACCTTGTCCCTCAAGCACAAGGACAAGCTCAACCCCAAGGACTGGAAAGGCATGAAGTTCGGCCTGCCGTTCGACTATTCGATTCACAACCTGCTGCTGCGCTATTACCTTGCGGAAGCCGGCCTCGATCCCGACAAGGATGTCGAGCTGCGCATGATGCCGCCGCCTGACATGGTGGCCAACCTGCGCGCCGGCAACATCGACGGTTTCCTCGGGCCTGAGCCGTTCAACCAGCGCGCGGTGTACGAGGAAGTCGGCTTCATCCATACCCTGTCGCGCGACCTGTGGGACGGCCACCCGTGCTGCGCCTTCGGCGTGCAGGAAGGCTTCTACAAGCAGTATCCCAACACCTACGCCGCGCTGTTCCGCGCCATCGCCAGCGCCACCGACTACGCGCACAAGCCGGAGAACCGCAAAGCCATCATCGAGGCGATCGCCCCGGCCAATTATTTGAACCAGCCGATCCCGGTGCTGGAACAGGTGATGACCGGGCGCTTCGCCGACGGCCTCGGCAAGGTGAAGAACGTGCCCGACCGCGTCGACTTCGACCCCTTCCCGTGGCAGTCGATGGCGGTGTGGATCCTCACGCAGCTCAAGCGCTGGAATTACATCAAGGGCGACATCGATTACAAGATGGTGGCGGAAGAAGTGTTCCGCGCCACCGATGCGAGGAAGCGCATGGCCGAGCTCGGGCTGAAGGCGCCGGCGAGCAACTACATGAAGCACACCATCATGGGCAAGGTCTTCGACCCCACCAAGCCGGCCGAGTACCTCAACTCCTTTGCCATCAAACGCACATGAAGACGCGGCTCACACTCAACCAGAAAGCCGGCCTGCTGTCGCTGGGCTTGTTCGCACTGATCCTGCTGGTCTGGTATCTGGCGACCTTGCCGGATGCCAAGGTGGCGGCGGCCAACGTCGATCCCGAGTACGCCGCGCTGATGGGCGGCGGTGCGGCTAGTTCGGCGTCGAGTTTCCCCACTCCCGTGGCAATGGCGCAGACGGTGTGGGAGCGGCTGTCCGACCCGTTCTACGACAACGGCCCCAACGACAAGGGCATCGGCATCCAGCTCGCGTATTCGCTGGCGCGCGTGCTGGGCGGCTTCTTCCTCGCCGCTGCAGTGGCGATCCCGCTCGGTTTCGCCATTGGCAACTCGCGCGTGTTCTACCAGGCGATCAATCCCTACGTGCAGTTGCTCAAGCCGATCTCGCCGCTGGCGTGGATGCCGCTCGCGCTCTACACGATCAAGGACGCGTCGGCGTCGGCCATTTTCGTCATCTTCATCTGCTCGCTGTGGCCGATGCTGATCAACACCGCGCACGGCGTCGCCAATGTGCGGCGCGACTGGCTCGATGTCGCGCGCACGCTGGAGGTCAATCCGCTGCGCAAGGCGTTCCGCGTCATCCTGCCGGCGGCTGCGCCGACGATCTTGACCGGCATGCGCATCTCCATGGGCATCGCCTGGCTGGTCATCGTCGCCGCCGAAATGCTGGTCGGCGGCACCGGCATCGGCTACTTCGTGTGGAACGAGTGGAACAACCTGTCGATCACCAACGTGCTGTTTGCGATTTTGATGATCGGCGTCGTCGGCATGGCGCTCGACAGTATTTTCGGCGTGCTGAGCAAGCGCGTCGCGTATCAGGAGTAACGCATGTCAGCCATCCCTCCCTTCCTGCAGGTCGAAAACCTGGCGCGTGCCTATCCCAGCCCCACCGGCGGGGAAGCCATCACCGTGTTCGACCACGTCAACTTCCACATTCACAAGGGCGAGTTCGTCTGCGTCACCGGCCACTCCGGCTGCGGCAAGTCGACCATCCTCAACATTCTTGCCGGACTCGATGCCGCCACCACCGGCAACGTCTTCATGGACGGCCGCGAAGTCGCCGGCCCCAGCCTCGACCGCGGCGTCATCTTCCAGAGCCATGCGCTGATGCCCTGGCTGACCGTGTTGGAGAACGTGTCGTTCGCGGTGAAGTCGCGCTGGGCATCGTGGAGCAAGCAGAAAGTGCGCGACCACGCCATGCGCTACATCGAACTGGTCGGCCTCATGGGCGCCGAGCACAAGAAGCCGTCGCAATTGTCGGGCGGCATGAAGCAGCGCGTCGGCATCGCGCGCGCCTTCTCCATCGAGCCGAAGATGCTGCTGATGGACGAGCCTTTCGGCGCGCTCGACGCGCTGACGCGCGGCGTCATCCAGGACGAGTTGCTGAAGATCTGCGCCGAAACCCAGCAGACCGTGTTCATGATCACGCACGACGTCGACGAAGCCATCCTCTTGTCCGACAAGATCATGCTGATGTCGAACGGCCCGCATGCGCGCATCGCCGAAATCGTCAACAACACCCTGCCGCGTCCGCGCGAGCGCAGCGCCATCCACAAGCAGCCGCACTACTACCCGATCCGCAATCATCTGGTCGATTTCCTGGTGAGCCGCTCGAAACAGTTTGGCGCCTTGCGCGATGCGCCCGACGCCCCGAGTTCGCCCACCGTGTTCGATCCGGCTGATCTGCTGGTGCCCGAACCGCCCGTTGTCCATACGCCGCCCGTCGGCAAACCCCACATCCACCTCGTCAACGCTTAAGGAACATCATGACCCGCACCGAAGTCACCGACCTCATCCTCGCCGCCAAACACAAGAAAGGCCTCAAGTGGGCCGAGATCGCCAAGAAAGTCGGTCAGAGCAAAGAGTGGACAACCGCCGCCCTGCTCGGCCAGATGACACTCGACAAAAAACAGGCCACCACAGTCGGCAAGCTGCTCGGGCTGTCGCCGGAAGCCGTCGATCAATTGCAGATGGTGCCGTACAAGGGCAGCCTGCCCTCCGCCGTGCCGACTGACCCGCTGATCTATCGCTTTTACGAGTTGATCATGGTGTACGGCATCACGATCAAGTCGCTGATTCATGAAGAGTTCGGCGACGGCATCATGAGCGCGATTGATTTTTCGATGGATATTTCGCGGGTGGAAGATCCGAAGGGGGATCGGGTGAAGATTGTTTTGAATGGGAAGTTTTTGCCGTACAAGATGTATTGAGGGAGGGTGGCGGCGCAATGCCGCGTGTCCTGCCGGTGTGCTGTAGTCGGGTTTTTTGCGGGACTGCTGACCGTTGGCCGGGGGTAGCCCGGCGGCTAGTCACTTTCTTTGTCAATGCGACAAAGAAAGTAACCAAAGAAAACGCACCCCGACATCCCCGAAACCCCGGAAATCGAGCCTGCCGGGTGGGCGTCAAAGAACTCGCCCCGCTTTTGCTGTTTTAAATTTGGTTTTTTGTGAGCGGAGCTCAAACACCTTTGCCGCTGATCCACCCGACAGACTCGATTTCCGGCGGGGCTGAGAGGGGAGGAAAGTCAAAACCAGGGCGGTGATGACTGGGCGCTTTGTGAGCTTGTGTTGCGACGCAGTAGTTATGTCACTGCCTTGGGAGGTAGGAATCCATCGTTAGTGTTATACGCCCACTGATCCATAGCGTCGGAAATATCCTCCCAGTACCGGTGCAGTGCTGGAATACTCTCGGGGGCCACCCATGGGTGATCTAGGGCGTTGAGTACGTCGAACTGGGGTGTGGTTACGACTGAGCCAAAAGTGGCGTCATAGAAAAATGACGAGGAAAGAAAATTTGCCACGCGAACGATGATGCGAAGTGCTTCGTCGATATCGTTGTATGTGGCTATAGGAACAGTAGGTGCCTTTTCACTAATGCGTTCTGAATGAGCAACCATTTTGTCTGCCATTGTGCAGACCTTTTTAATCGTCGGATGCTCAAGCCATGACTTCAAATCATTCAGGATCGATATATGAATACTGTCCTTGCGGCTTCTTTTTTGTGGATGGCCACACAACGCATCAAATGCTTTATGCATCATGTGCGACGTTGCCCATGCATCAGGGCCTTTGGTTGGAATAAATCTGACGTATCCGCCTCCGCTCATGTCGAGCGAATCTATATGCTTCTTGTGCGAGACCACATGATCGTAGGGCAGGCCGTCATAACAGACGAATATGTCTCGCGTTAGTAGTTCTGGACGTCTTTCGACAAGGTTTATTACGTTCCATACGGAATTTGTTTTTGGATCATGGTCTACGAGTCGTCGGATGCCCAAGGTCATCAAGCTGGCGTAACCCGCAGTTATCAACTCCCACATAGCGCCATTTATTTCGCGATGCTGTTCTATACGCCGGGCTTCATTGAGCGTGCGGAAAACGGCGGTGTGCCATGTCAGATTATGAACTTGGCTCATTACTGACGTATCGGAGTCTCCCCGTAAGTATTCGAGACATTTGCGGCGAAAGAGGCGGTACTCGGCTAACGTCTTGCGCCGCGCTTCTGGCACATCGCATTGATCTACCGGGTAGTCATATTCAGGAATGCCCACGCTTGCCTCTTGGCTCTCATAACGCTTATCTGCGTCGTTTACAAGTATGCAGGTTGTTCAGTCATCACCGCCCTGGTTTTGACTTTCCTCCCCTCTCAGCCCCGCCGGAAATCGAGTCTGTCGGGTGGATCAGCGGCAAAGGTGTTTGAGCCCCGCTCACAAAAATTAATCAGCATTACAAAAGCGGGGCGAGTTCTTTGACGCCCACCCGGCAGGCTCAATTTCCGGGGTTTCGGGGATGAGCGGGGTCGCCTTTTCTTTGGTTACTTTCTTTTGGCGAAACCAAAAGAAAGTGACTAGCCGCCGGGCTACCCCCGGCCAACGGTCAGCAGTCCGGCAAACCCCCACACCTCAACGACCAGCCCCCTCGGCAAGCTCAAAGCAAAGGCCGCATAAGCAAGCGCTTTGCCGTCCACCCCTCAGCGCCGAGCACTCGCAAACGGGTAATCCTTCGGCAGCAATACCCACATTTTCCCGCTCTGTTTCATCCGCCCGGCAAGCTCGCCGGCAGCATCGCCGAACCCCCAGAACACATCCGCCCGTACGCCGCCGCGAATGGCGCCGCCGGTGTCCTGCGCCATCACCAGCTTGTTCAGCGGCAGCGTCGAATTGGGCTGGGTCGTGGCAAGGAAAACCGGCGCGCCGAGGGGGATGTAGCGCGGGTCGATGGCGATCGAACGGCCGCCGGTGAGTGGCACGCCGAGTGCGCCAAGCGGGCCGGACAGGCCGTTGGGCAGTTCGCGGAAGAACACGAAGCTGGGGTTGCTGGCGAGCAGCTCGGGCAGCTTGTCAGGATTTTTCATGCCCCAGTCCTTGATGCCCTGCATCGAGGCTTGCTCCAGCTTGAGTTCGCCGCGCTCGACCAGCAGCTTGCCGATGGATTTGTAGGGGTGACCGTTCTGGTCGGCGTAGCCGACCCGCATGTGCGTGCCGTCGGGCAGTTCGATGCGGCCGGAACCCTGGATCTGCAGAAAGAACAGGTCGACCGGGTCCTCGACCCAGGCGATGGGCGTGCCCTTGAAGCCGTTGCCGTTGGCAGGGGATTCGATGTCCTTGCGGGTGGGGTAGGGCACCAGCTTGTTGCCGGCCAGGCGTCCGCGCAGGCGCAGGTTTTTCAGTTCGGGATAGACGCTGGCGAGGTCGACCGTGACGAGATCATCCGGTACGGCGTACAGCGGATAGCGCGCCCGTTCGGTCTGCACGCGGTCGCCCTTGAGCAGCGGTTCGTAATAGCCGGTGATCAGGCCTTCGGCGCTGCCGTCGTCCTGAGTGGCCTGGTACAACTGGAACCGCTGTTCGAAAAAGGCGCGCGTCGCGGCATCATCGGGCGGCGGCAGGGTGGCGGCCTCGTTGCAGACCGCCTGCCAGGCGCTTTGCTTTTTGAGCGTGCTGCAACTGAGCAGGAAGGCGTCCCAGACTTCGTTCACCGTGTCGTCCTGCCACACCCCGAAGCTGGTCCAGTCCACCGGCTTGAGCGTGGGGAAGGTGGCGGCGGGCGTCGTGATCAGCGCCGGCGGGCGCGCCGCGGGCGGAACGGGTGTGGGGGGCGGCGCCGGCGGCTGCACCGCGCAGGCTGACAACAACAGGGCGAACAGCCACGGGCTTGCGCGTAACAGCATCACGGGTGAAGATGGCTCAGATCAAAAACACGCATCGAGTATAACAATGGGGAGACGGGTTTGATGGGGAGCCAGGGACTGGGCTGGCTGATGCTGGAGGCTGGCATTGCGCTGAGCCTGTTTGTTTTCATCGTCTGGTGGACGATGAGGAAGTGAGTGAATGGTGAGCGGGGAGCAGTAAGCGGGGAGCGGGGTGAAGTACGCGCGCCTTCCGCTCACCGCTCCCCCCCTGCATCAATGCAGCACGCGCGGCATTGACAGCGTGAACAGCGGGATTTCGGCGTCGAACTTGTTGCCGTCTTCCGCAACCATTTGATAGCTGCCGCGCATGGTGCCCACCGGGGTCGCCATCGCGGTGCCGCTGGTGTATTCGAAACTCTCGCCCGGTCGCAGCAAGGGCTGTTCGCCGACCACGCCCAGGCCTTTGACTTCCTGGATGACGTTTTCCGCATCGGTGATGATCCAGTGGCGCGAAATCAGCTGCGCGGCCACATTGCCGGCGTTGGCGATGGTGACGGTGTAGGCGAACACGTAACGGTCGGACGAGGGGTCGCTCTGATCCCCCAGATAGGTCGTATTGACGCTGACGCTGATGTGATATTTCTTGCCTTCGGCCACGGTTTTGCTCGACGGGTATGGAATGGGCGCAGTGTAACGCAATGACGTGGGGGCTGCTAAAATGGCCGGGTCTATCCTAATAACCCGCCCAATAACTCGGAGCCTTCCATGACTTTTCGCATCGCCCCTTCCATCCTGTCTGCCAACTTTGCCCGTCTGGGAGAGGAAGTCGATAATGTCCTGGCTTCCGGCGCCGACATCGTCCACTTCGACGTGATGGATAACCACTACGTGCCGAACCTCACCATCGGCCCGCTGGTCTGCGAGGCGCTGCGCAAACATGGCGTCACCGCGCCGATCGACGTGCACCTGATGGTGAAGCCGGTCGATCGCATCATTCCCGATTTCGCCAAGGCTGGCGCGACCTACATTACCTTCCACCCCGAAGCGTCCGAGCACGTCGACCGCACCATCGGCCTGATCAAGGAAAACGGTTGCAAGGCCGGCCTGGTGTTCAATCCCGCCACCCCGCTCGACGTGCTGGAATACACGCTGGACAAGCTCGACATGGTGCTGCTGATGTCGGTCAACCCCGGCTTCGGCGGCCAGAAGTTCATCCCCTACGTGCTCGACAAGGCGCGCGCTGTGCGCAAGATGATCGACGACCGCGGCCTCAAGGTGAACATCGAAATCGACGGCGGCGTCGGTCCCTCCAACATCCTGGAAGTGGCCCGCGCGGGTGTCGACACCTTCGTTGCCGGATCCGCCGTGTTTGGCGCCGCCAAGGATAGCGACCCGCAGCGTTACAACTCCATCATCGCCGCGATGCGCGCGGAACTCGCGAAAGTCTGAAACCCGTGCGGGGCGAGCGGTAAGCGGAAACCCCGCGACCGCACCGCTCGCTGCTCACCACTTACTCCTTACCAAAATGAACTTCCCACTCCCGATCAAAGCCGTCGTCATCGATCTTGACGGCACGCTCCTCAACACGGCCCCGGACCTCGCCCATGCGGCCGAACTGATGATGGCCGACCTTGGCCGTCCCTGCCCGTCGCTGGAAACGATCTCCACCTATATCGGCAACGGCGTCTCGCGGCTGGTCAAGCGCGTGCTCACCGGCGAGATGGATGCCGAGCCGGATGCCGAACTGTTCGCGCGCGCGATCGCGGCTTACCAGAAGCATTACGGCGAACACGTTTCGCTGTACTCGCGCCCGTTCGACGGCGTGGTCGCCGGACTCGATGCGTTCAAGGCGATGGGTGTGCACATCGCGTGCATTACCAACAAGGCCGAGCAGTTCACCGTGCCGCTGCTGAAAGACACCGGCCTGTTCGGCTATTTCGAGCTGATCCTGTCGGGCGATTCGCTGCCCAAGCGCAAGCCCGATCCCTTGCCGCTGCTGCATGCCTGCGAGGTGTTCAAGGTCAAGCCGGCCGAGCTGCTGCTGATCGGCGATTCGCTCAACGACACCCAGGCCGCGCGCGCAGCGGGTTGCCCCGTGTTCTGCGTGCCCTACGGCTACAACCGCGGTCGCCCGGTCGCCGAACTGGATCTGGATGCGGTGGTGCCCAGTCTGGCCGAAGCGGCGAAAATGCTGGTGAAGGCATGAGTTTCAGGGGCCAGGATTCAGGAATCAGGATTCAGGGGACGTGCCGCCGATGGCGGCGCTTGTCTTGAACAAGACGCGCAGCGAGCCCCCTGACCCCTGAATCCAGACCCCTGACCCCTGCCCCTACCATGAAAGAACAAGAATTCTTCGACCTCGCCCGCCAGGGCTACAACCGCATCCCGCTGGTGCGCGAACTGCCCGGCGATCTGGAGACGCCGCTCTCCGTCTACCTCAAGCTGGCCAACGCGCCCTACACCTACCTGCTTGAATCGGTAGTGGGCGGCGAGCGCTTCGGCCGCTACTCGTTCATCGGCCTGCCCGCGCGCACCGTGATCCGCGTGCGCGCGCATCTGCTGACTGTGGAAACCGACGGCAAGGTTGTCGAGGAACACAGCCTCGACGACCCGCTCGCCTTCGTCGCCGCCTACCAGGCGCGCTTCAAGGCCGCGCCGGTGGCCGGGCTGCCGCGCTTCACCGGCGGCCTCGCCGGTTACTTCGGCTACGACACCATTCGCTACATCGAAAAGCGGCTTGCGCCGGACTTCAATCCAAACCGGCCGCGCAAGGACGACGTGCTGCACACGCCGGACATCCTGCTGATGCTGACCGAGGAACTGGCGGTGTTCGACAACCTCGCCGGCAAGCTTTATCTCATCACCCACGCCGACCCCATGCAGGCCAACGCTTATGCCAGCGCTTGTTTGCGGCTAGGCGAGCTGGCCGCGCAGCTGGACCAGCCGGTGACCCTGCCGCCCGAGCCGCCCGTGGACGCCGCCGACCCGGTGTCCGAGTTCGGCGAGGCCGAGTTCAAGCAGGCGGTGCAAAAGGCCAAGGACTATATCGCTGCCGGCGACATCATGCAGGTGGTGCTCAGTCAGCGCATGGCGCGGCCGTTCGCCGCCTCGCCGCTGTCGCTGTACCGCGCGCTGCGCAGCCTCAATCCGTCGCCCTACATGTTCTATTACGACTTCGGCGGCTTCCACGTCGTCGGTTCGTCGCCCGAGATTCTGGTACGGCTCGAAGGCGACGACGTCACCCTGCGGCCGATTGCCGGCACCCGGCCGCGCGGGCTCACGCGCGAAGACGACCAGCGTCTTGCCGAGGAGCTGCTGGCCGACCCGAAAGAATGTGCCGAGCATTTGCAACTGCTCGATCTCGGGCGTAACGACACCGGCCGCGTCGCCGTCACCGGCAGCGTCAAGGTCACCGAGCACATGCAGATCGAGCGCTATTCGCACGTCATGCACATCGTCTCCAACGTCGAAGGTAAACTGAAACCCGGCTTGACGGCGCTCGACGTGCTGCGCGCCAGCTTCCCCGCCGGCACCGTCTCCGGCGCACCCAAAGTGCGGGCGATGGAAATCATCGACGAACTCGAACCGAGCAAGCGCGGCATCTACGCCGGAGCGGTCGGCTATCTCGGTTTCAACGGCGACATGGACCTGGCGATCGCCATCCGCACCGCCGTGATCAAGGACGGCATGCTCTACGCCCAGGCCGGCGCCGGCATCGTCGCCGACTCGGTGCCGGCGAGCGAATGGATGGAAACGCTCAACAAGGCCCGCGCCGTGGTGCGCGCCGCCGAGCTCGCACAGGCCCGCTTTGGCGGCGAAGCGGTCGAGTAGCGCCGCGCTTTCGTGTTGGCAGGTCCGCCAAGGTCATTGCGATGAAGACCTATATCGCGCTCTTTCGCGGCATCAACGTTGGCGGGAAAAACAGGCTCCCGATGAAAGACCTGGCGGCGCTGCTGGACGGGCTCGGCCTGCAGAACGTGAAGACCTACATCCAGAGCGGTAACGTCGTGTTCCGGGGCAAACCTGCCGACACTGAACAGTTGTCGAAACGGATCAGCGCTGCCATCGAAGCAAGCCACGGCTTTGCGCCCTGGGTGCGGCTGCTCGACACGCCGACGCTGGACCGGGCAATCCGCGACAATCCCTATCCCGAGGCGCAGGCCGCACCCAACACCCTGTACGTGAATTTTCTTGCGGCCGTTCCGCCCTGTCCCAATCTCGATGGCCTGGAAAAACTCCGTGGCCCTGGCGAACGTTTCGAGCTGAAGCGCGATCTGTGCTACCTGCACGCGCCGGAGGGCATCGGTAGATCGAAACTGGCTGCCGGCATGGAACGCCTGCTTGGCGTGCCGATGACCAGCCGTAACTGGAACACCGTGGCAAAACTCGGCGAATTGGCCTCAGGCGACTAGTGTCGTGAATCATAAATAGCGGAACACAATAAAACGGATGGATTTTTTCGCGTGGCATACCCGACGGCCTGCCGGCCTGGGCACAAGAGGCGCGAGGAGGCGACATAGCTGGCTCTATGGCAACGACGAGCAACGCCGCCATGCGGAACCTGTGCCCAAGCCGACAGGCTGTCGGGTAAAAGATGCCGTTTTATGTTTCGATTTTATGATTCACGACACTAGAGGTTCGCAGACAGGCGCAGCGAACTGCGTGCACCTCATGCAGTCGGCTCCAGTCCGAAGGTTTCCGCCAGCAGGGCCGGCAGTTCGTCCTCGGTCACGTGACGCGTCGTGGTCGTGCCGTGCGCAATCGTCTTCAGGCGGTTGTCGAACAGGATCACGCGCCCCTCCGGCGTCTGCCGCATGACGATGCGGTGTCGGGTGAAGAGGGTTTCCGGATGGGTCGAGTTGAGCCAGTTGGCCGGCATGAAATCCACCCACTCGTGGTGCGCCAGATCGAAACAATACTGGTTGGCCCAGTCGCCCTCGACCCGGGCGCGCAAAACGTATTCGCGGCCATCCTGCGACAGCAGTTCGAACACGTCGTCGTCCTGTTCGACCGCGCCGGTACCGTTGAGACGGATCGGCGCGCGCAGGCCGTAGCTGCCGAAACCGACGTCGCATAGCCATTCCTCGCCGTCGAGCCTGGCCAGGATCGCCATGTGGGTGCGCGGCCGGCGGGCGGAATAGGTCATCGGCCGGCAGCCGACGAAGCGGTATTCGACGCCGAGCGCGGCCAGCGCCATAGCCAGGAGACCGTTGACCTCGTAGCAGTAGCCGCCGCGCCGACGGTGGACGATCTTCTCCACGATGTCCTCGGGAACGAGCGAGACGATCTTGCCGGCCTGCACGTCGAGATTCTCGAACGGCACGGCGCGCAGGTGCTGGCGCATGATTCCGGTCACGCTGGCGAGATCGGGCCGCGCCTCGTCGCGATAGGCGATGCGGTCGAGGTAGCGGGGCAGCTCGAAGTTCCCGGCCTTCATGTCCGGGTCGTCCTGTGCGATCGCGAGGCGCCGGCACGTTCACCCGCCAGCTCGCCATAGCGGAAGCAATCCGTCGTGTGATCGTTCACCAGCCCCATCGCCTGCATGTGCGCATACACGATGGTCGAGCCCACGAACTTGAAGCCGCGCTTTTTCAGATCCTTGCTGACCGCGTTCGACAGCGGCGTACTCGCCGGCACCTGACTCAGGTCCTCCGGCGCATTGACGAGGGGTCGCCCGTCCACGAAATTCCAGAAATAAGCGTCGAGCCCGCCGCCGGCTTCGCGCAGCGCAAGCGTCGCGCGCGCGTTGGTGATCGTCGATTCGATCTTCAGCCGGTTGCGCACGATGCCTGCGTCCGCCATCAGTCGCGCCACATCGGCCTCGCCATAGCGCGCGATGCGTTCCGCGTTGAAATCATCGAACGCGCGCCGGTAGTTCTCGCGTTTTTTCAGGATCGTGAACCACGACAGCCCCGCCTGCGCGCCTTCCAGAATCAGCAGTTCGAACAGCGCGCGTTCATCGTGCAGGGGCACGCCCCATTCCTTGTCGTGGTAGGCGCGGTAGAGCGGGTCGGGGCTGCACCAGGCGCAGCGGGGGAGGTCGGTCATGGGCATGGATGCGTGATGCGTTGCGGGTAGTTTGGCACAGCTGGTTCTGTGCACACCATCCCCATTTTCAATGGGGCATTCGCCAAGCTGAGTGGGGTGGAGTTGGCAGGTTGTCTGCTATCCGATGCGGATTCAACCGATCGATGACCAATGAAGCCGAGTGTCCGCCTCAGATTTCCGCGAATGCGTGCTACCGAGCCAGAGCAGTCAGCCATGGCTTGCTTGTCGAACATCTGTTCAGTGGCGGGGAGCGGCCCTCTGTCAGCAGGACCGAGAAAACCTTGACCCCGGATTCCGAACGGGTCGCTGACGCTGCTGGGTCTCCACCAAGCCAGTCCACATTTCAGTGAATATCGCTTATTTAGAAAACCCATGGATTTATGATGGTTTTATACTGACTGCTGCTCTTTTGTCGCCAAGCCTTTATCAAGTGAATCTTCTTTATTCCAAACGTTACCCGGATCGCCACATCCTGGCCATCACGTTTTTGATCATGCTGGTCTTGCTGGTGCTCGACCAGTTGATCGATAGATTTGTTGCAGAGAATGATGCGCCGGGCATGCTCAGGCCAGCGGGCTTGTGGTCAGGCAATGTGCCACACGTGCTTCTGGCCATGTTCGGTGCCCTGCTTTTGTACCGTTATATCCGGCCTTTCGCTCAGAAACTCAGGGAATCCCAAACCATTCTGACCGAGGCCCTGCGCAAGAATGAACTGATCCTGCAACACGCGGGCGAAGGTATCTATGGGCTGGACAACCAGGGCCGGATGACTTTCGTCAATGCCGCGGCCGAACGGATGCTTGGCTACTCCAATGAGGACATGGGCCACGATCTCGTTCATCACATCACCCATCGCCGCCACTGCACAGGCTGTTTAGTGCCCGTCGAGGAATGTTCAATCCTTGCAACGTGCCATGATGGCGCGCTGCATCTCTGCGATGACGCGATTTTCTGGCGAAAGGACGGGCGTCCCCTCAACGTGCAGTACATCAGCGCCCCGATTCTGGAAGCGGGGCTGATCACCGGTGCGGTGGTGGTTTTCAGTGACAACACGGAGCGCAAGCGGAACGAGACCATTCTCGCCCGGTGGCAGCATATTTTCGATCATGCCGAATGGGGCGTGATCGTCTTCAACGTCGCGGCAGGGCAGATCGAACTCATCAATCCCGCGTTCGCGCGGATGCACGGCTACCGGGTGGATGAGCTTGCCGGCTGGTCGGTTGCCGAATTCTTTGCGGAGGAGTGCAGGGCGGATCTTCCCCGCAAAATCCAGTTGATCCACGAGACCGGTCACCACATATGGGAATCGTGGCACGTGCGCAAGGATGGCAGCCGCTTTCCGGTCCAGATCGATGCCACTGCAGTCAAAGATGAGGCGGGCGAAGTCCTGTATCGGGTCGTCAACGTGCAGGACATCACGGCGCGCCGCCAGATCGAAGACACGCTGCGCGAGAGCGAGGCGCATCTGGCCCAGGCCCAGGCCCAGGGCAAGCTCGGGAGCTGGCGCCTGGACATCCCCAACGATGTGCTGGAATGGTCGGCAGAGGGCTATCGCATCTTTGGGATGCCTCCGGGGACGCCGCTCAACTACGAGCGTTTCCTGAACTGCGTCCATCCTGACGATCGCGACTTTGTGAATCATGCCTGGCGTGCCGCCGTGGCGGGGGCTGCCTACGATATCCAGCATCGCATCATCGCCGACGGCAAGGTGAAGTGGGTGCGGGAGCGTGCGGAGCTGGAGTATTCTGCCGAGGGCGAAGTATTGCGTGGCGTAGGCACAATTCAGGACATCACCGAACTCAAGCGGCATGAGGATGAGCTGCTGCGGTCCCGGCAAAGCCTGCGCGAACTTGCTGCGCACCATGAAAAAGTCCGGGAGGGGGAGCGAACCCGCATCGCCCGGGAAATTCATGACGAACTTGGACAACACCTTACCGCTCTGCGGATGGATGCGGCCATGCTCAACATCCGCTTTGGCGCGGACAATCCCGATCTGGCGCGCCAGGTTGCCGGCATGAAAAAAACCATCGATACCACGATCGGGGTGGTCCGTAATCTGGCCACTTCATTGCGTCCCGGGGCGCTGGACATGGGGCTGGTGTCGGCGGCGGAGTGGCTGCTTTCCGGATTTGAGGAGCGCACCCAGATCCGTTGCCATCTGCATGCGCCAGAAGAACATCTAGATCTGGATGAAGAGTGCGGCACCGCCGCATTCCGCATCCTGCAGGAATCCCTTACCAACATCACGCGTTACGCCAACGCCTTGGAGGTGAACGTGCGCATCGAGTGGATCAACGGCATCCTGGAAATGGATATCCGCGACGATGGCGTCGGCTTTGACCACGCGGAAGTGCGAAGCCGCAAGACGTTCGGCTTGATGGGTATGCGCGAGCGTGCGCTCCAGTTCGGCGGAGAATCCCGAGTCGATTCCAGGCCGGGTGCCGGAACCACCGTGCGCATTCGAATCCCGTGCGTCCGGGAGGGGGCCTGATGATTCGCATCCTCATCGGCGATGACCATGCCATCGTCCGACAGGGACTGCGCCAGGTGCTGGCATTGATGCCGGAGCTCGAAGTGGTCGGCGAGGCCAAGAACGGCTGGGAAGTAATCGAACAGGTCCGCGCCGCCTCTCCCAGTCTGCTGCTGCTGGACATGAACATGCCTGGTCCGAGCGGGGTGGAGCTAATCAAGCGGATTCGCGAGGAGGCGCCGCGCCTGCCTATTCTGGTGCTCTCGATGCATGGAGAGAGCCAGATTGCCGGGCGGGCCATCAAGGCCGGTGCGGCGGGCTACCTCACCAAGGACAGCGAACCTGAAACCCTGATTCACGCCATCCGTCAGGTCGCCAGCGGCGCCCACTATATCGAGCCGGCCGTCGCCGAACGCCTGTTGTTTCAGCCTTCTCCCAGGGAGTCGGCCGCGCTGCACACCGCGTTGTCCGATCGCGAGCATCAGGTCTTCCTGATGCTCGTCCAGGGGCGGGGCGTGACAGAGATAGGCGAAGCGCTTCACCTGTCCGCCAAAACCGTCAGTACCCATAAAGCGCGCCTGATGAGAAAACTCGGCGTGAATAATCTCAGCGATCTGGTGCGCTACGCACTGAACCACGATCTGGTCTGAGGCCAGGACGCCTGCGTTTCACTGAATCGCCCAGCCCGTGTAGGAATATTCCTACACGCGATTCGTATTCCCCTGACAGCCCGGAAACGACTTCCACCGATACGGATTCCTGATCGCCGCGCCGATACCTCCACTATGTCTGTGCGTGGGTAGCTACGGTGAAATTGCTGATTGTGGATGATTCTTCGGCCGTATACGGTCGTCTGTTGGAGATGCTGGGCGGGGTGGAACACCTCACCGCGCTTTCCATTGCGCGTTCGCTGCATGAAGCCGTGGAAAAAGGCCGCCAGCTGTGTCCAGATGCTGTCGTGCTGGACGTGCGCCTGCCCGATGGAAGTGGCCTGGATGCGCTGGTCCGGATCAAGCAGGACTCGCCGAACACGCGCGTGTACATGTTCACAAACCAGATCGAGTTCCGGGACATGGCCCGCCGCGCCGGGGCAGACGGATTCTATGACAAGTCCCTGGAATTCGAAGCGCTGGTTGAGCAATTGCTGGGTACGAACTCCGATTCCGGATCAGGGAGCGGGCGATGAATGCGGCCGAGTTACACGATCGCCGCGTCGCCGGGCTGGTGTGGGCGATTTGCACCGGAGTCGGCTTGCTGGGCGCCGCCGCTGCGTTCGCCAGTGCGTCGGTCAGCGCGCTCTGGGCCGCGGGGGCTGGTCTGGCGGGTATGCTCGCCGGCGGTTTTCTTGCCAGCAGGGTCCGCCGTGCACTGGCGATCGCCAGGGGTGAAGCAGGGGAGGCCCGTTCGAAGCAGTTGCCGCTAACGCCCGGCGCCGACAGTCTGGAAGCATTGTGCGGTGAGGTGTTGCCGATATGGAACCGCCAGATTGAAACCGCCCGTAGCCAGACCGAAACCTCCCTGGTCGATCTGGCCACCTGCTTCGGCGACATTCATCAGCGCCTAGATGCGGCACTGGGACTGTACCGCGGCAGTACCGACAGCCTGTCTGGCAGCGCAGACGTCACGCTCATGCTGGAAAAGGGACAGAACGACCTGTCAGTCATGCTTTCGACCCTGCGCGCCGGCCTCCAGGCCAAGCAAGAGATGCTTCACCGTATCCGAGACGTGGCCCGGTTCTCTGGTGAACTCAAGGCCATGGCAGGTTCGGTTTCAGAGCTTGCCAATCAGACCAAACTGGTTTCGCTCAACGCCGCCATCGAGGCTGCATGGGCCGGCGAGGCCGGCCGCGGTTTCGCGGTGATTGCCGACGAGGTGCGTAAGCTCGCCACGCAGTCGGGCGATACCGGCAAGCAGATCACCTCGCGGGTCGAAAGCGTGAACGAGGCGATCCAGGGCGCAGTGCAGATTGCCGAGCGCTATGCCGAGCAGGATGCCCGTGCCATGCAGGATTCCGAGCAGCTGATCGAAGGCGTGCTCAACGTGTTCCGCGGCGCGGTGGAGCAGCTGACCCAGGCGGCGACCCAGTTCCAGATCGAGGGTCAGGCGGTGCAGGAAACGGTGTCCGGCGTCATCGTCTCCCTGCAGTTCCAGGACCGGGTCAGCCAGATCCTGAACCAGACCAAGGACGACATGGCCCGCCTGCAAGGCGTACTCCACGACAACCGGGAACGCGGCGAGCGCGGCGAGCCGCCGGCACCGATCGACGTGACGGCCTGGCTTGAAGACCTCTCCAGCACCTACACCACGCTTGAACAGCTGGACAACCACCAGGGCACGCAAAGCAACGCGCCCGGCAAAGCAACCGAAATTACTTTCTTTTAGGAAAAATCATGGCCAAGACCATTCTGATCGTTGACGACTCGGCATCCATCCGCCAGGTCGTGGGGCTGACCCTGAAAGGGGCCGGCTACGACGTTGTCGATGCGGTGGACGGCAAGGACGCGCTGAGCAAGCTGGATGGGCGCAAGCTGCATCTGGTCATCAGCGACGTCAACATGCCGAACATGGACGGCATTTCCTTCGTCAAGGAAATGAAGGCCAAGCCGGCCTACAAGTTCACCCCCGTGATCATGCTGACCACCGAAGGCAGCGAGGCCAAGAAGCGCGACGGCCAGCTGGCCGGCGCCAAGGCTTGGGTGGTCAAGCCGTTCCAGCCGGCCCAGATGCTGGATGCCGTATCCAAACTGATCATGCCGTGAGGGCAGACGCCATGGACATCCGCAGCGAACGACACGATGCCTGCCTGCGCTTATATCCGGTAGGCGAAATGACCATCTACAGCGCGGCCGAACTCAAGCCGGCCCTGCTGCAGGCACTGGACCAGAGCGATGAAATCGAGATCGACCTCGCCGGGATCAGCGAGATGGATACCAGCGGCGTGCAGCTGCTCATGCTGATGAAGCGCGAAGCTGCTGCGGCCGGCAAGGCATTGAAGCTGGCCGGACACAGCCCGGCCGTGCTGGAGGTGTTCGAATTGCTGAACCTGGGCAACTGGTTCGGCGATCCGCAACTGCTGCCGGCAGACGGTAGCGAAACCCGGAGGGCTGCGGCATGAACCTGGATCTGGGCGATGCCCTGCAAACCTTCTTCGCAGAAAGCCGCGGCCTGCTCCAGGACATGGAGGAGGCGCTGCTGCGGCTGGAAAACACCCCCGACGACGCGGAAGCGGTCAATGCGGTGTTCCGTGCCGCGCACACCATCAAGGGCTCGTCGGGCCTGTTCGGCCTGGACGACATCGTCGCCTTCACCCACAAGGCCGAGAACGTGCTCGACCGGGTGCGCAACAATGAGCAGGCCCTGAACGAGGAATTGATCGGCCTGTTCCTCGGCTGCCGCGACCATATCGAACGGCTGCTGGACACCACCGCCGACGGCGTGGAGATGGACGCGGATACACGCCAGCAGGGCGAGGTGCTGGCCTCCCGGCTGAGTCAGTACATGGGGCAATCGGCAGCCACGCTGCCCACCGAGACGGAAGCGCCGCTGCAAAGCGTGGGCGGCGGTCAGGTGGCCGGCGATACCTGGCACCTCTCGCTGCGGTTTGGCCAGGACGTGCTGAAGAACGGCATGGACCCGCTGTCCTTCATCCGCTATCTCGGCACCCTCGGCGAGATCGTCCATCTCTCCACGCTGGACGACGCCCTGCCGGACGCGGCCGGGATGGATCCGGAATGCTGCTACCTGGGTTTCGAGATACGGCTCCGCAGCGGGGCCGACAAGGCGCGCATCGAAAGCGTGTTCGAGTTCGTGCGCGACGACTGCCAGCTGCACATCTTGCCGCCCGGCAGCCGCCTGGCGGACTACATTAACCTGATCGAGGCGCTGCCGGAGAACAACGCTCGCCTGGGCGAGATGCTGGTGGCCTGTGGTGCGGTGACCCAGCGCGAGCTGGACGAGTCCCTAGCCTTGCAGGAATGCGAGAGCGCACGCCAGGAAACGCTCCAGCCGCTGGGCGAGATCATGGTGGAACGCCAGATCGTCCAGCCGGAACTGGTGGACGCGGCGCTCTCCAGGCAAAAGGAAGTGCGCCATCGCCAGAGCCAGGAGGCCCGCTTCATCCGGGTCCACGCCGACAAGCTCGACAGCCTCATCAACCTGGTGGGCGAGCTGGTCATCGCCGGCGCCGGCGTCGGGCTGATGGCTGCGCGCAACAAGGATGGCGCGATGATGGAATCGGTCTCGGGCATGGCCCGTCTGGTCGAGGACATCCGCGACGGCGCCATGCGTTTGCGCATGGTGGAAATCGGCGAAACCTTCAACCGCTTCCGCCGCGTGGTGCGCGACGTCTCCAAGGAAATCGGCAAGGACATCGAGCTGTCGATCGGCGGTGCGGAAACCGAACTGGACAAGACCGTGGTGGACAAGATCGGCGACCCGCTCACCCATTTGGTGCGCAACGCCATGGATCACGGCATCGAATCCGCCGACGTGCGGCTGTCCCGCGGCAAGCCGGCAAAAGGCACGCTGCAGCTCAACGCCTATCACGAGTCCGGCGGCATTGTCATCGAAGTGGTGGATGACGGCGGCGGCCTCAATCGCGAGCGCATCCTGGCCAAGGCGCGGGACAAGGGGCTGATTCAGGCGGGCGACAACCTGGCCGACCGCGATGTGTGGAACCTGATCTTCGAACCCGGCTTTTCCACCGCCGAGCAGGTGAGCAACCTGTCCGGCCGCGGCGTCGGCATGGACGTGGTGCGCCGCAACATCGAGGCCCTGCGCGGCACGGTGGAGATCGAAAGCCGCGAGGGCGTGGGCTCCACCTTCCGCATCCGCCTGCCCCTCACGCTCGCCATCATCGACGGCTTTCTCATGGGGGTGGCCGAGAGCCACTACGTGGTGCCCCTCGACATGGTGCTGGAGTGCGTGGAGCTGAGCGCCTGTGCCAACCGCAATGAGGGTTGCGACTATCTCAACCTGCGCGGCGAGGTTCTGCCCCTTCTGCGCGTGAAGGATCACTTCAAGCTGAAAGGCCGTTCAGGCCGCCGCGAGAACGTCGTGGTGGTGACCTCTGCCGGGCGCAAGGCCGGCCTGGTGGTGGACGAGCTGAAGGGCGAATTTCAGGCGGTCATCAAGCCCTTGGGCACCTTGTTCGAGCGGATCCGCGGCATCTCCGGTTCCACCATCCTGGGCTCGGGCGAAGTGGCACTGGTGCTCGATGTCCCGGCTTTGCAGGATGAGGCGGCGCGGGCCGGCTCGGCGGGCGTGACGGCCTGATTTTTCACGGTTTGTTTTCGGCAATTCAATTAGGAGAGAAGCATGTTCAGCAATATGAAAATTGGTATGCGACTGGCTCTCGGCTTCGGCCTGGTGGTCGCGCTCATGGCCATGATCGCCTTCATCGGGGTCACCCGCATGGCGAGCCTCAACGAGGGCGTCGCGCTGATGGTGCATGACCGTTATCCCAAGACCGTCCTCGCCAACGACGTGATCGACAACATCAACGTCATCGCCCGCGCCATGCGCAATACGCTGATCCTGGACGACGGTGCCGCGATCCAGAAGGAACTGGGGCGCATTGATGCTTCCCGCAAGCTCATCAAGGAGCGCCTGGACAAACTGGAGGCGACCATATCGAGCGAAGAGGGCAAGAAGCAGCTGGCCACCGTGAAGGAGGCGCGCGTCAAGTACGTGGCGGCCCAGGACAGCTTCCTCAAGCTGGTCGGGGAGGGCAAGCAGGCCGAAGCCAAGACCTATCTGGTGAGCGAGGTCCGTGCCCTGCAGGGTGCCTACCTCGAGGCGGTGGCTGGCCTGATCAAGTATCAGGGCGAGTTGATGGAGCAGGCCGGCCAGGACGCCACCGATCTGTACCACGCCGCCCGCACGCTGATTTTCACCATCGCGGCCGCGGCGCTGGCCATGGCCGCGCTGATCGGATTCTGGGTCACCCGCAGCATCACCCGCCCAGTGAACGAAGCCCTGGGCGTGGCCAACAAACTGGCCGAGGGCGATCTCAACGTGCGTATCGAGGTCAAGGGTAGGGACGAGACCGGGCAGTTGCTGGAAGCCATGCAGGCGATGGTTGGTAAGCTGTCACAGATCATCAGCGAAGTGCGCAGCGCATCGGACAATCTATCGTCGG
>NZ_JADMKC010000047.1 GCF_018780105.1 Thiobacillus sp.
CGAATTTCAAGGAAAACGCTTACCAGAGGTACCGCAATTTAAAGCTTGAATCCAATTGACGCCGTATAAATATCACAAAAAACCGCGATGTCAAAACTCTTTTTCATTGCCCATGGGGCGCAGCACCAGCGTATCTCCTCGCTGGGTGAACTCCAGTTGTTTCAAAACACTCATGCCCAGCAAAATCTGATCGTCCCGCATGCCGGGGTTGATGCTGGCGCGCACATCGCTCAGTTTGAACGGCCCGAAGGCCAGCACACCGATTTGCGTGGCACGCGTCAGCACCGTTCCATTCGCCGTCACCGACTGCTGCGGCGCCCCCGCTACCAACCCAAGTCCTGCTGCCAAGTGTGCGGGAACGGACACCAGGGTTGCGCCAGTATCCAGCAGGAAGCTGACCGGCCGGCCGTTTATTTCGCCGGGAAAAACATAGTGGCCATCGCGGCTGCGCTGCAGCACCAGCTCGGCGCCGGGGGCAATCTGCAACGCCCGATTGGGGTTGTTGCGCGCCTGCAGGCTGCCGTCGAAAAACAGGTACAGCACGCCCAGCAACGCCAGACTGGCGAGCCACGCCATGCCACGCCCCATTGTGCGATGCGGATTGGATGAGGAATCAGACGAAGTTGAATTCACAGCTGAGTGACCGATTAGACCCATGATCGTTCAGCACGCTCGCGATCGGACACCGCGACGCACCGGACGGCCAAGCCTAATGCAAATCACCCGCGCTTAAAACACCCTGCCCCGTCCTCACGGCCTTCAACGCATGCGCGCATGGCTGAAACTGCAATGCGGTGCGTCGCCAAAGGCTTCGCGCAGGTAGCGGGTTTCGATGTGCAGCAAGCGCTCGTGGTCGCCGGCTTCGAGATAAATATCGGGCTGCGTCATCAGCGCGTCGTCCCACACCATCTCCACCCCCCACGCATTCGGCAAGCCCGGCACCACGCCGGGTTCGCATTCCCAGAACAGCTTGCTCACGCTGGCCTCGTCGGCCAGGCTGAATTCCACGCCGTGATCCAGCCCCAGCTTGCCCAGGTGGACTTCCTGGTCGGCGGGAATCATCGCCACCATCTGGCAGCCGACGCCATCGAGCAACACGCCCTTGGCCACCCGGCTGGGAGGCACGCCGGTTGCGCGTGCGGTTTCGGCGCTGGTGTGGGTGTGCGGATGCGCGACCAAATCAAACGGAATCATGTGCTGGTCGAGAAAACGTTCCATACGATGCAGTGGATTCATGATCGTCTCCTTGCGTTGAACGGCTTTAAATATAGTTCAGCCACTCCGCTCTGCTAGCGTTTCCGGGGCGCCTCGCCGTTGCGAAAATGCCGGCGCGGCGGCCGCGGGTGTTCCTGCTGCTGGCAGGCGCGGCGAAACGCCTGCAGGGCCTCCTGCGCGTGTCCCAGCACGCTGTGATGGGGGTAGTGCCCCGCCACGCCAGGCTCGCCCGCTGCCAGACCGGTCAGCAACTCGATGCCTTCGCTCACGTGGGCGGCGGTATGGATGTGGAAGCGCCCCTGTGCAACCGCATCCAGCAGCGGCTGTGCCAGCATCAGATGACGCCGGTTGCGCTGCGGGATCAGCACCCCCTGGCTGCCATCGAGGCCGGCGGCCTCGCACACGCGAAACCAGCCTTCGATTTTTTCGTTGATGCCGCCCACCGGCAGCACCTCGCCGTGCTGGTTGACCGCGCCGGTGACGGCGATGCCCTGCTTGAGCGGCAGCCCCGACAGCGCCGACAGCAAGGCATAGAGTTCGGCGCACGAGGCCGAGTCGCCTTCCACGCCATGGTATTGCTGCTCGAACACGATCGAGGCATTGAGCGAGAGCGGCGCCAGATGCGCGAACAGCGCCGCCAGATAGTTCTGCAGGATGAACACGCCCTTGTCGTGGATCGGGCCGGACAACTCCACTTCGCGCTCGATGTTGAGCAGGCCGTCCTCGCCCGCGTAGGTGTGGGCGGACAGCCGCACCGGCAGGCCGAAGCGGTAATCGCCCAGATCGATCTGGGTGAGCCCGTTGATCTGCCCTACCCGCTCGCCGCGCAGTTCGATCAGCACATCGCCATTCGCGATTTCTTCGCGCAGCCGCTGCTCCGGGTAATCGTGCCGCGCCGTGTGGGCCGCCAGCGCCGCCTCGACATCGGCCGCGCTGACCCGGCCCGGTCCGCGCGCGCGGCAGACGGCTGCGCTTTCCATCACCCACGCCTCGGTGCGCGCAAAGATCGCGCTTTCGCGCGTCTGGTCGCCCGCCTCGCGGTGCGATTCCTCAAGCAGACGCGCCACCGCCGCTGCGGAAAAATGCGGCAGGCCATGCTCACGGCAGGCGTGCGCGACAAAAATCGACGAGGCGCGATGGCTGTCGGCACTCGCCGCGAAGCTCTCGGCAAAATCTACCTTGGCGCGGAAGTGCCGGGAAATTTCCGGCGCCGCCTCCTGCAGTTCGTAATACTGTTCGCGCGAACCGATCATCACCAGTTTGACCTCGATATCGATCGCTTCCGGCACCAGCGACACCGCCGCGATCGGCGAAAACGACACGCCCGGTTCCTCGATCTGCAAGCGGCCGCTGCGCAGGAAGCGCCGCAGTTTTTCCCACACCAGCGGATCGGCCAGCACGTCGTGCAGATGCAGCATCAGAAAGCCGCCGTGCGC